>JAEANN010000042.1 GCA_016841965.1 Candidatus Roseilinea mizusawaensis | reverse complement strand
AGGTCACGAAGGAAGAGGGTATGCAGTTCTTCTTTGTGTTCTTCGTTTCTTTGTGGTTGACATTGAGGAATGGAACCGCGAAGGGACAAAGGTGACGAAGGAAGAGGGTATGCAGTTCTTCTTTGTGTTCTTCGTTTCTTTGTGGTTGACATTGAGGAATGGAACCACGAAGGGACAAAGGTCACGAAGGAAGAGGGCATGCAGTTCTTCTTTGTGTTCTTCGTTTTTTGTGGTTGACATTGAGGAATGGAACCACGAAGGGACAAAGGTCACGAAGGAAGAGGGCATGCAGTTCTTCTTGGTGTGCGCGCTGCAAAGGCCGTGCAACTGGCTGAGAGCATTGCATAAGCCGGCAGCAGTCCGCCGGTGTTTGTGTGGCCGGCCAGGAATACGATTGCCATCATCCAGGCGACACTCACAGCCCGACTTGCCCATCCCGGCCTTGCCGCCTACACTCTGCTCCAGGCGCGATCTGATGCGGCGCGCCATTCACCTGAACATACATCGGAGGCTGCATGTTGTATCGCGCCTCGCCTTTCGCGATCATCACTTTTGCCTTCGCCGCCGGCATCTGGTTCACCGCGCAGTTCCCCGTCCCGATCTGGCTCAGCCTGGCTGTGCTTGTGCTGGCCGGCATTGTTGTGGTGGCCACCCGGCGCAACCCTGCAGCAGCCTGGGCCGCTGCATTCGTGGCGCTGCTGGCCGCCGGCAGCCTGCGCTACACCCTGGCCGTCCCCGACCCGGCCAACTCCGTCGCAGCCTACAACGGCCAGTTCGTCACCCTGGAAGGCGTGGTGGTCGAAGAGCCAGATATGCGCCTCGACGACACGCGCCTGCGCGTCGAAACCCGCCGGCTGGTCGGCAAATCGTTCGATGTCGAGACGCATGGCATTGTGCTTGTCAAAGCCCCGCGTGCAACTTCCTGGCGCTACGGCGATGTGATCCGCGCCTTTGGGACCATCGATGCGCCGCCGGTGTTGGCCGAGTTCGATTATCGTGAATATCTGGCGCGCAAGGGCATCCTGTCGTGGATGCCGCGCCCCGACGCGGTGCAGCGTATCGGCGCCGGCGAGGGCAATCCGATCTACGCGGCCATTCTCAACGTCAAATCGGCTCTGCGCCTGTCGACGCAACGTATCATGCCCGCGCCCGAATCCGCCCTGCTCAACGGCATCCTCATCGGCGACGACAACGAGATCTCCACGCACCTTGCAAGGGCGTTTAGCTGCACCGGCACCTCGCACATTGTGTCCATCTCCGGCTTCAACGTCAGCGTGGTGATCGCGCTGGTGGTGCCGGCGCTGAGCCGGCTGCTGAACAAACGTCGCGCTGCGTTGGTTGCTATCCCCGCCATCGTGGTCTATACCCTGCTGGTCGGCGCGTCGGCATCGGTGGTGCGCGCGGCGGTCATGGCCATCATCGCTCTGATCGGCCAGTTGCTCTGGCGGCGCGGGTTCACCCTCAACACGCTGTGCGCCGCCGGCTTCTTCATGCTGTTGGCCGATCCGCATATCCTGTACGACGGCGGCTTTCAGCTCAGCTTCGCCGCCACGCTCGGCCTGGTGCTCTACGCCGATCGCATCATCTTTGGCGTGCAGCACGCACTCGAGCAGCGATTTGGCCTGGAACCCTCGCGCGCCAAGACGATTACCGGCCTGCTGGCTGATCTCACGCTGGTCACGTTGGCTGCTCAGATCACCACGCTGCCGCTCATCCTGACGAACTTTCACCAGTTGCCGCTGGTCACCCTGCTGACCAATGCGCTGATTCTGCCCCTGCAACCGCCGGGGATGATTGTCGGTATGATCGCCAGCGCAACCGGCATTGCCTCGCCCGCGCTCGGCGCCATCGTTGGCTTGCCTGCCTACGCGCTGATGACCGCCACCATCCGCATCGTTGAGTGGACCGCTGGGTTTAACTATGCCTGCGTGCCGGTTTACTGGTTCGACACGCCTCACGCAGTAGCCTATTACCTGGCGCTGTTCGGCGTCACCGCCGTGGTCACTCAGTCGCCGCAAACGCGCCACAACCTGAGCAGCTTTGCGCGGCAGATGTTGAAGCCGGGGCTGATTTTGATGATCGCCGTCATGGCCGGCGCGGTGGGCATCGTGCTGTGGATACAGCGGCCCGATGGCAAATTGCATGTCACGTTTGTCGGCGAGGGGGCCTTTATCCAGACGCCGGCCGGCAAACAGATTGTGTTCGCCGGCGGGGGCGGTGTGTTGCCGGTGATGGGCCGTGCCATGCCGCTGACCGACCGCGCCGTTGAGTTGCTCATCCTGCCCCAACGCAACGACTTCGCGCGGGGCGACACGCTGCCGGTGTTGCAGCGCTACACCGTAGGTGTGACGCTCATGCCCAGAGGCGAGGATGAACCTTCGACCATGCTCACGGAGTGGGAAGACGCAGCGCGCACTCGCGCCCGGCAGGTCAAAGCTGTCCCGCCGGGCACGCGCGTGATCCTGGAACCGGGCGTGGTGCTGACGATCGAGCAGCGCATGAATGGCGCAATCGGCGGCCGGCTGAGCTATGGCAGCACGGTGTTTGAGCTGGCCGGCGACACCATGGTGATCAGCGGCACCGTGCAACCGGGCAGCGTGGTGTTCGTCGGCGTGCGTGGCGCATCGCCGGCCCTGCTGGCAGCGGCGCAGCCGCGCTGGGTGGTATGGGCCGATGCAGGCGGCGCGCCACCCAGGCTAAACGCGGATATCCGGCCGATCGCCCTGCGCGATGTGGGCATGGTGGAATTCATCAGCGACGGCCAGCGCATCGTTGTTCGGTAGTAGAGGCAGGGCTTGTCCCTGCCCAGGGCTTGTCCCTGCCGAGACCATCGTGCTACCATGCGCCCATGCCGATCCTGATTGAACACTGCGACGTTTTGAATGCCAATGCCCCGCGCGCTATGGCTGTGGATCAGTCCATTCTGATCGAAGGCAACCGCATCGTTGCAATTGGCAAGGCCCCACTCAACGCTCAACACACAACGCTCAACCTCCAATCTCCAGCGCTTGAGATTATTGATGGGCGTGGGCTGCTGGCCATCCCCGGCCTGATCAGTGCGCACACCCACTCGCCGGAGAACTATATGCGCGGCGCCACCGAACGCATGCCGCTGGAGCCGTGGCTGGTATGGCTATATGGCACGTGCGGCGAATACACGCCGCGCGATCACTACCTGTGCGCCGCCATGAGCGCCATCGAAATGCTGTTGGGTGGTTGCACCGGCTCGCTCGATCATCTGTGGCACGCCGGCCCCTGGAACCGCGCCGTGCTCGACGCGACGATGGAGGCTTATCGCGACAGCGGCATCCGCGCCACCGTCGCGCCAATGTACGACGACCACGACTATGTGCTCGACGCCGGCGATGCGCTGGGCGTCGATCTGCGCGGCAGCGCCTATGGCCTGGCGCACGGCGGCTATCGCCCTGACCGCGAAGCGTATCGCGCCGGCGTGTTGCGCGACACGCTCGATCTGTTTGACGCCTGGATGGAAGACTGGCACGGCCAGGCCGATGGCCGGCTACAAACATTCCTCGGCCCGGCAGCCGGCCAGCTTGTCAGCGACAACTGTCTGCACATGTCGCTCGACCTGGCGCGCAAACATGGGGCCGGCATGCACATGCACTGTGTCGAGACGCGCGTTCAAGACTATTCCATCCGCCGCGCTTTTGGCAAGACCATCATCCAGCGCATGGCCGACCTGGGCGTGCTTGGCCCCGATGTGACACTGCCGCATTCGGTGTGGATTAGAAGCGCCGCCGATCTTGACCGACTAGCCGAGACCGGCGCGATCCCCGTGCACAACCCGGCTGCCAACCTTAAACTGGGCAGCGGGCTGATGGCAATGCGCGAGATGCTCGATCGCGGCGTCACTGTGGCGCTGGGCGTGGACGGCGCGTGCAGCAACGACAACCAGGACATGTTCGACACCATTCGTCTGGCGGCCTTGATCCACAATCTGAAGCATCCTGAAGCGAGCACGTGGATTTCGGCGCGCGAAGCCGTGGAGGCGGCCACGCTGGGCGGCGCAGCGGCCTTATTGATGCGCGATCAACTTGGCCGGCTGGAAGCGGGGCAACTGGCCGACATCACCCTGCTCGATGTCAATAGCCCGGTCTTGTCGCCGATGAACGATGCCTGGGGCGCGCTGGCCTATTGCGAGACGGGGCGGTCGGTCAAGCATGTCATCGTCAACGGCCAGATTGTCGTGCGCGATGGGCGACTGACCACGCTGGATGTGGACGCGATCGCGCAGGAATTCCGTGCGCGGGTCGAACGGCTTCCATTTCGCCATCCCCTCGACGCCAAAACCCAGCGGGATATCGATGACTGCTGGCGCTTCTGGCGACTGGTGATGGAGCGCGTTGCACAGGGCGAATAGCCGGCTTGCGCGCAATGGCAGTATGCTTGCCCCATGCAGTCAAGCGATCCCGTTCTTGCACGCTCATCCCCTTCCTCGACCGGCGACCAATCGTTCGCAGATGAAGTGCTGGCGCTGCGGCTGGAGATCATGGCCTATGCTGCACAATGGCCGCTCGTGGCGCTCGGCATGGCCGGCCTGGTGCTATCGCTATTGCCACAAGGCGAGGGCATTGACCTTGCGCAGATCGCGCCCTATCAACTGGCGCTGCTGGCAGCCGGCGCAAGCCTGTGGCAGGCCCGCGCACGCCCGCGCCTTGCGTTGCATCTGTGCGGCTGGGGCGTATGGGCCGTGGCGCTGGCTTTTGCCTTGACGCGCCTGGATGGTTTTTCGACCATCGGACTGACACTTGTCTGCGCGCTGAATGTGTTGTTGATCGGCCCGCCGGCCGGCTGGGTAACCTGGGGCGCCACCAGCCTCATCCTGATGGGCGGCGCTCTTGCCCTGCCGCCACACATCCTGGGTTGGGGCGATGCCCTGGCCGTGGCTGTGTGGGCCGGCTTGTCGACCCTGCTGGCGCACACAGTCTGGCGCGTGCTGTTGCGCACCCTGCGCTGGATGCAGGACACCTACACCGAAGCCCAGGCGCAGGCGCACCTGCTGCGTGATAAGAGCGCAGAACTGGCGTTGGCGCTCAAATCGCTGGGCCAGACCAGCGCCCAACTGGCCCGCTCGAACGAGCAGTTGGAGATTGCCCGACAACACGCGGACGAGGCGCGGCGCTCAAAGGAAGAGTTCGCCGCCAGCGTCAGCCACGAACTGCGCGCGCCGCTGAACCTGATCATTGGATTCAGCGATCTGATTCTGCGCGAGCCGCAGGTGTATGGCGCCGGCCACGCCGGATCCCCTGCGCTGCCGCCGAAACTGATGGCCGATGTCACACTCATTCACCGCCACGCCCAACATCTGCTGAAGTTGGTCAATGACATCCTCGACCTCAGTCAGATGGATGCCAATCACTTGACTGTGCAGCAGGAGGTTGTGCCGGCGCGGGAACTGGTCGATCGAGCTGTCGTTGAATACGAAGAGCTGATCCGGCAGCGTGGCCTCAGCTTGAACGTCCACATTCAGCCGAATCTGCCAGAGGTCTATGCCGATCGGACGCGTGTTCACCAGGTGTTGCTGAACTTGCTGAACAACGCGCTGCGTTTCACCGACAGCGGCGGTATCACGATTACGGCGCGCAGTGAAAGGGCAAAAGCAAGCGAGGCGGGCGGAACAAAAAGTCTGGTAGCCGGCTCTGATACGCCGGAACCGGCATCCGAGGTGGTCATCAGCGTGACCGACACCGGGGTGGGGATTGCGCCAGAAGACCTCAAGCGGTTGTTCGAGCCGTTTGTGCAGCTCGGCGACGCACGGCGCCGCAAACGCGAAGGGTCGGGGCTGGGGCTGGCAATCAGCAAGCGATTCATTGAACTACAGGGCGGACGGATGTGGGTGGAGAGCGCGCCCGGTGTGGGGAGCACCTTCTCGTTCACGTTGCCGATCAGCCCGGCTCAGCCGGTCATCGCGCTGGATCGCATTCCTCGCGCAGTAGGCCGGCGCGAAGTGGGCTGCCTGGCAGTGGTCGAGCCGATCCCGCTGTTGTCGCCTTTGCTCGCCCGGCATATCCGTGGGCTGCGTGTGACGCAGGCCGCCAGTCTGGGGGCGTTGGCTGAACACTCTCGTGCCGACAACCCGGAGGTGATTGTGGTGAATGAACCCGCCGATCGAGACCGGTCGCCCGGCCCGCTGCCTGCCGCCTTCGGCCATGTGCCGATGATACGTTGCTATGTGCCGGGCCCGATCGGTCAGGTGTCGCAGACGGCGCATGTCACCGGCGACTTCATCCGGCGCTATCTGGTCAAGCCGGTCACGCGCGAGCAGGTTCACGAAGCGATTGCGATTCTGCTCAACGCGCGCGCGCCGGCCCATCACGAGCGCGCCGCTCGGCCGGCGCGCCTGCTGATCGTGGAAGACGACGAAGACACAGCCGCGTTGCTCGCCCGCATGGCGCGCTCCACGCCGTCGGCGGCGCTGACAGGCTTTGCCGGCTTGAACGTGGTCAAAGCGCGCAGCGGAGAACAAGCTCTGGAACTGCTGCGCTTGTGCGAGACCGCCGGGCAAGATAACCCGGCAACGGTGATTGACGGGATGCTGCTCGATCTGGGGCTGGGCGCAATCAGCGGCTTCGACGTGCTGGCCGAAATGGAGCGCCGCGACGCCTGGCGTCGCATCCCGGTCTGTCTGATCAGCGGGCAAACGGCGCGGGGAGAGTATCTGGCCACACCCTATCTGTCCTTCGCCCGGTGCGACGGATTCACCGCGCGCGAACTGATGCAGGCGATTGCCGACTTCACCCGCATGGTCGCGCCAGGGGTAGAGATTAGCGTGCAGTAATGCCGGAGGGCTGTCCTGTGGTGGGGCGCATTGCCGTCACCGCGCGCAAGGTTTGCAACAGCGACGGCGCCGAATAGGGCCGGGGCAGCACGCCAGACGCTCCCAGCGCGCGCGCCAATGTCTCGCTGCCCAACACCGAGCTGACAACGATGGGCGTGCCGGCCAGTTGGGGGTGCGATTTGAATTGAGCCAACAATTCCCAGCCATCCAGCACCGGCATCATCACGTCGAGCAGGATGCAGTCCGGCCGTATGTCTAACGCCTCCCGCAAGGCCTCCTCCGGGTGGGTCACCGCGACCAGGTCGAACTCGTCAGTGGTCTCCAGAGAGCGCCGCACCAGTTCGATGGCGTCGGGGTCGTCGTCGATCATGAGGACGCAGTGCCGCACGCTGGCCGGGAAGGTGATCTGCAGCGCGGGCGGGGTGTGGTGCGTCTGCACGATGGCGCCAATCCTGCCGGCCAGATGGGTAATCGCATCCAGGTCAGATTGCGGCCCGCAGGAGGCCGGCGCAGGCAATGTCACCCGAATCGCCGTGTTGGCTCGCTCGACACGCGCTTGCAGGGTTGCGCAGCGGGCGTCTTGAATCACCCAGTTGAGCGAGAGGATAA
This sequence comes from Candidatus Roseilinea mizusawaensis, assembly GCA_016841965.1. GTDB lineage: Bacteria > Chloroflexota > Anaerolineae > J036 > Brachytrichaceae > Roseilinea > Roseilinea mizusawaensis. The sequence continues at coordinate 169,895 of JAEANN010000042.1, read as the reverse complement.
GCAGTTGACGGATCACCATGCGGTCGCCGATGGCCGGTGGCAGTGGCGTCTCTGCATGCACCGACACGTGCAACGTCTGCTGCGAGAGCAATGGTTCCAGCGTCGTGACGGCTGAGCACAGCGCCTCTTCGATGTGTGTCAGCCCGCTGTGAGGACGATCGGGCAGGGAGGCTGTTGAGGTGATGGCCGGCTCTGCGCCGGCTGCCTCAAACAGCAACGCCGCGACTGCCGCAACGCCGCGCATCTGGTCGCGCCGCAACTGCCGCAAACTGACGTTAAGCTCCGCAGCCGCCTCAGTCTGAGTCATGCCGCTGAGATAACGCTCATGAAGCGCGTTATAGACGCGCCAGGCCATGGAGCTGAGCGGTGCGCCGGCGGGGGGGCGAATCTGTTGAACCGCTTCGATCAGCGCACGCTGCACAGCGCGAGCCGAGGCATAACGGCCGGCTGCCGGCGGCAGGGTGATATGGCGCTCTAGAAAGGCCAAATCATACAGCCTTTCCAGTGCTTCTCGCGTCCAGGCGATCTGTTCAACAGTCAGCATAGCTGGTCACTCGATGGCCTCTGGTTGACCGCTTGAATCAGGCTGTTGACCATTACACTGATTGTGTCACGCACGGCTTGGCTAAATATTGTAGCCCAGCCGTTGCGCGTGGTGTGGAACAGGTGTTCATCATTTTCAGACAGGAAGGAGAGAAGTTATGCAGACGAAAAACACAGTCAGTCGGCGCACATTTCTGAAGGTTGGCGCCGGCGTGCTCGGCGTGGCCGGCCTGGCCGCGTGTGCGGCGCCCAGATCAGCCCCCGCCCCATCTGGGTCCGAGTCGGCGGCTACCCAGGCCCCTGCGCAGGCGCCGGCAGCCGGCAAGACCAAACTGAGATTGATGACGTGGTCGGGCGGCGAGGAGCTGGAACTGCACAAGAAGGCGTTTGCCGCCTTTACGGACAAGAACGACATCGACCTCGAAGTGACTGCCGTCCCGTTCGCCGAGTACTACACCAAGCTGCAAACCGAAGCAGCCGGTGGAGCAGCAGCCGACCTGATCAACATCGGCGAGGCGTACACCGCACGCTGGGCTGCGTCGAAAGTCGTGCTGGACATGAATCCGTTCATTCAGTCTGACGCGACATTCAACAAGGACGACTTCTGGCCTAACGTTCTGGAGAACTTCTCGTGGCAGGGCGGGATCTATGTGTTGCCCAAAGACTATGTGACCTGGGGTTTGTTCTACAACAAGACCCTGTTCGACGAGGCCGGCCTGAGTTACCCCGACGAGACCTGGGACTGGTCGCCGGAAGGCGCCAACAAATATCTCGAAGCCGCGCGACAGCTCACCAAGAAAGAGGGCGATCGCATCACACAATATGGCACGATGGTGCCGTCAGGTTGGGGCTACTGGGTGCCCCGCATCAAGGACGTGGGCGGGCGCTATCTGGATGAGTCGCGCACCAAGTGCCTGCTGAACGAGCCGCAGAACGTGCAGGTCTTCCAGTGGATGTCCGATCTGATCAACAAGGAAAATGTTGCGCCAACTGCCGAGGCGCAAGGGGCCGGCTTTGGCTTCAACTCCGGCAAGGTGGCTATGATGCCGCAGGGCAGCTACATGGTGCCGAGCCTGTTGGAGGCTCAGTTTGACTGGGCAATCGCGCCTCACCCACAAGGCCCCAAGGGGCGCAACTCGATCATGTACAGCTCTGGCTACGGCATCTATGCACAGACCAAAGCCCAGGAAGCGGCATGGAAGTTGGCCGTGCACATGACCCGCGAAGGCTCCGAGATTCTGGCCGTGACCGGCTTCTCCATTCCGTCTCGCCAATCGATCGCCAACAAGCCCGGCCTGTATCTGAATGAGAAGACCATCCCGCATAACGTGCAGGTGTTCATGGACGCCTCGAAGTACATGAGCTTGCATGAGGTTACCCCCACCTGGACGCAGGAAGAGCAAATCATCAACGCCGAGGTGTCGCTGCTGATGAACGGCGAGAAGACGGCGCAAGCAGCGCTGGATGCCGTCGTGCCTCAGATCAACGCGCTGCTGGCCAAATCAAGCTAAACTTGGCTGCGCTGCCGCGGGCTGTAGCCCCGGCGATGCAGTCAGGTCATTGGGAACCCGCTTCTGTCGATGGAGCGGGTTCCCGTTTGCTCATCTGGATACGCCCAGGTTGGATACCCATGAACACGATCTTGACTCGACGCACCGGGACAGCCGGCGTTCGCCACACAGCGCGCTTTTCAGGGTGGGAGCGCCAGCAGGAAATCTGGTTCTATGCGCTGATCTCACCCTGGATCGTCGGATTTCTGATGTTTACCCTCGGCCCCATGGTCGCGTCGGCAATCTTCAGCCTGACGCAGTGGGATTTGTTGACGCCGGCGCAATGGGTCGGGCTGGCAAACTTCGCCGAGATGGTGGCCGATCCCCTGTTCTGGAATGCGCTGCGGGTCACGATCGTGTACGCGCTGGGTAGTGTCAGCCTGACGATTGTGGTCGCCATGCTGGTGGCGCTGCTGCTCAATCGCAACATTCGGGGACAGCAGTTTTTCCGGGTGATCTATTACTTGCCCTTCGTGGTGTCGGGCGTGGCAGTGGCCTGGATGTGGCGCATCATGTACAACCCCGAATTCGGCGTGATCAATCTGGTGCTGGAATTCTTCGGCATTCAGGGGCCACGCTGGCTGGCAAGCAGCGCCTGGGCGTTGCCCTCTCTTATCATCATGAGCGTGTGGGGATTTGGCGGGAATATGGTGATCTTTCTCGCCGGCTTACAAGGCATCCCGCAACACCTGTACGAAGCAGCCGATATCGATGGGGCCACCGGCGCAGCCAAGTTTTGGCATATCACCCTGCCCCTGATGACACCGGCCATCTTCTTTGCCCTGACCACCGGCCTGATCGGCGCGTTGCAGGCGTTCACCACCGTCTACGTCATGACATCTGGCGGGCCGGGCAACGCCACCATGGTGTACGGCCTGTATCTCTACAACAACGCCTTCAAGTTTTTCAAAATGGGGTACGCATCCGCGCTGGCATGGGTGCTATTCGCCATCATTCTGATCGTGACGTTGTTGCAGTTCAAGCTGGCCCGACAATGGGTGTTCTACGAGACGGAGGCCTGACGTGGCGCACAACACAGTGACAGTACGCGCCGGCTCGATTGCGCGCGCCAGGCTCGTGGGCGATCTGATTGCCTATCTGCTCATCCTGCTGGGCGCCATCATCGTGACACTACCGCTGGTGTGGATGGTGACCACGGCGCTGAAACAAAATTACGAGGTGTTCTTGTTTCCGCCGCGCTGGTTGCCCGAGACGCCGATGTGGAGCAACTTCGCCTATGTGTTCGACCTGATGCCGTTTGGCCGGTTCATGCTCAACACCGCCATCATCACCCAGCTCAACATCATCGGCGATCTGCTGTCCTGCTCTATCGTGGCGTTTGCATTTGCCCGGCTCAAGGCGCGCGGCAAAAACTTCATGTTTCTGCTCGTGCTCAGCACCATGATGCTGCCCTTTCAGGTAACGATGATCCCGCAGTTTGTGTTGTTCCGGCAACTGAACTGGATCGACACCTTCCTGCCACTGGTCGTGCCGCACTTCTTCGCCAATGCCTACCAGGTCTTTCTCATGCGCCAGTTCTTCCTCACAATTCCCAAAGACCTGGATGAAGCGGCCATCATTGATGGCAGCAATGTGCTTGGCGTGTACTGGCGAATCATCATGCCGCTGTCTGGCCCCATCATTGTGACGGTGGTGATTTTCTCGTTCCTCTACCACTGGAACGATTTTCTTGCCCCGCTGATTTATCTGAACTCGGAGCAGAACAAAACGCTGGCGCTGGGGCTGGCCAGCATTCTGGCCTACCCGGCCGGCGGGCAGGGGCGCTGGGAAATCTTGATGGCTGCCTCCACCATCGCCCTGGCGCCATGCATCGTGCTGTTCTTCATCGGCCAGAAGTTCTTCGTCCAGGGCATCGCCTTAACCGGCCTGAAAGGCTGACGCGCCGACACGCTTACAATTCCCCGGTGAGGATGCCGGCTGTGATCTGGCAAGCCTCGGCCAATCGGGCAACCTGGCGGCACATACGGGGCGCCTTTTGCCTTTACAATACAGCTACATGAGCGGCCAACCCGATCCCGTGCTGGTTGCTCGCGCGCGATCCATGATCGAAGCGCCACGTACTCGCGCCGATCGCCTGTTGTCCCTGATCTATGACGAGCAGCGCAAAGGCCGACCTGTTTACGACACGCTGACACATGACTTTAAAGTTGCCTATGCTGCGCCCGATGCGCAGGCGCTGATCGATACCGCGCTTGCACTGGCCCATCAGGATGCCGGGCCTAATGCCGGGCCTAATGCCGGGCGTGGCGTGCCGGCCCCCGCTGCAAGTGCGCAGTCCACGCCTGCCCAGCCATCAAGCGCCGCCGGCCAGACGCGCTCAGGCGCGTGGGTCGCGGGGGTAGCGTTGTTGGCCCTGCTGCTGGTGGCCGGCTGCGTGATTGCGCTACTGGCGTCGGGCACCGCCACCGGTTGGTTGAATTCGCTCTGGCCGGCTGCCGCGCCAACGGCCACACTCACTGCTGAGGTCGCTGCCCAACAAGTCACACCGATTCCGACGCGCGGCGCGCCCAACCGCCCCCCTGCGCCTACACAAACCCCGTTGCCCACACCTGAACCTGCGCCGACGTTGGCACTTTCTCCCACACCATCTCCCACCACTCGACCGGCCGAGGCGCCCCCTGCAGCCACGCGTCGGCCCACACTTGTGCCCACACTTGTGCCCACACTTGTGCCCACACTCACATCTGAACAACAGGCCACACTGGACATCCTGCGCGCCGTGAACACCGATTTGGATCGCCTGTTTGCGCGCGCGCGGGCGTTGCTGGCGCAGTCACAGGCCAGGCCAGAGCTTGCCTCGGATCCAGACTGGCAGCGCCAGATGAGCGAAGTCCAGGCGGCTATGCAGGCGCAGTATCAGCGCCTGCGAGCGTTGCAATCTGGCGATATCGCCCCTCCCTCACCGGCTCCCAATCCGGCCGTTGTGTCCGCGCCATCCGGCGGATCGGGACTGGGCAGCATTCGTGGCTCGGCTTATGAGGATCGCAATCAGAATGGTCAGCGCGACCCCGGCGAGCGCGAACTATACGGCATGTGGTACAAGATCACAGCCGGGGGCGATTGGTATGTGTGCGGCTACGTGGGGGATGACGGGACATTTGGCGTGCCTGTCACTGCTGGGCAGTATCAACTCTTGCCGATTGCGCCCCCCGGCTACCGCGCAACGCGCCAACGCCTGGCAGTGACGGTGCAGGCCGGCCAGGCTGCTCTGGAGAACAACATCGGGTTTGTCGCGGATCCTTCGGCGCCAGGGGACACGTGCAACCAATTTGAGCCGATTCGCCCTTGACAAGCGAGTGGGAAAAAGTAAGCAGGGGCTTCAAGTAACCTTCAAGCCCGCCTCACAACGTTGCGCTTTTCACCAGAGAGTCTGTGTTTCTTTTGCCTTACCGGCTTGCGAATTGGTCTTCACCCGCATTCGCTTCAACGAAACGCTGACTTCCTCTTCGGTTGTTCTCTTTGGCTGTGTTTCAGGCTGTCTTCCAAGCTCTAGGTTAGAGCGTGCCTGACCGCTTGATTGTGCTCAGCCTCGAGTGCGCGGCTTGCCTTTGCTCTTTAACTTAATTGCCTGAAGATGACCGCTCATCTTTGCAGGCTAATCGCGTTCAAGCATCGGCTTCTGCTGTTATGAGGTCGCTTTCCAATTCCTTGGAGCTCCCTGCTTGTATCCATTGTATGAAGCGCCAGCGGCGATGTCAAGCCTTTTATGTCCCTAAGCCGAAGAAAACTGATATAGGCAGTTTTGCGCAATCTTGGCCCTGCTGCTTTACGTCCCGCTAGGTGTTTGGGTGTTGTAATTTGGCTCGCTCATTGTCACACGTGGGTCACGACACCCAGGAACAGAATCACGCCGGTCTCGCCGTCCTCGATGGCAAAGCAGAACGGCCGGTCGGCGACGAAGTGGAAGGGCGCCGGCGCAAGCGACAGTGTTTTGGCCATCACCACAGCCGTGGCGGCAGCGGCTTCGGTGCCTTCTTCATTCACCTCGACGAATGCTTTGTGCTGGACGACGCTGATGTGGGCATGATCTCTGGCGAACATGGCGCTGAAGTTGGCCTGATCGCCGAAGGCAACCCCCATGCCCAGCGCACTGAGCGCGTCATTAAGTCGCAGGGCGCATTCCACCTTGAAACGCGGCAGCACAACACTGCCTTCGCGCATCAACAGCGGGTGGGTCAGCCTGGCCCAGCCGGCGGCATTCATTTCGCGCGCGAATGCGCCGATGTCGATTTTCGGCCGGGGTAGCGCGATCATCATACTGGCGCGCCCGGTTCCGTAGGGCAATCGCACGACCTGCGCCCGCTCATTGCTGAAGTAGGCGAATTTGCCGGACTGGCGCATGAGCATGGCCGGCTGCGTCGTGCCATCGGCGCGCGTGAAAACGCCTTCCCGTGTCAGGTTGGACTCAAAGGCGCGCGCCCAGACGCCCTTGAAGTAGATGGCGTTCAACAACGCGATGAGCGTCGCCGGCGTCAGATCGCCCGGCCCCAGCAATTGCCGGACGCGGCCCTGGGTCTTTGCCTCCACCCACTCGTTGATGACCTTCACCGCTGCCTCATCGAAAGAGATGTTGCGGATTTCGGCGCGATACATCAGGCGGCCGATCTCGACAAAAGCCGGCTTGACCTTTGCGTCGGCAGCCACCCACACCGCGCTGGCCAGGCTGATTTCGACACGCGGGTCGAGCGTCGCCAGGGCATCGAGCAGGCCGGCGCAGCCCTGGTTCACTTTTTTAAGGCTCAGCCCGTCGATACCCAGCGCCTGCGCCATAGCCTGCTGTGTCTCGCCGGCTGCGCCGTTGCAGGCCAGCGTCAACGCCATGGCAATGCTGGCCGGTGAAATCAGCGTGTTGGCCGGCTTGCCCCGCGCCAGCTCGGCCAGCAGACGAAAGCCGAAGCCATTGAAGGTCTCAGCCAGTGACGACACGGAAGATGCGCGCATAAATCCTCACTCGAAGACAACCATCTGATGTCCCTCCACAACCGGCACAGTTACATTGGCCCGGCCATCAGCAAACACAAGGTCAAGCGCCTCGCCTGATGGCGCGAGGTAGACCCGGCGGGGCGCACGCGATAGCTTGAGCGACAGCGGCACGTTGTAGAGCGGGATGATGTCTTCCACCAGGTCGAGCACATCGGTGCGCCGATCAGCGACGAACTGCAGCAAGTGTACAACGGTGCGCCTGCCCTGACGCATGAGGGTGGCTTCCAGCGTGCTCGGCGCGCTTACAGTCAGCTCTGGTTCAATCAACAGCCGGATGCAGTTGCCGACCAGCCAGCGATAGGCCAGATTGGCGTGCGTGCCATAGGCTTTGAAGATCGGATATGGGATGGTGATGACGTTGCCCTTGCGGATGGCGGCGGCGTAGCCGGTCGGCGCAGGGTTGGGCGGCGTCTGCGCGTGCGAGCAGAAATGCTGATAGTTGCGGTCGAAGTATGGCTCGATCACCTCAGCCAGGCAATGCGCGCCGCGCGCCGGCTTCATGCGAATACCGCGTTCATACATCACGTGATCGGTGGCCGGCACGCCCGCTGCGACAGCCGGCCCAAAGCGAATGTAGGTGGTCTGGTAGGGGCTATGGCCCTCAACCCGCGCGCCCATCTCCGGCAACAGCGGTTGCAGCGCGTCGTCCAGCCCGCTGGTTCCCGTGACCATGATGTTGCCGCCCCGGGCGAGATAGGTCTGCAAGCGCCGGGCCAGTTTGGCATCGACCTGCACCGCGTCGGGCAGAATGACGAGTTCATACTGCTCGAACTTCATATCGGAATCCAGGAAATCGAACTGGTGTTTGAGGTGACTGAGCAGGCGCGTGACGCCATCGTGTGTGCCTCCCGGCTCCTCACGGTACACGCCGGCGTCTGTGCTGCTGCGCAACACGGCAATCTGCGAGACGGGTGTCGCGCCGGCCGTCCACGGCTCACACGCCTCGGCATACGCGTAGACGCGGCCGATCAGATCGTACACGACCGGGTCGAGCCGGCCGCGCGGGTGGAGCTGGTCGCCCACCGAGCATTGCGCGCCATGGGCCAGCATCTGGCACACCTCGTACTTCAGCGCGGCAAATGGCTTCAGCCCACCGAAGTCGGCCCAACTTTTGTGGAAGCGGCCGGTCATGCCCATGTAGGGTTTGCCGAAATTGCGCGCATAGCGCACATTCTTGGGGAAGTACATATAGCCCCAGCCGCCAGTTGGCAGCGCCTCGATCTCGACATGCGTCATCAATGGCGCGTCATGGGGCAGGCCGCTGAGCGGGCGTGAGTTGAAATACACCGTCGCGTCCGGCGCGCTGTCTTTCACCCTATCGCCGAAGCGCTTCATGTAAGCCAGCGTGACCTCGTGGGCAAACCGCGCGCGATCCGAATCCTGCGTTGGATCGTAGCCCTGCTCGAGCATGGCGGCGATGGCCCATTTGCTGACACTGGGCACATCGAAGCAGATGTCGAAGAAAATGCCATCTACCGGCCTAAACTTGTCCAGAATCTCCTGCACCTGCTCGGCGAGGTATTCCTGATAAGGGCTGGTCATGTCCATGATCTGCCAGCCGGCTTGCAGCGGCTTGCGGCCAATGGTTGCGCCGTCCGGCCCTTTAGCCACCCACTCCGGGTAGGTGTTGGCCGCATATTCATCGAACAGCACCGAGATGTAGATGGGCGCGCGAATGCCCTCGGCGTGAAGGGCATCCACCTGTTGGCGGGTCAGGTCGAGGCCGGCCTTCAGATGCGGATGGCGGGCCGGGTGCTGCGTGACGTAGTACAGGTGGCCATGATGGCACTTGGCGAATACGGTGACTGAGTTCACGTGGGCGCGCTTCATCATCTGCGCGAACTGCTGCGCATCGAAGTCGGCCCCCACATCGGGGATGGCCGGACCGGTGTGAAAGTCCAGATGGATCTGTCGCTGTCGCAAGATTGTTGCGCTCACGTGAATGCTCCTCCTATGATGAATCAAACCGAATGTCGTCTTCACCTGCTCCCTAGCCGATGCAAGGTCTTCACCTTCTCAGACTCTTCAGACTCTTCAGACTCTTCAGACTCTCACCGGCTTCTGCGCTGCTGTAACAGCCAGTCATAGAGTTCAGGGTCGTTATAGGCGCGCCGCCAGCCTTCATCATGGTCGGCCCCTTCGTAGATCGTGAAGCGGGGATTGCCACCGCATGCCTGCAACGCTTTCACCACGCGCTCGGATTGTCTGAAGGGCACATTCCAGTCTTTGGTGCCGTGAAACACCCAGATGGGGATGTCCTTGAGCGGGCATAGCAGGCGCGGGTCAGCATAGTAGCCGCCGACCACCGGCACGATGGCGGCAAACCGCTCTGGCTGGGCGCGGGCCAACGCCCATGCGCCGAACCCACCCAGACTCAGGCCGGTGAGATACACGCGGTCGGGGTCAATCGCCAGCCGCGTCTGCAAGTCGTCCAACAACGCGATGATGGCCGGGATGCTGGTGTCCCAGGTAGACGATGATGGCGACTGAGGGGACACCACAATAAACGGAAAGTTGGGCTGCTGATCGACGATCTGGGGCAGGATGGCGTTGCGCACGCGGTTGATGTCGCGCCCGGCTTCGCGCGAGCCGTGCAGGAACAACAGCAGCGGCCAGCGCATGTCGGGGTCCTGACCGTAGGATTGCGGGAGGAACAACCAGTAGTTGAGGCGCAGCTTGCGATTGCCTGCTTTGGACTCAAAGGTGTAACTATGTTGGCCGGTTGGAAGCATATCTTCTTCAGTCCCCGTGATGGCGGAAGTTGCGCTGCCGGCCGGCGATGCCGGCAGGGCAAGGCAGAGCGCCAGCGCAATCGCGCACATTGAAGCAGTTCGGCCCGCTGCGCCGGCTTTGTGACAAAGGATGCGTGAATGGCTCATGTCGATCGTTCGGGTCTTGATGGTGTTGCAAATAACGTGGACATTCTACAATTGCCGGCTGGCTAACGCGCGAGTCAACAGGCGTGGGTTGACGGGCCGGCCAACGCGCGCTTGCAACTGTGCGGGTACACTCCGATCACAAACACGTTTGATGAACACGTGTCTACAAACAAGGAATCAAAGATATGCTGGCACAAACTCCTCCCATGGGCTGGAACAGTTGGAACACCTTCGGCCCGGATATCGACGCGAGCGTGGTACTGGAAACGATTGACACCTTCGAGCGCGCAGGGCTGAAGGCGGCCGGCTACGAATACATCGTCATTGACGATTTGTGGGAAGCCGATGCGCGCGTCGACGGCCGGCTGACCTGGGACCCCGTCAAGTTTCCTAACGGCATCAAGCCGCTGGCCGACTATGCACACAGCAAGGGTCTGAAGTTCGGCATCTACTCGTGCGCCGGCAGCCACACCTGCGCCGGCAAGCCGGCCAGCTATGGCTACGAAGAGGTCGACGCGCAAACGTTCGCCGAATGGGGCGTGGACTTCCTCAAGTACGACTTCTGCTATGCCCCGCCAGGCATCAGCGGCCCGTCGCTATACCGGCGCATGGGTCAGGCGTTGCGCGCAACCGGCCGGCCCATCGTGTTTAGCATCTGTGAATGGGGCACCCACAAGCCCTGGGAGTGGGGCGCCCAGGTCGGCGGACACATGTGGCGCACCACCGGCGACATCGCAGACTCGTGGCAATCGATTCTCGACATTGGCTTTCGGCGCCAGATCGGCCTGGATGCTTACGCCGGGCCGGGCCACTGGAACGACCCGGACATGCTGGTAGTCGGCATGTACGGCAAAGGCAACGCCGCGCAGGGCGGCTGCACCGACGCCGAATATCGCAGCCACTTCAGCCTGTGGTGCCTGCTGGCTGCGCCCCTGATGATCGGCTGCGATGTGCGGCAGATGAACGCCGCCACGCGCGCTATCCTGATGAACAAAGAGGCGATTGCCATCAATCAAGATGCGCTGGGCCGTCAGGCCTATCATGTCGGCGCCATCAGCCATGGCCCAGAAGTGGCTTCGGTATGGGCCAAGCCGTTGGAGGATGGGTCGATTGCCGTTGGGCTGTTCAACCTCGGCGAGCGCAATGGCCGGCTGGTCATGGTGGCCTGGGAGGCGCTGGGCCTGATCGAGAATCGACCCTGCCGCGTGCGCGATGTGTGGCGCGGCGAAGAACTGGGCGTCTTCAGCGGTAGCTTCACCACCCGCGTCGACCGGCATGATGTGGCGCTCGTCACGATCACACCGCTGCGTTGACTCAAACCACGCCCGTCGGGAGATCGAATCCTCCCGGCGGGCTTCGTGCCTCAACCCACGCTCACCCGCTCAACAGCCCACCCAGCTTGTGTGCCCTGTTGCGCCGGCGCCGGGTTTGATGTGAATGAGCGCCTCTGCTCGATACATCAGAAAGCGCCTCCCATTCCTACGCAGACGGGCCAGGCCCCGCCGGCATAGGCCATAGACGATAGTTGGACGATTTACAATAGCGCTGCCTCGGGTCGGCTTCGCTGGAGGTTGAAGTATGGCCACGACAGCATCTGCAGCGCACGCTGGAGCGTGCGCTGCAGCGCGCGAGCATGATGAGGACGCACCGGCCACGCACACGCCGGCGGGCGCGCCAGCCAGACCCTGCCTGGACAAGATGCTCGACGCCTATCGCAACGGCAACGTCGCCGGCGAATGGCTCGCTCCCTCTGACGACGAGGAACGTCAGTTTCTCGAAACCCTCTTCCGCCCGGCGCGCATCGTCGCCGGAAATGCTTTTGCGCCATCTGACAGCAGCATCGCGGAGCTTGTCCTGCGTTGGGGTGTGACCAGCCTGCGCCCCGATCGCGCCCCGTTGAATGCGCCCATCGAGCGCCTGTGCTGGCTTGAACACGCCAGTTGGAGACCGGCGCTGACGCTGATGTGCCACTACGGTTTTCTGGAAGCGCCCGACTTTCCCGATCACTATTATCGCCGGCGCCGCGAGCGGGCGCGGGAAACGCTGTGTGGCCTGTGGGGCATCGGTTCGAGCAGTTTCTACCGCCTGCTCAACACCGCCAAACGACGCCTGGCGCAGATATTTGCAGAGCAGGTTCAGGACGGCCGGCACAGCGCCGGCCTGCAAGCATTTATCCGGGGCGAGGTGTATCGCCGGGTGGGGCTGGACAACGCCGAGTCCCGGCGCGCCTGGCACACCCAACAGGCGGCACTGGCGGCACGCGCCGATGACTATCTGGCGGCGTTGTGGCACTGGCGCGCCGCCGGCGATGTGGCCGCTGCGCTCAAGTTGATCCAACTGCATCTGGTTGCCATCTCGCGCCAGCCGGGCCTGGATGCCGAGTTGGAGGCCCTAAGCTCCGATGCCACCCTCTCACAACGCGAACACATCGAGATTCAACTGGCAATCGGGGCTGTCTGCCGGGTGCGCAATCATCCCGATCTGGAAGTGCAAGCCTACGAGCAGGCACTGCGCATTGCATCCGATTCAGACGATGCAACCAGTCTCGGCATCGTATACAGCCATCTGGGCAAATACTACGAGCCGCGCGACACCGATCGCGCCTTTGCCTGCTACCAAGATAGTCTGGAGTTCCTGTCTCGCAGCCAGGATGCGGCCGAGCACCCTGATGCCGGCGCGGCCTATGCCGACACACTGGTCAAGCTCGCCTGGCTATATACCCTGCGCAACGATCCGCGCGCCAAGTCACTGCTGGAAAAGGCCGAGGGGCCGCTCTCTGCACAGACAGACGATACAGCGGCGCTATTGCAGCAGGCATGGGGCGAGTACTGGCGGCGTGCCGGCGCGTATGAGCTGGCTCTCGAATACAAACAGCGCGCGCTGAACATCTACGAACGGCTGGGTGACCAGCAGGGGATGCTGAAGACCTACATCAATCTGGGCGTCATCTACAACGACATGAAGCGCTATGAGCGGGCCATGGAGTACTACCGGCGGGTGCTCCAGATGGCCGGCGCCGTGAGCGTTGACCCGGAACACATTGCCGGCGCGCACCTCAATCTCGGTGCGTGCTACTTTTGGCTCAAGGATTACGCATCGGCCATCGACCAGTATCAGCAGGCGCTGGAGATCAGTGACAGGATGGGACTGCAACTCCATATCGGTCGCGCGCACTACAACCTGGCTGAGGCGCACTATACGCGGTATGTGCTCGCCGGCGATCCGGACGATGAGCGACAGGGCGATCGACACGTCGAGGCCGCCGTGGCCGCCTGGGCGCCGGAAGGTTTTCCCGTGTACATCGAGAGCGCGCGCAAGCTGAAAGCTGAATTGCTGGGCGGAACCCGAGACTATGCCGAGCACCGCATTTTGCCCCAGGAGCAGGCCGCCCACTACGCGGAGATGACGGAGATCGAGCGCAATCGCGCCATCTTGCAGGGAGACCCACTGCCTGCCGAGCGGATCAAAGCGCACCTGGCCATTGCCCAGGCCTATCTGTCCATCAGCGCTCAGGAGCGCGAAGAAGCCCTGCGCCTGTGTGACAGGCACAATCTGCGGGATGCCTTTGCCGGCCAGATCGACGCGCTGCGCCAGACATTCGAACAATCACACACGGCAGAAGAGCGCCTGGCGCGAGCCTGGCATCAGGCAACACGTCTGTCTGAAGCGTCCCTGCGCCATGCCGTGCGCCGCTTGTTGCAGGATGGTCAGATCAGCAAAAGCGTCTACGCCGAAGCCTGCGGCGTCGGCCTGGCAACGGCATCCAAGCATCTGGTGCGACTGGCCGAGGCCGGCCTGGTGCGGCAGATCGGCAAAGGCGCCGGCACGCGCTATGTGCTCGATCCGGCATGACCTGTGCCAAAGTCCAGCACACCGAGCAATACGCCTGCTACGGACAAGGTCTACTGGGATGCTTGTGTGTTGACCTCTGGCAGACAGCGCATGGCAAATTTGCTAGGTGAGTACAGTGCTTACTGTTTCAGGCAATCACGCCAGGCTTTAACCACAGCGATTTGCCCGACGACATCCAGCCTCTGTCGCTAAGCCGTCGTCTTTGCTCGCTCAACGCGACTGTCCACCGTAAGGCATCTTCTTATTTTCGATTGCCTGGTGTACGTTGCCGTGGGCCTCTGCCAGGCGCAAGCGGGCGGCCTCGGGTGAAACCTGTGCCAGGTGCGCCACGATCGCCGTTTTGACCTCGCCATTGCAGCGGGCCAGCAGGTCTGTTGCCGCCTCCGGCGAGAGGCCGCAGGCTTGGGCCACAATGCGCCGGGCGCGCTCGCGCAGCTTGTGGTTGGTGGCTTGCAAGTCCACCATGAGGTTGCCGAAGGTTTTGCCGAGCTTGATCATCACGCCGGTGCTGATGGTGTTCAGCACCATCTTGGTGGCAGTGCCGGCTTTCATGCGGGTGGAGCCGCTGATGACCTCCGGCCCAACCACGGGGGCGATCACCATGTCGGCGGCGCGGTGCAGCGGCGTGTCGGGGTTACAGGTCAGCCCCAGCGTGAGCGCGCCGCGCGCTTTGGCCTCGGCCAGTGCGCCCAGCACATAGGGCGTGCGACCGCTGGCGGCGATGCCCATGACGCAGTCGCGCAGGCCGACGCCGACGGCGGCGATGTCGGCGCGTCCCTGTTCGGCGTCGTCCTCTGCGCCTTCAATCGAGGCGGTCAAGGCTGCCCGCCCGCCTGCAATTAGCCCCATCACCTGCGTCGGCGGCGCATTGTAGGTTGGGGGCATCTCGCTGGCGTCCAGCACGCCCAGCCGGCCCGACGTGCCGGCCCCGACGTAGATCAACCGCCCGCCCTGTTGCATGCGCGCAGCGATGGCGTCAATCGCTTGAGCCATCGCCAAGCGCTGCGTGGCGACGGCTTCGGCCACGCGCCGGTCCTCGGCGTTGATTGCGTCCACGATCTCCAGCGTGCTGCGCCGATCAATGTCGCGCGTGGCCGGATTCACCGCTTCGGTCACGGCCTCGGCCGGATGGGCCGGCTTGTCTGGGGCCGTCAGGCGGCCGGGCGTGATGCTGCCGAGCACCACCGGATGCCGCGCACCCGTCGCGGCGGGCAGGTTGCCGGGTCGTCCATGCCAGGTTTCGTAGGCCAGCACGGCGAAGGCGATGGCCTCCTTGGCCTCGGCCGGCATGCCCAGTTCATCCGATAGGCGCACGCGGGCCGGCGCGAGCGCTTGTGACAAGAAGCGCACAAGCGTTGCGTTGCGCGCGCCGCCGCCGGAGACGATCACCTCGTCGGGGAGCTGCGGCAGGAAGTCGCGATGCGCCTGGGCGATTGAGGCGGCGGTGAACATGGTGAGTGTCGCGATGATGTCTTCTCCACTTAGGCCGAGCGCCATGCCGCGCGCCCACACCTGTGCGCCGAAGGGGGCGCCGAACATCTCGCGGCCGGTGGTCTTCGGCGGGCGCTGTGCGAGGTAGGGATGCGCCATCAATTCGGCGAGCAGCCCCGTGTGCACGCGACCGCGCGCGGCGAGCGTCCCGTCGCGGTCGTAGCTTTGTGCGCCGTCGGTCAGCCGCCGCACGGCGTCGTCAATCAGCATGTTGCCGGGGCCGGTGTCGAAGGCGAACGCTTGTGCGGCGTCGCGCTCCTGCGGCGCGCCGGCGCTCGATGTGTTGCGCGCAGGAAGGTAGGTGAAGTTGGCGATGCCGCCGATGTTGAGCGCCGTGCGGGTGAGCGCGGCATCGCTGAACAGCAGCGCGTCCACGTAGGCCACGAGCGGGGCGCCCTGACCGCCGGCGGCCATGTCGCGCGCGCGAAAGTTGCTGACGACGGGGATGCCGGTCGCTTCGGCGATCACGGCGGCTTCGCCCAGTTGCAATGTTGAGGCGTGCGCGCCGGCCGGGATATGCCAAAGCGTCTGACCGTGGCTGCCGATGAGGTGAACGTCGCCGGGTTGCAGGCCGGCGGCGTGAATGCAAGCCAGCGCTGCATCGGCGAACGCGCGGCCCAGGGCGAAGTTCAACGCACACAGCCGATCCACTGTGCCGGTTTCCGGGCGGAAGCAGGCGAACAGCTCATCGCGCAGATCAGGTGGGTAGGGCGTCGAACTCAGTTGAAGGATGCGCCAGCTCAACTGGGGCGGCGCGCCGCTCAGCTCGACCAGGGCGGCGTCAATCCCATCGGCCGACGTGCCGGACATCAGACCTAGAACAAGCATGGGCGACATTCTAGCCTGCAAGATGGATTGGGGTATAAGTATTTTGCTGTGGTCATCACCGGTTTACATCGCCTGATCAGAGAAAACGGAGAACTCCTGCGCGGTCGGCGCGTGGGTTTGGTGACCCATGCCGCCGCGGTGACGCCTGACCTGCAGGCTGCGCCTGATGCGCTGGTTGAGTCTGGCGTTGCGCTCAGGGCGCTCTTCGCGCCGGAGCACGGCCTGGAGAGCGCGGAAGCCGACGCCGATCCGGTCGCCCACAGCCTACATCCCCGCTTCGGCATCCCGATCTACAGCTTATACGGCGAGACGCGCCGCCCGACGCCGGCCATGTTGAACGATTTGGATGTGCTGGTGTTCGACATGCAGGATGTGGGCGCGCGCTTTTACACGTATCTGAGCACGCTCTTCCACGTGCTGAGCGCCGCCGGGGAATTCGGGTTGCCGGTGATCGTGTTGGACCGGCCCAACCCGATCAACGGTCTCGCCATCGAAGGCCCGTTGCTCGAACCGGGCTTTGCGTCGTTCGTCGGCATCGCCCCGTTGCCGGTGCGTCACGGCATGACGATGGGCGAGTTGGCGCGCTGGCTGAACGCGGAGTGTAACCTGCGCGCCGACCTGACTGTGGTGCCGATGGAAGGCTGGCGGCGGGCGATGTGGTTCGACGATACCGGTTTGCCTTGGGCGCCCCCATCGCCGGCCATGCCGCATGTGAGCACGGCGACGGTCTATCCAGGCGCTTGTCTGGTGGAAGGCACCACGCTTTCCGAAGGGCGAGGCACCGCCCTGCCGTTTGAGCTGATCGGCGCGCCATGGTTGGATGCCTATGGCCTGGCGCAGTCGCTGAACGCGCTCGGCCTGCCGGGGGTGCGCTTCCGGCCTGCGCAGTTCATCCCCAGCGCCGGCAAGCACGCCGGCCGGTTGTGTCGGGGCGTTCAGGCGCATGTCATAGATCGCGAGGCGCTGTCGCCGGTGCGGATGGGCCTGCACCTCGTCGCGGCGTGTCGGATGATGGCGCCGGGCGACTTCGCGTTTTTGCCGGCGAGCTGGGAGGGCCGTGCGCCGCATTTTGATTTGCTCATGGGGACCAGTGCGCCGCGCGCCGGCCTTGAAGCCGGCGCCTCGGTTGCGGAGATCGTTGCGCCGTGGCGCGCGTCAGAGCAGGAATTTCACCGGCAACGCGCGTTTGCCCTGCTGTATGCATAAGGCTTGACCAGGGCTGGCAATAGGCTACAATACCAACTGGTCATGACATCATGAACACCTGGCAATCCGTCCGCAGGTTGGATAAGCGTGATCCCACGCCGTTGTATTGCCAGCTCAAGGAGGTGATTCTGTCGCAAATCGATTCCGGCGCATGGCCGCCGGGGATGCAGTTGCCCTCGGAGCGGGAACTCTGCGCGCGCTTTGGCATCAGCCGCATCACCGTCCGCCAGGCGCTGACCGAGCTGGAGATGGAGGGCCGCTTGGTGCGCGATCAGGGACGCGGCACGTTTGTTGCGCCGCCGCGCATCGCACAGCATTTGACGCGCCTGACCGGCTTCACGCAAGACATGCAAGAGCGCGGCAAGAAGGCCGGCTCGGTGGTGTTGCAGTTGACGATGACGCGCGCCGCGGCGGCGGTGGCCCATCGCTTGCGCTTGGACGCTCGTCATCGGCAGGTGATCCTACTGCAACGCTTGCGCACCGCCAACAGCGAGCCGATGGCGGTGGAGACTGCCTACTTGAGCGCGACGCTATGCCGGGATATTCTGCGCGAAGACCTGACCAACCAATCCCTGTACCATTTGCTCTCTCAAAAGTATGGGGTGATCCCCACACGGGCCGAACAGCAGTTGGAGGCGGTTGCCTGTCCGGTTGAGGCAGCGAAGGTGCTGGGCGTGCCTGTCGGCAGCCCGGTGCTGCACCTCTATCGCACGACATACTCGCAACACGGCTGTCCGTTCGAGACCGTGGAATCGTACTATCGCGGAGATAAATACGTGTTCTACGCTGAGTTGAGCCTGACGGCTGAACCCAGCACTTGAATTCACCATGACGAGGAGGAGTGTGAAATCCATGAACAAGCGCGTTTCAATCTTGATCCGCATGGCCGGCGCAATGAGCGTGCTGTTGAGCGCCTGCGCCGCCCCGGTTGCCCCTACAGCGCCGGCGGCCCCCCAAGCCCCTGCCGCGACCGAAGCCTCGGCGCCGGCTGCTACCGAAGCGCCTGCTGCGCCCCAGGCGCCGGCTGCTAGCCCTAAAGGTGGCTTGCGCAAGAGCAACAGCGGCTACAAAGGCACGCTGAACTTGTGGGTATTGGGCTACACGCCGGGCAATCAATTCGCCAACCCCTTCGACCTGGCCATCGCCCAGTTTGAGGCCGACAACCCCGACATCAACGTCGAGATCACCGGCTACCCACCCAACGACGAAGGGTTCACCAAGCTCACCACCGCATTGCAGAGCGGCCAGGGCATTGACGTGCTGCGCCTGCCGTCCGACCGCCTGCCGGCTTTCGTCAAAGATGACCTGATCGCGCCGATTGACGACTATCTCACCGACGCCGACAAAGCCGATATCCTGCCCAACACGCTCGATGCCGTCCGGCTCAAAGATGGCAAAGCCTACGCATGGCCGTTGTGGGTGGTGCCGATGGGCATCTATCTGAACCTGGACGTGTTCCAGGAAGCGGGCGTGCCGCTGCCGTCGAAAGACTGGACATGGGATGAATTCGTCGAGACCGCCAAGAAGCTCACCTTCCAGCGCGCCAACGCTGAACAGGTGTATGGCTTCAGCGGCTTCATTGACCCAGGCGTGATCAACACCTGGGGGCTGTGGATGAACGAGGACCCCAGCGTGCGCCCGATCGTGGACGGCAAATTCGGCTTTGACAGCGACAAGGCCGCAGCCGGCCTGAAGCGCTTTGCCGAGCTGGCGCTGGTGCACAAGGTGACGCCGCCCGACTTCGGTTCGCAGAAAGACGCAGACGTGAAAGGCGGCTTCAAGAATAAGCAATACGGCATGATCGTGGACGCCACCGGCTTCAGCCCACAACTCAAGGCGGACAAGATCAACTTCGCAATCTACCCGCTCCCCAGCGTCAACGGCAACCGGCTGACGGTGGGCGCGATCGGCGTGATTGCTGTGGCAGCGACGAGCGACAAGGTGAAGGAGCAGGCGGCGATGGACCTGGCGCGCTATCTGACCAGCGCCGAGGTGCAAGAGGACGTGCCGCCCAGCGAGACCGCCGCTACCGGCTTTTACCTGGCCCCCGCTGCGCGGCGGTCGGTGAAGGTCGCGCCGCCCTTGGACCAATTCGTGCCGATGCTGGACTACATGTGGATCACCCCGCTCACGCCGGCCTGGCCGAAGCTCACCCGGCTGTTCCATCCCGAATATCAGAACATCGTGTTCGGCAAAGCCGACCCGCGCGAGGCCATGGCCAAGATTGCGCCAGAGGCCAATGCGTTGATCGCTGAACAATGATCGCCGAACGATGAGGGGTGGGGGAGAGGTGCGGCCTGCGCTGCGCCTCTCCCCACCCTGCTATAGTCGGATCAGCCCATGACTGGCCTGCGTCGTTTCATTCGTCGGCACGGTTGGAGCTATGCTTTCATCCTGCCCAGCTTGATCACCTTCAGCGTCTTTGTGCTGGCGCCGGTGGTGTGGGCGCTCGTCATCTCGTTCCAAGAATACAGCCTGGTGCGCGGCGGCCGGTGGATGACGCCGTTCTACAAAAATTACCTGACCGCCTTCACGCAATTCGGAGGGGTGTTTGTCAGCGCGATTCGGAACACGCTGATCTACACGGTGTTCACCGTGACCTCGAACATCCTGGTGGGGTTGGTGCTGGCCAGCCTGATCCAGCCGCTGAGCCACCGGTTGCGCACCTTCTTTCGGGCGGCCTATTACCTGCCGGCGGTGACCAGCGCGCTGATCATCGGGCTGACTTGGGCCTACATTTTCAACGCGCAGTGGGGCTTTGCCAACTATGTGCTGCGCTTGGTGGGCCTGCCGCCGGTGCGCTGGCTCTCCGACCCGGACATCGCGCTGGGCAGCGTGACGCTCTCGGCGGTGCTCACCGTGCCGGCGACGGCCGTGGTGCTGTTCAGCGCTGCGATGGGCAGCATCCCGCGCGAGTACTACGAGGCCGCCGAGCTGGACGGCGCCGGCCCAATTCAACGATGGTGGCACATCACCGTGCCGCTGATCAAATCCACCACGCTCTATTTGGTGGTGATCTACACCATCGCCAGCTTCGAGGTCTTCGAGCGCATCTACGTGATGGTGCCGAGCGGGGTGGGCAACAGCACGCAAACCATCGTGACCCAGATTTACAACAACGGCTTCAAAGATTTGAACTTCGGCGTGGCCTCGGCCCAGGCGTTCGTGTTGTTTGTGATGATCGCTGCCGTGGCCGTTGTGCAGTTCCGATTGTTGCGCAGCGATGTGGAGTATTAGCCAAGGCGCGCGTGGGACGGCGTTCTGATGATTGAACCAATCGGTCATGTGCGCGCCGGCGTTCGCCCGGCGCAGCCCCGACGCAGATCGCACAGGGTGGCGGCATGGGGCAAGTGGGCGGCCGTGGCGGTCCTCGTCATCACCGCCGTCGTCGCCCTGTTCCCGATGTATTGGCTGTTTGCCAATGCGTTCACGCCGATTTCGGGCACCCCGCCGCTTACCCCCATCCTCGTCCCCGCCTTTCGGTTGGATAACTTTGCGCGCTTGCTGGGCGGGACCAAGTATTACGCAAATTGGATGCTCAACAGCTTGGTCGTGGCGTTGGCGATCACGGCTTGGCATGTGATCTTCGACACCATGGCCGGCTATGCTTTCGCCAAGCGGCGCTTCCCAGGGCGCAACCTCTTGTTTTGGGTGTTGCTCAGCACGTTGATGATCCCCGTCCACGTGACGCTGATTCCCTTGTATCTCATCACGCGCCGCATCGGCTTGGTGGATACCCTGGGCGGGGTGATCTTGCCCGGCACGGCGGTGGTATTCGGCATTTTCCTCATGCGCCAGTACATCCAGACGCTGCCCTCGGAGTTGGAGGAAGCGGCGCGCGTGGACGGCGCCGGCGAGCTGCGCATCTTTTGGGAGATCATTCTGCCGTTGTGTAAGCCGGCGGTGGCCTCGCTGGCCATTTTTACCTTTGTGCGCTTTTGGAATGATTTTTTGTGGCCGTTGATCGTGCTGAACACGCCGCAAAATTACACCCTGACGGTCGGCGTCGCCAATCTGCAGGGCGAGTTCATGACGGACTGGGGGGTGATTTTCTCCGGCGCAGCGCTGGCGGCCTTGCCGACCATCGTGTTCTTCCTGGCGTTTCAGAGGTATTTTCTGGAAGGCGTGCGCATGGGGGCGATTAAAGGGTGAGGGCGAGGTCTGCAGCGACGACGCCGGCAGTCATTGTCGGCAACAAATAGTTGGCAACAAACAAGGCACGCGATAAGATCAAGGGTTGCCACTTGCTTAATGGGAGCTAGGAAAGTGATCATGCCAAACAAAACCGCCTGGGCGCGTGTCGGCATCGGCATCTTTCTGGCGATCTGCAGCGCTATTCTGCTGACGCTATCGTTTCCGCCCTATGGTTTCTGGCCGCTCATCTGGCTAGCCTTCATCCCGATGCTAGTGGCCCAATTCCGGGTCATGCCGCGCAAAGTCTCCGGCCTGGCTTCGGCCATTGCCATCGGCGGCTGGTTGGGCGGTTATCTCACCCCCATCTTTGCAGGCAGCGGTCTGTACATGACCTGGTTGCCGCTGCTCATCGCCGGCATCAGTTATCTGGCCGATAGCGGCGTGCGCGCCTTTCACGAACGCACCGGCTATCGGTGGTTTGTCGGATACGGCGCACTCAACTGGGTGGGCTTCGAGATGATTCGTGGGTTCATCCCCATCATGGGCACGTGGGGATTCGTCGCCAATACGCTCTACAGCCAACCGTGGTTGATCCAGCCGGTGAGCATCTTCAGTATCTTCGGCCTCGGCTTGCTCATCATGTTCGTTAATTACGGGCTGGGACTGGGCGCGCTCTATCTCTTTGACCGGCGCTGGAAGCTGGACCCGGGCATCCCGCCTCTTGCCAAACTTTCGGTGCGCAACTGGGTTCTGGGTGTCCTGGCCGCGCTGGTCGCTTGGACCGGACTCAGCCTGGCCCTCTTCCGCACGCCGACGACTGGCACCGTTCGGGTTGCCGCGCTCCACTACGACGCGGGCGCACCTCCCTGGGGCGCGGTGGATGCCTTCAGCGAGTTAACTCGCCAAGCCGCGCAAGGCGGAGCGCGCATCATCGTCTGGCCGGAAATGGCGATCGAGGGCGACCCGCAGGTGACGAACAGCGCCGCATTCCGCCGCCTGGCTGCCGAGACCGATGCCTATCTGGCCCTGGGTTATTTTGTCCGCGTAAACGAACACGGGTGGCGCAACGAAGTCACTGTCCTGACGCCGGGTGGCCAATTCCTAGGCGTTTATGGCAAAGATCACCCTGTGGTCTTTGCCGGTGAGACCAGCCTGTCGCGCGGCACGTATCCGGTCTATGAGACACCGCTGGGTCGCATCGGCACGATTATCTGTTACGACCTGGATTTCACCGACACGTCGCGCAACGTTACTCGCAATGGGGCGCAGTTGATTTTAGTGCCATCCCACGACTGGCCCCAAATCGCTACCAAACACTACACCCATCTGGTCTTCCGAGCTGTCGAGAATCGTGTCAGCCTGGTCAAAGCCGACAACAGCGGCAACGACTCCGTCGTCATAGACCCGTACGGGCGGATCATCGCGTCAGCGATCACGCCCGGCGGTGACCGTAGTGGTCAAGTTGTCATTGCCGATGCGCCCCTGGGCGCCGGCGATTCCCTCGCTGTCCGCCTGGGCGATTGGCCAGGCTGGATCGCCCTGGCGGGGATGGTCTTCTTCTTCATTTATGATCCTATAACCAAGGCGAAAGTAAAGCGCAACATCGTGTATGGATAGTGGACTTGTGGCAGGGAAAGCACTTTTCTCGATTGGGTCGCACAGGCCAGCTTGCCCATCTACCTGCTAGGCTTCGCCTGTCGTTGCGTGGTCTGTACTACCGCTGAGCCCGTGTTACCGATGGGAGGTAAGCAATGAAAAGGCGCCCTATCCTGTCGTTTTACATTCTGGCTTTTGCGATTTCGTGGCTTGGTTGGTTTCCTGCAGTCGCAGGTTCACGGGGAATTGCTCCGTTTGATAATTCTGCCTTCCAGCTTTTGCTTACCCTTTCTGCTGTTGGTCCTGCATTAGCAGCGATCATTGTGACTGCTGTAAGCGATGGAAAAGTAGGCGTCAACCTGTTGCTCAAACCGCTCTTGCAGTGGCGAGTGGGAGCAATATGGTTGATTCTTTCCATTGTCACGCCTGCACTGCTTTTTGTTGTGGCGAAATTGGTGACGAGTGCGCTAGGCTTAGCAGCAGCACCGCCATCACAAGGTGACAATCTGGTTGCAGTTGCCCTTTCTGTTCTTGTGCTCTCGTTGGTTTCCAATCCGTGGGAGGAAATTGGGTGGCGCGGGTTTGCCTTGCCGCGATTGCAGAGTCACAATGCGCTGTTCGCTACGTTGGTGATCGGTGTTTTGTGGGGCCTGTGGCATGTCCCCTTTTTTCTGGATTGGCAATCCGATGGCTGAGTACCCTTTTCTGCCATGGTTCATTGGAACGGTTGCGGTATCGTTCGTCTATACCTGGCTTTATAACAGCGCCCAAGGCAGCTTATTGGTTGTGGCACTCTTTCACGTTCTTGGGAACACGTTTGGGGTCATCATATCGGGTGTATCTGTCACAGCGCTGGCAATTGTGTATTGTGTGGTGGCGACTTTGCTGGTCGTGGTTTTTGGTAAGGATAATCTTGCCCGTGGTGAAAGAGTTTGCGCCGGCTGAGGCGCGCATCCACCTGATGGCCCGGCCTCGCTTATCACGCTCGGCTTGCCGCCGGCGATGTGCAGGCCGCCGGGCGGCAACGACCACCAGCGGATAGCCGTGATTGAACGGTTGCTCTACGGCGATGGGCCAGGGCGATCAGAAACAGCAGTGATTGTTGCCGGGCTGCCGCACGCGCGCAGTGCGATGAGTGCTGCGCCGAGCACCGGCGGCAACTGTGGCTCGACCACGTTGGCCAGGGGGTTTTGTGCGCGAAGGACGGCCGTGAACGCCGCGCGTAGGCCGTGCAGGTGGGCAAAAGCGCCGCCCACCGGGGCCACCGGCGCATCGGAGGGCAACGCCAACCGTCGCTGCACCGCCAGCACCTGGCGCGCCAGGTCATGGCCGGCCTGCGTGATGATGTGGCGCGCGGTCTCGTCGCCTTGCTGCGCCGCCTGGGCGACCAACGGGGCGAGCGCGGCGAAGTCTTTTGCGCCGAACGGCCTGGCGTAGACCATGCGCTTGATTGCATGTAAGTCGCTCATTGCAAAGTGCGCGCGCATGATTGCTTGCAAGTGCGTGGGGGCGTCAACGCCGTCGTGGGCGCGCAGCGCTGCGGCCAGTCCTTGGCGGCCGATCCACATCGCGCTTCCCTCGTCGCCGACCAGCCAACCCCATCCGCCGGCGCGCGCGCGTTGGCCGGCATCGTTCATGCCGAGCACGTGCGAGCCGGTGCCGCTGATGGCGATGATGCCAGGCCGATTGCCATGCGCGCCGATGAGCGCGGCATAGGCGTCGCTATGCACTGCGATGTGCTGCGCCGAGATCAGCTCGGCGACGATCTGGCGCGCCAGCGCGGCTTGCGGTGAGTCATCCTCAACCCCTGTTAGACCCAGTCCGATTGCGGCGACCGGCTGCGGGGAAAGGCCGGCCTTGGCCCAGGCGTCATCCAGCGCCTGGTGTAGCGCGGCAGCGTCGTGCTCGCGTGAACCCGAAGCGGCCAGATGCAACAAGCCGTTGCCGTAGCCAAAGGCCCGCACTTGCCCATCGCGGGCGACTAACGCGCACTTGATGCTCGTCTGTCCGCCGTCTATGCCGATGACCCATTCTCCTGACATGCCAATCATTGTAGGCCACGTCGGGCCGTCGCCTGCGCAAAACAACTGCATGGCGATGGACCCTTTGCGCCGGGAGGCGACTGCGGCATTTGCTTGTGTGGGTGCGTGAATGCTTCCCCATACTGCCCGGCCGCTTGCGCAGTCCGGCCCAATCGCAGACAATGACGTCATGAATTGCATCGCATTAGCAGGCGGTGTCGGAGGCGCAAAGCTCGCCGATGGTCTGGCGCGCGCTACAGACGCCGACTCACTCACTGTTATCGTCAACACCGGCGACGACTTTGATCTGTACGGGTTACACATTTCGCCCGACCTCGACACCGTCATGTATACGCTGGCCGGCATGGCTAACCCAGAGACAGGCTGGGGCATTGCCGGCGACACCTGGCACAACTTCGAGATGCTCGATAAATATGGTGTCGCGCCGTGGTTCCGGCTGGGCGACCGCGATCTGGCTACACACCTGCTGCGCACCAAGATGCTGGCAGACGGGCAGCCGCTGAGCGTCGTCACCCGCGAGTTGTGCCGCCGGCTGAATGTCGCGCCGCGCGTCATGCCTATGAGCGACGACCCCGTGCGCACCGTCATCGCCACCGAGCAAGGGCTATTGCCGTTCCAGGAATACTTTGTCCGGCATGGCTGGCAGCCGGTTGCGCACGCCATCACTTTCGAGGGTTGCGACGAGGCGGAAGCGGCGCCGGGCATGTTGCGCGCCATTGAGACGGCCGACACCATCGTGATCTGCCCCTCAAACCCCTATCTCAGCATCGATCCGATTCTGAGCTTGCGCGGGGTGCGCGATGTGTTGTTGAACGCCACTGCTCCAATCATCGCCGTCACACCGATCATCGCCGGCGAAGCTGTCAAAGGGCCGGCTGCCAAACTGATGCGCGAGTTGGGCCTGGAACCTTCGGCGGTCGAGGTCGCCCGCCACTACGCCGACTTTGTGAATGGCTTTGTGCTCGATACGCGCGACGCCGGGCTGGCAAGCCAGATCGAGGCGATGGGCATTGGCGTGCTGATCACCGACACGCTGATGACTACGCCCGATGATCGCGCCCGGCTGGCGTGCGATGTGATCGGCTTTGCCGACCGGCTGCAGCCTGAAAAGCTGGGCGGCTGCAAATTGCGGCAACCCGGCGCATGAAGCGCCGCCAGCCGGCCATCGCACGCAATCTCTGGCATCATGGCAGCATGAGCGCCGGCATGATTGCCCTCATTCCGATCAAGACACTGGCGCGGGTGAAATCGCGCCTGGCCGACACGCTTGACAGCGCCGCCCGCATCCGATTGATGCGCGACACCCTGCGCCGCACCATCGAGGCGCTTCAACAGTCGCGCTGTGTCGAGGCGGTCTGTGTTGTCACCCCCGATCCACAGGTTGCCGGGTGGGCTGAAACATGGGGGGCGCAGGCGCTGCCTGAAATGCGTGAAGACTTGGGCCTGAATGACTCGCTGGAAGAAGCACGTCATCAGCTTATGGAGCGGTATCCAAATGCCGGCGCGCTGCTGGTCGTGCCGGGCGATCTGGCCTGGTTGCACCCGGAAGATGTGCTGGGTATGACAGCTTTACTGCCTGGCGGTGATCGGGCCGATCAGCCGGCTGTGGTCATCGCCCCGGACCGGCGCGGTAAAGGCACAAACGCGCTGCTGTTGCGCCCGCCGAGGGTGATCCCATTCTGCTTCGGCCCCGGCAGCGCACGCGCCCATGCGCAACAGGCGCTCCAAAATGGGGCGGCGCTGCGCTGGTATGATTCCAGTTCCACCAGCCTCGATGTGGACGAGCCGGATGATCTGAA
Organism: Candidatus Roseilinea mizusawaensis; assembly: GCA_016841965.1. Lineage (GTDB taxonomy): Bacteria > Chloroflexota > Anaerolineae > J036 > Brachytrichaceae > Roseilinea > Roseilinea mizusawaensis. The sequence goes on along the minus strand of JAEANN010000042.1, from coordinate 142,971 downwards.
GCTGTATCATGTTGCCCCCTACCTGTGGTGAGGGTGAGGGCGAAGGGCAACAAACCTCGCGCGCCGCGTCAGTGCTGTGTCCATCCGCTGCCGATTTTGGCGACATTCACCGGCTCGATCTCGATCACGACGCGCGGCCCTTGAAACAGCCATTCCAGCATCGTTTGGACCTCATCGGGGGGGATGTAGCGCGCAACGATGCGCCGCACCATGTCACGCACATCAAACCCCGGCTCGCCCGGCTCGTGAAAAGTCGCGATGCCTTTGATCGAAACGCCGCGATAGGGCCGGGCATCATCGTCGATCGAAGCGCCTACACGCCGGTCGCGCGACATGTTGCGATACTTGACCCGATCGCGCTGCGTGCTGGTGTACAGGCAGTTCCCTTCTTGCAGATACCACACCGGCGTCACCTGTGGGTAGCCGTCGGCGCCCAGGGTGGCCAGGCGCATTAACAGAGGCCGGCCTAGAAATTCGATGGTTTCCGGGTCAAACATTGCACTGCTTCCTTATAAGCTGCCGGCGTGTCCACATCGCGCAGCACAACATCGGTGTTAACAACAAGATGGGTCACTGCCTGTGGACGCGCAGCCAGCACATCACGCACATTGGCGCCGGTCGGCAGCGCCAGCACAGCGGGCCACAAATGCCGCTCGATGAGCACAGGATGCCCGCGCGGGCCGTCGTGCCCGACGCGCGGCGCAATAATCGCGCCGCAGCCGCGCGCGAATGCAGTGATCAGCCGATCAAACATGGCCGGCGGGATCAGGGGCTGATCGGCCAGCGCAATCAGCGCGGCATCCGGCGGGGCGTCGCTGTGTAATAACGCATCGAGACCTACTTTGATAGAAGATAGCATTTCGCCGGCGCGATAGTCGGGGTTGTGCACAAACGTCACCGACAGGCCGGCGAGGGCGCGCATAATGGCCGGCTGCTCGTGACCGGTGATTACCACGACCGGGCGGGCTTGTGAATGCAGCGCCTGGCTCGTAGTTGTGCGCACGACGCTCGATTCGCCGAACGGCAGAAGCAGCTTGTTCGCGCCAAAGCGCGCTGAAACGCCGGCTGCCGCGATCAAGGCAGCAACCCGCACCGCTTTCGTCATGGCTGCATTCTACGCGCCGATCGCGTGCACACGGGCCGGCCGCCAGATTGGTTGAAGCCAGCGTTGCTTTAGACAAATTCAGCCCACCCTGCATCACGCGCCAGGCTCACCTCCGCCTCAGCCGAACCCGTTACAATCACGCATTCATGAATTGATGTAGGAGTGGCTAGGAGTGGCAATGACGAGTGCAAAACGGCGCGTGTATCTTGACTATTCGGCGACCACGCCTGTTGCCCCGGAAGTGGTTCAGGCAATAACACCGTTTCTGTCAGAGACGTATGGCAACCCAGCCTCTCTACACAGCTATGGCCGCGACGCGGCAGCCGCGCTGGACGAGGCGCATCAGGTGGTGGGCTGCGCCATCGGCGCGCGCGCCAGCGAAATCGTCTTCACCGGGTGCGGCACTGAATCGGACAACCTGGCGCTGCGCGGCGCGGCCTTTGCCGCGCGCCAACAGGGTCGGGGCAGCCACATCATCAGCACACCGACCGAGCATCATGCTGTCGAGGCCACACTACATCAGTTGCAGGACTTGTTCGGCTTTGAGGTGACCCTGCTGCCGGTCGATGGATGTGGCCGCGTAGACCCAGATGACGTGCGGCGCGCCATCCGGCCCGACACGATCCTGGTCAGCGTGATGATGGCCAACAACGAGGTGGGGACACTGGCGCCGGTGGCTGAAATAGGGCGCATTTGCCATGAGCGCGGCGTGGTGTTTCATACCGACGCAGTGCAATGCCCGGCCTACCTGACGATCGATGTCGAGGAGATGAACGTCGATTTGCTGGCGCTGTCTTCTCACAAGTTCTATGGCCCCAAGGGCATCGGCGTTTTATACATCCGCGATGGCACGCCCTACATATCCATGCAGACTGGCGGCGGACACGAGCGCGGCCGGCGGGCCGGCACAGTGAATGTACCCGGCGCAGTGGGGACTGCAGCCGCCATCAAATATGTGGCTGCCCAGCGCGAGGCCCAGGCCCCCCGGCTGCGACATCTGCGCGACCGGTTGATCGACGGCATTCTGGCAAGCGTGCCCGATGCGCGTGTGAGCGGCCATCCGCAGGACCGCCTGCCACATCACGCCAGCTTTGTGTTCAAGAGCGTCGATGGCGAGACCCTGTTGATGGCGCTGGATGTGGAAGGCATTGCGGTGAGCACCGGCTCGGCCTGCACCAGCGGCGACCCGGAGCCATCGCCGGTGTTGTTGGCGATGGGCGTTCCACGCGAGTGGGCGTTGGGCGGCCTGCGCGTGTCACTCGGCTATCACACCACCGAGGAAGAGATCGACTATGTGATCGAGAGACTGCCGCGCTGCGTCGAGCAAGTCCGGCGCGCTACATCCGACCTGTAAGCCTCTCTGCCATCTGTTGTCTGTTATCTGTTGTCTGTTGCCTATCATGTCTTCTTCAAGTCCCAGGCCGCGTGTTGTGGTTGCCATGTCCGGCGGGGTCGATTCGTCGGTTGCGGCGGCGCTGTTGGTCGAGCGCGGCTATGAGGTGATTGGCATCATGCTGCGGCTGTGGGCCGAGCAGATGCCGGCCGGCCCCGGCAGCCCCGGCAAAGAGAACGCCAATCGGTGCTGCGCCCCCGAGGCCGTAGCCGACGCCCGCGCAATCGCACGGCAACTGGGCATTCCCTTCTATGACATCCACGCCGAAAGCGTGTTCAAAGAGAAAGTGGTCGATCCCTGGATCAAGGCCTATGGCGAGGCAACTACCCCGAACCCGTGCTTCAATTGCAACCGCTCGATCCGATTCGGCTTTCTGATGCAACGCGCGCTGGCCCTAGGGGCAGACTTTCTAGCGACGGGCCACTATGCGCGAATCGCAATCACAAGAGAAGACGCGACGACACGCTATCGACTGTTGAAAGGCGTGGATGCAAAGAAGGATCAGTCCTATGTGTTGCATGTGCTGGGGCAGCGCGACCTTGCCCGCGCCATGTTCCCGTGCGGCGATTTCACCAAACAGCAGGTGCGCGAGATGGCCCGACGATTCGGCCTGCCCACCGCCGAACGCGCCGAAAGCCAGGACCTGTGCTTTCTGACAGAGGGAGACTATCGTGGCTTTCTGCTGCGTCAGGCCCCTGGCATTGCAACGCCCGGCCCGATTTTGAATACGCGCGGCGAGGTGATTGGCCGGCATGAGGGGCTGCCGTTCTACACCATTGGCCAACGCCGGGGGTTGAACATTGCACCGCAGAACGCGCACGCAGAGGCGCTGTACGTGCTCAAGCTGGATGCAGCGCAGAATGCCGTGATTGTCGGAACTGCCGATGAACTGGGCACGCGACAGATCCTTGTGCGGCGCATGCACTATGTGAGCGGCGCGCCGCCGGCCGGGCCGATCCGTTGCAGCGCCAAAGTGCGTTACAAGGCGCGCGAGGCTGCTTGCACCTTGGCGCCGTTGCCGGGCGGCGATGCGCAAATTACATTTGACGAAGCCCAGCGCGACGCCACACCCGGACAGGGATTGGTCGCCTACGACGGAGACGACGTGCTTGGCGGCGGTGTGATCGCGCGCAACGCATAAAGAGCGCAAGGAGTGACCTTGCGCTCTTGAATGGCGTCTGCTGTAACACCCCCTGGCAGGTGCGGCCTGCCTTCCAAGCGCATGAAACAACCAAACGTGGGACAGGACTTCTGGCCTGTCCTAGACAGCCTGGAAGGCTGTCCCACAAAAGGCAAGCCCGCTGTTTCTTAGCAGCGCGTGTGGCTTAAGCATCTGGCAACGCTGCCACGCCGGGTAGCACTTTGCCTTCCATGAACTCCAGCGACGCGCCGCCGCCGGTGCTGATGTGCGAAATCTTGTCGGCCACGCCGGCCTGTTCGACAGCCGCAACAGAATCGCCGCCACCGATGACCGATGTGGCGCCTGAAGCCGCCACTGCTTTGGCAATCTCTGTGGTGCCGGCGGCGAATTTCGGAAACTCAAACACCCCCATCGGGCCGTTCCAGAAGATCGTCCGGGCGCCCTTCAGGGCGTCAACATATTTGATGATGGTGTGTGGCCCGATGTCGAGAATACGCCAGCCGGGTTTGACCCCGCCTACACTCACAGTTTCTGTGTTGGCGTCATTGCTGAACGCATCGGCCACCACAGCATCCACCGGCAGGATCATTTTGTCGCCGCATGTGGCCAACAGTTCGCGCGCCTGCTCGATCGCGTCGTTTTCGACCAGTGAGTCGCCCATCTCATAGCCCTGAGCCTTCAGGAAAGTGTTGGCCATGCCGCCGCCGATAATCAGTTTGTCGGCCAGTTTGGCGAGATTCTCGATGACCGGCAACTTGTCGCTGATCTTGGCGCCGCCCAAAATGGCGACGAATGGGCGCTGGGGATTGTCGAGCACGCCGCCCAGGTAGTTGATCTCTTTCTCCATCAGAAAGCCGGCAGCGGCGGGAAGAAAGTGCGCAACTGCTTCGACCGAGGCATGAGCGCGATGGGCGCTGCCAAAAGCGTCGTTCACATAGACATCGCCGTGGGCGGCAAGTTGTTTGGCAAAGTCTGGGTCGTTCTTCTCTTCCGCTTTGTGGAAACGCAAGTTTTCCAGCAGCAGCACGTCCCCTGGCTTCAGCGTCCTGGATTTGGCCTCTGCCGGCTCGCCCACGCAGTCCTCGGCGAACTGCACGGGCCGCCCGATCAATTCACTCAGGCGTTCGGCCGCCGGCTTCAAGCTTTGAGAGGGATCAACCCCCTTGGGCCGGCCCAGATGCGACATGAGCACAACCGCCGCGCCCTGAGACAGTAGATAGTTGATAGTCGGCAGGGCGGCCCGGATGCGCGTGTCGTCTGTGATCTGGCCATTCTTGAGAGGAACGTTGAAATCGACGCGCACCAGCACGCGCTTGCCGTTGAGATCCTCAAGATGTTTGATCGTGCGCTTATTCAGTGGCATATATCCTCCGAGTGAGGCGCAACATGTTTGTTGGGCCTCCATAAAAATTGAGCCTGGGTACTCCCAGGCTCAAATTCTATGCCAGAGGCGCGCAAACACAAACGGGCGCGCCAGGGGCGCCGAAGGGGGCGCTATCGGGGATCAACTGACGTGGCGACTTGACCAATCGGGATTGCACTGCAGATCGACTTTCTATTCGTCGAACACAACTTGTTATCACACACCGAGCTGCTCTTGACGACTTTGTAACCGGGCGGTACGCCCTTTTGGATGCGGTATCCCCTGGGCACAGCATCAATCACATAATAGCTGCATCGGCGTGTCTTTGCGTTGCAAGCAAGTACGCAGACCTCTGCTTTGAACTCCGACCCGGCCTTCACCGCTGGTGGCTGGAGAAGCGCGATCAGTGAGATCGGCAACAACAAGAGCAAACTTGCTAACCTGCTGTGGTACCACCGGCAACATATCTGGAGTGCTTCCTGTTGTTTGTTTAAGGTAAACATTCCGTACCTCCCTTTTCAGGTAACGCTTTTGAGGTAACCCCATACTTAACTTATAATCAGCTTTTCTGCCTGTGTTGTAATCGTGAGCGTGAAATTAGTCGTGTGTCAGGCGATTTTCTGCATCGACCCAGCCTCAGTTATTTCCCCCATATACTTATGCTGATGTCGCTTCACACAACCGACATCTGCCAGATGGCAGATGAATTGAAAGTGACCCTGACTGACGACCAGTGCTCGTTGCTGCTCCGGTACGCCCGATTGCTTGTCGAGTGGAACCGCCATATGAACCTGACGGCTATCGAAGACGATGCAGGCGTGTTGACGCGCCACCTCGCGGACAGCCTGACCGTGCTTCCTGCGCTGGATCGCATCTTGGCCGGCAGGCCTGCGCCGCGCATGATCGATGTGGGGACAGGCGCCGGACTCCCCGGCATCCCCGTCAAGATTGCCCGGCCTCACATTGTGCTTGACCTGGCAGATAGCACCGGCAAGAAAATCCGGTTCTGCGCGGCAGTGATTGGCGAGTTGGGCCTGGCAGGCATTCAAGCCATCCATGGCCGGGCCGAGGAGATGGCCCGCCGCCGCGAGTACCGCGAGATGTACGACCTGGTTATCGCGCGGGCAGTGGCGCCGCTGCCCACCCTGGCAGAGTACCTGTTGCCCTTTGCCAAAGTATCTGGCTGGTGCATTGCCATGAAGGGCGCCGAGGCAGAGGTTGAAGCGCAGCGCGCACAGAAAGCGATTGCCACACTCGGCGGCAGCGCTCCCAGCATCGAGCCTGTTGTTCTGCCACGTCTGCCGGACCGGCGCGCGCTTATCCTCATCCGCAAAATACGCCCCACACCCAACCGATATCCTCGCCCGTCCGGCGCGCCGCGCGCCGCGCCCCTGTAGCCTATAATCGCTGCGGTATGACGACACGGATTCACTCATCCCCGCCATCGCACTTGCCATCGCGCCCCCTGCGCATTTTGATTGCCAAGCCAGGATTGGATGGACACGATCGCGGCGCCAAAGTGATCGCCCGCGCGCTGCGGGATGCTGGCATGGAAGTAATCTACACCGGCCTGCGCCAGACGCCGGAGATGATCGCCGAAGCTGCGCTCCAGGAAGACGTTGATGCAGTTGGTCTGAGCATTCTCAGCGGCGCGCACAAGACATTGCTGCCGCGTATTGTGCAGGTGATGCGTGAGCGGGGGCTTGGCGATGTGCCGGTGTTCGCAGGCGGCATCATTCCAGAGGAAGATGTGGCTGAACTCAAAGCGGCGGGGATTGCCGGCGTGTTCGGCCCCGGCGCCCCCATCTCGGACATTGTGGCCTTCATCCGTGAACACACGCCGATACATGATTGATCTTTCGAGACAGTGCGGGATTGAGCCATTGAGTCAATGATCGGGTCACTCAATCAACTCAATCAACTCAATCAACTCAATCACTCAAGCATTCGATGACTCAAGCGCTCGATTTCGCATCTAACCGTCGCGCGCTGGCGCGATGTATCACGCAGATCGAGAACGGCAGCCCTGAAATGCGCGGTCTGGTGGCGCGCTTGTACGCTCAAGCCGGCCGTGCTCGGATCATTGGTGTGACCGGCGCGCCCGGCTGTGGCAAGAGCACGCTGGTCGCAACCCTGGCGCGCCGGCTGCGTTCGCAGCCGATTTCAGCCGGCCTCTCGTATCCACAAATTGCCATTATCGCTGTCGATCCCAGCAGCCCTTTCAGCGGGGGCGCCATTCTGGGTGATCGTGTGCGGATGCGCGATCTATCCGGCGACGCAGGCATTTTCATCCGCAGTATGGCCAGCCGTGGCGCGCTGGGCGGATTGGCCGGCGCTACAGCCGATGTGGTGAGTGTGCTGGACAGCGCCGGCTTCGACGTGATTCTGATCGAGACTGTCGGCGCCGGGCAACTGGAAGTGGACATCGCGCGCATTGCCCAGACCGTGATCGTGGTCGAAGCGCCCGGCGCAGGCGACGAGGTGCAGGCTGTCAAGGCAGGCATTTTGGAGATTGCCGACATTGTGGTCGTCAACAAGGCCGATCGCGAGGGCGCAGCGCAAACTATCGCCGCGCTGCAATCGGCGCTGGATCTCAGCCGGCCTGAAAGAGCACCTTTTGGCGCGCACAAGCATGGGCTGCCCGCGCGCGGGCAGGCTTCCGCGCGGCCCCACACCCTGGATAAATCGGACGGGCGCGACGTACAATGGCACATACCGATTGTGAAGACGGTCGCGCTCACCGGCGAAGGCGTCGAGGCTGTCTTGGCGGCCATTCATGCCCATGCCGACTACCTGCGCGCCAGCGGCGAGGGAGCGCGCCGGCGTGCTCGCGCTGTCGAGCAGGATGTGCGCGCCCGCCTTGCAGATCTCCTAACCCGCCGCGCGCTGGCCAGTATCAGCCGTGAACAGTACGACGCGCTGATCACGGCTACCATCGCGCGCGCCATGCATCCCGACGAAGCAGCCGAACACCTTATGAACACAAGCTGGGGCAAATGACCACATTGTTTCTCATCCGCCATGCGCAGAGCACGGCCAACGCCGATGGGCGCATCCAGGGCTGGCTCGACTCGCCGTTGAGCGAAGTGGGACGACAACAGGTTCGGGCATTGTGTGCGCGGCTGCACGCGACGCCGCTCGCAGCCGTTTACGCCAGCCCGCTTGCGCGCGCTGCGGACACCGCGCAGAGCATAGCTGCCGCCCATAATTTGGGCGTGATGCTGGATGAGCGGCTGAAGGAGTATCACATGGGCCGGTGGACCGGCCTGAATCGCGCAGAGATTGAGGCGCTGTCGCCCGGTATCGATCTGGAGGCCGACCACGAGCTGATTGTGCCGGGCGGCGAAACCGCTCACGACATGCACGATCGGGTCAAATCTTTTCTGCGTGACGTGACAAGCTGGCATGCCGACCAGACAGTGGCGATTGTGACGCATGGCGGCACACTGGGCATGTTGGTCGGCGTCATGCTCGGCCTGCCGATCATGCGGCGACATCCCTTCTCGTTTGGCAACGCCTCTGTGACCGAAATCACGCGCCAGGGCGGACGCTGGCGCCTGCGCCGACTCAACGACCAGTGCCATTTGCATCCGTTACAATCTGACCGGAGGCCATGATGCGAAACCATCGACGCACAGAAAACAGCATGTATGGGGGAATCAAGCTGTTTAGTGGGACGAGCCATCCGCTGCTTGCAGCCGAGATTGCCGCCTATTTGGGTGTGCCCTTGTGCGGGCGAGACATCGTGCGGTTCCCAAACGAAAACGTATTCTGGCGGCTGCACGAGAGCGTGCGCGGCCAGGATGTGTTCTTGATTCAGACGATGGGGTCGCCCGTTAGCGAAAACATTCTGGAATTGCTGATCGGCATTGACTGTCTGCGGCGCGACTCGGCCGCGCGCATCACGGTCGTCATTCCCTACCTGGCGTATGCGCGCAGCGACAAGAAGGACCAACCGCGAGTGCCCATCACCGCTCGCTTGCTGGCCGACCTGATCGAGACCGCCGGCGCCGACCGCTACATCACTGTCGATCTACATGCCGGTCAGATTCAGGGCTTCTTCAGCATTCCCGGCGACGAAATTACCGCTTTCCACACCCTCAGCGACTATTTCGTAAGCCGGCGCGACGAGATGACCAATCCGGTCATTGTGACCGCCGACTTGGGGTTCGCCAAGCGCGGCCGCAACTTTGCCGCCAAGCTCCAGTGTCCGATGGCCTTTGTTGAAAAGCGGCGCATCGGCAACACTGCGCAATCCGAAGCGTTAACCGTCATCGGCGATGTAGATGGCTGCGATGTCATCATTGTGGACGACGAAATCTCCACCGGCGGCTCGGTGCAGAACACCATCCAGGTAGTGAAGAGCCACGGCGCGCGCGACATCTATGTGTGCTGTTCACACGCTGTCTTGGCTGGCCCCGCCGTCGAACGTCTGCGCACTCTGCCGATCAAAGAGATCGTGACGACCAATACGCTGCCCATCCCGCCGGACAAAGTTTTGCCTAACCTGCGTGTGCTGTCCATTGGCGGGCTGCTCGGAGAGGTGATCCGGCGCGTGCATGAAGGACGCAGCGTGGGCGAGCTGTTCAATGAATGAGGAAAAGACTATGCCGGACAGTCTGGGCTACATCCTGAAACGCCTGCGCGAGAAGAAGCATTTCACACAACAGGAAGTGGTCGAACGCAGCGGCCTGGATCGCAGTGCAAGCTACATCAGCAGCCTGGAAACAAACAAGACCAGTCCAACCCTGCAGGAGCTTGAGGCGCTCGCCGTTATCTACAGCACGACTGTGTTCGATATTCTCAGCGAAGCCAAGGGAATAACGCCAAACTGGGATTTCACGCCGAATCCCGACATTCGACTGTTGCTGAATTTCTACGAATCATTGAACGCAGAGCGGCGCAAAATTGCGCTGGAATTCATCCAGTATCTGGCCGAAAAGCAGAAGATGGAGCAATACAGCGAATCAAAACAAGCGGAGCCAGCGAAGCGGGTCGAATGAGACAGGCCGGCCACTGTGCGCGCCTATTGGCTATCCTTCTTGCGCGGCGTGACGATGCGTTGCTTATAGTCTGTGACAAAGCGATTTAGCTTGTCCATCAACTGGGCCCAATCATCACTGCGCAGAATGCCATCCAGCGTCTCACGATCCTCAGTCTCCCCAACGGTGATGATTTGCGGGCCTTCGCCATAGACGGTGTACCAGGCCTCGGTGGGCCGTATACCCAACTTCATGATCCTCGGCGCAAACTCTTGTACTACAAATTCAAAGTAGGCTGGCTCCTCGTCCGGCTTGATATTCCAACTCATGACAAGTTTAATCACCGGGCGCCTCCCTGGGGTATGTAAAGTCCGTGCACGCTACTTGCATTGCTCGGCCAACGCCTGTACCTGTTGCACGAAAAACGGGTCGGTTGGATTGAAGCTGTTGATCTTCTCGATGGAGGCAGTTCCACCGGTTTTGTCGCCCAGGGCGCATTGTGCCTGTGCCAAAGCCCAGTAGCTGAAGGGATTGGGTGCGTTTTGTGTCAGATCAACACCCTTGCGCGCATTGTCCAGGGCCTTTTCAAAATCCCCCTTGAATAAGAACACGCTGGCCAGTCCTGTGTACGCTGCGCCAAAGTCGGGCTGATATTGAATCGCAGTTTCAAATTGCTTCTGAGCAGCGTCGAGCGCCTCTGGGTATTTCTTTGGGTCGCGCTGGAGCAGAATTGTGCCCAGCACGTAGTGCGAGGTTGCATCGTTGGGATTAAGCTTCAAAGCGGTTTCGACGTATTGCTGCGCCTGGTCAAACTGGCCGTTTTGGTAGTAGACCGTTGCCAGGTTGGTGTGTGCGGCATCGTGGCCGGGATCGAGCTTGATGGCTGTCAGGTAGGCGTCGACGGCCTTGCTGAGGTGACTGCGCCGGGCTTGTTCGTCGGCGGCCACTCCGGCCAGTTGGTTGTGCGCGTTTCCGAGCAAATAGTGCGCGTCTGCGCTGTTGGGATTGGCATCCACAGCGCTCTGGGCTTCGCGCAGCGCCGCGTCAAATTGGCCGGCTTGCAGCGCGGTGCGTGCGGCGTCGAGGTAAGCTCCTACCGCTTGACTGATGGTGGGCGTGGGCGCAACTGTGGGTGTCGGCGCCGTGCACGCTGCCCCGCCGAGGGCGACAGCAGCCACAACAAGGCCGGCTGCAAAGCTGCGTGTCATTACTTGACCTCCAGTACTACAACCTGTGTGTCTTCCGGCAGAGTGCTCTTGGTAACTTTGAGCGACTCCTGGGGTTTGGCGTCTGCCAGACCCATTTCCTTCAGAAACTTGCTCACGCCATCCAGCTTGCGCGCGTTACTCGTCCCGGCAGTCTTGAAGTTCATCGGCACCACGATGCTCGGTTCGATCAGGGCAACAAGTTCGCTGGCCTGGGAAGCGTTCAGGCTGTCTCCCCCGCCCACCGGCAGCAGCAACACATCGACCGTTTCGAGTGCATCGATTTGTGATTGGGTTGGCACAAATGACAACTGACCCAGATTGACGATGTTCAGTCCGTCGTAGTAGTACGAGAACACCGTGTTGCGTGGGGCGTTATCGCCGCGCTTTTTCTCTGGGCGCATCGTAACCCCGGTGATGAAGACGCCGCCCATCTCGAACTCGCCGGCGCCGCGCAGGATGCGCACATCGCCGCGTTGCGCGCCCACCACAGCCGCCACGTTGCTATACCCGGCTTCGTCACGGCTGATCGTAATTGCGTCGGCTTTCAGCTTGGGCAGCTCCTCGCCGGCGACTGGCTCGTACGGATCGCTGACAATTGTCAGCCTGCCACGGTCCGTGAGTCGAAAACAAGACAGCCCATGCCACGTGATTTCCATAGGCGCCGATTCTAGCCCATCACAGCACCTGGCTCAATGCGATTGTCTCCGGCCGCTCACCTTCACCTCTACCGGCGATGCTGTCGACCACCTGCTCCAGCACGCCTTGTACTTTCTCAATAGGAGACCTGGCCCTAAACAACTCGCCGTAATCGGCTACTGCCTCCTCCGGCGACACATTATGCTCGCACGTCTCTTTCAAATAGTGATAGTGATCGCTCACCCACAGATAGAGATCTGCCTCGGTGCGTCCGGGGAAATGCTTCAGAATGTCCTGCTCACGAATGGCGCGTACGACCGGCAGATAAACTGTGTCATACCAGTCGGTCACCGCTTCGTCCTCTGCGATGTCTCGCTTTTGCTCCAGGCCCATGAAATAGCGATGCACGGCGATGTGCTCGATCAGCCGGGCGTAGCCCCCGCCAATGGAGAAGCGGATATTCGCCTCCGGGCGCAATACATCGAGCCGGGTGCGCTCCAGAAACTCGGTGTACTCGCTCAGAATGATCAGTATCGCCGCATCGATGTCGCTGACCGTGATCGGCACGCGCGTAATTGCTTCTGTCACCTCGGCATCCACGAAGCTGGCGCCGTGTTCGCGCGCCACCGAGATGCGGTGATTGCCGTCCAGCACAAAGTACACATCGCCCACCTGGTACAGCTTCACCGGCGGCAGGCTGACATCTTCGTAAAAGGCGCGATTGATTTTGCGCCAGCGTGCGCTCAGCGCGCCGGTGCGCGGTAAAAAGGCGTCGTCGAAATCCTGGTATCGGCCTATGCTGCCCACGATTTTATCGATGGGCACCGTCTGCACGCCGCGCGCCAGCATGCCTCGCAGCTTCAGTTTGGTGCGCACTTCATCCCATGCCATCAGCTTTCGGTTGCTGCCGGACAGGATACCCCAAACCGAGCGCAAAAAGTGCTTGGTGCGAGCGCGATTGAAGTCCATCTGGTCTTGCGCGCTGCCAACTTGCATGTCTTCCAATGATAAGCTCCGACAGTTAACTGTCGCTTAAGTGTCTTGTGCGCGCTGCAAGCAGTTGAGCATCCGGCGCGCAGATCAGCCCTGCAAATCAGGCCTGCTTGCCGCCCAAGCAGATTGTATCTGCCGATGCAAAGGGATGTTGTCGATGTATCCCTGGCGATACGGACTCCCCTGCGGGATCAGGCTATGCTTGCGCATCATCTCGTCATAGGCTTGCCTCAGATAGTGAGCGGCTTCGTCTGCCTGGCCATTGGCAGCCAGCACTTGACTGTGCAGAAAGAGAATCTCCTCACTGAAGCATTCGATGATTTGCGCAAATCCAAACTTGCGGTAGAGGGTTACTGCCACCGAGGATAATGCCAGTGCTTGCTCCAGATGAGCCTGCCTGTCCTGCGGGGGCAACCGTTGGGCCAAGGCCAGATGTGCGGCAGCGGATTTGCAGGCGGCTGCCATGTGATATTGCCGCGATACGGCGCCCCCAACGGATAGCGATTCGACTTGCTGCGCGACTTCCAGAACTTCTCGCAGGCTGTGCTCCTCGCCACGCTCGATCAGCAGGATAGACCTGACCAAGCCCCATCCAGCCTGACCGAGCTCGGTGAAATCGCGCCGGGTGATATCCCATGCCTGCGCCAGTGTTGCCTCTGCTGTGTCAAGCCGGCCTTGCGCTACCTCGATCTGTGCCTTGCGCAAAAGCGGATACAGCACGCCGGTAATATCCTTCCAAACCTCAATCGCTTCGTTGATGAGCGCCAGGCCGCCCTCCAGATCGCCCAGGTATAGCGCGCGGATTTGACCGCAAAACATCAGCGCGTGGCCCTCGACGTTTCGATCTCCCATCTCGCGAGCCAATTGCAGGCGGGGCTGTTCGCACTCTGTCAACTGGCGGCTATAGTCGCCGGCGCGTTCGGCGCGTGCGCTCAGCGCTGCCAGCAATCGCAGATTGATCTCTTTGTCGTCCAGCTCCTGGCAGATTGGAATGGCAGCCTGCAAGTACTTTTCGTTGTGTTCCAGATCGTCTATGCCACAGGCGAAAGCCAGTCCCAGCAACAGATGCGCTTGGTTGCGCAGATCGCCCAACTCGCGCAGCAGGCCCCATGCCTGCTCGCCCGCTTCGCGCCAGCGTGAGTCGCGCAACTTGTAATAGAGCGGGACAAGCCGCATCAGACTGTTGACCTCGCGCCGGCGGTCTCTCAGTTGCTGTGACAGCGCCAGAGCCTCTTGCGCCATAGCGATGCCGGCCTGCGCCTCGGCGTGCGTGGTGAAATCTGCGACCTCGGGTTGGCATAACAAGGCGTCCACTGTCCAGGCCGGGTCGTTGTCCAGTGCGCGGGCCAGTTGCAGCAGCTCGCGGGAATCGCTGCGCGCAGCCTGAATGTTGCCGACCAGGTACAACACCTCTCGCCGGCCGCTGAGCACTTCGAATCGCTGGGCGCGGATAGCGCGCAAACGGTCATCGCTCAACCCATCGGCCATCTTGTCCAGAATTTCCAGCGCACGGGTGTAATGCTGAATCGCTTCGGCATTGGCGTACACTTTGCGCGCTTGCTCGGCAGCCTGTAACGAGTAGAACAACTCCTTGTTGGGTCGGTTGGCAAAGCGATAGTGATAGGCGATCAGCCCGGCGCGAGGCTCCAGATCAGCCCCCCAGAAGCCGGCTTCCAGGTACTCGGCAGCCTGCAAATGGTGCGCAGCGCGCTGAGTTGCCAGCAGGCTGTCATAGGCCACATCTCGAACAAGGCTGGAGGTGAAGGCGTATTCCATGCCCAGCACGGGCACGGCCCCGCGCTGCTGGATCAACTGGGCGCGTTGCAATGCGGTAAGAACGGTCTGTAACTGCGAAGCCATGCTTTGGCCAACCAGCGCCGCCAGCATGTTGCGCCAGAAGACCGGGCCGATGACCGACGCGATTTGCAACACATGGCGCTGTTCTGGGGTGAGCCGATCGATGCGGGCCATCAACAAACTTTGCAGGCTATCCGGCAGGTCCAATGAGGACACGCTGCGTGTTTCACGCAGCCGGCCTGTCTCGTCAGGCACCACCGCTCCGCTGGCCATCAGCGAATGAATCAGTTCTTTGATGAAGTACGGATTCCCTTCAGCGCGCTCAATGACCAGTTGCCGTGTCGTAGGCGATAGTGCGCCGGGGCCGACCAACTCGTCAATCAATTGTCCGCTCTCGGCCTCGCTCAGCGGCGGTAATTCGACGCGGGTCACGCGATGGGGATATTCTGTCTCGACGTGATGCCGGAAACTCCACACCGGCGCAGTGCGGTCGGGACGAAACACGACCAGCCATAGAATGGGCGCGTCATCGCACAACGGCAGACAGAATCGCAACAGATCGATCGAACTTGGATCGGCCCAATGCAAGTCGGAGAAGGTTACGACTACGGGCTGACGCTCGGCTAAGGCAGCCAGCCAACTGCGCACCGTCTGGAAAAGTTGGCGTTGCCATAGCTCGGCGTCCATGCGCCGCACCTGTGTCGCGTAAGGCTCCTCGAGCGGAAGCGACAACAGCGACGCCAGATACAGGTAGTGATCGCCGGCTTGTTTGCCCCACAGGTGCTCGACTTGCTGGCGCAAGAGCGCCGGCAGGGCGTCTGCTGTGAGTGGGCCGCCGCTGGGCGGGCCGCCGCTGGGCGGGCCGCCGCTGGGCGGGCCGGCTGACCGCGCAGACCCGTTCTGGCTTGTCAGCCAGCGACGCATCATGTCGCGCCACATAGAGAATGGCCAGTCTTGTGTGTAGGAGCGGCAAAACCCATGCAACCACAGTGCCTGGCCGGCGCGACTGTGCTGAGCAGTTGAACTGGGTTGGCCGCTCGCTGCTGCGTCGCCGGCCAGGCCGTCGCCCAGACATTCCGGCGCCAGCAGACCTTGATCGAACAACCATCGGCTTGCGCGCGAAACAATGAAAGATTTGCCGGACCCTTTCTCGCCGGACACGAAACAAATGCCGCCCCTGCCTTTCAGCACATCCGCAATGCACTGCTGAACGGCCTCCACTTGCGCTGTCCGGCTGATCATCGTGGCCGGCGCCTTCGGCTCTGCGAGGCTTGGGCTACTGATGTCGGGTTGATGTTCCAACGGCCGGTACACGGCAATCGGCTCGCTGACGCCTTTCACCGTGATCTCGCCTATGGACTTCCAACTGAATTTGGGGGCGACCAGTTGATAGGTGTTTTGGCTGACGAGCACCGTGCCCGGTTCGGCAGCGGTTTCCATGCGAGCAGCAACCGCGATGGCCTGCCCCATGGCGGTGTCTTCCGTGTGCTGCCGACTGTCGCCGATGGTGGTCACAATGACCTCTCCGGTATTGACGCCAATTCGCAGTTTCAAGTCGATGCCATCCCTTTCGGCCAGAGCCGCTGCATAGGGTTTGATGGCTTCCTGCATGGCCAGCGCAGCCAGCACGGCGCGTTCAGGGTCGTCCTCGTGCGCGACTGAGGCGCCAAAAAACGCGACCAGTCCATCGCCGCGGAACTGGTTCACCTCTCCGCCAAAGCGATAGATCTCGGCTTCGAGAATCTGGAAGACGTGATTCATGATCTCGACCCAGGCTTCGCTGCCGAGCTGTTCGAGCAGATGGGTAGAGTCGCGCACATCGGCCAGGATGACAGTGGCAATGCGGCGTTGTCCTTCGAGCGGCCTGGTTTGAAAACCTGCTAGGGCAAAGTTTTGGTCAAAAGCTCTGTTGATGATGGGAGCGACCGGCGCCAGAGCGGGCCACGCCTGCTCTGGCGCCGACAGGGTCGGCAACCCCTTATCCGCCTCATCCCTATTACGAGGCTCTAGCGTCGGAGGGCTTTCCAGATGCGAGTGGATGTCCTGGCTATTTGCCGCGCTGGCCGGCGTCTCGCCGGCCCCGGGCGCCCCCCCTGCAACCGGCCTGGGCGCGTCTATGCGCTCCCAGGGCCGGCCGGCCGTCACTGCGTCATACACGGCCCCTTCCGTGAGCCGGGTGCCGCACATGCCGCAAAACCGGTAATCCAGTGGATTGGCAAAGCTGCACATCGGGCAGATGTGCGCCAGTCGCGCGCCGCAGCGCCCGCAATATTTCATTCCGGCTATGCCGTCATAGCCGCAGGCTGGGCATTTCATGGATCAGAAGCATAAAACAAAGAGGCGCGCCGGCATCGGCGCGCCTCGTCTGGTTTTCCGAGCGGGACCGCTCCGCCAGACTACAAGCGTATCACATGGCTTCGAGCGCCAGGCGGAAGCGTTTGGCCAGCTCCTGCAAAATCAGAACGGCCATCTCGGCGTCCTGGCGCACCTCGGCCATAAAGTCCCAACGGCTGAGCACCAGGCAGCGCGTCGGCTCGACGGTGACCACCGAAGCGGTGCGCGGGCCGTCGTCAAGCAGGGCCAGCTCGCCGAAGAAATCGGTGGGGCCGAAAGCATTCACAGTCACCTGCGTTCCGTCGCGTCGCTCGCGGATAGCCTCGGCCTTGCCGAGAGCTACGATGAACAACCCCTCGCCCCCTTGCCCCTGAGTGACGATGGTTGCTCCGGCTGGGAATTCGCGCTCGACAACGCGCTTGGTCAGCATCTCGATTTGGCGCGGGTTGAGGTTTTGAAAGAGCGGCACACGCTGCAAAAACTGTGCTGTCTCTTTGATATTGGACATGTCCGTTTTCTCCTGTTTCTACACCTTGCCAATGTAAACGCCAAACGGCGGCAGGGCCAGTTGCGACATATCATCGTGACGGCCGGCTGCGCGCGCGTCTGATCCATCGAACAGGCATTCTGCGCCGGCAGCCTCAATGGGCGCATCGGTCAAATTGACGACCTGAGGGCGGGACGACATGTTGAGGACAACCAGACAGGTCTGGGAGGCGGCTCGACGGAGGTAGGCCAGATAGCCCTCGGCGGCAGGATGAAGCGGCAGGTAGTCGCCTGCGCTCAGGGCGGGATTCTCGCGCCGCACGCGCAACAGGCGGCGGTAGTACTGCAACAACGAGGCAGGATCGTTATCCTGATCGGCCACATTGACGCCGGCGGCATAGTTGGGATTGACCGGCAACCAGGTGGCGACGCCGGCCGGGCTGAAGCCGGCGTTGGGCGCATTGGCCCATTGCAGCGGGGTGCGGCATCGGTCGCGCGTCATGCGCGCTGCCATGCCCATTGCCTGGTCGGGAGGGATGCCGTCGCTGACAGCCATTCGGTAAAGATTGACTGCCTGGTTGTCGCGCAACTGGTCGAATCGTTCGAGCAATAGATCGGTCATGCCGATCTCTTCGCCGTTATAAAGCACCGGCGTGCCGCGCAGGGTCAGCACCAGCGCAGCCAGCACGCGCGCCCATCCGTCGTTGTGCCGGCCATCGCCAAAGGCGCTGATCAGGCGCGCCGAGTCATGATTGCCGAGCGTGTTGCAGGGCCATGCGCCGGGCGGCAGCTTGCTGAGGCGCTCGGTCTGGTTGGCGCGCACCCAGGCCGGCGTGATGCGGTTGGTGCGCATGAGCGGGAAGTTGAACACCAGGTGCAGTTCATCATTCCCGTTGCCGTAGTAGGCCGGGTCATCATCCTCGCCGATCAGCACGCGGTCGCCGGGATATTCATCAAGCAGCGCCCGCAGGTCTTTCATCAGCTCATGCACGCCGGGCTGGCCAACCTGGAACTCGAACATGCGGGTGAATTCGGCCATCAGCGTTTGCTGCTCTTCTGGCGGGCGATTCTCGCGCCAGGCGCGTAGCATGTCCAGTTGTGAGAGGCGGGCCGTTTGCGGCGGATAGGCAGGGTCTTCGAAGATCGTGCCGATGGCGTCGAGGCGAAAGCCATCTACGCCCATGTCCAGCCAGAAGCGCACAGCCTGCCACATGGCCTGTTTGACAGCCGGATTGCGCCAGTTGAGGTCGGGCTGCTCTTTGAAGAAGAAGTGATAGTAGTACTGGCCGGTGGTGGGATCAAGCTCCCAGGCGGAGCCGCCGAATGCCGAGTTCCAGTTGTTGGGCGGACCGCCGTCGGGTGCCGGGTCGCGCCACACGTACCAATCACGCTTGGGGTTATCGCGGCTGCGGCGCGATTCGATGAACCAGGGATGCTGATCGGAGGTGTGGTTCAGCACCAGATCGAGCAGCACACGGATGCCGCGCCGGTGAGCGCCGTCGAGGAAGCGGCGGAAGTCGTCCAGCGTGCCGTATTCGGGAGCAACGCCGGTGTAGTCTGACACATCGTAACCGCAATCGACGTTGGGGGAGGGGAAATGCGGCGACAACCACACGGCGTCGATGCCCAGCGACTGAAGGTAATCCAGCCGGTCGATCATACCGGCCAAGTCACCGATGCCGTCGCCGTTGCCGTCGGCGAAACTGCGCGGATAGATCTGGTAGAAGACGGCTGTCTGCCACCATTTGGGATTGGTCATAGCGCCTCCAAAAGCGCATAGATCAACGAAATGGCGATTTGAATCACCAGTGTCATGACAAAGACGCGCCATGAGCGCGGTTGGCCGGCATAGTGGCGGTGATACTCGCCGCTGAGAATGATGAAGGCGATGCCGGCCAGCGACAAGCCGATCAACAGGACATTGGCCAGCACGGCGCCGGCGCGCATGTCGGCGCCGGCGTCTATGGCCAGCCGGGCGTACAACAGAATGGACAACTGCCATAGCGCATACACATTCCACAGTGTCAGTGCAGCCGTCAACAGCCATAGTGCGAAAACAGCGACCGACACAAGCGGGCGTCGCGACCGTGTCATGCTCATAAGAGGTGCGCTCTGGCGTCTCTGGGACAGCATTGCCGCTCGGTGTTGCCGCCCAGACGCAATCAGATGCCCGTCAACTGCAATTCTTCAGCCCGGTGGCAGGACACCCAGTGATCGGGCTTTAGCTCGCGGAACTCTGGCGCTTTTTGCTTGCACAGATCCACAGCATAGCGACAGCGCGGATGGAAGTAGCAACCGCTCGGCGGATTCGATGGATCAGCTACATCTCCTTGCATGATGATGCGCGAGGACTGGTATTTCGGGTCGGGCTTGGGCACAGACGACAGCAGCGCTTCGGTATAGGGATGCAGTGGTTCCTGGTACAGCTTCTCAGACGATGCCATTTCGACCACTTTGCCCACGTACATGACGGCGACGCGATCGGAGATGTGCTGCACCACGCTCAGGTCATGTGCGACGAAGATGTAAGACAGGTTGAAGTCGCGCTGCAAGTCCTGCAGCAGGTTAAGTGTCTGGGCCTGAATCGACACGTCGAGTGCGGAGACCGGCTCGTCGCACAACACCAGGCGCGGGTTCAACGCCAGGGCGCGGGCGATGCCGATGCGCTGACGCTGGCCGCCGGAGAACTCGTGTGGATAGCGCCGCAGATGATCGGGCCTTAATCCGACGCGCTGTAACAGGTTGACGATGACTTCTTCGCTGTGCTGGGGATCGTATTTGCCGTGGATGACCATCGGCTCGGCGATGATATCTGATACGGACATGCGCGGGTTCAGCGAGTTGATCGGGTCCTGGAAGATCATGGCGATCTCCTGGCGGATTTTGGTGATCTGCTCGCGATCGAGGTTGACCAGGTTGACCGACTGGGGCTGGCCGTTGTTGGACAACACGCGAGACTTGAACCACACTTCGCCGGCGGTCGGCTCATACAGGCGAATGATGCAGCGACTGGCGGTGGTTTTGCCGCAACCACTTTCGCCTACCAGGCCGAGCGTTTCGCCTTCGCGCAAATATAGGCTGACATCATCGACGGCGCGCACGTAGCCAACTGTGCGGCGCAACAGGCCCTTCTGAATCGGGAAGTATTTTTTCAGGCTTTTGACTTCCAGCAGGATGTTGTCGGTCTGCGGGGTTTGGGGGGCTGGCGTCATGGCAATTACTCCTCGTACAGCAGGCAGCGTGCCCAGTGATTGGGTGCGGCTTCAGCCCAGCGCGGCACAAT
This sequence comes from Candidatus Roseilinea mizusawaensis, assembly GCA_016841965.1. GTDB lineage: Bacteria > Chloroflexota > Anaerolineae > J036 > Brachytrichaceae > Roseilinea > Roseilinea mizusawaensis. The sequence continues at coordinate 122,250 of JAEANN010000042.1, read as the reverse complement.
TTGGTCGCACTTGCCGGGCATGAACGCCGGGCAACGCGGATGGAACACGCAGCCGGTGGGCAGATGCAGCGGATCCGGCACCATGCCTTCGATGGACGCCAGACGCTGGCCGGTCTTGGGGCCGAGCTTGGGCACAGACTGCAACAGTGCCTTTGTGTAAGGATGCTTGGGGTTGTAGAAGAGATCGACAACGCCGGCGCGTTCAACTTGTTTGCCCATGTACATGACCACAATTTCATCGGCCATGCTGGCGATGACGCCCAAGTTGTGGGTGATGAACATGATGGCCATGTTCGCCGTTCTTTGCAGGTCGCGCATGATGTCCAGGATTTGGGCTTCGATGGATACATCGAGCGCGGTGGTTGGCTCATCGGCAATCAGCATGGCCGGCTCGGTAGACAGGGCGATGGCAATCATCACGCGCTGGCGTTGCCCGCCGGAGAGCTGGTGGGGATAACTATCCACACGCTGTTCGGGCTTGGGAATGCCGACACGCCGCAGCATTTGCACGGCAATGTCGCGCGCTTCTTCGCGCGTCACATGGCGGTATTGCATGATCTTGTCGGCCATCTGGTCGCCGAGCGTCTTGACCGGCAACAGGCGGTGTAGGGTGACTGCCTCGTTGATATGCGTGCCGGCTGTGTAGACCGGCGTCAGCGAACTCATTGGCTCCTGGAAGATCATGGCGATCTCGCCGCCGCGAATCTGGCGAATGGTTTCGCCATCGGGGTCGACAGTGGTCAGGTCAATGACGTTGGTCTCGGCGGGAGCGGTTTGATGGCCGGCCAGCCGGCGGCGACGATGGTAGAGAATGTTGCCGCCGGTGATCTTGCCCGGCTTGGGAATCATGCGCAGAATGGCGCGCGCGGTGACCGATTTGCCACAACCGCTTTCACCGATGATGCCAACCGTCTGGCCGCGTTTGATATCGAAGGTCAGGCCGTCTACAGCTTTGACCACGCCGCCGCGAATGTTGAACTCGACCTTTAGATCGCGCACCTCGATGAGGGTTTCGCGGGTGTCGGTGGCCGGGCCGGCTGGCGCTTGAGCAGTTGGGGTTGGGGAAGGATTAATTTGCATGGTCATCTCCTATGCTAGCGTCCGCTATAGGGGTCGAGTGCGTCGCGCAACCCGTCGCCCAACATGTTGTATGTGAGCACGGTGAACAAAATGGGCGGCACTGTCCACAACAGCCAAGGGGTGAAACGAATGGCGCGCACGGTGGCGGCGTCTTGCAGCAGGGTACCCCAACTGGTGAGCGGAGGGCGCAAGCCCAGCCCTAGCCAGCTCAGGGCGGTCTCGGCCAGGATCATGCCCGGGATCGATAGGGTGGCGATGACGATGACATGGCTCATGGTGCCGGGCAGCAAATGGCGAAACATGATGCGCCGGTCTTTGGCGCCAAAGCTTTTGGCGGCCAGGGCGTACTCGCGCTCACGCAGCGACAGCACCAGCCCGCGCACCTGGCGGGCCAGCCCGCCCCAGCCCAGAAAAGCCAGAATGAGCGTGAGCATGAAATAGACGGCGATGGGAGACCAAAAGGCCGGAATCGCCGCGGAAAGCGCCATGAAGAGCGGGATGTTGGGGAAAGCGGCCAGAAACTCGGTGAAGCGCTGCACGAACATGTCGGTCGCGCCGCCGTAGTAGCCGGAGATGACGCCCAGCGTGGCTCCCAGCGCCAGCGTCAGGAATTGTCCGATCAGGCCGATCATCAGAGACAGCCGGCCTCCGTACATGATGCGCGTAAAAAAGTCGCGCCCTAGCGCGTCAGAACCCATAATGAAAATGCGCGCCTCTTTCTGGTCAGCCTCGATCCCAAACAAGTGCACGTTCGTTGAAATCAGGCCGAGCAGTTGGTAGGCGTCCCCTTGCACAAACAGGCCGACGCGATATTTGCGGTCGGGATTTTCCACCCAGGTGCGCAGACGCTTGACTTGATCAACCTTTCGATCCAGGCCATAGATAAATGGCGGCTGGAACTGCCCGTTGGCGTCCACAAATCGGATCGGGGTGGGGGGCGCTTCGACGAAATTGCTGCGATTTTCCAGCGCGTAGGGCGCGATAAACTCCGGCAGCACGACAAACGCCAGATACAACCCGATCAGGAAAATGCCACCCAACACGCCCAGTTTGTTTTTCTTGAAGCGATACCAGACCAGGCTCCAATAGCTCTGGCTGAACTCTTTCTTTTTGCCCAGTGGCAAGGTAGAAGGCGCAGATGCGACAGCCATCGGTTAACTCCTTCAGTTCTCTCTGCCACGCAACACGCGGACAGGCCGGGATGACGTGGCGTATTGCGCATGAAGTGTCAACTGGCGGGTTATTCGAGGCGGATGCGCGGGTCCACCCAAGCCAGCAGCAGGTCGGCAACCAGGTTGCCCACCAACAACATGATGGTGAGGAAGACGATGCACGTGCCGGCCAGATACATGTCCAGCTTGCGCAGCGAGTCCACAAACACCGGCCCGATAGTGGGCAAGTTGAGCACAATTGCCACCAGCGACGATCCAACAATGATGCTGGGAAACACATCGGAGCCAAGGATTGTGATGAGGGGATTGATGGCGATGCGGACGGCGTGCTTCCAGGTCACGGTGCGGTTTTTCAAACCGCGCGCGCGCGCTGCTTCGACAAATGGCTGGCCCAGGGTGTCGAGCAGGTTGCCACGCATGATGCGCACTAGCCCGCCAATCCCGGTCACGGCGCTGATGAGGGCTGGAATCCACAAATGCCCCAGCAGGTCCATCACTTTGGCGAAGCTCCAGGGCGCGTCTTGGAACTCAGGCGAGAACAGGCCGGTCACTTCCAGATTGAAGACGATGATCGCGAAGTACATGATGATCAGCGCCAGCAGGAAGCCGGGCATGCCCAGGCCGATGAAGCTGACCACCGAGATGGCCTGATCGCCGGGCGAGTATTGCTTAACCGCCGAGTACACCCCCAGCGGAATGGCCAGCGCCCAGGTGAGCACCGTAGTGGCAATGGCCAGAATCACTGTATAGCCCAGCCGGGCGCCCAGGATCTCGCTGACGGGGCGCTCGAACTCAAACGACTCGCCAAAATCGCCACGCAGAAAATTACTGGCCCAGTTGAAGTAACGCTCCAGGAAGGGCTTGTCAAGACCGTAGCGCAGGCGCAAGGTCTCGACCTGTTGTTCGGCGCTGCGGTCGCCTCTTGCTCGCAATTGCTCAACCTTCTGGGTGAGGAAGTCGCCGGGGGGCAGTTCGATAATGGCAAAGCTGACAAAAGACACCAGCACAACCATGATCAGCGCGTACCCCACGCGACGAATGAGATAGTTCACCATCTGCGCTTCTCCTTACGGGCAAACCCCAGGAGGCAGCCTTCACAAAGTCTCGCCTCGCCGGGTGTATGGGATATGACACGAATGAACAGACAATACAGACGGCGCACGCTGCGCATATAGCGCAAGTGGCGGATGGTTGGAAGCCCAATCCATCCGCCACTCATGAGTCGGCGCGCTGCTAGCCGGCCCACCGGGGTGGAGCCTGTTGACCGATCATGGTGCGCGCGTCTCTCATCTTCACTCGGCGCAAAGCGTTATTTGTCCATCCACCACGTCGCGGCGATCTGGTTGCCAGGCGTTGCCGGCGCCCACGGGCCAACCACGCCATAGTCCAAAATGTTGCGCATGTAGTTCTTGACGATGATGGGCATGGGTTGGTCGCCGGCCACGCCGATCACAAACGGGCCTTCATTGACGATGACATCAATGGCCTCCCAAACCACCTTGTGACGATCCTCGATAGTCTTGGTCTGCTGGCCCTTTTCATACAGCGCCTGCAACTGAGCCGCCGGGCTGCCCGGTTCGGGTTGCACGCCACACGAATAGGGCTGGCCTTCCACGGGTTTGCAGGCATCCTTGCCTTCGGCGTACCAGCGCCCTTCCAGCGGGAACATGTAGCGGTTGACGATCGGGAAGATCCAGTCCGGATAGGTCCAGATGTCGATCTCCGAGATGTGCGCGCCGCGCAGCATGTACTGGCCTTCATTGGTGCGGGTGTCCAGTTCGGGCTGGCCCTGCAGGTTGTTCACCTTGACCTTGATGCTGAGATTGGCTTCCCACTGCGCTTTGGCCTCGGCTGCCGAGTCCACCTGCGCCTTCAGGCTGCCGCCCCAGTCGCTGATATCAACGACCAGTTCAAACGGCTTGCCGCTGGGCAGCGTGCGGAACCCATCGGCGCCCTTCTGCATGCCGATTTCGTCCAGCATCTTGTTGGCCGTTTCGGGGTCGAAGTTGGCGTAGGCGCTCGCCCACTTCTTGTAGACTTCCTGGCCTTCAGGGCTGGCAAAGTGCCACGACTGCGGGCTGATGGTGGCGCCTTTGGCCTCGCCGATGCCGCCCCACACCACATCGATCATGCGCTCGCGATCCAGGCCCAGGGACAACGCCTGGCGGAAGCGCTTGTCGCGCAACAGCGCGCGGATCTCGGCCGCCATCTCCGGCGTGTCATCGGGGTAGTTCTTGCCGCCCTCGACGTAGTACTGGTTGACCATGTAGCCCGGCCACGCGCCGGCGCCGTTCATGTAGTTCTCCAGGAAGCGGTAGTTGCCGGCCTCGGCCTTTTCGCGCAGCAGCGGGATCTCATTCGGACCGCCGCAGATGCGGAAGGCGGTGTCATAGCGGCCCTGGGCGCAATTCAGGATGCGCACCTGCTCATCAGACACCAGCTCGACCGCGATCGCGTCGATGTACGGCAACTGGTTGCCCTGCTCGTCCACGCGCCAGTAATACGGGTTGCGGGTGAACTTGTAATTTTGCCCATCTTCAGACAGCTCGGTCAAGCACCATGCAAACAAGCAGGGATAGCCGGGTGTCTGCCACCACTGATCCACCTTCTGCAAGTCCTCGTAGGTCTTGTCTGGCGCATACTTGGGGTGGAACTGCTTCAGGTAGTGCGCCGGCTTCATCATCGGGTTGGCAAACTCCCAGAAGCCCTGCGCCATATAGAAGGGGTTGATCCACATCGGCTGATCGGACTTCCACACCACGGTGAAGTCATCGGGGAACTCCATGTCGATCAACTCGCCGGTGGACTTGCGCAGCCAGGCCGGACGTGACACGCTGCCCTTGTAGTTGTCGTCTTTGACCATATCCTCCCACCAGAACTGCCAGTCAGCAGTGGTGTAGGGCTGGCCGTCGGACCACTTCAGCCCCTTGCGCAGCTTGAGCGTAAAGGTCTTGCCGTCCTCAGACCACTCGTAGCTCTCGGCCAGGCCAGGCTCATAGCCGGTCAGGTCGGCCTTCCACTTGATGGGCGGCTCGGAGATGTAGAGCAGCACATTGCCGACACCCGGCCACCAGCTTGCGGTCTGGATGGTGCCGCCATACTTGCCGATGGCTTCGCGCACGGGGGTCACTACTGGATCAGCCGGCAAACGCTCATCCACCGGCGGCAGTGTGCCGTTCTTGACCAGCTCGGCCAGTGCGGGCGCTTCCTGATACTTTGATGGGGCGGCCGCAGGCGCGGGGGGTTCTGTGGGGGCAGCCATCGCAGTGGTGGCAGTGGGCTCTGGCGGCGGCGCTGCTGTGGGAGATTCGGGGGCAGGTGCGGGGGCGCCGCAGCTTGCCGCCAGCAATGCTACGCCGGCCAGCAAACCAATTCGTGCTTTGACAAGCTTCATGGTTCTTTCGTCCTCCTTGTTACTTAATAGATTAAAGACCTCTGAATACTGAACACGATCTATGGTGTTGTTGTGGCCACAATGAAGACGCGGTGCAATCAGCAAAGCAAGGGGAAAACTGCGTGGATTGTCAGTATGTCTGGCTGGCTCACCTCCTCAGGCAACAGACCTCTGTGCGGGCGCTCATGTTCCAAAAGATCAGCGCAATGTAGTAAGTTGCGGTCATGCACAAGGCGTGCACCAGCCTTATTGGCTCTCCCAAACATGCGCCGGCCTTCACATGCCGAACACAATCACCCACATCAGGCCAGAAGAACATAGCGGCTTCGATTATAGACCAGGCACATCTGGCGCACAGCACAGCTCTATAGCAATAAGGAACAGCAGACCCACAATGTGGATTGTCTGTGTGGCTGCGCAAGAGGTGCTGTAATCGTTTACATGGCAAGTGTAAACGATTACACAGCCATTGTCAAGAACTTCGCATTTCACATTTCACTTCACATTCTCTTCCGATCGCCTTCTGCTCAATCTGGAATTGCCATGCTGTCTCGCCTTTACTTCGAACTGTGGCGCCCTCGTCATCCCGCACCTTTGCCTGGGGGCGCATCTTATTTCTACAGGCGATCAAATCGCCGATGTTATAATCTTCGCGCCGTTCTGTGCCATCACCGTCGACCGGATGACGACATGTGACACACACATCATGTGGCGCACGCATATTGGCGCCCGCCAGTGTCTACTTCGCGTATCACGCCCCGATTGGCTTCCGGCGCTCTCGCGGCAGTGTTCTGGCCTTGAGGTCGCTGACGGTGCTCAGCGTTTGAAGAGAATGGTGTGGGCTAGCGATTGCGCATCTTCGTAAATCTTCGTAAAACGGAGGACGAGACCAATGACCATTCGTGTCTTGATCGCCGACGATCACATGGTTGTGCGCCAGGGTTTGCGCATGTTCCTGTCGCTCGACCCAGAGCTGGAAATTGTTGGCGAGGCTGATGATGGCGCGGAAGCGGTGAAAAAGGCCCACGAGTTGAAGCCCGACGTCGTGCTGATGGATTTGCTGATGCCGGTTATGGATGGCATTACTGCGATCGGAGCGATCCGACGGGAATTGCCCGACACTGAGGTGCTTGCGCTGACCAGTGTGTTGGAAGATGCGTCGGTGATTGGCGCGGTGAAAGCCGGCGCCATTGGCTACATGCTCAAGGATACCCGCGCGGACGAATTGTGCCGCGCCATCAAAGCTGCCGCTGCCGGTCAGGTGCAGCTTTCGCCCAAGGCTGCCGCGCGGCTGATGCGCGAGGTGCGCGTGCCCGACAGCCCGGAAATGCTCACCGAGCGCGAGACTGAAGTGTTGCGCCTGTTGGCGCAAGGCCAGTCGAATAAAGAGATTGCCGCCACATTGACCATCGGTGAGAAGACCGTCAAGACGCACGTCAGCAACATTCTGTCCAAACTGGGCGTGCAAAGTCGGACGCAAGCGGCGCTCTATGCAGTGCGCATCGGGCTGGTCAGCGCCGGCTCGGTCAATGCGTAACTTCGGGATGTGACGACCCGGACGCCTGCGCTGACAGGCGCCTGTCTGTGTGTCATGCCATTGCATCGCCTCCCCCGGCTCCTGGCGCTGTTCGAGAGCAGCCTGGTGCGTGTCTCCATCGCCGTGCTGCTGGTTTTGGCTGGCTATGTTGTGCTGTTCGTCTTCTTCGCGCGCAGCTATGCTGATCGCACAGTCGAGTTTCGGCGCCAGGAACTGAAACGGCTGGTGCAGGTCGCCTTGAGCGTAGTCGAGCCAACGCGCCAGCGGCAACGCGACGGCCAGTTATCCGCCGAGCAGGCGCGCATGATTGGGCGTGAACTGATCCAGCGCATGACCTACACCGACGAGGCCGGCGTCAACTATCTGTTTATGGGCACCTATGACGGCGAAGTGTGGCTGTTGCCGTACACCCCGCCGCGCGAAGGCGCCAATGAGTTTGATCTGCTGGATGCCAGTGGCAAGAACATCACTCAGGAGCTGATTCGCGCAGCAACAGGCCCGTCTGGCGAGGGGTATGTGGAGTATGACTACCCGCCGCCGGGCAGCACTGTCCCGCAACGCAAGATCTCGTACGTGGTGGGCATTCCGGAATGGGATAGCTATATCGGGACGGGCATGTATCTCGGCGACATCGAGGCGCGCACCCAGAATTATTTTCTGAATGCGTTGGTGCTCACGCTTGGCTTGACCGTGTTGATCTTCCTCGCTATCTTCATGACGCTGCTGCCCACCGCACGTTCGTATGCCACGTTGCTGCGCTTGTTCGAGCATGTCAGTCGCAATCCCGATGATGTGCCGGCGGTGCCGCTTGATCAATTCAGCCCCGGCACCGAGGGCTGGCGGCTGTTAACCGGCTTCCAGACCATGCTTGAACGTATCAAGGTCAACCGCCAGAAACTTCAGGAGAGCGAGCGCCAACTGGAGCGGCGTGTCGCAGAGCGCACCCGCGAATTGTCCAACCTGTTGCAGGTCTCGCACGACATGGCTTCGACGCTGGAGCTGGAGCCTCTGCTCGGCCTGATCCTAGATCGGTTGAAGTCGGTGATCGATTACACCAGTTGCGCCATTTTCCTGTTGCAGGATCGTCGGCTGGTCTGTTTGGATTACCAGGGGCCGTTGCCGCGCGAGCAGATGCTGGCGCCGGGCCTGCCCAAGCCACCTGCTATCGAAGAGGTGTTTCGCCTGCGCGCCCCGGTGATTATTTCGGATGTGCGTGGCGATCACCGGCTGGCCCGGGCGTTTCGCCAGTCTGCCGGCAAGAATATGGACACGCTGCTCAGCCACATCCAATGCTGGATGGGCGTTCCGCTGATGGTGCAAGATCGTATGATCGGCGTGCTGAGCCTCGATCACAGTCAGGCCGGCTATTACACTGCCCAACACGCCTCGGTGGCGCTGGCCATCGCCAACCAGGCCGCCATTGCCATCGAGAATGCGCGCCTGTATCAAGAATCTCAACAGCTTGCCGCCTTGCAAGAGCGCCAACGGCTGGCCCGTGAATTGCACGACTCGGTCTCGCAGGCGCTCTATGGTATTGCACTGGGAGCGCGCACAGCCCGTCGCCTGCTCGACACCACGCAGGCTGATGATCTGCGCGCTGCATCTGCGGATTCTGTCCCAGGCAATTTGTTGCGCCAAAGGTTGGCCCAGCCCCTGGACTATGTGTTGCAGCTTGCAGAGGCCGGCATGGCCGAGATGCGCGCGCTCATTTTTGAGTTGCGCCCGGAATCGCTGCGCAACGAGGGGTTGGTGGCCGCGCTCTCCAAGCATGGCGCCTCCATGCAGGCCCGTCACCATATCGCGGTGGAGACCGAGTTCTGCGAAGAGCCGGACTTATCTTTCGACTGCAAAGAAGCGCTCTATCGCATCGCTCAGGAAGCGTTGCACAACATCGTCAAACATGCCAGAGCAACGCAGGCATCTATCCGTCTGACAAACGATGGCGACGGCGTCACGCTTCAGGTGCGGGACAATGGCGTCGGCTTCGACCCCGCGGGCGATTTCCCCGGCCATCTCGGCCTCAAATCGATGCGCGAGCGGATCGAAAAGCTCGGCGGGACGCTGACAATTGACAGCACGCCCGACCGGGGCACCGTTGTCGTGGCGCGCATTGTTTGTCCCCGGCGCGCTGTTAAAGGCGACATTGTCTGACCGGCTCCCGATGACAGCAGGTGGCGGATGTGCCCGTCTTGTGTCTGATGCTCAGCTTCCTCAACAAGGTAAGGTATCCTTGCGCGCATGGTAACGATTCGCATACCCACGCCGCTACGGCCCTATGTCGGCGGCAGCAAAGAAGTGACGGCAGAAGCGGGGACTGTGGACAGCGTGCTGGCCTCGCTGGTGTATCGCTATCCCGATCTGAAGCGGCATCTATTCAACGACGCAGGCAAACTGCGCTCGTTTGTCAACGTATATCTTGGAGACGAAGACGTGCGCCATCTGCAAGGCTTCGAGACGCCCGTGCCGGACGGGGCACAGTTGAGCATCGTGCCGAGCGTGGCCGGCGGCCGCCCCACTATTGCTCTGGCGCACGAGCACGACGATGAAGCTGAAGGCGCCAGGGAAGAGGTAAGACTCTCGAACGCTGAGATCCGGCGCTATTCGCGTCATCTCATCATGCCCGAAGTGGGCATGCAGGGGCAGAAAAAGTTGAAGGCCGGCAGCGTGCTGCTGGTGGGAGCGGGCGGGCTTGGCTCGCCGGCGGCCATGTATCTGGCTGCTGCTGGCGTGGGACGCATCGGCATCGTTGATTTCGACACAGTTAGCGAGTCAAACCTGCAACGGCAGATCATTCACGGCCAAAGCGCAGTCGGCAAACCCAAGCTGGAGAGCGCCAAGGCCCGCTTGCTCGACATCAATCCGTTCATTCGCGTCGATGGCTTCGAGGAGCCGTTAACCAGTCAGAACGCGCTGCGTCTATTTGCCGACTACGATGTGATTGTGGATGGCACAGACAACTTCCCCACGCGCTATCTGGTCAATGATGCCTGTGTGCTGCTGGGTAAACCGAATGTGTACGGTAGCATCTTTCGTTTCGAAGGGCAGGCTTCTGTGTTCTGGGCAGCGCGTGGGCCTTGCTACCGTTGTCTGTATCCCGAGCCGCCTCCACCCGGTTTGGTGCCTTCGTGCGCCGAGGGTGGCGTGCTGGGCGTGCTGCCGGGGGTCATCGGGGTCATTCAGGCCACCGAGGCGATCAAGCTGATTGCCGGCATCGGCGAGCCGCTGGTGGGCCGACTGATGTTGTACGACGCGCTCGACATGCGCTTCCGCGAGTTGAAGTTGCGCAAAGACCCCGACTGCCCCATCTGCGGCGCGCATCGCACCATTCATGCGCTGATCGACTATGAGGCGTTTTGCGGCATGCCGGCCATTGATCCAGACTCGACCGGCCAATCTGCTTCGCGGCCCGATGTGCCCGAGATCACGGTGACCGAACTGCGCGATCGGATTGCAGCCGGCCTGCCGGGTGCAATCCTGATCGACGTGCGCGAGCCGCAGGAGTGGGAGATCGCCCACCTTCCGGCTGCCCGCCTGATTCCCAAAGGCGAACTGCCCAGCCGGCTGGGTGAGTTGAGCCAGACCGATGAAATCCTTGTTCATTGTCGCAGCGGCGCGCGCAGCGCCGACGCCGTGCTCTTTCTGCGCCAGATGGGCTTTAAGAAAGTGAAGAACGTCAAGGGTGGTATTCTTGCCTGGGCGCGGGAAGTCGATCCATCCCTGCCGGTGTACTGAGTTCATGCCTCATTCGGTCATGTGTTGCACAAGCGCGCATGGCCGAATGATCAAACGGCCAAATGACCCTATAGGCGCGTACGCTGTGGCACAAGCACTTTACCGCAAGTGGCGTCCTCAGTCCTTCGACGAAGTGGTTGGTCAGGAGCACGTCACGGTAACACTCAAGAACCAGATTGCGAGTGGCCGAGTCGGCCACGCCTATCTGTTTGTCGGCTCGCGTGGATGCGGCAAGACCACGACAGCCCGCATTCTGGCCAAAGAGATCAACCTGCAAGGGCTTGATCCGGCCAGTCCGCATACAGCCCAACTGGCCGAGGCGATCGGCGAAGGCCGGGCGCTCGACGTGATCGAGTTTGACGCAGCCACGCATACGCAGGTCGAAAAGATGCGCGAGATCATCGATAAGGTGGTCTTTCAGCCGAACGAGTTGCGCTACAAGGTCTACATCATCGACGAAGTGCACATGCTCTCTGTGTCGGCGTTCAACGCGCTGCTGAAAACGCTGGAAGAGCCGCCGCCGCATGTGGTGTTCATCCTTGCCACCACAGACCCACAGAAAATTCCGGCCACAGTGCTCTCGCGCTGCCAGCGCTTCAACTTCAAGCGCGTGCCGGTGCGGCTCATCGTTGGGCGTTTGCGCGAGATTTGCCAGGCCGAGGGGATCGAGGCAGACGATCACGCGCTCACCCTGATTGCGCGTCAGGCCACCGGCGCCATGCGCGACGCCATCAGTTTGCTCGATCAACTGGCATCCTCCAGCTCGATGCGCATCACCGCCGACGACGTGCGCGAGGCGTTGGGCGCCACCGACGCGGCGACCGTGCGCGGCGTGATGGAAGCAGTGATGCGGCGCAACCCGGCCGGCGGGCTGGATGCCATTCAGTCGGCTATCGACCAGGGCGCCGACGCACGCCAACTGGCCCGCCAGATGGTGGACTATCTGCGCGCCATTTTGCAGGTCAGACTCACCCCGCAAGAGTCGCGGGCCGGCCAGGCCGATCTGAGCGAAGCAGAGCGCGCAGAGCTGGCAGACTTTGCCACTGGTATGAGCGCCGGCATGATCGTGCGCGCCATCCGCGCCTTCAGCGCAGCTATGAACGATATGCGCGGCAATATCGACGCCCAACTGGCGCTGGAACTGGCATTGCTGGAATGCGTAATCGCCACGGCAGATGTGGCAGAGGAGATGCGTGATAGCGCACTCGCACCCCAAGCGCGTGAACAGCAGGCAGCGCCGCCGCATGTGGCCGCGCGCCCCACGCCACGCCCGCCTGCCCCACAGCCAGACAAGACAGCGCCGGGTGACTCTGGCCGGCCGACCACACCGGCCGAGCCTGCGCGATCGGTTGTCCCGTCCGCTACACCGGCAAGCCCCGCCGAAAGCGCAGACAAAATTGGCCGGGCGGGTGAATCCAGTCTCGACATGCTGCGGGCGTGCTGGAAGCAGTTGATCCAGGAGGTGAACGCCACCAACAAGCCGGCGGCGGCGCTGTTGCGTTCGTGCCGGCCTCAGGCAATCGAGGGCGACGTGGTGCGCATCCAGGCCGATCATGACTTGTTCAAGACGCGCCTGGAAGACCCCAAAAACAAACTGGCCGTGGTGAATGCCCTCAATCGGCTGCTGAATGGCAAGTACAGCCTGGTAGTATCTTCGGCCCAGCAGCCCGAGCCGGACCCCGGCGAGGATCCGCTCGTGAAGGCGGCCCAACGTTTGGGCGGCCGGGTGCGCGAAGGGTGATCGCGATTTTGGATTTGGAGATTTTGGATTTGACGATTGACGATAGCAATCGACAACGATACACAGATACAGAGACGGAGAGGAAACACAATGGCAAAAGGACGACGAGCAGACTGGACCCCGCGCGGGCCGGCCAATCCACAGGCGGACATGCTGGGCAAGCTACAGAAAATACAGGAAGAAATGCGCAAGACGCAAGAAGAGCTGGAGAATGAGATCATCAATGTTACGGCCGCCGGCGGCGCCATCACCATTGCCATCACCGGCCATCAGCGCCTGCAAAGCATCAAGATCGACCCCAGCCTGGTTGACCCGAATGACACGGGCATGCTGGAAGATGCGCTGGTTGCTGCGGTGAACGAGGCGATCCTCGCCTCGCAGACACATTCTGCCCAGCGGCTTGAAGCGATTACCGGCGGCTTGAACATTCCGGGGTTAATGTGAGTGCTCGCGTCACAGGCGCCTAAAGACTATCGGGTCGGGATGCACGGGATGCAATTGACGCACCGCGCCCCTGGATGCGCCCTGAAAGCATGACTACTCCTAACAGAACCCTGCCCCCCTCGGTGGTGCGGTTAATTGACGCCTTTGCGCAACTGCCGGGTATTGGGCCAAAGTCGGCCTCGCGGCTAACCTACTATTTGCTGCGCGCTCCGTCCGAGGTCTCGCTTACGTTGGCAGATGCACTGCGCGACTTGAAGACGCTCACCCGGCTATGCTCGGTCTGTCTCAATATCACCGAGCGCGACCCATGCGAGATTTGCAGCGACCCGGCCCGTGATCATAGCCTGATCTGCGTCGTGGAAGAGCCGCTGGATGTTGTAGCCATCGAGCGTTCGCGTAGTTTCACCGGCGTTTACCATGTGCTGCATGGCGTGATTTCGCCGATGAATGGCGTTGGGCCGGATGATCTGCGCCTGCGCGAATTGTTGGCGCGCATCGACAAGGCCAATGCGACAAGACAGCCGGTGCGCGAAGTCATTCTGGCCACCAATCCCACACTCGAAGGCGAGAACACCGCCTCGTTCATTCAGCGCAAGCTGGCCGGCGCGGGGGTGCGCGTTACGCGCCTGGCGCGGGGCCTGCCTGTCGGCGGCGATTTGGAGTACGCCGACGAGATTACCCTCAGCCGTGCGCTTGAAGGACGCCAAGATATGTAGCAGCAGCGCCTGTCGGGTATTTGTCGGGCACGTGTCAGACGGCAAGCATGCTGATAGCTATCTTCAGGTTGCCACGCGTAGCGCATCGCAATTTGGAGGAACAGAATAGGAGCAGAACAAATGACAGAAGCATTTACCAATGTTGCCGGCCAGCGCCTTGATTTGCCTGATCCATCTGTGGCGTTGAGCGGCGCCACAATGGGCGGAGCATCGTACAAAGTGTTAGGCTCGACGATGCAGGTCGTGGTGATGCAACTGCGGGCCGGCCAGACCGTCTATACCGAAACCGGGGCGCTCTCGTGGATGCAGGACGGCATCCAGATGGATACCAACATGCGGGGTGGATTGGGCGGCATCCTGGGCCGTGTCTTCACCGGCGAATCCTTGTTCGTCGCCAACTTCACGGCCGAGCGCGACAATGCCATGATCGCCTTCAGCAGCGAATTCCCCGGCAAAATCATCCCGATCAATCTAGCGCAAGGACAATCGATCGTGACACAGCGCGACTCGTTCCTGGTCGCCGAAAAGAGCGTTAACATGGCGGTGCAATTCCAGAAAAAATTTGGCGCATTCTTCGGCGGTGAAGGCATCCTGATGCAGCGCTTTGACGGCCCAGGCACTGTGTTTGTGGCGCTGGACGGCGAGGTGGTCGAGTACACGCTGGCAGCCGGCGAGCGGCTGAAAGTAGACACCGGTCACGTGGCGATGTTCGAGCCGACGGTCAACTTCACCGTGGAGATGGTGAAGGGGTTCAAGAATATTTTGTTCGGCGGCGAAGGGTTGTTGTTTGCCACGCTGACCGGGCCGGGACGGGTCTGGCTGCAAACGATGCCGATGTCGAAGCTGGCCGGCGCCATTGCCGAATACTTGCCGCGCGCCGAAGGCAGCAAGCAGGGCCTCAGCATCAATCTGGGGGGGTGACATCGTGTAGGGTGAGCGCGCCGATTAGACGAGCGCATATTCTGAGGCAGGGAGTGAATCCCTGCCTCAGCATTGTATCTATGTTGTATCTATCGCAGTGTCAGGCTTAGGCGCGTGTCAGTGCCGATTGCGGGGGCTGGCCCAGTCGCTTGAGTACACGCAGATGGCCGAGGAGGGCGGCGCGCCAAGTGGGGTAGGTGAAGTGCTTCACGCCGAATTCGCGGCAGGTCTCCTGCACGATTTTTGACAGCCGGGGATAGTGGATGTGGCAGATGTGCGGCATCAAATGATGCTCGATCTGGAAGTTGAGGCCGCCGGCATACCAGTTCAGAATCTTGTTGCCCGGCGCAAAGTTCACGGTGGTCTCCACCTGGTGGATGGCCCACTCATTCTCGATTTGCAATGGGTCTCCGCTGGGTTCGGGGAATTGCGCCTCGTCCATCACGTGCGCGAGCTGGAAGATAGTCGTGAGCGCAAATCCAATGGTGAACATGACGATGAGGAACCCGATAAGCACCTGCCACCATGGGAACACCAACAACGGCAAACCAAGCAGTAGGGTGAGGATGGTCAGCTTGCCGCCCCAGAAAATAATGTGCTCCTTGGGGCTGAGCGGGGGGTAGCGGTGGTGCTCGTCTGTTTTGCCCGTGAAATAGATCTGAAAATCGCGGAACAGCAGCCACTGCAGGCCGGCCAGGCTATACACGAACGGGACGTATAGGTGCTGAAAGCGGTGATAGGGCCTCCATGGGTCGTGCGGGCTGAAGCGCAACAAGCCATGGGTTTCCAGGTCCTCATCCAGCCCAGCGATGTTCGTGTAGGTGTGGTGCCAGATATTGTGCTTCTGTCGCCAGAACGCGCTTGAGCTGCCGAGCAACTCCATCGTCATGCCCATCAGTTTGTTGATCCAGCGATGTTTTGAATAAGCGCCATGAATGGCATCGTGCATGATGTTGAAGCCGATGCCGGCCGTGGCCAGCCCAAACGATACGCACAGGGCGATGTTGATCAGGGGATGGAAACCGCCCAGCATGATAAGCAGGTAGCTGCCCAGCCACCAGGTCATGATGATAGCCGTCTTCAGGTACATCGCCGGCACGTCTTTTGCGGGTAGCTTGTGCTGGGCCATGTAGGCTTCGATTCTTTCAGAGAGCGCCTTGCGGAAGCCCACTTGCCCGGTGAACGGCACAGAACGAACGGGGGAGGCACTTTGTTTTACAACCGACAATGTTGACATGCTTCTTTTGATCAAACTCCATTGCTGACAATTCGCGCGATTATAGCCGGACGACCGAGGCGAGCACGTTCGGGCGAAAGTATCGGGCGAAAGTATCGGGCGAAAGTATCGGGCGAAACTATCGTACGCAAGAGCCGGGGCGGGGTATCGCGCAGGGCGTCTGTCAGTAGGCGCCGCGCGCAGACAATAGGTAGGGGATGGTTTTCAGCGCGATCTTGATATCCTGCGACAGCGACCAGTTTTCAATGTAGTAGATGTCGAGCATGCAGGTCTCATCAAACGTCAGCTCGCTGCGTCCGCTGATCTGTGACAGGCCGGTGATGCCCGGCTTGACCCGCAGCCGTTCGCGTTGCCACTCGGCGTAGCGCGCCACTTCTTCAGGTAGGTTGGGGCGCGGGCCGACGATGCTCATGTCGCCGCGCAGGACGTTCCAGAATTGCAAGAGTTCGTCGATGCTCAGCCGGCGAATGATGCGCCCAACTTTGGTCAGGCGAGGATCGTTGCGCATCTTGAACAGTGGGCCATCGGCTTCGTTGTAGGGCAGCAGTTCATGCTTGAGGGTGTCCGCGTCTGCGCGCATCGAGCGCAATTTGTAGAGCTTGAAACGCCGGCCATCCTGGCCAACGCGAATCTGTGAGAACACCGGCGAGCCGGGCGATTCCAGGCGCACCAACAGCGCCGTGAGGGCAATAATGGGCCAGGTGAGCGACAGCACCAGCAACGCGCCGAGCAAGTCGAACAGGCGCTTGGCGATCTGGTCGCCCCGTCCAATTCGCCGCTCATTCGTGGTCAAGAGCGGAATGCCGCCAAAATCATCCACATTGATGCGCGTCAGGTTGAGTTGCAACAGCGACGGCGCAACATGCACGCGCACGCGATGCGTCTCGCACAGGCGCATGATTTGCATGATCTTTGGCTGCGCAGACCAGGGGAGTGTGATCACCACCTCGTCCACAGCGCGCCGGCCTATTATTTCTGGCAGGCAGCTCAGCGATCCCAGCGCCGTAAACCGGCCAATATTCGTAGCCCCCCGCTCCGGGTCGTCGTCGACGAAGCCAACGCACTGATAGCCCAACTCGGGCCGGGCAACAATCGTGCGCATCACAGCCCGACCCAGTTCGCCCGCCCCAACGAGCAACACCCGCGCTACACCGATGCCCTTGCGCCGCAGATACGCCTCGATCAGGCCACGCGCCCAGCGCGCAATGCCCAGCAGGATGATGGTGATTACGCCGGCTTGCAAGATCAGCAGCCGCGAATAGGTGAGCGGCCGGAAAATGAAAATAAAGGCCAGAACAATGATGATGCCCTTGGCTGTGCCGTTGGTGATGGCGTACATCTGATCCAGCCACGAGGGCGCCCGACGGTTGGCGTATACGCCGTCGAGCTGATACAGAACGAGCAGTGTCAGGGTAAACGTCAACTGGATCGGCCAGTAATCGGTCAACCGGGCTTCGAAGCCGGTCTCGCGAAACCATTGCCAGTCATAGCGCATGATGTAGCCGATGACAAAACTGATGTTGATGAGGCAGGCATCAATCAACACGTTGAGAAGGCGGCTTTTGGTGAACATGCGTTGCGTCGCGCTGCGGCTGGCCCGGCCTTGCATGGCTGCCGGATCGAAGCCGGCGTCAGACAATTGATAGGTCATACACGCGGTATCGCTTGTATATTTCTCCCCCAACCAGCTTGTTGATACGGTTCATGTCCTGGTTCGTTTCAAGAATCCATGACATCTCCCCGCCGATCATGCCTTTGCGCAGGCCAACTTGGAGTGTTTTGTAAATCATGACGGCGTCCATACCGCTGGCGCGGTATTCGGGCAGCAGGCCCAGCAGGATCACACGCACGCTGTTGACCATTGTGCGCCGATACCACAGAAACTTCAGCAGCGTCCACCATTCCGGCGTCTTGGGATTGGGATAGGCTTTGCGCAAAGGCCGGTTGACGTTGGGCAGCGTCACCGAGAAGCCGACCGGTTCGCCGTTCACTTCTGTGACGAAGATAAAATCCTGGTCCGCGAATTGCTTGAGGTTATTGGCCAGGTGCTGCAATTCGTGATCGGTCAGCGGCACAAAGCCCCAGTTCTTTTCCCACGCGCCGTTGTAGATTTTCTTGAGTTTCTCGATCTCGTTGTTGAAATCCTTGAGCACGGCGTTGCGAACGGTGAATTTGCCGCGCTTGAGCACAGCCTTGACGACGCGCTCGAACTTGCCTTGCAGCACCTTGTCTCGAGCGGTGTCGATTGGCACCCACCATGCCAGCAGGTCCATGGCCTTGCGGAAGCCGTACTGCTCGAGTAGATCGATGTAGTAGGGCGGATTGTAAGTCATCAGCACCATCGGCTCCGAGTCAAACCCCTCGATCAACAACCCCCATTCGTCGTTGCTGCTCAGAGTGGCCGGGCCGCGCATGACGGTCATGCCGCGCGCACGCAGCCAATCTCGCGCTGTGTCGAGCAGCGCCCTGGCGACGGAGTAGTCATTTACACACTCGAAGCCGCCAAAGAACCCGGTCTTTTCCTGATGAAACTCGTTGTGCCGGTAGTTGAGGACGGCGACGATGGTGCCGACGATTCTGCCATCGCGCCGGGCGACAAACATGCTTGCTTCAGCGTGCTCGAAGAAGGGATTTTTACTCTGGTCGTAGAACGCCTCGCGCTCGCTGATCAACGGCGGCACCCAGTAGGGATCGTCTCGGTAAATTTCCCACTGGAACTCGATGAACGCACGCCGCTCTGGGCGGGTCCGGCACTCGGCGATCTGAACGGGGAGATGGGGTGAGGCTGTATGGGCGGGGCCGCTCGCTGTGGAGTGGGTTGCAGATGTGTCGTCGGGCGATGTGCGCATGTCCGCAATTGTAAATCGGTTTCAGCGCCGGCCTGATTCGTGATATGATTGCCCGTCGCCAAGGCTAGCCGAGGCGGTAGCGTAGCTTTCCGCTCCTGCGACTCACCCGCGGGCGCGCCGTCGAGCGTGTCCGCTTTTTTGGCGCTTGTGACGCGCCCAAAAGCCGGTGCGATGGCAGGGGCAGATATACCAGGGAAAGGAGTCACTTTTTATACAATGTCTCGTTATTACGAATTGACGTTTATCATCAAGCCGGATGTCGATGACGCCGGCGCCACTGCGCTCATGCAGCGCGTCTCAGAGTTCATCACCGCTGAGGGGGGCAAAATCCTCAAGTCCACCTCGTGGGGTATGCGCCGGTTGATGTATCCCATCCGCAAGTTCCGCGACGGCCGCTATGTCTTCAATGTGCTGGAACTGGAGCCGCATTCCATTGCCCGCATCGAAAGCCGGCTCAAGCTGACCGAGGACATCATTCGCTTTCTTTTGATCCGCGCCGATGACGACCTGGATGTAACCCGCTTGTTGGAGACGCCTGCCGTTGCCGAGACCGAGTCCAAGACTGAGACCGAGTCCGAGTCTGAGTCCGTAGTTGCTGTGGACGCCGGCGAGCCTGTCCCCTCTGACGCGCCGACCGCTGCGTGATACTTGCCCGACGCGCTATGATCAGAAAGGCGCATCCAGCTCATTCAGCCGGACTGCGCCCTTGATGCAACTCGGAGAAAGCCATGCGCGGTCTGAACAAGGTTTTGATTATCGGGCAATTGGGGCGCGATCCCGAACTGCGATACACGCCCGGCGGCAAGGCCGTCGCCTCATTTGCCGTCGAAACCCGGCGAACCTGGGTCACTCCTGAGGGCGAGCGCCGAGAGGACAGCGAATGGTTCAACGTGGTTGCCTGGGGCAGCCTTGCTGAGATCTGCAAACAGCACCTCACGCGTGGCCAGCAGGTCTATATCGAGGGCCGGATCCAGACGCGAGGATGGGAAGATGCCGAAGGCAAGCGCCATTACCGCACCGAAATCGTCGCCAATGAGATGATCCTACTGGGTGAGCGTCGGACGCATGTCGCCCGTGACGACTTCAATCAGTACGATGAAGACAGTGCAAGCGGCAACAGCGAGGAGACTTTCCCGTTCTAGGGTTGCCGGCATCAAGTCCTGTGTGGCCGGATCGCCAACCTCAAATTACTCCTATACGACATGCCTTACAAGCCCAAGGTTTCCCAGTCCAACATTTCTGATCTGGTGCAGACGCGCGATTCGCGCTACCAGCGCGAGCGCCGGGTTCGCCAGATCGTGGTGATCGGCTCTCTGGTCGTCACCATCCTGGTTGTCCTGCTCATCGTCGCTTTCGTAGTACAGGAGTTTGTGGTCAATCCCGGTCGCTCAGTTGCCACAGTAGATGGCCAACCCATCACCGTGTCGCAGGTGCAGTCGCGGATGAGAATCGAACTGGCGCAGGCGACATTCAACTACGGCCAGGTGATTCAGCAGATTCAGGCCATGCAACAACAGAACGCAGAAGGGGGCAACGATTTCCTCATCCAGTTCTATCAGCAGCAACTTCAGCAGATCGCTAATCGCATCGACACCGCGCAAATCGCCAATGCTGCTCTGGACTCGCTCATCGAAGACCAGTTGATCCGGCAGGAAGCGCAGCGGCGTGGCATTATCGTGTCGCCTCAGGAAGTGCAGGAAGAGATCGAGCGCCAGAACGGTTTTTACCGCGCCACCTTGACCCCGTTCCCCACCTACACGCCTGCCCCAACCCCAACACCGTTGCCGACACCCACCGACACGGCCGGCCTCACCGGAACAACCGTCATCACCCCGCTTGCGCCGCCGACGCTTGCGCCGCCGACGCTTGCGCCGCCCGCTCAGCCTACATCCATCAGCCAGGCTGATCTTGACCAGATCAAACAACGCGGGCGCGAGTTTTATGTGTCGATGGGATATCCTGAATCCGAGTTCGAGCGCGTCTATGAAAGCAGCCTAATCGCTCAGCGTTTGCAAGAAGCGATTGGCCGCGACGTGCCGACCCGCACCATGCACTACCAGTTCAGCTACATTCGCTTCAACACTGTCGAGTCGGCCACGCAAGGTCTGCAACAACTGACCTCGGGCGCTATCACGTTTGATGCGTTGATCAGCCAGACGAATGCCATCACGCAGCCGGCGGTGGTCGGTTCCGGTGGCATGCGTGACTGGCGCACGGCTACAGCCGTTGAACAAGAGTTTGGCGTTGATGTGTTGGCCGCACTGGATACGGCGCCCCTCAATCAGCCTTCTCCGGTTGTGACATCTAGCCTGGGGGGAGCCTATTTGCTGCTGCCCACCGGCCGTGAAATCCGCGACCGCGCAGCAAGCGAATTGAGAACGGCTCAGCAGCAAGCTTACGACGATTGGCTGCGCAATGCCCAAAACGACCCGGCCCGGGTGCAGCGTCTCATCGATCCGGCCACAATCGTGCCGGCCGCTCTCAGAACTCAGATCGATCAATTCCGACGGGCTAATCTGTCGGGTGTGCCATAACCGGGTTGTGAGGTTTCTGTTGCGCACTGTCCCGGCATCTTGTTGCCGGGCAGTTTTGTTGCCGGCGTCTTGCCCAAACTTGACCCGTCGGGTATCATGCCGGCTTGTGATACGCGGAGCAAACTCGTTGGACGCCGGCTGAGTCCTAAGCGGTGTCCGGCAGATGATAACAATGCGGAGGATATGAATGATTCGTGCGGATTCGCCTGCCAGCGGTATGGATTTGAACAATATCGCTGAAGCCCTGCGCGCCCAGATTGAACAA
Source organism: Candidatus Roseilinea mizusawaensis (assembly GCA_016841965.1). Taxonomy (GTDB): domain Bacteria; phylum Chloroflexota; class Anaerolineae; order J036; family Brachytrichaceae; genus Roseilinea; species Roseilinea mizusawaensis. The sequence goes on along the minus strand of JAEANN010000042.1, from coordinate 100,628 downwards.
TTTGCCCCCACGTTGGAAGCCGTGGATGTTGGCACAGTCGTTGAGATCGGCGACGGTATTGCGCGTTGCAGCGGCTTGAAGAACGTGCAGGCTTCTGAGTTGGTGGAATTCACCAAGAGCGGCAAGCTGGGTATGGCCCTCAACCTGGAGCCGGATGAAGTCGGCGTGATCGTCATGGGCGATTACCAGGATATCGAAGAGGGCGACACCGTGCGCTCCACCGGCCGCATTATTTCTGTGCCGGTTGGAGAAGCGTTGATCGGTCGTGTGGTCGATCCATTGGGCCGGCCCCTGGATGGCAAAGGGCCGATCAACACCACCAAATTCCGTCCTCTGGAGCGCATCGCCCCCGGCGTTGTCAAGCGCGCCAATGTCGACACGCCGGTGCAAACCGGCATCAAAGCCATCGACGCGCTGATCCCAATCGGGCGCGGCCAGCGCGAGCTGATCATCGGCGATCGCAGCACCGGCAAGACCGCCGTGTGCGTCGACACCATCATCAACCAGAAAGGCAAAGGCATGGTGTGCATCTACGTCGCCATCGGCCAGAAACTGGCCCAGATCGCGCGCGTCGTCGCCACCTTGGAAAAGTACGGCGCAATGGATTACACCATCATCGTCGTGGCTGCCGCCTCCGATGCTGCTGCCTTGCAATACATCGCCCCCTATGCCGGCGCGGCGATGGGCGAAGAGGTGATGGAGAATGGCGTGCTGGTGCAAGGCCAGATCATCAACGACGCGCTGTGTGTATACGATGACTTGACCAAGCATGCCTATGCCTATCGCCAGGTGTCCCTGCTGCTGCGCCGTCCGCCGGCCCGTGAAGCGTACCCCGGCGACATCTTCTATTTGCATTCACGTCTGCTCGAACGCGCTGCTCGCCTGGCGCCCGAATTCGTCATTCGCAAGCAAGAGGACTCTTCGGAGTGGGGCAACGGCGAAAGTGTCAATGGCAAGATTTACACCGACGCGCTGGGCGAAGAGCAGGCCAGGCACGATCTCAAGGCGCTTGGCGAGGGATACAAACTCGTGCGCAATCCACGCTCCGGCGGCTCTTTGACCGCTCTGCCAATCATTGAGACGCAGTTGGGCGATATTTCGGCTTACGTGCCCACCAACGTCATCTCGATCACCGACGGACAGTTGTTCCTAGAGACCGACCTGTTCAACGCCGGTATTCGCCCGGCCATCAGTGTTGGCCTCAGCGTCAGCCGCGTCGGTGGCGATGCGCAAACCCGCGCCATGAAACAGGTGGCCGGCCGGCTGAAACTCGAACTCTCGCAGTTCCGCGAGCTGCAAGCATTTGCCAGCTTCGGCAGCGACCTGGACAAGACAACTCAGGCGACGCTGGATCGCGGCCGCCGGCTAACAGAAATTCTCAAGCAGCGCCAATACGAGCCGCGCACGCTGGCTGCTGAAGTCACCGCGCTGTTTGCGGTGACAAACGGCTATCTGGATAAAGTACCGGTCAGTCGTGTGGTAGCCTGGGAGGAAAGCTTCATCAAATACATGGAGACAACTTACCCCGACATCAACAAGGCTATCATGGACGAAAAGCGGCTGAGCGATGACACCATTGCCAAACTGCGTCTGGCTATCGAAGCGTTCAATCGGGGCTGGTCTGGCTAAGCTATAAGCCACAGGACAGCCCTGTGGCCCGCACATCCTGACACGCGAGGCTTTCACCGCTCATGGCAACAGCACGAGAAATCCGTCGGCGCATCCGCAGCGTCAGAAATATTCGCCAGATCACCCGCGCGCTTGAAGCAGTCAGCGCCAGCAAGGTGCGCCGCGCTCAAGACGCTGTGCAAGGCACACGGCCCTATGCTAGCAAGGCGCGTCAATTGCTGGCCGATGTGGCGGCGCTCGCCGGCGGCGAGACGCGTCATCCTTTGCTTACCCGACGTGACGTGGTCAACAGTGCTTATATTCTGTTGATCACATCGGATCGTGGCCTGTGCGGCGCATTCAACATCAATGTGGCCCGAGAAGCGTTTGACTTTGCGCAACAATACGGCAAGCCAGTCAGTTACGTGACCATCGGGCGCAAGGGCCGTGATTTCCTGCATCGGCGCGGGCGAAAAATCGTGGCCGAATTCGCCAATTTGCCGGCGCGCCCCGGCTTACTTGATACCACCCCCGCCACCCGCACCCTGATTCATGATTTTCTGGATGGCCGGTGTGACGAAGTCTATCTGGCCTATACCGAATTCCGCAGCATGGTGTCCCAGCGTCCGGTAATTCGCCGGCTGCTCCCCCTGGCTGCTGATGATCTGGCCGGCGACTTGTCCAAAAGCGGCCCGCGCCCGGCGTATGAATTCGAGCCTGGTCCGGTCGAAATCCTGGACGGCCTGCTGCCCCGCCTGACAGAAATGCAGGTCTATGTAGCTGTGCTGGAATCGCTCGCCAGCGAACATGCCGCGCGCATGGTTGCCATGCGCAACGCCACAGACAGCGCCAGCGACCTGATCTTCAGCCTGACGTTGAGCTACAACAAGGCTCGCCAGCAGGGCATCACCAACGAGCTGCTCGACATTGCCGGCGGAACCAGCGCGCTGGAGCAAGCACTGAAACAGGCCGCCGCAACCGATCAATTGCGCGCATGAGCGTTGCACAACGGACGACGGACGACGGAGTGCCAACAGTTGCTCCTGTCGCGCACCTTCGTCCTGACACGCAGGCGGGGCGCGCTTTGGGTAGACGGGCCACGTTCAACTTGCTCCATGCGACTACGCTGGCCGCTTGTGTCGCGCTGTTTTTGTCCATCGCTTTGCGCCAGCTCGATCTGCCTGGCCTCTACTATGACGAGGCCTTGGACCTTACGCCCATGCTGGACATCCTGCGCGGCGCCCCCACACCCCTGTTGCGCGGCATCGGCGTGACGATTGGCGGGCACTCCTATCCAGTCATGCTCATGGATTACATGGGCAGTCTCAACGGCTATGTGACATTGCCATTCATGCTGGTGTTGGGGCCGGGCGTGGCGGCAGCTCGCTTGTCTCCCATTCTGTTCTCGGCGGTCACCATTGTTCTGGCATACGCCATTGCGCGAGTGTGGTTTGGGCCGGCCGCAGGGCTGCTCACGGCGCTGCTGCTGGCCGTCAACCCGTCGTTTATCTGGTTCAGCCGGCAGGGCATCACGGTGACATCCATCATGACGGTGTTTTCGCTAGGGAGCTGGCTGCTTTTGGATCGATGGCGGCGCGGCTTGGCCCCTGGCTTGCAGCCCCCACATCTGATGCGCTACCCACGTCTGATCTTGCTGGCGGCCGGCGTTCTGCTGGGCCTGGGGCTGTGGGCCAAAATCATCTTTTTGTGGTGGATTGCTCTGCTCGGTGTAATGGGGGGGATCTGGGCAGTGACGCGCTCCCGCCCCGTTGATGCAGTGGCGCACTTGTTGCGCGCAGCGCCGTGGCTCATCCTGGGATTTGCGATCGGGGCGGCGCCGTTTTTGTACTTCAACCTGGCCGGCCTGGCGCTTGGACAACCGCCGGCCACACTCGATTTGCTATTCCGGTCGCTCTTCGCGCCGACGCAATATGGCATCGACAATCGCAATCTGCTGGCCAATCTCGACAAGCGATTGCAAGACTTCGCCGTCTTTCTCAACGGCAGCTACTTTTGGTTTTTGGCGCCGGTTCCCTATGGTAATGTCTATGCAGTCCCGGCCTTTGTTGCGTCTGTCGTGGTTGGCTCGGCTTTGGCGCTCAAGCGTCCCCAATCGCGCAAGTGGGCTACGCTGATTGCTTGCATCACGCTCTATCTTCCAATCAGCGCCTTCACTGTGTCCGATCTGTGGGCGACCCATTTCTTTCTGCTTTTCCCGTTGCCTCAGATGGTAATGGCTGTGGCAGCCCTATGGTTGGGGCAGGCGGGTGTGCAGATTGTGTTGCGCGCCGGCGACGACCGCTTGAAGCTGGTGAGCAGCGCGCTGGCGATTAGCCTAATCGCGCTGCCGCTCAGCCGCGACGTGTGGGTCAATCAGCAATATCATGAACAGCTTGGGCTGATGGGCGGTTCGGGCCGCTTCTCCGACGCCATCTACAAGCTGGCGGACTATCTGGATGCGCAGGGCATTGTGGAGCCGGTGGCGCTCGACTGGGGCATCGAGAAGAACGTGCGCCTGCTCACCGCTGATCGGGTGCGCCCGGTCGAGATGTTTGGATTCTCGCCCGAGCCGGACGACACATTTCGACAGAGCGCGCAGCAGATGCTGGCTGACCCCTCTCGTCGGTATATCGTGCTTTGGGATCAGTTTGCCGTTTATAATCGGCGGTTAGTGTTTACACAGATTGCAGAGAGCATGGGACGCCAAGTCGTCGAGACTTTCATCGCCCACGAGCGGAGCGGGTTGCCTGTATATGTTGTCTTGCAGGCACAGTGACAGTGTGAGTCCGTGTGAGACAGTGTGAGACTGAATTGCTGATCTCGCGGCTGTGCATGCCGGCCCAATCGAGCCTGTGCAAGCGCCGCGAGGCAAACCTACAAGATACGTCAAAAACCAACGGTGAATACCAGAAACGGAGCATTAGATGGCAAGTGTGAACGGCGGTAGCGCTGGACAAATCGTGGCAGTGCGTGGCGCAGTGGTGGACGTGGAGTTTCCAACGGAAGACCTGCCCGAAATTTACGAGTCGCTTGAAGTCGATCGGCCCGACCAGAGCCGGCTGGTGCTTGAGGTGCAGCAACACCTGGGCGACCAGCGCGTGCGCGCGATTGCGATGGATACGACTGACGGTCTGCGGCGCGGCATGCCGGTGCGCGCCACCGGGGCGCCCATTCGCGTGCCGGTTGGGCCGGCCACGTTGGGTCGCATCTTTAACGTGTTGGGCGACGCTATCGATGGCCGCGAGCAGCCCAAGACCGAGACCATGTATCCCATTCACCGCCCGGCTCCATCCTTCGAGGATCAGAAAGCCAACGTCGAGATGCTGGAGACCGGCATGAAAGTCATCGACCTGTTGGCCCCCCTGACCAAAGGCGGCAAGACCGGCATCTTCGGCGGCGCCGGCGTAGGCAAGACGGTGGTCATTCAGGAATTGATTAACTCCATCGCCAAGTTCCACAACGGCTACTCGGTGTTCGCCGGCGTGGGCGAGCGCACCCGCGAGGGCACCCAGCTCTACCTGGAGATGAACGAAGCCGGCGTGATCGACAGCCTGGTGATGGTGTTCGGTCAGATGAACGAGCCTTCGGGCGTGCGCCTGCGCGCAGCATTGACCGGTGTGACCATGGCCGAGTATTTTCGCGATGAAGGCCGCGATGTGCTGCTGTTCATCGACAACATCTTCCGTTTCATCATGAGCGGCGCAGAAGTATCGGCCCTGTTGGGCCGCATGCCCAGCGCAGTGGGCTATCAACCCACCCTGGGCACCGAGATGGGTGCCCTGCAAGAGCGCATCACCTCGACCAAGCGTGGCTCCATCACATCCATGCAGGCTGTTTACGTGCCGGCCGACGACTACTCTGACCCGGCCCCTGTCGCCACCTTCGCCCACCTCGACTCGACTATCAACCTCGAGCGTTCAATCAGCGAGAAAGGCATCTTCCCGGCTGTCGACCCGCTGGCTAGCACCAGCCGCATCCTTGACCCCAACGTGGTCGGTCAAGAGCACTACGACGTGGCCCGCGAAGTGCAGCGCACCTTGCAGCGTTACAAGGATCTGCAAGACATCATCGCCATTCTGGGCATCGATGAATTGAGTGAGGACGACAAGATTCTGGTCGCCCGCGCCCGCAAGATCGAGCGCTTCCTAGGCCAACCGATGTTTGTCGCCAGGCGTTTCACCGGCATCGAGGGCCGCTACGTCAAGATCAAGGACACCGTCGATGGCTTCCGGCGCATCCTACGTGGCGAGCTGGATGAAATTCCAGAGGTCTATTTCTTCAACAAAGGCCCCATCAGCGATGTGATCGAGGCTTACGAGGCCGACCGTGCAAAGGCAAGTTGAAGAATTGCGGCGATTGCGTCTTTCAAGGATTGAGTCGATCACCAAGCGAGCGAGTTCTCATGCCACTGACTCTGGAAATCGTAACAGGCGAGCGCGAGGTATTCAAAGGCGACGTTGACATGATCAATGTGCCGGGCGGCGACGGCGACATGGGGATTTTGCCCAAGCACGCGCCGGTGCTCTCTACCCTCAAGCCAGGCGTGTTGCGGGTTAAGATCGGCAACGATTACCAGGAGTTTGCCATCGGCGGCGGCTTCATCGATATTCTGGGCGACCATGTGATTGTTTTAGCCGATAGCGCCGAGCGCGCCGACGAGATCGACATTGCTCGCGCCGAGGCTGCCCGGTTGCGCGCGCAAGAGATGCTCAAGAACGCCCCCCAGAACAAAGAGGATTTCTTCCGCCTGGAAACCGCGTTGCGCAAAAGCGAAGCGCGCCTGAAAGCGGCCAATCGCCGCTCGACGCGACGCACAGAACTGCCGAGCTAGTGAGCGTCGGACATGCGCCCGAACATGGCCGGCGCATCTAGCCTCTGTACCCCCACTCATTCAGAACCTGGCGATCACAATGAGCTTGTTGCGGGCCGAAATCGGGATTGACCTGGGCACGGTGCACGTAGTCATCTACTTGCGTGGCAAGGGCATCGTGATCCAGGAACCCTCGATCGTGGCGATGATCAGCCGCGAAGAAAAGATCGTGGAGGTTGGCGAGGCGGCCCGGCAAATGTATGGCCGCACCCCTGACGAAATCGAAGTGGCTCGGCCCGTGCGCGACGGCGTGATCGCTGACTATCAGGTCACTCAGCGCATGCTGGGCTACTTCGTCGCCCGTGTGAAAGGGCTGAAGTTTCTGCCCCCTCGCATTGTGATTGGGGTGCCCTATGGCGTGACGAGCGTAGAGCGCCGGGCCGTGCGCGAGGCAGCCATCGAAGCCGGCGGCGGTGAAGTCTACCTGTTGCGCGAGCCGCTCGCAGCCGCGCTGGGCGCCGGCCTGCCGGTCGATACAGCCACCGGCAATCTCGTGCTCGACCTGGGCGGCGGCACCGCTGAAGCTGCCGTCGTCTCGATGAACGGCATCGTTGTTGCCAACTCGGTGCGCGTGGGGGGCATCAAACTCGATGAGGCCATCCAGAACTTCATCCGCCGCAAGTACAACCTGGCCATTGGCGAGCCGACCGCTGAAGATATCAAGATTCAGATCGGCAGCGCCATGCCTCTCGAAGATGAGCTGGTGATGCAGGTGCAGGGCCGCGATCAGGTGACCGGCCTGCCGCGCACGATCGAACTCACCTCTACCGAGATTACCGAGGCCCTGCAAGAGCCTTTGTCTCAAATCGCCGCCTGTGTGCGCTCGGTGCTCGAACGCACACCTCCCGAACTAGCCTCAGATATCATCGACCGCGGCATGGCCATGACCGGCGGCACGGCCCTGTTGCGCAAGTTGGACGAATACATGTCGCGCGAAGTTGGCGTGCCGGCCTATGTGGCCGATGCGCCGATGGCCTGTGTGGCGCTTGGCACCGGCCGTGCGCTTGAAAATATCGAAGTCCTCAAGCGCACGGAACCGATGGTGTGATTCTCGCCTCTGCTTCTCCCCGCCGGCGCGAATTGCTGGCAGCCCTGGGCGTGGCATTCCAAGTACGCCCGTCCAATGTGGATGAGACACCGCTGCCCGGCGAGACGCCCCTCGACACGCAGCATCGCATCACGCTGCTCAAGGCCCGCGCGGCAAACTCAGATCACGACATCGTGATCGCCGCCGACACAACTGTGTTGCTCGACGGCGATATGTTGAACAAGCCGGCCGATGCCGAGGCAGCGCGGCGCATGTTGCGGCGCTTGCGCGGTCGCACCCACGAAGTGCAATCGTGCGTTGTGGTCAAGCACGGCGCGCAGGAAAGAATGGAGATCGTGTCATCCCTGGTAATCATGCGCGACTACACGGATGACGAGATCGAAGCCTATATTGCTACAGGAGACCCCTTCGACAAAGCCGGCGCATACGCCGTGCAGCACCCCGGCTTCCACCCTGTGGCAGAGATTCGCGGCTGCCCACTCAACGTTATCGGGCTTCCCCTGTGTGCGCTGCGCAGACAATTGCCACAACTGCCCGACCCCTCGCCAGTGTGTCTGAGCATATCTGGGCGGACCTGTCAGCAGAATCAGTCGCGACGAGATAGGGGGTAGAGGCTCTCTGGATTTTTACTTCGCGCCGGCTTTGGGAGCGGCGGCGCTTTGCTCAGATGGCGTGGGCGCCGTCTCCACTTCTTCTTCATTCGATTCCCACCCGATAATCCACACACATAGGCCGGCCAGCCCGATCGTCGCCAGAATCAGGAACAGCCACTGATTCCACAGCAGGCCAACATCGCGTGCGGCAATAATAAGGATGATGACCATGCCAACGGCCAGCACAATCCATGCCGCCAGTTTTGGATGTCGGCTTGCCCATGACTTCAACTTCGACAACATGAGCGTGATTGTACTCGAAACACAACATCGACCACAGAGCACACACGACATCACTGCTCTACGATCTACACGCTGCGGTTTGCGACCTGTTTTCTGTGCTCTCAGAAGGGCGTGGCCGAGAAAAGAGACAGGAACAGTACGGCAGTTGCCAGAAAAGCAACGTTGCGCCGCACATCCAGTGGGGTGATGTCGTTCATCGGCGCCGGGTGACGCATGCCGCTGAGCAACCCAAAGCCGACCCACACGAACCACGTAGGCGACGACACAATGCCCAGCACGACCATGATTGCGATCGTCGCGTAGCCGATCCACTGCGCCCATCGCCGGCCCAATGCCGCATAGGCAATGTGGCTTCCATCAAGTTGCCCAATAGGCAACAAATTGATCGCGGTGATGATGAAGCCAAAGCGCGCAGCCAGCAACACCGGATTGAGCAGGATGCCATTGGTTGTCGCGTCTGGCAGGAAGATGGCAATCAGAAGCTCCATCAGCATCGAGCGGCTGGGAGGGGCCGGCGCGTCGGTGACAACGCTCATGACCAGTCCGCTGACAAATAGCGGAATGGCAACCAGCAGCCCGGCGATCGGCCCACCCACACCCACATCGAACAGAGCGCGCTTGTTCTCCACCGGGCCGCGCAATTGAATGAATGCGCCGAAGGTGCCCAGCCCGAACGGGACTGGAATAAAGAACGGCAGTGTCACCGCTAAGCGGTGCCGGCGCGCCTGGACGTAGTGCCCCAACTCGTGCGCCCCCAGGATCAACAGCAACGTCATAGCAAAGGGAATGCCATACGCGAAAATGCTTGCGAGGGATAGCGTGTCGTCGCCGGCTAGCATGCTGGCGTACTGCCCCCCGGCGAACACAGTGGTGACCATGCTGGCTGCCAGCAGCGCCAGATTCACCCAGGGGCGCTGAGCCAGTGTGGACTGCAATTTGCCCCGAACGGCCACGACAATTTGACGCTCGTCCGAGTCGTTTTCCCGCAGTAACGGCACATACCCAAGTTCGATGAAATATGTTTTAAGCTTGTTAAAGGCTTCTTCGGCTTCAACGCGCAACTTCCCGATGAATGTGATGGCGTGGTCGTTCGCTACATATTGTTCTTCAACCGCCATGATATCGGTGACTCGCGCCCGCAAGGCGTTGATTTCATTGGCTCGTGTTGTCGGCCCTGCCTCGTGGCCCAGCCGTGTGCTCATCTCCATTCCTTTATCCGATCTTCTTGATCTGATCTTTGCCGATCATGCGCAGCCATACACCAGACTGCTGGGCTGCTGGCTGCTGCTTGACACGCACCAAGGCGCCTGCTAGGCTGCACGACTTGCACCTGACTTAGCGGGGGCAGCATGATTAGCAGCTTCGCTTGCAGACGTGTTATTTCCCATCTTAACGGGCTACGCCTTTAGGATAAGATTTAATTCTACAGACAAAATTGGTTTTGCTCACTGCTTGTGCAAGGATATAACGTGAGCAGGCAGGGCAGACATATCGGAGCTGGGCAAGGTGAGCACCCAGAATGACTTCGCCCCGATCGTGGGGCAGACGCAACTGAGCAGCGTCGATGGGCAAGCCGGCCGGCTTGCTATTCGCGGCTACCCAATCGAAGAACTGGCCGGGCGCGTCACCTATGAGGAAGCGGCCTATCTCCTGTGGTACGGCGAGCTGCCGGATACGATGGCGCTGACCGACTTCGCCGGCCAACTGGCATCGCGGCGTTCGTTGCACCCTGCCAGCCTGGAGCTATTGAAGGCGTGTGCTGCCGAGCGTGTGGCCCCCATCGATGCCATTGGCATGGCTGTGGGCACGCTGGGATTGGGCGTCGCGCAGGATGATGCGCCGATGACCCTTGTGGCCCGTTTCCCAACCCTGGTCGCGGCGTGCTGGCGGCTGTTGAACGGCCACGCCCCCCTCGAACCGCGCCTTGATCTGGGACATGCCGCCAACTATCTGTTCCTGTTAGATGGGCGACTGCCCAGCGCCGGCCGCGTCAAGGCAGTCGAAACGTATCTGGTCACGCTGATCGATCACGGCATCAGCGCTTCCACCTTTGCCGCGCGGGTCATTGTGTCTACGCAATCAGATGTGGTCGCAGCGCTGGCCGGCGCGGTGGGTGCGCTGAAAGGGCCGCTGCACGGTGGCGCGCCGGGGCCGACCTTGCAAATGCTGCTAGAGATCGGCAGCCTCGATCGTGTCGAATCTTATTTGCGCGACCGGTTGGCGCGCGGCAAGCGATTGATGGGCTTCGGTCACCGTGACTACAAGGTGCGCGATCCGCGTTGCGACGTGCTGGCAGCCGCAGCACAAGCCGTGTATCAGGCCGAGCAAAATGTGGCGACCTATGCGCTGGCGCGCCGGGTGGAGGAAGTGGCGGTGCGTCTGTTGGCAGCGTACAAGCCGGGGCGTCGCCTGTACGCTAACGTTGAGTTCTATGCCAGTTTGCTCATGCACGGCGCCGGCTTGCCGGCCGAGCTGTTCACACCCACATTTGCTGTGGCGCGCGCAGCCGGCTGGGTGGCGCATTGCCTCGAACAGCAGCGCGCCAATCGCATGCTCCAACCGCAAACTGTGTACACAGGGCCGCAGGGCCGGCGCTGGATTCCGCTTGAGCAAAGGCCGGCTGTCCGCAGAACGCAATTGCCATGAGCGAAGTGTTGTTTCAGATCGATAGCTATCTGCTTCCCAAGGCGATCGCTCTAACTGCATTGGCGCTGTCCGGCAAGCTGCCCCCTGCCTGCCGGCGCGATTGCGAAGCGGCTGATCCGCGCGCAGCCATGTTATCTGACATGGCTGGCTATCGACGATTGATAGGCGCTGCCCAACCCGGCATTACAATCGCTGCATGCTCCACGGCGCGCCCATCGTTCTGTCATTTGTCCAGGCCCGACCGGCGCTGGTTGCTCGCCGGCACAAGCGATCCAAGGTGCTCCTATCACTCGATCTCGGCCTCAGCATGGAGGAAGTAGTAGAGGTCGATGATGGCGGCCTCATCTTGCCCGGCAGCGTGCGCCTGTCGTGGGCCTGTATCGAAGAGATTGCTGCTGCCGAATCCAGTTGCTTTGCTGTCGAGGCCGATGGAAGCATTCGTAAGATTCAGACGTTCTCTGCGTTGACTCAACGTCATTACAGCCTGTACCCCACGACCGGCGCGCCGACCATGCTGGTGTCGGGCTTGCCGATGCACCGCATCAAGGGCACCGATCCACAGCGCGACACGCTGAGCAAGATCAAGGCTGCCTCATTGACACGCGGCCGCGTGCTGGACACCTGCACTGGCCTGGGCTACACCGCCATCGAGGCGGCTAAAGCAGCCGGCGAAGTGGTGACCATTGAACTGGACCCCGCCGCGCAGGAGATCGCCCGTCACAATCCGTGGTCGCGGCGTTTGTTCGAGGCTCCCAATGTCCGGCAGATTATTGGCGACAGCGCCGAAGTGGTTGCGCAATTTGAAGCGGCGTCCTTCGCGCGCGTGATTCATGACCCGCCCACCTTTGCGTTGGCCGGCGATTTATACTCTTGTGACTTCTACCGCGAGATGTGGCGCGTGCTTCAGCCGGGTGGGCGAGCCTTCCATTACATCGGCGATCTGGAAAGCAAGTCTGGCGGGCGCGTGGCGCGCGGCGTGATGGAGCGCCTAAAACAGGCTGGTTTCGCGCGCGTCATTGCCCGTAATGAGGCGTTTGGCGTCATCGCACTGAAGGAGTAGCCCGAACAGCCCTGGCGGGGGCGTGCGCCGGGATCAGTCGGTTAGCGCGCCAGTTCCTGTCTGGCCTGCTCTACATCCACCAGATGCGCCGGCCCGCCGATATCGCCTTCAATTGCGTCGAACCCCAGCGCGCGCACGTGCGATGCCACCTGATCTACGGCGTTGCGGTGGGTGAGCAGCACCACCGTCGGCCCCGTGTCGGTTGAGGCGTACACCGGCACGCCCTTCGCCCGTAGTGCGTTGCAGGCGCGGAACAGCGTCAGGTTCTCCGGTTCCCAGGCAAAGATCTTGTCGTCTTCACTACCGGTCATCGTCACAGCGTGCAACTGGATGCTGTCCAGTTCGGCCAGCCGTCCAACTGTTTGCCAGTCGCCGGCCTGCACAGCGTCGATGCAGCGCAATGTCTCGGCGCGCCGGTTCAACATCCAGCATTTGAAGAAGGGACTGTTGGGCGCCTCGGTGTGCGCGAGTTCCGTCTTCAGACCGATTCGTGAATCGATTGGCACGGTGATCAAGCGCATGTCGGCAAGCTGGTTGGCGTTGTCCAGCCGCAGGGCAAAACTGTCCTCCGGCGCGATGCCGGGGTAAGACAGCCACAGCGACACGCCGCCCGTGACGCTGCGGCAACCAGAGCCGGCCAGCAGGCGCGCCATGCTGCTCGCAAAGCGCGTGTTCAGAGTGGCCTCTGGCCCCAGCGCCGCTGCGATAGCTGCCATTGCCAGCGCAGCCGACCCCGATGCGCTGGTGCCCAGCCCCTTGCCTGTCTTGCCGCCGCGCGCCACGTTCTTGGAGGTGACCCGCGCCCGTGTCGTGAGATGGGCCGCGCGCCGCACTGCATCCAGACTTTGTTTGACACGCTCCAGGTCGCGGCCGGTCGCCATCACCCCACCGATGATCGCCACATCGTCTGGCAGATCTGGGTCAAACTCGACCAATGTCAGCGTGTAGGCGGCGTTGTTGCACACCGATATGCTGGGCAGGTAGGCGATGCGCCATGCCCAGTCGGTCATGCCATGATACTTCAACACGCCCTGCATTGGATGCGCGCGGGCGGCGCCGACCCCGCGCGGATTGCCGGGCCGGTCGAGCGGTGGATAATCGGGAAACGTGATGCCGTGCCGCTGCAAGGCGTTCAGGATATCTGCGTGCGCTGCGTGCATTGGCGCGACCATGTCTGCGCAGTCTTCTGGAATCTGTGTAGCTATGCGGCTATTCATTGTTGTGGCCGGCAGTCTATCATTCTGTGCTATGCGGTTGCAGTGACGCGCCGCCAATGGACTGGATCGATCTCTGATGAACCAATTGCCTGCCCTGCTTGACTGGACCGGCGCGCCGGTATCGCGCCGGCCCGACCGTCTGCTTGTTTCGGCCAGCGCCGTCATTTTCGACGATGCCGGGCGTGTGTTGCTCCTGTTGCGCGCCGACAATCAACATTGGGGCATTCCCGGTGGGCGCGCTGAAATCGGCGAGTCGATTGCGCAGACCGCCGTCCGCGAGGTGTTCGAGGAAACCGGCCTGCGCGTATCCGTCAAGCGGCTGATCGGTGTGTACTCTGATCCGGCGCGCTACAATATCGCCTCGTATCCCAACGGTGACATCGTTCAATTCGTCAATGTGTGCTTCGAATGCATCGTTGAAGCCGGCACGCTCAGTGGATCGGACGAAGGGCGCGAACTGCGCTTCTTTGACCCGCAGCAGTTGCCGGCCAACACGCTGATGGCGCACCGCCTGCGCATCGATGATGCCCTGGCGCGACGTGAAGCAGCCTTTATCCGCTGAAGCCCTTTCCTTGCCTGTCGAAGAGAGGAGCACACAGAATACAGGTCACAGAGCGCAGACAAGGGTCACCTGTCGTCTGCTATCTGCTATCTGCTCTGCTCTCAGCGCGCCACAAACTCCAGCGTCAGTTTGGCGTCGTCTTCGGCGCGCAGAATGCCGGCGATATTCGGCGCTGTAAAGTTGAAGCTGCTCATTTTGATCTGAGTTGTGGCCCTGCCAACGAGCTGTCTGCCATCGTAGCGAGCCACCACGTCCCAGGTGACCGGTATGGTGGTGTCGCGCACTGTCATGTCGCCGGTCATCTTGAATGTCAGCTCTTGCCCAATCTGGTAGCTGTCGGGAAGCCCTTCGTAGGCCGTGGGGACAAATTTGGCCAGCGGATACTTTGACGACTCTAGCCAGTCGCGGCGAATAGCATTGTCGCGACGGGCGCTGTCCGACGTGAGCGCGCTGATGTCCACCGTGATCTCGCCCACGCTGGTGTTGGCCGGATTTTGTGGATCGAGCCTGATTTCGCCATTGATGATCGTGGTCACGCCGACAGCCGTGACCAGCCGGTTGTTCTGGTTGAGGAACGTTTCGTCCACTGCATACGAAGCTTTGGATTCATCTGGCACGATCTTCAAGGTGACGGTGGAGGCGCCGGCTGCGACCGGTTCGGTGGTAGCAGTTGCCTCGGCCGCTTGTGCCATTGGGGTTGCAGTTGGGGCAAGCGTAGGTGCTGCGGGTTGGGGTTGCATGGCTGCGGTAGGGGCGGCAGTTGGCGTCGGCGGGGCGCTGCACGCTCCCAGCATAACGGCGCTGGCTAGGACACCTCCGATCATCGTCCGATAAGTTACTGGTTGTTTCATCTGTTTGCTCCTTGTTCTATCATGGTGTGACAGTCAAGCTGTTGTTCAACGTCAAGCAGGCGTTGTGATGCCTGCATCACACAAAAGGTTGAGGCTCTACACGCCTATTAACTTGACATGAATCTGTACGGGCAGTCTGATGAGAATAATGTCCGAGAGGATGAGCTGCGGGTAAAGATTTCCTGAAAGGACGATGAAGTGGGAGAAGAGAGTGATACAGCCACGCCTCGCCGGCGACAGCTCATCACTGCTTTTGCAGAACGTCGATCATGGCGGCAATGTTTTCGGCTTTGGCGTCGCAGGTCGGATAGGTGAACGCCGGCCGTTATTGGCTTTGAGATGTGCCCGTTTCCCCGGCCAGTTGGTCTAGATATGCCCGAATCGATGGCACGGCCAGCAGCCGGTCCCGGAAGAAGTCGTTGGCGATGTCGATCAGTTCGTCGCGCACTAATTCGGCCAGATCCACAAAAGCCTGGCCGGTCTGTCGCAGCGACAGTGCCTTGCGGAGTTGTAGCAGCCGGCCGGCGATGACTTTCTCCTCTTCGCCTTCCAACGCATCAATCACGGTGAAGATAAGTTGATCGGCCTGTGCGATCAGGTTTTCGAGCGCGATATCTTGCCCGAGATGCAAAGCCTCATCCAGTGAGCGTATCAGCGCCCAGCCCTGATAGAGCGCCGCTGCCGGCTCATCGAACAGCTCGCGCACATAGGCCGCCTCGACATACTGCCCGTTCAGGCGGAAGATGTTGTACAGCCGTTTGGCTACCTTGCCATAGTTCACGTCTTCGGCCAGATACTTGCGCACTTCCTTTTCAAGCTGACCGATGTAGTGATCCACCGCATCTGCCGCAACCTCTTTAGCCAGTTTGGCAAAGATGGGGATCGACTGCGCGTCCAGATAGACTTCCTGGAAGTATGGGTCCAGATAGCCATCCAGCGGCGTGATGGCGCCGTTGGGGGCCTCCCATGTCACGTCGAACATGTTGCTGGCGTTCGCCAGCCGGCCGTGCTGCGGATCGGCGATGATCCAGTCCATCTTGCACCAGCCGGGGCCCTGGGCCACTTCGTCCCATGTGATGGTTGCCGGCGAGCCATCGGGTCGGCTGGCTTCAACACGCCCGGCCTGCACTTCTTCCGCCGTCCAGCCGATGGAACTGCCGGCTTTGATCTTGCGCCCGTTGCGCATCACCTCGTAGGGGAAATTGCCGAAGCGCACCTGGATCAATTGATATGTCGGGCCTTTGAGTGTGCTGAGGGCTTTCTCGCGCAGCACGCGCGCCAGGATGCGGCAGGCTTGCTCGCGTGATGGCGCGCGAATGTTCACCCGCTCGAAGTAATCGGCATCGCCGGGGTAGGTCTGCACTTTGGATTGCGCCGCTGACCCGGATAGTGAAAGCGCCGTCTCAACAACGCCCGGCTCGTCGTAGATCTCCACCAGCCGGCCTACCGTGCGAAAGTGCTCCAACTCGGCCGGGCTGAAGTCCAGCATGGTGATCTTGTGGCCGAAAACGCCCGACCGCATGTCATATTCCACTGCGTCGGCGCTATGCCCGACGGCCATTGCAGCCAGCCATTGCAGCGCCTCCTCTTCGTCTATCTCGACGCCCATGCGCCGGGCCGATTCAATGATCTGTGTCAGTTCTTCCTGCGCTGTCGATGGCCGTTCGGTTCCGGTGTGTCCAGTCATTTGAGACTCCTTCTGACCTGACACCGTACTGCTTGAATACGGCGGCTGGCCAGGCGCATCTTATCATGCCGCCATCACAGCTTTAGCAAAGCCGGCTACAAACAGGCGCGGCGCCACCGGGCCGGCGCAGTTGAACACAATCCCATCGAGCAGCAGGCTTTGCAGATCGTCGAACAATAGATGCCCTGGGGTTTTTACAGTCAGCGGTTCAAACTTCAAGCCGCCGTCGCTTTGATCGTTCAAGAACGCCTGCAGTGTGTCCGGCGCGGTGAACACGGCGGCCAGCTTGCGCCCGCGCTTGTCGGGAGCCAGGGTGAGTGCGCGCCCACCGTCGGGGAGTTCTTGCATCACAATGTAAAACGCGTCGAAGTGCTTGACCAGACTGAGGTCGGGCCGCGGCGTGGCGAGCGTGCGCTCCACTTTCACAGCCCGCGCCCACTGCCGCAACGCCGGGATCTGATCCCCACGATAATGCAGTTCCGGCGGCGAGTAGGCATTGACCCGGATCATGTCTACTGCGTCGGGCAGGTTGGCGAATAACTCGTCGCCGGGGAGGGTGATGAAATGTTCGCCCAACACCCCCGCGCCGACCATCGCTAAGCAGTCGGCATAGGCGCGTCTGTCTGTGCATAGAAATAAATGGCGCTGCCCTGCGCCATCCTTCAGCCGCAGCAGCGCAATCTGACCGCGCTCATCGCGCACGGCCGGCACATGCCAGCCGGCGTGATCCAGAAACTGTCGCAGCAGCGCGTGGCTGGGCTGCTTGCCATCCAGTGTGGCCTGCATGGCCTGCCTGAGATCGTGGTCGTTCATGGGTCGTCATCTTGCCCCAGCAAAGCGCCTCAGGCGATTGCGCCTTAATCTTCGATCGCCGCCTTTTGCGCGTTGATCTGCCGGATGATGGCCGGGTCGAACTTGGGCGCGCGCTGGTAGGTGTACAACCCGTTCACTTCCTGCTCGACATCGGTGAGCTGGGTATAGCAGAAGCCGAACATGTTCGGGTTGAAGAGCAGCGTTTCGGTCAGCGCCTTGTAGCGCGCCAGAAACTCTTCCGCGCTGCGCGGGCGATTGCCGTACCCCCAACTTTTCTCGTCGGACTGGCCGGGGTTCCACCAGATGCCGCCATACTCGGAGACAAAGTAGGGCTGGCCCTGGTATGGCGCGTCGTGCTGCGGGAAGTTGCGCCAGGCCTCTTCGCCGGTCAACCTAAATAGCTCGTAGGTTTGCGCGAAGCGGGCCGGGTCTTGTTCGTAGTTGTGACAGTCGTAAATGTCGGTCTCCACATGCACGTAGCCGCTGGTGTCGATGACCGGCCGAGTGCGGTCGAGCGTTTTGGTAATGCGGTAGACGGCGCGCAGGAGTTCCGGATTTTGACGGGTGGGCGTTTCGTTGAAGGGGCACCAGCCGATGATGGAGGGGTGATTGAAGTCGCGCTCGACCACCTCAACCCACTCTGGCAGGAAACGCTCCAGCGCCTGCGGATGCGCTGTGTCGATCCCCCAACTGGGGAACTCACCCCACACGAGGTAGCCCAGCCGGTCGGCCCAGTACAGGAAGCGCTCTTCGAACACTTTCTGGTGCAGCCGGGCGCCATTGAAGCCCATGGCCAGGGCTAGTTCAATATCCTGGCGCAAGGCTTCGTCGCTGGGCGCTGTGTAGATGCCATCGGGGTAGAAGCCTTGATCCAGGATGAGGCGTTGGAAGACCGACTGATTGTTGATCAGTACGCGCTTGCCCGCAATGCGCACATCGCGCAACCCGAAGTAGCTCTCGGCGTGGTCGATGACGTGATTGCCCTGACGCAGGGTGAACGTGATGTCGTACAGAAATGGATCGTTCGGTTGCCACAGGCGCGGGTTGGGCAGTGTCATTGTGAAAGTGATCTGCCCGTTGGCGTTGATGGCGGCTTCGGTCTCGCCCACGGCTGACCCTTGCGCCGAAACTGCTGCATGCACAGTCAGGCCATCGGCCGGCCCGTCGATGCCGATCTGCACGGTCAGGCTGCCCTGGTTGGGATCTGTGAAGTAGCGCGGTCGGCGCAGGTAGGTGGAGGGTACGGCCTCCAGCCACACGGTTTGCCAGATGCCGGTGGTGCGCGTGTAAAAGCAAGCGTAGGACTCATAGCGGTCGGATTGCTTGCCGGTCGGTTGTAGGGGGCTGCGGGTGTCGTCGGCGGCAAACACCGTCAGTGTGTTCTGGCCGGGGATCAGGTAAGGCGTGATTTCGAGTGTAAACGAGGCATACCCGCCCATGTGCCGGCCGGCTAACTTGCCGTTCACCCACACTGTCGCCGCGTAGTCTACCGCGCCGAAATGCAGCAGGATACGCTTGTTTTGCCAATCCGGAGGCAGGCTGAAGGCGCGCCGATACCACACGCCGGCCATGAAATCCTTGTTTCCCAGGCCGGACAGTTCGCTCTCCGGGCAGAAAGGCACGGTAATCGTGCTGGCGAACAGTTTACTCTGGTGCAGTCCTCGTTCCAAGCCCGACAGCCCGTGGTCGATCTCGAATTCCCACACGCCGTTCAAGTTCTCCCAACTGGCGCGAACCCATTGTGGACGTGGATATTCAGGGCGGGGTATCCGGTTTCTCATCCTGGTTTAATCCTTTTGTGATTCGATTCACATGTAATTCTCTCACCGCAGCGAGTGGACAAAAGCAGTCCTTTGACATAAGCCTGAGATTTTACAGCCAGTTGCAAATCCCTAAGTTTTGGATATAATTTAAGATTTGTAACCGCTCGCTGTGGGATCGGATGGAGGAACAGGTTAAGATGAAACCGACCAAGATTGAGAAGGCCATTTTGGACGCGATCAAGACAAGCAAGCTGGGGCTGCCAGACTGGTCTGCCGTAGCCAAAGCTGAGCACGTATCGTTGGACTACTTGCAAGCGCGTCTCGAGTTCATGCGCCGGGTCGGCATGATCAAGTAAATATGCTGCTGAGGGCAGCGAGCATTTGCCCTACCGGGCGGCGCCAGTCAGGCGCCGCCCGGCTTTTTCTCATCTGCCCAGAGCGCCACGCCGAGGGTCTGCAACGGCAAAATCAGTCGCGTCGGTTCCGCATCGCCGGCTGCCGGCAACCCGCAATCCAAAATTCGAAACGAAATCTAAAATCGGGCAAATGCATCCACCACTGGCTTGATGTCATCCATCAACGGGTAGAGGATTGGGCAGGTCACTCCTGCGTCTACGTATTCACGCACTTTGGCGACGCATTCATCGCTTGTGCCGACAGCCATCAACATGCGCGGCACGTCATCGGGGATGACTCTGGCCGCCGCGATGTACTCCGCCTCGGTGGCCGGCCAGCTCATGACTGCTTGCACTTTCTGGATCAAATCTTCCGGCACGCCGCTGGCTTTCATGATGTGCGGCTCTGTCGCCAGATAATACGCCACCAGCTTTTTGGCCTCAAAGTAGGCCGCCTGGGGATCGTTGTCGCTGAGCGAGCACACCAGCAATTCAGGTCGGTCGATCTGGTCGAGGGTCTTGCCGGCCTTGGCCGCGCCCTGCGCCACCAGCTCCACCGCGCGCCGGATATAGTCCACGCTCACTACGTAGTTCAGCACCACGCCGTCGCAAATCTCGCCGGCCAGTTCCAACATCTTGTCGCCGGTGGCGCCGATGTAGATGGGAATGTCGCGCGGGCGTGTGTCGCCGAACACCACATCCAGCCTGACGCGATCCAGCTTGACGAACTCGCCGGCGTAGGTCACTTCCTGCATCGAGAACAGCGCGCGAATCGCTTCGACGTACTCGCGCATGGCCTTTAGCGGTTTCTCGCGTCTTTCGCCTACGCGCGACGCGATCGGCTCCCACCACGCACCCAGGCCCAGCATGACCCGCGAAGGTGCATCGGGGTCGCCCGACACCTGTTTGCCCAGCTCCCACATGGTGCTCCACGAAGCAGCGATGACAGCGGCATTGCGCGTCCAGATCGGCAGCACGCCGCTGCCCAGGCGCAGTCGTTTGGTGCGCGCCAAGAATGCCGACATCATGACGATGCAATCGCGCGCCAGGCGGGTGTCGGCTTGCCAGATCTCGCTGAAGCCGTGCGCCTCAGCATATTCGGCCATTTCCAGTTCATAGGCCAGGGGGTGCTTGTCTTGCATGTATAGGGCAAAGCGTGGTTTTGGGGCCGGAGTATTCATGATCGGCTTCCTACTTGTGATAATCGAATGGCCTGGATTTTAGCCGATTGACCCTGTGCACACTCGGGTGGCATCATCTTGAACATGATGTCGCCTGAGGGCAGGCGTCAAGGTATTGGTCAAGGTCTTGATTGCAGTGTTGCCTCTAGCACGATCTCTCTGCCATCGCGCACCAGGGTCATTTGCACGATATCGCCCACCCGCTTGTGATTTTCCAGATAGATGGTCATGTCGTCGCGGGTCTGAATGGGCTGATTATCGAGGGCTATCAGGATATCGCCGCCGACCAGCAGCGTGCCAAAGTGGGTGCGCAGGCGCTCCGATGCGCCGCGCACTCCGGCCAGATCGGCCGGCCCGCTGGCTTGCAGTTGCGCAATCAGCAACCCCTTATTCACTGGCAGCTTCAGAAAATCGGCCAGGTCTGGCGTGATTTCGTAGGCGTTGAATCCCAGCCATGGGTGTTCGTAGCGCCCTTTGCGGATAAGTTCTGGCGCGACGCGTTTCACCGTGTTCACCGGCACGGCAAACCCGATGCCCACCGAGCCGCCGCTGGGGCTGCGAATGCTGCTATTTACCCCGATGACTTCGCCACGCAGATTCAGCAGCGGCCCGCCGGAGTTGCCGGGGTTGATTGCTGCGTCGGTCTGGATCATTTCGCCCAGTGCGGCTTCGTTTTCACGCTCGATGGTGCGCCCCAACGCGCTGATGACGCCAGTGGTCAGTGTGCGATCAAGGCCGAATGGGTTGCCGATGGCCGCGACGCGCATCCCAACCTTGAGACTCTGCGAGTCGCCCAGCGGGAGTGGGCGAAGGCCTTCGGGTAACTGGCCCTCGACTCGCAAGATGGTCAGGTCGTTGTAGGCATCGCTGCCCACTACCGTCGCCGGCATTGTTGTGCCATCGGCAAAGATCACATCCACTTGCTCTGCGCCTTCGACAACGTGGTTGTTGGTGACGATGTGGCCCTGCTCGTCGAAGATGAATCCGGAGCCACTGCCGGCCTGTACATCGACCCCCCGAAAAAAGCTCCATACCCGCGTGCGCGTGGTGATGTGAACGACCGATGAGCTGCTCTGCTCATACAACGCCACATACAAATTTTCCCAGTTGGCGATATCGCTTGCCTGAGGCGTGTCTGCTGGCTGAGGGGTAGCGGTGACGACCCACGGCGTCTGGGTGGCTTGTGGGACTGCACCCGGCGCGCGTGCAACACCTGTGCAGCCCACCAGCATGCCTGCCGCCATCGCCGTAACACCGATGAATCCTCGAATCGAGCGCGCGCTCATGTCACCTGCAACCTTAACAAACTTGCCGAGCTTACCGTGGTCGCTCTCCCAGCTCAACTTCAATCTGTTGTGTCTGGCGATTGCGGATGATAGTCAGGGTGACGCGGTCTCCGACACGATAGTTGGCGGTCAGCTTGGAGATCAGGTCGCCGAAGTCCTTGACCGGCGCTCCATCGATGGCGGTGATGATGTCTCCACCCAGCGGCACAGGTACGCCGTCGACGACTACGGTATTGTTCTCATCGCCGCCGCGCAGGCCGGCGCGATCTGCCGGGCCGCCCGGCGCGACGCTAAACACCAGCACACCCTGTTTGACATTCGCGCCGAGCGAATCTGCCAGGTTGGACAGATTGAGGCTTTCGCGCGAGGTAATCCCCAGATAGGGATAGCGCACGTTTCCACGCTCGATGAGTTCTGGCACGATGCGCTTGACCGTGTTCACCGGCACGGCAAAGCCGATGCCGCTGTTGGCAGGTTGGCCGGCGCCTGTCTGATTGGTGGTGCGAATGGCAGTATTGACGCCGATCACCCGTCCGCGTGAGTCCAGCAAAGGGCCGCCCGAATTGCCCGGGTTGATCGCCGCGTCGGTTTGAATCACGTCTGGGTTGATGAACGTGCCGCCGGCGCCATCATTGCTCGACTCTGGGAGGGTGCGTCCCAATGCGCTGATGATGCCCATCGTCATGGTGCCCTGCAAGCCGAACGGATTGCCAATCGCAATGACGCGCTGGCCGGGACGCAACATGGATGAATCGCCCAGTTGCGCCACAACCAGTTGTTCTGCCGGCACATCGACTTTGATCACGGCCAGGTCGCTGTACGGATCTGCGCCGATCAGCCGAGCCGGCGCTGTAGAGCCATCTGCAAATGTCACGCGAATGTTGCCGGCTTCGGCGATCACGTGATTGTTGGTCACGATGTGGCCCTGCGTGTCGATCACGAAGCCCGACCCACTGCCGGCCGGCACCTCAATCGTGCCCCGGCTGGTGCGCGTTTGCTGGCTGATCAGGATGTACACCACAGCGGGATTCACCCGCTCATACAGATTGATCAGCACACGTTCTTCGGCGTCGAACTCGGCCATTGCCTCGGCGGGGAGGGCTGTTGGCGTCGGCGCCATCTGCGCTACCTTGACCAGCTCGCTGACCAGTTCGCTCGACTTGCTATCGCCCGCCGTTGTGGTGGCCTGTTGTGTCTCAGCGCTGCTGCCAACTGGCAGCCTCATGTTGAATGCGCCGCATCCTGCTAGGGTGAGCACAAGCACGCTCATAACCATGAGTGCTTTTTGCTTGTTCATGTTCACTGTTCTCCTTGCGCAGTTGTTGAATTGAAAAACCGGACGGCCAAACTGCGCGCAGGCGGCCGGTGTCGTTTGTGTCACATGCCTGGTGTAAGGATCGTGCGCCTTTCAGGTTAGCCAGCCCTGAGCGGGCCAACAACCCGACCTGAGCCTTTGATTATGAACTTGTAACGCCGATTGCGTGCGCTTAACGTGGATAAGCATCGCTCATCAACAGTGACGTTTCTAACTGGGGTATGCGTTTGTTCTTTACCTTGAGCCAGGCGCGCGTGCAGCGCAGGGGCGCGTATCGATTAGAATGGCTGCGCGACAGGCCGGCCTGCGCGCCCTTGGCCTTGGCCTGCTCATCGCTCCGGATGATGATTCACAATGATTGCCCCCGCATCACGGCAAGTTGACGCGCTCGAGCAGCGCGACCTTTGGCGATCGCTTTGGCAAGTGCTGACCAACGATGTCTTGGCGGTCTCGTTGTGCGTCGTGTTGGCCCTACTTGGTTTGGCCTCGTTGGTGTTGCCCCAGTCCCCGGCTGCCGGCATGGCGGATCCCATCGCCTACAGCCAGTGGCAGACAGCAGCGCGTTTGCAGGCCGGCCCGGCCTATGCGCTGCTTGAATCATTGGGCTTGTTTAATCTGGCGCAGGCAATTTGGGCGCGCGTGCTCATGTGGGCGCTCGCCGGCGTGCTTGTCGCCCGTTTGTTCGACCGCCTGGTTCGGCTCGTGTCTATGGGGCGCGCCGATGAGCGGCTTCAGGATGAATTGCGCTTGCGCGTTACAGAGCAGGCGGCCCCACTACCCGAACTGGCAGCCCTGTTGCGCATATGGCGCTATCGGGTCAAGACAGCCCCGCCCGGCGCCCCCGAAGATTGGATTCGAGCAGATCGTGCGCCGTGGGCCGAGCTGGCATCGGTGGCGCTGCATGTCGGCTTGTTGTTGGCGCTGGCCGGCGCGATGACAAACAGCCTGCTTGGCTGGTCAGCGTCGCGCTTGTTTGTGGACCAGGCGCGCCCCCTTCAACTGCCGGCTGAGGCAATCGCGGATCAGGTCGAGCTGATCTCGGTGAGCCGGCCCGACAACCGCGCGGTTGTCCGGCTTGGCCTGGCCGGCGCACCGATCACGCTGACACAAGGCTCACCGGCCACGGCGCCGGCCACTTTGAGCAATCTCTTCTCCTGTTGCCTAAGCCTGCAACTGAGCGAGTTGACTCCCGGGTATCAGGTGGCTGCGCGTGGTGCCGATGGAGCGCCGTTCACGATCACGCTCTCCAGCTATGCGGCGCCGGCGACCGAGGTGTTGCTCACCTTCAGGCCCGGCGAAACTGAGCGCTCGTTCGCTGTGGGCGGCGCAAGCGTTGGGGTGATCGTCTCATCGCGTGGCGATGGAGACCGGGTGCGCGTATTCACCATTCCAGACGGGCAGGTGCTGACCGACACTGTCATCCAACCAAGCCTCACGATCAGTGCTGCCGCCGGCCTGATGACGATCGGATTCGACGCGCGAGACGGCGCAGTGATTGCCGCGCACTATCAGCCTGGTCAGCCGCTGCTTTGGGTGGGCGCTGCGCTGGCGCTGGCGGGCTTGATCGGGGCGCTGCTCTATCCGGCGCACTATGTGCTGATCCGACGCCATGATCGTTGGACCGAGTTCTATGCCAGTGGGCGAGGGACGCGCGCGCTGATTCGCGCCCTCAGCCGGTTGCCTGCATCGTGACCGGCGCACCCCAGTGCACAATATCTGTATGAACCCTTCTGCTGATCTGACCTTCATTCGTATTGCCGGCCAGCAATTCGACGAGTATGTGAATGCCGAGGCGCTATTTTATCCAATCGGTTCGGTATCTGGGATGGCGATGCCGCAACTCACCATCGGCGCTTGGCTGGAGGCCGTGTGGCGTGTGCGGGCTGTCGAATCGTCGCTCGACGCCGAACAGCGCGCGATACTGAACGACGCCGTGGCCGAAGTGCAGCGCGTGCGCCGGTTGTGGTCTGTGCTGTACCAGCACAAAGCGCAACGCGAATTCAAGAGCCGTCTGGATTCCTGGACGTGGTATCTGGACGATGTGCTGAACGCCTCGGCCGGCATGTCGCCCACAGGCGCCGGCTATGTCGAACAGGCCCATGTGCGTTTCAAGCTGCAACTGTTGCGGCAGGATACACCTCAACCGGCTGTCGAATTGCAGCGCTTGCATGTCGCCGATCGGCGCCTGCGCGCCCGTTTTGCCGACGGCCCGTTCATCTGGGATCCTGTCTTGCAGCCGGCAGCCCCGCCCGACACCTTCTGGTTTTTGTACGGCCAGCCCGTTGTCAATTGACGGTCGTTCAAGTTTTTCAATTGAGGATTGACAATTTGCATCTCAATCCTAAATCTGCAATCGTCAATCGTATAATCACTGTATGCTCGACCAACTGAACCAACTCGAGCGCGACGCGCTGTCTGCGCTCGAACACATCACCACCGGCGCCGAGCTGACCGCATGGCAGGCGCGCTACTTGGGCACCAAACGCACCAAAGGCGCTCTCGATCAAGCTCTGTCGCTGCTGGGCACATTGAGCAAAGAGGAGCGCCCTGCGGTCGGCAAGCGTGCTAATGAGGTCAAGCAAAGCATTCTGTCTGCCCTGGAAGTCAAAGCTGCCGTCATCAAAGAAGCCGAGATGCAAGCAGCGATGAAGTCCGGCGCGATTGACGTGACGTTGCCCGGCGCGCCGGCGATGCGCGGCCGGCTGCATCCCAGCACCCAAGCCTTGCGGCGTATGATTCGCGTCTTCGAGCAACTCGGTTTCGAGGTGTATCGCTCGCCAGATGTCGAGACCGACGAAAACAACTTCGAGTTGCTGAATATGCCGCCGGAGCATCCGGCCCGTGATATGTGGGACACGTTTCACACCACTACGCCGGGCGTCGTGCTGCGCACACACACCTCGCCGGGGCAGATTCGCGTCATGCGTGAGCGTTACCCTGAGCCGATCCGCGTTATTTTGCCCGGCATGGTCTATCGCTACGAACAGGTGACCGCCCGCTCCGAGATGCAATTCCATCAGATCGAGGGCCTGGCGATTGGCCGCAACATCACGCTGGCCGACCTCAAGGGCACGATGGCCGAGTTCGCCCGCCGCATGTACGGCAGCCAGCAAAAAATCCGTTTTCGCTGCTCATACTTTCCATTCACCGAACCCAGCGTTGAGGTAGACGTGTATTGGGGAATGGAAACCGAGCGCGATCGCATGATCACCAAAGGCACCGGCTGGCTGGAGATTTGCGGAGCCGGCATGGTGCATCCCAGAGTGCTGCGCAACGGCGGCTACGACCCGGCCGAATGGTCGGGCTTCGCCTTTGGCATGGGTGTCGAGCGCACTGCCATGCGGCTGTACGGCATCAACGACATTCGCTACTTCTGGAGCAACGATTTGCGGTTTCTTGAGCAGTTTTAAGCGCAGCCGGCCACGCGCTCAATGCACTTAAGCTGTTCTTAACTGGGCGATGCTACGCTAGGCAGTCGTTGCAGGGCGTCTATGCATGTGCTAGGGAGGTTATGACCGTGATTGCATCTGGGCGCGGCGGCGCTGCGCGTAGTCGCATGAGAACCAGCACAAAACGTGAGGCGCTGCTGGCCTACACACTGCTATCTCCAGCGCTGTTGCTTTTTTTGGCGTTCACCGTGTTTCCTCTCGCCTTCGGGCTGGTGATCAGCCTGTACAACTGGCGCATCGTCCCGCGCGAATTTCTCGGCTTGGGCAACTATGCCCGCGCCCTTGCACCTAACTCAGAGATGTGGTCGGCGCTAAGCACGACGGTCGTCTACTCGTTGCTGAGCGTGCCGGTGCAGTTGAGCTTGGCCCTGATGTTGGCCTATCTGCTATTTCAGAAAATTCGCGGCAAGGGATTTTTTCGTGTGGCGATGTTCCTGCCCTATGTCACTTCGACAGTCGCCTCGGCAGCCGTGTGGGCGCGGCTGTACAGCCCCGATATCGGCATTATCAACCAGGCCCTGAAATCGTTCGGGCTGCAGCCGCTGAAGTGGCTGATGGAGAATAAGGGTATCTTCACCTTGTTGGCGGAACAATTCAATGTGACCTTGCCCGCCGGCGTGACCGGCCCCAGTCTGGCGTTGGTGGCCGTCATCATCTACACCACGTGGGTCTTTGTCGGCTATGACATGACGATTTTTCTGGCCGGCCTCGGCAACATCCCCGGCGAGCTTTACGAGGCAGCCCGCATCGACGGCGCCAGCGGCTGGAGCCTCTTTCGCAATATCACACTGCCGCTGCTCTCTCCCACCACGTTCTTCCTATCACTCATCACCATTATCGGCACCTTTAAGGCGTTCAACCATATCTGGGTGATGACCCAGGGCGATTATGGCACAACCACCGCCAGCATCCTGATCTATCGCCAGATGTACGAGTTCCAGCGCGCCGGCTACGCTTCGGCCCTTGCTTTTCTCTTGTTCACGGTGATCCTGATCGTGACCATCCTCCAGAATCGCTTTGCCGGCCAGCGGGTAGTCTACTAAGTTCTGAACAGTTCGGCCCGCGCCCCGCTTCCCATGCACATTGCCTCGAACACCTATGAGCAGCACAACCATGTCCCGATCAGCCTCGACCATATACAGCTCGCGTTTGAGGGTCACATTTCGTCCTGTGTCTGCATTGATCTACGCTATTCTCATCCTCGGCGCCGTGGCGGCTCTGGCGCCCTTTGTTTGGATGCTGCTTACCTCCATCAAAGACTATGGCGATGTCATCTCGATGAGACTCTGGCCGTGGCCGCCGTTTGGAAATTCATTGCCCCGATGGGATAACTATGCCCAGGCCATCGTGTATATCGGCATCGACCTGGATACCGGCTGGCCCCTCTTCTTCCGCCAGTTTGTTAACACGGCGCTGGTCACGGCTATCGTGGTTTTTGGCGTCACGGCCACCTCAGTCATGGCGGCCTATGCGTTCGCTATGCTGAACTTCCCTGGCAAGTCGTTGCTCTTCATTCTGGTGCTGACGTCCTTAATGATCCCAGAAGATCTGACGCTTATCCCCCGCGCGGTGATGATGTACCGCAACTATCTGAATTGGTTCAACTCATACCTTGCGCTGACGGTGCCGTTTCTGGCCAGTGCCTTCGGCATCTTTTTGATTCGCCAGTTCTTCAAGCAGGTGCCCCTCGATTTGTTCGAGGCGGCCCGCATCGACGGGGCCGGCCATATCCGTTACATGATTCAAGTGTTGATCCCCCTAGCCCGGCCGGCTATTCTCACGGTAGCCCTGTTCCACTTCATCTGGACGTGGAACGAGTTCAAATGGGCGCAACTGGTCACCGCCCAGCCCAACATGCGCCTGATTTCCGTTGGTTTGCAAAACTTCCTGCAAGCCGAAGGCGGCCCACAAACCCAGCTTGCTATGGCTGTAGCTGCCATGGTCGTCGCGCCAATTGTGGTGCTCTATTTCTTCACACAGCGTTACTTCACCGAAGGGATTACCACAACTGGACTCAAAGGATGAAGGCCGATTTTGGGCTTTCCATGTCTGTTTTGTTTTTTGATACCTCTTTTGTTTGATGCCTCTTTTTTGATGCCTCTTTTAAGGAGGTGATCCCATCG
Source organism: Candidatus Roseilinea mizusawaensis (assembly GCA_016841965.1). GTDB lineage: Bacteria > Chloroflexota > Anaerolineae > J036 > Brachytrichaceae > Roseilinea > Roseilinea mizusawaensis. The sequence goes on along the minus strand of JAEANN010000042.1, from coordinate 71,858 downwards.
TTTAGCAGAAGAATTCTCAGTATGAACATGTCTCGCGCGCTCATCAAGCCGCGAAGCCTAAAGCGCAACTCCAGAACTGCAAATCGAATCTTATAGGAGAAGTTTCAGATGAATACTCGCAAGATCGTTCCGTTTGTTGCCGCGCTTGGGCTGGCGCTTTCTGCCTGCGCCGGCGCGCCTCAGCCAACTGCGGCCCCCCAACAAGCCGCGCCGACCACCGCGCCCCAACCCACTGCCACCTCGGCCCCGCCTGCTGCGCCGGAGGCCACTGCGACGGCAGCCCCCGAACCCACCGCCGCCCCGACCGTCGAAATCAACAATCCGCCCCGCACCCCTGAGGAGGTGGATGCTATCGATCTCACCGGCAAGAATGTGACCATCAAGTTCTGGCATCGCTACGCCGGCTCGCAAGTCACCAAGGTGCTCGAAATCGCCAACGACTTCAATCAGAAGAATCCCTACGGCATCAAGGTGGAGCTGGAGCAGGCCGGCGCCAGCTATGACGACGTGTACAACAAGATCAACGCCTCGATCCAGGGTGGCGGCGAACTGCCGGCTTTGTCAATTGCGTATCAGAACCAGGCCGCCCTGTACCGCAGCGAAGGCGTGGTGATCGATCTGACCCCCTTCATCCAGAGCAAGAAGTATGGCTTGTCGCAGGAAGATCTGGCCGACTTCTTCCCATACTTCCTGGAGAGCGATAAGAACCCGCAGTTCCCCGGCGAAGTCTTGGGTTGGCCGACGCAGCGCTCGATGGAAGTGCTGTACGTCAACCTCGACATGCTGAACGCGCTTGGCGCGACCGAGCCGCCCAAGACGCTGGCCGAAATGGAGGAGTTGGCCTGCAAAGCGGCCAATCCGGCCCAAGAAACCTACGGCTTCGTGTGGAAGAACGATGCCAGCGACTTTGCCGCCCTCGTGTTCGCCAACGGCGGCGACTTGCTTGCGCCGGATGCCTCTGCCTATGTGTTCAACAGCCCCGCCGGCGTCGAGGCACTGTCGCTTTACAAGCGTCTGTTCGAGAAAGGGTGCGCTGTGGCTATCCCGACCAGCGAGCGATTCGGCGAACAAAACCGTTTTGCTGCCGGCAAGCTGCTGTTTGTGCCGGCCTCCAGCTCTGGCCTGCCGTTCTATGCCAGCGCTATTAACGCCGCTGAAAAGCCGTTTAAGTGGACGATCGCCATGTTCCCCCAAGCCAGCGCCGATGCCCGACCGAAGATCGACCTGTTTGGCGCGTCGTGGTCGGTCCTGAAGACGACGCCAGAGCAGGAGCTGGCCGCCTGGCTATTCATGAAGCACTTCACCGAGAAAGAGAATACGGCTGCCTGGGCCATTACTTCCAACTACATGGCGGTGCGCCAGAGCGCGGCCCAAATCGCCATCGAACAAGTCAAGAACTCTAGCCGTTTCGCCAACTTCCCAGAGGCCGCTGAGGGCTATGCCAAACTGTACGATTGGATCCAGTATGGTGCGGTCGAATCGCCGGTGGCCGGTTACGACCCTGTGCGCAAACTGATCCAGGAGACAGTGCAGAAGGTTGCCGTGCAGGGTGAAGGCGACCCCGCCGAAGCATTGAACGCAGCCGTCGAGCAGGCCAACCAACTGCTTGCCGAGTACGCACCCAAGTAGGCCGAGTATGTGACCGGCCTGTTCGGCCCGCCCGATTCGAATCAAACCCCGGCTTCAGACGAGGCCGGGGTTTGTCATTGGGTGATTGCGATGGAGGAGGTTACCGCCTCGTCAGTCTGCGCAAATGCAATGTCAGCCATGCTTTGCGCAATTCCAGGCGCGCACGTTGCCAGGCGCTCATTGCTGCGGCCTCCTGCGCTGCATCCGCAGAGGTGCGCGCGCTATAGCGATACTCTACATACAGATCGGTGATGTGGCGCGTCGGTTGGCTTGCACGCGGGGCGCGCTGCGCCAGCAAGTCGGCCTGCTCGTAGGGGGTGTGCGTGTTCCCAATGCCGAACCAACTCGCCCAGCGGCTCAGCATGGCGTACACGCGCTGAACGGGTGGCAGGGCTGCAAACCCTGCTCCCTCTGCAAACTGCAGACCTAGCCCTACCAGCGCAACGAGCGCAGCGGCGATCAAAACAAACAGCAAAATTCGCAACAAATGGCCTAGCGCTGTTGTGGCAGTGTTGGCCAGCGTGGCAGCCGGCGGCTGTGGAGCCTGTGTCCGTTCGTCTGGCAGTGGCGATTGGGGCGGCGGTGTGGGTGTGGGCGGCGGCGGGGTAGGGGACGACGCCGGCGCTGTTTGCGTCTGGCCTGTCTGCATTGCCCGAGCGGTGTGGTTCAAGGGGGGTTGGCCGGCCGTCGGCTCAAACTCCACCCAGCCGTATAGCGGGAAGAACACCTCCACCCAGGCGTGCGCGTCCTCGACTTTGACCCGGTAGCGCGCGCTTTGCGCGCTGGAGGCCTCGGGCAGCAACTCGCCTTGGGCATAGCCGGTCGCCATGCGCGCCGGCACCCCCAGCGAGCGCAGCATCATTACCATCGCCGTCGCGTAGTAGTTGCAGTAGGCCCGCCGTGTGTCGAACAGTATGTAATCGCTGGCTTCCACACCGGGCGGCGGCGCTTCCAGTTTCTCGTCATAAGCGATGTTATCGCGCAGCCATCGCTCAATGGCTACTGCTTTGTCATACGGGGTGATTTGGCGACCGGCGATATTTTGGGCCAGGCTTCTTACTCGATCTGGCACGGCAGGCGGCACCTGAAGATATTGACTCACGATCCATTGTGGATAATCGATAGGCGCCTCGCGCAGTTGCTGGGGGGTGGCGATGCTTTTCGAGCCAATGCCGGTATAGCGATTGCCGGACAGCAGCGGTGTGGCAAGGCGGTATTGCAACATCTCTGCCGTGCCCGCTTCGGTCTGCCGGAAAACCGCTTGGGCCGGCACACTGGCGCGCATGGGCTGCGACGGGAAATAGAGCGTGTCTGTGCCGCGATACATCACAAAGCCGGCCGACGTCGACATGCGCCCCAGATAACTGACCATCGCAAAAGACTCATCTTGTGGCCTCAGTTCCCGCACCTCACCACCAGAGTTCGTCCAGGTCGACCCATCGTAATAGTCGTAGGCAGTGGCGCGCCAGAAATAGCGCCCCGGCAGCGCGGTCACATCCATCACTGGGTCTTTGGTCAGATTGCGCGGCCCACCCAGCGTGAGCGATGCGCCGAAACTGTCGATCGGCTGCAAGTTGTAGTTGCGCACATCCGAGAACAGCCGGTTCAAACGGGCCACCAGGTCGTTGTAGGGCTCGCTCAGTTGATTGAGCATCGTCTGAGCCGCGCCGGACGACGCCAGCGCCGGCGTGCGCCAGGCAACCAGCAGCGCAACCAGCCCGATGCCCAGCCCGGCGACCATGAAACTGACGCGCAGTCCTTTGGCAAAGCGCACGCCTTCCGCGCGCCAGGCTTCCTCGCGGTCGGCCAGATGCGATTGCACCAGCAGCATCAGTGCGCAGATCAGGTAAATCACCAGATAAGAAGACATGGGCACTATGCCGCCGTAGTAGTACACGTTCGAGAACAGTGTGACGCCGGCCGGCAAAATCACGTGCCAAATGCGTCGATGGCGAAACGAATACCATGCAGCGGTGTACCCCAGCAGCCAAAACAGGCCGCACAGAACGAGGACAAAGATCAGGCTGTCGCGGCTGCCGCCGTTGTTGAACGCCACGCCCATCCATTCGATGATCCTGCCGATGATGACGAAAATGCGCTCGCGCCATTCAAGGTTCTGGGGAATGCTGATGTGTGTGCCGCCGATAATGCCCAGGACAAACAGGCCGTAGATGAAACTGGTGATGTGCGCCGTCCAGGCGGAAAAGTTGCTGAAGGCCAGTGCTATCCCGGCCAGCAGGCCCAGGATCATTGGCCATAGGGTTACCCCCAGGCCGGGGGTCCATTCTGCCACCACGACGCTGTTGACGACTGCAAACAGCATCACGAACAGGACAAACAACGTAACTAGATCGGAGCGTTTCATGCACTTTTCCACGCCGGCGCGGCTGCGGCGCTGATTTGACAAGCATAGCAGGCCAGAGTGAAGCCTGCCTGTGAGCGTCAGTCTGCGCGCGCCCCGTGTTTTGCGAGTCGCGCGCAGACCGAATGAACTGGATGCGCGCAGGTCTATGCTTATATGCTGATCGGCATGCCGTTGATCCCCAGCGCCGCTTCCATAAGCACTTCGCTCAGGGTCGGGTGCGCATGTACGGACTGCGCGATCTGGTCGGGGGTCAGCTCCGCGTTTTTCGCCAGCACCAGCTCTGGCAGCAGCTCGGTCACATCCGGCCCGATCATGTGCACGCCCAGAATCTCGCCGTACTTGGCGTCGGCGATAATCTTGACGAATCCCTCATAGGAGTTCAGGCCCAGCGCCTTGCCGTTGGCGCGGAAGGGGAATTTGCTCACCTTGACCTGATAGCCCTTTTCTTTTGCCTGTGCTTCGGTCAAGCCCATGCTGGCCACTTGTGGATGGGTGTACACGCAGCGCGGCATGGCGTTATAGTCCAGCTTGGCCACATGGCCGCTATATTTGCCCACCTCCGCAGCGATCTTCTCGGCGGCGACTATGCCCTGAGCCGAGGCCACGTGGGCCAGTTGCAGTTTACCCGTCACGTCGCCGATGGCGTAGATGTGCGCTGTGTTGGTGCGCATGGCGTCATCAACCGGAATGAGACCGCGCGCGTCGGCGATCACGCCGGCCTTGTCCAGCCCGATGTGGGACGTGTTGGGCTGTACCCCGACCGACACCAGTACCCAATCTGCTTTGAGGGTTTGTCCGGCGGCATCGGCTGTGCTATAGGTCAGCGTCACACCATCCGGCCCGACCTGCGAGCCTTCTACTTTTGCGCCGGCGATTGTCTTAATGCCGGCGCGCTTGAAGGTTTTGTCCATCTCCGCGCTGATTTCTTCGTCTTCCAGGGGCAGGATGCGCGGCAGGGCCTCGATCACCGTCACGTCTGCACCGTAGGCGTGGAAGACATAGGCAAATTCCATGCCGATTGGCCCGGCCCCGATGACAGCCATCGATTTGGGAACTGATTTCATCTCCAACAACTGGCGATAGGTGAACACGCGCACGCCGTCTGGTTCCAGGCCGGGCAGGGTGCGCGGGCGCGCGCCGGTGGCGATGATGAAGCGCGCCGCTTCTACGGTGTGCTCCTCGTTGCGTGATTCCACGCGAATGGCTTTTGGCGATACAAATTCGCCATCGCCGCGAAAGACGGTGATGGCGTTCTTCTTCATCAGAAACTCGACGCCTTTCACCAGCCGGCCCGAAACATCGCGGCTGCGCTTCTGCGCCACAGCATAGTCCACCTGCAGATTGTCGAAGACAAAACCATAGTCCTTGCCGTGATGCAGTAGCTCGATGATCTCGGCATTGCGCAGCAGCGCCTTGGTCGGGATGCAGCCCCAGTTCAAGCAGACGCCGCCCAGGTTATCGCGCTCGATGATGGCCGTTTTCAAACCGCACTGCGCAGCGCGGATGGCTGCTACATAGCCACCTGGCCCGGCGCCCAGCACAGCAACATCAAAGGTGTTTGGATTCGATGCCATTTTTAGCCTCTTTGATTGACACTCGGTGATTGTTAATCTGACCACCTGACAGATTTCACCATGCCGGCCGGCAATCTGCTCTCACGCCGCCTCGTCGCGGCGCGATGGGACGAGCCGGCAAGCAGCACAGAGGCAGTCGGCCACTGTTTTGAGATCTGTCGTAGCCAGGTCACCCATCATATCATCGCGTCTTTACTCCACTCGCTTGGCCGGCCCCTATAATTCCCTGCGTGCACAACGATCTGCGCGACCGGCTCAAACGACTGGGCAAACGGGGCGTTCACACAGGCGGGGCACACCTGAAAACTGCGCCTATCTCCTCACCGGCCCCCACGCCAATTCCCGCGTCTCAATCCGCGACCGGCGCTCTCTGGAATCTGGAGTTGCCCACGCCGTTGGGTCCGGCCTTTGTCCGGCGCACGCGCTTTCCGCTCGACTATCGGCATGGCGATCGTCCCCTCAGTCTTGCGCTCACGCTGCCGCCCTCGGCCTTCGGTGATGTGCCCGGCTTCGATATGCGTCACGCGCTGTTCCTGGATACCGAGACCACCGGCCTGTCTGGCGGCGCCGGCACACTGGCTTTTCTGGTTGGCGTCGGCTACTTTGATCTATTTGACCTAGACGACGCGCCTTCTACCCAAAAATCCCCAATCCAAACGCCATCGTCCTTCGTGGTGGATCAGTTCTTCCTGCCCGATCCGGCTGTAGAGGCCGGCATGTTGTGCGCCCTGGATCAACTGATCGCCCAGAAAAGCATCTTGGTGACCTTCAACGGGCGCGGGTTTGACGCCCCGTTGCTGGAAACACGCTTTGCTCTGGCGCGCATTCCGCCTGTGCTGTCTGAGAAGACGCATTTGGATTTGTTGCGGCCCAGCCGGCGCTTATGGCGCTATGCACTGGCGTCGCGCAGCCTCGCATCCATCGAATATCACCTCCTCGATGTGCGCCGAGACCAGCAAGATATCGCCGGCTTTCTGATCCCAGAGTTATATCGCCAGTATCTGCAAACCGGCCGGGCCGACGATATCGATCGGGTGATGTATCACAACTTGTTCGATGTGCTCTCGATGGTGGCGCTGTCGCAGCGCATTGCCGAAGCCCTGACCCGCCCATCTACACCTGCTGAGCACTTGTCATGCGCGCTGGCGTGTGAGCGCGAAGGTGATATTGCAGGAGCTGAGTCGGCTTATCGCGCCGCCTTACAGGCCGAGACATCGGGCACGTTGCGCAACATTGCGTTGCGCAACATTGCGTTGCGCAACATTGTGCTGCGCCGCCTGGCGCGCTGTCTCAAGCGCCAGCATCGGCACGCCGATGCGCTTCCCTATTGGCAAGAATTGAGCGAACAAGATGATGCCGAGGCCATCGTTGAGTTGGCCAAGCACTACGAGTGGCATGCAGTCGATTTGCCTGCGGCTCTGGCTGCTTGCCAGCGCGCCCTGGCAGTGTGCCATCAGCCGGCTCTGCGCGATGCAATTCAACATCGTCTGATCCGCCTTCAACGTAAACTGGGCCGGCCTACAATCCGCTGATTCTGAACCCAGGTGTGCGGATGGGCTGGCCGGCGGCGGGGCGTTTTATCAGCGCAGATACGGCGCATCCCGCAGCAGGCGCTGCCCGGCACTTTACAATAGCCTCATGCATGACCTGGCTATCGTCATCTTGAACTACAACACCAGGGATTTGCTCGATGCATGCCTGATGTCGTTGCGCGAGCAACGTGATCTGGATTTCACCATCTGCGTGGTGGATAACGCTTCGTCGGACGGCAGCGCCGATATGGTGGCGCGCAAGCATCCCGACGTGGCGCTGATCCGCAACCCACACAACAACGGCTATGCCGCCGGCAACAATTTGGGGCTGCGGCACTATGGTTATCCTGACCAGCCCGGCGCGCGCTATGTGATGCTGCTCAACCCGGACACCGTTGTGCCCGCCGGCGCATTGTGCGGCCTGATCGACTTCGCCGACGCTAATCCTGATGTGGGCGTGGTGGGGCCGAAACTGTTGTTGATGGACGGCGCGCTTGACCTGGCCTGCCGGCGCAGCTTTCCCACGCCCGAAGTGTCGTTCTATCGGCTGACCGGCCTGAGCAAGCTATTTCCCCGCAGCCGGCGCTTTGCGCGCTACAACCTCACCTATCTCGGCATTGACGAACAGGCCGATGTCGATTCGGTCGTCGGGGCGTGCATGATGCTGCGCGCCGACGCTGTGAAGCAGGCCGGCTTGCTCGATGAGCAATTCTTCATGTACGGCGAGGATCTGGACTGGTGCCTGCGCGTAAAGCACTGCCGTTCCACAGATGGCCGGCCTTATCGTGTGGTGTACTACCCGCGCGTCACCGTGCATCATGTCAAGCGTGCGGCCAGCCGGCGCAGTCCAAAGGCGCAATTCGAGTTTGACCGCGCCATGTGGCTGTTCTATCGCAAGCACTACCAGCGCAACACATTCTTCCTGCTCGACTGGATGATCCGGCTTGGCCTGGCGCTACGCGGCGGATCGAAGCTCGCCCGCGAAGTGTTTGGGCTTTAGCGCTCGAACTGCGTGCCCTGTCGTACCGCCTCGATCACCTTCACCACCTCGAATGCTTCGTCCATCGTGATCGGAAAAGGCGCCCTTTCGCGCAGCGCGGCGTACAGGTGATCCCAGATGCTGTCGATGTCACACGCCGCCGACGGCCCCACCGGCGTTGTCTGGGTTATCCACGGCAATGGCCCGCCCTTGCCAAAACCGTAATCCATGCCCGGCGTGTCTGCCGATGCATGCTCCTCGGGCGGCACGTAGTCTGCCGGCAGATGCTTCAGCGTGATCGTGTCGCCCTGGCAGATCAGCGCCCCGCGATCCCCCAGCACGATGTACTCCGGCTCGGATAGGGCTGCCCCGCCGCTGATCTCCAGATCGACTATCCGGCCATTTTCACCCGTGAGCACGATCTTGAGATGGTCTTCGGCGTCGCCAACGGCGGCGATGCGTTTGAGGTCGCGCCACAGGCCGGCCACCGGAGCCTCCAGCAATTGCAGCGCATGGTCGATGAGGTGCGGCCCCCAGTTGTGCAACAGGCCTCCGCCACAAGCGAGCAATGTTTGCCAGTCGCTGCGGCGCTGATAGCTGTTGCGGCGTAGTTTGATTTCGTAGACCTGCCCCAGCACGCCCGATGCGATGATTTCGCGGATGTGCGTAAAGGCCGGCTCGAAGCGTCGGTTATGGCGGAAGAACAGCCGGCCTGTTGCACGTGCTGCTGCGTCGCGCAACTGCATGGCTTCGGCCATTGTCAGCGCGATTGGCTTCTCCAGGAAGACATGCTTGCCGGCCTGCAACGCCTGCACAGCCTGCGGCGCGTGCAGCAGGGTGGGTGTGGCGATTGAGACCAGCTCCACGTCGGGATCATTGAGCAGAGCCTCGAAATCAGTGTAGGTGCGGCAACCGTAGCGCTCGCGCATCATCGCGCAACGCTCTGGCAAGATGTCGCATGCGCCGACAATCACAAACTTGTCGCCGCGCTTGTCTAGTTCGGGGCAGTGCATACCCCAGCCGGCTCGTCCGATGCCGGCAATCGCAATCTGGATCGGCATCACGCGGTTTCTCCTTGTGCAATCAGTTCCAGTGTGACGCGCACCTCGCGTATCCCTGCGACGCCGGCTTTGACGCCGGCTTTGACGCCGGCTTTAATGAGCTTCCCGCTGCGTGCTGATAGCGCGGTGCGCGGCTGCGCTTGCTGCGCTTCATGATTGCATGATAAATGAGCCTGTCGCCGGCCGCCAGCGCCACATCAATACGGCTGCGATCAGCGCCAACGCGCTGCCGAATAGAAACGGGGCCGGCGCGCCGAAGCCCTCCCATGCGCCGAGGCCGTGCCACAGGATGCCGGCGATCAACGAAGCCGGAAAATCTAGAATGCCCAGCACAGCATTGTGCGTGCCATAGGCCGTCCCGCGCGACGCCTCGGGCACCAGATCGGCGATCATGGCTTTGCCGGTTCCGAATGCCAGCCCGTAGTACAGCCCATAGACTGCGTACAGCGCCCAGATGTGCCAGCCTTCCTGGGCCAGCCCAAAGCCGGCGTAAATCGCCGCATACACCAGCCACCCGCCGATGATGAGTTTGCGCCGCCCGATCCGATCGGACAGCGAGCCGGCCGGGATGGACGCCAGCGTGTACACCAGGTTGAACATGACCAGCATGGCCAGCACGCCGGCTACGCTGACGCCGCGCTCCTGTGCGCGCAACACCAGAAAGGCGTCCGATGAGTTGCCCAGGTCAAAAATGGCGCTGATGAGCAGAAAAGTCATGAACGGTTTACCCAGCGCGCGAAAGGCAAACTTGGGCGCGGGGCGCTGCTTCGACGCCGGCGTGTCGCGCGCGCCCAACGCCAGCGATAGCACAGCCAGCGCCGCCGGAATGAGGCTGACCAGAACCAATGCGCGAAAAGTGTCTGCGCCCAGCGTCGCGCCGGCCTGTTGCAAGAACCACACCACCCCCAGCGCAATGAGCATACCGAGGAATGCGCCGGCGGTGTCGGCGGCGCGTTGAAAGCCAAAGGCAAACCCGCGTTGTTGCTCATCCACCGAATCGGCCACCAGCGCGTCGCGTGGCGCAGTGCGAATGCCTTTGCCAAATCGATCCACCCAGCGCACGGCGGCAATGGCCTCCCAACTGGCCGCCACGTAGAAGAACGGTTTGGACAGCGCCGACAGCGCGTAGCCGGCCACGGCCACCCATTTGCGCGCGCGCAGCCGGTCGCTCAACCAGCCAGAGAACACTTTCAGCAGACTGGCCGTGGATTCGGCAATGCCCTCAATCAGACCAATCACATTGGCGCGCACGCCCAGCACATTGGCCAGAAACAAGGGCAAAATGTTGATGACCATTTCGGAAGACACGTCCATGAAGAAGCTGGTGAAGCTGACGGCCCATACGTTACGCGGTAAGTCGCGCAAACGCGGCCGGGACGTTTTGACACCCCGTTCGGCTGAAGTAGACATGTTGCCTGTTCTAGGTCTGCTTCGAGATTCTGTCAATCTGGCCGCCTCTTTGGCCGCCTCTCTGGCCGGCGTCTTGATCCGCGCTGCGGCTGCAAAAGCAAACAGCCCGCGTGTGGCCGGCTGCAAGTCAGTCTCTGATGTCGATCCTCGCTGAGCATGACGCCAGCCGGCGCGCCATCAAGCAGCTTGGCGTGGGTTTGACCATCACAGCCACGCACAGCCTCGCCCTGCGCGCGACGCCTGCTCGATTTGAGAAATGGTTAGAATAGCCGCGTGAACTTGCCAGCGTTTTTTGTTCGAGATATCCCGGTCTATGGCAGCAGCGGCGTGCCGGGCGCAGTGCCGACTATTCTTGCGCCAATGGATGGTTACTCCGACCTGCCGTTTCGCAAGCTCTGCCGCGAATACGGCTCGGCCATGAGCTACACCGAGTTTGTCGCCGTCGAAGCGATCTGCCACGGCGCTAAGAAGGCGCTCAAGATGTTGGACTTCGACCCGTCTGAATACCCTCAAATGTCGTTTCAAATCTTCGGCCCGAACGAAAACGACATTGTAGAGGCCGCTAAACGTTGCGAACAGATGGGCGCGGGCATCGTGGATCTGAACATGGGCTGTTCAGTCCCAAATGTGAGCGGTCGCGGGGCCGGGGCCGGCCTGTTGCGCGACCCCGCCAAGATCGGCCGCATTTTTAACGCCATGTCCAAAGCGCTGCGCATTCCCGTCACCGGCAAGATTCGCATTGGCTGGGATGCCCGCTCGCTCAACCATGTCGAGGTTGCCCGCATCATGCAAGACAATGGCGCCTCGCTGATCGCCGTACACGGCCGCACCAAAGAGCAGAAATACACCGGCCATGCCAACTGGGACGCCATCGCCGAGGTCAAGCAGGCAGTCAAGATTCCCGTCATCGGGAATGGCGACGTGCGCCGTGTGGAAGACATTGCGCGTATGAAGGCCCACACCGGCTGCGATGGTGTCATGATCGCGCGCGCCGCCATCGGCAACCCGTGGATTTTCTCCGGCAAGAACCGCGAAGACGTGTTGGTGCGCGACGTTACCAAGCTGATGCGCCGGCATCTGGATATGAACCTGCGTCACTATGGCGACTATGGTTTGATCCTGTTCCGTAAATACGCCGCCCGCTATATTATCGGTGTGCCCGGCGCAGCCGAGCTGCGGCATGCGCTGGTGACTGCGCCTTCGGTCGAAGTCTTTCTCGATCACTTGGCCGGCCTTGAGTCCAGCGCCGATGAGCTAGACCGCCAGGCCTTGGAAACACGTCGCCGGCAATCCGGCGAATCGCCGCTAGAGTCGCTTGCTGATTTGTCCTGCACCGAGAGCCGGTGCGATCTGATGTCCGGAGAATTAGCGGTTGTGTGACATGTCCAGGTTTGATCGATACCCAGAAAAGCTGCGTGAAGTGCTGGAAATCTTCGCCGAGAATCCGTCTGATCGCAACGCCATGTTGATCGAGTATTCCGATCAGTTTGAGGGCACGCCAGAGTCGATTGCGCGCCGTCCCTATCCGCAGGAAAATCAGGTGCCGCACTGCGAGTCAGACTCTTATGTCTTCGTTGAGCCGCTAGACGGCAACCGGCTCAAGTTTTATTTCGCCGTGGAAAACCCGTTCGGCGTCTCAGCGCGCGCATTGTCAGCAATCCTCGCGTCTACCATCAACGGCCTGCCTGCCGAAGAGATCGCCCACATGCCGATCGACGATCTGGTGCCGACACTATTCGGCCCCAATATTTCGATGGGCAAGGGGCAAGGACTGTTGAGCATTGCCGCAGTGGTTAAGGCTACGGCGCAACGCTACGCCGGCCGTTCTATGTAGCAAGCCCACAACATCTTGTCTCGCGCGCCCAATCCCATGCTCAATCCACCCAATACCGCGCCGGCTGACCGGCTTGAGACCGTCGCCAGGTTGCGCGCGGCGCTCTCTGTTGTCATGTCCGTCACCAGCTATGAGTTCGAAGACAATGGTGTCATTCGGCTGCGGGGCACATTGCTGGCGCCGCCCGATCAGGCCTACCGCGTGCTGCGCCCGCGTGTCGAGCAGGTTGGATACACCCCCTATCTGCGCAATCGCGAAGATGACGCTCCCGGCAACTACGATCATGAAGTGCTTGCCATACCTGGCGTGATTCCACGGCCCAGATTAAACCCCGCGCTGAATCTGATTCTGTTCATCGCAACCGTCGGATCGGTCATTCTCAGCGGCTCAGTGTTCACCCAAACCGGCCAACTCGATTTGGGCGCGGGGCTGGCCTTCGCCGGCGCGCTGCTGGGTGTGCTGGTCACGCATGAGATGGGGCACTACGTAGTGGGCCGGCTGCGTGGCGCGCCGGTGTCATTGCCCTATTTCATCCCCCTGCCCACCATCCTGTTAGGTATGTTCGGCTTTGGCACGCTCGGCGCCGTCATCGTGCAGCGCGAGCCGTTCGAAGATAGGCGAACGCTCCTCGAAGTTGGCATCGCCGGCCCGCTGGCCGGTTTTCTTGTCGCCATCCCAATCCTGATGGTAGGACTGGCGCTCTCGACCGTCAAACCTATCGAGACGCCGGCCATGGCCGGCGCGATCTACTTCGGCGATTCGCTGCTCACCGGCCTGATGAAGATCGTCCTGTATGGCCGGTACGTACCGAGCGCAGGCATGATCGAGCACCCACTTTATCTCGGCGCGTGGCTTGGGTTGCTCATCACAGGGATCAACCTGATTCCTGCCGGGCAGTTGGATGGCGGACATGTGGCCTACGCTGTACTGGGCCAGGCAGCCCGCTACCTGTACTTTGCCATGCTGGCCCTGTTTCTGGGGTTGACCGTGTTGGTGTCTGAAAGCTGGCTGCTGTGGACAATCCTCTTGTTCTTCTTTGGTCGCAACCATCCCCCGGCTTTGAATCAGGCTGCCCGCCTGGAGCCTCAACACTACGCACTTGCGCTGATTGCTTTGCTTGTGCTGGTGCTGGTCTTCATGCCCAATCCGCTGTGGGCAACGTGATCACGCGCTCTGTAAGTCTGTAGCACATCTCTTCCAACCCACCTTTCGGCAGGCACAACCCACACATGCGCCATCGACCCTGTCGATGGCGTCTCGCTCAGACCATTGTCGAAGTGCTTATTCAGATGTCGACGAACAAGCTGGCGCAGCGGTCGAACAGCGCGCTCTGGGCGAGCGCAGATCGGGGTCGAAACAAAATCGGTGAGTTCGACGCCGGCCAGTGTAACGTCTGGCCGGCGTGCTAGATGTCGCGCGGGTCATCGGTCATCATGACGACGCGCGGTTTGAAGCGCCCGATGATTTCCACCACATCGCTTTGTGCCGACATGATCTCGTCGATGTTCTTGTAGGCTTGTGGCGCTTCATCCAAACCGCCGCCCAGCAGCGTCACCCCCTTGTCGCGCAGGTACCGGTCGCGCATGGTCTTGGTGATCGACTTGATGGCTTCATTGCGGCTCATCTGCCGGCCCGCGCCGTGCGAGGCGCTGTTAAGCGAAGCCGGATTGCCCAGTCCGCGCACCACATAGCCGGGGTCGCCCATCGTGCCGGGAATCACCCCCAGCGTGCCTTTGGCGGCCGGCGTGGCGCCCTTGCGATGCACGTACACCTGCCGGCCATCGGGCAGCGTCTCGATCCAGGCAAAGTTGTGATGGTTCTCCACCACCGCCGCTGCCGATTGCAACCCTGCTGTCTTCGCCACGTTGCGGTGGATCACGCGATGGTTGGCGCTGGCGTACCGGCCGGCCAGATTCATCGAGAGCCAGTATTCCTGTCCCGCCTCAGACGCGATATCGAGCCAGCCCAGGTTGGATAGATCGCCCCCGCCGGCTTCTTTCAACTCAGGATGCAGATGGCGCGCGATCTTGCTATAGTAATCGGCGATCTGATAGCCGGCGCCGCGCGACCCGCTGTGCGACAGCAGCGCTAGATACTGTCCCGGCGCCAGCCCCAAGGCGCTATCCTCGACCATGATCTCGAGCGCCCCGAACTCGACGAAATGATTGCCAGAGCCAGATGTGCCCAGTTGCCGGTGCGCCTTGTCTTTCAGGCTGCGCAGCAAGCTGGTGGCCTGCCAGTCGGGGTCATCCATGATCTCGTCGTCTTGTCTGGGGTTCCATTCAGAGCCGGCGCCAAAGCGCGTGGCATTCTGCAGCGCTTTCTCGAACCGCTGCTTTTGCTGGTCGAGCAGGACAGGTGACAAGTCAAACACCGTCAGCCGCATCCGGCAGGCGATGTCCACCCCCACTGCGTAAGGAATGACTGCCCCCTCGGTTGCCAAAACACTGCCGATGGGCACGCCGTAGCCGACATGCGCGTCTGGCATCAACGCGCCGGCCACGCTGATTGGCAGACGCATGGCGTTGTCCATTTGCCGGCGCGAGCCTTCGTCGATGTATTGCTCGCCCCAGGTCTGGTAGGGCAACGGCGCGTCGCGTAGTGCGTGCCTGCTCATGTTTGTGCTCGCGGAGGCAATAATAGCCGAACGCAACCTGGAAGGCCGCGGCGTTCAGGGGAAGCCGGCCCGTGCCGACTTTGCTATGGGTTGAGCGTGGCTTGCAGCCATCGGGCAGAATGCGTCCGGCGCTCGCGCGCTACTTCGTCACTTCTTTCTGCAGCGCGCCTCTGGCCAACAGGGCTGCGCCAACCACGCCGGCCCGATCGCCCAGGCTGGCCGCCACGATCTTCACCTCGTCGAGCCGCGCCCGGTTGATCACATGCTGCAAGGCTGTCTCGCGGATCGGCCCCAGCATCCACTCGCCCAGTGCTTCGATCACCCCGCCGCCATAGATCAGCGCCTGTGGGTCGAAGGCATTGATGAGCGAGGCGGCATGCAGGCCCAGGTAGTGCGCTGCCCGTTGCAGCACTTCGATGGTCAGCGCGTCGCCCTTTTCAACCGCGCCGGCCAGCACGCTGCTGGTCAGCGCCCCGTCTTTTTTGGCCATCAACTGGGGCAGGATGGACTTGCGGCCGGCCGCCAGCCCGGCGCGCAAATCGCGCTCGATGGCCGACCGGCTGGCGATGGCCTCGATCCCACCGCGAATACCGCCCCCTTCGGCGTAGGCCCCGTCGGCCATGGTGATCATGTGGCCGATTTCGCCGGCGCTGCCGCGCGCGCCCTCATAGATCTGCCCGTTGATGACGATGCCCCCGCCAATGCCGGTGCCGACGAACACCGACACAAAGTGATGCAGGCCGCGTCCTGCGCCCATCATCAACTCTCCCATGCAGGCAGCCCGCACATCGTTTGTCAGTGCAACGGGAATGTCCTGCCATTTGCGCAACATCTCGGCCACCGGCACATTCACCCAGCCGGGCATGTTGGTCACGCTCAACGCTACCCCGCGACCGGCGTCAACCGGCCCCGGCACGCCAATGCCAATCGCCGCGACCTGTTCTTTGGCCATCTTTACGCTCGCCAGGGCGTCCTCGACCGTTTTGATGATGCGTTCTATCACACCTTCCGGGCCGGCCTCTGCCCGGGTTGCGCGCTTGGCTGTGGCGACTACGTTGCCGCCCGCGTCCACCACGGCCGCCAGGATTTTCGTGCCGCCCAGATCAACACCAATCGTGGGTGTGGAATGAGAGTTGTTCTTCTTTGCCACCTGTTCTTCTCTTTTGGGCTGTATGCTGTGTGTATGCTGTGTGTATGCTGTGCATTCCACTTGGTGCAGGCCACGCACCCATCAATTGTAAGTCTGAACCGTATAATGGCCCGTGGTATGCAGGAAGCGCTTGTCCAGCCCAAAGTCCGCACGCCTTTTCTTCAGCGACATTACCACAGCTTCATCATGCTGTCGCTGCTGACAGTCGATGTGTTGAGTGTTGCGCTGGGCTTCTATTTGGGATATCGGCTACGGTTGCTTATCGCGTTACCCGACCCGGCCAAGAATCTTTACTTCTCTGATCTGTTGCCTCTGCTGGGGCTGCAAATCGTGGCCATCGTCATCGCATTTTTCTTTGGCCGCATGTACCATCGCCGGCGGACGCGCTATGGGGCTGATGAACTGGTCACCATGCTCTCTGGTGTCTCGATCGGCACCCTCGTCAGCATTGCCGTCGCCTCGCTGACCTTCAAGACGGCTTCATCAGCCTTCGACTACTCGCGCGGGGTAATGATCTATGCCTGGCTGCTGACGATGGTTATCGTCGTCGTGGCGCGTGCGTTGCAGGCTCGCTTTCAACGCTGGCTGCAGATGCGCGGATACGGGCGAACACGCGTGGTCGTTGTCGGCGAGGGCGAACCGGCGGCTACCGTGTTGCAGCGTCTGCGCCACAACCCGCGCCTGGGCTACGACCTGATCGGCCTGCTTGTTAAAAATGGCGCCCGCCCCGATGACGAAACATCCGTGTTGGGCGCCGTTGATACGCTGCCGGATGTTATTGCCCGCCACAATGTCGATGAGGTCATCATCGCCCTGCCTGAAGCCAGCGATGAAGACATGTTGCGCATCATCTCGATGTGCGACCGCAGCACGATCAGCATCAAGGTCTACCCGGACATGTTTCAGATCATGGCCGGCCAGATGAGCATCGGCGAACTGGGCGGTTTGCCTCTCCTCAACGTGCGCGACGTGCAGTTGCGTGGCTGGCGACTCACCCTCAAACGCCTGATGGATCTGGCCGGCAGCGCTATCGGCCTGGTGCTGCTCTCCCCCTTCATGCTGCTCGTCGCTGTGCTCATCAAGCTCGACTCGCCCGGCCCTGTCTTCTTTGTCCAGCAGCGCATGGGGCTTGATGGCAAGCCGTTCTGGCTGATTAAGTTTCGCACCATGCGCCAGGACGCCGAGCAACTGGCCACCTGGACTACCAAAAACGACCCCCGCAAGACACGCCTGGGCACATTTCTGCGCCGCACAAACATCGACGAGCTGCCGCAACTCATCAATGTCCTGATCGGCGAGATGAGCCTGGTCGGGCCGCGCCCCGAGCAACCCCGCTACGTCGAGGAGTTTCGCGCCCGCATCCCGCGTTACATGGAGCGCCATCGCGAGAAAGCTGGCATGGCCGGCTGGGCCCAGGTCAACGGTCTGCGCGGCGACACCTCCATCGAAGAGCGCACCAAGTACGATTTGTGGTACATCGAAAACTGGTCGATCTGGCTCGACATTAAGATTATTCTCAAGACCATCTGGCGCACCCTGACGCGCGAGGACGAAAACGCATATTAGAATTGATTCGTTAAGCGATTCGCCCGTCTGCTCATCGCCTCGTTGACTGCGTGGCGAAATGGCTGATTGGTTGACTGCTTGAGTAGAGTGATATGGACAATTTGCCACGTTGGCGCAATCTGCTTTGGATCGGCCTGGGCATCATCATGCTGATCGCCACCTTGAGCATCTTTCAAGGCAGTTCTGGCCGTAACATGAGTATGCAGATTTCCGATGTCGCCGAGGCGGTCAAGAACGGCGCCGTGGACAAGCTGATTGTTGCCAACGACGATCTGGTGGTCAAGTTTAACAGTGGCCGGCCGGATGCAATATCCAAGAAAGAGCTTGGCGCAACCATCGGCGAGCAACTGCGTCAGTTTGGCGTCACCGAACAGCAGCTCGCGCGGGTCAAGATAGAAGTCGTCAGTCCATTCAACTGGGGCGACCTGATCAATACGGCGGCGTTGTTCATCACGCCTGTCATCGTGATTCTGTTCTTCTGGTTCCTGTTCCGGCAGGCGCAGGGCGCCAACAGCCAGGCGATGAACTTCGGGCGCAGCCGGGCGCGCATGTTCATCAGTGACCGTCCCACCGTCACTTTTCAGGATGTGGCCGGCGCGGAAGAAGCCAAGCAAGAACTGGTGGAGGTTGTCGAGTTCCTGAAAGAGCCAGAAAAGTTCATCCAGCTCGGCGCCCGCATCCCCAAGGGAGTGTTACTGATTGGCAGCCCTGGCACCGGCAAGACCTTGCTCGCCAAGGCTGTCAGCGGCGAAGCCGGCGTGCCCTTCTTCAGCATCAGCGGCTCCGAGTTCGTCGAGATGTTCGTCGGCGTAGGCGCCAGCCGTGTGCGCGACTTGTTCGAGCAGGCCAAGCGCCACTCGCCCTGCATCATTTTCATCGACGAGATCGACGCCGTTGGCCGCCAACGCGGCTCCGGCCTGGGCGGCGGCCACGATGAGCGCGAGCAAACGCTAAACCAGATTCTGGTCGAGATGGATGGCTTCGACACCGACACCAACGTCATCGTCATCGCCGCCACCAACCGCCCCGACATCCTGGACCCGGCATTGATGCGCCCTGGCCGCTTCGACCGTCGCGTCGTGCTCGATCGGCCCGATGTGAAAGGCCGCGAGGCCATCCTGAAGGTCCATGTGCGCGGCAAACCCCTGGCCGCAGATGTCGATCTGAGCACCCTGGCCAAAGCGACGCCCGGTTTTGCCGGCGCCGATATCGAGAATCTCGTCAACGAGGCGGCCATTCTGGCAGCGCGGCGCAACCGCAAGAGCATCAGCATGGCCGAGTTCACCGAGAGCATCGAGCGGGTCATGATGGGGCCGGAGCGCAAGAGCCGCCTGATCACGCCCAAAGAGAAGGCCATCGTGGCCTATCACGAAGCCGGCCATGCCATAGTCGGGCATTTGCTCCAAAACTGTGACCCGATCCGCAAAGTCACCATCATCGCGCGCGGATTGGCCGGCGGCTATACCCTGTCGCTGCCGGATGAAGACCGCCACTACATCAGCCGCGCCAAGTTCCTCGACGATCTGGCCTTTGCCCTGGGTGGCCGAGTGGCCGAGGAGATCGTATTCGGCGATGTCACCACCGGCGCCAGCAGCGACTTGCAGCGTGTGACCGAGATTGCCCGTGACATGGTCACCCGCTATGGCATGAGCGAAAAAATGGGTCCGATGGTCTATGGCCAGCGACACGAGATGGTGTTCCTGGGCCGCGATCTGGGCGAGCAGCGCGACTACAGCGATGCCGTCGCCCACGAGATCGACAAGGAAGTGCAGCAACTGGTCAACTCGGCATACGCTCGTGCTCGTGACGTGCTGACCCGCAACCGCAGCATATTGGAAGCGATTGCCCAACGGTTGATTGAAGTGGAAACCATCGAGGAGGAGGAGTTTCGATCCTTCTTCCAGGAGCAGGCCGGCCTCAACGGCCCCGACAACACTCCGTTCAACCCGCGCGCCAAGCTGCCGGCCAGGCATGACGGCAAGGATGAGTCTTCCTCGTCGGGCGTCGTCCCAGCCCCTGCGCCGGCCTAGCTCAGCCTGCCGCGTGTGGCGCTGTGTTTCTGCATGCAAGCTGCTGCCGCCCTGTCTCCCTGCGAGGTCATTCTACTTGCTTTGCGCATCCTGATCGTCGCTGCGCTCTACGGCTTTCTCGGTCTGATGCTCTGGATGCTTATGCGCGAACGCCAATCCCCGCAGGCGCCCACCTGGCCGGCCCGTCTGATTTTGCTGCCGGCCGGCAATCTGCCGGCCAGTGAATATGTCCTGCGATCCTCCGTATGGATCGGGCGCGATCCCAACTGCGCTGTGCGCGTCAGCGACGAATACACCTCTGCGCGACACGCCCGGCTGGCCTGGGACCCTGCCACCGGCGCCTGGTGGATCGAGGATAACGCCAGCCGCAACGGCACCTGGGTAAACGAGGAGCGTGTGATTCGTTGCGCATTGGGCGCCGGTGACATCATTCGCGTCGGCGAGGCCCGCTTCCGCTTTGAAACCTGAAACGCCATTCTCTTATTCTGCTCTACACGATTGCTCAGACAACGGCCAAGTGATATATTGCCCATCCTGGCGCGGCCTGATGTGTCCTGTGCAAGGACAATTCTCAATTGAGCAGTTCTGTATTTATTGTTCAAGGAGACGTAGAGACAATGGCACTCGATTTATCACGTAGACAATTCCTGAAGACGTTGAGCATGGTTGGCGGTCTGGCCGTGGGCGGCAGCCTTGTGGCTGCCTGCGGCGGTGGTGAAGCCACGCCGGCCCCGGCCGGCGGCGGCGACGCCCCTAAGCCTGAAGTAAAGCTGGAGATCGGCTCCAAAGGCGAAGAGTTGCTGTACGACAAGGACACGCTCACTGCGCCGGCGGGTTCCAGGATTACCCTGACCTTCAAGAACAACTCGACGGCGCTGCAGCACAACTGGGTGTTGATCAAACCCGGCACGAACGAACAGGTCGCGAACGACGCCCTGGCCGCCGGCGAGGCCAAAGGCTACCTGAAGGAAAACGACCCGAACGTCCTTGCTCATACCAAGATGGTCAATGCCGGCGAGAGCGACACAATCACATTTGATGCGCCGGCCAAAGGTCAGTACCCCTACATTTGCACCTTCCCCGGCCATCACGTGCTGATGAAGGGCACCCTGACAATCGAGTAATCCCTGTTGCGCCCCGGCTGCTTGCCGGCGCACAACCTGTCTGTTGTGAGGCGCGCCATTCGGCGCGCCTTTTCGCTTGTGTGCGCCGCCGCTGTCTGCTGCTCCGGTTCCTATAATAAGCTTCTATGACATCGCTCGATCATATTCGCGCCCTGTCCGAAGTCATTGGCCCGCGTGGCAGCGCTACCACCGAAGAAGCCAAAGCTGCTGACTATGTGGCCGAACAACTAGCCATCCTGGGATTGTCGCCCGAACGCCAGACATTTCTCAGCCCCACATCGGCCTACCGACCCTACGCGCTGGCAGCGGGGCTAGCGCTGCTGAGCCTGTTTCTGTTCTGGCAGCCTCAGCCGGTGGGGGCGGCGGCGGCGGCTCTCATTACGGTTGTGGCGCTGGGATCTCTGTTGCTCGAAATGCAGTTTCGCCCCAATCTGCTGCGCTGGCTGCTTCCCATCGGGCATAGCCAGAATGTGCGCGCAGTCATCCCCTGCCAAGCGGCGCCAGCGCCCTCCGATGAAGATGCGCCGATGGGCGCTGTTGCGCTGCCTGCTGCCCGCCCGGCTGTGTCCTCGGCTGGGTGCCCGGCCACTGTCGTGATTACCGCCCACCTGGACACGCATCGCACGCCGTTGCTTTTTCGCTCGTCATTTTGGATGACGGTCTTTCGCGGGCTGATGCCGGCCGGCCTCGCCGCCATGGCTGCGATGCTGGCTGTGTTTGTAATCGGCATCGTTGTTCCGGCCCAGGCGCTGCGTCTGATTGCGCTTGCGCCGGGTCTGGTGATGCTTGCTGTCTTTGCGCTCATGATTCAGGCTGACCTAACTCCATACACTAAAGGGGCGAACGACAACGCCAGCGGTGTCGCGGCCACCCTGTGGCTTGCCGAACGGCTGACGCATGCGCCGCTGCAACACACACAGGTTCACCTGGTCTTCACCGGCTGCGAAGAAGTCGGCTGCTATGGCGCCGACGCTTATTTCAGCGCCAACCACGCCGGCCTGCAACATGCAGCCCACATCGTCATAGACCAGGTCGCTGCAGCCGGCACGCAGCCCGTTGTCGTGCGCGCCGAGCGATTCCTGAAGCCGGCCCACAGCGACCCCGGCCTGCTGGCGCTTGCCGACAAACTGATTGCAGCACATCCTGAATGGCGCGCGCGCACCGTCAGCTTGAACGCCGGCTATGGCGAACTGAGCGTGGGCGTCAAACATGGCTTGCGCGCCATCGCCTTCGGCGCTGTTGCGCCCGATGGCTCATCCCCCCGCTGGCATCAGCCGTCCGACACCATCGATGCCATCGACGAGACGACGCTCGCGCGTGTCCAGGAGATGGTCTGGGCGCTCCTGTGTGAGATTGATCGGCAAAGCGCGTTGAGCAATCTTCCGGCGGCGGAGTCGGTCATAGCATGAGACACGCTGCGCCAGCTTTGTGTTGCCTGGTTGCTGCATTGGGCCTGGCCGCGTCCGGCTGTGGCAGCGCTGAGACGCCCAAAGTGACCCCAGTCACGGTCACGTTGCGCGTCGCAGCCGATGTGGCTCTCGAATCGCTGATGCAGGCGCTCACCCGCGCTTACTCGGCCCAGCATCCGCACATCATTTTCACCCTGACGCCGGCCAGCACACCGGACGCCGCCGAAGCCATCTTTTCGCGTCGCGTCGATCTGGCAGCGGTGTCTGTGTTGCCTGACAAGGTTGCCGGGCGCGATATACCCTGGATTGGCGATCTGGCCCTAGACGGGATCGCGGTGATTGTCAATCCGGCCAATCCGTTGACAAACGTCAGCATGCAGCAATTGCGCGACATCTACGCCGGTGTGCACGGCCGCTGGGATAGTCTGGGCGCAGCAAACGTTGGCGACGTGCAAATTGCGGTGCGCGAAGGGGGCGACGGCGCCCGTGTCCTCTTCGATCGCATGGTGATGGGCAATACGCGCCTGACCTTGAACGCTGTCGTGCTGCCGTCGGTTGAGGTAGTGATGAACTTTGTAACGTATCAGGCCGGCGCGATCGGCTATGTGCCCAGCGCCCGCATCACAGACACCGTCGCGCCGCCGGTGAAAATGCTGGCCATCGACGGACAGCCGTTGACCAAGGCCTCGTTGCGGGATGGGTCTTATCCGTTATCGCGCTCGCTCTATCTAATTGCGCTGAGCGAACCTCAGGGCGAGTTGCGCGACTTCGTCGCATGGATTTTGAGTGCGGAAGGGCAGCGCGTGGTCGAGACGGCCAACTTTGCGCCCTTGCCCGGTGTACCCTGATATGGAAACCACACCGCCCGCATCGCAGATACTGCAACCCGCTGGCGCAGCGCGCCCACCCTGGCTGGCCTTCTACGCCTTCGTGAGCATCGGCGTCAACGCCTCTATCATTGGGCCGGCGCTGCCCACGTTTGCTGCCCAGACCGGCGCCCCGCTCGAACAGGTCGGGCTGTTGTTCACTCCCTTTGCGCTGGGCTATGCCACGTCCGTTTTCATCATCAGCCCCATCGGCGCGCGGCTGGGCATGCGGGCGTTGTTGCTCTCCGGCGCGACGTGCCTGCTGGTCAGTCTTGCGCTGCTCCTGCTTGGGCAAAGCCTGCCACTGATTTATCTGGGCGCGTATTTGCTTGGGCTGGGGCAGTCGGGCACGCAGGTCGGGTACAACGCGATGGTCGGGCTATTGGCCGGCCCGAATGCCGCGCGCATGCTCAGCCGGCTAAACGCATTCTTCGGCATCGGCGCGCTGGCAGGCCCGTTATTTGTGTCGCTCGGTTACAGCCTGTTCGGCAGCGCCAGCATCGCTTTGCTGCTGGCGCTGGTGCTCTCCGCGCCCTTGCTGGTTGGCGCGTGGGTATGGCGTGATGCAGTTGCGCCGCCTGCCGTGCACAATCCGGCCAATTCTGCTTCGGCCCGCTTGCCGCTTTCTCAGTTGCTGCGCCAACCGGTGCTGTGGCTGCTCGGCGCCATCGCCTCGATCTATGTCAGCAGCGAGGTGGCCTTCAGCGGCTGGGCAGCCGTGTATGCCGAGCGCGGTTCTGGCGTGAGCGCAGCGCAGTCGGCCTTGCTGGTCACAGTTTTCTTCGCCGCGTTCACGCTTGGTCGCTATCTCACCGATCTGATCTCGCGCTGGGTGAAGCCGCCGCTCATTGTGTCGAGCGCGATTGTACTGACCGGCATAGGCTTGTTGCTCATGATTGCCCTGCCCGGCGTGTTTGCGATCAACATGGCCGGCGCGTTTGTAGTTGGGTTGGCCATGAGTCCGATCTATCCCATCCTGATCTCGTATGGCATCCGTTTGTTCCCGCGCGATGCAACGGTAGTCACCGGCTTTCTAACCAGCATGGCTGCGCTGGTTGCGCTGGTGATTCCGTCGCTGGTTGGTGTGGTGATGACCGGCCAGGGTGTTACCGCCGCATGGGGTCTGCTGCTGCTGATTGTGGCCGTGCTGGGCGGCGGGTGGGCGCTGTTGCGCGGTATGCTCAGGCAGCAACTGGAGTGACACATGACAATCCATTCTCTGTTTGGCTATGTGCTGGCCGGCCAGATAGACCGGCTGGCCCCGGCGCTGCGCCGTCACTACGACCTGCCGCCCGGCCGCGAAGTGCTCGTCGAAGGCGTGATGGACGCCTGGAACCGCCTGCCGTGGGCGCGCCCGTTCGCACCGTTTATGCCTGTGCCGGGGCAGGCGCAGCGTGTGCGTGTGCGCAATCGCGGGGTATTGGATGCCGCCGGCCAGCCCTGCTATGAGTGGATGCGCGAGTTTCAAACGCCGGCCGGTCTTGCCACAAGCTACACACTTACGAAGCCTACCCCGTTCACCATGCCTTTCCGCAGCGTGCTGGATTGCTTCAATCAACCCCAAACGGTCGGCCTCACCTTACAGGTGGACATCGCCGACGAGGGTCAAACGCTGCTGATGCGCTCGCGCGGGCCGCAATATCTCATCGCCGGGCGAATGCTTGTGCCCTTGCCGTGGCCGTTCATCGTGGATACTGTGGCCGTCGAACGCGCCGTGCCCGGCAGCGATGATCGTGTGGCAACTGTGGTGGTTGTTAGTCATGCGCTGCTTGGAAAGCTGTTCGGATACCACGGCATCCTCACCGTCGGAGCGCAACATGATGTGTCGGCCGCTGGACGATAACTGGCCGGTTGTTGACTGGGCCGGATCCTGTCAGGCGCATCCGGCTGCGCTGCGCAATCTGATCAAGATGCGAGGCGGCGCCGGCTCAACGCGCGCCAAACAGCGTGTTGCGGGCATGCTCGATCTTACTGCGATCGCCGCTTGTCCAGCGCGGCTTTCAACAATCCCTGTAACACTTGTGGGTTGCCTTTGCCTTTGGTGCGCTTCATCGTTTGGCCTACCAGAAACTGAAACAGTTTCTCGTTGCCGGCCAGGTAGGCTTGCGCCTGCTGCGGGTTCGCGTCGAGCACCTCTTCGACCACTTTGGACAGGGTGGCCTCATCATTGACTTGTGCCAGTCCTTTGGCCTCCACAATGGCGCCAGCATCTCGGCCACTGGCGAACATCTCCTCGAACACCTGGCGGGCAGTGTTGATGTTGATGGTCTTGTTGTCCACCAGTTGGATGAGTCCGGCCAGTTGCGCCGGGTCAACCTTCACATGCTCAATGCCTGCGCCGGTGGCCCCCATCAACCGAAATAACTCGCCGGTCACCCAATTCGCAGCCGACTTGGCGGCGGCTTGCAAGCCTTGATTCTTTTCGCCGCACAGGGCCGCCACAACTTTCTCAAAATACTCTGCTGTCGCGCGGTCTTTGGTTAGCACCATTGCGTCGTAGCCGCTCAAGCCAAAGTCGCGCATGAAGCGGTCGTTCTTTGCCAGCGGCAGTTCTGGCATGCGCGCTCTAATCGCCTCCAGCCATGTGTCGTCGATCACCAGTGGGGGCAGGTCTGGCTCTGGAAAATAGCGATAGTCATGCGCTTCTTCCTTCTCGCGTTGTATCACTGTCACGCCGCGCGCATCATCCCAGCCCAGCGTGACCTGTCGAATCTGGTCGCCCTCGTCCAGCAGCCGGCTTTGCCGCTTGATCTCGTATGCAATGCTGTCGCGCACGGCCCGCAGCGAGTTGAGGTTTTTGATCTCAACCTTTGTGCCGAAGGTGTCGCTGCCTTTGGGGCGCAGGCTCATGTTTGGCTCGCCGCGCAGGGCGCCTTTCTCCATGTCTCCGCTGCTCACGCCCAGGTAGCGCACGATGTCGCGCAGGGCGCTGAGATAGGCATAGGCTTCGTCGGCGCTGGCGATATCCGGCTCGGTGACGATCTCGATCAGGGGCACCCCGCTGCGGTTGTAATCCACAAACGACACGTTGCCCGCATGGGCGAGCTTGCCGGTGTCTTCTTCCAGATGCGCGCGGCGGATACGGATGCGCTTGCGATAGTGTGTCTCAGTCCAGTTGCCGCTGCTCAAGTCGCGCACATCGACATCGATATAGCCGTCGTAACACAGCGGGCACTGGTATTGCGAGATCTGATAGCCCTTGGGCAGATCGGGATACCAGTACGACTTGCGCTCCCAGAAGGTATGGCGGGCGATTTTGCAATTCAGCGCCAGCCCGACCATGATGCAGAACTCGACTGCGCGCTGGTTGATCACCGGCAGCGCGCCGGGCATCCCCAGGCAGGTCGGGCAGACATTTGTGTTCGGCTCGGCGCCAAAGAAGCTGGCCGAGCACGAGCAAAACATCTTGCTGTGTGTGCTTTGCTCGACATGGGTTTCCATGCCGATGACAACCTCGTATTCCATTTTGGATTTTCGATTTTGGATTTTGGACTTGGCGCGGAATCAATTGTCAATCGCTCGATTACTCAATCGCTCGATTACTCAATCGCTCGATCACTCAATCGTCAATTGTCCCGTCACCCGATTTTCAGATCCGGTTCTACGTCCATGTCCAGATCATGGCGCGCGCCGCGCAAGTAAGCAAAGTGCGCCGCCGCGCCGATCATGGCTGCATTATCCGTGCACAGGGACAATGGTGGGAAGAACACCGGCATGGGCAACAGCGTCGCCATGCGTTCGCGCAGCAGCCGATTGGCCGACACGCCGCCGCCGATCAGCACAGCGTGTGCGTGGTAGTGTTGCGCAGCGCGCAATGTTTTATCCACCAGCCAGTCCACCACGGCTTCTTGGAAGCTGGCCGCCAGGTCGAACACCGGCACGCGAGGATTGGGCTTGCCGTCGATCATGCCGCCAAAATCCCGCACCACATACCAGGCGGCGGTCTTGGCCCCGCTGAACGAGAAATCGAAGGGGCGATCCATGCGCGGCCGTGAAAACTTGAAGCGGTGGGGGTTGCCCTGCGTGGCCGCGCGCTCGATGGCCGGCCCACCTGGATATCCCAACGCCAGCATGCGCGCGACCTTGTCAAAGGCTTCGCCGGCGGCGTCATCCACTGTGTGGCCGATCAACTCGTACTCGCCATGTCCCTTCATCAGCACCAGTTCAGTGTGGCCGCCGGAGACAATCAACCCCAGCAGGGGAAAATCCTGCTCACTTTCCCCGGCCGGCCCATTGGCCGCCGGCCCTGTCCCTGCCAGCCAGTGCGCATACAGATGGCCTTCCAGATGGTTCACGCCGATCAACGGTAGGTCATAGGCCAGGCAGATGCCTTTAGCTGCATTGACCCCGACAACCAGTGAGCCGGGCAACCCCGGCCCTTTGGTTACTGCCACGGCGGTCAGCGAGTCCCAGCCGGCGCCGGCGTCTTCCATGGCTTGTCGGATCACCGGCGCAATGGCCTCGATGTGCGCCCGCGAGGCCATCTCTGGGAACACGCCGCCATACCTCTGGTGCAGCGCGATCTGCGACGCGATCATGTTCGAGCGAATGTGACGCCCGTTGTCAATCACTGCGGCGGCGGTCTCATCGCACGAGGTTTCGATAGCCAGAATACGTGTCGCGCCGACTTTCACATTGCTCATGACAGCGCTTTATTGTAGGCGTATTAAAAAACCCTTCGGCAGTTTCGCCAAAGGGCTGTTCAAAATGGGCCCGACAGGACTTGAACCTGTGACCTCTGCTATGTCAAAGCAGTGCTCTAACCAACTGAGCTACGTGCCCACATGCGGAAGCGCATTATAACAGAGATGCCAATCGCCATCCGAGCATTGGCTGTGTTTGTTTTGCACACGTGGCCGCATCAGTTTGCCCGCCCAAACCGGCTGCGTAGCACATCCTCAAGCGTTGGCCTGCCGATCACCTGTAACTCGTAACGCACCCGCTGCATTGGCTGCGCCACCTCCACCAGCCGTCGCAGATCGATCGGGGTTGCCACGATGATCAGCTCGGCATCGGAGCGGCGAATGGTTTCTTGCAGATCGGCAATCTGCCGCGCCCCATAGCCCATAGCCGGCAACAAGCGTCCTGTGCGAGGGTATTTCTCGAAGGTTTGCCGGATCGAGCCGACGGCAAACGGGCGTGGGTCGATCAACTCGGCTGCGCCAAAGCGTTGCGCGGCCACCACGCCCGCCCCGTATGCCATCTCGCCGTGTGTCAGGGTGGGGCCGTCTTCGATGACCAGCACACGCCGGCCTTGAATCGCCTGCGGATCGTCTACGAAGAGTGGCGAAGCCGCTTCGATGACCACAGCGCGTGGGTTGACCGATTGGATGTTCGCCCGCACCCCCAGCACATCGGCGTAATTAGCCGTGTCCACCTTATTGATCACGACGACATCGGCCATCCGCAGGTTCGTCTCGCCGGGATGATAAGTCAGCTCGTGGCCGGGGCGGTGTGGATCGACCACCACGATGTGCAAATCGGAGGCGAAGAAGGGAAAGTCGTTGTTGCCGCCGTCCCACACGACGACATCGGCTTCTTGTTCAGCCTGGCGCAAGATTATCTCGTAGTCCACGCCGGCATAGACGATGACGCCCCGATCCAGGTGCGGCTCGTACTCCTCGCGCTCTTCAATAGTGCATTCCTGCGCGTCGAGGTCGGCATGTGTTGCGAAGCGTTGCGCTGTTTGGCGAACGAGATCGCCATAGGGCATGGGATGGCGCACGGCCACCACGCGCTTGCCCAGCCGCTGCAATATATCGCACACATGGCGCGTGGTCTGGCTTTTGCCGCTGCCGGTGCGCCCGGCCCCAATCGACACCACCGGCTTGCTGCTCTTAAGCTGTGTCGCCGCCGGCCCGATCAATCGGAAGTCGGCCCCGGCCGCCAGCGCCTGTGAGGCTTTGTGCATCACATACTCGTGCGGCACGTCGCTGTAGGCAAAGATCACCTGCCCCACGCGCAACTCGCGGATCAGCCGGCTCAATTCGCGCTCTTCGTAGATGGGGATGCCGTGGGGGTAGCGCGGGCCGGCCAGCGCCGGGGGATACACGCGTCCTTCGATGTTGGGAATTTGCGTAGCCGTGAACGCGACGACTTCGACATCGGGGGCGTGACGAAAGCAGACGTTGAAGTTGTGAAAATCGCGCCCGGCGGCGCCCATAATTAGCACGCGCGTCGGTGTCATAGGTGTGCTCCTGCGCCGGCCAACATCGTGGTTGCCGGCACAGCCTGATTGTAACCGGCTTCACACAGTTCCGGGCCGAAACGGGCGGTGTTTCGCGCGTTGGCGGCGTGACTATTGCACAACCGGCAGGCTGGCGGCGTCCCCGAACAGATCAAGGTATGCGGCAAACACCCAGCCTGTGCCGTTGGGATTATCCGGCAGGGTGATTTGCCACCACGTCCCGTCTACGCTTTTGCCGCGCACCAGCACGCGCTGGCCGGGCTTCAGCTCCCCCAGTTTGTCAAAGGATAGCCCTGGGCCGGCGCGCACGTTGACAAACTCGTTGCCGGCTTTCAGGCTAGCCTGTGGGCTGCTGATGGCCGTAGGCGGAGGCGCGAGTGTGGCCGCGCCGGCCGGCTCGCGCGTCGGCGTCGGCATGTCGGTGGGCGAGAGGAGGGCCGGCTGTGGGTTTTCGGCCACAGTTGCCATGGCGTTGGTCGGTGTTGTCGCTTCAGCCTGTAAGCGCGCCGTGGCCGTGCTGCTGATGATGTCGGCTGCGCCGCGTTGCGGCGCCGGCCGTGTCAGCACAAGGAGTGTCACCACCAGGCAGAGCAGAATGACCGCTGCCACGACTCCCAGTGTCAATCGGCCGCTCCGCCCAGAACGCCACAAGCGTGAAAGGCCACCCCGATTGCGCTCCATGATCGGCATCGGCGGTGGTTTGATCGGTTGCCTCATGTGCTCGCTGTCCCTCGATATACCACTGGTTTCATTTGCCGTCGCATGGCAACTAGGGCGATAGCATCTTACTACAGCGCAACAGGCCCCGAATGCAGTGATACGCGTGGAATTGTGCGACAAGGCCGGCCCGTCTCCCGGCAACATCTCGAACGGCCGTATGAAGCCATCGCATTGCGCTGCAGGGTTCGTTCATTCGCGGCGGTGATACATCGGGATTGTGCTACCCTTTACCTTGTATGACGCCTCGAATACTGATCGGGCTGACCGGCAACATCGCGACCGGCAAGAGCAACGTCGCGCGCGTGCTGCGCAGCCTGGGCGCGCGGGTGATCGATGCAGATGCGATTGCGCGCCAGGTAGTGGAGAAAGGCCGGCCGGCGCTGGCCGAAATTGTGCGCGTGTTTGGCCCGACCGTGTTGACCGAGGCCGGCGAATTGAACCGCCGGGCGCTTGGCGCAATTGTGTTCAGCGATCCGGCTCGACTCAAACAGCTCGAAGCGATTACACATCCGGCGGTGCATGCAGAGATGGAGCGCTTGCTGGCTGCCATGCCGCCGGATGCCATTGCCGTCGTCGAAGTAATCAAGTTGTTCGAGGCCGGTTGGGCCGAACGCTGCGACCAGGTGTGGGTGACCACCTGCTCGCTGCAAGACCAGGTGCGCCGGCTGATGCATTCCCGCGGACTGAGCGAAGCCGAAGCACGCGCCCGAGTCGACGCCCAATCTTCCCAGCAAGACAAGATCGCTCGCGCGGATCTGGTGATCGATACATCCGGGTCCCTCGATGAGACCGAGGCGCAGGTGCGTCGCGCCTGGGATGACCTGCTCCGTCACAATCTTCAGCAGTGAAATTTGTATGTCCAACACCAAATACAGATCTTTCGCTATAACCTGCCGGCTGTTCGTCACTATGATCCTGCTCGCACTCGCTTTGTCGAATGCCACAGCGGTACATAGCCGTTCGCAGACTGCGTCCACTTCCTTGCGCGATCAAGTGTCGCCGCAGCATGTCGCCGCAGTGACCTACTACGTCTCGTCGAGCGCCGGCGACGATGGCAATGCCGGCACATCGCCTGCCGCGCCGTTTCGCAGCATTGCCAAAGTCAACAGTCTGGCGTTGCAACCGGGCGATGCAGTGCGCTTTCTGTGCGGCGATGTGTGGCGTGGCGAAATGCTGCGCATCACCCGCTCGGGCAGTTTGACCGGCACACTTACCTTTGGCAGCTATCCCGATCCGGCCTGTGCTGATAAGCCTATCCTGAGCGGGTCGCAGCCGATCACCGGCTGGACATTGCACGCCGGCCAAATCTGGCGCGTCGATCTGGACGCCATCGGCAATACCACTCGATTCAGCGGCACGCAAGGGATTAACCAGCTCTTCCGCAACGGTGTGCGGCTGGGCATTGGGCGCTGGCCCAATCTGGACGCCCCCGACGGTGGATACTCGACGATAGATGGATACCCAGCGGCAAATCAGATCACGGATGTCGAGTTGCCGGCGGTAGACTGGACAGGCGCCACCGCCCACATCAAAGGCATGCGCTGGTATATCTTGAACCGCAACGTCACCGGCGACAGTGGCAACACCCTGATTCTGAACGCCGACATCAGTTGCTATGGCGGGAGCTGCGCCGGCTGGGGTTTCTGGCTCGACAGCCATATCGCCACGCTCGACCGCGACGGCGAATGGTACTACGACCCGACGGCGCGGCGTGTCTATTTATTCTCGCTCACTGACCCCAATCAGAGCGCTTTTGAAGCCTCGGTGGTCTTGAACGGCGAGTCAGAAAACCTGGGCGGCATCATCCTGGGCCGCCATTTGTACCAACATGTCCAGTATGTGGTGATTGACAACCTGCACATCCGCAACTGGTTTGATAACGGGATCACTACACCGGTTAATCTGGAGAAAGACGAGAACAGCCACGTGGTGATTCGCAACTGCGCAATTCGGGATGTGGATAGCGCCGGCATCAATCTCTCCACCTGGGTGTGGAATGCCAGCGCCAACGGCAATGGATACAACGGCTGGCGCGGCGGACGCTACATCACGATTACCAACAATCTGATCGAGCGGCCCAATCACTTTGGCATCAACAGTTTTGCCCGGCTGTCCTTGTTCGAGGACAACGTGATCCGCGATATAGGGCTGATCGCCAATCTCAATCGTTCCGGTATGGGCTGCCGTGTCACTGACGGTGAAGGGCAATGCACCGAAGACGGCGACGGGATTCGCATGGTGGTCAGCAACGATGGCGCGTATACCAGCAACGGCGTGACAGTGCGCTTTAATCGTATCGAACGCTCTGGCTACAACGGCGTGGACGTGTTCGGTTTAAACAACACGTTTAACCGTAACGTGATCGATCGCGCGTGTTACTCAAAGGGCGATTGCGGCGCTGTGCGCGTCTACGGCGGCCTGGCGCAGAACATCATCTTTACCGGCAATATTTTTCTAAACAGCATCGGTAATACCGACGGCGCGATACCAACCTACGACCCGCTGTTCGGGTTTGGGCTGTATCTGGATCAGAACGCCGCCAATATCACTGTGACGAATAACACCATTGCGGGCGCCACGCACACCGGCCTGCTCTTTCAAGCCACAACAGGCAGCGCCTTGGGCAACACGCTCTTCCGCAATGCGGATGCTACGGACTGGAGTAGTCAGGTCAGCATTGGCGCCAGCCCGGCGTATGTGTCTAACTTTATCAACAACATCATGCTAGGCGTGCGGGCCAACACGTTTACTCTCTCTGCCAGTGATTCAAGCCGGCTGGGGACATCGAATCAAAATCGCTTCTATCACGCCAATCGTGCCGATCACATCTCTTCCGTCACCCAGCGCACGCTGGCGCAGTGGCAATCCTATTCCGGCAAAGACATGGCTTCGACCGAGCTGGTGTCTGCCACGCTGAACAGCGCGGTGCTTTTTTACAACGACAGCAAAACGCCCAAGACCTTTGCGTTGGTGCAGCCGTATAAAGACCTAAACGGCGCGCCGGTCAGCGGCAGTCTGACGCTTGCGCCGTTCACTTCGCGCATTTTGATCCCCAACGGTGTTGCGCCATATCGCGCCTTCCTGCCGGCTGCGCGCTGACTCTGCCCGGCAAGTGTGCGCTGCGCAAAAGGGCGCTGCGCAAAAGGGCGCTGCGCAAAAGTCCTGTTTTTTGGATTAAAATCTAGATATGAGGACTTTATCGATAGTGTCGATGCAAACTTCTTCGTCAATCGAGCGCACCCTGGCCTTGCTGGAAGTGCTGCTCGATCGACCGCAGGGCGTCGAATTGGCCGAGCTTCTGATGCGCGTGGACATCTCGCGCAGCGCACTGTTTGTGCTGCTCAACACGCTGAAGCAGTTGGGCTACGTGGCGCAGGCTGAGAGGCGAGGACGATATCGAGCCGGCCCGCGCCTGTTGGCCTGGCGAGGAGGATGGCTGCCGGCTGCTGATTTGCAGGCTGCTTTCTACCAGGAAGCGCAAGCGGCTAATCTGCCCGAGACGCTGGCATTGGCATGGCCGACGCAAGGTGTGGCAGTCCTTGTTGCGCAGGTCGAGCCGCAGGTGCAAGTGCGCAGCGCCTTCCCACCGGCCTTCCGTTTCTCGTCCACCAGCGCGGTTGCGCAGGTGCTTTGTACCATCCCCTCATCCAGAGGGCGGTCACAAGGCTACGTGTTTACCCGCGACGCCGAGAGCGTGGAGGTTGCGTTGCCCATCTGCGCCGATGGTCACACGCCGACTGCGGCGCTGCTGCTGAGCGCGCCGGCCTTTCGATGGAGCGCACGCCGTCTGCGCGAATATGTGCCGCTGCTGCGTGAGATTGCCGCGCGCCTGTCCTATCGCATGGGGGCAATGCGCTACGCCCCCTGGCAGGAAGTGGCCAATGACACTTCACTCATCCGTCGCGCCCTCGACCCAGAGGCCATGCGCGCCTTTCTGGCTGCCCCGTGGGTGGCCAGGCTGGCTTGCCTGCGGCCCGATGGCGCCCCGCATGTTGTGCCCGTCTGGCAGGAGTGGGACGGTACACATTTTTTTGTCGCTGCCTGGCAGGGATCATTATGGGCCGAATATGTGCTGGATAACCCCAATGTCTCGCTGAGTGTAGATGAACCCTGGCCGCCGTTACGTTGCGTGATTGCGCGAGGGCGCGCTTTCCCTTTACAGCAAGACGAATTCCCCGGCGGCCTCTCGGCGATGCTCCATCGTTTGCGCCGCAGATACTTGGGTGCAGCCGGCCGGCTGCCCGCTACCCACTGGCGTGCTTTTCGCATTGTCCCAAACGCCCTAATCGCCTGGCAGGGCTTGCTACAGGCATCTTGAGATCAACTCTATGCAGGCGGCAATCGTTTTTGAAACATGATCAGAGTTATCCTCGGTCCCACACCCGGCCCACGGCGCGCCGTGTATCTGGAGTCCTATGTCCTGGCAATCGCGCTGCCGGCATTTGCGCTCGGTCTTTGGGAGGCCGTGGTGCGCTGGCGCGATATTCCGGTCTATTTGCTGCCCGCGCCCAGTCGCATTGCGCAAACATTGCTCGCCCAACCTGATTACTACCTGTCTGCTTTGCTCATCACACTTGGCGAGGCCTTGGGCGGACTGATGATCGGCACGGCAACGGGTGGTGTGATCGCTGCCCTGGTGGGGTTGCACCCGTCGATGGAGCGTGGAGTGATGACGCTGGCCATCCTGGTCAAGTCCACACCCCTGGCGGCTATTGCCCCGTTACTCACCATCTGGCTGGGCTTTGGCGTGTTGCCCAAGATTCTCATCACTGCGCTGCTAACCTTTTTCCCAACGTTGGTCAACGTGCTGGTAGGGTTGCAGAGCGCCCGACGCGAGATGCTCGATGTAATGCGCATCCATCGCGCGACCACCTGGCAGGTGCTCATTCATCTGCGCGCCTGGCTGGCTTTGCCCTATCTGTTTGCTGCATTGCGCGTCACAGCGCCGTTGGCGTTGGTGGGCGCGGTAATCGCTGAGTGGACCGGCGCTTCCAGCGGTTTGGGCCGCGTGATGTGGTTGGCCTATAGCAACTTGAATTTGCCTCCAATGTTCGCCGCCATTTTCATGCTTTCCTTAAGCGGCATGAGCGCCTATGGCTTTATCGTCTGGCTCGAGCGGCGCGTGACGCGCTGGAGCGCGTGATGCACGCTGTTCGAGACCCACGCACATCGATCACCATCTTACACACGCATTCTGATACTGAACACCATGCGCAAGATATTCCTGTTCCTCTCTTTACTCTTTTCTCTGCTTGTTTCGAGCGCCTGCGCCCCTGTGCGGTTGGCCGCCCCCTCGCCCACTGCGACGGCTGCGCTGCAACCGCTGATCTTCATGGCCGGCTATAAGCCACAGGCCAACTTGCCTTTTGTAGGCGCGTATGTGGCCAAACAAAAGGGCTTCTTTGCTCAGAATGGGTTGGATGTGATGATCGAGCATTCACCGGGCAGAGGGGAACACGTGCAGTTGCTGGTGGCCGGCAAGGTGCAGGTGACCACGATGGACGCAGCGACCGTCCTGCAACGACGCACCGATCCCGGCCTGCCTGTAGTGTCTATTGCGCTCATCGGCCAGAAAGGCCAGCAGGCCTTTGCAGCCCTGGCCGATTCAGGCTTGCAAACCCCCAAGGATTGGGAAGGCAAGACTGTCGGCTACAAGGGTACGCCGCCGCCTGATCTCTTTGCGCTCCTTGCTGCCGCGGGCGCCGACGTGAACAAGATGAATCTGGTCAACGTCGGATTCGACCCGCGCGTCTTGAGCGAAGGGCAAGTGGATGTGTACCCGGTGTTCAAATCGAACGAGCCTTATCTGCTCAAGCGTTGGGGACATCAGTTGGTGCTGTGGGACGCAGCGGATTATGGCGTGCCTACGCTGGGTCTGACCTACGTCACCACCGAGGACTACTTGCGCACACACGCCGATGCGCTGACCCGCTTTTTGCGCGCGGCGTTGCAGGGCATCGCCTATGCCCAGGCGAACCCGGATGAAGCCGTGCAGATCGTGATGCAATACGCCGGCCCGGAGACTGATCCCGAACACATGCGCTATATGCTGGAAGCTGAGTTGCGCGACGCGCATACCGAGCGCGGTTTTGGCTGGCAGAGCGCCGCGCAGTGGCAGGCGCTCGCCGACATGCTGGTGCGCTACAACGCCTTGCCGGCCGACACTGCTGCCCAGACCGCCTTCGACACGCGCATTTGGGAGGCGGCACAGCAGGCCAATCGTTAGGCCACGCGCTGGCCGGCTTGCTTTTGCGTGTTGCACAGCGCAGCAGAATTGCATGTCGTAATTGTGGGCAAGCCCAATCTCAAAATCCGACATGCAATAGTCTTTTGACCATACAAGCCGGGCTATGCAATGCTACAATGCTGGGATGAATTCGCTGTCCGAGACGGAATCATCTGCCGCCGCGCGCTCTGCTCAGCAAAACGCAGCACAGGAAAGGTCACAGCCTGATGCACGGGTGTCGCAAGCGGTTACTGGCGTATGGGATTGGGGGGTGCGGCTGGTGATTTGGGCGGCGCTCGTTGTGCTGTTTGCTCAACAGCTCGGCGAGCCGCTGAATGGGCCGCCGATGTTTCCCCTGCTCGTGTTTGCTGTATTTCTGGGCGGTTTCCTGCTGGCGAGTGTTGCGCCGGTGGCTCGCGCCTTGCGCCACGCGGCGCAGGTCGAGCCGGTCGCACTATCGCTCGCGCCGCTGATCATTCTGGCGCCCTTTGTCCTGTACGCCCAGATGAACGAGGCGCTAAATGCAACGGATCTGCTGACATCCGGCATTTTGATCTATCTGCCGTCGGCCATCGCCATCATTAACACACCACAGTTCCGGCGCAGTGATGTGTTGCTGGGGGTGATCACTGTTGCTACTCCGCTGGTATTGCCGTTGACCCGTAATCAGACGATCGAACCGGCTGACGCCGTCTTGCGCGCCGGCGCATTCATGATTCCGATTGTGCTGCTTGCACTGACCGGCCGCGAACAGAAACGCAAGCTAAATTTCCTTTTTGTGTGCGCCGTGTTGTCGGTGTGGTACGCAGTGGAGTTCCAAGCGTTTCCCGATTTCCCGTTGTCCTTGGCGCAAGGGGCCGGCTATTTTCAGATGGCTGTGTTGCCGCTTTTCTTGTTTGTGCTGGCCGTTTCTGGTCAGTTTCAGGGAATGGGCCTGTCGTTCCGGCCAACGGCGCGTGGCGTGAGCCTTGTTGCCAGCAACCTGATTCTGCTGGCCGTGGTGAGCGTGCCGGTTGGTCTGTTCAGCGGTTTTCTGGCGCCGGCCCTTGCCACACAGACGCCGTTCGAAGCAGCGATCAGCCTGCTGACTGGATTGGTCTTCGTTGCTCTGCCGGAGGAAATTCTGTTTCGCGGGACAATCTTCCGCTACCTCGATCAAACCCTGCGCTTGCCAGAGGCAAGTGCAGTGGTCGTGTCTTCCATCATTTTCGGCCTGGCGCACCTGAACAACCCGCCTGACGTTGGCTGGTACTTTGTATTGGCAACGGTGGCCGGCATTTTCTACGCGCGCACCTACATTGCTACCCGCAACGTAGCGACGCCGGCTGTCTTTCACGCCATTGTGAACTGGTTGTGGGCAGTGGCCTTCTCTGGTGGGCTGAGGTAAAGCTGCCGGCGCACTTCAGTGCTAGGGGTCTGTCGCCGGCGTCGTTTTTCTGGGCGCGCCGTCCGAGACCGGCCCTTTTCACGGCCGCCGGCTGTCGTCGGCTATCAGACGCAGCATGGCAAGGGCCTCAGCCCGCGTGGTAATGTCGCCGGCCATTTGTGCTTCGCGCACAGACTCGATCATCTGGCCGATCTTCGGGCCGGGGGCGATACCTAGCGCCAGCACATCTTCGCCCTGTATCAACGGTTGTGGGGCTACTGCTGGCGCGAAGCGGGTGTAGTAAGTGTCCAGGATCCATTTGGCCATGCGGCCACGTCGCTGGCGATCTTCAAGGGGCGTGTTTGCGCCGGCCTTGCCCATGCCGTCGGCCACGCACAACAATGCCAGTTCGGGCATGCAATCGCCGGCGTCGCGCCACAGATGGTAGAGCGCACGAAGAGATGTCTCGCCGGTGCGTGCCATCTGGTTTGGGCGTGTGTGATGGCGGACGATCAACCCAACACGGCGCGTCTCGTCGTTGCTTAGTTTAAGCGCGCGCGCGCGCCGGCCGGCCAGCTCGGCGCCTGCTGCCGCGTGGTTGGGGAAGAACAGATTGCCCTGTGCGTCCATTACGTGTGTGGCCGGCTTGCCGCTGTCATGCAAGAGCAGCGCAAAGCGAAAGAGGGCCGCCCGTGATCGCTCGCCTGTTACAGACTGCGCGAAATGATCCGTCAGCTTTGCCCACTGCGCCCCGTCGGGCGCAAAGCACAGATCAGCCGCAAACTGGCCGGCCAGAAGGCGATCGGCGTAATCCATCACCACAAAGGTGTGTTCTAACACGTTGAAGACATGCGGCGACGCGGGTGTGCAAGCGCGCATCGCCTTGATCTCCGGCACAATGGCGCCCAGCAGCTCACATGAATCTAACAGACGCACACCCTGCGCCGCATTGGGCAGCTCTAGCAGCTTCATCAGCTCATCGCGCACCCGTTCCGGGCTGGGCCGGCTCATGTGCGCAGCAGCCTGACGCATCGCCCTGGCTGTGTCGGGTTCGATCGTGGCGGCCAGCGCCAGCGCCAGACGCGCAGCGCGCAGGGCGCGCACTGGATCGCCGGCAATCGCGTTGGGCCGCACCTGGCGAATGATGCGCCGGCTGAGATCGGCCAGGCCCCCGGTCGGGTCGAGCAATACCCGATGCCCCAGGTCGGGCGACTTGGAGTCGGGCGACTTGGAGTCGGGCGACTTGCAGTCGGGCGACCCCAGATCGAGCGCGCGCAAATCCAGCGCGATCGCATTGATGGTGAAATCGCGACCCAGCAGGTCATCTTCCCATGTTGCGCCACGACATGTCGAAAAGTCCAGGATCAGCGAAGATGGCGTGGCGATGTTCGAGAGATGGGCTTGCCCGTCCGTTCTTAAAATCACGCGCGCGGCGCCTCGCGCGTGATCCAGCACATAGAAATGACCGCCCAACACATTGGCGACTGCGCGGGCCAGGGCAATGGCGTTGCCCTGTACGGCAAAGTCCAGGTCCGCCGATGCCGCGCCGATCAACCAGTCACGCACTGCGCCGCCCACTAGCAAGACAGGCATCTGGTGCGCCTGACTCAAGGCCCGAATATCCTTCAACAAGGTGTGATGGGGCAGGGGGGGAAGAGAGGCGGATAACATGGCGAATCGGCTTATGGATGCCGGGCCCCAAAGATGGCGCGCCCAATGCGCACCAGCGTTGCGCCTTCGGCGATGGCAGCTTCGAAGTCGTCGGTCATGCCCATTGACAGATGGGGCAGAGGTGTGTCCGCCAATTGTTCGGCCAGGGCGTCGCGCAGCGCCCGCAGACTGGCAAAGAACGGCTTGGCCTGATCGGGGTGTTCAACGATGGGCGCCATCGTCATCAGTCCAAGTACGCGCAGATGAGGCAGCGAGCAGATGTGTGCCACATCTGCAGCGAAGCTGCTCAGCTTAACAGCGCTGTGTTCCCAGCCGGCCAGATCAAAGCCGTTCTTGGTTGTTTCACCACTGACATTGCATTCGAGCAGGATGTCCTGGCGAGCGACGGGGGACAGGGCGGCCATTCGCCGGTCGAGCGTCTCGGCCAGCCGGACAGAATCCACCGAGTGGATCAGATCGAAGCGCCCGGCGGCGTCTTTGGCCTTGCGCGATTGCAGGTGGCCGATCAAATGCCACTGGACTCTGGATTGTGGATTCTGTATTCCGTATTCTGTGACGGCGCGCAGCGCAGTCGACTGGCTTACCGCAGCCATCTTGGGCAGGGCTTCTTCGACGCGATTCTCACCAAATTCCAGTTGGCCGGCTGCAATGGCTTCCAATACGGCTTCGGCGGAGAAAGTTTTGGAGACGGCGATAAGAGCCACGCCGGATGGGTCGCGCCCGGCTCGTAGCGCAGCTTCCGCGATGCGCTCGCGCACACGCGCCAGCGCGCGCTGAATGTCGCTCATGGGGGTTGATTGTAGCCTGTGGTGCAGGGGCGCTGAAATGTGCTGAAGCTCACATGCGTTCCTTGCGAAAAGTCACTGGCGGAAGGTCAAAGTCGTTTTTAAGTTTATGGGCGTTGATTGTGAGGGCAAAGTCGTCCGAATTGTGATGTGATGGCTGGCCGGCTTGCAAAATTGAGTCGATGTTCGGAGGTCGTTTAGGAATGTATCCGTTTTGGGAAGGGGTTTTGATTCACTCCACCTTGTATGTGGCGATTACGTCTGCCTTTCATGTGTTGGTGTCGCATCTCACCGTGGCAGCGGCCTGGTTCAATCTATACATCGAACGCCGCGCGGTGCGCGAGAATCGTGAAGAGCTGTATCAATATTTGAAGCGCAGCGCGCTTGGCTTGCTGGTATTTGCATATGTGTTTGGTGCGCTGGCCGGCGTGGGCATTTGGCAAACTACCACCGCTGCCAACCCGCGCGGCATCTCGGCTTTGATTCACAACTTCGTGTTCTTCTGGGGCGCGGAGTGGTACATGTTTCTCATCGACGTGGTTGGAATCATGGCCTACTACTACACGTTTGGACGCGTCAGCAAACAAACCCATTTGCGCCTGGCGTGGATTCTGGCCTTGGGGAGCACAGGCACCCTGTCTATCATTGTCGGGATTCTGTCGTTTAAGCTCACTCCCGGCCTGTGGTTGCAAACAGGCAACACGCTGCACGGCTTTTTCAACCCGACATTCTGGCCGCAAATTGCGCTGCGTTTTTACTTCATGTTCGCCATCATGGCGGCGTGGGCGCTATTTGTGGCCACAAGCCTACCAAAAGGTTTCTTTGAGCGCGAGAAGATCATTCGCTATGCGGGTGGTATCGGCTTGCTGGGGTTGATCGGCGGTGTGTTGGTGTGGTTGACGATGTATGAGCCGGCTTTGCCCGAACATGCGCGCGCCATTTTGCCTTCGCGCGCTATTCCTCAGCCGACGTTCCCGATCATCTACTTTGGGCTTGCTGCAACGTTTGCCGGCTTGCTGTTCGCGTTTATTGCTCCCAATCGCCAGCGGCGCGTCTTTGCGTTGGCGGCGATGGCAGTGATGTACGGCGCGATCTTTGGGGCTGAACGCACGCGCGAGGTGCTGCGCAAGCCTGATGTGATTGCCGGCTACATTTCGTCGAATCAACTTCTCTTCAATGACGTGCCGGCCCGTGGGGTGCAGAGCGAAGAAAACAGATTGAGTCAGACCGGCATGTTGGGGCATTTGCCGTTCGTCCCAGATGTAGATCAAGTGGCCGTTGATCCAAGTGTGACGTTTGGCAACGTGGATCAGACCGTGGCCGTGGGGCGCGTGCTGGTAATTCAACAGTGCGGCTCGTGTCACAGCATCAGTCCGCAGACCGAACTAAACATTTTGGGAGTTGCCCTTGACCTGCGCTCGCAGGCCAAACTGCTGCGAATGCGCAATCTGTCCACCGTGGATGAGATTGACGCTTACCTCGGAGCGATCCATGGCTTTCCGTACATGCATCCGTTTATCGGCACACCGCAAGAGCGGCGAGCGCTGGCGGAGTATCTGGCCGCCTTTGTGAACAATGGCGCTGCCACCAGCGTGGCTCAGGCAGGTCGCTGAAGGTTGGGCGTGAGACCGGGGGAATCGATGAAGATAAAGATTGACAAAGATTGACAAAGATTGAGGAATTGAAGTATGGACACCGGGATGACTGTGGGCGAGATGTTGAAAATGATGCGCGACCCGTTGGGCGCGCCGTTTTTTCCGCCGGCGCTGCAAGCGCTGCTGGTGGCGACTTGGGTGTTGCACATTTTCTTTGTTACGCTGGCGTTGGGATCCAGCCTGTTTGCGGTTTACGCGTTTGCGCAACAGAGAAGCGCCTTTGCGCTGCAATTGGGCCGGCTGGCAGCTCGCCTGACGCCCAACGCACTGGGATTGGGAATTGTCACCGGCATTGCGCCGCTGCTGTTTTTGCAGACAATCTATGATCCGCTGTGGTACACCGCGAACGCCCTGACCGGATTCTGGTCGGTGGGGTTTATTTTTGTTGTGATGGGCGGGTACAGCCTGGCCTATTTCTTTTACCTCAGAGGCCAGCATGACCGGCGTTTGTTGTTCGTGGCGGTTGCATCGTTGGTTTTGCTGTTCTTCGCCGGCTGGATCATGCACGTGCTGCATGGCGTGTCGATTCGCCCCGATCGCTGGATGGGATGGTACATGCCAAACGGTGTGATTGACACGCGCGGGATCACCTTTCATGCCTACAACGTGCCGCGGCTGGTGTTTATGCTGCCGTTGCAAGCCGGCTTGAGTCTGGCGGTGGTGTTGCAGTTTGTGGCCTGGTATTTGCGCGGTCGCAGCAATGAGCCGGCCTTTCTCGATTGGGTCTCTGAGCTTGGCCGCAAATTAGGGTTGAGTGTCAGTCCCCTGTATGCAGTGACCGGGCTGGCCTGGGCGCTCAGTGAAGGGCCGGAGTTCGGCGCAACATGGGTGGCTGCGCCTCTGGTTGCATTGGGCCTGGCGCTCATGGGCTGGTTTGTCTGGTTGAGGGGCCATCCCCAGCGCCGAGCTTGGTCGGTGTTGGTGTGGCTGGCCGGCCTGCTGGTGGTTGCTGTGGTGCGTGAGGCGCTGCGTGTTGCTTCGCTGGCGCGCTTTGGATATAGCATCGCCGAGTATCCCTATCAGATTGACTGGGGATCAATTGCCGTATTTAGCGTGACCACCCTAGTCGGCGTGGCTGTCATCACATATCTGGCGCTGGTGATCTATCAGGCGCATGCCACGCCAGACGGACAGATTTCACTGCGGGTTGAGCGATTGGGCAAAGTGGCCACCGGCATGTTGGGCGCCTGGTTTGCCTTCTTCCTGTTGGTTGGTCTATACACGCTGTTGTTTCTGCGCTGACGCGCGTTGCGCATCGGCAGGTGCGCTCAAAAACAGCCTCCCGCTTACTTTGCGGGAGGCTGTTTGCTGTGTGTCCGGTCACAAACCCAATGTACTCTTTACTCTAGCCCCTCTTCGAGCCCTAACAGGCCCATGCCCAGGCGTGGGGTGGTGCGGCGGTCTTCGTCTTTGCCAAAGTGCATGACCTCGCCGCTTTCGTTGATGGCTTCTACGGCCAGGCCCAGCGATTGCAACTCTTTCACCAGCACTTTGAACGAGGCCGGGATGCCCGGCTCCTCAATGGGTTCACCCTTAACAATTGACTCGTAGGTCTTGACGCGGCCTTGCACGTCGTCGGACTTGACGGTCAGCATCTCCTGCAAGGTGTGCGCTGCGCCATACGCTTCGAGCGCCCACACTTCCATCTCGCCGAAGCGCTGGCCGCCGAACTGCGCCTTGCCACCCAGTGGCTGCTGGGTGACGAGCGAGTATGGGCCGGTGGAACGGGCATGCACTTTGTCCTCGACCAGGTGAGCGAGCTTCATCATGTGCAAATACCCAACCGTGACGGGGTTGTCGAATGGCTCGCCGGTCTTGCCATCCATTAACTTCATCTTGCCGAGGGTGGGCAGTGGCTGATTAGTTTGGAGGCTGATCTGGGTGGCGCGCTCGCGGGCTTTTTCGTCGCTCATCCCAGATGCGTCCACGCCGTGCGCGGCCAGCCACAGGCGTATGCATGCCTTGACACAGTCGGCGTCGGCCTGGGCGCGTTCGTTGAGGGAGCGCTCGTCGTCCTCAAAACTGAGCAGGTAGTCAGGGTCGTAGCCTTGTTCGCGCAGCCACTCGATCAGAACAATCCGCCGCGCGTAGGCTTCATCGATGTAAGCGCGCTCGAGATCGTAATCATGTTTGGCCGCTTCACCACTGGTCAGCCACTCTGACAGGTATGCCATGCGCGCATCGTGGTCGTCGCGCAATTGCTCGGTATCGATGTTGTTCTCGCGCAAGGCTTTCCAGGCGCGTCGGGTGATTTCTGTATAGGCATGGTCGATCAACCAGGCGCGTGCCAGCTCAGCCTCGATCTCGCGCTCGTCGGCCCCGTCGAAGACAGGCGTCACCGCACGGAAGCCCAGCCGGTCGGCGGCCCAGCCTAGGTGGGTTTCCAGGATCTGGCCGATGTTCATGCGGCCTGGCACGCCCAAGGGATTCAGTACAATGTCGACCGGTGTGCCATCTTCGAGGAATGGCATATCCTCAACAGGCACGACTTTGGAGACGACGCCTTTGTTGCCATGCCGGCCGGCCATTTTGTCGCCCTGGGTCAGTTTGCGGCGCTGGGCGATGCTGACGCGCACCATGCGGTTGACGCCGGCCGGCAGGTCGCGGTGCTCGTCGCGGTCGAAGACCTTGATTTCCACCACCTTGCCGTGCTCGCCGTTTGGCAAGCGCAGGCTGGTGTCCTTCACCTCGCGGCTTTTCTCGCCAAAGATGGCGCGCAACAGTTTCTCTTCAGGCGACAATTCCTTCTCGCCTTTGGGCGTGATCTTGCCAACCAAGATATCGTTTTGGTTGACTTCCGCCCCGATGCGGACGATGCCGTACTCGTCCAGGTCTTTGAGCGCCTCTTCGCCGACATTCGGGATGTCGCGCGTGATCTCTTCCGAACCGAGTTTGGTCTCGCGGGCTTCGATCTCGTGCTTTTCGATATGCACGCTGGTGAAGTAGTCTTCGCGCACCAGGCGCTCGCTGACGACGATAGCGTCCTCGTAATTG
This sequence comes from Candidatus Roseilinea mizusawaensis, assembly GCA_016841965.1. Classification (GTDB taxonomy): domain Bacteria; phylum Chloroflexota; class Anaerolineae; order J036; family Brachytrichaceae; genus Roseilinea; species Roseilinea mizusawaensis. The sequence goes on along the minus strand of JAEANN010000042.1, from coordinate 27,108 downwards.
CCGCCCTCCCATGACAGGAAGGCGACCAGTACATTCTGGCCCAGCGCTAGCTCACCGCCGTCGGTCGAAGACGAGTCGGCGATGACATCGCCCTTCTTGACCCGTTGCCCCTTGGTCACTACAGGGCGCTGGTCTATGCAGGTGCTTTGATTGGAGCGGTTGTATTTGCGCAACGTGTATACGCGTTTGCCCTTCGAAGTTTGCACCACGATCTGCTTGCCGGTTACACTGACGACTTCGCCATCTTCGGCGGCCACGATGACCTGACCGCTGTCCATGGCGGCTTGGCGCTCGACGCCGGTGGCGACCACAGGGATATGGGGCTTAAGCAGCGGTACGGCCTGGCGCTGCATGTTCGATCCCATCAGGGCGCGGTTGGCGTCGTCATGCTCTAGGAACGGGATCAAAGCGGCGCTGATGCCGACGATCTGTTTGGGAGCGATGTCAGCGTAGTCGATCTGCTCTGGGTTAGCGAAGATGAACTTTTGATTGCGGCGCACGGAGATGCGATTCTCCAGAAATTCGCCGACTTCGTTGAGCCGCGCGTTGGCTTGGGCAATGGTGAACTTGTCCTCGGTGTCAGCCGACATGTACACCGTTGTCTGCCCGACGTAGGGCCGCACTGGCAGGCTTTCAATCGAACGGTGACGGGCTAGCAGGGTCGCGGTGGCGTGATCGATGACTGTGCCTGCAGTGGCAATCACCTCGCCTTTAGCGTCGGTCACATCCTGGCTAAGTGTATGGCCGATCGAGGCCTCAACTTTGTTCTCAACAGTCCGTTCGACTTTGCGATAGGGTGTTTCGAGAAAGCCGTAGGCGTTCACTTTGGCGTAGGTAGCAAGCCGGCCGATCAAGCCGATGTTTGGGCCTTCGGGGGTCTCGATCGGGCAAATCCGGCCGTAGTGGCTGTGGTGCACGTCGCGCACATCGAAGCCGGCGCGCTCGCGCCGCAGGCCGCCGGGGCCAAGCGCCGACAGCGTGCGCTTGCTGGTCAGCTCTGCCAAGGGGTTGGTCTGGTCCATGAACTGCGAGAGCTGCGACGACCCGAAGAACTCGCGCACGGCCGCAACCACGGGGCGAATATTGATCAAGTTGACCGGCGAAGGGGAGTCATTGTCGGGCAGCGACATGCGCTCCTTGACCATGCGCTCCATCCGGCGCAAGCCCACGCGCAGCTTATTCTGGATGAGTTCGCCGTTGGTCTTCACACGACGATTGCCCAGGTGGTCGATATCATCCGGCGGCACGATGCCGTTATTGACCTCGATCAGATGTCGGACTAGCCGCACCACGTCCAGCTTGGTAATGGTGCGGTTTGTGCGAGGGACAATGCCCTCCAGCTCGAGTCGCTGATTGAGCTTGTAGCGGCCGACGCGCTCCAGGTCGTAGCGGCGCTGGTCGAAAAGTTGCTGCTGGATGAACTCGGTGGCATTGTCCAGTGTCGGCGGGTCGCCAGGGCGCACGCGCTTGAAAAACTCAATTAATGCTTCCTGTGCGATCGTGCGCGAGGGTTTGTTGGCCCACTCCGGCTCCTGCTTAAATGTTGCCTCAATGTATTGATGATCCGGATTGGTGTCCACATCGGTGAACAGGGCGCGAATTTCGTCTTCGTGGCCGGTCTTGAGTATGTCAGTGGTCACCCCGTCGTCAACAGCAGCTAGGGCGCGCAGAAAGATGGTGACCGGGATCGTGCGCTTGCGATTGAACTTAAGCACGATGTAGTCGCTCTTGCGGGTTTCAAATTCCATCCAGGCGCCGCGGTCGGGGATGAGTTTGGCCTGGCCCAAGGGCCGGCCAGAAGCCGGATCTTCTTCTGCGCTGAAATAGACCCCTGGCGAGCGGATGAGCTGTGACACGACAACACGCTCGGTACCGTTGATGATGAACGTGCCGTTCTCGGTCATCAGCGGGAACTCGCCAAAGTAGATGGTGTCGACCTTGTGCTCATCTGTCTTACGATTGTGCAGGGCAACTTTGGCGTACAGCGGCGCGCCGTAAGTCAAGTCCCGTTCCACGCATTCTTCGATGCTGACTTTAGGCTCCTCGAACCAATAGGTCAGGCCGTATTCCTTGGCCTGTTTGTAGTTGCCGGGGAAGTAGAGCGCCATCTCCCCGTTGAAGCTCTCGATAGGCGAAATCTCCTCGAACAGCTCGCGCAGCAACTCGTTCTGGAACAGCTTGAACGACTCCAGCTGGACTTCGATGAGTTTCGGGAGCAACTGAATCTCGGGGGCGCGGGCATAGGACTTGATTGCGCGTTTATGATTCGTCGCCATTCAGATACACCATCCTCGACCGAGACAAATCTACTGACTTGCCTCCGCAGATCACCAGATAACACGGTCAAGGCGACTGAAGACAATCTTCGGTCGCCTCGATCACATAGCAAACGGCAATTATAACGAAATCGGCGAATTCGGTCAAACGCTCCGGCTGCGGCGCTGCGGCGGCTGCGGCGTGGCTGCGTGCTGCGTGGCTGCGTGCTGCGTGGCTGTTCGGCAGGATCGGCGTTTGCCTACGCATTTGCCTACTTAGGGCAGGCGCTTCGGTAACTCCGGCGATGAGACGACAGCGATGCGCACGCTGGCCGTGTCCTCGCCGATCACCGTGGAATAGCCAAACAAGGGGACGGCCAGTCGCACAGGGCCGTTGTTGAATATAACCAGGCCGGCTCGCCCATCAGCATCGGTGGTGGCCTGCCCCAGCGGCAGTCCGGTGGCTTCGTCAGATAGCCGCACCGACACATTGGCGATGCCTTCGCCTGGATCAGGGGCATTATTGCGATTGGTGTCGTTATAGATTTGCGCGTTCAGCGCGACACGCCGTGGCTGTGGCGTGGGTTGTGGCAACGCGACAATCGGCGTGGGCTGGATTGGCCGGATAGGCAGGTTTTGTGCTGTGCGCGGGGTCGGATACGGCGTCATAGTTGGCTCTGGCGGCTCTGGGGTAGGCGGTTGGAATGGCGGGGCCGGCGTCGGTGTGCCACGTGGATCCACGGTAGGCGTGGGAGTGGCCGGCAACCCAATGTCGCAGCGCAACGAATAGCCGCGTGTTTGCCCCTCGTTAGCCCGTGGTGGGTTCACCTGGCCTAACAGGATATAGGCGTAACCCGTATAGCCAGATAGCCAGGTGAAACGGCTGGAGAAATCGCCACGCGCAGTGTTGTCCGGGCTGACATCGTCATTGCCGCCGATCGCAACCTGATCCTGGTTATACACAATGATGTTGGTGTCGGTGCCGGGGCTGAGTTCGAAGGTAAAGCACGAGTAGTACACGCCCTGTTTCACCGGCAACCGATAAAAGTCGTTGTCTTGAGTGTCTGGGGTAGGCGGATTCCAGGGCACAAAATTCAATCCTTTGTAGTCCACGTTCGGTGCTATCAATGTGGCCATGTCGAACCAGCCGTTGTATTCATACTGGTCGGCGCCACCGGGATATGGGGTGGCTGTTGGGCCAGGAGGGGGCGTGTTGCTTGGCGTGGGCGTGGGTTGTACAATCTCGATGGCCGAGAGCGTATAAGTCTGGCCAGGGATGCGCGGTGACGAATCCAGGTTCACTACGCGAATCCAATAAGCGCCGTCAAAGGGAATTTGCACGATCACCTGTGACCCGCGTTGGCCGGGGATGTAGCGATTGTTTGGATTGGTGGAGCCGAGTATGGCCGGCGCCAGCGTGACCCCATCCGGTTGAAAAACGGCCAATACCGTCTCGACACCCGGCTGCAAGTTGCTCGTGTTGATCTGGTAGATGCTGCCGGCGCGACCATAGACAAGGAACCAGTCGGCTGTATCGGAGGTTCTCCCCGTAAACGGTGTAAAACTCAGGTTTGGAATAGACCCGCCGACAGCGATGAAACTCGCTGTGCTGCGGGTGCCGGTAGGCACGCCGGCTTCGGCAATGTCGTCATTCGGTTCATAGCTGTCCGGACTGAGGCCAGGGATGGGTGTGTTGGTAGCCGGCGGCGGTGGCACCGGCGTAATTGCGTAATTCAGCGTATACACTGCGTTGATGCCAGAACTATTGTTGGTGACCCGGATGAAGTATTGCTGAACACCGGTCGAGGTGTTTGTAATCACCACTGTTGACGCGCCCACGATATCCGTCGAAACCCCAACGGATGTTGTGCCATCGGAGAGGAACCCTCTGGCCGAAATGAGCAGGTTGGTGCTGGCTGCCGTCAGATTCAGAATGGTATTGGGGTTGACGTTGAAAAAGTACCAGTCTGTGTCGTTCCACATGCCGGTTCCGCTTACATAGAATGTGAGCGAAATCACCGGCGACGGGTCAATGACAAGCTTGGCCTGAGCTGCAGTGTCATTAACTTCGTATCGATCGGGAAAATTGCCGATCACCTGGCCGGCCGGCCGGCTTTGCTCAATGGCTGAAGCCACGCCGACAGCAAGCAGCATTGCAATCATTGCTGCTGGCGTCACTAACAGGATCAGCCGAAGCATGCGCGCACCTTGCTTATTCATCTCCAGCATTTTACCTCCCAGGCTAATTCGAATTCGATTGTACAAAGTTTCGCTCGCTCGTGATTGCTCCAGATGCCAGTCGCCTGGAAACGGTATGGCAGTCGTAGAGAGATCACGCCACGAGTCAGCACACAGCTCACCAGCGCACCAGGAGCGCTTTGTTGACAGCCCATCTATCTTGCCGACGCGATACAACTGTGCCCACAACCGGCAACCGCGGCGACGCAAGCGCCGTAAGAGACATCCCGCTGCTGCAGGATCATCCCTCATTGTTATCGCCGGCGAACCTTAAATTTTCACTTTGCCCCGCAAACCTATTGACAATCCGCCCGTAACGTGTAGAATACACACCGCTTAACCGATCACCTCCGTTTACAACTTCATAGAGCGGTCAAGACGGACTAGACGTTGGCCTGCCAACTTGTGCTTAGGTTTTAAGAGCTAAGACAAGAGCGGGTCTTTTTAGTCAGAAAGCGAAAAAGGTCTTGACAACGTCAATGTGAAGTAGTAACATCGCCGAGCTTGAGTTAAGGGCACATTAACAACTGAAGAGTGGTAAAGAGATCTGGGAATCAGATTCGGGTTCTCAATCCTTTCCAGAGTTTGGAAACACAATCCCATTTGGTTGGGAACAAGCTTTACGGAGAGTTTGATCCTGGCTCAGGATTAACGCTGGCGGCGTGCCTAACCCATGCAAGTCGTACGATCCAGTAGCAATATTGGGGAGTGGCGGAAGGGTGAGTAACACGTTGGTGATCTGCCTCGTCGCAGGGAACAACAGTCCGAAAGGATTGCTAATGCCCAAAAAGATCAGCAATTCAATTTGTTGATCAGAGTCGAAAGGCGTGACGAGAGGAGCCTGCGGCCCATCAGCTGGTTGGCGGGGTAACGGCCCACCAAGGCAACGACGGGTAGGGGGTCTGAGAGGATGGCCCCCCACACTGGAACTGAAACACGGTCCAGACGCCTACGGGTGGCAGCAGGGAGGAATATTGGGCAATGGGCGAAAGCCTGACCCAGCAACGCCGCGTGGAGGATGAAGGCCTTCGGGTCGTAAACTTCTTTTGCAGGAGAAGAGAAAGGACGGTATCCTGCGAATAAGCCACGGCTAACTACGTGCCAGCAGCCGCGGTAAAACGTAGGTGGCGAGCGTTATCCGGATTTACTGGGCGTAAAGAGCTTGTAGGCGGTCTTGTAAGTTGGGCGTGAAAGCCCCGGGCTTAACTCGGGGAGGCCGTTCAATACTGCAAGGCTAGAGGATGTCAGAGGGAGGTGGAATTCCTGGTGTAGCAGTGAAATGCGTAGATATCAGGAGGAACACCCGTGGCGAAGGCGGTCTCCTGGGGCATTCCTGACGCTGAGAAGCGAAAGCTAGGGGAGCGAACGGGATTAGAAACCCCGGTAGTCCTAGCCGTAAACGATGGATGCTAGGTGTTGGCAGATCTAACCCTGTCAGTGCCAAAGCTAACGCGTTAAGCATCCCGCCTGGGAACTACGAGCGCAAGCTTAAAACTCAAAGGAATTGACGGGGACCCGCACAAGCAGCGGAGCGTGTGGTTTAATTCGATGCTACACGAAGAACCTCACCCAGGCTTGACATACAGGTGGTAGTGAACCGAAAGGGGAACGACCCGCAAGGGAGCCTGTACAGGTGTTGCATGGCTGTCGTCAGCTCGTGTCGTGAGATGTTGGTTTAAGTACCCTAACGAGCGCAACCCTCGTTGCCAGTTACAAGTGTCTGGCGAGACTGCCGGCCGCAAGCCGGAGGAAGGCGGGGATGACGTCAAGTCAGCATGGCCTTTACGTCTGGGGCTACACACACGCTACAATGGGTGACAACAATGGGTAGCCAAGCCGTGAGGCGGAGCCAATCCCACAAAATCACCCTCAGTTCAGATTGCAGGCTGCAACCCGCCTGCATGAAGTCGGAGTTGCTAGTAAACGCGCGTCAGCCATAGTGCGTTGAATACGTTCCCGGGTCTTGTACACACCGCCCGTCACACTATGGGAGCTGGCAACACCTGAAGCCAGTAGCGTAACCGCAAGGAGCGCGCTGTCAAAGGTGGGGCTGGTGACTGGAGTGAAGTCGTAACAAGGTAGCTGTACGGGAACGTGCGGCTGGATCACCTCCTTTCTAGGGATAACAGTCTGTTCGCGGACTTGCACCCTTGGTTAGACGGCAAAACACCTTCGAAACATTGTCCAAACGATTGCCGTAGCGATCTGACGGTGTAGATCGCAACCCGATTCCGATTCAACACCTCTTTACCACTCTTTAGCTGCTAATGTGCGCTGGCAAGAGGGCGATTAGCTCAGTTGGTTAGAGCATCCCTCTGATAAGGGGAAGGTCTCTGGTTCGAGTCCAGAATCGCCCACCTTGATGAGAGGGGACTTAGCTCAGCTGGGAGAGCGCCTGCTTTGCAAGCAAGAGGTCACGGGTTCGAATCCCGTAGTCTCCACAGCAAAATGTGGATTTTAGATTTGCGATTTTGAGTTCAATTCGATTCGAAATTGAAGATCTGAAATTCACAGTTTCAGAGCTGATGGCACTTTAAAAACTGAATAGAACTGGAGCGATGCAAGGAGCAATCCACCCGATCGAGAAATCGATCAAATAGATTGCCCACATTGCGGGAACTTCAATTTCTCCGCATCATGTGAGAAGCTATTAAGGGTGTACGGTGGATGCCTTGGCGCCAAACGCCGAAGAAGGACGCGGATCACTGCGAAAAGCCTCGAGGAGTCGTGATCAGACATTTTTACTCGGGGATGTCCGAATGGGGAAACCCGACCGGTGCTGAGCCGGTCACCGCGCGCTGAATCCATAGGCGTGTCGGAGGGAACTGCCCGAACTGAAACATCTAAGTAGGGCGAGGAAAAGATAAACATTCCGAAAGTAGTGGCGAGCGAAATCGGAACAGCCCAAACCAATCAGCTTGCTGATTGGGGTTGTAGGACCCCACCAGCTGATCTGCTAATCTAGCCGAACCGTTCAGGAAAGCCGGACCACAGAAGGTGATAGTCCTGTAGGCGAAAGAGGATGCAGCAGCGGGGTATCCTGAGTAGTACCCGGCACGTGAAATCGGGTATGAATCTGCGGAGACCACTCCGTAAGGCTAAATACGTTTGGCGACCGATAGCGAACAAGTACCGTGAGGGAAAGGTGAGAAGCACCCCGATGAGGGGAGTAGCAGTACCTGAAACCGTACACTTACAAGCAGTCGAAGGGCTATGTTGTCTAACATGCCTGACGGCGTGCCTCTTGGAGAATGAATCGGCGACTTAATGTCTGTCGCGAGGTTAAGGCAGTGACAGCCGGAGCCACAGGGAAACCGAGTCTGAATAGGGCGTTCAGTGGCAGGCATTAGACCCGAAACCAGGTGAGCTACTCATGGCCAGAGTGAAACGAGAGTAACATCTCGTGGAGGCTCGAACTCGTTAGGGCTGCAAAACTATGAGATGAGCTGTGAGTAGAGGTGATATGCCAATCGAACCTGGAGATAGCTGGTTCTCCCCGAAATAACTTTAGGGTTAGCCTCGATCGTTTAGTGTCGGAGGTAGAGCACTGAATGAGCTAGGGGCCGTAAGGCTACCAAACTCAATCAAACTCCGAATGCCGACACTCAATAGGTCGGGAGTCGGGCTACGAGTTATGAGATCCGTGGCCGAAAGGGAAACAACCCAGCCCGCCATCTAAGGTCCTCAAGTGCGTGCTAAGTGGGAAACGATGTGGAACTGTTCAGACAGCCAGGAGGTTGGCTTAGAAGCAGCCATCCTTTAAACAGTGCGTAATAGCTGACTGGTCAAACGGTTCTGCGCGGAAAATTCAACGGGGCTAAGCACGCCACCGAAGATACGGGAGCGAAAGCTCAGTAGGGGAGCGTTCTGCGAGCACAGAAGCCGTACCGGAAGGAGCGGTGGAGCGAGCAGAAGTGAGAATGCCGATACGAGTAGCGTAAATCACGTGAGAACCGTGATCGCCGTATGCCTAAGGTTTCCGATGCAAGGTCAGTCCGCATCGGGTTAGTCGGGCCTAAGCCGAGGCTGAGAAGCGTAGGTGATGGACAATCGGTCAACATTCCGATACCGGCGCAGAGGAGCGATGGAGGGACGCAGAATGGTAGGTGAGCCAGACCGTTGGTAGTTCTGGTGCGAAATCCCTAGGGAGATGAGGCGGACAGGCAAACCCGTTCACTGATCCTGAAGGACTAGCGGGTCCCCAAGCCTAAGTCACTGAGCCAATCTGTCAAGAAAAACTTCTAAGCGTTGAATCTGTGCCGCCCGTACCGCAAACCGACACTGGTAGGCGAGGAGAGTATCCTCAGGCGAACGAGAGAACCCTCGTTAAGGAATTAGGCAAAATGTACCCGTAACTTAGGGAGAAGGGTAGCCTATGCCGTTGTGGTCATTCGATTATGACGGTGTAGGTCGCAGATGAGAGGCTCTAGCGACTGGTTAACTAAACCACAGGTCTCTGCGAAGTCGTAAGACGACGTATAGGGGCTGACACCTGCCCAGTGCCGGAAGGTTAAAGGGAGTGGTTAGCGCAAGCGAAGCTACGAACTGAAGCCCCGGTGAACGGCGGCGGTAACTATAACCGTCCTAAGGTAGCGAAATTCCTTGTCAGGTAAGTTCTGACCCGCACGAATGGTGTAACGACTGGAGCGCTGTCTCAACGAGGGACTCGGCGAAACTGAAGTAGTGGTGAAGATGCCATTTACCCGCACCCGGACAAAAAGACCCCGTGGAGCTTTACTGTACCCTGGCATTGCGCTAGGGCTTTGTCTGTGTAGCATAGGTGGGAGGCTGTGAAACTGGGGCGCTAGCCTCGGTGGAGCCATCGGTGAAATACCACCCTGATAAGGTCTTGGCCCTAACCGGTATCCATTATCTGGATCCGAGACAGTGCCAGGCGGGCAGTTTGACTGGGATGGTCGCCTCCCAAAAGGTAACGGAGGCGCCCAAAGGTTCCCTCAGGCTGAATGGAAACCAGCCGTTGAGTGTAAAGGCACAAGGGAGCTTGACTGCAAGACTAACACGTCGAGCAGGGACGAAAGTCGGGCTTAGTGATCCCACGCATCCGAGTGGAAGGGGCGTGGCTTAACGGATAAAAGCTACCCCGGGGATAACAGGCTGGTGAGGCCCAAGCGTCCACAGCGACGGCCTCGCTCGGCACCTCGATGTCGGCTCGGCGCATCCTGGGGCTGTATAAGGTCCCAAGGGTCGGCCTGTTCGGCCGTTAAAGCGTTACGTGAGCTGGGTTCAAACCGTCGTGAGACAGGTTGGTCTCTATCCGGTGTGGGCGCAGGGGATTTGAGAGGAGCTGTCCTTAGTACGAGAGGACCGGGATGGACGCACCGCTGGTGTGCCAGTTGTCTCGCCAGAGGCATAGCTGGGTAGCCAAGTGCGGCAGGGATAACCGCTGAAAGCATCTAAGTGGGAAACCCGCCTCAAGATGAGATCCCCCTGAAGGCCGCCAGAAGACTACTGGTTTAATAGGTGAGAGGTGTAAGCACAGCAATGTGTTCAGCCGACTCATACTAATGGCCGTTTGGCTTACACATGATGCAGAGAAAGAGAAGTTCTCTGACCCGCGTAAGCGCGGACGCAACAGTTCTATTCAGTTTTTAGAGTGCCATCAGATCGACGAGTACAAGTCGAAAATCTGAAGGGTCTTCTGGTGATTTGAGCGACGAGGTCACACCCGGTCCCATTCCGAACCCGGTCGTTAAGCTCGTCAGCGCCGATGGTACTGCGTGGGCGACTGCGTGGAAGAGTAGGTCATTGCCAGAGGACTCTTCTGCTTTTTCAGACACCGTAACTGGGCCGGCAATCAGCGATTGCTGGCTTTTTGCTTTTTCTCAGTGTGTGAGTGATGGTCTGCTGCCTGCAAGCAAGACATGCCCCACGGCAGCTCAAAATGAGCGCTTTCACCTTGTCAGCAGCGCCAGCACAACTCCCCCCGCGATCACGCTGGCGATCTGCCCGGCCGTATTGGCGCCCATGGCGTGCATGAGCAGGAAATTCTCGAAGTCCTCTTCCAATGCCACTTTCTGCGCGACCCGCGCAGCCATGGGAAACGCGCTGATGCCGGCTGCGCCGATCAGTGGATTGATTTTGACCCGGCTGAACAGATTGAGTAGCTTGGCAAACAACAGCCCGGCAGCTGTGTCCAGCGCAAAGGCCCCGATGCCCAGCGCCAGAATTGCCAGGGTGTCCAGCTGCAGGAATGCCTCGGCCTGCATAGTCGATCCGATAGCCAACCCAAGAAACAATGTCACAACATTGGCAATCTCGTTCGATGAGGTTTTGGTTAACCGATCGACTACGCCGGCCTCTCTCATCAGGTTGCCTAGCATCAGCATCCCGATCAGCGGCGTCGCCATGGGCACCAGAACGCCCACGATGATGGTGACGAGGATAGGGAACGATACGCGCGTGCGCCGGCTGATTGTGCGCTGGGTGTACTGCATGCGGATGTGGCGCTCGCCCTTTGTTGTCAGCAGGCGCATGATCGGCGGCTGAATCACCGGCACCAGCGACATGTAGCTGTAGGCGGCCACGGCGATCGGCCCCAAAAGATGCGGCGCCAGCCGGCTGCTCACATAGATCGATGTCGGCCCGTCGATCGCGCCGATGATGCCAATCGAGGCGGCCTCGTTCACATCGAACCCCAACAGCAACGCCAGCAGCAGGGTGCCAAAGATGCCGAACTGCCCGGCTGCCCCCAACAACAGCATCTTCGGGTTTTCGAGCAGCGGGCCAAAGTCGGTCATGGCGCCGATGCCGACGAAAATGAGCAGCGGGAACAATTCGTTTCCGACGCCGGCCTGGTACAAAATGTTCAGCAGGCCATCCGGCCCAACGAGCGGCGACAGCGGCAGGTTCGCCAGGATTGCCCCCGCGCCGATGGGCAGAAGCAACATGGGTTCGTACTCGCGCGCAATAGCCAGATAGATCAGCAGCCCCCCGACGGCGATCATCAGGGCTGCGCCGGGAGTGATCGAGACAATGCCCTGCACAAGCGGAGTGATCGTGGTGGGATCCATGGGGATGAGGTAAGGAACGCGGAATGTGAGAGATGCTCGCAATGCGCCTCAGTTGGGCTGTTGGAACGTCACAAGCACATGTCCATAGCCGACCGACTGGCCGGCCTGAACCGGCACAGTCGACACGATGGCGTCGTGCGGCGCTTTGATGGCGTTCTTCATCTTCATCGCTTCCAAAACGAGCACTGTCTGTCCGCGCTTCACCAGATCCCCTGGCGATACATGTATCGTCACAATCGTGCCCGGCATTGGGGCTGCAATCTCCTGGCGAAAATCCGCGCCAGGAATGTTCGATTGTGGCGGCAGGCCCGGCCGGCGCGACATGGGGAGTGTCGGCATGGATTCCGGCGCGGGCGGCCGGTGCTGGCTTGCCATGACCGGCGTGATTGCGCTTCCTTCGCTTGCCGCTTCCCCTTCCACATGCAGCGGCAACACTTCCGGCGTGATCTGCGCCCCGGCCACGTCCTCGCTGCCGCGCAGCCTGACTTCGTATCGTTGATCGCCCAGTCGCACATTGAACCGATCTGACGTCAGTTCCTCAATATCGATCACATACGCCTTGCCGTTGACTTCGACTGTGTATCGCCGCATGGCATTGCCTCTTGGACTTTTTGGACTTTATCTGCGTTGCCAGGTCTGGTTCTGTCGCGCGCGGCCGATAGCCAGCCATCGGCTGGGCAGAGCGCCTGGTTGATGGGTGCGCATGGCCGGCGCAGCCTGTTTGCGCCGCACGATCTGGTGCACGCGTACTGCAATCGTAATGGCCGCCAGTTCATCCGCAGTGGGTTGATGATCTGATTGATCCCCGAGCCGCTCCAGCGGCGTCAGGCGATGCAGCGTGAGCGCCGAGTGGGTCTGCTGGACCTCACTCTCGGGCGCCGGCTGCCTTGCTGCCCGGTCGCCGGCCCGATCCCCCAGCCGCATACCCACTGCAATCAGCACGGCCAGCAGAATCAGCACCGCGAACACCAGTCCCATCCCGACGACCGTCAGCGTAATGCCTGTGCCCAGGTTTTCCATATCAACCTTTGAACGTGATATTTCCCTACACCGGCATGATGCCGTGTTTCTTGGGCGGGTTCTGCTGCACCTTGGTGCGCAACACCTCCAGCGCGCGAATCAGGCGTGGGCGGGTTTCCCTGGGTTCGATCACTTCATCAATCTGTCCCATGTCAGCGGCGACATAGGGGTTGTAGAACTTCTCGCGGTACTCGGCGACGAATTGCCGTTCCAACTCGGCGGGATTCTCGGCCTTGCTCAGCTCGCGCCGGCGCAAAATGCGCACGGCGCCCTCGGCCCCCATCACAGCGATCTGCGCCGTTGGCCATGCAAACGCCAGATCGCTGCGCATCTGTTTAGAGCTCATGGCGATGTATGCGCCGCCCATTGCTTTGCGCGTGACGATGGAGATTTTCGGCACGGTAGCCTGACAGTAAGCGTAGATCACTTTTGCGCCGTGGCGGATCACGCCGTAGTGCTCTTGATCGACGCCGGGCAAATAGCCGGGACAATCGACAAAGGTGATCAGCGGGATGTTGAAAGCGTCGCACAGGCTGACGAAGCGCGCGATCTTGTCGCTCGAGTCGATGTCGAGCACGCCGGCCATGTGGCTTGGCTGGTTGCCTATCACGCCGACCGAAAACCCATCCAGCCGCGCAAACCCAACCACGGCGTTGCGGGCGTAGTAAGGTTGCACCTCCAGAAAGCTGCCTTCATCAAACACCCTGTCTACCACGTCGCGCATGTCGTATGGCTCGTCTTCTTCATGGGGCACAATGGTGTTCAGCGCGTCGTCCATCCGATTGCGCGAGTCATAGGGCGTGATCTGCGGCGGATCCTCGGTGTTGTTTTGCGGCAGGTAGCTCAACAATAGCTTGACCAGTTCGAGCGCGCTGCGCTCGTCTTGCGCCAGAAAGTGCGCCACGCCACTCTTACCATTGTGCACCAGGGTGCCCCCCAGTTCCTCGAAGGTGACATTTTCGCCGGTGACGGCTTTGACCACTTCGGGGCCGGTGATGAACATGTAGGAGTTCTGGCGCGTCATGATGATGAAGTCGGTCAAAGCCGGCGAGTACACCGCTCCACCCGCGCATGGCCCCAGGATAAGCGATATTTGCGGGATGACACCCGATGCCATCACATTACGGGTGAACAGCTCGCCATAGGCGGCCAGGCTGCGCACACCTTCCTGGATGCGCGCTCCCCCTGAATCATTCAGCCCGATAACTGGGATGCCGCTCTCCAGGGCCAGGTCCTGGATGCGGCAAATTTTCTGCGATTGCACCTGCGAGAATGAGCCACCCAGCACAGTAAAGTCCTGGGCATAGACAGCCACCCGCCGGCCGTTAATCTTGCCGAAGCCGGTGATGACGCCATCGCCGGGGTAACGCTGTGACGCCATGCCAAAGTCGGTAATGTTGTGTGTCGCCAGCGCCCCTAACTCTTGGAATGAGCCTATATCGAGCAACAGGGCCAGCCGCTCGCGCGCTGTCAATTTGCCTTTTTGATGCTGTTGCTCGATGCGTTCCACGCCGCCGGCCTGGCGCGCCTTGTCGCGCATCTCGCGCAATTTGGTCAAATAATCGTTCATGTCGATTGGCGATTGACGATAGATGCCTCGGCATCAATGGCTCAGAAAGTCCGTCTCGAACAGAGCGAACAACCGCTCGTATTCGTCCTCAATGTTGTAGTATGCCGTCGAAATGCGAATCGCGTTGAAGCCGTCGCCCACAGGGCGCAGGACGGCTTTGTTCTCCCGAAACATACGGCTGCAAAACGTGCCAATGTCCTCGGCGGTCTTGCCGGCAAATTGAATCGACGCCATCGCCGAGGATTGCTCCCACGGCACAGGACAGATCAGCGTGTAACGATCAGGCTGTTCAAGCACCCGGCGTTTGAAGTAGCCAGATAACTCGCACATACGCCGCTCGATTGCCGCCTGGCCAAAGCTCTCGAACCAGTCCAGGGCTGCGTTCATGGCGGCAAACACGTAAGCCGGCCTTGTGGCGGCCAGCTCGAAACGCGCGGCGCTGTCCACAAATGTAATCGGGTCTCCCCACGTGATCGTGCCCGATCCAACCATGGGCGGGTTGAACAGGTCGAGCCTCTCTTTGCGCACATAGAGCAGGCCGACCCCTTTGGGGCCGTACAGCCACTTGTGGCCGTTGCCGATGTAGACATCGCAGCCAATGTCGCGCAGATTGATGTCGAATTGCCCGATGGCCTGCGCGCCGTCAATGAATGACACGATATTGCGTTGGCGACACCACGCGCACAGAGCTTTCACGTCGGCCCGCAGTCCAGTGTTGCAGTCCACATGACTCGCCACCAGCATGCGCGCCCGATCGGCGGCGACCCTGTTCAGGCTTTCCAGCATCTGCTCTGTGTCGGCAGATAACTTGAATGGAACGAGTCGGATTGCGCCGATCTGTTGGAGGTAGCGGAAAATCATGTTGGTGGTGGGGTATTCGTGATCCGAGAAGAGTACTTCCACCGGCTGACTGGGCGCTGTGCGAAGGGCATCCCACCGCACTTGCATGGCGATATTCAGGCTGTGCGAGGCGTTGTAGGTGAAGGCCATCTCGTCCTGATGTGCGCCCAGCAGAGCTGCGAGGCGATTGCGGGCTGCCAGCGCCTGCTCCTGAATCTCGTAATACGCTGCCAGGCCGCCCGACTCCATGCGACGTGAAAGATCGACCATCGCGTCGATGACGGGTTGGGCAGTCAGGCCGGCGGTGCCGGTGTTCAGATACAGCGTCTTTTTCAGCAAGGGAATGGCGTTGCGGGCGCGCTCGATGTCATGCGCATTCATACAGTGTTTGTCTCATCCTTTGTGCGTGAATCTGGCGTCTCGTGGAGGAAGTGTTGCTTGTGCGCTTTGGCAGGCGTATGCCTCCATGGGGTGCCGGCGCAGTATTGTAGGACTGATTGCGCCGGCGTGATGTTACACTTTGTCCGGTTAACGACTGCATGAAGCCAAACCTGATCACGCGCCTGTCGCCTCGCTTCGTTCTGCTTGTCGCGGCCGGCTTGTTGTTTATTGGTCACCTGTTGCCGTGGGCGGCGCACAAAACTGCTGCCCTGACGCTCACCGGCCGCGAGCTATCTCCGTTTACCAACTTGACCCCCGGCGCGGGCATTTTTTTGAACGAGTGGTTCTATCTGTCGCTGTGGGTGAGCGCTATCTTGGTTGCGCTGGTGGCGGCCCCTTCGTCCGGCCGGCTGGCGCGTGGCGTGGGTGGCGCGCTTGCGGTGGCGATTGCCGCGCTGGGCTTGCCTCCCTATCCGCAAATCCTCACCGCCTACATGGATGCCAATTACCGCTTGCAATTTGCAATTAGCCTTGGAGTGGTTGGCATCGTTCTAGGGATCACGGTGTTCAGGGCCGATGGGTTGCGTCTGCGGCCGTGGCTTGCGGCCGGCTTGCTGGCGTTGCTTGCCCTGGGTGCGCTTGTGCCCTGGGCCGGCTATCTTGCTGTGCGCCCGGCAATCGAACAGCTTTATCGTGACACCACTGCCCTCGGGGCCGGCTGGTGGCTCACGCTGGCCGGTGGGCTGGCCACGCTGTTGGCCGGGGTGCGCGTGCTACAATCATCCGATCCCTGAAGGATGCCGTTATGTGCTGTTGTTGGGCGCGCGTATTCAAGGCTGATATGACTGACACGTGCATGTGAGCGTTCGTGTCGGCAACTGACCGAAGCCAGTGCATCACTGCCCCTTCTGTCGTAGCACGCGGCTAGGATATCGATTAGCGAGAGTGCAGGCATGCAGACCACCACTCCCCATTCTCCGACCACAGTTGCCCGGTTGCCCGGCGTGTTGCTCGCGCTTGCGCTGGGTATAGCTGTTGTGACGCTGGGTGCGTGTGGCGTGGCAGCCCCGCCGGCCCAGGCCATCTTGAGCGAGCCGGCTCAGCAGGCCCAGTTGATGACCGGCATCCCCACCAATATCGTCGGCCAGGTCACCGGCGCCGATGTCAAAGTCGTTGACGTGTACATTGACGGCGTCAAGTACGCGACCATCGATGCGCCGACAGCCGAAAATCAGTTCGATCTTCTGGTCCCCTGGACGCCCCCGATTCAGGGTGTGCATGTCATTCAGCTCAAGGGGTTGAACGACAAGGGCGAAGAGGTCGTGGCGTCTGACTTGGTGTTTGTGATAGCCCAGGCGCCGCCGCCAACGGTCACGCCGACTCCCGAAGCGCCCCCTGCGCCCACTGCGCCGCCTGAACCAACGCCTGAAGCGATAGTCGAGCAACCGACTGCCACGCCTGTGCCCAATCTCATCAAGGTAACCAATGACTTTGTGAATGTGCGCACCGGCCCCGGCACCGGCTACCAGCGGGTCGGCCAACTCGCCCTTGATCAAGTCGTGTCTGTCGTTGGCAAGAGCGAGGATGGCACGTGGTGGCAAATCGAATTTCAGGGCGGGCCGGATGGCAAAGCCTGGGTCATTGGGCAGTATGTCGAATTCAGCGGCGATGCCGATGTCGTGCCGGTGGTTAAGGTTGCGCCGCCGGCTGCTGCGCCGACCAGCATCGCGCCGGCTGCCACGGCAGTGCCCGCAGCGACGGCCACTTCCGATTTGCCTCCTTCTGCTTTGCTGCCCTATTCGCAAAATATGCGCTTCTCGCCGCGCGACGACATCGGCGATGTGCCGCTCGGTCACGACGGGCCAAAGTCGTCCACGCTCATCTGGGAAGTCAATGGCGCCAAGAGGCTAGAGTTGGAGATCACTGCCAGGCCCGGGCCGGGCACATATGCAGCCTGTCAGGCCGGCAACCTCAATTCGATCCGGGCAGCCGGTTTTACGCCGGGACAGCGGGTCCCGCTCAGCGTGCCCAGCGGCTCGTTCCCTTTTACCATTGACGATGCCGGCTATTATGAGTTCACAATCCATGTGGTGAAAACAGATGACAGCACCACCACCATTCCCCGCGCAGTCATTGTCGGCTGCTACAAGCGAGACTGAAGCCCGTGATCGACGTCGAATTGCACGCCCACACGCACTTTTCATCGGACAGCTTGAACCGGCTGTCCGGTGTTATTTGCACCTGCCGGGCAGTCCGCATTGATCGCATTGCCATCACAGACCACAACCAAGTCGAGGGCGCATTGCGCGCGCGCGATCTGGCGCCAGACCTTGTCATTGTGGGCGAGGAAGTGATGACCACGCAAGGCGAGTTGCTTTGCCTGTTCATCGAACGGCGCATTCCTCCTGGCCTGACCCCCGAAGAGACCATTGACCGGGTGCACGAACAAGGTGGATTGGTTGGCCCCTCGCATCCGTTTGACTATCCACGCCGGGCCGGGTTGGGGCCAGAGAATGTCATCCGGCTGCGCAGCCGGCTTGATTTCATCGAGGCATACAATGCGCGCACCCGTGACAAGTCGGCCAACGCCCGCGCCAACGCGCTCGCTCTGACATTGGATCTGCCTCGCACCGTTGGTAGCGACGCACACACGCTGGCTGAAATCGGGCGCTGCCGAGTCAGAATGCCCACTTTCACCACCCCACAGGAGTTTCTGGCTGGGTTGCGCGAGGCCGATCTGGTGACTCAACACAGCCCCTGGACGGTCAGCTTCGAGTCGCGCCTGGCTGCCGTTGCGCATCGACTGGGATTAGATTGGTCTGATGAATAAAGCCTCTGCGGCGCGCTCGCAACCTGATCACACCCGTGGTGTTAGCTATATCGTTGATTCGAAACTTACTTCAGCATTGGAGATGAATCTTGGCAGAGCATAAGTCGCACGCTGAGTTGCCCGGCCTGTCACACAACGGGCGCAACGATCACAAGCCCCATCGGGTGGTCATCACCGGCATGGGTCTGGTCAGCCCGATGGGCAACGATGTGCAATCGAGTTGGCAGATGTTGCTGTCGGCCAGGTCTGGCTGTAGCCTGATCACGCTGTACGACCGCAGTGAGACCGATGTGCAGATTGCATGTGAGGTCAAAGGCTTCGATCCTGCGGCGCACTTTGGCCCGCGCGATGCGCGCCGGCTCGATCGTTGCGCACAGTTTGCACTGGTTGCCACCAAAGAAGCCTTGCGCGATGCCGGGTTGACGGTTAACCAGGATAACACCTATGACGTGGGCGTTGTACTTGGGAGCGGCATTGGCGGCATCTCAACGTTAACGAGTGAACATGCTGTCATGTTGCAAAAGGGGCCTAAGCGCATCAGCCCGTTTGCTGTGCCGATGATGCTGCCCGACACGGCAACCGGCCAGGTTGCCATGCATTTCGGCATTCGCGGGCCAAACTACTGTGTCGTGTCGGCGTGCGCCAGCGGCACCAATGCCATCGGCGAGGCGTTTGAATTGCTGCGCGCCGGCCGCGCCCGGGCCGTTGTCACCGGCGGCACCGAAGCGCCCATCAACGCTTTCTCGATTGCCGCTTTCAGCAATATGGGCGCGCTCTCTACCTATAACGATGATCCCGAAGGTGCCAGCCGGCCATTCGACGCCACGCGCAACGGATTCGTGTGCGGCGAAGGGGCCGGCATTCTGGTGTTGGAGACACTCGAGCATGCCCAGCAACGCGGCGCCCACATTCACGCCGAGCTGCTGGGCTATGGGGTTACTGCCGATGCGCACCATATTACCGCGCCCGATGTGCGAGGTCCGGCTATGGCCATGCGCGCGGCCCTCGCCCAGGCCGGCATCTCCCCTTCCAGCATCGACTATTTGAACGCCCACGGCACCAGCACGCCGTTGAACGATTCAAACGAAAC
Organism: Candidatus Roseilinea mizusawaensis; assembly: GCA_016841965.1. GTDB lineage: Bacteria > Chloroflexota > Anaerolineae > J036 > Brachytrichaceae > Roseilinea > Roseilinea mizusawaensis. The sequence goes on along the minus strand of JAEANN010000042.1, from coordinate 7,853 downwards.
CCGCGCCATCAAGCTCGCTTTCGGTGAAGCAGCCTACGACTTGCACATCAGTTCCACCAAATCGATGACCGGCCACCTGCTCGGCGCCGCCGGCGCGCTCGAAGCCATTATCTGTGTCAAGTCCATCCAGGACGGCGTTATTCTGCCCACTATCAACTTCCATACCCCAGACCCAGAGTGCGATCTGAACTACACGCCTAATTCGGTTGTGCAAAAGCCGGTGCGCATTGCAATGTCCAACTCATTTGGTTTTGGCGGTCACAACGGATGCTTGGTGATCGGACAGTTCACAGAGTAGCCTCTTCAGGCCGGCGCCGCTTTGATCGGCGCGCGCCGGCCATGAGTGCTGAGCCATGAGATACGCGCATATCACGGGCTGGGGCAAGTATGTGCCCGAGACGGTTGTCACCAACGATGATCTATCCAAGTTCGTTGACACCTCGGATAGTTGGATTCGTGAGCGCACCGGCATCTCGGCGCGACGGATCGCCAGCCGGCGCGAGTCGAACGCCAGCATGGCCATCGCTGCAGCAATCAATGCTCTCGATGTAGCCGGCCTCAGCGGCTCTCAACTCGACCTGATCATCGTTGCCACCTCCACGCCAGATCATGTCTTCCCCGCCACAGCATGCGCCGTGCAAGACGCGCTTGGCGCCAATCATGCCGGCGCATTCGATCTAAGCGCCGCCTGTTCCGGATTCGTGTATGGGCTTGGCATGGCTGCCGATAGCATCCGCGCCGGCACAAGTCAGCACGTCATGGTGATCGGCAGCGAGGTCATGTCGCGCATTCTCGATTGGAGCGACCGCAACACCTGTGTCTTGTTTGGCGATGGCGCCGGGGCCGTAGTGCTCAGCGCCAGTGACCAGCCCGGCGGCGTGTTGAGCACCGTGTTGCGCGCCGACGGGTCGGGCGGCGATCTGTTGATGGTATGCCAGCGCACAGATGCAATCCGCAGCGCGCCAGCTTTCAACGAGCGCGCCGCAGGCCAGCGCGAAGAGTGGCTTTCCGGGGCCATCGCGCGCGCCGACGTGCACCGTTCTGAGGCATCAGCCGGCTTCGAGCTGCCTGTCAATCACCAGACCATCCTGATGAACGGCCGCGAGGTCTTTCGCTTTGCCACGCGCGCCATCGACCGGGCCACGCGCGAAGTCATGCACCGCGCCGGCTGGTTGCCGCAACACGTTGATTTGATCGTGCCGCATCAGGCTAATATCCGCATTATCGAGTCAGCCTCAAAGTCGCTCGGCATCCCTGTAGATCGCTTCTACAGTAACATTCAGCGCTATGGCAATACCAGCGCCGCCTCTATCCCGATTGCTTTGTGCGAGGCAGTGGACGAAGGCCGCCTGCGCACGAATGACCGGATTATCATGGTTGGCTTTGGCAGCGGCCTGACTTGGGCAGCTTCGGCGGTGCAGTGGGGGCCGCCTCGCGCCATGAGCCAGCGCCAAAAGCTGGCCAACCGTGTGCGCTATGGAATCGCCGGCGTCCGTTCGCGGGCGCGTAGAGCATTGCGCAGCCTGGAGATGCAGATTTTCGGTGCGCCAGACACCCAGACACCTACCGTCAGGCTTGTATCTCCCAAAGGCTCGGACGGCAGAAAGGCTGATCTCAAGTCCGCAGAATCCATCTCGGCCGGCCAGACACACGCCGGTTCCCCCACGCAGCCTCCGTCGGACCGTGGGCGCTGATGGTCAGATTCTCCTCGATGTGGCTGCTGGAACAGCGCACCGCGCTGCGCCTGCACGCGAATGCACTGTGCTCAAGGCGTCTGGGCACGATTGCGCTACAATCCCCCCGGATCGATTACCCTAGGATCAGGAGCACGTGATGTCTGCCCACGAAGACCTTCGCAAATTACTCGCCTCAAAAGAAGTCCGCAAGCTCGATATCACCGATACTGAACGCATCGAGCGCTTTCGCCGCGCCGGCTATGGCGGATCCGTATCCGACGCGCTTGCCTCACTCGGTATTCGGAACACGGTATTCTCCGACCGCTTCAAGCCCTTGCGCCAGGGAATGCAACTGGTTGGGCGCGCTTTGCCGATCAAGCTGCACTCATTGGTCGAGGATCGTTCGCCCGAATGGCAGGCCGAGATGGAAAGGGAGTGGGAGGCCAAAGGCGGCCACCCGCAAAAGCGCATGATGCGCGAGGTGGCTGCGCAACCACCGGGCAGCATCCTGTGCTTCGATTGCGGCGGCGACATGCAGCCGGCCCATTTTGGCGAGATGAGCTGCCAGTTGGCCTATGCGCACGGCTGCCGCGGCATGTTGCTGGCCGGCAACTGCCGCGATACCCAGTATGTGCTAAAGATGCCTGACTTCCCCATGTTCAGCTTTGGGACGCGCCCCAACGCTTTTGGCGGCTGGATCATCACTGATGTCAACCGGCCCATTTACCTGCCGGGCCATCTCACCCACTACGTCAAAGTCGAGCCGGGCGATTTTATCTTCGGCGACAACGATGGCGTGCAGCTTATCCCCAAAGCCGTGGTGGATGAAGTCTTGCTGCGCGTCGAGGCCATCTTCGACGTCGAGAACGACGAGCGCCAACAACTGGCTGCCGGCATGCCAATCGACGAAGTCTATCGCGTCTTTGGTGTGCTGTAGCCCTCTGACCGCTGGCTAATCACTAACGACTATTCCCCATGATCAAAATTGCTGAAGTGCTACCCGCCACGCCGACGCCACTGTGGAAGATGGTGAAGCAGGTGGGCGTCAAATACGTGGTTGCGCCGATGGGCGTTGCCCATGCCGCCGAGCGCCCTTGGGACTACCTGCCGCTGTTGCGCATGAAACAGGCTTTCGAAGATAACGGCTTCACAGTTGCCGTAATTGAGAGCCGGCCTCCTCTGGAAAAGGCCAAGCGCGGCCTGCCCGGCCGCGATGAAGAAATCGACGCCGCCTGCGTGTTGATCGAGAACATGGGCAAGTTGGGCATCCCGGTCTGGTGCTACGAGTGGATGTCCACCTTCAACTGGATGCGCACCTCAATCGCCCAGCCGGGACGCGGCGGCGCGCTGGTGACAGCCTACGACAATAGCCTGCTGAAGGATGCCCCGCTGACCGAAGCCGGCATCGTCACCGAAGAGCAATTATGGGACAGCCTGGATTACTTCCTGAAGCGCGTGATTCCAGTTGCCGAAAAGGCCGGCGTCAAACTGGCCATGCATCCCGACGATCCACCGCTCTCGCCCATTCGCGGCGTGGGCCGCATCATGCGCAGCGTCGACAATTTCCAGCGCTTGCTCGACATGTATCCCAGTCCGGTCAATGGCATCGCCTTGTGTCAGGGTAACTTCACGTTGATGACCGATGATTTGCCCGGCACAATTCGCCATTTTGGCCGGCAGGGCAAAATCTTCTTTGCCCATTTCCGCGATGTGCGCGGCACGCCGGAGAAGTTCGAAGAGACCTTCCACGACGAGGGAAAAACCGACATGCTGGCCTGTATGCAGGCCTACAAGGACATCGGATTCGAAGGTGTGCTGCGGCCTGACCATGTGCCTACCATGGAAGGCGACAGCAACGATAACCCAGCCTATTCCAGCATTGGCCGGCTGTTTGCCATCGGCTACATCAAGGGGCTGCGCGAGGCCGTGTACGGCAAGCAGCCCGAAGAGTGATCAGATCTGTGCGCGCGGTCACGGCCTGACACCGGTTGGTTTGCAATTCGCCTGCATTGCTGGCCGGCGCTGTAAGATGGGGTATGGCGCGCTGCGTTGCGTCCCACGGCGCGCAGCATTCCCTCTTGGCTTGCGCTGACGCGGCTTCGGCCGCGGTGTTGTATGTGCGCCGTTTGTGTGTGACTCGTCAGGCAGCGGCGCCGCCAGGGCTGCGCCCAGCACTTCTTCCATGTTTGTGACGGTCGCCAGTTTCAGATCGCGCTGAACCTTCTTCGGGATTTCGGCCAGATCTTTGATGTTCTTCGTGGGCAAGATGAACGTGCGGACGCCTGCCCGGTGGGCGGCCATGATCTTTTCCTTCAGCCCGCCGATCGGCAACACGCGCCCGCGCAAGGTGATTTCGCCGGTCATGGCTACGTCGCGGCGCACCGGCACTTTTGTTAGCGCAGAGATCAAAGCAGTGGCAATGGTGATGCCGGCTGATGGCCCATCTTTAGGCACCGCACCTTCGGCCACATGGATATGGATGTCGATCTTTTCGAAGCGGTTGGCTTTTATACCCAATCGCCGGGCGATGCTGCGCGCATAACTCAGCGCAGCCTGCGCCGACTCTTGCATTACATCGCCCAGTTGCCCGGTCAGGGTCAAGACGCCCTTACCCTCCATCAACGTCACCTCGATTGGCATCAGGTCGCCGCCGGCTTCAGTCCATGCCACGCCGTTGGCCACGCCGATCTGATCTTGTGCGTCCAGCATGCCGAAGTCGAACCGGGGGGGGCCAAGATATTTGTGCAGTTGGCCGGCGGTGATACGACGCGCGTAGCGCTGATTTTCGGCCAGCCGGCGCGCAATTTTGCGGCAGATGGTGCCGATCTCCCGCTCAAGATTGCGTACGCCGGCCTCGTAGGTGTATTCGCGGATGATCCGTTTAATGGCCTCGTCGGTGAAGCTCAGTTTTGCCTCGCGCAATCCATTCTCCGTCACCTGGCGCGGCACTAAGAATTGTTTTGAGATTTTCAGCTTTTCTTCTTCCAGGTAGCTGGGAAACTCAATGATTTCCATTCGGTCGCGCAGCGCCGGCGGCACAGGGTCGAGCCAGTTGGCGGTGGTGATCCACAGCACCTTGCTCAGATCGTAGGGCACATCGAGATAGTGATCCTCGAACTCGCGATTTTGCTCGGGATCTAGCACCTCCAACAAAGCTGCTGCCGGATCGCCCCGAAAGTCTTCGCCCATCTTGTCGATCTCATCCAGCACGAATAGGGGGTTGATGCTGCCGACGCGGCGCATGGTTTGCAGAATGCGCCCCGGCAGTGCGCCGATATAAGTGCGCCGATGACCGCGAATCTCGGCCTCATCGTGGACGCCCCCAACAGATATGCGGGCGAACTTGCGCCCCAGCGAATGGGCGATGCTGTGCGCAAGCGAGGTTTTGCCAGTGCCGGGCGGGCCCACGAAGCAGATGATTGGGCTGTGCATCTGCCCGCTCGTAAGCTTGCGCACCGAGATGTATTCCAGCACGCGCTCCTTCACCTTGTTCAGGCCGTAGTGCCGCTCGTTCAACACGCGCTCGGCATGTTTGACATCAAGGTTATCCTCGGTCTGCTCAGACCACGGCAGATCAAGCAGCCACTCGATGTACGTCCGAGTCATAGTGACTTCGGGCGACATGCCGTCCATTTTCGCCAGCCGGTCGATTTCGTGCTGAGCCTTGGCGCGCGCGGCTTCTGGCATCTTTTTCTGGCTCAGCCGCTCGCGCAGCGCCAGCACGTCTTGAGCGCCGGTATCGCTCTCGCCCAGCTCGGTTTGAATGGCTTTTATTTGCTCGCGCAGGAACATTTCGCGCTGGCTCTTGTCTACCTCGTTTTGTACTTGTAGGGCGATACGGTCCTCAAGCTCGAGCACGTCGAGTTCTTTTGCCAGCAGCACCCCCAACTTTTGAAGCCGGTTGATTGGTTCGATGGTTTCCAGAATGAGCTGGCGCTGCTCCACATCAAGTGGGATGGTATAGGCGATCAGATCGGCCAGCCAACCCGGCTCACTGACGTTGAGCGCGTAGATGTATGCTTGCTCCGGCAAGTTTTCGTTCAGCCGGACCACCTTCTCGAATAGCGCCAGCACAGCCCGCATAAGCGCCTCGATGGCCGGCGTGTGCGCGTTGCGATCGTCGATGAGCTTGGCGCGCGCCACCATAAACGGCGTAGCTTGCAACCATTCCACGATGTGCACCCGCGCGCGCCCGCGCACCAGCAGGCTGGTCATGCCATCGGGCATGCGCAACGCGCGACCCATATCGGCGACAGTGCCAACGGTATACATGTCTGACGGTTTTGGCTCTAGCGCGTCAGTGTTGCGTTGGGCCACTGTCAACACGGTATTGACAGCGGTTGCGGCTTCCATCGCGCGCAGTGACCGGTCACGTCCAATGGTGAGGGGTGCAACCATGCGCGGGAAAACGACCGTATCGCGCAACGGGAGTACCGGCAACTCGAAGACCTCCGGCAACTCGCTGGCAGGTATGTTACTGCGCGGCCCCAGGCCGGGCAGCCCGTCTCCAAAGCTGGCTGCCATCAGCCAGTTGCGCATGTCCGGCGTCAAGTACTCTTGGTTTGTAGCCATAGTTTGTGCGCAGCCCGCAGTCAACGATGGTCAACGATCAAGGAATTAATGGATCGACATCGACACCGACGCCGCTGCCGCCGATGCCCCATACAGCGCGTGCCTCGCCGACTAGGGCGACGCTCCCGGTGACACACACTGCTTCGTTCGCCTGGGCTATTGAAGCCATAGCATCCTGAACTTGTGGGAAGGCTACCACTCTCAGATTGCGCGCTTTTGCAATCTCCACCAACTGGTCGACGGGCATCCCCCGTGCGTTGCTGGGCTGAGTCATGATCCAGCGCGTGGCGCGGCCGGCCAGCGCCTTGAGCATTCCTTGGGCGTCTTTGTCTTTGTAGCACCCAAATACGAATGTCCACCGCCGGCCGGGGAACACTTCTGCCAGCGTCATCGCCAGCTTGTTGACGCTGTCCACGTTGTGCGCGCCGTCCAGAATCAGCGGTGGATCAGCGCGCAAAATCTCGAAGCGGCCCGGCCAGAATGTCACGCGCAAGCCATCGCGGATGGCGCGCGCCGAGATATCGATGTTGCCGGCAGTGCGCAAAACGTCTAGCGCGGCGATAGCAGTGGTGGCGTTCTCGCACTGGTGCTTGCCGAGCAAAGTGGTTTCGTACCAGCCCTCCAGGTCATTGACGAATGGGTGCTCATTGCTGCGCACGCGCGCGACCTGCTTTACCTCGAATGTTTGCTTTTCCAGTGTGGTCAGGCCGGGTGTCCACCGCCAATGCCGGCCCAGCATTGTCAGCGGCGCGTTGCGCTCATGCGCAGTGCGCTCGATGACGGCAGCCGCTTCTAGCGTTTGTTGCTGGCTGACGATCGGCACCCCAGGTTTGATGATGCCGGCCTTTTCCGTTGCGATCTCGGCCAGCGTGTTGCCCAGCCAGCGCGTGTGATCCAGGCTCAACGATGTGATGATGCTCACCTGAGGTGTGATGACGTTAGTGGCATCGAGACGTCCGCCCAGCCCGACCTCGATGACGGCCCAGTCCACATCTTGCCGGGCAAAGTGCAGAAAGCCCATGGCTGTGATCGCTTCGAATGTCGTGACGCCAGGAATGTGTTCGGTGGCTAGCTTGACACGCTGCGCTAGGTCTACCACATCTTCGCGGCTGATCAGTTCACCGTTGATGCGCATGCGCTCGCGGAAGGTGGTCAGGTGAGGCGATGTGAACAAGCCAACGCGCAAATCCAACTGGCGCAGGCACGAGTCGATCATGGCTGCGGTGGAGCCTTTGCCTTTGGTGCCGGCTATGTGGATGCTCTTGTATCGTTCGTGCGGATTTCCCAGCGCGGCAAGCAACGCGCGCATCCGCTCGAGATCTAGCGCCCGCGCGACACTGCCCGCCGTGTCGCCGGCCGGATCGACCCGTTCATAGTTGGTCAGCGCGTACAAATAGGCGAGGGCTTCCGGATAGGTCATTGCAGCCATTTTCGATTTCGAGAAGCTAAGTATAGCGAACGTCTTGCGCAGCGCTGAGTGCTGAGTGGAGAGTGCTGAGTGGAGAGTGCTGAGTGCTGAGTGCTGAGTGGAGAGTGCTGAGTGCTGAGTGGAGAGTGCTGAGTGCTGAGTGCTGAGTGGAGAGTGCTGAGTGCTGAGTGGAGAGT
>JAEANN010000055.1 GCA_016841965.1 Candidatus Roseilinea mizusawaensis | reverse complement strand
CGGTCTCGTTGAAATCGACCTGGGCGATGAAGACGGACTCGCCTTCGGCGGAGGGGATGGGTGAGTCCCAGGTGACGACCTTGACGCCGGCTTCGACGGCCTTCTTGACGGCGGGGACGATCTGATCACCGGAGTTGTTGGAGAGCATGAGGCCGTTGACGCCTTGGGTAGCGGCGGTGGTGACGATCTCGATTTGGCCGGCGACGCTGTTTTCAGGGGTGGGGCCGAGGAACTCCAGCTTTTCGGGGTTGGCGAGTTCCTTATGGGCTTCCTGAGCGCCTTCGTTGGCCTGGTCGAACACGGCGATGCCCAGGAACTTGGGCAGCAAAATCATCTTGGCTGCTTGACCGGGCTGCGCCTTCACTACTTCGCCGGATGCCACAGCAGGCGCTTCGGATGCGGGCGCTTCAGTCGGTTTGGCTTCTTGTTGTTGCGGGGCCGCTGCCGGCGCTTGGGTAGCCGCAGGAGGCGGCTCTGGCGGTGTGGCGCACGCGCTCAGCAGCAGGATGCCGGCAGTCAGAGCTGCAATCAGACGATAGGCTTTCATCTCAATTCTCCTCCATCATTGAATTGAAAGAATCTCCAAAGACACGCGAACGCGGAATGCGCCGTCGGCGGCGCGTGAGAGGGGGGAATGGTTTGAAGCACCCTGTTTATTTGGGCATCACCTCCTTGTGTGGTGTGGGCGCTGCGGTGTGCAGCGGGCTTTCATGAGCGGTTGGCTTGCGCCAACGCGCGCGAACTGCCGACGCCAGGTTGGGGATCAGCACAGACAGGATGAGCAGCACGCCGATAACGCCGGTCTGTGTGTTGCCGGTGATGTTGGCCAGCGACATGCCGTTGCGCAAGTTGAGGATGAGCAGGATCGACAGAGCTACGCCGGTCAGCGAGCCGGAGCCGCCAAAGATGCTCACGCCGCCCAGCAATACCATAGTGATGATGTCCAGCTCGAAGCCTTCGGCGGTGTTGCCGCGGACGGCGCCCAGACGGGCGGCGAACAAGATGCCGGCCAACGCCGCGACCAGGCCGGAAGCGATGAACAACTGCATTTTCACCCGCTTGACATCAATGCCGGCGTATCGCCCGGCCTCGCGGTTGTTGCCGATCACATACACATAGCGCCCGAATGGAGCGCGCTGCAGGATGATGATGGCGATCACCAGCAGGACGAAGAACAGAATCAACGCGAAAGGGAAGGGGCCGATGAAGGGTTGTTGCCCCAGCGCGTTGAACCAGGCCGGGAAGTTGCCGATCGACTTGTCCTCGATGAGGATGCGCGCCGCACCCCGATAGCCGATCAGGCCGGCCAGCGTCACGGCCAGCGAGGGCAAGCCGGCGTAGGCAATCCACACGCCGTTGAATGCGCCACATAGCGCGCCGGCCAGCAATCCCATCACGATGCCGGCTTCGACCGGCCAGCCCTGGCTGTGCGCGTAAGCCACGATGCACGCTGCCAGCCCCATCACCGAAGCCACCGATAGATCGATCTCGCCGTTGATGATGATGAAGGTCATGACCAGCGCGACGATGATCTTTTCGATAGAGAGTCCGAAGACGTTGATGATGTTCTCGATGCGCAGATAGAGCGGTGACTGGATGGCGTTGTAAACAATCACCAGCGCCACCAGCGCCAGCAACAGTCCCTCCCAGCGTTTGAACACACTAAGCGACATGGCCTGACTCCTGCGTTGGGGTGGACGGGCGCTGGCCTTCAGATGGCTTCTGCGCCGGCGAGATGCGGCGTGCGTCTCCCTGCGCCCACAGCCGGCGCAGCCGGTTTAGGATGATGGCGTCGGTTGCCACGGCCAGCAGGATGAGCAGCCCCAGCAAGGCGTCGCGCCAGAACTCGCTGATTTGCAGCCAGCGGATCAATCCCTGCTCCAGGGTGTCGATCAGCGTCGCTCCAAATAGCGCGCCGATCACGGTGCCCGATCCGCCGAAGATGTTCACGCCGCCTACGACGACTGCAGCCACCGATTGCAGCTCCATGCCTTGCGCTGCTACGACGGTGATGGTGCCAAAGCGGGCCAGGAACATGAAGCCGGCCAGCCCGGCCAGCGCCCCGCACAACACAAAGGCGGTAAACACGGTGCGTTGAACCGGCAGGCCGGCCAGTCGCGCGGCCTCTGGGTTCGAGCCAATTGCGTACAATCGCCGGCCGAATTTCAGGTACGTCAGCGCCAGTTGAAAGGCGATCACAATGCCCACGGCCAGCGCCACCATGACGCGAATATCCACTTCGCCGATCTTCAGAAAATCGGCGCGTGGAAAGTCTTTGATCCACTGCGGCAGCGAATCCACCGTCACAGTTTTGGCCCCTGAGATCTCGACCAGCAGAGAGCGATAAATTGCCAGCGTGCCCAGCGTAACGATGATGGCCGGCACACGGCCAAAGCTGACCAGCGCGCCGTTGAGTGCGCCCATCACTGCCCCGATGCCTACCGACATGGCCACTGCAGCCAGAGGCGACAGGCTGTTATCTCTGGCAAGTTGTGTGCCCACCACATAGGCGGTGAAGCCGACCACCGAGCCGACCGAAAGATCGATGTTGCGTGTCAGCGCCACCAAAGTTTGTCCTACTGCCACAACAGCAATAATGGCGACGCTGGTCGAAATGCGGGTGAAGGTGCGCGCGCTGAGGAACCCGTTGATTTGCGAGGCGAACAGCAGCACGATGGCCGCCAGCAAAATCAGCAGGCTCAACTCGCGCACCTGCTCTGGACGAAGGTATCGCTTCAGTGTGTTCATGCCCACCTGCGTCTGCAACGCGCTAGACGAAGTAATCAGGACGGTTTGCTTGTCTGCCCGACAGCGGCTGCCATGATGCGTTCCTGGGTAGCTTCTGCGCGGCTGAAGATGCCCATCTGTCGGCCTTCGCGCATCACCAGCACGCGGTCACTCATCCCCAGCACTTCGGGCAGGTCAGACGAAATCAGGATAATCGCCAGCCCCTCTTGGGCCAGGGCATTGACGATGTGATGCACTTCTGCTTTGGCGCCGACATCGATGCCGCGTGTGGGTTCATCCAGAATGAGCAGCTTGGGGCGCGTGTTCAGCCACTTGCCCAGCATCACCTTTTGCTGATTGCCGCCTGAGAGCTTGCTCACCTCGGTGAGCACCGAGGGCGCGCGAATCGAGAGGCGTTCGCGGTAATGCGCCGCGGAAGCTTGTTCTGCGCGAAAGTTCAGCAGCCCCAGGCGGCCGGCGTAGCGCTGCAGGGTGGGCAGGGTGATGTTTGAGGCGATGCTCATCGGCAATGTCAGCCCTAACTGCCGGCGGTCTTCGGACAGATAGGCGATGCCCAGGCGCATGGCCTGTCGAGGCGAGTGAATGGCGACCGGTCGGCCCTCCAGGATGATTTGGCCGCTGTCGGCCGGCTCGATGCCGAATAGGGCCAGCCCCACGTCGGTGCGCCGCGCGCCCACCAGCCCGGCGAATCCCAGCACTTCTCCATGGTGGATGTCGAAGCTGATGTCGGAGAAGACGCCGGCTTTGCCCAGGCCGCGCACCGACAGCAACACGTCGTCGCGCGGCGCGCTGGTCTTGGCGAAGAAATCCTCCACCTCGCGCCCAACCATGTCGCGTATGGCGATCTCTGGCGTCACCTCGCTCACCGGCCTGGACGACACCAATCGCCCATCGCGGAAGATGGTGACGCGATCAGCAATCTCGAACACTTCTTCCAGCCGATGGCTGATGAACAGAATCGCCACGCCCTGTTGGCGCAAGGTTCGCACCAGCCTGAAGAGCTGCTCGACTTCGTGGGCAGACAGCGAGGCGGTCGGCTCGTCCATGATCAGGGCGCGCACGTTCAGCGAAATGGCCTTGGCGATCTCCACGGTTTGTTGCGCGGCCAGCGCCAGCCCGCGCGCCGGCATCTGCGGGTCGAGCTGCACCCCCAGTTGGTTGAGGATGGCTTCTGCCTGTCGCACCATGCGCCCCCAGCGCACAAACGGGGTGCGCTCGGCATGACCGATGAAGATGTTTTCGGCCACGCTGAGATCCGGGAAGATCATCGGCTCTTGATAGATTGCGGCGATGCCCATCGTCTGCGCCTGCATGGCGTTGGGAATACGCGCGGGCCGGCCATCGAGCAGGATGTCACCGCTATCTGGCTGATGAATGCCGGTGATGATTTTGATCAGTGTGGATTTGCCGGCGCCGTTTTCGCCGAGCAGCGCATGCACCTCGCCGGGGTACAGGTCAAGTGAGACATCGTCCAGCGCCTGCGTGGCATCAAATCTTTTGGAGATATGACGCATCTCCAACACGGGC
>JAEANN010000009.1 GCA_016841965.1 Candidatus Roseilinea mizusawaensis | reverse complement strand
CAAGACGGTGATACAGCGACGTTTGAAAGGCCCCTGTCGGGGCTGGGAACGGCGGCATGCTGCGGCCATGCTCGCCGCCTGGTGTGAACTGCACAGCAATCGGCTAGACGCCGCAATCCGTCAGTGCCGCCGGCGGTGACTGTCACAAATCTGCGCTACACCCGTCCCAAGCCTGCCGAAACGGCAGAACGAACCGGCAAATATCTTGTCTCGTAGAATCCAACGGCAGAGCACTGCACCAAAATGGGCGGGATGATGGCCTCGCCAACGCAAACAGCAAATGCTCCCGCGGCGCCGGCATATCGGGCGTCACACCTTCCACGCCGGCGGTCAACCGCACAAGCAGGGTGTTGTCGCCCTCGGCGTTGAGATGCGTCTTGATATCGGCGACAAACGGATAGAACACGCTCTTGTGGTCGCCGAGGTGATGGCCGTTGAGAAAGATTGAGGCATTGGCGTCCAGCCCGTTCAGTTGCAGCTCCACGGCGTCCGACATGAGCCAAGCCGGGTCGGTGGGGAACGTTCTGCGGAAGCACCCCGAGCGCTCCTCCGTCCAGGCGCAATCAAAACTATTCAGGCCAAGCAAGGGATCGCGGATGCGGCCGGCGGCCATCAAGCCCTGATGGGTGATGGGCGTCGGCGGGCACAGATTGCGGCATCCAGCCGTCTGCGCGGGCCAACACATGGCCGGCGTCTTGCGCCGTTGTGGTCTGCGCGCTCCTCGTTTGCTGGTGGTGCGATGCCTAAGCCCAAGTCACTTGGCCTCGCCGGTTGAACTGCCGAGGGCAGGGCCGGCTTTCGCTGCAGAAGCCCGGCGTCGCCAAGCGCTGACGGCCATGCGCACACGCGGAATACGCAGCACGAGCAGAATGGCCAGCGCCCCACCCCACAGCGCCGGCTCGCGCACATCGGCCTTTACCAGCCAGATATAGTGCAGAATGACCAACACGCCGGCCAGATAAACAAAGCGATGTAAACGCTTCCACGTTTTGCCCAGCCGGCGCTGCCACCCTTTAGTGGATGTGATCGCCAGCGGAATCAGAATCAGCAGAGCAGCCAGGCCGGCCAGAATATAGCGCTTCTCAACAATCTCGCGCTGGATCAACCCCCAATCTAGACCGAAGTCGAGCACGCTGAAGACAAGAAAGTGCAAGGCGGCGTACAGGAACGCATACAGCCCGAACCACTTGCGCATGGGCAACACCGGCCTGAACCCTGTCAGCGTGTTAACCGGCGTGCAGGCCAGCGACAGCATTAACATGAGCAGGGCAAACTTGCCGGTGCGAAAGGTAATGTCCTGAATGGGATTGACGCTTAGAGCGCCACGCGCCACATCCCACAGCAACACACCCAGCGGCAGCCATGCGCCGGCGTGGGCCAGCGCCAAAAACCAGTTCGCTCGCAACCAGGCCATTTGGGTTGAGGCTTGTTAGAGTTCTTAAGGTTCTTAAGGTTCTTAAGGTTGAAGGTTGAGAGTTGCGTAGAGCGTATTGCGTATTGCGTGTTTCGTATTACGTGTTTCGTATTGCGTATCACGCAGTCCGCAATCTCAAATCCAAAATCGAAAATTCAACATCGTCAGTAGTTGGCGCGCAGGTCCATGCCGGCGTACAGCGCGGCCACCTCTTCTTCGTAGCCGTTGAACTTCAAGGTGGGCCGCCGCCCCAACTCGCCGATGCGCCGTTCGGTCGCCTGTGACCAGCGTGGGTGCGGCACGTCAGGATTGACGTTGGCGTAGAAGCCGTACTCGTGCGGCGCAGAAGCCATCCACAACGACGTAGGCTGCTCTGCCACCAGATCGATCTTGACAATCGACTTGATACTCTTGAAACCGTACTTCCACGGCACGACCAGCCGCACCGGCGCGCCATTCTGCGGCAGCAATTGTTTGCCATACAGGCCGGTGGATAAAATCGTCAAGTCGTGCATGGCCTCGTCCAAACGCAATCCTTCGACATACGGCCAGGGAAAGTAGGGATCGCGCTGGCCGGGCATCTCCTGGGGCCGCATCACTGTTTCAAAGCGCACGTACTTCGCGCCAGACTGCGGATCGACCTCGCGCAACAAGGCCCCCAACGGAAAGCCCAGCCAGGGGATGACCATCGACCAACCTTCCACGCAGCGCAACCGGTAGATGCGCTCTTGCTGCGGGAATCTCTTGCGCAGATCATCGATGTCATAGGTTTTTGGGTTGTTGACCAACCCACCTACCGTGACCGTCCAGGGGGAAAGGGTGAAGTCACGCGCCAAGCGGGCAACAGCCTCTTTGTTCATCGAGAACTCGTAAAAGTTGTTGTAGGTGGTGATTGCCTCGAAAGAAGTGAGTGCATCGCCAAGTTCATCTGCGGTCTGGCCGGCCGAGGGCTGTTGCGCGTCACCCTCCGTCGGTGTTTCGGGCTGCATAGCGGCAAAGCGGCCGAGGTCATCTTGCCCCAGGCCGCCACAAGCCGTCAATACCGCCGACGCGACCGAGCCGAACGCAAGCGCGCCAATGCCTTTCATAAACTTGCGCCGTGCGCGGTACACATGCTCCGGGGTAATCTCAGAGGATCGAATCTTGATCATTTGCATTCACCTGTCCAGCTACAATCCGCACAAAACAACCGCGATGCAAAAAACTATCGCACGACGACCTGATGAATTGCTGAAAGTGGCATAAAAGAACCTCGCAGGCCGGCCGGCCCGCGAGGCGCTTCGATGCAACGACTGCGGCGCGGTGGCCGGCGCGCTATAGTCTGGGTTTAGCTTCAGGGTTCAGGCAGTTGGGCGGCATCCGGCCGGCCAAACCCGCCAGCAGATTCTCGGCTGCCATCTCGGCCATGCGGCTGCGCGTCTCGAAGCTGGCGCTGGCGATATGCGGCACGATCAAACAATTGTCGAGTGTGTAAAGTGGATGATCGGCCGGCAATGGTTCGGGGTCGGTCACATCGAGGCCGGCGGCAAAAATGCGCCCGGCCTTCAACGCCTCGTACAACGCCATCGTGTCCACCACCGGCCCGCGCGCCGTGTTCACCAGCACCGCGTTGGGTTTCATGCGCTTGAGCGACTCAGCATTGATGAGGTGGCGCGTCTCAGGGGTCAACGGCACATGCAACGACAGAAAATCCGAACGCGCCAACAGCTCATCCATGCTGACAAACGTTGCGCCCAGGTCGTTCTCGGCCTTTTCGTTGCGGATGGCATCGTGGTAGAGGATGGTCATGCCAAAGCCTTTGCCGCGCTGCGCCATGGCGTAGCCGATGCGCCCCATGCCGGCAATGCCAAGCGTGGCGCCGTGAATGTCCTGGCCCATGAGCAACATCGGCCCCCACGTGCGCCATTTGCCAGCTTTGGCATAGTCGCGGCCCTCTGCAATCCGCCGGGCGCAGGCCATGAGCAGCGTAAAGGCCAGGTCGGCGGTAGTCTCGGTGAGCACGCCGGGGGTGTTGGTCGCCCAGATGCCGCGTGCGGTGGCCGCCTTGACGTCAATATTGTCAAAGCCGACCGCATAGTTGGCAACCACCTTCAGCCGGGGCGCGGCATCCATCAGTTCGGCGTCGATTTTGTCGGTGAGTAACGTCACCAGGCCATCGCAGTCGCGCGCGTGTTGCAACAGCACCTCGCGGGGGGGTGGCAGTTCGTCCTGCCATACAGTCGCGTCGGTGTTCTGAATGATTGTGTGCAAGCCCCGATCGGGGATGATGCGGGTGACAAACACTTTGGGTTTTGACATGGGTGTGTATCCTTTTCAGCCGGCGGATGCAATCCAATCTTTCAGCCGGCTCAATCCTGCACGGATATCATCGGTGTCGATGCCGGAATAAGCGAAACGCACATAGTGCTCGGTCTCGCCCGGCTGCGGGCGCCCGAAATGTTTGCGCGTGCAAAACGACACATCGGTGTTGCGCAGCGCGGCATCGGCAAACTGCGCCACGTCCGTGTATCCCAGCCGGCGCATGGCCCCGGTCACGTTGGGGAAAAGGTAAAACGTGGTCTCCGGCTTTTGCAGCGACACGCCGGGGATCGCCTGCAGCGCTTCAACTGCCACATCGCGGCGTTCGCGCAATGTTTCCAGGATTTGGTGGGCGCCGGATTGGTCGCCACACAATGCTTCGACGCCGGCCCATTGCACAAAGTGGGCTGTGCACGACTCGTCATTCGTATTCAGGCGTGCAATGGCCGCAACCAGCTCGCGCGGGCCGATAGCCGCGCCGAGCCGCCAGCCGGTCATGGCGTACTTCTTGGAGAAGGTGTACAGAATCACCGTGCGCTCTTGCATCCCCGGCAGGCTGGCGATGCTCTGGCTGACGCCAGAATAACGCATCTCGAAGTAGGCTTCGTCTGACAACACCCACAGATTGTGCCGAAGTGCCAGATCCGCCAGCCACTGCATTTCTTCTGGCGTCGAGTCTGCGCCCAACGGATTCTGACAATTGTTGTAAATCAGGATGCGTGTGCGGGGCGTGATGAGCGACTCCAGATGCTCGCGGTCGATCTGGAAGCCGGCCGGCGTCTGGACAAAGCGATAGGGCAACGCCACGCCGCCGAAATAGTCGATCTGGGATTCGTAGATCGGGTAGCCAGGATTGGGATAGAGCACCTCGTCGCCCGGCTCCATGACTGTCTGGATGAATTTGGTGACGACCGGTTTGCCGCCGGGTTGGATGACAACGTTTTCCGGCGAGAGGTGCAGGCCACGCTGCCGACCCACATCATCGGCCAGCGCTGCACGCAGCTCGGGGATGCCGGCGGCCGGTGCATAGCCGGTTTTACGATTGGCAATCGCACGGTTCTGCGCTTCCACAATATTGGCCGGGGTTGGAATGTTAAGGTCGCCCAGATGAAACGGATACACCTTGTGGCCTTGGGCTTTCCACGCAGCAGCCGCCTCGGACACGGCAAAGGCAGTTTCAGTGCCCAGATTTTTGAGTCTTTGTGCAAGAAGCATATTGATTCGCCTTGACTACGCGCGCGCCAGTCACATCATGGTGCCGGCGCAGCGCCCCTCGCGCCGATAACCACGCTGTTCATCTGCGCGGGTGAGCTATCCTAGCACAAAAACCCCACTTGACACTTTAACACCTTGACACGCAACACCGGACACTCGACACTTGGCATCTGAGACCTAGAATATCTGAGACCTGGGAACAAGGGAGCAAACCAGATGACGAGCATCACACCCGGCGAATACATGAATCTGAAATGCGCATGGATCAGCAACGGCACGATCAAACTGGCCGTGACAACAGAACGCGGGCCGCGCGCCATGTTCTTTGGCTGGCAGAACGGGCCGAACTTGCTGGCCGAACTGCCTGACGTGACCATCCCGTCTGTCAACGGACCTTATCATTTGCTGGGCGGTCACCGGCTGTGGCACGCGCCAGAGTGGAGCACGCGCACCTACTGGCCGGAGACACAAACCTTAAAAGCGCAGATGCGCGCGAATGGCATCACGGTGAGCGTGCCGGCCGACGGCGGCGGGATTGCCAAGGAACTATCGTTCGACATGGACCCTGCCGCGAGCAAGGTGACCGTCACGCATGTGCTGCGCAACGAAGGGCTGTGGACGGTGGAACTTGCGCCGTGGGCCATCACCCAGTGCGTGCTGGGGGGCATCGTGCTGCTGCCGCAACCCGACAAGCCGTCGGACGCAGAGGGACTGCTGCCTTCGCAGCATTACAGCTTCTGGCCCTACACAAAACTGACAGATGGCCGCATTGCGCTGGGCGATCGGATGACGCTGATTCACACCCGGCCTGCGCCGGCCACCAAGCTCGGCTACTTCAATACACATGGCTGGATGGGCTACTGGTTAGACGGCGCACTGTTCACCAAGCACTTCACGCCTGTGCCGGGCGCCAATCATCCCGATTACGGCTGCAATGCGGAGTGCTATCAGAACGAGCGATTTGTCGAGCTGGAAACGCTTGGCCCGTTGGCGCCGCTGGCGCCGGGCGGGCGTGTGACGCATATTGAGGTGTGGCAACTGCGCGACAACATCGACCGGCCCAACACCGAAACACAGGCCCTGCAACTGGCAGGTGCATTGGGGTTGTAACTATGGCTGTGGGGCAAGCCTGGCTGGCGGCTTGCCCCGCCCTTACCACAAGCCCTAGCGCGAGCCAGCGTGATGTTCTTGCAGGCTGCGCACTTTCAGCGCCTTAGCGCGCAGAGCGCGTATGCCGTTCACGGCCGCCGAGGCGGCGCTTAGCGTGGTCAAGAGCGGCACGCGATTCATGGTGGCAGCCGCGCGAATCGCTTGCCCATCGGTATAGGCGCGCCGGCCTAAGGGCGTGCTGATCACCAGGTCGATCTGGTCGCGCTGAATCAGATCGACCACGTGCGGCGATCCTTCGCTGACCTTGTTGACGGTCGTCGCCGGAATGCCCAGCTTGCGCAGCCAGTCTGCCGTGCCGCGCGTGGCATGAATGTGAAAGCCGAGCTGATGCAAATCGCGGGCGATCTTGGTGATGGCGCCTTTGTCGAAATCGTTGACGGTGATCAGCACGTTGCCGCCGAGCGGCAGCTTGTTATTGGCCGCCAGTTCCGCCTTGGCAAAAGCGTGGCCGAACGTCGAGGCATGTCCCATCACTTCGCCGGTGCTGCGCATCTCCGGCCCCAACCGCACGAACGCGCCGGGAAATTTGTTGAACGGCAAGACCACTTCTTTCACAAAGAAGCCGTCCAGCTTCGGTTCATGCGTGAAACCGATTTCTTCGAGAGACTGGCCGGCGGCGATGCGCGCGGCAATCTTGGCAAGCGGTACGCCGGTAGCCTTGCTGACATAGGGCGTAGTCCGGCTGGCGCGAGGATTGACTTCCAGAACGTACACGATGTCATCCTTGATCGCCAATTGCACATTCATCAGACCACGCACGCCAATGCGCAGGCCGATGCGCTCCACATAGTCGCGGATGATGTTCAGGTGATACTCGCTGACCTTGTACGGGGGTAAGACACAGGCGCTGTCGCCGCTGTGCACGCCGGCCTCTTCGATATGCTGCATAATGCCGCCGATTACCAGTTGCCGGCCATCGCACACGGCGTCCACATCAATCTCGTAGGCGTCTTCCAGATAGCGGTCGATCAGCACCGGCGCATTGGGCGAAACGGCGGTCGCCTCGGTGATGTACTCGGTTAGCTCTTCGTCGTCGTAGACGATGCCCATAGCCCGGCCGCCCAGCACATAGGACGGGCGCACCAGCACCGGGTAGCCGATGCGGTGCGCGACACCCCTCGCTTCGTCAAGGGACATGGCCGTGCCGTTTTCCGGCTGCGGAATATCCAGCTCGCGCAGGATGTCGGCAAACTGCCGGCGGTCTTCGGCCAGTGCAATCGCTTCAGGCGAGGTGCCCCAGATTGGCACGCCGGCATCCTTCAACGCCTGCGCCAGATTGAGCGGTGTCTGCCCGCCGAACTGCGCCAACACCGGCACAAGCCGCTGCCCCCCGCCCGACTCGTTTTCCCACACATTGAGCACGTGCTCCAGCGTCAGCGGCTCGAAGTACAGCCGGTCGGCGGTGTCGTAATCGGTGCTCACCGTCTCTGGGTTACAGTTGACCATAATGGTCTCGAAACCCAGTTCCTTCAGCGCAAAACAGGCATGCACGCAACAATAGTCGAACTCGATGCCCTGCCCGATCCGATTCGGCCCACCGCCCAGGATGATGATCTTGGGCCGGTCGGTAACCTCGGACTCGTCGTAGCCGTCGTAGTTGCTGTAAAGATAAGGGGTGAAAGACTCGAACTCTGCGGCGCAGGTGTCGATGCGATAGAAACTGGGGATGATGCCCAGATCGCGCCGACAGGCGCGCACGTCAAGCGCAGTGAGGGGGCGCTCGGCGGCCTCGGCATGGCCGGCCAGCAAACGGGCAATGTGTGCATCGCCAAACCCCTCGCGCTTGGCCTGGCGCAGCAAATCGGCCGGCAACGATGCCAGCGTATATTGGCCCAGGGCGTGCTCTGTTTCGATCAGCTCGCGCAACTGCGTGACAAACCACGCATCGTAGCCGGTGGCCGCGCAGATATCGCCAACCGACGCCCCTTCGCGCAGCGCTTGAGCCACATCAAACAGCCGGCCGGCGGTTGGCACGGTGAGATGATCGAGCGCGCCGTTGGCGGCGCGCCCGCCTGTCAAGCCAACTTTGCCGATCTCCAACCCCTGCACGGCTTTGTTGAGCGCCTCTTTGAACGTGCGCCCAATCGCCATCACCTCGCCAACCGACTTCATCTGCGGCCCCAGCGTGGGGTCGGCGCCGGGAAATTTCTCGAACGTCCAGCGCGGCGCCTTCACCACCACGTAGTCGAGAGACGGCTCGAACGAGGCCGGCGTCTTTTTGGTGATGTCGTTGGGAATCTCGTCCAACGCATAGCCCACGGCCAGCAAGGCGGCGATCTTGGCGATCGGAAAACCGGTCGCCTTGGAGGCCAGCGCCGATGAGCGGGACACACGTGGGTTCATTTCGATGACCAGCGCCTCGCCGGTGCGCGGATCGACGGCGAACTGCACGTTGCTGCCGCCGGTTTCGACGCCCACGGCCCGCATGACGATTTTGGCCATGTCGCGCAGGCGTTGCAGTTCTTTGTCGGTCAGCGTTTGGGCCGGCGCCACAGTGATGCTGTCGCCGGTGTGCACGCCCATTGCGTCGATATTCTCGATGGAGCAGACGACGACAAAGTTGTCCTTGTAGTCGCGCATCACTTCCAGCTCGTATTCCTTCCAGCCGATCACGCTCTGTTCGACAAGCACCTGATGCACCGGGCTTTCGTGCAATCCCTTGTAGACCTTGGCGCGCAGATCGGCCTCGTCATAGGCAATGCCGCCGCCGCTGCCGCCCAGGGTGAACGAGGGTCGGATCAGCACCGGATACATCAGCAGCTTGCCGTCGAGCAGCGCGACGGCCTGCTCGACGCTGGTGACCGTCTCGCCCAACGGGACTTTCAGGCCGTTGGAGAGCATGGCTTCTTTGAACAACTGGCGGTCTTCGGCAATCTTGATCGCATCTACTCGAGCGCCGATCAACTGCACACCGTGCTTGCGCAGGATGCCGGCTTGCTCCATCTCTGTAGCCAGATTAAGCGCCGTCTGTGCGCCGACGGTAGGCAGCAAAGCGTCGGGGTGTTCCTTTTCAATGATCTTCTCGATCAGCTCCGGCGTCAGCGGCTCTACGTAGGTTGCGTCGGCGAACTCTGGGTCGGTCATGATCGTAGCGGGGTTCGAGTTGACGAGCACCACGCGATAGCCTTCACGGCGCAACACTTTGCAAGCCTGCACGCCGGCGTAGTCAAACTCGCACGCCTGGCCAATGACGATGGGACCAGACCCAATGATGAGGATGGACTTGATGTCTGTTCGCTTTGGCATGGGTGCGTATCTTAACCGATGTGGGATGGCCGGAGTTTGGCCTGTAATTGGCTGCTCGTCAGCTTGTTTGCGGTATACAGTCTTGTGGTGCACGCAAGCAGCCACTTGTGCATGGTGCTGCCTGAAACAGCACCGAGACAGCCCGGATAGCCGGCCCGCGGTCAGTTGGCCGTCAATCCATCCTCGATTTGCCATCTTTGCCATGATTGACAAAGCGATTGACGCGATTGACAAAGCGATTGACAAAGCGATTGGCAAAGCGATTGACAAAGCACTGCTATCCTCTTATGATTCATGCGCGCTCAGGTCAGAACACCGAAAATTCTGGCTGTGCACCGGGCGCTTATCTTATGACAAGGAGGTTTCATCGAACGACATCTGTTGAACTGTTAGCGTAGGCCCCCTCAGATCATGACCGTATACCCTATGTTGAGTGTTAAGCTGAGGGCAAGTGTTGCCCACCTGAGTGATCGTGCGTTTGTTTGATCTAATTGCATTTGGAGGAAAGAAGGAATGAGTATGTCAAACAGCCGCAAAGCGCAAAGCGCGAAGCTGAACCGGCGGCAGATGTTGAAGATCATGGGTACCGGCAGCGTGGTGCTGGGCTTGGCTGCCTGTGGTCAAGCTGCCACCCCGGCCCCCGCACCTACCGAAGCCCCTGCCACTGCCGCCCCTGAACCGACCCAAGCGCCCCCCACGGCTGCGCCAGAGCCAACCGCTGCGCCGACTGAAGCCCCCAAGGCGATGGTCAACAGCGTTGGCAAGCAACTGCCCGCCGACGCCGCCCCACCAGAGCAACAAGTCTTTGTGACGGCCGGCCAGGGGAATCCGGGTCAGTTTCTGGATATCAGCGCCAGCGTCTACAACCGCGGCGCGTTGGCCGATCTGTATGCGGTGCCGCTCACACGCATCAACAAAGACTTTGAGATGGTGCCCGGCTCTGCCACCACATGGAAAGTTTCCGAAGATGGCAACACCTGGACCTTCACGCTGCGCAATGACCTGAAGTGGAGCGATAACACGCCACTCACCGCCGATGATCTTGTGGCCACTTTCCGGTACATGGCCGATCCGAAGAGCGGGTACGACTTTACGTGGTACTACAGCAAAGGATCCGGCAACATCAAGAACTTCGATGAGGTGGTGGCCGGCACAGTGCCCGTTGAAGAGCTGGGCGTGCGCAAAGGGGCAGACGACTACGAATTAATCATCGAAACCAGCGAGGTGACCCCATACCTGCCGCGCTTGTTCATGTTTGCCATGCCGCTGCAAGCCAAGGCGCTGGCCGCCCACGGGCCGGCTTACAACTCTAACCCCGCGACTTGCGTGTCGTGCGGCCCGTTCATCGTCAAAGAATTCAGCCCCACTCGCGTTGAGGTGGTTGCTAATCCAAGTGCGCCAGATGACATTAAGCCGTTTCTGGAGCGCATGATCGCTGTGCCATTCCCAGACAGCTTCCAAGCGTATCAGGCCGGCCAGGTTGACACGAGCGGCGTGGGCAACGCTGCACAAGTCGACGCCGTGCTGAATGACCCGACGCTGAGCACAGAGGCCACGCCCGACGTGGGGGACTTCCGCACTGATTACTTCTTCTTCGACGTCACCAAGCCGCCTTTCGACAATCTCAAGTTCCGTCAGGCGCTGTCGCACCTGCTCGATCGTGACAACATCGTCAAGTTCATCACCAAGCCGTTGCTGGCTCGCCCGGCCTATTCATTCCTGGCCCCCGGCTTCCCTGCTGCCAACGGCGAGGCATTGAAAGATATCCAGCGCTACGATCCCGAGCTGGCCAAGCAGCTTTACCAAGAGTCTGGCGTGACAGTGGAGAAATTGTTGCTGCAAGTGCGCGCCGACGTGTTCTTTGGCGCTGAGATTGCGCAGGTGTACGCCGACTCGATTAAGCAAAACCTGGGCATCGAGGTGGAAGTGAAGTCCGTGCCGCAGAAGGACTACATGGCCGACCTGCTCAAGCGCGGAGCCGACGGCAAACCAGACACCACCATCGACTTCGGCTATATCTCGTATGGCATGGACTACCTCGATCCGTCGAACATGCTGACGGTGATGAAAGGCAGCGACCTGGGCGGCCGCCACACCTGGAACAACAAACAGTACCAGGACTTGTTGGCACAAGCCGGCCCGATGACCAACATCGAAGAGCGCACCAAGCTCTATCAAGAGGCCGAAAAGCTAATGGTCGAGGAGTGTGCTTTCATCTGGTGTGTCCATCGCACGCCGGTCAACCTGTGGAAGCCTTACGTCAAAGGCGCCCCACTGGAGCCGGGCAAGATCAACACCAATCGCGGCGTTGCCTGGCCCGGAGTTGGCGCAATGAACGGGGCCGCATCGGAGATCTACATCGGCAACAACGTCCTGGACTATCGCAAGAGCATCCCCTAGCAGCGCAAACTGCTGCCGCAGTAAGGAGCCTGAGGCCCCCCAAATGCCTCAGGCTTCTTCTGCCTGTGTGCGTTCAGTTTCAAATTCTCGCTTGCTATAAGCAGACATGGCTAGATACATTCTGGGCCGGCTGGCCGGCTTGGCTTTTGTTTTGCTGACCGTCTCTTTTCTGACCTTTTTTTTGATGTACAACACGCCGGGCGGCCCTTTTGAGGAACTCAATCAGCCCCTTTCTCCCGAAGCCAAAGCCAACATCATGCGCAAGTATGGCTTGGATCAACCGTTCTACGTCAACTGGTGGAATTGGCTGGTCAACGCGGTGCAGGGAGATTTTGGCATGTCCTATTACTATCCCAACACCCGCGTCGTTGATCTGTTTAACCGGTACTGGGGATCGAGCCTGATGTTGGGAGCGCTGGCCGTGGCCTGGAGCTTTCCACTGGGTGCGGTGCTAGGAGTCATCGCGGCCCTCAAACGCAACACCATCATTGACCAGATTATCACCACCTTCGCGCTGGTTACAGTTACCATCCCGATCATCTCGCTAATTTTTTTCGGGATCGCGATCTTTGTGATTGGGCTGAAATGGTTTGGCTTTAACAACGGCCAGCCGCTGTATCAGCAACCGCCTAACACCTGGGTGTTGCCGGCCTTTATCTTTGGGCTGGGGACAGTCGGCGCATTGACCCGTTACACGCGCTCGGGCATGTTGGACGTGCTCGGCCAAGATTACATCCGCACGGCGCGCGCCAAGGGCTTGAGTCGGGCTGTCGTGATCTTGAAACATGCCATGCGCAACATGCTCATCCCACTGGTGACCATTTTCGGGCCGGTGCTGGCCAACGCGGTGACTGGGTCAACTTTCGTGGAAATTACTTTCGCCATCCCCGGCGTGGGGCGTTTCTTCCTCGAGAGCATCTACACGCGAGACTATCCGGTTATCATCTTTACCGTCATTATCGGAGCAAGCATTTTGACCATCTCTAACTTACTCATCGATCTGGCCTATACGTTGATCGATCCGCGCGTCCGACTGGGAGGGCACTGAGCAAAGATGGCTACGGAAACCCGCAGTTCAGTGTTGCCTGCAGGCGCAAAGGCCGGCAACGCACAATCTCGCGTGTTATCTCCAACGCAAATTGCGTGGCGCAGGTTCCGTCGTAATCGACTGTCCATCGTTGGCCTGGGGATTGTGACACTGTTTCTGCTGACGGGGATTTTTGCGCCTGTGCTGTCTCCTTATCCCTACGATCAGACCAATCTGTTCAGGGCGATGCGGCAACCCGGCACCGACCCGGCTCACGCATTGGGCACCGACGAGCTGGGCCGCGACATGCTCAGCCGGCTGATCTGGGGAGCGCGCGTCAGCTTGGCTGTCTCGGTCTCTGCCACACTTATCGTGGTCGTGCTGGCATTGGTACTCGGCTTTTTGTCAGGCTATTTTGGCGGCGTGTGGGACTATGTGTTGAACCGGCTTTTCGAGGTAGTGGGCGCGTTGCCAGGTCTGCTCTTTCAGATTCTGCTGATGTTGTTGATCGGCAACGGCGTCTTACAGGTGACGGTGGCCATCTCAATTCTCGGATGGCCGGGGCTGGCTCGTCTGGTGCGCGCCCAAGTGCTGTCCTTCAAAGAGCGCGACTTCATCAGTGCTTCGCGCAGTCTGGGGGCCGGCACGGTTTTCATCATGTCGCGCCACTTGCTGCCCAACATTATCAACCCTCTGATCGTGGCCATCAGTTTCGCGATTCCGGGCTATATCGGGGCCGAAGCCGGCCTCAGTTTCCTTGGCTATGGTATCAACGACCCGTTGCCAAGCTGGGGCAAGATGGTTGGCGCGATTGGGCGCTATTTGTCCAGCCCGAATTATCTTTACATCGGCGTTATCCCCACGGTGGCTCTGGCGCTGTTGGTGCTGGGCTTTTCTTTCCTGGGCGATGGTCTGCGCGACGCGCTCGACCCGCAATCGGATCGGGCCAATTTTTAACGATCGGCGATCCAGCACCAGAACACGTTGTAGTCAGATCATTTTGGCAGCTTGCCTTGACAGCTTGCCCGACAAAAAATCCCCGCCAGTTGCGCGGGGATTTTTATCGCCTCGAGATGCGCCCAGCTACTTGACAATCAGTTTGCCGTTCATGCGCGTGTAATAGCCCGGAAAAGTGGTGAAGAATTGATATTGCCCAGCGGGCGGCGCATCGAAGGAGACTGTGGCCCGTTCACCCGCTTTGACCAGCGGCGTGGCTACCAGAATCGCCTTGTCATCTGACTTCAGGTAGCCGCTTTCTGCGCCGGCCACCTGGCCCTCGGTCACCACGCGCAGCATGTGCCCAAAGGGCGTCAACACCCAGTTGAATTGCTTGTCTATCGACTTGTTCACCAGGGTCACCGACACGCGGGAGCCGGCCTCTACTTCCAGCAACACCTGGCTGAACTGGATGCTGTCATCGGCGCTGATCTCGAATTCGAACGTCTTGCCGGTGCTGGCAACCGGCGTGGGCGTTGCACTCTCACCTCCCCCGCAGGCAGAGAGCGCCACGCCCACACCCAACAGACTCACTCCTATTCCGCTCAGCCGCATAAAAGCTCGACGTGACATCAATGAACGCATTCTCTTCCTCCGCTTATTGTGATTCAACCTGATGCTTCACATCTGAGGCGATTTTACATCGACAATGTGTCAAGCTGGCGGTGTCTGCCACGTGGGCGACGATCTCACTTGCCCCGGCCGGCCAGATGCCGATCCATCATGAACAGGGCGGAAGGGTGGTCGCCGATACCTGCTCAAAAACATCCAGCGGGCCTTTGAACGCTGCCGGCGGCTGGTCGAGCGCTTGGAAGACCACTTTTCCGCCCCGATCATTCAGGTGTTCAACGAACTTCATGGCATGACTGCGCTCTTCTTCGGACTGCACCTTCAACCAGTGCGCAAATCCAGACAGGTGAATCTGCTCGAAGTAATTGGCCATCGCTCAATCATCTATCGATCCAGGCGCTTTGATTTACTGCGCTCTGAAATCCGTCATCTGTCATCTGCGTTCTGTCATCTGCGTTCTGTTGTCTGCCATTTGCCGCCTGGCCAACGCTGCACCCAATGAACCGCACAAAAAACCGCTCATCAACCCAAACAACAAGTAGCCGCTGGCATAGCTGATGTACTGGCCACGAAAGTAATCGACGCCGACCTGGATATTCTGCTCGATGAGAGCCGTCGTCTCGGCTGCGCTGAGGCCGGCCGCCAACTGAGCAGCCAGCGCCGAATCCATGACCGCTGCCAGATAACTGAACACCACAATAAACGGCGCAACAAACACCAGCGCCGCGATCATGCCGCCAATATTACCGGCGCGCCGGTATGAGGGGGGATGTACCGGCAACGCTGTGCGCGCGCAGGCAATGCCGCCGGAGAGCGAGACCGCCACAAGCAACACCATGTGCATCAACAAAAAATCACGCGAGAGCAGCAGGCCGATCAATCCAACGATGAAACTCAACACACCAACAAACGCGCCGCGTTGCAGCGTCACCCGCAGCGCCAACGCTTCATCTTGCGAGACACTTTTTCGTTTCATTCGATAATGTAGGCTGATTGTACTCGCCCTTTTTAAGAGTGCCGCTCATCTTATGGAGGCGAACCGCATGAATGAAGCCTGGATCATCGACGCTGTGCGCACGCCGGTAGGCCGCTACGCCGGCGCGCTGAAAGAGATTCGCCCCGACGATCTGGCCGCGCACATCATTCGCGCGTTGATCGAGCGCACCGGCATCCCCTCGGCGCTCATCAGCGATGTGTATCTGGGCTGCGCCAATCAGGCCGGCGAGGATAATCGCAACGTGGCGCGCATGGCCACGTTGCTGGCCGGCCTGCCGGTCGAGGTTCCCGCTGTCACCGTGAACCGGCTGTGTGGCAGTGGGCTGGAAGCGGTGAACCAGGCTGCGCGGGCCGCCATGCTTGGAGAGGGCGAACTCTTTATCGCCGGCGGCGTGGAGAGCATGACCCGCGCGCCGTTCGCCTTTGCCAAGCCCGAAGCCGCCTTTGCCCGTCAACCGCCTGAGGTCTACGACACAACCATCGGCTGGCGCTTTACCAATCCACAACTGATTGAGCTGGGTTATACGCAATCGTTGGGTGAAACGGCCGAGAACATCGCCGAGCAATTCGCCATCACGCGCGAGGCGCAAGATCGCTTCGCGCTACACAGCCAGCAAAAGGCCGCCGAGGCCATGCGCGCCGGGCGCTTTAACGATGAGATTGTGCCTGTGCCCATCCCATCTGCCAAAGGCAGCCCGCCGGCCTTGTTCAGCGTCGATGAACATCCCCGCCCCGACACGACATACGAGGCGTTGGCAAAGCTCAAGCCGGCCTTCAAACTCGGCGGCAGCGTCACCGCCGGCAACAGCAGCGGCGTCAACGACGGCGCAGCGGCTGTGTTGATCGCTACCCCTCAAGCCGCGCAGGCGCACCGATTGAAGCCGATGGCGCGCGTTGTCAGCATGGCAGTAGCCGGCGTCGATCCGCGCTTGATGGGGCTGGGGCCTGTGCCGGCGACGCGCCACGCGCTGGCGCGCGCCGGCCTGACAATCGCCGATCTTGATCTGGTCGAACTGAACGAGGCTTTTGCGTCGCAATCCATCGCCTGCATCGAGCATCTTGGGCTTGACCCCGCCCGCGTCAACGTCAACGGCGGCGCCATTGCGCTTGGCCATCCGCTGGGCGCAAGCGGCGCGCGCATCTTAACCACGCTGGCGCACGAGCTGCGCCGGCGCGGCGGGCGCTATGGCCTGGCGACTCTGTGCATCGGCGTCGGGCAGGGCATCGCCACAATCATCGAGGCCATCTAGCCGGCGATTCCTTGCCGGGCGCGCCCGCGGGGATCGGCGGCGTCACAGTGGTGAATCAAGCGGCTGCGCGGGGTGCGCCGCTGACGCCGACAAAGCGCGCTTGGTTATAGGCCCACAATACGACAAAGCCAAACGCTCCGACCACGTGCCAAAGCGCGTGCCAAGCAAAAATGCGCCCGTCCACTTGCTGATTGGATGCTGTGGCCAGCAACCAGCCCACCAGAAAGAGCACTGTCAACAGATAGAGCAGCGGCCGCGCGCGCGTCGGCACACGCGACAGCTTCGCGTACATCAGGCCCAACACCAGAAACGCGCTGGCGATCAACACCAGTTCGTTGACGCTGAAGCCGCCGAAGTCGCCGAACCGGATGGCGAGCCTGCGCGTCTGCTCCAGGCCGGCAGTCAGCCGCCAGATCGACACACCCAGCAACAGCATCCCAGAACTGCCGGCCACAATCCAGCGCGTCCTGGGGCGGTAATAGTCACCCAGCGCAGCCACCTGCCAGACCCATGCCAACAGCAGATTGGTCGCACCGTCGAAGAAGCCGGCCAGCGGCGTTTCACCAAAGCCGTGATACCAGATGGTGGGTATGGCCGTGATCACTACAGCAGCATAGACGGCCACCCATCGTCGCGGTTGCGGGCCGGCCCACCGGCACAGGGCCAGCGCAACCAGCCCAGATAAGAGCGTGGCAAACGCCGTGGTGGTATTCGCCAGATCGGCAGCGCTGATGGGAATCGTATTCATGCCGACGCCGATTGTATCTCCCCGGCAGATCACGTGCAGGCGCAACGCCGCTGCGCCAACGCGCCGGCTGTGCCACAGCCTCACGCTCACGCTTGATCACATCGCGCGTGAAAACACAACCAAACAACTAGCCTCGGCTCTCGCGCCGCGTCCTCGCGGCGCGTCCGCTAGCCACCTGACAGATGTCCACTACGCCCGGTCGCCGGCCTCGCGGACGAGGCCGGCGAGCGCTGGCAATCCGCCCGCTCTCGCGCCACGTCCGCTCGACGCGATGCAACAAGCCGGTAAGCAGCACACAGGCAATCAGTCACTGTTTTCAAATCTGTCGGGTAGCTAGACCAAACAACACAGTTCACTTGACAATTTGAGACACTGCGGATTTACTCTAGAACAATTGGATGCGCGGCGTGTGTGGCCTTCATTCCCCACCACTCGCCCGAATTGTATGCATCATCAGGAGGCAGTGCTAGATTGCCATGGAAGACTTGCAGAAGCTATACGATGCAATCGTAGACGGCGACGCCAAGACATCAAAGGCATTGGCAACCCAAGCGATGGAGGCTGGGCTTGACCCCAAGAAGTTGCTGGACGAGTACATGATCCCGGCCATGAACGAAGTGGGCCGGCGCTTCGAGACCAACGAGTACTTCGTCCCCGAACTGCTGATTGCCGCCCGCGCCATGAAACAGGCCCTGGAGGTCATCAAGCCGGCCCTCGTAGCCACCGGCGCCGAGCCGGTCGGCAAGGTCGCCATCGGCACCGTCAAGGGTGACTTGCACGATATCGGCAAGAACCTCGTCGCGGCCATGCTCGAGGGCGGCGGCTTCGAAATCATCGACCTGGGTGTGGATGTAGCGCCGGAGAAGTTCATCCATGCAGTCAAGGAAAAGGGCGCTGATATCGTGGCTTTGTCGGCGCTGCTCACCACCACTATGCCATCGATGAAGACAACCATCGAGCAGTTGGAGCAAGCCGGCATCCGCAATCAAGTCAAGGTCATGATCGGCGGCGCGCCGGTGACGCAGAAATACGCCGACGAGATCGGGGCGGACGGCTACAGCGACAATGCCAGCGGCGCAGTCACATTGGCCCGCAAGCTGATGGGCTTGGCTTAGCACTTAGCGGGTTGCAATCGGCGCGCAAGAAGGAGGGCGAACTGTGTTGTGTTTGCCCTCTCTTGTTAGTCAGCTCAGGCCGGCCCGCGGCCGATTTGCCGATTGCCCCTCATCCGGTGATCGAATGCACCCTCTTTTTCAGTCGCTGCTCTCGAACCGGCCATTGCCTGTGTTGACCGATGGCGCCTGGGGCACCATGCTGCAATCGCTCGGCCTGCCGGTCGGCGATTGCCCAGACGCCTGGAACCTGACTCACCCAGATCGCGTTGAGCAGGTCGCGCGCGCCTATGTAGAGGCCGGCAGCCAGATCATCCTGACCAACACCTTTGGGGCCAACCGCATCATGCTGGAGCGGCATGGTTTGGCCGCGCAAGCTGCCGCTATCAACCGCGCCGGCGCCGAGATTTCCAAACGCGCAGCCGGCCATCGCGCCAAAGTGTTCGCCTCGATCGGGCCAACCGGCAAGATGCTGATGATGGGCGAAGTCAGCGAGGATGACTTGCGCGCCGCCTTCGAGGAGCAAGGCCAGGCGCTGGCTGCGGGCGGCGCGGATGCAATCGTGATCGAAACAATGAGCGACCTGGGCGAGGTCAAGGCGGCCCTTGCCGCCGCCAAAACCACCGGCCTGCCGGTGGTTGCCAGCATGACCTTCGACTCTGGTAAGAACAAAGATCGCACGTTGATGGGGGTGACGCCCGAAGAGGCTGCCGAGGAATTGACACACGCTGGAGCCGATGCAGTGGGAGCAAACTGCGGCCAGGGAATTGAGGGGTACGTCGACATTTGCGCGCGCCTGCATGCAGTCACGCCGGCGCCGGTGTGGATCAAACCAAACGCCGGCCTGCCCGAAGTGGTGAACGGGCAGATTGTGTATCGCGTCACGCCACAGGCGTTCGCCGCCTACGCGCCGGCCATGCGCGAGGCCGGGGCCAGCTTCCTGGGCGGGTGCTGCGGCAGCACTCCTGATTTCATTCGGGCGTTGGCCGAAGCATTGATGCGCTGATCTACCGGCCGGGACAGTTTGCCCAGACGCCGGCCGGTTGTGAGGGCACGTCAGTTTGACGCTTCTTCAAGCATGCCCCTGCGGGCCAACCGGCTTGAAAGCGTGGAGCCGGCTTGCAGCCGGCGCGTCTCAGCCTTGCAGCATCCCCTGCGGGTCAACCGGCTTGAAACCGTGGAGCCGGCTTGCAGCCGGCGCGTCTCAGCCTTGCAGCATCCCCTGCGGGTCAACCGGCTTGAAACCGTGGGGCCGGCTTGCAGCCGGCGCGTCTCGGCCTTTCAGCATCCCCTGCGGGCCAGCCGGCTTGAAACCGTGGGGCCGGCTTGCAGCCGGCGCGTCTCAGCCTTGCAGCATCCCCTGCAGGCCAGCCGGCTTGAAACCGTGGGGCCGGCTTGCAGCCGGCGCGTCTCGGCCTTTCAGCATCCCCTGCGGATCAACCGGCTTGAAAGCGTGGAGCCGGCTTGCAGCCGGCGCGTCTCAGCCTTGCAG
>JAEANN010000007.1 GCA_016841965.1 Candidatus Roseilinea mizusawaensis | reverse complement strand
GTCCCGGAGATGTGTCAAACCGTCAGGGCTGCTGTGTGCTGAATTCAGGAGTGCTGACTATGGGTGATGGGTGCTGAGTGCTGAGTTCTGGATTCCGGACTCTGAGTGCTGGGTGCTGGTTTCTGAGTTCTGGATTCCGGACTCTGAGTGCTGGGTGCTGAGTGCTGAGTGCTGGGTTTGGCGCGCGCAGGGATATAGCCGGCGCGCCGGGGTGGCGGCGGTGGATAGCTGTTCGGCGATGTGTTGGGAACAGGCGACTGGTCGCTTTCGCGGGGTTGGTTGGACATCGATCCCAGATCAGACTTTACAGAGTTTGGGCTGCCCGAATCAGTATAGCATTCGGGTTGGCGCGAAAGCCGGCTGAATGTCTCACGGCTGAGCGATGATTGAATGACGCCAAAACACGAACACCGGACACGCCCAACGCGGCGTTCCGGCTGACGCCGGACGAGTTGATTCGTATGACCGGCGGCCAGGTCGCGCGCATTACGATCACGTCGCAACCGCCAGACGGCGCCGCAATTTGACGGACACACAGCTTGTGTGGGGTGTTATTCCGCCGGCGGCGCCACATCCACTGCAATGACCGTCGCGTTGGGGTCGATCTCCTCAGCCGGCACAGTGATGGTCACTTCGCCCAGCGGGTCCATGCCGATGATCTGGTCAAGAATGGTGCGACGCGTCGTGAAAGCCAATTCTCGCCCACTCGCCAATGCCCGCACCGCCGTCACCCGCTTGATCGGCAATCCACGCACGGTGACGGTGTCGTACGGCTTCATCAGCAGATGCAGATAGAGACGGTCGCCCTTGCGCGTCGACGGCCCATAGAACTGCCACGGCTCTAGGCCGGGCTGCGTGCCGATGATGCTTTCGGCATAGCGCTGCATCCATTGCTCCACCACCGCCAGCCGTTCCAGTTGCTCCGGCTGAATGCGGCCATCGCCCATCGGGCTGATATTGAGCAGCAGATTGCCACCCCGGCCGGCCACCTCGCACAGGGTGTGGATCAATTGCCGGGCCGATTTGAAGTGTGTGTCGCTGGGGTTGTAGCCCCAGCTTTCGTTGATCGTCATGCACGTTTCCCACGTCCGCGCCGGCGGCTGCGGTGGCACGAACTGTTCGGGCGTGTCAAAATCGCCGAAGCCCGGCAGCCGGTCGTTGACCAGAATGGCCGGCTGTAATTCGTGGATCATGTCCCACAACGCCTGCGCCCGCCACTCGTCCATCGTGCGCTCCCAGCCGCCGTCGAACCACAGCACGTCGATCGTGCCGTAATTCGTGAGCAACTCGCGGACCTGCGCGAACATGAAGCGGGTGAAACGCTCCCACTGCTGCGGCGTCGGGTCTTTGCCGCCGCGCGGAAACCGATAGGGCTTGTCGGCCTCGGTGAAAGCGGGGTAGTCCGGGTGGTGCCAATCGATCAGGGAGAAATACAGGCCGACACGCAATCCCTCCGCGCGCATGGCCTCCACAAACTGGCGCACGATGTCGCGGCCATACGGCGAATGTTCGATGGAGAAATCGGACTGGCGCGTGTGGAACATAGCATAGCCATCGTGATGCTTGCTGGTCAGAATGGCGTATTGCATGCCCATCCGTTTTGCCATCCGCGCCCACTCGCGCGGGTCGAACGCCTGAGGGTTGAATGTGGTCGCGGTGCTGTGATAGTCCTGCACCGGGATGTTCTGGCAAAACGGCAGGCTGAACGCGCCACCCACCAACGGCCAGGATACCTCACAGCCACGCTGGCTGCTGTGGCTCCAGTGAACGAACATGCCAAAGCGAGCAGTGTCAAACCAGGTTGTCATGACAGTTGCCTCCATTTGAATGTGGTCCGGTCAGTGCGATGCCTGCATCTGTTCGACGTAGATCAGCGCGGAGCGGAAGAAGTCATCGAGGTTGACAAGCAACCCTTCGGCCAGTTCGGCCCCGGCATACTCGGCGGCCCAGCCCTCCGGCGTGCGCAGGCGATAGCGCGCCTCGGGATTCAGCCCCGGCAACGAGAACAAGCGATGCGCATCTGCGCCGGCCAGCCTGAACACAAACAAGACCCCGCGCTCGCTGTTCTTGGCCGCATACCACACTGCCGCCCAATCGCCGTTGCCGTCCAGCGGGGGCGGTTCGGTCAGAAAATACTGATCGCCGTTGAGCACAATCGGCTGGATGATCTGCTTATACCACGTCACATGCGTCCTGACGATCGCCTTTTCGTCCTCTGTCCAACGCTCCAGCGGCGCGCTGATGCCAAACGACCCCAGCATAGCCACACGCGTGCGAAACGCCAGGTCGCCGCGCGGATCGGACTGCGCGCCGATGGCGCTGTGAGGCGGCCATTCGACTAACCAGTCGTTGCACTCGAAGGCGCAATGGGCAAGCTGGCTGCCGAAGTGAATCGCCAGATTCATCAGCGGGTTGGTCTGATCGCTCATCCAGTTCACGTGCGCATTGGCCATGATGGCAGGATCGAATCGACCGCCGCCGCCGGCGCACATTTCCAACGTCAGATTTGGAATCGCGTCGCGAATCTCGCGTTGAAGTTGATACAGCCCTTGATAGTGCGCGACGAGCGGATCGCGATGGGTCAATTCAGCCGGCAGGTCGGCTGCCCACCCACCCTGCCGCAGGTCAGTGTTGAAATCCCACTTCATCCACTCGGCCCTGGTGGCGCGCAGGATGCGCAGGATACGCTCACGGATGAACGCGCGCGCCTGCGGCACGCCCAGATTGAGAATGGCGCGCTGATCGGGCGGCGTGGGCTTGCCCCCAACGGCGTGCAGCCACTCTGGATGGTCGCGACGCACGACGGCGCTCGCGCCAACCGCCTCCGGCTCGAACCAGATGCCAAAATCCAGGCCGTGTGAGTGGCAGTGATCGCTTAACTCTTCGAGGCCGTTCGGGAACCAGTGCGCGTTGACGGCCCAATCACCCGTGCGCGCCCACCAGTTTTCGCCGGCCCGCTCGGTCTCGGTGGTGTACCAGCCGGCATCCAGAACGAACACTTCGCAGCCCAGGTCGGCAGCAGCATCTGCAGCAGCTTTCATCTGACGCACCGGCACCTGCTCGTTGTACACATACCAGGTGTTGAACTGCACCGGCACCGGGTGTTGATTGTCGGGGCCGGGGAAACGCCGGCGATAATCGTGCAGGCGTTGTGTGGCCGCGTTCAGATCGCCCTTCACGCACAAGGCAAAGACTTCGGGCAATGCCAGCGTCTCACCAGGCTGCAAGGTATGGCGCAGGCCCCAGTTGTTCAAGCCGGCGCTCACAGTCACCCGGCCATTGGCCAGCCGGCGCACCGGCATTTGCCAGTTTCCCGACCAGGCCAGCTCGAAGACAAACGTGTAGTCTGGCGCAAGCAACGCGACATAGGGCGCATGCTCAAAGCCGGTCTTCCCGGCGCGGCTTTCCAGCATGATCTGAGTGAGCGGAAACGCCAAACGCTGAACTTGTGTTTCGGCGCCCCAGTGCCCGCTGAGATGGACAATCTCTTTGATCTGCGCCGGCAGACACAGGCCGGCGCTGACAGCATGGTTCAGGCGCAAGGTGTCGGCGGCGCTTTCGTTGGTCAGCGCGGTGCGCAGTATCAGTAGGCCGTTGTCCTTATCATGACAGAGCTGGACCTCAGCCGCCAGCGGCGCGCAGGTTGCGCGCAGCCGAATTGCTACCGAAAATGGCGAGGGCTGCGACCAGTCCACCAACTCCCAGCGCGCCGGGGCGGTATCTGGCGCAAGACCGACGCTGGCCAGACAGTGCGTCTCCCAGATGGCGTCGCCAATCTCCGGCTGCAAAGCGACCGAATCGATCCAGGCAGCCGGCCCAAAGTAATCGGCGCGCAACACGCCTTCGACCAGACGAAGCCGGAGCAGCACGTCTTTCCAGGTCAGGGTCCACACGCTCTGGTTCGCCTCGTAATGGGCTTGCATACCTTGTCCTCCGGCATGGATTATCTGACAAATCACGTTGCTTCGGAAAGACCGCCGGTGCTAGAATGCGCGCGTGCCCACATTGGCGCGCACACATTGGCGCGCACACATTGGCGCGCACACTTCACGCAACCGAGGAACAGATCAATGAGTTCTGAATTCCCCCAGCACCCACAGGCAGACCGTGCGTTCACCTACACCATTACCGGCTGCGGCGGCATCATCGCCCCGACGCACATCAACGCGCTGAACCAGATTCCAACTGCTCGCATTGTTGCCCTGTGCGACACCAACGCAGAGATCGGCAAACCGCGCGCCGACGCGCTGGGCGCGCAGTTCTTCACGGACTACCGCGAGATGCTGTCTGCAATCAGACCGGATATCTCGGTGATCTGCACGCCGCATCCGCTGCACGCGCAAATGACGGTGGACAGCCTGGAAGCCGGCGCGCATGTTGTGGTCGAGAAGCCGATGGCGATCGAAGTGGCGGAAGGGGATCGCATGATCGCCGCCGCCGAGCGGACAGGCAAGCTGCTGGCGATCAACTTCCAGCAACGCTTCAAGCCCTCCATCGAGCGCGCGAAATGGCTGATCGATTCGGGCGCCATCGGCCCACTGGTGCGCGTGCTGGTGGTCGAGCCGTGGCTGCGCACCAAAGCCTATTACAAGCTGTCCACATGGCGCGGCACCTGGGCCGGCGAAGGCGGCGCGGTGCTGTTGAACCAGTCACCGCACACGCTGGACCTGTTGTGCTATCTGGCCGGCCCGCCGAAGAAAGTATGGGGCTGGATTCGCACGCTGTACCACGACATCGAATGCGAAGACACCTTCCAGGCCATGCTGGAATATCCCAACGGCGCGCCCGGATACATCGCCGCCAGCACCGGCGAGGCCGGCGTGCAACGCAGCATCCAGATCATCGGCCAAAACGGCGCGCTGGAACTGGTGGGTGAAACACTGACCACGCTGCGCTTCACCCCTTCGCTCAAAGAACACATCGCCAACAACCCAGGCCCGTTCGCCGCGCCCGAGGTCGCCGTCGAGACGGAGAACATTCCCGGCGACGCCGGGGGGCACTATGCGGTGCATGTGGACATGCAGGCTGCGATTGTCGAAGGCCGGCAGCCGCGCGCCAACGGGCCATCGGCGCTGATGTCGCTCGAGCTGGCCAACGCCATCACGCTGTCCAGCTTCCAGGAGCGCGCGGTGACGCTGCCGGTCGATCGCGCAGCGTATCATCAGTTGCTCAGCGACTTGCAGGCCGGCAAGCGCAAACTGCAAGGATAAAACCAGGCAGATGCGAAGCGCGCGAAGACGATCAGGAAACAGACAGGCTTTCTGCGTGGCCTTTGCTTCTTTCTTGTGATCAAAAGGATTTGACGCGATGCGATATGGATGCTGTGTGTCCACGCGCGAGCAGATCGACGTGATCGCGCAGGCCGGCTTCGATTTCTGTGAGTTGCCGGCCACAGCCGTGCAGCCGTTCGATGACGATGCCACGGCGCTGCCGGCCATGCGCGAGTTCGGCGCGGCGCCTGTGCGGGCCGAGGCGTTCAACGTGCTGATCCCGCCACAGTTGCCGCTGGTTGGCCTCAAACGCGACCTGCGCGCTTTGCGCGCCTACGCGGAGCGCGCCTTCAGCCGGATGGCGCAACTGGGCGCGGCAGTCGTTGTGCTGGGCAGCGGCGGCGCGCGGCGCATTCCAGAGGATATGCCGCGTCAGGCGGCGCTGGCCGAGCTGGCCGACTCGATTGCGCTGATTGCCGATGAAGCCGACCGCGCCGGCTTGCAGATCGCGCTCGAACACCTCAATCGCAACGAGTGCAACGTGTTCAACACGCTGGCCGAGAGCCAGGCTTTTCTGGACGAGTACGCGCTGCCCGGCGTCCGGCTGCTGGCAGACCTCTTTCACCTCGCAGTGGAGCAGGAGCCTGTTGCGCATGTGGCGGCAGCCGGCCCGTTGTTGGCGCACGTTCACGTGGCCGGCGGAGGCCGGCGCGCCCCAAACGTGCCGGGATACGACTACGCCGGTTTCATGAACGCCCTGCGTGAGGCCGGCTACAACGCCCGCATCTCGGCTGAGTGCGCGTGGGAAGACCTGCCGACGCAGGCGGCCGGCGCGCTGACCTTCATGAAGTCATTTGAGAGCGGCTGAGAGCGGCCGCAGCCCTGACCTTGATGAATCCATTTGACAATTGAGCCATTCAGTCACCACTCACCACTCACCCCTCACCCCTCACCACTCAGCACTCACCACTCACCACTCACCACTAACCACTCAGCACTCACCACTCACCACTCACCAC
>JAEANN010000037.1 GCA_016841965.1 Candidatus Roseilinea mizusawaensis | reverse complement strand
TGGTGGGCATCACGCCGCTCACCATCTTCGAGAACCGTTTCGCCCCCTACTCGCTGGTGTTCGGGCACTACCGGCCGGTTGGGTACCTGCCCTGGGTGCTGATCGGCGACCTGTTCGGCTGGTATCTGCCGTCGATGCTGCACATGCTCAACGTGTTCGTGCATGTGGCTGCCACTGCGCTGGTCGCCGCGCTGGCCGCGCGACTGTGCGTCTTGTTTCGCTTTCCGTCCGCCGGCCCGTCGCTGGCTGCCGGCGCCATCTTCGGCTTCCTACCATTGACATACTCAGCCGTGCTGTGGGCGGCAGCAGTCGTGCATGCCCAGGTGGTCCTGTTCGGGCTGGCAACGGTGTGGGCATATCTGAGGCTGGCATGTTCGGGCCGGCATCGGCGGCTGGGCCTCATCTTGACCGTCGGGTTGCTGATCTTGACCCTGCTCAGCCATGAGCAAGGCCCCAACTTTGGCGCGTTCCTATTGTGGGCCGAGTTGTCGCGCGCTTACGCCACGCGCAGCCGGCTGCGCCCGGCCGCATTCGTCCTGTTTGCCATGGCGGCCGCTTACTTCGCCTTCTACCGGCTGTTTCTTCAGACAGACTGGACCAGCGGCCACTCTCTGCTGCTCGAATCGAACCTCGCCGAGATGCCGGTCAAGCTAGCCTACCACGCCCAGCACCTCGTAATCTGGTTTGTGGCGCTGGCGCGACCGTTCTTGAATTTGAGCGAGTCGCAATCGGTGATTGTGATTGCGGCACTGGCCGGCGCAGTCGTTGCCACAGCCGCGCTTGTGTTCGCCCGGCGCGGCCAACTTGCGCTGCTGGCGTGCGTGCTGGGATTCTGGGCCATCGGAACGCTTCCCTCTCTGCTATTAAGCCAGCGCTATCTGCTCGACGGCCCGCGCTTGCTTTACCCACAATCATTCGGCATGGCGCTTTTCTGGGCGCTCTCGCTCGCCGTGATGTGGCAGACATGGCCGCGCCGTGCGCTGCGCGCCGGCCTTGCGCTGGTGTGCGTCACGGCATTGATCTGGTCCACGTCATATGTGACCGCGCGCACCAATGAAGCGGCCCGACTGACTCCCGCGCTACGCATGGTCGATGCAGACCTGCAACGCTCAGAGCCAACCGACCGGCTGCTCTTCATCAACACCCCCTTTGTCAACATCGCCAATCAGCCGGCGCTGTTCCTGGGGCGCGAAGGGCTGCCGATCTGGATGTACTTCTACGCCACCGAGCAGATGGCGCCGCAATGGCCGGCTGCCATCAGCGGCATCACCCGCCCCACCTTCACTGTGATGCACGAAGCGTCACTGACCGACCGGCAGGTCAACTACCGCGAGCCGGAATTCTTGTTCACGCGCGGCGACCGATTTCACTACGGCGTGTTTGGCCGCGAGGTAGACGACCAGGGTCTGCGCGAGTGGATGTTGCGCTCGACCTTCATCTATCGCTTCGATTACGATGCGCCCGGCTTCAGGCTGACCCGCCTGGGCGAGATCCGCAGCGCGCCGGCAGCAAGCCCGGCCCCGCCGCTGGCCACATTTCAACAGGCCGGCGCGCAGGTTCGACTTGACAGCGCGCGCGCCCTGCACTGCGGCAGTCAGGTCGAATTGCATCTCACCTGGTCCGGCGCAACAGGGTTCAGCGAGCCGGCGGCTGTGTTCATCCACGTGATCGACGCCAACGGGACACAAATCATCGGCGCGGACCGCGACCCGCTGGACGGCTTCCTGCCGCTCGACCACTTCCCGCCCGGCATCGTGGTCAGCGAGACGAGACTCATTCGGGATCTGCCAGCCGGGCCGGCGCCGGCATTCGTCCTGGCCGGCGTATACACGCGCGCAGACCTGACGCGCGATCAGGCTATACGAGACACCGGCGCGCTGTGGGAAGGCGAGCAGGTCGTGATCCCCATTTCAGCCGGCTTGGGCAACTGCGCTCCGTAAACCGTTGCAGCGCGTCGCACGCTGTAGAGCAAGCCGCCTGGCCTGCCTATATTCCTCAATGGGATGCGCCCGGAATTTTTGCATCCGATGAGTTGCCCGGCGACTGAAGTCGCGGGCAACCCGAGGCGAAGCCGGCGCAGGCCGGCTTTGTCATGCGTAGCGCGCGGTTTCCAACCGCTGCGCCTCCCCGCGCAAAGTCTACAGGCGCCCGCCCCTTTCAAGCACATATAATCCATCCCGAATACCGGCACCCCCAAATGATGAGGTCTGGGCTTGAGCACGAGGATGAACGACTCACGCGCGCGCAATCCGCTCCCGCGACTGCGCCCCATCGACCCGCGCCCTGTGGAGCAGAACGGCGAACTGCGCTATCTGCTGCGCGACCCCTTGCAGCTTTGCGACGACATGCTGATCGTGCCGCCGGCCCTGGCTGCCGCGCTGGCATTCTGCGACGGCACGCGCGACGCAGAGAGCATCTGCGCCGCATTCGCGCTGCACTATGGTCGGCGCATACCTTTGCGCGCCGTCGAGCAACTGTTGGACGCGCTGGACCAGGCGTGCCTGCTGGAGAATGAGCGGGCGTCAGCCGCACAGGCTGCCGCACTCGATGCATACCGGCGCGCGCCGTTCAGACAGCCATCCTGCGCCGGCAACAGCTACCCCGCCAGCGCGCCGGCCCTCAAGCGCGCGCTGAACGCGTACCTTAAAGAACACGACACGAGTGCATCGGCCACCCTGCACGCGCGGGGCATCATCAGCCCGCACATCGACTACCCGCGCGGTGGGCCGGTGTACGCGCAGGCCTGGAGCGCGGCAACACACATCGCCCGGCAAGCTGATCTCGCCATCATTATCGGCACCGATCACTACGGCGACGACCCCTTCACACTGACACGCCAGCACTACGCCACGCCGTATGGCGTCCTGCCCACCGCGCAGCCGATCGTCGAGGCGCTGGCCGAAGCGATTGGCCCGGCAAACGCCTTTGCCGGCGAATTGCGCCATCGCGTCGAACACTCGCTCGAACTGCCGCTGGTGTGGCTGCACCATGCGCGCAACGGCCAGCCCATCGAGGTCGTGCCGGTGCTGGCCGGCTCCTTCGGATCATTCATGCACAATGGGCACGCTCCATCCAGCAGCCCGCTCATTCAGTCATTTCTGGATACCGTCGCCCGGCTGGTCAGGAACCATCGCGTCATGTTCATCGCCTCAGGTGACCTGGCGCATGTCGGGCCGGCATTTGGTGGGCCGCCGGTCGACGACGAAGGCCGGGCTATGATCGCACATGCGGACGAGGCGCTGATCGCACACATGCGGGCCGGCGATGCAGACGGCTTCTTCGACGACATCCGGCGCGTCGGCAACGGCAACAATGTGTGCGGCACGGCGCCCATCTACCTGACGCTGAAACTGCTGGAAGCCACTCAGGGCAACGCTGCCGGCCACGCGCGCGGTTATGCGCATTGCCCGGCAGACGATGAAGGCGCTTCAATCGTGTCAGTGTGCGGTGTCACCCTGGACTGAGCCGCATGCCCATCGCTCTGGTCGCTATCATATCCGCGTCGGCTGTGCTGCACGCAAGCTGGAATCTGGCGGCGCATTCGCAGCGTCGCAATGACCGGTTTTTCCTGCGTCTTTGCCTGGCCGGCGCCGCAATCGGCCTGCTGCCGGCGCTGCTGTCAGAGACTAGCAGCGCCCCCATGCCGGGCGAGGTGTGGATGTTGTTGCTTGCCACCGGCGCGTGCCAGGCCGCCTACTACTTCGGCTTGAGCATGGGCTATCGCCACGGCGAGTTCAGTGTGGTGTACCCGGTCGCGCGCGCACTGCCCGTGCTGATTCTGGCAGTGGTGGACATGGCGCGCGGGCGTCCACCCAACCTGGCCGGGTGGGCCGGGCTTGTGTTGGTGTTCACCGGCTGCGTGCTCGCGCCGCAAGTGTCGCTCAAGTCATTCAGCCTGAAACGGTACTGGAGCCAGGCCACGGTGTGGATTGCCGTTGTGGCGCTGGCGATGGTGGGCTACACCACCCTCGACAAGGCGGCGGCTGAACTGTTGCCATCCGGCCCCCTCTCGGCCATA
>JAEANN010000031.1 GCA_016841965.1 Candidatus Roseilinea mizusawaensis | reverse complement strand
TAGGCCTGGGCGGCCAGGGCCAGGAACTGTTCGCGCCGCTGCGCGTGGCTGGATACGGTTGATGGTTTC
Source organism: Candidatus Roseilinea mizusawaensis (assembly GCA_016841965.1). Taxonomy (GTDB): domain Bacteria; phylum Chloroflexota; class Anaerolineae; order J036; family Brachytrichaceae; genus Roseilinea; species Roseilinea mizusawaensis. Next base: position 50,190 of record JAEANN010000031.1, on the reverse strand, counting down.
ATGTCCCCTATTTTGCTCCCGCTGCAGAAAAAGTCGCCCACATTTCTGCGCTACACCCTCGGTGCGTTAACCAGTTGACAATCTAAAGTGAGGTTACTAAAATATAGGCACGTCCCCTCTCCCAAGGCCGTGCAAACAAGATGCAACAAGGCTTCTGAGCACGGTCAAACCTTACAAGGAGGTAGTACAGATGAACGATCAGGTACCGGCGAAGTGGAAGTCACTGTTCACCAACGAAGAGTGGCTGGAGCATCAGTTGGTCGTGTACGGCTCGTGGGCGTTCTTTGCCGTCGCGGTCATTCTCCACATCGTCTTTTTCAGCGTCAAGCCGTGGATTCAGCCATAGCCTGGCAAGCAATCTGTTTGCGCAACCCGTAAGCAGAGAGGCAAGGTAACCATGAAAGAATCTAAGTTCCTCGAGTTCCGCACGAACGTCATCCTCTACATGGTGGTCGGAGTGGTGATGGCTCTGCTGATCCATTTTGTGGTACTCAGCTCGGACTACAACACCTTCTGGCTCAGCAAGTAGGCCCTTAGCTATTATCGTTGCCGGCGGGTTGGCAAGGTCTCCTGGTCCACAATCGAACGGGCAAGAGGGGCGTCAGGAGAAAGCGCTAATTCGCCGGCGTTATTATCACTTGCACAGTTGAATATGTTGTGGGCATGCGCTGGCCAAGCCAAGGGGAGATCAGTAGAGTTGCACGCGATTATCCCTAATCATTTGTTTACTTAGCCATCCCTCTCCCCCCAGCTCTCGCCAATCGCGTTCGTCCCGCAACCTAAAACCTCATAAGGAGACGAGCGATGCTTTCATTCGAAGCAAAGTATCGTCGTGAGGCGATGGAAGTGCCCAGTGTGCCATTGTTGGGCTTGGGTCTGCTCAAGTTCTGGGTAGGCCGATTCTACGTTGGATTCTGGGGCTTGGTTGCACTTCTGTTTGGCCTGATTGGCGCAGGAATCTGGTTCTGGCGCGTTGTTCTTCTCGATGCCACCCGAACCGGAAACCCGCTCATCAACTTTGTGCGTGGCCAAATCGAAGTCCCATCGCCTGACGTCGGCTTAAGTTTGACGACTGATCCCTCGAAAGGGCTGTGGTGGCTGGTAGTGATGTTTTGCGCCACCGTGACCTTCATCGCCTGGATGATGCGCCAGGTTGATATCTCGCGCATGCTTAAGATGGGCTACCAGGTGCCTATTGCGTTTGGGGTGGCCGTTTCGGCCTGGGTCACCATCCAGATTGTGCGCCCGATTTTGCTCGGCCACTGGTCGGAAGGCTTTCCGCTTGGGGTAATGGCCCATTTGGATTGGTTGTCTGTTTTCGGCTACCGCTTCTTTAACTTCTACTACAACCCGTTCCACGCGCTGGGCATCGCCCTGCTATTTGGCAGCGGTCTGGTGTTGTCTTTGCATGGCGCGACCATTCTGAGCGCTGCCGGCAAGAAGAAGGAAGGCGTCACAGAGCACAACATCAACGTGTTCTACTGGGACTTCCTGGGATACAGCATCGGCGAAATCGGCATTCACCGGCTCGCCTTCTGGACCGCGCTAATGTGCGTCCTGCTCAGCAACCTGTGCCTGGTGTTATCTGGGACCCTGGTTCAGGACTGGAGCGCTTTCTGGAATTTCTGGAACAAGCTCCCGTTCTGGAGCGGATTTTAGGTAGGAGGCAGCCATGGCATCAGAAATTACTCGCGTCGAATCGGCTGACTGGCGCACGACCAGACGCTTCTACCTCAAATTCCTAGAGGGGTTGGCCGACACACAGATCGGTCCTCTCTACATCGGGGTGTGGGGCATTCTGGCGTTGGTCTTTTTTGCCGTCACGGTCTTCGTCATCCTGTTTGGGTATCTCGAGCAGGTAGGGTTCAACCCGATCCTATTTGTGCGAGAGTTCCCCGTCTTGAGCGTGGAGCCACCGCCCCCTAGCTACGGCCTTAAGCTGGCGCCACTCGCTGAAGGGGGCTACTGGCAGATCGCCACGTTCTTCCTCACGTTGTCGATTGTGTTCTGGTTGATCCGTATTTGGTCGCGCGCGATTGCCAATCGTATCCGACCGAATGTGGCTATCGTCTTCACGTCTGCCATCTTCCTCTACGCGGCGATTTACATCATCCACCCCATCTCGATGGGCGCCTGGAACGAAGCGCCTGGGCATGGGTTGCGCGCCCAGCTTGTGTGGGCGAATGCGTTCAGCATCAAGTACGGTAACTTCTACTACAACCCGTTCCATATGGTCTCGATCTTCGGCCTGCTTGGCTCGTGTTTGTTGCTGGCCATGCACGGCGCGACCATTTTGGCAGTTGTCCGGCTGAATGCGCATCGCGAAATTGACGAAGCTGAAAGCAGCACCGAAGGCACACACCGGGCGCAGTTGTTGTGGCGCTGGGTGATGGGCTTCAACGCCACTGCGACCAGCATTCACACCTGGGCGATTGCAATCGCTGTGGTGTCGATGGTGGCCGGCGCACTGGGCGTCATATTCTCTGGCACACTGGAGCCAGACTGGTTCCAATGGGCGTGCCGGGCCGGCATCGTGCCCGGCGTGATCCAGCCCGGCACCACCAGTGTGGCTGCGTGTTTGCGATAGGAGGAGTATGCCATGAGCACTCAACCAGACACCACCCCACCAGGGGCAATTGCTGTGTATGATGAGAGGCAGGCCGGCATCCTCCGCCTCGAAGCATTCGGCCTGGTGGCCGTTAGCATTGCTGTATTGGGGCTGGTTATCTTTGCCTTCCTGTTGAGTAAGGGCCTAGCGTCGGCCTTTACCTATCGTGCCGAGCATACTTACAACTATGCCGGCATCCAGATGACTGACATCAACGCCTATATCCAGGCTAAGAAAGTCCAGATTCAGCCCATTAGCGCCGAAGCTCTGACTGCCTATAACGAGTGGGCAAGCAAGAATCCCAAGACAGTCAACGTCCAGGTTCTGAATCAGTACCTGGGTGACGACTACAATAATACAGGCACCATCTTCAACTACATGGCGGTGTATGTGTCCGGCGGCCTGGGTGTGAGCTGTGAGTACTGCCACAACCTGCAAAACTTCGCGGCCTACGACCTGCCCCAGAAGACAACTGCCAAGAACATGCTGGTGATGCAGTTCGAGGTCAACAACAAATGGGTTAACAACGTGCCCCGGCCTGAAGGACAGCCCCTATACCAGATCCAGTGCGCTACGTGTCATGTCGGCGCGCCGAAGAACTGGAACAAGACGCTGAAGGCCAGCAACCCGGCTGCATTCGGCATCGAAGGTGGCGGCCTGCCTTACGGCTACGAAATGGTGGACGAGCAGTTGCTGAAGACCCGCCCCGACCCGCAAACCGGCGAGGTGAACTACTACAAGGTTACGGCAACGAAAGACACACCAGCCGGCCTGGACGCAACCTATCGCAACCAGAACCAGATGTATCACCAGACTGTGGCGCTCGGCGTCGGGTGCGACTTCTGCCACTACGGCGGCTACTTCGCATCGTACTACGTTGAGAATGGCAGCTTCAAGTGGCCGAAGGCTCAGGCTCGCCACATGATCGGCATGGTGCAAGACCTGGCCATCAACTGGTGGCCGCAGATGCAGTTCCCCGCCCCGGAAACTGTGGCGCAGCCAAACTGCTATATGTGTCATCGCGGTTACGTGGTGCCGCCTGGTGCGTCGAACACAGCTCCTCAGCCGGCCCAGGTCAGCTCCCCGTTGATCAAGCCGCTTGAAGAGCTGCCGCTCCCGAAGCCGATCACGCCGTAGTCCAATTCAACCAGCGCTGAGGCGCAAGCAGCGCGCCTCAGCGCACGCGCCAATCTGTTTCAATCGATGTCAATCAACAAACGCCTGCTGCGCCTGAGCCTGTTCCAGTTTGGACTGGGATTCAGCGTTGTCGTTTTTAACGGCGCGCTCAATCGTGTCCTGATCGCTGAGGAAAACATCCCGGCGACTGTGGTCGGCTGGCTGCTCAGCCTCAGCCTATGGGTGGCGCCGGTGCGCGTGTTGATGGGTGTATGGTCAGATCGCGAGAAGCGCACGTTTGGTTTCCGCCGGCTGCCTTACATCTGGTATGGGATGATGATGGTGTTCGCTGGCCTATCTGCCTCACCCCTGACCTTGTGGCTGCTCAGCCGCACGTCCCAGTTCGGGCCGGGGCACACGCCGTTCACCATCTCTGTTGCTGTTTGCACATTTATCTTCTTCCTGTACGCCATCGGCTCGCACATTGCCCAGACGGCTTATTTGGCCCTAGTCACCGATCTTACGCCCAAACAAGAACGCGGCAGGGCGGTCGCCTTCCTGTGGATCATGCTCATCATTGGGCAGATCGTCAGCTCCCTCATCATCGGCGTCTGGCTGACAGACTTCTCCCCGTTCAAGCTGATCCAGGTCATGCAAACCGGCGCAGTGGTGTTCATCGTGTTTGGCCTGGCTGCCATCTACCGTCAGGATCGCCCGGTGCATCTGGAAGAAGATCCTGAAGGCGGCGCGCGGAAGCTGTTTGCGCTCCTGTCCAAGCCTGCCAACCGACTGTTCTTCCTGATTGTCTTCGTCGGCACGCTGGGCCTGAATGCTCAGGATGTGCTGCTCGAACCGTATGGCGGTCAGGTGCTTGGCATGACAGTCACCGAGACCACACGCCTCACTGCCTTGTGGGGCGTGGGAATGCTGGTGGCGATGCTTATCGCCTCGCGGGTTGTGCCTCGGCTAGATTCGCCCTTGCCTGTTACGCTGGCCGGTTGTCTGATCGGTCTGGCTGGGTTTACGCTGATTGCCGTTACCAGCCAGCTCAGGTCTGTTCCGCTCTTCGCAGCCGGTGCGACTGTCATTGGACTAGCCAGTGGGCTGTTTCTCATCTCCACACTATCGCTAGTGATGGGGCTTGCCGACACCAGGACAGCCGGGCTTTATGCGGGCCTGTGGGGCTTGATGCAGACCACTGCCATGGGGCTGGGCAGTATCACTGGTGGCGCTGTGCGCGACGTGGTAGCGCATGCTTCCAGCGATGTAACTGGGGGCTACGTTGCCGTATACGCCACTGAGATCGTTCTGCTCATCATCACGTTTACACTGCTGGCCATGCTGCCGCGCAGAGCGTTTGTGACACGTCCAGCGGAGAAATCCGCATTCGCAGGCTTAACCGATATTCCTGGTTAGTCCTGGCAAGCATCAAGGAGGACAACGCATGATTTACGGCACAGAGACCGTCTTGTGTCTCGTCCTGTTGGCTTTTGGCGCGGTCGGTTTTCTGGTCGCCTTTATTCTGACCGACCGCAACGCCGTGCGCGAGAGCGCAATGCCAGAGCACGCCGAGACTGAAGCACCTAAACAGCCGGCGACTGGTTCTGCCCAGTCGAAGGCCTAGACGTTAAGGCGCGCAGCCGGTTCTATTCCTCGTCAAAGTCGCCTTCCGGCTGCGCACACTCCCTGTAGCGCGACGAGAGCTATGTCCGAGAGCACAGATTCCATCGTCTACAGCCTGGTGGCCTGCGTGGGCACACTAGTTCTCGCCTTGCTGGTCATCACCTTTGTGGTGTCTGCCACGGCCCGACGTATCGCCCTGCATCGTGCCCGGGTTGTGCAGGCCTGGAAACGCCAGGGGATACGTTTTGTGCTTGGCCCTGCCCAGGCCAACTTTCTCAACCGCGCGCCTTCCATCGGAGCCGGCGGCAACGGTACATTGCTCCTCACATCCGACGCGCTGCGATTTGCTCAGGTCACCCCAGACCGCGAAATTGTCATCCCGCTTCGGGATATCCGCCGCGCTGTGCTGGCGCGCGCATTCAATGGCCGGCGTGGTGGCCCTTATCTCATCGTCGAGCGCGTCATCGGCGACCTGACCGGCTTTCAGACCGAGCAACCTGAACGCTGGGCAGATGCCATCAATGCCGCGTTGGCCGGCGCTTCAGACTCATCCTCTGCGGCGCACGCGCCTGTCCCGGCTACAGCTTCGTAACGCCATGTTGACTGTGCCCTCAACCAGCATCGCTTCTGACTGCCTGCATTGGCTGGCCTGCCTGGTTGTCGCCCTCTTGCGCGGATGCGGCGTCCGGCTGATTGCTTCACCGCAATCAGCGTCGGCCGGCTATAGCAGCCTGGTGCATCGCGTGCACACGCCAATCTTGATGATCGGCCTGGTGGCGCTGCTGGGTGCGTGGCGTGATCCAGCTCACATGGCGATTGCGCTGGCGGCTGCCTTTGGCATGACCTGCCTCTTCCTGATCCAGCATCTGTTTGAGCGCCAGCGCCGGCCTGTTCAAGTCGCCCAGCCACGCCGTGCGCTTGTCGCGCACTGCCGCGCCACAGAGTCGCATTCGCCTGCTCCTGTGGAATGGCGCTGCGCCATGAGCCGCTCCGGCGGCGCGCCGCCACCACGCCGGCCCTTTTCGCGTCTCGTCAACTCACAAGACGCCGCGCCTGCCATGTCATATCCGGCACGCGTGGCGTCTTGTTTGTTGGGTTTACCCACTTTTTATCTTCAGGAGGTTTTTGATGTTTCGTTCTCGTTCACAGTCATCATCTTCTGCTTCGGATAAAGTGTCTGCCCTGTCCATCTTGCGGCTGACGCTGCCGAAGCTCGGCGTGGCCTTCCCATTCGCCATGCTGCTGAGCGTCTACAACCGCATCATGATCGAGGAGTTGGCCATCCTGCCCGTTGTGGTGGGGGGCATGTATCTGTTTTACAACGTGATTAACGGTTTCGGCCAGGTGACCGTTGGGCGCATCGCCGACCGCCGGCCCCTTTTCGGCCTGCGCCGCACGCCCTATTTGCTGGCCGGCCTGCTGCTGTCGTCCTTCGCGCTCATGCCGCTGCCGGCGGCGTCAATGGCTGCCAGCGCCGACTCGGCTTTGATTCCGTTGTTGTTTGTGGTCATGCTTGTCTTCGGCGTCGGCTTTGCCATGACCGGCGACTCGCACAACGCCCTCATCGCCGAGCTGACCACCGGTAAGAAAAACCGCAGCACGGTCATTGCCTTCGTGTGGTTCTTCCAGATCTTCGCCTCCATTGTTGTGGCGATTGCCATTTCCATCGTGCTGCAAATTGCCGACCAGGCCGCCGGCGCGCCGCGCGGCTGCATGACCGAAGCCTGCCATCTGATTCGCCGCGAGGTTGCCCTGCAACTGATGCCTTCTATCTTTGCCCTCGGCCCCATCATTGCCTTTGTCGGCTGGCTGCCGTTGTTGGGCCTTGAGCCGCGTCTGAGTCGCGCCCAGGCGCTGGCTGTCGAGCAACGTCCGCCGCTGCATCTCCGCCAGGCCTACACGCGCATCTTCTCCAATGCCCAGGCCCGCACCTTCTTCTTCTTCGTGTTCATTTCCATCTTCGCCCTGTTCGTGCAGGATGACATCCTTGAACCGTTCGGGGCCAAAGTGTTCGCCCTGCCCGTGTCTGCCACCGCACAATTCCAGCCGATCATGGGTGGCGCAACGCTGGTCGCCATGTTGGTGATGGGGTTCGTCGCCGGCGCGCGGCCCATTTCCAAGCGCAAGATCACCAATGTCGGCGCCGGCATTTCCGGCGCCGGCCTGTTGCTGCTGGGCCTCTCGGCCATCTTCCATATCGCGCCGGCCATGTATCTCGGCATCGCCACCCTGGGCTTGGGCATGGGCGTCTTCAATATCGGCGCCCTCTCCATGATGATGGACATGACCATCCCCGGCGAGACCGGCTCGCTCATGGGAGCGTGGGGCATGGCGCAGGCCGTGGCCACCGGCATGGCCAACTTCCTCGGCGCCTTCCTGCTTCAGCTTGGCTTGGCCCTCACCGGCGACAACGCCCCCCTCACCTATGCCCTCATTTTCGGCTTCTCCGCCGTGTTGTGTGTGACCGCCATCTGGCTGGTGCAGCACGTCAATGTCGAGCAGTTCCAGAAGATGTCCAGAGAGCAAATGGCCCTCACGCTCGAAGCCGCTTGATCTCTGCCGGCCCCTTTTCTCTGATGTCGGGCTTCCTCGCCGAAGCCCGGCATCCTTTCTGTCTTGTAAGCTATGCGATACACCCCTGAACAACTGGAGCGACGCAACCGTTCGATCTGGACCCCCGTACAGGCCATCGGCGCTCCCATTCAGTTGCTGATCTTTTTTGTCAACGTCGTCCTCGTTGTGCGTTTTCTGGCCACCGGCGCCGACTACGAGCCGGCGCATGCCGTGTCGGTCGTCAAGGTGCTCATGCTCTATTTCATGACCGTCACCGGCATGTTCTGGGAACACGATGTCTTCGGCCCCTGGTTCCTGGCCAAAGAGTTCTTCTGGGAAGACTTCGTCAACCTGATCGCCCTGATTGCCCACACCGCCTTTCTGGTGTCAGGTTGGCTGGGGGCAGAGCCGGTCACACAAATGTGGATCATGTGCATTGCCTTCCTGACCTATCTGGCCAACTTTACCCAGTTCCTGGTCAGGGGTATTCAGAGTGCCGCGCAAAAGCGAGCCGCCCGGCGCGCCGCACACACCGATCCACTGATCTCATGAGTGCTGCCCACACGTCCCTGACGGCCGCGCCGGCCTTTCCTTTCACCGCTATCGTCGGCCAGGATGAGATGAAGTTGTGCCTGCTGCTCAACGTCATCGATCCCCGCATTGGTGGCGTGTTGGTGATGGGGCATCGCGGCACCGGCAAAAGCACCACCGTGCGCGCCCTCGCGGCAGTTTTGCCGCTCATCACCCGCGTCGCCGGTGATCCGTACAACCGCGCGCCAGAAGACATGCCCGATTCTGTGCCGGCTTCTGCGCCGGCCCCTGCCCCCAATGGCCGCGCGCATCCCCGCGACTCAAAGCCCAAAGTCGAGCGCGTGCCCGTGCCTGTCGTCGATCTGCCATTGGGCGCCACCGAAGATCGCGTGTGTGGCACGATTGACATCGAACAGGCCCTCACCCGCGGCGTCAAGGCATTCGAGCCGGGTTTGCTTGCGCAGGCCAATCGCGGCTTCCTGTACATCGACGAAGTCAACTTGCTGGACGATCATCTGGTGGATGTGCTGCTTGACGTGGCCGCCAGCGGTTGGAATGTCGTCGAGCGCGAAGGCGTCAGCGTGCGCCACCCGGCCCGTTTCGTGCTGGTCGGGTCGGGCAATCCCGAAGAAGGCGATTTGCGCCCTCAGTTGCTCGACCGCTTTGGCATGCACGCCCGCATTACTACCATCACCGATGTGGCATTGCGTGTCGAGATCGTCAAGCGCCGGCGCGCTTTCGATGCCGACCCCGCTGCCTTTGTCGCTGCCTGGGAAAAAGAACAACGCGCCTTGCGCAACCGCATCACCCGCGCCCAGAAAGCAGTGGCCGGCGTCGAATTGCCCGATCCCGTCCTGACCCAGATTGCCCATGTCTGTATGCGTCTGGGCATCGATGGACATCGTGGCGAGTTGACCCTGGCGCGCGCGGCAGCCGCCCTGGCAGCGTTCAACCACAGGCCACGCGTGACATGGCAAGAAGTGGTCGCCGTCGCCCCGGCCTGTCTGCGTCACCGTCTGCGACGCGATCCACTCGAGACAGTTGATTCCGATGAGAAGATCGAACGCGCGCTTCAGGCATCCACGGTGGAGTCTTGACATGTCTGTCTCCGCGCGACAGCCCGCCCCGCCAATCGTAGGGCTCCATTTCAACGATATCGTTGGCCTCGATCTTGCCCGCCAGGCGCTGCTCTTTCTGGCCGTCGATCCGTCACTGGCCGGCGTTGCGCTGGCCGCCGTGACCGGCTCTGGCAAATCCACCCTGGCGCGCGCCTTTGCCGCCCTGTTGCCCGACAACGCCCCCTTTGTCGAGCTGCCGCTCAACGTCACCGAAGACCGCCTGATTGGCGGCCTTGATCTCGAGGCAACACTGGCACGGGGCGAGCGTGTCGTTGAACCCGGCCTGCTGGCCCGCGCCCACGGCGGCGTGTTGTACATCGACGCCGTCAATCTGCTCGACGCCGGCGTTGCTGCGCATGTCATGGATGCCATGGCGCGCGGCGTTGTGCAGATCGAACGCGACGGCGTGAGCGCTGTTTATCCCGCCCGTTTCAGCCTCATCGCCACGTTCGATCCCGGCGATGGCGCGGTGAACGGCAGTCTACTCGACCGCGTTGGACTCATTATTCCGTTTGCGCCGCAGGGCGATGCCGCCATTCGCGCCGAGGTGGTGCGCCGCAATATGCGCCGCAATATGCGCCGCAATATGCGCCGCGCCGGCGATGGTGACAACGCCGACGAAGACGCCATGCTGCGCGCGCTGATCGAACTGGCGCGCGAGCAATTGCCGCAGGTTGGCATCCGCGAAGAGCAGGTCGAGGCCCTCACCCGCGCTGCGCTCAGCCTGGGTGTGGAAGGCAACCGTGCCGATGTGTTTGCCGTCAAGACAGCCCTCGCCAGCGCTGCGCTGGCCGGCCGCACTGATGTCAGCGAGGCGGATCTGGAGATCGCCGCCCGGCTGGTTTTGATCCCACGCGCCACGCGCTCCCCCCAGCCGGCCCAAGCCGAGCAGCCGCCTCAGCCAGCTTCTACCCCGGCCCCCCATCCTGAGCAGCCTGACCCTACCGATGCCCAGGCCGACCAGACCCAAACCCAGACCCCTGAACAGATCGAAGAGCTGCTGATGAGCGCCGTCGAGGCCGATCTGCCGGCTGACCTGTCCAGCCTGCCTTTTGCAGCCCAGCGGCGTGGTAGAACCGGCAGCCGGGGTGTTGCGCTCAATGATCTGCGCGGGCGTTTCGTGCGCGCCGTTCCCGGACCTTTGCGCGGCCACAAGATCGCCCTCTTGCCCACCTTGCTATCTGCGGCCCCCTGGCAGTCACTCCGCGCAGCCGCCGACGACAAGTCGCCTGCCGCGCCATCCCGCAGCGCGCCGGTCGTCCGCATCACCCGCGACGATATTCGCGTCAAACGGTTCCGCGACAAGGCCGGCGCGCTGTTTATCTTTCTTGTCGATGCTTCCGGCTCGATGGCCCTCAATCGCATGCGCGAAGCCAAAGGCGCGGCCATTCGCCTGTTGCAGAACGCCTACATCCACCGCGACCAAGTCGCGCTGATTGCCTTTCGCGGTCAGGCAGCCCAGATGTTGCTGCCGCCTTCGCAAAGCGTCGATCGCGCCAAACGCGAGCTAGATGCGCTGCCCACCGGCGGCGGCACACCGCTGGCGTCTGCGCTCTGGCTGGCTTGGCAGACCGTGCGACAGGCGCGCAGCCGGGGCATTCAGCAGGCCACGCTGATTCTGCTCACCGATGGTCGCGCCAATGTCCCGCTGCGGCCCCATGAGCCGGCTGTTGACAAAGACCGTATCGTGCAGGAGGTTCGTCAACTGGCCCGTGCTATTGCAGCCGACCGGCTTAACGCAATCGTGGTCGACACACAGGCCGGCTATCTCTCGCGCGGCGAGGCGCGCACACTGGCTGCCGACTTAAACGCGCGCTATGTGTATTTGCCCAATGCAAAAGCCCATCAAATCACGGAGGTGATCGCCTCATGAAAAGTGTCAAACGCAATCCACATACCCCTGCCGGCGTTCCCATCCCACCGGCCGACCCATCCACACCGCTGCGCATCACGGCCATCGTCGGTATGGAGCATTTCAACCGCCGTGTGTGGCAACAGGTCAAATCTGAACTTGCCCCTGCCATTCAGGTGCAGCAATGGACCGACCTTGATCTGGAGCGCAAGTCCCCTGAGCTGGCCGATGCGATTCAGAATGCCGATTGCCTGTTCGTCACCATGGTCAATTTCAAAGAGCAGGCCGAGTGGCTGTGTGCGCAGGTTGCACATTCGCGCGCCCAGATCATCTTCGCCTACGAGTCGATGCCCGAAGTCATGGCGCTCAATAAAGTCGGCGACTATGTGGTGAGCGGCAAGGGCGGTATGCCAGAGCCGATCAAGCGAGTGGCGCGCCTGCTGGTGAAAGGTCGCGAGGAAGACACCTTGTACGGCTACACCAAACTGATGAAGCTCATGCAAACTATGATGCGCTTCATGCCGGACAAGGCGCGCGATTTCAAGAACTGGATGACCGTCAACATCTACTGGAACCAGCCGCTGCCGCGCAACATCGTCAACATGTTCCGGCTGATCGCCCGCGAGTATTTTGGGCGCTCGTTGCCGGTCGAGCCGGTGGTTGAAGTGCCGATGATGGGCCTGTATCACCCCGATGCCCCTGGATTTTTTAAGGATATGAAATCCTTCCGCGACTGGCAGCGCCGCCGCAATCCAAAACCCAAAAACCAGAATCCAAAAGCGACAGTGGGGCTGCTCTTCTTCCGCAAGCATCTGGCCCAGGAGCGCGGCTACATCGATGACACAATTCGCGCGTTCGAGAGCGCCGGCCTGTCCGTACTGCCCATGTTTGTGGCCGGCATCGAAGGGCATGTGGCCGTGCGCGACTGGTTGGCCAAAGAGAAAATCGATCTGTTGGTCAGCACTATTGGTTTTGCGCTGGTGGGCGGGCCGGCCGGCTCCACCGCCCCCGGCCTATCGGTCAAAATCGCCAACGACATCTTGGGCGGCATGAATGTCCCCTACATCGTCGCGCAGCCTCTGTACGTCCAAGACTTCGACGCCTGGCAGCGCGTGGGGGTTGGCCCCATGCAGTCCACCGTGTTATACGCCCTGCCAGAGATGGATGGCGCAATTGACCCCGTGGTGATCGGCGCGTTGAACAACGGCGCATTCCAGTCTGTGCCCGATCGTCTCGATCGCCTGGTCACCCTGGCTCAGAAATGGATTGCACTGCGCCACAAGCCCAATCGCGAGAAGAAGATAGCTATTGTGGTGTACGACTATCCTCCCGGCCTGGGCAAAAAAGCGACCGCTGCCTTGCTGGATGTCCCACGCAGTCTGTTCAACCTGTTACGCCGCTTGAAGGCCGAAGGCTATCATACCGGCGAGCTGCCCGAAACTCCCGAACATCTCTTCGCCTTGCTCGATCAGGCTACCGAGATCCCGGCGGCCGGGCAGGCCGGCGTTGTGGTTAGCGCAGAAGCGTATCGCAACTGGGTGTCGCCCCGCGAGCGCGAACGCATTGAAGAACGCTGGGGCGCTTTCCCCGGCGAAATTGCCCCGCTCGGCAAAGAGGCGGTTTTCCTCGGCGGGTTGCAGTTGGGGAATGTCTATATCGGCGTGCAGCCGCGCTTCGGCGTGCAGGGCGACCCAATGCGCTTGTTATTCGATAAAGCCAACACACCTCATCATCAGTACATCAGCTTCTATCGTTGGATCGCGCGCGGTTTCCAGGCCGATGCTCTTATTCATGTCGGCATGCACGGCTCGGCAGAATGGATGCCCGGTTTGCAACTGGGCGTGACCCGCAGTTGCTGGCCCGATGCGCTGCTGGGTGAATTGCCCCATCTCTATCTCTACCCGGTCAACAACCCCAGCGAAGCCAACATCGCCAAACGACGCGGCTATGCAGTCATGGTCTCTCATGCCGTGCCGCCGATGACCCGCGCCGGCCTGTACAAAGAACTCAGCGCCCTGCGTGAATTGCTGGACGACTATCGGCAGCGCGCTGCCGATGCGCGCGCTGCCGATGCGCACGCTGCCGATGCGCACGCTGCCGATGCAGCCGCCGACCCGGCCTTTGAAGAGGCGGTTTTGAACAAGGTGGCGCTGGTTAACCTGGATAGCGATTGCCCGCGTCTGGCCGGCGAGCCGTTTGAGGACTATGTCAGCCGGCTGCACGCCTATCTGCGCGACTTGGAGAATCGTCTGATCACCGGCAGCCTGCACGCGCTAGGCGAAGCGCCCTCCGCCGAGACACAAATTGTGCTGGCAACTGAAATGTTAAAAGCTGCCGGCAATGGCAGCGCATCACGCGGCCAGGGATTGGCTGCCTTGATGACTCGCGCACTGGCCGGCCCTGCCGCCCCCTCTTACACAGACTTGGCTTCACGCGCCCGCCGCGGCGATCCTGCTGCGCTCGAGCAGCGTGACCGCATCGAGGCAGCTTGCCGCGACTTTGTAGCCCACAGTGTCTTGAACGGCGAACAGCCGGCCCCCACTTTCAGTCGCCTGACCGGTGTTCAGCAGCTCAGTGCTGAGGACGCTCAAGCCCTCGACGCCATAACGCGCGCCGGCCGTGAGCTGATCCGCCAGCTTGCCGATCAGCGCGCCGAGCTGGATGCCATAGTGCGCGCACTGGCCGGTGGGTTTCTTCCCGCCGGCCCCGGCGGCGATGTTATTCGTGATGGCAGCGTCGTCTTGCCTACCGGCCGCAACATTCATGCCATTGACCCCTGGCGCATCCCTTCCGAACTTGCTTTCGCCCGTGGCATACAAATCGCCGATGCCCTGCTCGCACGCCATCTCGAAGAAAACGGCGGCAAGTATCCAGAGACGATCGCCCAAGTCTTGTGGGGACTGGACACCATCAAGACTAAGGGCGAAGCGGTAGGCGTTGTCTTGCGTCTCATCGGCGCACGCCCCGCTTACGACGGTCAAGGCAAAATCAGTCATTACGAGCTGATTCCATTGGCTGAACTCGGACGCCCGCGCATTGATGTGTTGATGAATCTCAGCCCGGTCTTCCGTGATACCTTTGCCATGGTCATGGATCATCTCGATCGTCTGGTGCGCGCAGCAGCGCAGGCCGACGAGCCGGCCGAGCTGAACTTCATTCGCAAGCACGTGCAGGAACAGATGGCCGCCGGCGCAGACTTCGATTGCGCCACAGCCCGTCTGTTCACACAGGCGCCGGGCAACTATGGCACCTATGTCGATGACATGATCGAAGACTCAGCCTGGCAAACCGAAGACGACCTCGACGCGCTGTTTGTGCGCCGCAACGCTTATGCCTATGGCGGCAACCGCTACGGTCAGCATGCCCCGGAAATCTTGCAACGCCTGTTGGGAACAGTGGGCCGCGTGGTGCAGGAGATTGACTCTGTTGAGTTTGGTGTGGCCGATATTGACCATTACTTTGCTTCATCGGGCGCATTGCATCTAGCTGCACGCCGCCGTCATCACAATGGCGCGCCGGTCAAACTGAACTACATCGAGTCATTCACTGCTGAAACCCGCATTGATGACCTGGACAAAGTGCTGCGTATGGAATATCGCGCCAAGCTGCTCAACCCGCGTTGGTATGAAGGCATGTTGCAGCACGGTCACAGCGGGGCCGCCGAAATTGGCAATCGCTTCACCTACATGCTGGGCTGGGACGCCGTCAGCAACAGCGTGGATGACTGGGTCTACACACAGGCCGCGCAGACCTATGCGCTCGACCCGGCTATGCGCGAGCGGCTCGCCAAAGCTAACCCACAGGCCATGCGCAACATCGTTGGGCGTTTGCTCGAAGCCAACGGACGCGGGCTGTGGCAGGCCGATGATGCGACTATCGATCAGTTGAAAGAAATGTACGCCGACCTGGAAGATCGGCTGGAAGGGATGCCGGCATCAATGCCGGCATCAATGCCGGCATGAGTGACCGCAATCCCATGAAGACCAAAGCCATTGTCTTTCCCGCCGCGCAGACGGTTGAGCTGCGCGAAGTCGAGTTGAAGCCGCTGGGTGATGACGACGTGCTGGTGCGCACGCATCTCACCTCCATCAGCGCCGGCACCGAACGCATGTTGTTTCGCGGCGTCATGCCGCATCCCATGTTGCAGTTCCCGGTTGTGCCCGGCTACGAGACGGTGGGCGAAGTCATCGACGCCGGGCCGGCTGCGCGCAGTTGGATCGGCAAGCGCGTCTATGTCGGCGGCAACTACGGCTTCATCGGCGTCAACCCGGCGTTCGGCGGCCAGAGCGCGCACATCGTCGCCCCGCAATCGCACCTGACGGATATCAGCGCGTTGAGCGATGCGCAGGGTGTGATGCTGGCGCTGGCAGCCACCGCGCTGCACGGCGTGGAGCAGGCCGGCCTTCAAGCCGGCGCGCCGCGCGTGCTGGTGCTGGGGCAGGGTGTGGTGGGACAACTGGCCGCGCGCATCGCCAAAGCGCGCGGCGCACATGTCACCGTCACCGACAAAATCCAAAGCCGGCTAGCCCTGTCGCTGGCCGACGACATGTGGCTAATCGGCGATGTTTCACCTGCTGCGCCGCCCGCGCCGTTCGATGTGTTGATCGACGCCACCGGCAAAATGGAGGCCATCACCCCGTTTCTCATGTCGATCCAGAAAGGCGGGCGCGTGGTGTTGCTGGGCTATTACGATGCCGTTCACCTGCCCTATATGCCCGTCTTCCTGCGCGAGCTGACCCTGGTAGCCAGCAAGGAATGGGCAGCCGGCGACCTGGCCCGCGCGCGTGATCTGATCGCCGCCGGCGCGCTTGAGGTCGATTCACTCATCACCCATCGCCTCGGCGTCGATCAAGCGCCTCACGCTTTCGATATTGCTTTCAACGACCCCGCTTGCGTCAAACTGGTGATGGCCTGGTAAGAGATGCATCTTGCGCACTGAGCATTGCGTGTTGAGTGTTGCGTATTTGGGAATCCGCAATCTGTTTCTGTGATCTGTAATCTGTAATCTGTAATCTGTAATCTGGAGGATGCCACGATGACCCCGCGCATGATCGCTATTTACGGCAAAGGTGGTATTGGCAAAAGTTTCTTCACCGCTAACTTGACCGGTAAGATGGCGCTAAAGGGACTGCGTGTTTTGCAACTGGGCTGCGATCCCAAGCATGACTCGTGCAATGCGCTGTTCGACGGGCGCAGCTTGCCAACCATCGGTGATCAGTGGCGGCTGATGAAGGAAGCCGGCCGCGAGAAAGAGTTGGATGTCGGCCATTTGATCTATCGCACCGACCTGACCGGCAAAGGGCATGTGGTGTTTGGCGCAGAGCTGGGCGGGCCGGAAGTGGGGCGCGGCTGTGGCGGTCGCGGTATTTCGTTCGGCTTTGGCTTGCTCGAAGAGCGCGGCATGGCCGGCTGGGCGCTCGATTACATCGTCATGGATTTTCTTGGGGATGTCGTGTGCGGCGGCTTTGCCACACCCATCGCCAAGAGCATGGCCGAAGAGATCATCATTGTCGCCTCGCACGATCGCATGAGTCTGTATGCCGCTAACAATATCGTGCGCGCCGTCAACTACTTTGCCGGCATGGGCGGCAAGTCGCGCGTGATCGGCATGGTGCTGAACCGCGACGACGGCAGCGGCGTGGCCGAGCGATTTGCCGAACAAGTTGGCCTGCCAATTCTGCTCAAGGTACCTTACAACCCGGCGGCGCGCGCCCTCAGCGACCGCTGCAAGCTGCTCTTCGAGCTGCCAGAGATGGACGCCCTGTTCGACCAGTTTGTCAACAAGATTCATTACCGCGACTACACCACGCCGGATCAGTTGAATCCACTGGAGTACGCCGAGTTCCTGGAGGTGTTTGGCGCAGCCGAGCCGCCCGATTTGCCGCAGTCGGCCACGCTCGAAGACTTGACCGGCCGCGTCGCCGGCCCGGCGCAGAGCGTTGATCTCAACAGCCCCGACTATAGCGACGATGCCCGTCTGATCGTGCGGCGCATCATGGCCGACATGGGCCTGACCGTCACGCGCCTGATCGAAGAGCCGGAGCGCGGCGTTGTTGTCACCAGCGAGCAGGGCTGGGAGGCGATCTTTGGCAATCCGCGCGAAGAGATCGACGCCAAGATTGCCATCCTGTCTGCCCTCAGTCACAGCGGCGAAAAGTTCCGCCTGGCCGACCTGCGCCACACCGCCGCCCCGTTTTACGAGTGAATGAGACGTAATGCCTCTGTCATCTGACTGCTGACCACTGACTACCGACTATTCGCAATGGACACCCAACCCAATCATGCTCCCCATCAAGTCTCTGTCTCGCCCGACCAGGCCTTGACGCCGCAAACGATGTGCCCGGCCTTTGGCAGCCTGCGCGTGCTGACGCGCATCGACGGCGTGCAAACGGCGATGGTCACCGACACCGGTTGCTTGTATGGCCTGACCTTTGTGACGCATTTCTATGCCGCACGCAAATCCATCGCCGCCCCGGCGCTGGGCACACAAGAGTTGATGGCCGGCAACGTAGCCGAAGCTGCCCGCGCTGCCTGTGAAGAGGCCGCCCGCGTCCCCGGCACGAAATTGGTGGCGGCCCTCTCATTGTGCGTGGCCGAGACTGCCGGCCTGACCGAAGAAATGTTGCCGGCGCAGATCAACGGCGCCGATGTTGTGCTGGTGCGTGTGCCGGCCTACGCCATTCATTCTCACCCCGAAGCCAAAGATGTCGCCATCACCGCGCTGCTCAAAAAGTTCACCACGCCGGCCCGCCCTACCGATGCACAAGGTGTCGAACAACCCCTGACCTACGATCAGCCCGATGCGCAGGCCGCAGACCTCAGCCGCAAGGTCATCATGTTGGGCGAGGTCTTTCCCGCCGACCCCATCACCGTGGACGCAGCACTGAAGAAGATGGGCGCTGCGCTGGCGGCCAATCTGCCCTCGCGCAGCCTGGACGATTACAAGATGGCCGGCAAAGTAGGTGCGATTGCCGCCTTGCACCCCTTCTACACGCAGAGCGTGGCAACCCTGCGCGCCGCCGGCGTGCCCATTGTCAGCGGCGCGCCTATCGGCGCAGAAGGCAGCTACGGCTGGTTGAAAGGGATTGGCAATGCTCTCAAACTCGACCCCGATCAGGTTGAAGCGGTTGCTGCTGAAGAGCGCGACAAATGCCGCGCCATCATCGCCGCCAATCCCCTCAGCGGACGCATTCATGTCTGTGGATACGAGGGCAATGAGTTGGGCTATGCGCGGCTGCTGGTCGAAGCCGGCGCACAAGTGCCCTACATCAGCACGTCCATCGAAAAATCGCTCTACACCGCCGCCGATGAAGCCTGGCTCAAAGCGCACGGCACGGTTGAAGTGGTGTATCGCAAGACGCTGGAACAGGATATTGCCGCGCTCGACCGCTATCACCCTGATTTGGTGCTGGGCACAACGCCTTTGTCGGCGGCGGCCAAAGAACGCGGCATCCCCGGCCTGTATTACACCAACATGCTCAGCGTGCGCCCGTTGTTCCTCAGCGCCGGCCTGGCCGGCACAATCGGCCTGATCCGCGACGCCCTGTCGCGCGCCCCGCGCTATGAGTGGATGCGCGAGTTCTTCGCCGGCGAGCGTGCCCCCGTCATCCCTGCCGCCGCGATCAACACCATGGACTGATTCGCGCTGCCGCTCTATCTCATCTCTTCTAAAGAAAGCAGCTCATGAGCCAATCCCAAATCCAAAATCCCAAATCCAAAATCGAGTTGATCCGCGATCTCGACACCACCAGCGGCTACTGGGCCGCGGTGTGGACGATGTGTTGCCTGCCCGATGTGCACGTCATCTGTGACGCGCCGATCGGCTGTTTCAACCTGGTCGGCACGGCAGTGCCCGATTACACCGACGCCATCCCGCATATCGACAACCTGACACCCTCGGTGATGCGCGAGCAAGAGGTGACCATGTTGGGCACCGCCGGCGCTGTGCGCCGCGCGGTGGCGGCCGTGCGCGCCCGGCATCCTGATCGGCAGGTCATTGTGGTCAGCACAGCCGAGAGCGAGATGATTTCGTCTGATCACACCGACTGGCTGGGCAAACTGGACACGCCCGCGCCGTTTTACTGGAGCCGCTCGCTCGAAGAAGATGAATGGGCCGGCCGCGACCGCGTGTTATTGTGGTTGTGGCAACATTTCGGCGCGCCGCAGGCTGGCAGCGTCTCGCCGCAATCCCAAACGGTCAACATCATCGGCCCGACTTACGGGTGCTTCAATGCGCCGGCTGATCTGCATGAGCTGAAGCGTCTGATCGCCGGGGCCGGCGGGCGCGTTCAGCTCGTGTATCCCTTTCAGGCCCGCCTGACCGATACGCCGCGCCTGTCCGATGCTGCCGTGAATATCGTCATGTACCGCGAGTTTGGCGAAGGTCTGGCGCAGGCTCTGGGCCGGCCATATCTCTTTGCTCCCATCGGCATTCGCCAGACGACTGACTTTGTGCGCGAGTTGGGCCGGCTGCTGGGAACCGAAGCCCAGGCCGAAGCCTTCATCGAACAAGAAAAGCGCGACACGTTGCAACCGTTGTGGGACTTGTGGCGCGGGCCGCAAGGAGACTGGTTCCCCACCACCGAGTTTGCCGTAGTAGCCGGGCGCACCTATGCCGAGGGATTGGTGAAGTTCCTGGGCGACGAACTGGGCATGCGTCCTGTCTTTGTCACCGGGCGCCCGATCCAAGCCGGCGAGATGGACAACCTGGCCGTGCGCGATTTTCTGCACAAACGGCAACCCGGCTTTGTGTTTGGCAGCATCAATGAGAAGATATACCTGGCCGAAGCCGGCGCGCGCGCCACGCACTTTATCCCGGCCAGCTTCCCCGGCCCGATTGTGCGCCGCGCGCTGGGCACGCCCTTCATGGGCTACGCCGGCGCGGTGTACCTCGTGCAGGAGATGGTCAACCGTTTCTATGAGTCGGTCTTCAACTTCCTGCCGCTCGATGCCGTGAAGCCCACAACGCCGGCCGGCCCGCCCGGCGCACCGGTTGCCCCGCCGGCCGGGCGCATTGCCTGGACAGACGCCGCCCGCGCCCAACTTGACGCGCACCTCGAAAGCATTCCCTGGCTCAGCCGCATCAGTGCCAGCCGTGACCTGCGCGCGCAAGTTGAAGGCTATGCCTTGCGTAACCAGATCGCCGAAGTGACGCCCGAAGTCGTCGAGCGCGCTTTGCAACGCCCGGCCGGCTGAGTCCGGCGCCTTGCCCCTGACATCAGGCGTCTTAAGAACCTTAAAACCTCAACCACCTCTATGTACCAGTACTTCATCGGCGAGAACGGCGTCTTCGACACCCCGCTAACGGCGGCGCTGTTTTCCATCATCCTGATCGGCTTCATGCTGATCGAAACCCGTTTTAAGATTCGTGCCCCGCACGGCGCCAAGCGTGAATCGACGCGCACTTTTCTGCCGCTGGCAGTGGCCATCCCGATCAGTCTGTTGGCCCCCCTGATCTGTGGTTTCCTGCAACTGGGTGTCATTCGCGGCGATATGCGCGGTGTGCTGGTGGCGCTGGGCCTGTTGATGATGGGCGGTGGCCGGCTGTTGCGCACGTGGGCGCAATTGCAGATGCGGCATCTGTACATCGGCGAGGCCGCGGTGCAGCCGGGGCATCGCGTGGTGGACACCGGTCCCTATCGTTGGATTCGTCATCCCGGCTATGTCGGCGGCACGCTCACCGCGATTGGCATCGGCCTGGCACTGTCGAGTTGGTTGGGCGCGCTGCTGCCGGCATTGGTGCTGGGTGTTGCCTATGCCATTCGCATCCCGCGCGAAGAAGCGTTGCTGGCGCAGGAGATGGGCGACACCTATCGCAGCTATATGGCGCGCACCAAACGTTTTGTCCCGTTTTTGTTTTAGTGGCCCAGGACAATCTGGCGCCGAACTATGCTTGCCAAGTTTTCGGGAGCGCACTCAGGAGGTCAACGATGGATTTGCAAACCTGGCGCGCCGCGCAGCATAAGCCGGTTGATCGCGCGCGGCTGTACGACATTCTGAAAAACAAGATGCGCTTGAAGCGCGAACCGGTGGCTATCACCTATTGCGATGGCGCGCCGCCGGCCCGCTATATCGCGGCAAATGTGCCGGTGTGCGCGATTGTGCATCTTGCCGAGCAGGGCCAGAAAGTCTATGTCGATGCCGCCCATCACGATTGCTTTGTCGGGCAATATCATCTGGGCCTGATCACGCCTGAACAGGCCGGCCCGTTGATCTGCGACGGCGAGTACCTGGCGTTGGAGCAGGGCTTCTTCACGCCCGAGGCCGCCCGACGCAACAAGCAGAACAGCTTCACGCTGCCGGCCGGGACGATTCAAGCGATTGCGGCTGCGCCGCTCAAAGATTTGCCCGATGACGCGCCGATGGATGTGTTAATTGCCATCACCGACGCGCTGCACGCCATGCAACTGGCCGGCGCGGCAGCCGTGCGTGAAGGCACACCGCCACACGGCGAGTTGGGGCCGTCGTCGTGCTCATCCATCTTTGCCGCGCCCTGGCTGACACAAAACACCGTGTTTGCGCTAGGCGAGGGTGGGGGGCGGCGCTTTAACGCGCTGGATGCCGGCGAGATGTTCGTGGCGCTGCCGGCGGCGCACATCCCCTATGTGATTGAGATGTTCGACAACTTTTGGTTCAAGCCCGACGCAGTGCATCACCTGCTTATGCCCAGCTACGCTCGCAAGAGCCAAGATCAATCTTCTGCGCGTGCAGTTTGATCGGCTGTGCGATTGCTGTCCGCCTGGCCTGGGCTGCGTTCAGCGGCCAGTTGCAGCAGCATGTTGGCAGTTGCTTGCACCACTGCCTGCTGTTGGTTTTGGGGCGCAATTGTGGCCGGCAGGTCACCGTTCTGGAATCCATAAGCCCCAAAGCCGGAATGATTGCCGCCTTCGATGGCTACCAGTTGCGCGCCAGACGGTAACCCTTTCAGCCGGTCGGCGTTGGTCAGGTTGGGCGGTGCAATGCCATCGCGTGTCCCGTAGATGCTCACCGCTTTGATCGATAGGGCGGACAGATCAACGCTGTCGGGCGCGCGGCTGCCCCACAACACTAATCCGCGCACGCGCTCGGTCAGTTCGGGGTGATTGGCCAGGTACAGGGCAGCCATGGCTCCGCCCAACGAGTGACCGCCGATGGCCCATGTCTCGATCTCCGGGTAGGCTGCGATCACCTCATCTGCGCGGTTGGGATTCAGAATAGCCAGATCGAGCGGCATCGGCACAATGACGGTTTTGATGCCGCGTTCAGCCAGCGCCCGCGCGGCCGGCGCATAGGCAACCGGATCAACCAGACCGCCGGGGTAGAAAATAAAACCGGCGCGGGTGGGGGAGGGCGGATCGAACACCAGCCAGCCTTGCGCCGAGTGATTGGCCGGTGTGACGGCGCGCGTTGCTTCAGCCGTGGCCGGATATCGGTTGAGTTGAGTCCACCCGACGAATCCCGCTCCGGCAATGAGGATAGCGACGATCAGCGCCGCGATAATGCGTTTGAGAATTTTCGACATGTTGCTCTGTAAAGCTCCGTTTGGATCAGGATGCGCATGGCGCACAATCAGTGATATTTAGCACGCCGGACTGTGTGACGTCTGAGATGCGTCTGCGTGCCGGCTTAGAGATCGCGCGCTTTGTCCGCGATCAACCGCGGCGCGGATGCGGTAGAGCTTTGGTTCTATACTGACTGCACGGAGGGCGCTATGATTGAGAGCCGAATCGGACACATCGTGTACAACATCAAGCCGGACAATGTGCCGTTCTACAAGGACTTGCTGGCGTTTCTGGGATGGACGCCTGTCTTCGAGCAGGAAGGATTCCTGGGTGTCGCAGACAAGAGTGGGGCCAGTCTGTGGTTCATGGGCATGGCCAAACCTGTCGACAACGACTACGACGGCCCCGGCGCAAACCATCTGGCGTTTAGCGTGCCCCGGCAAGCCGATGTCGATGCGGCTGTGGCGTATCTGGCCGAGCGCGGCATCCCGTCTCTGTTCGAGACTCCCCGCCACCGGCCCGAGTTCTCTCGCAGCGAGAAGGACACCTACTATCAGGTCATGTTCGAATCGCCGGATCGCATCCTGTTCGAGATCGTGTACACCGGCCCGAAAGCTTAATGTCGCCGGCGATCGATTGCGCCGAAAAGCAACGACTCCAGCCGTTGTACGCGCATGGCTGGAGTCGTCGATAGGGTGCAGGGCTGCGGGGCGGGGTTATAGGTCAGCCTTGCGTTCGGTAATGATGGGCTGAACGCGCGCGATGAACTGCTCGACCGGCATGGCTTTCAGGTCTTCGCCGGTGCGCAGTCGCACTGCCACGGCGCCGGCGTCGCGCTCTTTGTCGCCGGCCACCAGCATGTAAGGAATCTTCTGTCCCTGCGCCTTGCGGATCTTGTTTTGCATCCGATCGTTTCCGTCGTCCACTTCGGTGCGCAGGCCAATTTCAGCCAACCGCTGTGCTACCTGCTGGCAGTACTCAATGTGTCGGTCGGCAATCGGAATCAGCACAGCCTGAATCGGCGCCAACCAGACCGGGAATGCGCCGCCGTAATGCTCGATCAGAAACCCGATCATGCGCTCATGGGTGCTGAGTGGCGCGCGGTGTATGCACAGCGGTGTCTCCTCTTTGCCTTCGCGGTTTGTGAATTTGAGGTCGAAGCGCGCCGGCACTGCAAAGTCCACTTGATTGGTCGCCAGCGTGAACTCGCGCCCGATGGCGCTCCAAATCTGCACATCAATTTTTGGGCCGTAGAAAGCTGCCTCATCGGCCTGTTCGACATAGGGCACGTTGTGCTTTTGCATAGCTCGCCGCACCATGTCTTCGGTCTTCAGCCACAGCGATTCGTTATCCACGTACTTTTTGCCCAGCCCTTTTCGGCTGTGTGTGCTCAGGCGCATCACATATTTGTCGATGCCGAACAGGTTGAAGTATTCAAGGTACATGGCAATTACATCCATGAACTCTTGCTCAAACTGTTCTTCTGCGCAGTAGATGTGAGCGTCGTTCATCTGCATAGAGCGCACGCGCATCAATCCGAACAATTCGCCGCTCTTTTCGTAGCGATAGCAGGTGCCGTATTCAGCCAGCCGGATGGGCAGATCGCGGTACGAGCGCGGCTTGCTGCCAAAAATTTTGTGATGCATTGGGCAGTTCATCGGTTTGATGTAGTACTTCACCCCGTCGTCCAGTTCCATCGGCGGGTACATACTCTCGGCGTAATAGGGCAGGTGGCCGCTGCGCAAGAACAGGTCTTCCTTGGTCACATGGGGTGTGCGCACGCGCTTGTAACCGTGTTTCAACTCGATTTCTTTGGCCAGCTTTTCCAGCTCTTCGATAATCGCTGCGCCGTTAGGTTGCCACAGTGGCAGCCCTGGCCCAATTTCGTCATCGAAGAAGAAGATTTCCAGCTCTCTCCCCAGCTTGCGATGGTCGCGTTTTTTGGCTTCTTCGACTTGCTGCAGGTAGTGTTGCAGTTCTTGTGGGGTCTCAAAGGCAACGCCATAGATGCGCTGCAACATTGGATTGTGTTCGTCGCCGCGCCAGTAGGCGCCGGAAGAAGCTGTGAGCTTGAATGCCTGCGGGTTGATCTCTCTGGTAGAGGCCACATGCGGCCCCCGGCATAGGTCGGTGAATGTGTCGTGGGTGTAGATCGAGATAACCGATTGAGAATTGCCGGCCGCCGATTGGCTGTCTGGTGTTTCTTCCTCGCTCTCGCCCATGTCATCGCCCGCCCCGGAAACCAGGCCCTCGATCAGTTCAAGTTTGAAGGGGTTGCCGGCAAATAGCCGGCGCGCTTCCTCGGCGCTGACTTCTTTGCGCTGGAATACAACGCCTTTTTGAATGATTTCCTTCATGCGTTGCTCGAACGCGGCCAGGTCCTCTGGTGTGAAGGGCTGGGGAACGGCAAAGTCATAATAAAAGCCGTTCTCGACCGGCGGGCCGATAGTGGGTCGGGCATCGGGATAGCGTTCGGTAACTGCCTGCGCCATGATATGCGCCAGCGAGTGTCGAATCTTGAAAAGTTGCTCTGGCATATTGTGTTGTTTTGGCATTGCGCTGCCTCCTCATAGACACCTGCTAGACACCTGCCCCGCTTGTTGCAGGCGGGGTGGATATGACAACTACACATGAAAAGTCCCTCGCCCAATTGCTGGGGCGAGGGACTTTTGGCTTCGCGGTTCCACCCGGCTTGCGGTCGGCCTGTGCAAGACACAGACACACCGCATCTCATTGTTCGCAATAACGGGCGAATCCCGGCGCGCTTATGTGGGCAACTAGTAGTACTGCCACTACTTTCTCGTCGCGCATTCACGGGGGGTGTGCACGCTGTGCTGGTTGCGGCACTCTCACCGTGCCGGCGCAACCTGTCTTGCGCCGGCGCGTGCCGCTCTCTGATACCGCTGCCGGCGTGCACGTGTCCCGATCAACACGTTCACCTATTTAACTGTGTGCAGCATTGTAACGTGCCGCCGGCGTGTGTCAAGCAAATCATTTTCTGTTTTCTGCTTTTCCGCGCTCAGGGAAAACACAAGTTGGATTGTCGGGTTGTGCTGCATGTGTGCTGCGCTGCGCGCTGTGCGCAGCGCGCCAGAAGCTGATGCGTATACTGGCTACAATGACAACTCGACGACTTCACCATCTCTATCACTCTGATGGACGCGCGCTAATTGTGGCGATGGATCACGGCGCGATCAGCGGCCCATTGCGCGGCATTGAAAATCCATCCGATACAATTGCCCGCGTGATCGCCGGCGGCGCAGACGCGATTCTCACGACCTATGGTGTGGCGCGCGTCTTTGCCCGGCAACTCGCGCACGTGGGCCTGATTCTGCGGGCGGATGGTGGTCGCACCGATCTGGGGCGTAAGGATGCATCCGCCGCGATGCACTTCTCTGTGAAGGCGGCTTTACGACTCGGAGCAGATGCAATTGCAATTTCGGCTTTTCCCGGCTCGACGGATGAAGTGCGCTCGTTAGAGGCGCTGGCCCGCGCTGTGGAAGTGGCGCACGGCTGGGGCATGCCGGTGATGGCTGAGATGGTGCCGGGTGGTTTCGACAGTGGGCCAGAGTTTCGCACGCTGGACAGCATCGCGCTGGCAGTGCGTGTGGGGGGGGAGTTGGGCGCCGATCTCATCAAGTGCCCCTATGTTGATGGGTTCGAGCGTGTGACACGCGGCAGCTTTGTGCCGGTTGTGATTCTCGGCGGCGCCAAAGCCGGCGCCGAACGTGATATGCTGACAAAGATCAAGGCGGCCATCGATGCCGGCGGGGCCGGCGTGGCGATTGGCCGGCATATCTGGCAGGCTCCCAACCCGGCCAAAATGACTGCAGCCGTCGCCGCGATTGTGCACCGCAACGCCTCAGTCGAAGAGGCCGTCCAACTGCTCGATTGAGGATTGGCCGCTGACAATTGCCGGTTGAGGTTTCATGATGTGCGGCGCGCTTTGTGCTCTGTAGTCTGCGCTCCGCCTGCTGTCAAGCCGCTGTCAAGCCGCTGTCAAGCCGCTGTCAAGCCTTGACCTTCAAGGCTGCCAGGATCATGTCAGAGACTTGCGCCAGGTGTGCTTCATTATGGGTGAAGTCCAGCCCGTTCGTGTCGATGATGAGAGCAGGGCACACGTCGAACCGGCTGATCCACGCTTCATACAGCGTGTTGAGCTGTTCCAGGTAGTCTGGGTTAATGTTGCGCTCGATGTCGCGCCCGCGCCGGCGAATGCGCTCTAGCAGCGCATTCGCCGAAGCGCGCAGATACACCACCAGATGGGGCGGCGGCAGCAGCGAGGCGATGGCGCTATACAGCCCATAGTACGTTTGCCAGTCCCGCGCGTTGATGTAGCCCTGACGGTGCAAATTGTAGGCGAAGATCTCTGCGTCTTCGTACACACTGCGATCTTGGATAACCGAGCCGGCGCGTTCAAGCAGACCGCGATAGTCGTTCAGCCGGCGGGACAGAAAGAAAGTCTGTGAGTGAAAGCCCCACCGGCGCATGTCCTGATAAAAGTCGGCCAAGTAGGGATTCTCGACTACCGGCTCAAACAAGGCATCCCAGCCCCATCGGCGCGCTAGGGCTGCGGTGAGGCTGGTCTTGCCTGCCCCGATGTTGCCGGCCAGTGTCACAAAGTATTTCATGCGCGGAGGGGCTTACAACACACGCCACTTCCTGCCATCAGCCTCGATGAAATCGTCGGCTTGTTTTGGCCCCCAGGTGCCGGCGCGATACAACTCGATGAAGTCGTGTACATTATTGCGCCAGCGTTCGAGCACTGGTGTGATCAGTCCCCAGGCTGCTTCCACCTCGTCGCTGCGGGTGAACAGCGTCGAGTCGCCCAGCATGCAGTCCAGCAGCAGGCGTTCGTAAGCGTCGGGCGCCGGCGTTTCGAACGACTTGCCGTAATCGAAATTCATCAGCACCGGCTGAATCGTGTCGCCCGCGCCGGGAACCTTCGCCTCGAACTTGAGCGTGATCCCCTCGTCCGGCTGGATCGATATCACCAGTGTATTAGGTTCGATCTGTTGCGCGGCGGCGCCACTGAACAACAGCAGCGGCGGCATCTTGAATTGAATGGCGATTTCGGTGACGCGCCGGGGTAGGCGCTTGCCGCTGCGCACATAGAACGGCACGCCCGACCAGCGCCAGTTCTCGCACAGCAGTTTCATGGCCAGGTAGGTTTCGGTTGTGGACTCAGCCGATACCCCCTCTTCCTGGGTGTAGCCCGGCACCAGCTTGCCGGCAATCTTGCCCGGCCCATACTGGCCGCGGATTGTGCCGTCGCCGCGCGAGTCATCCACACGCAGCGCTTTCAGCACTTTCACTTTCTCATTGCGCACAGCGTCCGGTGCAAACTCAGCCGGCGGTTCCATGGCCGTCAGCGCGACCAGTTGCAGGGCGTGATTTTGTATGATATCGCGCACCACGCCCGCACTTTCGTAATACGCCCCGCGGTTCTCCACGCCCAGATCTTCGGCCACGGTGATTTGCACATGATCCACGTATTGATAGTTCCAGATTGGCTCGAAGATGGTGTTGGCAAAGCGGAAAACCAGGATGTTCTGCACCGTCTCTTTGCCCAGGTAGTGGTCGATACGATAGATCTGGTCTTCGTTGAAAAAGCTGTGCAGATGCTCGTTCAGCTCGCGCGCCGATTGCAGGTCATGCCCGAACGGCTTTTCGATAATGATGCGCGTCCATGCGCCCGGACAGGATTTGCCCAGCGATGTTTCGCCGATCTTGCCCGTGATGGTCTGGTAGGCTTCGGGCGGGGTGGCCAGATAGAACAATCGGCCGCTGCACGCGCCGTGAGACTGCTCAATGTGGGTCAGTTGTTGATGCAGCGCCTCGTAGTCCTGCCTGTCGTCATAGTTGCCCTGCTGGTAGTGCAGCCCTTGAGCAAAGCGCTCCCACAACCCGTTGTCGATTGTTCGGGTGCGCGAGAAAGTCTGAACCGCATCACGCAACTCGGCGCGGAAAGATTCGTTGCTCTTGGGCTTGCGGCCAAACCCAATCACGTTGAAATTAGCGGGCAGCAGCCCGCCGCGCGCCAGGTTGTAGAGCGCGGGGATCAACTTGCGGTGGGTCAGGTCGCCAGAAGCCCCAAAGATGACCATGTTGCACGTTTCAGGCACGCGCAATGCCCCGTCACGCCGGCTGGGACGATAAACCGCCGGCTTGGCCTGGACAGGATTACTCATGGGCTGATTTGACGGCATGGCCGCCGAACTCCTTGCGCAAGGCGGCGCACACTTTGGCCGCGAATGATTCATCCTGGCGCGAGATGAAGCGTTGGAACAACGACAAGGTAATGACAGGCGCCGGCACGTCTTCGTCAATGGCAGCCTGAATCGTCCAGCGGCCTTCGCCCGAGTCTTCGACATAGCCTTTGATTTGTTCGAGGCGGGGGTCTTTCTCAAGGGCATCTTGTAACAATTCGAGCAGCCACGAGCGCACCACGCTGCCCTGTCCCCATACTCTGGCTACTGCCGGCAGGTCGAGGTCAAATTCGGACTTTTCCATGATCTCGAAGCCCTCGGCGTATGCTTGCATCATGCCGTACTCTACGCCGTTGTGCACCATTTTGACAAAGTGCCCTGCCCCGGCCGGCCCGCAGTACAGATAGCCGTTTTCAGGCGCCAGCGTCTTGAACGCCGGCTCCAGTCGCTCAAACACCGCCTTGTCGCCGCCGATCATCAGGCAATAGCCCACCTTCAGTCCCCAAATCCCGCCGCTGGTGCCTTCGTCCATGAAATGAACGCCTTTCTCGCGGCACAGGGCATAGCGCCGTTTTGAGTCGCGCCAGTTCGAGTTGCCCCCGTCCACGATCACATCGCCCGGCTCAAGCAGGTTCAGCAGGGTGTGGATCATCTGCTCGGTCACATCGCCAGACGGCAACATGATCCACAATGCGCGCGGCGGCGTCAAGGCTTTGACCAGATCCTGGATCGAGTACACGCCTCGGATGCCTTCTGCCATGAGTTCGTCGATCGGGCGCATGCTGCGATTGCTGACAATGACCTCATGCCCACCCTGGTGTAGCCGGCGCGCCATATTCGCGCCCATTCGTCCCAGTCCAAATAGACCTAATTGCATGTCTCTTATACCTCTTCTACTTCTTCGATGAACGATGAAAATGTGATTAGCGGCTGCGTCCAGATCGTTTCTGAGCACTGCCGCGTCGTGTTGCGCCTGGCTTGGGGGCTGTCCGTTCGACCTGGGCTGTTGTGGCTTTTATTGCTCGTCTGCCGCTGGTCTTGCTGTTGCGACCAGACACAGCTTGCTTGGTGCGCCGAGGCGCGCCCTTGAGTGTCTGGACGATTTTCTTCAGCCCGGCCAACGGATCGCGGCCCAGGTGCAGCCGCATGACGCGCCGGTTGTGTGACACAAGCGATTCGTAATCACCGAGTGCCTGCGCCCGGATGAGCGTCCCGAAGGTGTATGGCTCGCCCGGAATTGGCGCATCCTGGTCAGGATCATACGTCAATTGCACAGCGACGACGTTGTTTGCGCCGCCTTTGTGCAACTGGCCTGTGCTGTGCAGGAAGCGCGGCCCGTACCCAACGGTGACCGGCGCGCCGGTGCGCGCGCCGATGGCTGTTCGCATACGCTCCAGCTCTGCCGCGATGCGCTCGTCGTAAGGCAGGTAGGCTTGCACAGACACGTAATCACCTTCGCCGGCGCTGCGCAGAAACTTGTTCAACTGTGCGTTGGCTGACTTGCTGCTCTGCTCGTTAGAGAAGGCCCCCGTGGTTTCGAACTCGTCGAGCAGACGCTTGGTGTTGACCTTGCTTTCTGTGACGTTTGGCTCGTCGAATGGGTTGAGGCCGAGCACCACGCCGGCGATGGCAGTGGCGAACTCCCAGCGGAAGAATTCAGCGCCCAGGTCGTAAATGTCTGCTAGGTGAATTTCGATGACAGGCAGTTTTGCCCGTCTCAACGAGGCAACCAGCCGGTCGTGGGTCTCATCCCCATCTAGTCTGAGATAGACGTACAGCCGATCGGGGCTGAGCTTAGACACGCTCCCGCGCAGGTTGGCGATGTCGCCTTCCACGGGCACTATGCCGCGGCCGTTCTTGCCGGTGCTTTCTGCAATTAACTGCTCGACCCACGTGCCAAAGCTGGCGATCGCCGGCGAAATGATGAACGTGACTTTGTCTCGTGAGGCCAGGGCCATGCCTCCCATCAGTGCGCCCAGCCACAGGCCGGGATTAGCCGGCGAGTCGGCCTTGCACCAGTGCGCCATGCGCTCGCTGCGCTGCAACAACTGTCCGACATCGATGCCGGCCAGCGCGGCTGGAAGCAAGCCGAAATAGGACAAAGCCGAGTAACGGCCACCAATGTCGGCCGGATTGACGAAGATGCGCCGAAACTTTTCAGCCTCGGCCAGTGCGCGCAGCGGGGTGCCATCGTCTGTGATTGCAATGAAGTATTGCCCAGCGGTCTCACCGGCGATGACATCCGCCTTGGCCCGGAAATACTTGTAGAACGAGTTGATCTCGACCGTTGTGCCCGACTTTGAAGCGACGACGAACAGCGTCTTTGTTAAGTCCAGCTTGCGTTCCAGGTTCAGCACGCTGGTTGGGTCAGTAGTGTCCAGGACATGCAGGCGCAAACCGCTGTTGGCTCCGTTAGACGATGGGGCTTGGAATGTGGCCCGCAGCACGTCTGGCGCAAGGGAGCTGCCGCCCATGCCAAGCACGACGGCATCGGTCAAGCCGGCCGCTTTCACTTCATTGACAAAGGCCCTCAATTCTGCGACCTGTTTTGCCATGCTTTCGGGCGCCGATAACCAGCCCAGTCGACTGCTCACCACCTTGATGTGCTCTGGCGTTGTCGTCCACAGGGACGCATCCCGATTCCAGGTGCGCGTAGCTGCTTTCATCTGCGCCAATTCGCTCACATAGCCCAGCGCCACATCCACGTTCACGGCCTCGCCGCGCGCAAGGATGGCTTCGCGCTTAGCTTGGATCTCCTTCAGCAGAGATTGAAATGCGTCGGAGAATAGTTTGACGCCGTCGTCTTGAAGTTTCTGCCAGACCTGCGACATCGAAATGCCGGCCTGTTCCAGATCGTGCATCAGCCGGTTGACGCCGTCCAGATCATCTTCCACCGTCAGGCCAACCCGTCCGTGGTCGCGGAACGCCTTTAGCGTCTGGGGCGGCAAGGTGTTGACAGTATGCGGGCCGATCAGCGCATCCACATAGTACGTGTCGGGCAAGCTGGGGTTCTTGGTGCTGGTGCTGGCCCACAGGACACGCTGGGGTCTTGCGCCAGCGGCTTCCAGGGCCTGCCACTCCGGCTCGCTGAAAATGCGCTTAAAGATCTGGTAGGCCAGCTTGGCGTTGGCAATGGCAGCCTTGCTCTTCATCGCGCCAAGCCGAGCTTTCAAATCCTGGTCCCATTCCGGCGCCTCAGCAATCTTTTCATCCAGCAGCTTATCCACCAGGGTATCCACGCGGCTGACAAAGAATGAAGCCACCGACGCCACATTGAGCGGCAGGCCCTGCTCGGCGCGCGCTTTAAGCCCGTTGATAAATGCGTGGGCGACCGCCTCATAGCCTTCGAGCGAGAAAATCAACGTCACGTTGATGTTGATGCCATCGAAAATGAGTTGCTGGATGGCGGGAATGCACTCCGGAGTGGCCGGCACCTTGATCATCAGGTTCTTGTGCCCGACGGCTTTGTACAGCCGGCGCGCCTCGCTCACTGTGCCCTCGTAGTCGCGCGCCAGTTCTGGCGACACCTCCAGACTCACGTAGCCATCCAGGCCGTTTGTTTGTTCGTAAATCGGCTCCAGGATGTCGGCGGCGGCCTGAATATCTGCAACAGCCAGATGCTCGAAAATGGTTTGGGCGTCGGCGCCATCGCTCACCAGTCGCAGCATGTCTTCGTCGTAATCCGTGCTGCCGGAGATTGCCTTCTCGAAAATCGAAGGGTTCGAGGTTACGCCAAGCACGCCGTATTCATCGATCAGTTTTTGCAGTTCGCCGTTTTTGATGATGCCGCGTTGAATGTTGTCGTACCAGAAGCTCTGGCCCAGCTTCTGCACGGCTGTATTTGGGTTTGTGTTTGCGTTGTTCATAGTCATCTTTCCAATTCCAATGCTTCCACTTTTTTGAGCCGAGCGATGTACCGCTCGCCCCCGTTGAAGCGGGCGCTCAGGAATGCGCGCACCAACTCGAAAGCCAGTTCACACCCAATCACCCGCCCCCCCAACACCAGCACGTTCATGTCATCGTGCTCGACGCCCTGACGGGCTGAATAGGTGTCGTGGCACACACAAGCGCGAATGCCGCGCATTTTGTTGGCTGCAACACAGGCTCCGACGCCGCTGCCGCACAGGAGGATGCCACGTTCGGCGCGCCCTTGCTGGAGCGCTTCGCCCACAAAACGGGCAAAATCGGGGTAGTCGGAGCGCTCCGCATTGAAAGCACCCCCATCAATCACTTGGTGGCCTTCTGCTCGTAGTTGCTCGACCACCAGCACTTTTAGTGCATAGCCGCCGTGATCTGAGCCGATAGCAATAATCATGCATCTCCTATCGGGTAGCAGCGCGCCGGAACTAAGCAGCCCCGCCGGCTCACCCACATCCGCCAGATCTGATATTCTGGCTAATGGCGTGATTATATTCACGAACCGTCTCTTTTCAGCTTGCTTCTCACCCTGATCTAGCCTGATCCAGTTGGATGGAGCCGGATCGGGTCGAATCGGCCAAAATGGGCAAAGAAACCCGCTGGCTGGATCGGGAAGACGCGGCGATTGGGAGCGTCTGTTTGTTATGTGGGGCTACTCGACAATAACAGATGTGCCCAGTTCGGGTTTGCGGATGTGGATATAGCGCTCGGCCGGGTCGTTGGGTGGCATCGACCAGCGCCAGATCCATTTGGCATTTGGTGACGTAACATTTACGCACCCATGACTGCGCGGCACGCCATAGTCGTTGTGCCAGTAGGTGCCGTGGAAGGCGACACCGCTGGTGGTGAAGTAACACACCCATGGAATGCCGGGTAGGTCGAATGATCCTTCATCCCCCACGGCCCCGCCGTACATGTGTTGGGTAGGCGTCTTGCGGAAGATGAACCATTTTCCAACCGGCGTGCTGAAGTCTCCGGCCTGGAAGCTTGCGCCCGTTGCGGCACGGCACGAAAACACTTCTCGTTTGCCTTCGTAGGCATACACGCGCTGTTCCTTCAATCTCACCACCAGCCTTTTCTCTGCCGGGTCGATTTCTGGCGACAGTGGGGCGAAGTCTTCGTCAGGGATGCGGCGCATGTATTTGCCGGGCACGAACCATAATCCGGGGAACATTTCGTCTTCGAGCTGGTACCACAGGCTTGTGTCGGCTGGATCGCTGGACTTGACCACTTTGATTACTTTGTATACGGTGCCGCCATAGTAGCGGTAGCGTGTCCGGCCGGCGCTGAACGCGGGGCCAACGCGCACGTCGAAGAACGGAATGGTCAGTTCGGCCCAGAAGCCCTTTTCGCCGGCATCTGTTTCCGGTCGGTTGAGCTGCCAGTCCACCACATGAACATTCGACGAATGCACATAGCCGCCTTTGATCTCGTACCACAGCTTGTTGTGGGCAGTTCCCGAATCGGTTTCAATCTCGGCGTAGATCGGCCGCACACTGTCGCGCGCCAGCTTGCCCACCTGTGGCGCTTGCACGCTTGGCTCGCTGCGGATGACCCCGGCCCAGTTCAGGGTGCGCGCGAAACCCAGCAGTGGACGCACAGAAATGGCCGGGTCGCTCAAGCCGTCTGCGTAATGATCGGGGGCAGGCAGAGGCGGCAGCAGCGCGCGGGCGATGCCCAGCGCGCCCAGCTTCAACAACGACCTACGACTGGTTCTCATGGGGAGTATGGTAAGCATCAAATAGCCGGTGTCAATCCGGCCGGCCGGTGGCTTTTTGACCGGCAACGCTCACTGGCCGGCGCCGAGAGCCTGTTCCAGATCATTACGTAGGCGCTCGAACTGTTGGTAGCCGTTGCGTGAGACAAGCACTTCGCCATCTGGCTTGACGATCACAAATTGAGGTTGTCCGATGAACCGATACTTTTGTTTGGCCGCGGCGCTATCCGGTGAATCGATATTGATGAACTCAAACTCGACAGCGTCTGTGTACATCTCTTCGAGCCTACTCACGGTAGGCTTCATCGATTGGCAGGTTCCTCACCAATCGGCGTAGAACTCGATGAATTTGGGTTTCCGTTGCGCAATCGGCGCTGTGGCTGGCGCGACAGCGGTGACTGCTGCCGGCGCCGGGCTGGGAGAAGGCGCGGCGAACGGGGCGTCGCTGCACGCGGCAACCAGCGCAGCAGTAGCCATGACGGCCAGATGGCGAATGGCCAATCGAGACATAGTCACCTCCCTGGATTGGTGAACCTTACGTGATTTGCGCCCTTTGTTAATCGAGCGAGATGATGGGATGCCAAGCGCCGGCCCAGAACTGTATGAAAATTCGGGGCGAGTCGTCCGACTCGCCCCGTTTGGGCCGGCTGTGTGTTGCCGAGCGCGCCTCAGCTCTTCAGCGCCATGCGCCCGGCATAGACGGCCGACTCGCCCAGTTCCTCCTCGATGCGCAGCAATTGGTTGTACTTGGCGGTGCGCTCGCCGCGCGCCGGCGCGCCAGTCTTGATCAGGCCGGTGTTCAGCGCAACGACCAGATCGCTGATGGTGGCGTCTTCTGTTTCACCGGAGCGATGCGACACAGCCACCGCCCAGCCGGCCTTGTGGCTCATGCGCACTGCATCGATCGCTTCGCTGAGTGTGCCGATCTGATTGACCTTGCACAGCAGCGCGTTGCATGATTTCTCGCGGATGGCACGCTCGATGAACTTGACGTTGGTCACCAGCAGGTCGTCGCCGATCAGACGGATCTTGTCGCCCAGCCGGGCGGTGAGTATTTGCCAGTTCTCCCAGTCCTCTTCGGCCAGCCCGTCTTCAAGCGACACGATGGGATATTGGCGCACCCAGTCGGCCCAGTAATCGACCATCTCTGCGCCGTTCAGCTTGCGGTTTTCTTTGGCTAACACATACTTGCCATCCTCGTAGTATGAGCTGGCAGCCGGGTCGAGGCCGATGGCGATCTGCTCGCCGGGTTTGTAGCCGGCTTTCTCGATGGCGGTCAGGATCACTTCGACGGCTTCCGCATTTGACTTCAGGCTGGGAGCGAAGCCGCCCTCATCGCCTACGTTAGTGCTGTAGCCCTTGCTCTTAAGCACCTTGTGCAATGCGTGATAGGTCTCGACGCCCCAGCGCAGCGCCTCTGCGAACGACGGCGCGCCGACCGGCAAGATCATGAACTCCTGATGGTCGGTGCTGTTGTCGGCATGCTTACCCCCGTTCAGGATGTTCATCATCGGCGTGGGCAGCACATGCGCATCGACGCCGCCGAGGTAGCGGAACAGCGGCAGGCCCAGGCTGGTTGCGGCAGCTTTGGCTACGGCCAGGCTGACGCCGAGAATGGCGTTTGCGCCCAGATTGCTCTTGTTAGGCGTGCCGTCTATCTGGTTCAGCACGTTGTCGACGCCAAGTTGATCGGACGCCAGCCAGCCTTCCAGCGCAGCCGCGATTTCGGTATTAATGTGGTTGATAGCTTTCTTGACGCCCTTCCCGCCATAGCGCCCTTTGGCGTCGGTGTCGCGCAGTTCCCAGGCTTCGTTGGCGCCGGTGCTGGCGCCGCTGGGCACGCTGGCGCGCGCGTAGGTGCCATCTTCGAGAAAAACTTCGACTTCGACAGTTGGGTTGCCGCGCGAGTCCAATATCTCGCGTGCATGGATGGATTCGATAATCATGTTACTCCCTTGATGTGTGATTTAGCGATTGGGTAACCCGCCAATTCAGTCATCGACTGTTTTGCTGTATTGGCTCAATCGTGCGTTCTTTCGTGCTCAGTCTCTCAATCGATAGGTGGTTCCTTTGGGACCGTCTTCGAGCAGGATGCCGATCTCGGCCAGTTGGTTGCGAATGGCGTCGGCGCGGGCATAGTCTTTGGCTTTGCGGGCTTCGAGGCGCATGTCAATGAGCATTTGGATCAATCTGCGCTCGCGTTCGGCGCTGCCGGCGTCTGCGGCAGCTTTGCCGGCGCGCACGATTCCCAGCACGTCGCCGCCCAGTTCGCTGTACACGGCGGCGGCGTGTTCTAACACGATTTGTGAAGCGGTGCCGTCGTCGATGGCAGCGTTGATGTCTTTGCTCATGTCGAACAGGGCAGACAGCGCCAGCGGGGCGTTGAAGTCGTCGTTCATCGCGCTGGTAAAGCGCATGCGGTACTGGTCGATGAGGTCGACCAGCCGGCCCGATGTTGCATCATCGGCGGCATTGCCGGGGCCGTTTAAGGCTGTCAGGTGCAGCGCATCGCGCACGCGCTGCGCGGCAATGTTGATGCGCTCGGCGCCTTTGGTGGCTGCGTCGAGAGCTGCTGCGCTGTAGTCGGCCGGGCTGCGATACAGGCCGGACAGGATGAACAGACGCAGCGCCTCTGGCTTGTATTGCCTCAGCGCCTCCTTGATGGTCACAAAGTTGCCCAACGACTTGCTCATCTTCACCCCATTGACCAGCAGGGTGCCGGTGAGCATCCAGTAATTCGCAAAGGGCACGCCGTTGGCCGCTTCGCTCTGGGCAATCTCGCATTCGTTGTGCGGGAAGATGTTGTCCACACCGCCGCCGTGAATGTCAAAGTTGGCGCCGAGATACTTGGTGCTCATGGCCGAGCATTCGATGTGCCAGCCGGGGTAGCCGCGTCCCCAGGGCGAAGGCCATTGCAGCACGTGATTCTCCGGCGCTTTGATCCACAGGGCAAAGTCCATGGGGTGCCGTTTCTCGTCGCGCACGGCCACGCGCTTGCCGGCTTCCATCTCCTCGATGCGCCGGCCGCTGAGTTTGCCGTACTCTTGGAACCGCTCTACGCTGTAGTACACCGAGCCGTTGACCTCGTAGGCAAACCCTTTGGCCAGCAATTCTTGGATCATTTCGATCTGTTCAGGGATGTGCGCGCTGGCGCGCGGCGAGATATCAGGCCGTGTCACACCCAGCGCGTCCATATCTTCGAAGTACGAGCGCATGTAACGCTCGACGATCTCCATTGGCTCAACACGTTCGCGCCGCGCGCCTTTCAGGATGCGATCCTCGCCATCATCTAGAAGGTGACCAACATCGGTGATGTTTTGCACATAGCGCACCTTATAGCCGCTATAGCGCAGCCAGCGCACCACGACGTCGAATGACACATACGTTTTGGCGTGGCCAAGGTGTGAGTTGTCGTACACCGTCGGCCCGCATACGTACATGGTGACAAGCTCTTTGTGGATGGGTTTGAAGACTTCCTTGTCCCGCGACAGCACGTTGTAGATGGTCAAGCTCATGGGTTAAGTGTCAGGTGATC
Source organism: Candidatus Roseilinea mizusawaensis (assembly GCA_016841965.1). Lineage (GTDB taxonomy): Bacteria > Chloroflexota > Anaerolineae > J036 > Brachytrichaceae > Roseilinea > Roseilinea mizusawaensis. The sequence goes on along the minus strand of JAEANN010000031.1, from coordinate 11,930 downwards.
AGGCGTGTTGGACTTCGGTCGCCATAGGGCGACCGGCTCCTGGTTCATTCGATTTGGCAGCCTCTTATTCTAACCGTTAATCGCGGATCGGTCGCTGGCCGGCCTGGCGAAGATCATGCGCCCGGCCGAAGTTTGCAGCACCTTGGTTACCGTAACGCTGACATTCTGATTCAGCCAGTCGCGGCCATCCTCGACCACAACCATGGTGCCATCGTCCAGGTACCCAACTCCTTGGCCGGACTCTTTGCCTTCCTGGATGATTCTGATTGCCAGCGTCTCGCCGGGAAGCAGCACAGACTTGACGGCGTTGGCGAGTTCATTGATATTCAGCACTGCTACGCCCTGCAAGGTTGCCACCTTGTTCAGGTTGAAGTCGTTAGTCATGACCGGGCACTGCCATTCCTTGGCAAGCAACACCAGTTTCTCATCCACATCGCGCGCCGGTGTCAGATCTATGTCCACAATTGTGATCAGGTTGGGCGCTTCGCGCTGCAAGCGCTTGAGCACCTCCAATCCTCGACGGCCACGGGCGCGCCGCAGGGAATCTGGGGAATCGGCTACCCGTTGCACTTCGCTTAGCACGAAGCGGGGCACGGTCAATTTGCCGCGCACGAAACCGGTGGCCACGATATCCGCGATTCGTCCGTCGATGATGACGCTGGTGTCTAGCAGGATATGCTGATTGCCTGCTGTGCTGCCGGCTTCGACCTCGTCGGGCTTGCTGCTGGGGATGCGTATGTTGAGGATGGTGAAGAATTCGCGATATCGCACATTCATAACGACGACGCCGATATAGGCGAACACCACTGCGCACAATAACGGGAGCACTTGCCGGAACGGGTCGGGCAGCAGGGCAAGTGGAAAAGCCAGCAGTGCGGCGATCAACAGGCCGGTGGCAAATCCCATGAAGTCGGCAATGATCTGCACACCACTAGCCCGGCTGACCTGCTCGATGAAGGTGTTGACCGGCCGGCTCAATAGCGCCGGCAGGAGCAGAAATGCCACGATTCCCGGCACAAGGGCCAATGCCAGGTGGACAACGATCGTGTTGTTGAGGGGATCGGGCAGGGTGGTGTAGGGGACGAAATCGGCAATATACCAGCCGGTGAGCGCGAAGAGAATGCTCCCTGCGACGCGCAGGAAGAGAATCAGTGAAGACGGGACGCGCATGGCTCACCTCCGGCCATTCGCGCCGTAAGTTATTCCAGGGGGCCGTGTAAGTATGGTGTGATCTGTATCTGTGAGCGACGCAGCTCCCCACTTTGGTGCAGCTTTGGCGCACCCCGTTGGCCCTGAGGCCAGAATGGATAAGCACTCAAGCAGACGCATAGATAATACCTCATGACAGATAAAACCGGGAAAATAAATTAGGTGGAGATTGGCGAACTCGTCAATTTTCCGCAAAAGCTTAGATTTTCCGCCTGCGGATTTCTCGGTGTTTTTGAGAATTTGCCAAACCCCAGCTCGGAACGAATGATAGCCTGATACTATCACAAGGTGTAAAATCTTCCTATGCCAAAACGTGTCATCGAGCTGAACCCGGTTTATCGCATCACGGCAGATGCGATTGGGGAGCCGGGCAATCGGACTTTTTATATGCAGGCGCGCCAGGGCGCCTTGCTGATTACGCTGCTGTGTGAAAAAGAACAGGTGCGGGCCTTGTCCGAGGCTGCTCAGCAAATGCTCGAGGAACTGAAAATCAAATACCCCAAGGGCGCCAACTACATGCAGTTGCAAATGGATATGTCCTTGGAAGAGCCGCTGACGCCCGAATTTCGCGTTGGTCAGATGGGGCTTGGATATGATAAAGACAACGATCTGGTGGTTATCGTCGCAAGCGAATTGCTGCCGGAGGATGTGGACCAGGAAGAAGCTTCAGTCGTGCGCCTTTTCTGTTCGCGCGCACAAATCGACGCCATGGCCCGTCATGCACTAGAAGTTGTGGCCCGCGGACGGCCAATCTGTCCTCTGTGCGGCCGGCCAATCGACACCAGTGCAGCGCACTTTTGTCCGCGCAGCAATGGGCATGCCGACGAACTGGTGACGGCCTGACCCCGCAGAGTGCGTACGTAGTGTCAAGCCGGCCGGGGAGCGCGTGATGAGCATGGGACAGAGTCAGTCTGCCACTGAGCGTGTGTTGCACCGTTTGCATACCGGCGCGCTCGAATCGTTGGGACTGCTGCCATGGAGTTCCAACTACACCTTTTTGGTCAAGGTCACTTCTGATTCAAAGCAGCATGACGATGGCGAGGATGACGATGAGCTGCTTGCCGTTTACAAGCCTCGCCGCGGCGAGGCGCCCCTATGGGATTTTCCCGAAGGCACCTTGTGTTTGCGCGAGCTGGCGGCCTATCTGGTCAACGTCGCCTTGGGTTGGAACCTGGTGCCGCCCACCGTTCTGCGTAACGGGCCGCACGGCTTTGGCTCGGTGCAGTTGTTCATCGAGAACGACCCCAATCAGCATTTCTTCACCTTCCGCGAAGACCCGGCCAATTGCGATGCGCTCAGGCGGCTGGCTGTTTTCGATCTCATCACCAACAACGCCGACCGCAAGAGCGGACATTGCCTGCTTGGCAAAGACGGCCACGTGTGGGCTATTGACCATGGCATTACGTTCAATGCCGACTACAAGCTGCGCACGGTGATCTGGGACTTTGCCGGTCAGCCAATTCCAGACGACATGCTCGACGATCTGCGGCGCTTGCGCGCCGAGATCGAACCCCATCAGGTGTTAGGCAAGGCTCTGCGCGGACTGCTCGACGACGCTGAGATTGCTGCTTTTGCGCGCCGTATCGAGGGCCTGCTCAAAATCAAAACCTTCCCCGGCCCCAGCCGCTCTCAGCGCAGCATTCCTTGGCCGCCGGTCTAATCTGCGACGCTGAGCGTGGGCGCCACCGTTCGCAAATCTCGCTATGAAGTTTTCTGAACCGAACCGGAGCCGGCGTCGCGCCGGCCCGTTGCTGATGGTCGTTATTGCTGTTGCGCTGGCGTTGATTGTGCTGCCGGCAGCCGCTGCGCTGGCGCTGAATGTCGCCACCCATCTCACACGCCGGCTGAACGCAGCGGTCAACAGCAATTTGCAGCCACCTACGATTGCCCCTGTTTTGCCCCTGAATGATGTCAGTCGCTGGCAAGGCGTCGAGCGCGTCAATATTTTGCTCATGGGCATCGATCAGCGCCCTGACCAAGACCCTGACACCGCGCGCACCGACACGTTAATTTTGCTCACCATCGATCCACAGTCGGCAACTGCCGGCATGATGAGCATTCCACGCGACCTGTACGTGCCGCTGCCCAATCGCGGCCAGGACCGCATCAACACCGCGCACGTGTATGGCGGCCCGCAGTTCGCCATGCAAACGGTCGAATACAACTTCGGCATTCCGGTGCATCATTTTGCCCGCGTCAATTTCAATGCCCTGGTCAGGCTGGTCGATCTCGTGGGCGGCATTGATATCTACGTCAGTCAGGATATCAACGATCAGGCTTTCCCCAACGACAGCTACGGCTACGATCCCTTTGCGATCAGCGCCGGCTGGCATCACATGGACGGCGCGACCGCGCTGAAGTATGCGCGCACCCGCCACGGCTCCAGCGACTTCGAGCGCATGCGGCGCCAGCAGCAGGTGATCATGGCGCTGCGCGACGCGATGCTCAGCACCGATGCAATCACTAAAGTGCTGCCCAATGCGCCGCAGATTCTTACTACCCTGCAAGACTCTATTCGCACCGATCTCAGTCCCCTCGAAGTTGTGCAACTGGCCATGCTGGCCAAAGATATTCCCCAGGACAAGATCGCGCGCGTGGTTATCGACGAAACGTCGGTGCAGGCCTGGACGACGCCGCAGGGCGGCAGTGTGCTGATTCCCATCCGCGATCGGCTGCGCGAGTTGCGCGAGAAGCTCTACAACCCGCCCCCGCCCGATCTGGTTGACACAGTCAATGCCACACCCGAGCCGGGTCGCATCGCCGTGTACAACGGCACACAGGTGCAAGGTCTGGCCGCCACGGCCAAGGCTTATCTGGAGAGTCAGGGGTTCACCGTGGCCGAACTGGGCAATGCCGTGGGCGACTATCCAAGAACTGTCATCATCGACTACAAAGGCCGGCCGGCCTACACGGCCCGCCTGGCAGCCGCGCTTGGCCTGCCGGTGTCCATCGTGGTAACGCAGCCAGACGCCGCACAACCGCTCGACGCCCTGGTCATCCTGGGCGATGACTTTCAGATGCCGTCCACGTCTGCGCCGGCCCCCTGACCGTGACTGCCATACCCTCGTTTCATCAGGAGCATCATGACCCAATTGCATGTGACACAGCCGCACCGCCGCTATAACCCCTTGACCGATGAGTGGATTCTGGTGTCACCGCAACGCGCCACCCGGCCCTGGCTTGGCGCCGTCGAGAAGCGCCCCCTCGAGCAGTCGCCCACCTATGATCCGACGTGCTACCTGTGTCCGGGCAACGCGCGGGCCAATGGCGCTGTCAATCCACCCTACACCGGCGTCTATGTGTTCGACAACGACTTCCCCGCGCTGCTGCAAGCGCAAGATCAGGCAAGCAACGAAGCAGGGCGGCAGCATGTTTCCTCTGCTGCCGCGCTCCTGCGCGCCTCTGCCGAGTCCGGCGTGTGTCGGGTGATTTGCTTTTCACCGCGCCACGATCTCACGCTGGCGCAGTTGCCCCCTTCGCAGATTCGCGCGGTGGTGGATGCGTGGATCGCGCAGTGCGAGGAACTGGGTGCGCGCGACGACATCACCTATGTGCAGCTTTTCGAGAACAAAGGCGAGATCATGGGGTGCAGCAACCCGCATCCGCACGGGCAGTTGTGGGCCAGCCGGCATCTGCCCACCGAGCCGGCCAAAGAACAGCGCGCCCAGCTTGCTTGGCTGACGGGGCGTCATCTCTCGGACAATGCTCAATCGTCAGTCCTCAATCGCTCTCCGCTTTTGGTGGACTATCTCGACATCGAGCGCCGCGAGGGCGCGCGTGTGATCTTTGATAATGCGCACTTCACATGCCTGGTTCCCTACTGGGCGGTGTGGCCGTTCGAGACAATGATCCTGCCGCACCGGCACATCCGGCGCATCGTGGAGCTGACGCCCGATGAGCGCGACAGCCTGGCCGATGCGCTCAAGCGCATCACCACGCGCTACGACAACCTGTTCGAGGTTTCTTTCCCCTACACGATGGGGGTGCACCAGGCCCCCTACGATGGCGACGCGCACGAGGAATGGCAGATGCACCTGCATTTCTACCCGCCGCTGTTGCGTTCGGCCACCGTGCGCAAGTTTATGGTTGGCTACGAGATGCTGGCCCAGCCGCAGCGCGACCTGACCGCCGAGCAGGCCGCCGAGCGATTGAGAGGATTGAGCGAAACACGCTTTGCCTGACCGCTCACATGCCCCTGCTAACGCGCTGCCTCCTCGCGGCGCGCAGCCCAGCGGAGCACAACGTCCACCGGTCACACCGGAACATCCATCTGATTGCCCTCGACCAGTACATCGCGCGCGCCCACCAGCTTCACGCCGGCCTCCACGTTGCCGGCAATCCGGTTGCCCTGCGCCACACTGTCGCGCGCGCGTTCAATCAGCACGCCGATCCGGTTGTCCACGATGGCGTTGCCGCGCAGGGTGAAATGATGGCAGCGCGCGGCCGGCTCGCGCGCGCTACGTTCGGACCAGATGTGAACCCCAATCTCTTGCCGGCGAAAGATGTTGTCGATGAGCGCCGTCTCATAGCTCTCTGCGCATTCGGGGAACCATTCGGCAAACGCCGGCTGCGCTGCGGCCCACAATTGCGCGCCTGCGCCGTTGCGCTCGAACGTGTTGCCGCTGATGGTGTTGTGATGCCCCTGTTCGATAGCGATGCCGGCGATGCGATTGCCCCGGATGCTGTTGCGCTCCACCAGCGTATGGCTGGAATAGCCCAGCCAGAATCCATAGTTGCAGTGGTCGGCCCGGTTGTCGCGGAAGATGTTGCGTTGTGAGAAGGTGGCCTCGAACGCAATGTTGGGGCTGTTGCTGCCGTCGTTGTGCTCGAACAGGTTGTCGTTGCACGGCACTTTGATGTGATCACGGTGAAAGCCGCCCAGGAACACACCATCGCCGCCGCTGCGCAGCCGGTTGTGGCGGATGATGTTGCGCGATGAACTACACATGATGACCAGGCCGGCGGCGTCGGCTCCATTGTGATAGCGCTCGCCGTCAGCCTGATAGTGGTAGATGCGACAACAGAAGTCAGCCGTGTTGTGTTCCACCGTGTTGTCCGAGGATTCGTAGAGCAGGATGCCGTAGCCGCTGTTGTATGAGGCATTGTTGCCGGCCACTTCGACGCGGTTGCAGCCATACAACAGGATGCCGTTTTGCTGGTGCTGCACGTCGTTGCTTAGCACAAAGCTGTCGATGACCCCACTGAAAAAGATGCCGCCGCCATAGGCCTGGCTGCGATCGCGCCACACATCCAGAAAAACATCCGGCCCGGCCAGTTCGTGGGTGCGCGTCACCTGACAGCCCTCCACCCGAATGTTGGCGCCGGCGTTGACCCAGATGCCGTGATAGAAGCGCTCGACCCGCAAATTCCGAATGGTCACGCCGCTGCGCTGATTGACCGACACCCCCCGCCCACGACACCCGTCGCCGATCAGGAGCGCGCCGTTGCCGTCCAGCGTCACGCCGTCCCGCGTAATGTGCAGGCCGTTGGGCAGATAGTACACACCCGGCTTCAGCGTGGTATCGCGCGTGATCGTCATGCCATCTTCGGGAATTATTTGCTCGGACATGCGCCGTATCTTACGCTGGCAGTGGGCGATGGGCAACGGGCCAGCCATGCCGGCGGCAGTTTCGCCGGCCCATATGTCAGCGGGAGGGACCGGCTGTCTGCATTCTGTCAGCGCCGAGACAAGTTGCCCTGCGCATCCCCTGCGAACCTGCGTGTGGACGCTGTGTGGACGCTGCTGCCCTACGCTGATCGCATGTGAGTCGGAATACAACTGAGTAGAACTGAAAGGAGAAAAGTTGTGAAAAGGTTTTTGTCTCGTCTCATCCCATCCGCGGCAGCTTCGGGACCAGACTACTGGCCCAAGCGGCTGTTTGTCCTCGGCATGCTGTTTGGCGCAGCCACTTTTTTGGCCGGCTGTTTCACCATCCTGCCACAATGGCGCCCAACCAGAGAAATCTCGCGTCAGGATTCCGTCCAGGTCATCACCGACACCACGCCGATCATCGTCGCCTCCGGCAACGAGCGCTTTGTCTTGTTCATCGGCTACACCACAGCCGGGGACAATGAGCTGTTCTTGCAGCGCATGAACGCCGCCGGCCAACTGGTCGGTAGCCCTGTCCAACTGACGAACAACTTCGGGGAAGACGACCAGCCCCAAATGGTTGAGCAGGGCGGCTGGTTGTATGTCGTTTGGCGCTACCGTTCTGGCTCAAGCAGTTACCAGACATGGTGGGCGCGAGTGAACACAGCGACGCTGGCGTATGCAGCCGGCCCCGCTCATGTGTCCAATCCCCTTGTCGGCGATAGCAACACGCCTCAACTCGCCGTCAGGGCAGACGGCACCAGCGTGGTGGTCTGGGCGCAAGCCAATCCGACCAGCACCATCTATTACCGCCAGGTGGTGTCGAATGCGACATTCGCCAGCGCGCCCGTCATTGTGTCGCAGGGCACAGGCTGCGCCTCCGGCCAGTTTTCACAGTACTTGCCACGCGTGACCCGAAGTTTCTTCAGTGGAGCCTATTCGCAGATCGCCTGGATTGGTCAAAGTGGCGGCGGAGACAGCGTGTACTGGCGGGAATTTGATAACTTGGCGAATTCACCCAGCTCAAACTGTTTTATCCTCAGCAATGGTGTGGATTATTCTGGCCAAGAGCTTGATCTCGACATGGCGATTAATCCTCACACCAACCGTAGCTTCGTCGCCTGGACGCACTTGAACGATGTATCTTTCGACGGAGATATTTACGTGAGAGGGGTGCAATTCTCTGATCTGGAAAGGTGTGATATCCTCAACGTGTCGAACGCCGTGACCACCACGGACGAGGGTGGTGTGCGTATCGCCGCCGGCCATGGGATCAGCAATTGGGTGCATCTGGTGTGGGAGCGTTACAGTCAAACCGCCGCCCAGGGAGCAATTCGCTATGCCCTGGTTCAGGACGGCCTGGACTGCGCCACCAGCCCGACGCCGACGAAGATCACGCCGGCGGGCAACATCTCGCTGACCATTGCGCCGGTGCCGGGGACCGCCGATGTGGACTCGCCGCGCATCGCGGTGGCCACAAACGCGGTGATCGCCCGGGCACAAGGTAGCGGGGGCGCCCTGCTCGCGCTTGCCGGCGCGCCGGCAGCGCCGGGGGATGCCGGCGTATCCGTTGAGGGCGTTGAGGTTGAGCGTGAGGAGCGCCATGCAGGCGATGAGGAAGTGAAGCCGGCTTTACCCGAATCGCCTCTTGTCGGCGCAGGCGAGGCGCAGAACACCGGCGCGCCGCCTGCGTTGCCGGATTGCCAGGCCGAACCCACGCATCCGCGCTGCCAGGAGCTGGCCGCGCTCCAGCCGCGTCTCGCGCCAATGAGCGCCCAGGCTGCCAGCGCCGCAAGCTCCTTCCAGTGTGGCAGCAATGCTGCGGATGCCGTGTTGGTCTCGTTCTTTGACGACAACAATAGCCGGATGTACGCGGCGCTGTTCCAGGCCGGCGAAGTGCTCTACAACGGAACATGCTACCGCGTGGTCAGCGCGCAATACCCGAACGATGGCGGCTTAAAAGTGCAGGCGCTGACCCGCCCGGACTACGTCTTTGACCACGATGACCATTATCCGTTTATGAGCACGCGCGGGCTGCCGACCGTAGCCTGGCGCGGCCGCGAGCCTACAACGCCTTTGGTTTCGGTGGCCAACGACGAGATCTATGTGGCCGAGGCCATGTTTACCGCGTACACGCCGATTGTGAGGAAGCCCTGAGGCAGTGTCTGGAGGTTTGTGCAAAAGTGGTGCAAGTTTAATCTTGCACCACTTTCGGCATACAACCCAGCTCTGAGCGTGTTGCCCGGCCGGCTCACTGCCCGTTCAACGCGCGCAGCCGGCGCGCCGCGCCGGTTGGGTTGAGCTTAAACCGACGCACACGCACAGACGCCGGGCGGGGGCGCGGCCTTCGCCCGGCGACTTTTGCGTAAAACGTGTTCCCAATCCATCAGTGTCAGGTGGTTTCTCTGTTGGGTCAGCGGTGAGTCAGGAATAGTCCATCATTGTGGCTTATTATCCATACCGACATGGCTAGCTATCATGGCTAGATGTCAAAGAATTTTGCGTGAAAAGGATAAACTGCAATGAAAGTCAGACTGTTTGGCTTTTTGATCGGTGGTGTACTGCTTGTGACTGCTTGCGGCGGCGAGCCGTCTCCGCAAGGAAGTGTTACACAGGTGGCACCAATGGCAACCCAGCCAGCCACAAAATCTGCGCCTGCGACTGCGCAGCCCGCAGCTCAGAATGCTTCTGCAGCGACCCAACCGACTGAGCAAGCCCGAATGGATCGACCCGAACAGCCCAACTCTGCTCAACAGTTGACGGGCTTCAACAATATTCAAAGCGGGTTAGATACACTGGATAGCTATCGCATTCGCTACGCCATTCAGTTCGAGGGCAAAGATGAAGACGGTAAAGAATTGAAGACAACAGCCGACTTCCTTTCGGAGATAGCCCAAACCGGTGACCAGCGCGTTCGCATGAGTGGGACGCAGCTGAGTGACAGCAATCCCGTTACGACGAATATCGAGATCATCACTCTGGGAGGCGTCAGGTACTGGTATGCTGAAGAGGGAGGCAGCGCCCAGTGCATCAGCTTGTCGAGCAACGAGCTGCCGCCTAATTCATCACCCATAATGCAACCTGCCGATGTCTTTGGCAGCATAGAGGATCTTCGCCTTGTTGAGAAGAATGTGACTGTCAATGGTCTGGTGACTGATCGCTATCAAGTGCAACAAGCAAGCTTGAACGCCGGACAGGTCGGTGAATTCAGCGGGGAAGTGTGGCTGACTCAGGATGGCAAGTTGGTGGTCAAATACATCGGCTCCGCCAGGGGCAAGCTCCTACTTTTGGCCGGCGACTCAGAGGGAAGCATCAACTGGGAATATCAACTCGAGTCCGTTAACGATGTTGCCAGCATTCAACTGCCCGCAGAGTGCGAAGCCCAAAAGCCATTGGACGACATTCCAATTCCGGCCAGCGCTAAAGACAGGTCTCAGATAAGTGGACTGATCACCTTTACTGCAGACGATGCTCCTGCTGCGATCGCTGAATTCTATGAGGCCGAGCTGCCCAAGCTGGGCTGGGCCAAGGCGGATGCAAGCGAGTTGGGTGACATGCGCACGCTCGAGTTCACCAAGCAGGATCGCACCCTTAATATCACAGTCACGCCAGCGGACAAAGGTTCCAGTGTGATCATTCTGGAGAAGCGAGGCGGTTAGTCGCGGCGGTTAGGGCGCAGCAGATCCCACCATTCGATCTGACGCTGAAGGTATATCTCAGCGCAGAAGAGCATGGCGGGAGGGGTTGCGTGGCATATCAATTCGCGCGCAAGATTGAACACGCCGGCCTTAGGCCGGCGTGTTCGCGTCACTTGATACAATGCCCCCGCCATGAAAACAGTGTTAATTACCGGTGGGGCCGGCTTCATCGGATCGAACTATGTGCGTTACGCGCTGGAGAAACATTCGGATTGGCGTGTGGTTGTCTTCGACAAGCTGACCTACGCCGGCAATCTCGACAACCTCAAAGATGTCGCCGAGAAGTTCGAGGGGCGTTACGCCTTTGTGCGTGGCGACATCGCCGACCGCGAGGCTGTGTTTCAGGCCATGCGCGAGCACGCGCCGGCCCTCATCGTCAACTTTGCCGCCGATACGCATGTCGACCGCTCGCTGATGGAGCCGGGCACGTTCATCATGACCGACGTGTACGGCACCTATGTGTTGCTGGAGGCGGCGCGGGAATTTGGCGTCGAACGCTACCATCAGATCAGCACCGATGAAGTGTACGGCGACATTGCAGAGCCGCTGCGCAGCACAGAGGACGACCGGCTACATCCCAGCAGCCCGTATTCATCCAGCAAGGCCGGCGGCGATTTGATGTGTCTGGCCTATGGCCGCTCGTTCGGCGTGCCGGTCACCATCACACGCGGCAGCAACAACATCGGCCCCTATCAATACCCGGAGAAAGTCGTTCCCCTCTTTATCACCAATGCCATTGATGATCTGCCCCTGCCCCTGTACGGCGACGGCTTGCAAATGCGCGATTATCAGCATGTGCTCGATCACTGCGACGGGATTGATCTGGTGCTCGAGAAAGGGCAGCCCGGCGAGTGTTACAACGTGGGCAGCGGCGTCGAAACGCGCAACATAGACATGGCGCACGCCATTCTCGACCTGCTGGATAAGCCGCGTGCGCTGATCCGGCCGGTCAAAGATCGCCCCGGCCACGACCGGCGCTACGCCCTCGATGTCAGCAAGTTGCGCGCGCTGGGCTGGAGCAGCCGACACACCTTCGCCCAGGCCATTGAAGACACCGTGCGCTGGTATGTCAACAATCAGTGGTGGTGGCGCAAACTGAAGAGCGGCGAGTATCTGGAGTACTACAAGCGGCAGTACGGAAGTGCTGGGCGATGAGTAGTGAGTAGTGAGTAGTGAGTGCTGAGCGATGAGCGATGAGCGATGAGTAGTGAGTGCTGAGCGATGAGTAGTGAGTAGTGAGTAGTGAGTGCTGAGCGATGAGTAGTGAGTAGTGAGTGCTGAGTGCTGAGCGATGAGTAGTGAGTAGTGAGTGCTGAGCGACGAGCGATGAGTAGTGAGTAGTGAGTGCTGAGCGATGAGTAGTGGGTGGTAGGCAGTACTTGTCACTCTGCACTCAGCACTCAACACTCCGCACTCTCCACTCTGCACTCTCC
>JAEANN010000020.1 GCA_016841965.1 Candidatus Roseilinea mizusawaensis | reverse complement strand
GAATCCATCCGTCGCTTCAGCCGCATCGCTAGGCAAGACGGTTGAGTGCTGTGTGCTGAGTGCTGAGTGCTGAGGGGTGAGTGCTGAGTGCTGAGGGGTGAGGGATGAGTGCTGTCATCTGTGCTCTATAATCTGCAACCTGCGTTCTGGTTTCCCCATGTCCTACTCTCCAATCCGCTGGCTGTACTGGTTGGTCTTTGGGCTGTGTGTGGCGCTGATCGTGGCGCTGAATCTGCCATGGCCGGGCCTGCCGCCGGCCAATCCCAGCGCGCTGCTCGAAGACCCGTGGTTTTTGTGGGGCTTCACCTATTTTGGTCTGCTCATCATGCCGATGGCCGCGCTGATGATCGATGATGGCCGGCGGCGCGGCATGAAGTGGCCGTTCTACGTCGTCCCCTACTTCGCCATTGGCATCATCCCGTTGAGCGTTTTTCTGGCGCGCCGGCCGGCCGTTGAAACGCACGACCGCCCTACCCCTCGCTTGTTGGAACAACGCTGGGTGTGGGTGCTGCTGGCGTTGAGCGTGTTCGTCATCTCAGCTATCTGGTTGCCGCGTGGATCCCTGGATCAACTCCGCCAAACCATGTTGCAAAATCCCGGCCTGGTGTTCATGTGGCTCGACATTGTGCTGAACCACCTGGCGGCGTTGCCGCTGGTGCAGGCCGATATGCGACGCCGGGGTGCAGCGCGTCAATCGCTGTGGCTGGCGGCCATTGCGCTAACCGGCCCCATCGGACTGTGTCTGTGGTTGGCGCTGCGACCGCCGACAAACCGGCTATCATGAGCAACTTGCGTAGTGCGTATTCGCTGTTGCGGATCGTGTATTGACTAATCGAGATCGACTGCGACTAACAATTCGCTGCTGGCCGAAGGCCGACTGAAGATTACTTTTGGAGGAATGACCTATGGAACCAAGACTGCCGACTGCCCTCGATGATTTTCTGTTTGACCTGCGCGGATACCTGATTCTCAAGAACGCAGTGTCGCCAGAGCTGGTGGAGCAGCTGAATCGCGCCATCGACACGATCCCACCACTGGAATACGGCGAGTGGTATGGCAACGCCCAGCGCCGCGACTACACAAAAGACACTGGCTTCGAATTACACAACTGTCTGGAGCTGGGGGGGCCTTTCGAGGAACTGATCGACCACCCCGGCTGGATCCACTATGTGCACCACTACTGCGGGGAAGAAAAGTCCTACGTGGAAGGGTTGTTCATTGATGAATGCATATTGTCGGTGCGACGTAGCGGCGGGCATCACCCCGTTCACTCCGGCGGCTATCAGGGCGCGTTGCGCGGCGCATATCATTACGCAAACGGCGTCTTTCGCTGCGGGCAGTGCAACATCATCCTGGCATTGAGCAATATCGGGCCGGGTGATGGGGCAACTATGGTCATCCCCGGCAGCCACAAATCCAACTTCCCGCATCCTCTGGCCGGCGACTACGCACGTGGAGACCGCATGGACACACTCGAAGGGGCTGTCGAAGTGCACCTAAACAAGGGCGATGCCGTGCTGTTCGTAGATGGGATCATGCATGGCGGTAGCAGCCGCACGAATCCAGGAGAACGTCGGGTGGTGATCTTGCGCTATGGGCCGAGCTGGGGCGCTACACGCTTTGGTTATGAATACTCTCAGGCCCTGCTCGACCGGCTGCCCCCGTCACGACGAGCAATCTTGCAGCCGATCAAGCCTCTTCGCCCACCGATGAAGCCCTGAAGGGAGTGAGCGAGAGACGGCGCGACAGATCTCTATCGGCGCCGAGGACGCATCTCAACCTCGGCGTCGGCAGCACGCGCATCGCTCGAGCCAGCATAGGGGAACAGAGTCAACGCCACGAACAGCGACGTGAAAACCAACAACACGGCAACGATAATAATCATTGACATACCTGGCACTCCTATGACCTGCAAACACGATCCGTGGTGCAAACTGACATCAGCCTATCTTCGCCAGGTTAGTCGCAACTCACACAAATTCATTGCACACCCAGAGCGGCGCAATACCGCCGCGCAAGCATGTTCCAAAGAGACTGGTTAATACGTCAACTGGAGATGTTGTCGGCGCTGCTGGCGCAGATTCTCTTGCTACGGCGAAGCGGAGACGATAAGGCTGCACAGGCGTTGATCGACGAGGCCTGCCGTGAGCTATTTGGCCTCGAACCGAGGCTGCTGGCGCTCATGCCGGAGGAGTTTCTGATCGACAAAGTGCGATCCGGCAATCGCATCGACGGACATCGCGCGCTGGCCCTGGCTGCGTTATTGCGCGCGCGCGCCGACCCATGCCAGCAAAGCAGTCCCTCGGTACTGGAAGACAGCTCGCAACAAGCTTTGCTGCAAAGATCGCTGGCCGTTTTTCTAGCGTGCGCCGAGGATGGCACACTGCCGCCGGATCACGAGCAGCTATACGACATCCATCAGGCGCTCAACGAGGTCGATCACGAGGCGCTCGGCCCGCAGTTACAGTACAGGCTGTTTCACTACTTCGAAGACACCGGCCAGTACGCCGAGGCCGAAAATGTGTTGTTCGAGCTGATCGAGTCAAGCGCCGCGCCACAGGCGCTCATCGCCGAAGGCGTGGCGTTCTATGAATGGTTGCTGGAGCAAAATGACGCTGATCTGGAAGCCGGCAACCTGCCGCGCGATGAGGTGAACGAAAGCCTGGCGCGTCTGCTGGCAATGCAATAGCGCCGGTGTAATGGAATGTGCGCAGGGCAGATAACTTGAGCCGCGCACCAGGTAGAATTACCGGCACATGCCATGAACGCATTCAACCGGGTCTTCACGCTTGTCGGGCTGATTCTGTTGACCATTTTTGGCGCGGCGAGTCTTGGCGCACCGGCCACGATGTTGGGGTTCATCGATAGCGCCGCGGCGTTCTTCCACACCTCGATCTTTGGCAACATGAGCGACGTCGTTCGCCTCCTCGTGCGCGTCTTGCTGGCCGTGATCTTTGTCGCCGTCATGCTGGCGTTGGTGTGGATGGAGATTCGCCGGCCGGCCTTACGCACCATCGAGGTCACTCGCATTACCGGCGAGCGTGTCCGGCTCGTCACCCGCTATCTCGAAGAGCTGATTTGCCAACGCGTTGATGCCATCAGCGGCGTGCTGCACGTGAAAGCGCGGGTCACAGCGCGGGACAAAGCTATCTTTGCCTCGCTTCAGGTCGAAACAGCCGAAGACGCAGATCTTGTCGCCAAACGCGAAGAAGCAGCCGCCATGGCGCGCGAGGTCATCCAGGACGAGTATGGCGTAAAACTGTTCAGCAAGCCGCATGTGAGCATCAGGGCTGCGCGGCCGCCGGCTTTCAAACCCCCGAAGCCGACCCAGACCCCTTGAACAGCAGCCGTATCTGCATTCCCGGTGGTGTGCGCAGCAACACAACGATATTCTTTACCGGCAACAACGCATGAGCGACTCAGAAGCCCAACTGTCGAAAACTGAACATACGCAGAGCATGCCACTGCCGGCGCTGGTGGAGAGCATTCTGTACGCTGCAGCAGAGCCGGCGTCCATCAGCAGCCTTGCAGCGGCGTTGGATGCCAGCATCCAGGACATCGAAACTGCCCTATCTGAACTGGCTGCACAGTATGCTGGGCGCGGTGTGCGGCTGCAACGGCACGGCAATCAGGTGCAATTGGTCACCGCCCCCGAAGCGGCCGAGCGGGTGCAGAAGTTTCTCGGCCTCGAATCAGTCAATCGTTTATCCTCGGCTGCGCTTGAAACCCTGGCAATCATCGCCTATCGCCAGCCCATCACCCGCCCTCAGATCGAGATGATTCGCGGCGTCAACTGCGACGGTGTGATGAAAACACTCGAACAACACAATTTGATTCAGGAGCTGGGACGGGCCGAGACGGTTGGCCGGCCAATGCGCTATGGGGTCTCGTTCGAATTTCTGCAGCACTTCGGCTTGACAGGCGTGCACGAGCTGCCGCCGCTGGAAAATCTCGACGTGCTGCCAAGCGGTTCTGAACGAGACGAATTTGATCTGGCCCAGGCTGGGGAAGAAACAAGCCGGCCTGCCGACACGCTCGCCAGCGCCGACGCCGAGACAACCGCCACACCAGCCAAGGCCGAAGCCTGACCCCAGCTCATGCACGCCCGATTCAATCACCACGCATGAACTCTCAACAATATCTTGCGCTGGCCGGCGTCGGATCGCGGCGAACATGCGGGCAACTGATCAAAGCGGGGCGGGTCACCGTCAATGGCCGGCCTCTGACATTTGGCGTCGAGATCCAACCCGGCGACGAGGTGCGCATCGACGGCCGGCCAGTTGCTCCGCCGGCCCAGCTTGTTTACATCGCCTTGCACAAGCCGGCCGGATACATCTCTGATCGCGGCGCGCCGGGCCAAAGGAGCGCGCTCGATCTGACGCCAGCGGGCCTGCGCCTGTTTTCGGTTGGGCGGCTCGACAAAGATGCCACCGGCCTATTGCTGCTGACCAACGATGGCGAACTCGCTCAGCGCCTGACCCACCCGCGCTACGAACACGAAAAGGAGTACCGGGTGCTGGTGCAAGGGGTGCCGACAGAGGCCGATCTGGATCGCTGGCGACACGGCCTGCCAATCGGACGCGGCGCGGAGATCGAAATGACCGCGCCGGCGCGTGTACAGATCGATCACATCGAGCGCGCCGGCGCGTGGCTCGGCGTCATCCTGCATGAAGGTCGCAAGCGTCAGATCAAACGGATTGCCAAAGCGATCGGGCATCCCGTGATCCACCTGATCCGGGTGCGTATCGGCCCGCTTGAGCTGGGCGATCTACAACCAGGCCAATGGCGACGGCTGAGCGACGATGAGGCGCGCCATCTGCGCGCACAGGCCGGCCTGACCCACTCGACACACACAAGCCTATGACACAACAGAACCAGAGCTCGCGTGCCCCGGCCTCAGCAAAGGCGACCAGCGCCATTGCCATCGCTATCGACGGGCCGGCGGCTTCTGGCAAGAGCACACTGGGCGCCGCCCTCGCACGACGACTGGGCTATCTCTATCTTGACACCGGCGTCATGTATCGCGCTGTCACACTGGCCGCGTTGCGCCAGGGCATCTCCCTGGATGACGAAGCAGCCATTGTCGATCTGGCCCGTCGCATCCGCATGGAGATCCAGCCGCCCGACACAGGCGCAGATGACAACCGCGATGGCCGGCAATATACCGTTCTGGCGGACTGGGCCAGCGGCGACAATCAAGCGAACGAGCTGCGCGATATCACGTGGGAACTGAAACTGCCGGAAGTCGATGCCGGCGTATCCATCCCCTCTGCCTACCCAGCCGTGCGCGCCGAAATGGTGCGACGCCAGCGCCAAATCGCGCGCCAAACCAATGTCGTCATGGTTGGCCGTGACATCGGCACCGTCGTACTGCCGGATGCAGATTTGAAAATCTATCTGGATGCCTCGGTGGAGGAGCGTGCTCGCCGGCGTTACGCAGAAATGATTGCGCGCGGCGATCAGGCCGACTATGCCGAAGTGCTATCAGCCCTGCGGAAACGTGATGCGCTGGATTCGACCCGCGCACAATCGCCATTGCGCCCGGCAGACGATGCAATCATCTTAGATTCGACCGGCCACAGCCCCGATGAAGTACTCGACATCTGTTACGATCTTGTCCAGGCGCGGCTGTCGGCACGAGGAGCGCAGACCCCTTGAGGCCACACACGCCCGGTTGCCCCGCGCGATCTGGCATGTCGGAGGAAAACGCATGAAGGTCAGGAAAGCAGTCATCACTGCTGCGGGCCGGCAACAGCGCACCCTGCCGTTGCAGACACTCGTTGACCGCAACGGCGAGTCCAAGTCGGCCTTGTGCATCATGCTGCAAGAGACGCTCAGCGCAGGCGTAGAAGAGATCTGCATTGTCGTGATGCCCGGCGACCAAGAAGCGTATAGCGCCGCAGCCGGCGAGCTGGCCGGCCGGCTGCGTTTTGTCGAGCAGCGCCAACCGCTGGGGTACGGCCACGCCGTATTGTGCGCGCGCCCCTTCACCCAAGACGAACCATTCTTGCATCTGGTGAGCGATCATCTCTTCGTCAGCCGCGAAGACAAGACATGCGCCCAGCAGTTGATGGAAGTGGCGTCAGTTGAAGATTGCGCTGTCTCGGCGGTGCAACCAACGCGCGAAAGTATGCTGCCCTATTTCGGGGCTGTGGGCGGGCGCTTGGTAAACGGTCGCCAATGTCTGTATCAGGTGCAAGAGGTGCTGGAAAAGCCAACTCCCACCGAGGCTGAGCAGCGACTGATCGTACCGGGCCTGCGGGCGGGACATTACCTTTGCTTTTTTGGTATGCATGTGCTCACGCCTGGCGTGATGGCTATTCTGGACGATCTCGCTCGCAGACAGCCGGCCGGCAATATCCAGCTCTCTGACGCACTCAATCATCTTGCGGCAACCGAGCGTTACCTTGCCCTGAATATCAACGGCCAGCGCTATGACATGGGCATCCAATACGGCTTGCTGATGGCGCAACTGGGGCTGGCCTTGAGCGGACGTGATCGCGCCGAAGTGCTCGCCCAGATAGTTGAACTTCTCAGTCGTTGAAAGACTGGGAACTTCGCAAGTTGACACACCGTCATGTCCCGGCTAATCCCGATCATCACCTCATCGAATCCGGCTATCCGTAACCAACCGCTGGATGCCCTCTGCCAGACGGCGTCGCTAGCAGAACTGATGGCAGAATGCGCCAGCCTGGAGGCTTTTCGCCGGCGCAGCAACAATTTGTACGAGCGCGTGCGGGCATTGTTCTTTTTGTACGCGATCCATCGTTTTCATCTGCCGCACAAGCCCGGCATCTCTGGCCGAGGGCGGGTGCCATACGCGGGTTACCAGAACCTGCTCGAACGACGCTTCGAAGAAGCCATTGACATTTTTCTGCGTGAGCAAGAGCAATGCGGCCCAAGCGACGCCATTTGCAGCGCGCTGGCTGCCGCTTATCACAGCCTGGGATTCCAAACACTGGCCGATCAAGTCAGACGCAGCGTGCGATCGGTGCGCGGCAATCAGTGGATGTTCCGCATCGGCCATCCGTCCGACCAGCCTTTGCGCATCCGGCCCGAACTGCTGGGCGCGGGGGACGGAGCGCCCTACCCCATTTTGCGCGAGCGCACACCGGTGCGCATGGACCTCTCACACAGCGCCTGGAGCGACATCTTCTTCCTGGGCATGGATTTCCCCGAAGGCGCGCGCGTGTTGAATGTGTCGATCGACCTGGGCGTGCGCGGGCGCGACGCGGCGCCGCGTCCGCCCATCGAGACGTATCTGCGCGTCATCGATGAGCCAGTGTTGCGCTTGACCAGCGTCGACCTCGGCACATCGGCGACCATCACCCGGCTGACAGACGCATTCGACTTCGCCAAAGATTATTTAGGATTGTTAAAAGCGGCTGTCATCGCCGCTGGCATCGTGCCTCCCGGCATCGAAGGATCGGGACAGAGCTTGCCCGATTTACTCGCGCGCATGATTGGGCCGGGGCTTGGGCTGGAAATCGTCAGCAATGTCAACGGCATCCCCAAAGGCTCGCGCTTGGCTGTGTCCACCAATCTGCTGGCGTCGCTCATCTCAGTATGCATGCGGGCCACCGGGCAGGCCAGATCGCTGACCGGCGCCTTGCAGGAGGACGAGCGGCGGATTGTCGCCGCGCGCGCCATCCTGGGCGAGTGGCTGGGTGGATCGGGCGGCGGCTGGCAAGACTCCGGCGGCATCTGGCCGGGTATGAAATTGATCACCGGCGTGCTGGCGTCGGAAGGCGACCCGGAGTATGGCATCAGCCGGGGACGGCTGCTGCCCAGTCACCACATTCTAGACACCACCGATGTCTCGCCAGAGACCCGCCGCAGACTACAAGACAGCCTCGTTTTGGTGCATGGCGGGATGGCCCAGAACGTGGGGCCGATCTTGGAGATGGTGACCGAGAAATATCTATTGCGCTCGGAAGCAGAATGGGCCGGCCGGCAACAGGCCATTCATTTGCTGGATGAGATCCTCGCCGCGTTACGCGCCGGAGACGTGCCCAGGATCGGCGCGCTGACCACGCGCAACTTTGCCGGCCCCATTCAAACCATTATTCCCTGGACAACCAACCTGTTCACCGAAACCGTCATCGAGCGCGTGCGCGCCGAGTTTGGCGACGTCTTCTGGGGATTTTGGATGTTGGGCGGGATGTCGGGCGGGGGCATGGGGTTCATCTTCGACCCCGCACACAAGCACGCCGCGCAGGATCGGCTGGGCGAGATCATGGCGCGCGCTAAGCAAGAGTTGGAGAGCGCGCTGCCCTTTGCAATGCAGCCGGTGGTGTACGACTTTGCCATCAACGAGCGCGGCAGCCACGCCGATCTGCTCACCGGGCGCGCCGATGGCGCGCGAAATAGCCCCGCTTACAATCTGATGCCGCCCGGCTATTACGCGCTGGTTGTCCCCGATCTGCTCAAACAGGACTGGCGAGCACTGCCAGCCAGCCAGCGCGCAGAACTGAGTGAGTTTGCTGCTGCCAGCCGGACGCACCCGGAATTGAGCGGCATGATACAGACGTTGTTTGACCGGCTGATGCCACACGCCGGCGCCGGCTTGGGCGACGCCAGCACGCGCCACGATCAGCTCACTGCCCTGCTGGAAACCAATGGCTTCGATCGCGCCCAACACGAACAAATTCGATCCGACATGCGCAACGGTCGGCTGGGGCTGGCTCAGAATCGCCTACCGGCCAACACCGACATCCGCGATGTGTCCGAAGGGGATGTCTATGACGCGACGACGGGACTGCCCGCGGAATACCGCGAAGTCGGGCTAGAGGCGCTGGCCGCCGGCCAGGTCGCCATCGTTACGCTGGCAGCCGGCATCGGCACACGTTGGACACAGGGCGCCGGTGTGGTCAAGGCACTGCATCCATTCTGCCGGCTGGGCGGCAAACACCGCTCGTTTATCGAGGTGCACCTCGCCAAAAGCCGGCGCATCAGCCGGCTATGCGGGACGGCTATTCCGCACATCATCACGACCAGCTACCTGACGCACGCGCGCATCCACGAGCATCTGGCGCGCATGAACAACTATGGTTACAACGCCGAATCTCTGCCGGGCAGCGGTCGGGCAATCGCTCCATTGCGCCTGTCGCCAGGACGCGCCATCGGTCTGCGCATGATCCCAATGACGCGCGATCTGCGCTTCATGTGGGAAGAAATGCCACAGCAACTGCTGGACGAACAGGCTCAGAAAGTGCGCGATAGCCTGCGCCATGCCTTGATCGAATGGGCCATGCGCGCCGGCGAAGGCAACGATTACACAGACAATCTGCCCATGCAGTGCCTGCACCCGGTCGGGCACTGGTTTGAGGTGCCCAACCTGCTGCGCAACGGTGTGCTGGCCAGGCTGCTCGAAGACTACCCCACCCTGCGCTACCTGATGGCGCACAACATCGATACGGTCGGCACAGACGTTGACCCGGCGCTGCTGGGCTTGCACATGCAAATGGGCGGCTGCATGACATTCGAGGTCATCACGCGCCGGATCGACGATCGCGGCGGCGGTCTGGCGCGGGTGGACGGGCGCGTGCGTCTTGTCGAAGGCCTGGCCATGCCACGCGAGGAGACGGAGTTCGGGCTGACCTACTACAACACCAACACCTCGTGGATCGACATCGACCGGTTACTGACTGCATTCGGGTTGAGCCGGGACGACTTGGGCAATGAGAGCAAGGTGTCCGACGCAGTGCGCAGCTTCGGCGCGCGTATGCCAACCTACATCACGCTTAAGGATGTTAAAAAACGCTGGGGACATGGACAAGAAGACGTGTTGCCGGTAGCCCAGTTTGAGAAATTGTGGCCCGATATGACCGGCGCGCCAGAGGTAAGCTGCCATTTCGTCGCGGTGCCTCGCCTGCGCGGACAACAACTCAAAGACCAGGCACAACTCGACGGTTGGCTGCGCGACGGCTCCGCCGCGCACGTGGAGAGATTGTGCGACTGGCAGTGAGCTTACCAATTCAGCGCCAATCCACAGCCTATGCCCCGCTAACCAGCGCATGAAAAACCCAGAAACTTACCCGGAGGAAGGAAATGAAGAGTTCAGGCGATACGAACATATCCGCATTCGATCTTGACCAGCAGTGGATTGCAGAGCACTACGAGGAACTGGCCGGCGAATACGCCGAGGAGTGGATCGCAGTCAAAGGCGGGCAGGTAATCGCACACAACAGCGACCTGAACCGGCTGCTGAGCCAGGTGCCAGACCCCGATCACACTTGTATCGAGTTCATCGAGCAGCAAACGCCGCACTTCGAGAAAACGCCAAAGCCGGCAGCAGACATACCCGATGGTCGATAGCGCACCCCACACAACACTGTGAGCAAGTAAGATGAATGCAGTCCAACGACTCACGATTCTGCCCAACGAGCCAATCGCCCCCATCAGCCCCTATCTCTACGGTCAGTTCGCCGAACACCTGGGGGAACTGGTCTACCCTGGCATCTGGGTCGGCCCGGATTCCGCCATCCCGAACACGAACGGCATCCGCAACGATGTGGTTGAAGCGCTCAAACCGATTCATCTGCCGGTGCTGCGCTGGCCGGGCGGATGCTTTGCCGACGGCTATCACTGGCGTGACGGCATCGGCCCCAGCACACAACGGCCAATGCGCATCAACTACTGGTGGGGCATGGCGCCGGAGCCGAATCATTTTGGCACGCACGAATTCATCGCGTTCTGCCGCGCCATCGGCACGGAACCGTACTTCACCGGCAACGTGGGATCCGGCACACCGAAAGAGTTGAGCGAATGGGTGGAATACTGCAACTTCGACGGCAACTCTAACCTCGCCGAGGAGCGCCGGGCCAACGGCGCAGATAAACCATTCGGCGTGAAGTTCTGGGCGGTGGGCAATGAGAGCTGGGGCTGTGGCGGGTCGATGGACCCGGAATATTACGCTTCGTTGTTCAGCCAGTTCCGCACCTTCATGTTCGATTACGCGGACACCAAAATGCACGCCATCGCCTGCGGCGCGCCGGACTGTAACTGGGAGTGGACGCGCCGATTCATGGACGCGCTGAAGCATCGCTTCTGGAACCGCCAACATATGGCGCAGTCGCTCGCCGCGCACTACTATTGCGGCACAGCCGGCACAGCCACCGAATACACCGAAGCGCAATGGCTGGAACTGCTCTCCAAGGCCGCAGCCATCGAGGGCATCGTCACCGGCCATCGGCAGATCATGGACGGCTACGATCCGGAGCGCAAGATCAGCCTCATCATCGACGAGTGGGGCGCGTGGCATCCAGTCGAAGCCGGCAAACCGAACTCTGGCCTATACCAGCAGAACACCATCCGCGACGCTTGCGTGGCAGCGCTGTCTTTCGACGTATTCAACAATCACGCCGACAAGATTTTCATGGCCAACATGGCCCAGCTCATCAACGTGCTGCAAGCGCTGCTGCTGGTGCAAGAAGACCGTTGCGTCAAGACGCCCACCTATCATGTCTGGGACCTGTATCAGCCCCACAAGGGTGCAACGGCGGTGCGCTGCATCGCAGAATCAGAAACGGTCTCGGACGGCGGGGCGGCGAAAGAGTTTTGCCAGCGCATGTATCTCGACAAGAGCAGCTTTGCCCTGCGGGCCGTGCAAGGGTCGGCCAGCGTGAAAGATGGCCGGCTATGCGTGACCGCCTGCAACACGCATCCCACACAGCCGGTAGAGTTGGAGATCGAATTGTTCGGCGCGCACATGCCACAAGCAGAAGTAGTGCGGCTGGCAGCCGACGATATCCACGCACACAACACGTTCGATCAACCTGATCGGGTGACGCTTTCTGCGCCGGAACAAGTGGAAGCCAAAGGGGGCAGGTTACGCGTGTCTATGCCGGCCGGCTCAATTGTGCGCGTGCAGGGGGCGCTGTAGGACAAGCCGGCAGCTCGTCTCTAAATTGCCGACAATTCGGGGAAATCGGCCTCGAATGCGCGCCACAGATCAGGCGTCAGCGTCTGGGCAAAGGCGCGCACATCGGCTTCGATTTCAGCCGGCCTGGATGCACCCACCAGGGTGCTGGCTACCCAGCCCCGGCGGACGCAGAATTGCAGGTTGAGGGCCAACACATCGACACCGCGCGCGCCGGCCCACTGCCAGAGCTGATAGGCCCGCTCGACCAACGCAGGCGCAAACTGGCGTCTGTTTTGGCGCACTACTTCGCGCGGATCGTCTCCACCCAACAAGCCATACATGACCGCCATGCCGTTCAAAATACCGACGCCTCGGGCTTGGGCCAGTGGCAACAAGTCGGCAGCGGCATCCTGGCACAACAGGTTGTAGTCGCCGTAGGTGAGCGACACATCGAAGTCGCCGGTCTCGATGCAACGGCGATGAAACGCCAGATTGCGTACGCCGAGGCCGATGGCGCGAATCACGCCTTGCGCGCGCAACGCCTTGAGCGCGTCGAGCGCGCCCCCCGGCTGCAAGGCCGGCTCGATATCTTTGGGGTCGTGGATGTGCAGCACGTCGATCGTGTTGACGCCCAGCGCGCGCAGGCTGAGTTCGACGCTGCGACGAGTGGCCTCGGCCGAGTAGTCGCCAGCGCTGTCGGGACGCGTGCCGGTTTTAGTGGAAATGACAACGCTCTGGCGCGGGTGACCCCGAGCAAACCATTCGCGCAGCGCCATGCCGATGATGCGTTCGCTCTCACCGCGCATATAGGCCGGTGACGTATCGATCAGATTAACACCCAGTTCAAGCGCGCGCAGCACAGTGGCGACGCCGGCATCGTAATCTATGGTGTCGCCGCCAGTGTATCCCAGCCAGCCGCCCCCCAACCCAATAGCAGTGACGCTCAGGCCGGCGCGACCCAAGGTGCGCGTCGCATGCAAGATCGTGTTGATAGACATGGCTGCATCTCGTGTATGTGTCGTGAGACGGATAAAGAATGCGCTGATCAGCGACAAGCTCAATTAGGCTGCTCTGTCACTTCGGTAAACTGTTTTACCCCTTGTTGCCGGCAACGGGTTGCCGGCAACGGGTTGCCGGCAACCAAGTCTAGCGCATTGTGCGCCAGACCGGCAATCTATGGGAAAATGTCGATCTATGCAAATTGAAGAGAACACCGCACCGACCATTGCCGGCAAGCCCGCCGACGCGGCCGCCAACGAACCCACTCGCGGCGCGAGCATCGTCAGGGACATCGCCGAGACAATCGCCCTGTTTTTGGTGGTGTTTACTCTGTCACAGGTGTTTTTAGGAAATTTCATGATTGAACAGGTGAGCGCCGTGCCTAACTTCATGCCGGGTGAGCGCATCTTGGTAGACAAAGTCTTGTACAAAGCCACCGGCCTCCACCGGGGCGACATGATCGTGGGCAAGTGGCCCAACGACTCTACCGATGTCTTCAAACGGGTGATTGGATTGCCCGGCGAGCGCGTGGAAATCCGCGATAACCATGTGCTGATCAACGGCAAGCCGATCGAGGAACCCTACCTGCTTGCGCCCGACGCGGTAGCCGGCACACGCTCGTTCGAGCATGCCTGGGTGCTGGGGCCGGATGAGTACTTTGTCATGGGCGACAATCGCATGTACAGCGGCGACTCGCGCTCACGCGGGCCGATGAAAGCCGAGGACATTGTGGGCCGCGCCTGGCTGCGCTACTGGCCGTTGTCAAAGCTGCTGCTGATCCCCGGCGTAGACTACGGGAACTGAGCCGTTTTCCGGAGATCAATACCTCATGCTGGAACATCTGCGCCAATACGTGTATGAACTACATCTTGAATTACCGCGCTACAACCTGGTGGTGTGGACAATGGGCAACGTCAGCGTCCGCGACCCGCAAAGTGGGCTGGTTGTGATCAAGCCCAGCGGCGTGCGCTATGAGCGACTGACCCCCCAGGATATGGTGATCGTCGATCTAGATGGACGTGTCGTAGAAGGCCGGCTGAAGTACTCCAGCGACACACTCACCCATCTGTACGTATATCGCCACCGGCCCGATGTGAACGGCATTGCGCACACCCATTCCACCTTTGCCACCGCCTTCGCAGCAGTAGGCAAGCCGATCCCCTGTTTTCTAACCGGCGCCGCCGACGAGTTCGGGGGGGAAATTCCGGTGGGTGAGTTCACCCTGATCGGCACCGAGTCGATTGGCGAAATCATCGTGCGCCGCATTGGCAAGAGCAAAGCGATTTTGATGCAAAACCACGGCGTGTTCACTATTGGCCGCAGCGGCGAAGAAGCCGTGAAAGCAGCCGTGATGTGCGAAGACGCCGCGCGCACCTCGTTCTACGCGCTGCGACTGGGGACGCCCATCCCCATCGCCCCAGAAGACATCGCCCGGTTAAACGACCGCTACACCCACGTGTACGGCAATCGCCAAGCTGGCGAGACGCAGTGAGCGCGGGCCTAGCTCACGCCGGCACAAGAGGCAAAGTCGGCCAGCACCTTCATCAGGCTGAGCCAGCAGCAATCCCGCTTAGCGCGTGGCGCGAGCCGCATCGCGCCGGCCCTGTAGATCGAGGATCTCAGCCACCTCGAAACGAGGTGGGATAACATCTTTGACGGGGCGCAGACGAAGGCAGGGCGGAAAATAACCCATGCGCCCATGCAGGTCGGCAAGCAAGAGCGCGCTGATGAAGTTCAGGCTGGGCAGATTGATCAGAATGGCTTCAGTTTGCCATTCGTCTGTGGTCAGGCCGGCGCGGGTCAGCAGTTCGTCTAGCTGCGGGCCGAAGGGCTGCTGCGTGTCGAACTGGGCCGGCAAGTGGATTTCGCGAGCGATCGGCTGGCCGGCCAGCGCTTCGATCTGCTCGCGCTGCGGGTCGGTCAGAGGGTGAGAGAAGTTAAGGAGCAGCATGGAGGATTCTGGATTTTCGGTTTTAGGGTTTGGATTTCGGATTCTGCGCCTGTGCTTGTTTGAGCACAAAGAGCATCAGGGCACATCTTCTCGCGGCAGGATCTGATTCGGCTGCGTGACTGATTGCTTGCGTGCCGCTTACCGGCCGCCGGTAGGGAGTCTTTCCGGCCTTCTGGCTTGGGTCGCGCTGCGCGCCGAGGAAAGGTCGTAGCCCGCCGTCATTCATGGGGCTAATCATAACCAATCAGCGCACTGGCAGCCTCCCCAATCATGATGAAAACGTCTCATCATCATCCTGTGGAGAGGCATGTACCCCGTTCTTTGCACTGCCATCGCGCCGCGAGAGCGGTCGCCGGACGCTGCTAGGACCACACCCTGAGGCGCAACGGCGGCATAGGCCCCCACCCCCTTGCGCCAATCTCAAATCGAAAATCCAACATCACAGCACGCTCAGCGGGTCCACATCCACGATCAGCCCCGGCGTGGCGCGAATGGCCTCCGCCATATCTGCAAGCAGCCGGCGCGGATCATCGGTGCGGGCCAGCGCCTGCCAGCGATAGCGGTTGTTGCGTCGCCCAAAATAGGCCTGCGCCGGCCCGATCACATCCGCGGGCTGCGCCACGCGCCGGCGCAACTGGCGGGCCAGCATCTCACACGCCAAGCGCGCTTTGGCATTGTCCACATCGCTCACCTCGAAGCGCACCAGGCGTGTAAACGGCGGCAGGTTCAACAGGCGACGTTGCGCCAGCTCATAGCGCGCAAAGCCGGCCACATCGTGGCGCGCCGCATACGCGATGGCCGGATGCTCCGGGTTATAGGTCTGCACGATCACCCGGCCGGCCAGCAGGCCGCGCCCGGCCCGCCCGGCCACCTGCTCGATCAGATCGAACACCCGCTCCGAAGCCCGGAAATCCGGCAAAAACAGTCCCACATCGGCCAGCACCACCCCCACCAGCGTCACCAGCGGCAAATCCAGGCCCTTGGCGATCATCTGTGTGCCGACCAGTACATCGGCCTGTCGGTTGACAAAGCGCTGCAACATCTGATCCGCCCCCGCATGGCCGGCCGCTCCGGCCACATCACGATCCCAGCGCACCACCCGCGCCTGCGGGAACTGCTCGAGAATCGCCGACTCGACCTTCTGCGTGCCAATGCCCACATAGCGAATGCGCGGCCCGCCGCACGATGGGCACACCACCGGGGCCGGCTCGGCGTGGTCGCACTGGTGACACTTCAGAGAGGATTGAGCAATGGACGGTTGGCCACTGGGTGCAGCAGCCGAGTAATGCCAGGTCAAGGGGGCGTCGTCGTTGGGACAGCGCATCACATGACCGCAATCGCGACAGATCACACACGATGCCGCGCCGCGCCGGTTCAAAAACAAGATAGCCTGCTCGCCGCGCTGCAACGTCTCGCCCAGCGCGACCTGCAACGCCCCGCTGAACATGCTGAAATTACCGGCGCGCAACTCGGCGCGCATGTCCACCACCTGCACCTCTGGCAATGGCTGATACACCACGGTCTCTGTCTCGCGCTGCGCCGCCGAGCGCACCCCCAGGCGGGCCTGCTGATCCCCCACCCGCTTGACATGGCCGCGCACACGGTTGGGCAACTCCAGCAGGCGCACCGCTGGCCGGTCGGGACTAGAAGGCGGTTGCATGACGGCGTGCCACATCTCCAGCGAGGGCGTGGCGCTGCCCACAATCAGCGTGGCGCCGGCGAGGCGCGCATAAGCCATCGCCACATCGCGGGTGTGATAATAAGGTGAAGCGCCCTGCTTGTAAGAAGCATCGTGTTCCTCATCGATGACGATGACGCCCACAGCCGGCAACGGAGCAAACAGGGCCGAGCGCGCGCCCACCACCACCGGCAAGTCGCCGGCTCGGATGCGCCGCCACGTATCATAACGCTCACCGGGTTTCAGCCGGCTGTGCACCAGCGCCACGCGACCCGGAAAACGCTCCAGAAAACGGCGCGCTGTCTGGGGGGTGAGGCTAATCTCTGGGACGAGCACGATCGCGCCATACCCTTGCGCCAGCGCCAGCTCCACCGCCCGCATGTAAATCTCTGTCTTGCCAGAGCCGGTGACCCCACGCAGCAGGAAGAGCGGCGGCGCGGGAGGATAAGCAGCCAGGGTCGTGGCAGGCCGCGAGAGCGTCGCCAGCATGGCGGCACGGATGGCATCCCAGGCGCGTTGCTGATCATCGGTCAATGGCGGCGGCGACTTTACCACATAGTCGATGTCGGCCAGCGGATCACGCCATCGCTCGGCATCGCCTAGCAAGACATAGTTGCGCTCGGCCAGCCACACCAGGTCGGCCCGTTTGGCGCCGGTTTCTGCGCCGATCCAGTCTGCCCAGGCAAAGCCGTTACGCGCCAGCAGGTAACGTAGGGCATCGGCGCGGCGGCGCATGGCCTCGGCGCGCCAAGGTTGGTGGGAGGCCTCAGTGTCCAGCTTGTTCAGCACAATCTCCAGCGTGTCGGGCGAAATGGCCAGATGTACCAGCGTGGTGCGCAGTGGACGGCCAGGCCCAGATTGCACGCCGGCGATCTGCTGCGCCACAACCTGGCCGGACGAGAGCAAGTGCTTCAATGTTGCGCGCCAGGTTGGGCTGTCGAAATCACCAGGCCGGCTGCGCTGCATGGCAGCCCGCACGGCTGCGCGCAGTTTGGATGCCACCAGCGGGCCGCGCCGCGCCAGAGTAGCCAGGATGAAGCCGGCCATGTCGGCTTGTAGAGTTGGCCGGCCTGAGCCGGGCGTGCTTGGGGGCGCCGGCTCGGCCAGCGCATAGACCGTCGTCGATCTAGGGGTCAGGCCGGGCGGCACCATCAGCGCATAGCAGCGGCCGGCCGGGGCATGATACTCGGCGCGCATCCACTCGGCCAGGCGCATCTGAACCGGGGTGAGCGCCGGGAGATGAGACTGGTCATCTACCGCCACCACCGTGTGCAGATCGCGCAACGCATATCCCGCCGCTGCGTCGCCCGTAGTGCACGCATCAGATACGGCGACCACCACCCCTGCCACCAGGCGCTTGCGCAAGGGGGCCACCACCAGCGCGCCGGGCATCACCTGTCCGCGCAAGGCGTGCGGGACACGATAGCTCAAAGCTCCCGGCAGCGCATCGTTGAACAACGCTACCTCGGCGATCAAGCAGGAAGGGATATCGGGCGACATGCGCCTACTATAAATCCCAGGCGGGTAACACCCGGCGCGCCTGTGGCGCATGGCAATTAAACAAGATGCGACTTAGGACTGACCCTGCCGCCGGCATGTCGTCGGATAGGGCGTTACACCAGGATCAGGCCTGTGTTGCGATCCACACCCAGTCCGGCCCGCCGAGGGGTGAGGTAAAGGAGAGAATGCCGGCGTCGGCAGGGTACACGCCGGCCGGATGGCTTTGACCGCTGCGCGGGTCATACCAACTGACGTGAATCTGCCCGGTGTGCGCCGGCCCGCCCAACACGCGCATGTCCACCTGCAAGGTCTGGCCGGCCAGCGGAAAATACACCAGCGCATAGCGACCTTCGGCGTCGCGCGTGGCAACTGGGTAGGCCGCGCGGATCGAGTTCAGGCGATCATTCACATCCACCACATCCACGCCGGGCGACACGCGGGCAACTGCTGGCAACATATCCTGAGCCGGGATACGGCTGAGATAGGGGTGCGACAACATGAGATTTTTCAAATGAATCATCTGTTGCGCGCCGGGACCATACAGCGCCTCCTCCCAGGTCGGGCTGGCAAACGTTACCGGCTCGCGCCCCCGCGCATACATCTGCCAGACGGAATGGCTGCCATAGGTGTGGCCGCACGCGCCGGCAAACACAGCGCGATAGGCCTGCTTGCGGACATCGTAATCGGTGAAGCGGCCATACTCTGGCTGCCATGTGCGCAGATAGGGGTCGATGGGATGATGCTCGTAGTTCGGCTCGCCGTCCAACACCGGCTTGGCCGGCGCGCGCGCGTAGTCGGCGCGGATCATCTCCCAGTTCGGCGCATCAACCAGGCAATGGCCCGACTGAATCATGTTCATGTCCAGCCAGTCGGCCTGGTGTAGGCAGGCCGATGAACTGGCGCCGCCACGCGGGTGATAGGTGAAAAGCGGCTTATAGCCCAGCCCTTCGGTGACGCCGGCGGCCATCGCAGCCCACACAGGCTCATAGCCCTCGGCCGGCCGGTCGCCGCCCAGAATCCAGAGAATGTTCGTGTCGGCGCGATAGCGCTCGCCCAGAAAGCGGCCATAGATGCGAGCATTCTCGACGCTAAAGATGACCGGCCCAATGCCCCACAGGCCGGCGTGCACCTTGTCGCCCCAGGTGGGCAGCAGGCCAATGTAGATGCCCTTTTCGGCTGCCAGCCGAATCACGCTGTCTACATGGCGGAAGTAGAACTCGTTGGGGCGGGTGGGGTCATCTCCACACAGCGGCACGTGGCCGTTGGCATTTGGCGTGTGCAGGCCGTCCAGCTCGGCAAGGATCACCGCCTGAACGACATTGAATCCCTGCCGCCGGCGCGTCTCCAGATAACGGCCGGCCTCGGCCAGCGTCAGGCGATGAAACAACTCCCAAGCTGTGTCACCTAGCCAGAAGAACGGTTCGCCGGTCTCGGTAACCAGAAAGCGCCGGTTGGAACTCACTTGAATGCGAGGCAGGGACATTGGGGCACTCCTTGTATGGTTGGGTCAGGTTGAGGGATTGAGGGCTTAGGGTTGACGATTGAGCGATTGACAGTGCCGCAATACGCACCGGGCAATACGCACCACGCATCACGCACCATTATGCGCGAATCTGGATGCCCTGGCCGGCGATGACTTCTCCAACCACCCACGCGCGCGCGCCCTGCGCCCGGCAGCCGGCTATGAACCCATCGACAGCGCCGGGATGCAGCGCCACCAGCAGGCCGCCGCTGGTCTGTGGATCGAACAATATCATGCGCTGCCAATCCGTCAGCACAGGATCGAACACAACCGATGCCTGGTAGGCGCGCTGGTTGGTTTCTGCGCCGCCGGCAAAGATCCACCGTTCGGCATAGTCGAGCGCGCCGGCCATAAACGGCAGGGCTGGCCA
This sequence comes from Candidatus Roseilinea mizusawaensis, assembly GCA_016841965.1. Taxonomy (GTDB): domain Bacteria; phylum Chloroflexota; class Anaerolineae; order J036; family Brachytrichaceae; genus Roseilinea; species Roseilinea mizusawaensis. The sequence continues at coordinate 60,033 of JAEANN010000020.1, read as the reverse complement.
GTCGAAGCAAAAAGCTGTGCCGCTCTGGTTGGCCATTTCCAAGGCATGGCCGATCAGGCCGAATCCGGTGATGTCGGTAGCCGCATGAGCGCCGGCCTCGCGCGCGCAGCGGCCGGCGGCGCGGTTCAACGCGCTCATCACATCAACTGCCTCGGCAACATGGGCCGGATCGGCCTGCTCACGCTTGAGGGCAGTGGTGATCACACCGCTGCCGAGCGGCTTGGTGAGCACCAGCACATCGCCTGGGCGGGCGCCGCCTTTGGTCAGCATGTGGACAGGGTGCACGAAACCGGTGACGCACAGACCATACTTCGGCTCCTTGTCGCGCACCGAATGGCCGCCGGCAATGGCTGCGCCGGCCTCCAACACTTTGTCTGCCCCGCCGCGCAAGATGTCGCCAATAATCTCCTCCGGCAGATTCTCCGGAAAAGCGCACAGGTTGAGTGCAAACGCTACCTCGCCCCCCATGGCGTACACGTCACTCATGGCATTCGCCGCTGCAATAGCGCCAAAGTGATAGGCGTCGTCCACAACGGGCGGAAAGAAATCTACCGTCTGCACCACGGCCAGCTCGTCCGACAGCCGGTAAACGGCTGCGTCGTCCGGCTGCCCCAGTCCTACGATCAGGTTGGGGAACAGGCCGGGTGTGAATCGTTCCTGAAGGGGTCGCAACACGTGCGCCAGGGCGTCGGGGCCGAGCTTACTCGCTCAACCCGCGCACGAGGCCAGTGAAGTCAACCGTATTTGTCTAGCGGTGGTCACACAGCGATTATACGATCGTGGGTTTTGGCGGGGTCGGTGTGCGGTTTTTCACACGGTGGACAACCATCTTTTCCGGCAGACCACGCCGGCCACAAACGGTCGCCGGCGGCGCGCTGTGCTGCCCCGCTCTCCAGAATCAGGCGCGAGCTGCGGTCATAGGTGAAGTAGTTCCACACCCAGTTGATCAGCACGTTCATGCGATTGCGAAAGCCGATCAAAAAGACCAGGTGCAAGAAGAGCCACATCAGCCAAGCAGCAAAGCCGGTGAAACGCCAACCGATGGGGAATTGCGCCACAGCAGCATGCCGGCCAATCGTCGCCATCGTGCCGGGGTCGCGATACACAAACGGCGCGCCGGCGCTCTGATCGGGCTGCGCCGACCGGCCCGCGCCCACCCGGCGCTCGCCGAGTCGGCGCTCGCCGAGTCGGCGCTCGATCTGGCGCGCCACATACACCGCGCCTTGCAGGGCCACCTGCGCCAGTTGCGGATGCAGGTTGCCCTGCACATCCCTGCTGGCGGCCAGGTCGCCGATCACATACACATCCGGCCGGCCCGGCACACTCAGATCCGGATTGACTACCACTCGCCCGCCGCGCGTCAGTTCCAGACCCATCGCCGCAGCCAGCGGGCTGCCCTTCACACCCGCGCCCCAGATCACGGTGCGGGTCGGGATCACGCGGCCACTTTTCAACGTCACTGCATCGGGCTGCACTTCGGCCACGGCTTCGCCCAGCATCACTTCCACACCGCGCGCTGCCAATGTGCGCCGGGCATTCTCACGCAGCGGCGCGTCTAATGGGGCCAGCAAGCGATCCAGCGCCTCGATCAGAATGACGCGCGCGCGTGACACGTCGAGCTGCGGATAGTCCTTGCGCAGCACCATCTGGAACCACTCGACCAGCGCGCCGGCCATTTCCACGCCGGTCGGACCGCCGCCGACCACCACAAAGTTCAACGCACCCTGCTCGATCAATGATGGATCGGCATCGGCCCGCTCGAACTGACGCATGATGTGGCTGCGAAGCTGCACCGCCTCGTCGATGCTCTTGAGCGGGAAGGCATGCTGCGCAACGCCGGGAATACCAAAGTCGTTGGTCACAGCGCCGGCGGCCAGAACCAGATAGTCAAAGGGGATCGGCTGGCCCTCGGCCATCAGCAGGTGGTTGTTCTGCCAGTCTGCGCCTACCACCCGGCCCAGCCGGAAGGTGAAGTTGCACTGCTGATGAAACAAACCGCGCACGTTGTGGGCGATCTCTTCGGGATCGAGCGCCGCTGTCGCCACCTGGTAGAGCAGCGGCTGAAAGACGTGGTAGTTGTGTTGATCGACCAGCACGACCTCGACCGGCGCGCGGCGCAATGCGCGCGCCAGACGCAATCCACCGAAGCCGGCCCCCACGATCACGACACGAGGCTTCCTTTCCATCGCACACCCATCCTTTTGCAAACAACCCAATTGTGAAATCTGTCACAAGATACGCACGCCAGATTGGAGAGGCATGAGAAAATAGCCGCCAACCTATGATCATCGCATCTGACCTGGAAGGCACACTGACTACGGGCGAGACGTGGCGAGGTGTGGGCAAGTATGTCTCGCAACATGGGCGCAAGTGGATCTACCGGCGTTATCTGGCCACACACCTGCCGACGGCTGTGCTGGCCAAAGCCGGCCTCGTCAACCGCACGCGCGAACGCTATCGCTGGGTGATCGACATGGCCCAGCTCTTGCAGGGCTACTCGGCCACGCAACTGGCCGAGATGGGCGAATGGGTCGCCCAACATGAGATGTGGCCGCAGCGCCGGCAGGCCGTGATCGGCGAGCTGCTGGCGCACGCCCGCAACGGCGCGCAGATCGTGCTAGTGTCGGGCACGTATCAGCCTATTCTCGACGCCTTCGCCCGGCGCATGGTGGCCGAGCTGGGAAATAATGCGGCTATCGTTGCGCCCATCGTTGCCATTGCCAGCCCGCTGGCCATGAAAGATGGATTGGCCACGGGCACACTGGATGGGCCGCTGAACGTGGAACAGGCCAAAGTGGCGCGCGTGCAAGCGTGGCTACAGCGCGCCGCTGCCGGGACGGCTGCCATCGACATGATGTATGGCGACACGCTGGGCGACTTGCAGATGATGGAATTGTGCCGCGCGCCGGTGTGCGTGCATCCGAACGCGGCGCTGCGCCGGATTGCGCTGGCGCGCGGCTGGCGCATTCTGGAAACCGGTTAGCCGGCAACACGACCCGCGTCTGCCCCCGGCTGCGATAACGCAAATTGCTTTAGCACGTCCAGATCGACAAACTCCAGCGCGGAAATGTGCGTAGCCTCCAGATCGACGGGCGGGGCGCAGCCGGCCTCATACGCCTCTATCCAGCGCGTCACGCACAGACACCAGCGGTCGCCGGGCTTCAGGCCGGGGAAATGATATTCGGGGCGTGGGGTGATCAAATCATTGCCGCGCGCGCGCGAAAAGCGCAGAAATTCCTGGGTGACCTGCGCGCACACCAAATGCAGGCCGGTATCGCCGGGTCCGGTGTTACAGCAGCCGTCGCGGTACCAGCCGGTGAGCGGATCGAGGCTGCACGGCTTCAGGTCTGCGCCCAGCACATTACGGGCGCGCGGTGTAGCATGTTCATCCATCATGGGCGCGAAGTGTACCGCAGATCGAAATAGTGCCAGGCAAGCGACTATCCAGATCCGTGTCACGCTTACGCACGACAGGGAAGCTGGTTTGCCCTGCATGGCCGGCGCTCACACCAGCGGCAACGCGATCCGCTCCAGGAAGAACAGGGTCGGCTCGGCAAGATGCAGGTTGTTCAGCAGCGGCTCGGTGTATCGAATATCGCCGAACTCGGCGTGGTCGAAGTGGTGTTGCGCGGACACATGGTTGTTCCAGTCCACACCCTCGCTCAGGAAGCCATGCGGGCCATGGTGGTGGCGGGCAATCGCGCGCAGGATGGTGAGCGCCTTGGCAAGGTAGGGCTTGCGGCCGGTGTCGATATAGGCTTCCAGGTAGGCCTGGGCCGCGTGGGCGTTTTCCCACAGATAGGCGGTGTCCCAGGAGCGTTCCATCCACAACAGCCCCCGCGTCGCCACGCCGTTGCGATCCTCCTTCATCTCGAACTGGCGCAACCCACCCAACGCTACCCTGTAGGCGAAGTCGCTCAACGTGGCGTCGCGCAACAGCGCGGCCAGCCGGCGGAACAAGCGGAACGTCACGGCATAGGCCACGCTCTCGTGTTCGTCGTAGGTGTCGTGGTTGATGCTGCCGAAGATGCCGCCGCGCTTCACGACCTGCCGGGCAAACTTGCGCAACGGCTTGCGATAGTCGGCCAGCCCGCGCCCGGTCAACTGCTCCCACAATTCCAGGATGAACAGGCCGTCGGCGCTGCGCTCGAACAGGGGATCGTCGCCCCCCTCCGGCGTGAAGGGATACGGCGCGCCATCGGGGTAGCACCGGCGCGGGAACCAGCCACTCTTCAGCGGCCGTAGGTGCGCATCGAGCCAGCCGGCCAGTTTGATAGCCGCCTGACGCATGCGCGGCACGCGGGCGTCGCCGGCCGGCAGCGCGTCGGCGAAGCGCAGCAACTGCGAGCCGATGCACGCCAGCGAGCCGGGACAAAACCACTCGTCGTTGGACTTGTAGTTCAGGCACAACCGGTCGTCTGGGATGTGGCGATACGGCTTGATGAAGCCGGTCGTCCAATCGATGAAACCGTCTTCCAGTACATGGTCGAGGATGCCCAAGGCGTCATCACGCACATCGGGCCGGCCCATTACGCGCGCATACCCGTGCAACTCAAACGCGCCGCCCACGGCGTTGGCCGCCCAGCCCGGCCCTTCCAGCGGTCCGAAGTCGTGCCACAACATGGGCGCGCCGTCGGGGTCCACAAATGAAGAGGTGGCGCAGCGATGCCCGCGATAATCGGTCAGGCAATGCCGGGCGAAGCGCACCGAGTCATGCAGACTGTCGAGAATCGTGTAGGCCGGGTTCTCCGGCAGATAGAAAGCAGGGTGTGTCATGGGTTGAGGGTTGTGCGTATTGGGTGGCGCGCATCAATCCAGAATCGCCTACCCCGTCCCTCCCTTCACGCTCCACACCGAGCCGGTGGTATAGGTGTTGCGCTCGGAGGTGAGGAACTCAACCACCTCGGCCACTTCCTCCGGGTCGGAGTAGCGGCCTACAGCCACGCCGGGTGGATTGGCGAGATGTTCGGGTGAGAAGCGCGGCACGACCATCTCGGTAAGCGCCCGGCCCGGCTCAACGCCGTTGACGAACACGCCCTCTTTGGCGTAAGCGTTGCCCAGCGCCGCCACCAGCGACCACACAGCGCCTTTCGATGCGCCGTAGGGCGGGACATGTGTGGCACCCAGCCGCGCGCCAGAGGTGATGGTGACGCAGCGGCCCCACCCGCGTTCCAGCATGTGTGGGATGGCCGCATGATGGGCATACCACACGCCATACACGTTGATCTTCATCACGCGGTCGAACATCTCGGAGGTCTGCTCGAGGAAGGGCGCTTCTTTGCCCAGGATGCCGGCGCAACACACCAGGATGTCAAGCCGGCCCAGCGTCTGGACGGTCTGCGCCACCATGCCACGCACGGCCGCTTCGTCCGACACATCGGTCTTGATAAACAGCGCGCGCCGGCCAAGCGTCTCGATCTCGCGGGCCACTTCGGGGCCGGCGTCGAGCACATCAGCAATCACCACGTCACGGCCTTCCTCGGCGATGCGCACGGCGCAGGCGCGGCCAATCCCGCGCGCGCCGCCGGTCACAATGGCCACGCGGCGTTCTTGTGGGGCTGCAAAACGAAGGTTGGGCATGGGTACTCTGGGGGTATTCAGGTTGTTAAAGTTGCTAAGGTTCTTAAGGTTTAGGGTTGGTGCATGTTACGTGTTGGGTGTTAGATGGTGCATATTGCGTCAATCGCTCAATTGCTCAATTGCTCAATTGCTCAATCGCTCAATCCTGAATGACTGTGATTCCAAGTTCGCCGGCGAGTTGGTGGAACAAGGCGCTGACTTCGGGCAATTCCTCGGTGCTGTTCCCTTCGGCAATCAGCGGGTAGTCGGGGTTCAGCGCTTCCATGCGGCGGAACAGCGTTCTGAAATCCATCAGGCCCTTGCCAGGGCAGCCATCTTGCAAATGCAAGGCCAGCCGGTTTTCGATCCAGATATCTTTGGCGTGGCAACTGATGATGTGGTGGCCCAGCACATCGAAGTGATGATGGATCGCCGCCGTGGTGTTGAAGACCATCTCGCGGGTGATCCAGTTGGCCGGGTCGTAATCGTTCTTGACCCACGCAGAACCAACTTCGTCCAGCACTTCGCGGGTGATCTCGGCGTTTTCGAGAGTGACGAGTTGATGGGCTTCGAGGCTGAGATAAACGCCGGCGTCCTCGGCGGCCGGCGCCGCCTCCTTCAGGCTCTTCACCAGTTGCCGGCGGGCCGAGGGCGTCCAGTTATCGGGATGTGGGAACCAGGGGCCGGCGGGATTCATCGAGCCGGGGCCGGTGTCGATGCCGCGCGCGCCCAGCCGGCCGGCCAGCCGCAGCGCGCCCTGCAACACGCGCACTGACTCGCGACGCTGTGTCTCATCCGGCGTGACCAGATTCTGCCAAAAGCCGGTGCACTGATACATGCGCACGCCCTCATCGGCCATCATCTGCCGCACGCGGTCGGCTTTCGACTTGGGCGTGTCGAGCGGGTGATTGTCGCGGAAGCGGGTGAAGATGCCGGAGAATCCCAGCGCCCGCACACGCCGGCACATTTGCGGCGTGAGATCATCCATGTTGGAAGGCAGAAAGCAACCCGACATCCCAAAGCGCATGATTCATCTCCTGTGGCAGGTAGCGCCGAGGTTGCAGCCGATTATGGGCAGCAGCACGCTTTGAATGTAGCACTCCATACTGAATCTAAGCAAGATGTGCAGCAGAACGGGCGCACATACAGGATAGCCCTCGCCCAATTCGTTGTCAACACAGCAGCAAGGATCGTTGTATCCACAAACTTGCGCGAACCAGCCAGTGTTTCGGCAAGAATTCCCGCACGGCGCCTTGCGCGATTGACAAGCCGAATGCTGCTTCTATAATCTGCAACCACAAAGGCATGAGGCTGCATGTATGAAGCCCATCGAACGCCGACGCGCGATCATCGATCTGCTGTTACAGAACGGAACAGTCAGCCTGACTCAATTGGTAGAGTTGCTTCAGGTTTCTGAGGGCACTGTGCGGAATGACCTGCGCGCCCTACAGGCCCAGGGCGACGTGATCCGCACGCACGGCGGTGCAGTCTTAAGCGGCATACAGCATGGGCAGGCGGCCGGCCCATTGCCGCCCGCCGGGGCCAACAACCAAGCGGATTACAAAGCAATCCTCACAATCGCCAAGCGCGCCGCCTCATTGGTGAAGGAAGGCGACTCGATTCTGGTCGCCGGCAGCCCAATCACGCAGGCCATGGTTGACGACTTGCTGCGCCTGAAAACCTTGACGGTGCTCACCAACAGCATTCACATCGCCACAGCGCTGGTGCGTAACCCGGGGCACACCGTCATTTTGATCGGCGGGCAGATGCGCCAGGGCCGCGTGAGCCTCGACGGGCCAACTGCAGCCGCAGCACTGGCCGGCCTGCGCGCGCAAAAGGCGTTCATCACGTTCGATGGCCTAAGCCAGCAACAGGGCTTCGCCGAGGACGACATCGCCAGCGCACAGACCAAAGCAGCCATGCTGGGCAGCGCGCAAACAGCGATCATGCTGGGCAACGCCGACGCAGTGGGCCGGTCGGCTCTCGTCAGCTTTGCCAATTTGCATCAGGCCCATCACCTGATCACCGGCGAAAGCGCCCCACCCGATATGCTGAACACCTTGCGCGCAGCCGGCGTACAAGTCTCATTGTGCGGCGAACACATCACCCAGTTGTGCGCCGATGCCCCACAGGAACGCAAGTGGCGCATCGGCTTCGCCAACTTGACTGAAAAGCAAGAGTTTGCCGTTTCGGTGCGGCAAAGCATCGAGCGCGCGGCGCATCAACGCGGCTCGATCGAGTTGTTGCTTGCCGACAACCAGGCTGATCCAGACATTGCCTTGACCAACGCGCGGCGTCTACTAGACGCCAAAGTAGACCTGCTGATCGAGTATCAGCAGGACGAGCGCATCAACAACATTGTGATGGATATGTTCCGCTCGGCGCAGATTCCAGTCATTGCCATCGACATCCCAGCGCCGGGAGCTACGTTCTTGGGCGTGGACAACTATCGCGCCGGGCGCATCGCCGGGGACGCTGCCGTGCGCTGGATTCAGGAGCACTGGAACGGGCGGGTGGACAAGGTGGTGTGCCTGGGGCAGCCGGAGTCGGGGCCGGTGCCGGCCGCGCGCATTCAAGGTCAGATCGACAGCTTGCGCGCAGCCATTCCAATCGCCGGCGACGATATCCAGCGCTACGCGACACGCGGCGACCTGGAGGGATCACAACTGGCAGCCACCCAAGCCTTGCGCAATATCCCGTGGGGCAAGCGCGTGCTCTTCGTCGGCATCAACGCGAATTCGGCGCTTGGGGCGTTGGCAGCCGCACAAACACTCGACCGGCAACACCACACCGCCGTCATCAGCCAGAATGCCAGCACGCGCATCCGCCGCGAACTTGCCGCCCATAACCCCATGCTCATCGGCGCAGTCGACTACTTCCCAGAAAACTATGGGCCAAAGGCAATCCAACTGGCGATTGACATCCTGATGAATCGCCGCACACCGCCGGCCGTGTTCACCGACCACATGCTGATCACGCCTGATAATGTCCGGCAAATGTACCCCGCGGACGCTGTCAATGACGAGCACATGCCGTTGTGCGCAGCAAATCGCGAGGTCAAAGTCGTCGAATCGAGCGCCACGGCGATGGCGCGCTAAAAGGTTGCGCCGCATCTGATAAAACTAAAGAGGCACCCATGCAACGAGTTGCATTCCTGCTAAAAGTGAAGCAGGACAAAATCGAGGAGTACAAGCATCGCCATCGTGAGGTTTGGCCGGAGATGCTGGCTGCGCTGCGAGAAACCGGCTGGCGCAATTACTCACTGTTTCTGCGCGAGGATGGCACCCTGTTCGGCTATCTCGAGACGCCAGACTTCGAGGCAGCCCGGGCCGGCATGGCGGCAAAGGAAGTCAATGCGCGCTGGCAAGCCGACATGGCCCCCTTCTTTGAGCAACTGGGAGACCAGCGGCCGGACCAGGGGTTGCTGGTGTTGGAAGAAGTGTTTCATCTGGACTGAACGGGAGTAGTGAGAACACAGAACACAGAAATCAGAACACAGAAATCAGAAGCTGCGCAATCATCTCATCTAGCGCCCGCGTAGCGCCCGCGCACTGTCATCTGTGATCTGCCACCTTAACCAGGAGTCATCATGAGCAAACAATACGAGATACTGGCCGAACACCTGACCGAACGCGGCATCGATGTTGAGTGGGTCAAGTCAAAGCTCAAGACGCAGCATATCGAGACGCCGTCGTGGGGCTATGGGAACAGCGGCACGCGCTTCAAGACCTTTGCCTATCCTGGCGCCGCGCGCGATGTGCACGAGAAGATCGCCGATGCCGCCATGGTCAACAAGCTAACCGGCGTGTGCCCGACCGTAGCACTGCACATCCCGTGGGATAAGGTGAAAGACTGGGAAGAACTGCGACAAGAAGCGACCGATCTGGGCATTCGCCTCGGCGCAATCAACACGAATACGTTCCAAAATGATATCTACAAGTTTGGCAGCATCACCCATCCAGACCCGAAGGTGCGCCGCAAAGCCGTCGATCATCATCTGGAATGCATCGAGATTGCCAAAGTGTTGGGGTCGAATGCGTTGAGCCTGTGGTACGCCGACGGCACCAACTACGCCGGCCAAGATTCACTGGTGGGTCGCCGGCATCGCATGATTGAATCACTGGCCGAGGTGTATGCGGCCATGCCGGCCTCCATGCGCATGCTGATCGAGTATAAGTTCTACGAGCCAGCGTTTTACCACACCGACCTGAGCGACTGGGGTGTGGCCTACAGCCTGGCGATGCAGCTTGGCCCGCAGGCGGTCGTGCTGGTTGACACCGGTCATCACCCCCAGGGCACCAATATCGAGCACATCGTGGCGACCCTGCTCGACCTGGGCCGGCTAGGCGGCTTCCACTTCAATGCTCGCAAATACGGCGACGACGACCTAATCGTTGGCACTTCCAATCCGTTCGAGCTGTTCTTGATCTATCACGAATTGGTGAATGCCGGCGACGCAGCCAAAGACGTAGCCTACATGATCGACCAGTCTCACAACATCGAGCCGAAGATCGAAGCCATGGTTCAATCGGTCATGAACATTCAAAGCGCCTATGCCAAAGCATTGATTGTCAATCGCAAGGCGCTGGCCGAGAAGCAAGCCGAGTGCGACGTGCTGGGCGCTTATCGTGAACTGAATGCAGCTTTCGAGACCGATGTGCGCCCATTGCTCGAACAGGTGCGCATCGAAATGGGCATCGACCCCGACCCCATTCACGCATTGCACGCCAGCGGGTACGAAGCCAAAATTGCTCAGCAGCGCGGCATCGCTGACGCCGGCGGCAGTGGCTACCCCACCGCCGATTAGCGATTTGCGATTGTGGATTGCGAGTGCCCACCGTCTCGCAATCCACAACTGATTGACAAATCCAAAATCGAGAATCGAAAATCGCCATTATGAGGTATCTTGCATTCGATATCGGCGCAGAAAGCGGGCGCGCCATCATCGGCGACCTGCGCGACGGTAAACTGACCCTGAGCGAAGCGCATCGCTTCCCCAACGGCGGCGTGCGGGTGAAGGACAACCTGTACTGGGACATCCTTGGCCTGTGGCGCGAAATCAAAAACGGCATGCGCGCCGCTGCCCAGTCCGGCGATGTGGCAGCCATGGGCGTGGACACGTGGGGCGTGGATTACGCACTGGTCGATCAGAACGGCGACCTGCTCGCCAATCCGTACTGCTACCGCGATGCGCGCACCGATGGCGTACTGGAGCGGGTATGCGCCAAACTGGGGCGCGAGCGTATCTTCGAGATCACCGGCATCCAGTTCATGCCCATCAACACCCTTTACCAGTGGTCTGTAGAGCGCGAGCATAACCCCGGCAAGGTCGATCTGGCCCGGCGCTGCCTGATGATGCCCGATCTGCTGCACTATTGGATGACGGGCGTGATGGCCAACGAGTACACCATCGCCACCACATCGCAAGCGTTTGACGCCCGCGCCCGAGCCTGGTCGCACGAGCTGCTCGAAGGGGTGGGAATGCCGGCTTCGCTGTTCGGTGATGTAGTGATGCCGGGCACAAAGCTGGGGCAACTCTTGCCCAGCGTGCGCGACGAAGCCGGGATCAATGATGCAGCGGTCGTGCTGGTTGGCTCGCATGACACGGCTTCTGCCGTAGCTGCCGTGCCGTTTGCGCCGGGCAGCGGCGCCCGCGCCTACATCTCGTCGGGCACATGGTCGCTAGTCGGCGTAGAAGTTGATCAGCCGGTCATCAACGCGCAGGCGCTAGCTGCCAACGTCACCAATGAGGGCGGGGTTGGCGGCAAGATCCGTTTGCTGAAGAATGTGATGGGGCTGTGGCTGATTCAACGTTGCCGGGCCGAGTGGAAAGCTGAGGGGCGCGACTACTCTTACGACCAGATCACTCAAATGGCTAACGAGGCTTCTGGCTTTCCGTCGGTCGTGGATCCGAACGACGACGCTTTTCTGCATCCGGCCGACATGCGCAAGGCAATCGTGCAGAAATGTCAGCAGACGCACCAGCCTGTACCCAGCACGCCTGGTGAGTTTGCCCGCCTGATCTACGCCAGCCTGGCACAGGCCTATCGCACGGTGATCGAACAGATCGAAGGTTTGATCGGCCAGCGCATCGAGACGATTCACGTAGTCGGCGGCGGCTCGCGCAGCCACATCTTGAACCAGCTCACTGCCAACGTATGCCGCCGGCCAGTGATCGCCGGGCCAGTGGAGGGCACTGCCATTGGCAATGTGTTGACTCAGGCGATGGGCGCCGGCGAGATTGGCTCGCTTGCGGAACTGCGTGAGGTCGTGCGGCGCTCATTCGACATCGTTCGATTTGAGCCGAAGCATTGATGCCTTGAGGTTTTATCGGATGCTTGGCCCGAACCCAGTGCTGCGCCGGCTTGGCCTGTGTGATACTGATCGTGTGGTGATTATTCATGCAGATGATGTTGGCATGTGTCAGGCCACAATCTCTGCCTATGCGAAATTAATTGAGGCCGGCAGCATCTCCTCAGCCGCGCTGATGCCCCCCTGCGCATGGTTCCCGGCCGCCGTCGCTTTCTGCCGCGCCCACCCTGATGTGGACATGGGTGTGCACACCACCCTTACCTGCGAATGGGATCTCTACCGCTGGGGGCCGCTCTCTACCCGTGATCCGGCCTCTGGGCTGATGGACGATGAAGGTTGCTTCTATCGCACAACCCAGGACGCCCAACGTCACGCTGCGCCGGAGGCTGCACACCGTGAACTGGCTGCGCAGGTCGCGCGCGCACGCGCCGCCGGCGTCCCGCTCACCCACATCGACACCCACATGGGCGCTGTCATGCACACCGCTCTGCTGCGCGGCTACATCGACCTGGCGCTGGCGCACCATCTCGTGCCAATGCTGCCGCGCATGGACAGGACGCAATTGCAGCAACGCGGCATGAGCGCAGAAGACGCCGATCACACAGCGCGCCTGTTGGCCGAACTGGAGTCAGCCGGCGTGCCGTTGATCGACCGCACCACCGGTATGCCGCTGAGCAATCCCCATGACCAGCTCGACTACGCCAAACGCGCGTTCGACGCGCTGCCGGCCGGCATCACGGTGTTTATCTTGCATCCCGCCGAAGACACCCCCGAACTGCGCGCCATTGCGCCGGACTGGCCCAGCCGGGTCGCCAACCTCGAAACGTTCCTGCGCCCCGAAATCCCGCGTTACCTGAAGGGAATCGGAGTACACGTGATCGGCTATCGGGCGCTGCAGGCACTGCTGTAAGCGCAGCAATCCCGAAGCAATCCAGCCATTCCGCGAACGCCTTACACTGTTTGAGTTGTGTCAGTTCCGATGCTTGTCCGCTGCTTGAGAAGATCGGACACAATTGCCTCAACGCCAAGAATGTCTGGGGCAAAGAAATCGGCGTCGCGGATCACGCCGGCAGGCCCCGGCGGGCAGTCGACCAGAATGGTTGTCATGCCCAGCGCGCGGGCCGGCGTCACATTAGCCGGCGTGTCCTCGACCAGGATGGCCTCATCGGCGGACACGCCAACCATTTCCAGCGCCAGCGCGTAGGCGCGTGGGTCTGGTTTATTAATCAGCCCCAGCGCGCGAATGTCGATCACCCGCTCAAAACAATCGGCAATCTGCAAATGCGCCAGGATGCGATCGGCGTGTTCGATATTCGAGTTGGTGAGCACCACGCGCCGCAACGGCAGACGCAGCAACATGGCCCGCAATGCTGGGTCGGGTATCACATGACCCAGCGGAATGTCGTGCACATAGCGGAAGAAATCGTCAAGGTCAAACGCATAGCCATCCTCAATCAAACCACGCAAGGCTGTGCCGTACCGGCTGCGCCAGCGCCGGCGCGCAGCGTCGGCCTGATCGGCGGGGATGCCAATGGTATGGATGATGTAGTCGGTGATACGCTCACCGATCATGCGCATGAGTTGGGCGCTGCGCGGGTACAGCGTGTCGTCGAGATCAAAGAAAATGACTTTGTGCATGATTGGCGAGCGTCTGCCCGGCTGCCACAACTCAGACCAGCAGCTCCATGTAAACCACGTCCAGCCAGCGGCCAAACTTATAACCCACCTGTTTGAGATGGGCCACACGCTCGAAACCAAAGCCGGCGTGCAGGCGAATGCTGGGGATGTTTTCGGCGTCGATGACGGCAATGATGGCGCGATACCCACTCAGACGGGCCTGTTCAATCAGCGGCGCCAACAGTTGCCGGCCCAGTCCGCGCCCCCGGCAGCTAGGAGCAATGTACACCGAGTCCTCAACTGTGAATCGATATCCGATTCGGGTGCGAAATTCGCTCAGCGCACTCCACCCTACCACACCTTGTGCGCCATCTTCGGCCACGTAGACCGGATACCCTGCGCTGGCGTGCGCCTCAAACCAAGCCATGCGCGCCTCCAGGCTGCTTGGCTCGTAGTCGTATGAAGCAGTCGTGTGGATTACCGCCTCGTTGTAGATGTCGAGAATGGCCGGAACATCCGACCGAGTCGCAGGACGAACGCGCATACCCACATATCAATCTAACATCACATGACCCTGCTCATGCCGCCATCAACCATGAGCGCAGCCCCGGTAATGTAGCCGGCAGCCGGCGAGGCAAGAAACACACACGCCCGGCCAAACTCCATCGGATCGGCCACGCGACCCAGCGGCACATTCGACCCCACTTTCGCCAGCTCATCCTCGACGGTGGTGTTATTGCGCGCCGCATTGGCCTGCGCGAGCGAGATGATTCGATCGGTGGCAGTGTAGCCGGGGCAGATCACGTTCACCCGGATGTTATCGGGGCCGAATTCGCGCGACAGGGTCTTGGCAAGACCCACGACCGCCAGCCGTAGGCTGTTGCTGAGCAAGAGATTGTCAAGCGTGTGCTTGACACCCACAGACGTGATAAACGTGATGCTGCCTGACTTCTGTTCGCGCATGGCAGCATAGGCCTGGCGGGCCGCTCGCACTGCGCTCATCAGCGTCAAGTCGATGGCAGACTGCCACACGGCATCGTCGAAGTCAACAAAGCGCCCAGATGGTGGGCCGCCGGCGTTCACCACCAGCGCATCGATCGTCCCGAAGGTCGCGCGAGCGGTTTCGATCAGGCGCACGATGTCATCGGCGCGCGATGAGTCGGCAACCACCGGCAGCACGGTTGCGCCGGTGTCGTGCGCGATAGACTGCGCCGTGTCGCGCAGCGCCTCGGCGTTTCGCGCCGAGATCACCACACGAGCGCCCTCCTGCGCAAACACACGGGCTGTCGCTGCGCCCAGTCCTTTGCTTGCCGCCATGACCACGGCTACACGATTGGTGAGATGAAGATCCATAGTGGGTCCTTTGCCTGAGTGAGTGATTGAATGAATGAGTGATTGATTGAGTGAGTGAAGATAAACAACCGGCATACGGATGAAGCAAACACGCCGGCAGCATTGCATATGGCGCTACGATAGATCGGCAGATTCTGCCAGTTCTTCCATCAGCTCAACAAACGCTTCGGGCGGCGCGAGTACCAAGGTGTCGTCATCCATCTCGTATGGGATAACTGTGAACTCGCCATCGTGATACCAGTACAAAGACGGACTGAGCGAACCAGGACCGTCACGATGCATGCCGATGATCAGTTGCAGCATGGAAGTGACCGCTTCCATCAGACCCATGTCTCGAATCTCATGCAAAATCAGCATGTCGCGCTTGGGGATGCCGACCAGCACACCATGAGGCAGATCGCTGTGCAGATATGCTTCCAGGAAAAGGGCGTGACTGGCGGCATAGTACGGATCGCCGGTCAGCACTTTGAGTCGAGTGCCCTGTTCGAGTGGGAAGACGGTTTCCGCGAGCACACACGACGCGCGCAAATTCTGGCGACCGATATCGAGCAAGTCGTCCAGGTCAAGCCGCCAAACTTCAGCCTCGGCCCGGGAAACTGTACGCACGGTAGTCGGCAGATCGAGCACCAGGACTTCCAGCGTTCCGTCGGGGCCAGCGCGCTGCACAATCTCCGCTGTGTGATTGGTGATATCAACAGGATACAGTCTCGCGCGCAGGCGATTTTTCAGCCGGGCAAAATCGGACATATCGACTTCGAGAGCGTTGTCATCGCCGGTAGCGTCAAAGATGGAGTCGAAGTGAGCTGCGATCAAATTGCGCCATTCGTCACGGTCAGCCTGCCGACAGGCCTGCACGATGTTGTGCAAGCCAAAGACGCTGATAAAGTTGGCAACACCGGACACGGGTCGGACGAGTCCCTCCTCTTGATCGATCTCAATTGAGATATCGCGATTGCGAAAGTAAGTCTGGACCAACGACAGAAAGGCGTCGTAGCCCTGTCTGCCTAATTGACGCGCCCAACCCGGAACCGGTTGGTCATCGTCTGTATGAAAAGCACCCATAGAACTTAGTTTACCTGCTTGGCGCGGCGATTTTGAAACGTGGAATGACTCGAACTGGCGAAATATGGCTGCGCCACATCGTCCGCGCAGGCAGCGCTCGGTGCGCCAGCCTAGCCTACAGTGTGACCGTTATCTTGTTCAGACCGCGCGACAGATCGGGATCATAGCCGCAAACCACCGACCAGTGTAGCGCAAATAACTGGCCGGCAACAATGAATGAAATAGGGCTAAGCAACGGGTGTTTGGCGTCCACAGCCAGGACAGCGCACCTGCCCGCATCTGCCGGCAGGCTGGCGGCAGCGTCTGGCGTGGCCAGGAGGATCAGATCTGCGCCGCGCTGTTGCAACGGCTCGATCAACGCCAACGTGGTTTCGAGTGTGGCATCGTGATTGAGCAAAAGCAACACAGCATAGCCCGGCTCAATCATCGCCAGCGGGCCGTGCTGAAAATCGGCCGGGGAATATGGCTCAGCGGTGACGAAACAGGTTTCTTTGAGCTTGAGGGCGATCTCCTGCGCTGCGCCATAGGCGAATCCACGACCCAGCACGGCCACCCGCTGAACCGAGCGGGCCGCCCACAGGTCGGCCAGGCCGGCAATGTCGTCGGCGCGGTCAAGGGTGGCCGCAACCATAGCCGGCACATCCTCCAGCGCAGATTCAGGCAATGCCAACCCCGACCCGGCCATGCGCGTGGCAAGCATGGCGTAGACCATACACTGGGCAGTTACGGTCTTGGTGGCAGCCAGAGCGCGCTCGACGCCGGCATCCAACAACACCACATGCTCGGCAGTTTCAGCCAGCAGCGACCCGGCCACGTTGGTAACGCCCAGCGTCAGCGCCCCTTGCCGGCGGGCCTCGGCCAACACCCGCGACACATCGGCCGCCGCCCCGCTCTGTGACACACCAACCACTAGCGCGTTGTTCAGCCGCGGCGGAGCGCCGTACAGTGTGTACAGCGAGGGCGACGCAAGCGACGTGGGCAGGCCGGCCACACTCTCCAACAGATATTTGCCGTAGGTAGAGGCGTTGTCGCTGCTGCCCCGTGCCGCCAGCATTGCCAGCGCGCAGGTCGAGGTGCGCGCGGCCACAGTGTCCAGAACCGGCCCGGCAGAACGCAGCACACGCCTTAGCACGTCCGGCTGCTCATAGATTTCACGCCGCATCAGACTGCCCGGCGCGGATGCCGCATTCGATGCCGCATTCGATGCCGCATTCGTGGCGGTGTGTTCAACCTCGCTCACAGGTTCAATGCCTGAAGAACTCTGTAATGATCGCATGGAATGTTTCGGGAAGCTCGCGCTGTGGCCAATGGTCGCAATCGGGTATCACCTGCAATTGCGAGCCGGCCAAACGCCGGTGCGCCTCGCGCACCCAGGCAATCGGCACGAGATTATCGCGGTCGCCGTGAATGAACAGCGTGGGGAATTTGATCTCAGGCAGCCGGTCCAGATAGTTGGTGCGCAAGCCGTTCGGCAGCACTTCGCGTTGTTGGAATGCTATGAATGCCTCTCCGGTCGCGGGCTTGCGAATCTCCTCGAAGACATCATTCACCAGATCGTCTGAGATGCGGGAAAGATGGGCGAAAATGCTGCCGAGGCTGGCGCGCGTCCAGGCACGGTTGCGCCGCAACGCGGCATACGTCAACCGCGTGAGAAACGGCATTCGCACGAACCAGTAGGACAGAGCGTGCGCCGGCGCCTTGCGTTGCAGGCCATAGCTGGACACCGGCACCAGGCGCAACACCCGTTGTGAATAGGTCAGCCCGATGTGAAGCGTGAGGGCACCCCCCATCGACACGCCGCAGAAACTCGCCTGCGCGAGGCCGAGTGCATCCATGAAGGCGATGACGACGCGCCCGTACGACTCGATGGTGTGTTCGAACTGGGGCAGGCGGTCGCTGTCGCCATAGCCGGGCATATCTGGCGCGAACACACGATGCGATCGGGCGAGAGCCGGCAGCGCCAATGCCCAGGACAGGCGCGCCGAGTCGAGGCCGCCGCCATGCAGCAGAATGAGCGGGCTGCCAGTGTCGCCGGCGTGATGGTAGTGAATCTGACAATTGTCGATCGTCACATGGTTGTCGTGCACATCGACCTCGTTTGGGGCAAGCCGGCTAGACCTGCTCTTGCTCATGCATGGCGCGCACAGCGTCGCGCGAAGCCGGGGAGATGCGGCCGGCAAGATCATCGCGGACGGCGCCACGCATGGGGACGCCTGTGCGATAGGCGACCGATCCGATGACATGAGACACAACCGGCCCGGCCAGCAACACCAACACGATCAGCAGCAGCCCACGGCTCCAGGCGTAGGGAACGGCCAGCACCGCCGCCACGGCGAGCAACGCCACGCCGAATGTGGAGACTTTGCCGGCTGCGTGCAGGCGCGTATATACATCTGGAAGCCGCACCAGACCGATGATACCGACGATCGAGAAGAGGGTGCCGACCACAACAGCCAGTATTGCGGCTGCGTATGCGATGGTTTCAAGCATAGGGCTATACCGCCGTTTCAGAACACCTGGCGCCGGGCGACATAGCGCGCCAACGCAATGGTGCTGATGAATGTGAGCGCCGCGAAACCCAGCGCGACATCGATATACAACTCGTTTCCATGAATCAGCCCCAACAGCACGAAGATGGCCAGCACGACGGTGCCGATCACATCGGCTGCCAGAAGCCGATCCATCACTGTCTCGCCACGCCACACACGCCAGACGGCAACCGAGATGAGGCCGATATGGATGACGAGGGCAAGGATCAGAACGCTCTCGAAGACCGCCTTCATTCGAAGATACCCTCCATCAGCCGCCGGCGTGTGCGCTGGGCTGCTTCAGCGCCGGCGGCGCTGGCAACCACATCCAGACAATGGGTGTACAGCGTGCCATCTTCGCCGATCTCGACCACCTGCTCACCAGGTGTCACCGTGATGGCGTGCGCGTTCAGGGCAATGCCAAGCTCGGTTTTCATGTCGCTCTTGATGGCAAGGATGCCAGGGCGAATGGGCAGCTTTGGATCGAGCACAATGCGTGCGACGCGAATGCCGTTGCGAATGATGTCAACGGCGAGCCAGGCGGTGTAGCGCGCCAGGTTGAACAACGCCACCGGCAGCCGGCGGATCGACAGGCTTTCAGGCGCCGGCTTCAGAATGACAGCCACGAGAATCCCGATCAGCGCGCCAAGAACAATGTTTGAAAGCTCCACGTTCTCTGTCAGCGCCAGAAAAAGCAGGAGACATATCAGAACCAGACGAGCATAGGCCAGCATATACATCTCTCCTTCGATCAAGATCGCTATTCATCTAAGCCAGGTTGCCTCTGGCCCCAGCACCGCGCGCACATAGCGCTGCGGCTGCGCCATCCAGGCGCTCACGTCCTGCGACCACTGGACGAGGGGCTGCCCCCAGACGCCAAGCGCGACACACAGCGCCACCAGGCCGGCCGGCGCCAGCAGGCTGTCGCCGCGCGGCTTGACTTTTTCCTCGGGCGACCTGGGCTGGAATGGCTCCCACCATACCGTCATCAGCGCGCGAAAGACATACACCAGCGTCAGGACACTGGAGAGTCCGATCAAGGCCAGCGGGACCCAGAAGAACGCCTCGCTCTCGATCAGGCCGGCCTGCGCGGCAACTACGCCGCTCTGAAACAGCGCCAGCTTGCTGACGAAGCCGTTCATCGGCGGCACGCCGGCCAGCGCCATGCCGCCGAGGAAGAACAACACGCCCGCAGCCGGCGCATACTTGCCCATGCCACGCACCACACTGAACGAAGCCGTCTTCACCGGCGCGCGGCTGGCCAGATACCCGCTCAACATCAACATGGCGCTCTTGATCAGCGCATGGTTAAACGTGAAGAGCACGGCCGCCGCCAGAGACAACGGCGTGCCCCACCCCACACCAACATAGATGAAGCCGATCTGCGCCAGCGTAGAGTAAGCGAACATGCGCTTGGCGTTGTGGGTGCCGATGGCGCCTAGGCCACCGAAGATGACGCCGGCGACGCCGATCACAATCAGCGCGCCGTTGAGCCACTCTACCTGCGGAACGAGCAAGGTAGTGAGTCGCAGAAAGCCGTATACGCCGATTTTGACCACCACCGACGAGAGCATGGCCGAGACCGGCGTCGGTGAGGCGGTGTGAAAGTCGGGCTGCCAGAAATGAAACGGGACGGCAGCGCTCTTGATCATGAATGTGACTGTCAAGAAGACCACCGCTGCCGGCAACACGGGCTGGCCGGGGTCGGCGCTGATGCGCTGCGCCAGATCAGCCATGTTTAGTGTGCCATAGCCCACATAGAGCAAGCCAATGCCGAACAACAGACAAAACGATGCGACCGTGCTGATGAGGAAATACTTGAACGCGGCTTCGGGGCCATAGCGATCATCGCTCATCGCGGTGAGCGCAATGCCAGATATCACCACCAGCTCCACCATGACAAACAGATTGAAGATGTCGCCGGTGAGCATCCCACCGGTCAGACCGGTAGCCAGCGCCAGAAAGAGGGGATAGAAGGTGTCGTGATGAACCGCCTTGTCTTTGGCCCCCAGCGCGTAGATGAAGCCGAACACGAACACAAGTTGCGACATGAAAGCCAACGTCGCGGAGAGCGCGTCGGCGACAAGGGTGATGCCGAATGGGGCCGGCCAGCCGCCCATCTGAAAGACCACGGGCTGGCCGGCGCCGGCGACCGTCCACAGCAGATAGGCGCTTGCCACACACGCCGTCAGCATCGCGCCAAAAGACCAGAACGCTTGCGCGCGCGGCAGCGGCCGCAAAAGCATGGCAACCGCCGCAGCCGTCAATGGGATGAGCACAGGCAGAATGACCAGTATCTCGTTCATCGTGTGTTCCGATATTGCCGGCGACCTGGAACAGAGGGGCCGCGCATCTAGTGGCTCAAACCGCGCACCTCGTCACTGTCGCCGGTGCGATAGCGCACAGCGATGACATACAACAGCGCCAACATGAACGAGAAACCACCCATGCTGATCACAATCGCCGTGAGGATCAGCGCCTGCGGGAGCGCGTCGCTGCGCTGGCCAACGGCTTTTGCATAGGCTTCGACAATGCCATCATACGCGCCGACAGAGAGCAGAAAAAGGTTGACCGCATTGCTGAGGATCACCAACCCGATCGCCACGCGGATGACGTTGCGGCGCAGCAATTGATAGAGGCCGATGCCGAACAACGCGCCAATGGCAAATGCTCGCAAAATCTCCATGATGTCTACTCCAGCTCTCCTTCGGGATGTCCGAGTGTGTCAATGATGAACAGCGCAGCCCCAAGCACAGCCAGGCAGATCGCCAGCTCGAACAGGAAAGATGTGCTCAGGTAAAAGCCGGCAGGCAGGGGCAGCCCCAGTGCAGCGCCGAAATCGAAGGGGGAAAAGAATGTTCCGCCCAGGAAGGCCGGCGCGATCGAGCCGGCGATCACCGTCAGCAGACCAAGCCCGATCAGCAGGCCGGGGCGCAGCGCCCTCAGGCGTTGTTTGGCAACCTCGTAGCCGAAGATGACGTACCAGAAACCGACCGCGAGGCTGAGGGTGACGCCGGCAGTGAACCCATCTCCCGGCTCGTCGTGGCCGTGAATCATCTGCACCGACGCCAACACGAACGCCAGCGGCAACGCTGCATAGGTCAGGGCGTGCGTGAAGGGCGAGGCGCGGAAAGCATCGAGGCCTTGGCGCGCCGGCGACTCGCCATTTGGCAACGCGCGTTGCGCTTCGCGGCGTGTCAGGGCCTTGCGCAGCAGGGTGAAGACGCCGATGCCGGCCATGCTGAAAACGGTGATCTCGATCAGCGTGTCGAAGCCGCGAAAGTCCACCACAATCGCGCCCACGATATCGGCGGCGCCGGTCAACGGTTTGGCGTTCTGTTCGTAATACGGCGTCACAACCGATTCGCGTGGACGCGATGCAAACGCATACAAGCACATCACGGTCACAATGGCGCCGCCGATGAACGCCAACAGCGCATTGCGCGCAGCAGCGGCGCGATCCGTATGGTTCAGGGCTTCGGCTCGACTGAGTTGGGCGCCCGGCAGATGCGAGAGCGCCAGAATCAGAATGACGGTGGATAGCAGATCGACCACTACCTGTACAAGCGCCACATCGGGCGACGGCTCCAGCGCGATCAGCACGGCCACCGCAAGCCCTGAAGCGCCGAGGGCAATGATCGCCAGCAGGTCGCGCCGCATCATCACCGACACAAAGGCAGCGGCAACCGCCAGCAACAGACTGAAAGCACGCAAGAGAGCCATCGGATCGAGCAAATCTTTAACGAAATGCTCGCCGAGGCGCGCCAGGGGCAGGCCGGCAAATAGCTGCGACAGATTGCCAAGCAAGGCTATCATGCCAAACAGGGCCACCAGAATGACGCTGAGGTACACCCGGATGCGACCGCCCTGTGTTCGCGTAGCCAGCGCAGCCAGCCGGTCGATGGCGCTCAATGCGCGCTCGTAGACGCGGTTCATCGACAGCGCCGGCAGCCCGTTCACCGAACGAATGGGGCTGCGCAACACGAACACCCCGACGCCAAACACGATGGCTATCGCGCTCAATATCAGCGGCAGGTTGATGCCGTGAAAGAGATCGAGCGAGACTTTGACTTTTGCGCCATAAGCGGCCGACGCAGCACCGGCCAGCAGGTCGGTGAACATCTGGGGCTGAAAAACTGTAATGATGACGGACAAAGCAGCCAGAACCGCCGGTCCGATCAGCATGGCAAGAGGCGGATCGTGAGCGGCAAGTGTCTGTTCGATGTGGGCATGCGCCGGCTTGCTCCGGTCAATGGTCTCCACATCTTCAGGGTCATCGCGCCCCTCGCCTGTCAGGGGCAGATCGACCACGGTCTTGAAAAAGCCGGCGCCGGCAGGGGTGACGAACGTGTCAAGCGCCAGTGTGCCCGCCTGAGCAAGTATGAACGCGCCGGTCAAGACGGTCGCCGCCGGCAGGATCACGCGCATGATGGCCGGCAGCACTGCTTCGATTTCAGCCGCCAGCAGCGCCTCCTTGGCCAGAAAGCCGAACAACGGCGGCAAACCGGCCATAGAAAGCGCAGCGACGCTACACACGGCGAACGTCAACGGCATGGCGCGCCAGATACGCCCAAGCCGGCGCAAATCGCGCGTGCCGGTAGCGTGATCCACCACGCCGACAATCATGAACAGCGCGCCCTTATACAACGCGTGCGCCAGAACGCCAATCACCAGCGCCTTGAAGGCGGCGGTGGCTTCCTCACCAATCAACATCACCAGCACCCCCAACTGGCTGATGGTGGAATAGGCCAGCACAGCCTTCAAGTCCACCTGGCGCAGGCCGATGATGGCCCCCATTACCATGGTGGCGGCGCCGGTGATGACCAGCAGCCAGAACCACAGGTCGGTGTTGCCCAGCGCAGGGTGCATGCGCGCCAGGATGTACACGCCGGCTTTGACCATGGTGGCCGAGTGCAGGTAGGCCGAGGCCGGCGTCGGCGCGCTCATCGCCGTCGGCAACCAGAAGTGGAACGGGGCCTGCGCGCTTTTGGTGAACGCGCCGAACGCGATCAGGCCGAGCATGACCGGATACCAGGGGCTGTCGCGCAGCGCAGCGCCGCTGCGGAATATGGTTGCCCAGTCAGCGCCGCCGCTGATGGCCGACACAATCAGCAGTCCGGCCAGCAGCGCAATGCCGCCGCCGCCGGTGATGAACAAGGCTTTGAACGCACCTTTGCGCGCCTCTTCGTCTTTGGTCTTGTAGGCAATCAGCAGGAACGAGGTGACGCTGGTGCCCTCCCAAAACACGAACAGAGTGATCGCATCGCCGGCCAGCACTACCCCCAGCATCGAGGTCATGAACAGCAGGGTGTACACGAAGAAGCGGGCATCATTCGATTTTGGATTTTGGATTTGGGATTCTGGATTTGGCGATTGGGGATTGGCGATTGACGCATGAACGGGTGTGTGATGATGCGTCGGGGCGAAGTAGTAGCCGGCGTAAATAAGCACCAACCCACCGATGCCGGTCACAATCAGCCCAAACAAGGCGCTGAGGCCGTCGAGATAGAGGCCGAAGCTCACCCCCAGCGCCGGCAGCCATTCCACGCGCCAGGTCAGGACTTCGCCCGCGAAGAGACGCGGGAGTTGAGCAGCCAGCGCGACAAATGCCGTCGCCGGCGCAATCGCCAGCATCCAGCCCAGCAGCGGCGCGGGTAGTCGCCGCGCAGCCGGCAGGATTGCCAGCGCAAGGGCCACGATCGAGCCGGCTGCGCAGGCAATCCATGCAATCGCCAATGTCAACGTCGGCGTGAACATGAGGCCCCACTATACAGGCAGGTCAGCGGATGAATCGGCGCCGTGCAGGCCAGGCCCCAGCGGCGCTGACCGCGCTTGAGCCAGGTCATCGCGCTCGACGCGCTTCATCGGAACGCCGGTGCGATATGCAGCCGAGGCGAGCGCATGCGACACCGCCGGGCCGGCGATGATGAGCAAAGCGATCAGTACCAGGGCCTTGCCCACACCGAGCGATTCGAGCGCCACCGCCGCCACAACCAGCAGCAGCGCGCCAAAGACGCTGACTTTGCCGGCGGCGTGCAAGCGCGTGTACACATCGGGCAGCCGGATGAAACCCAGCACGCCGATGAGTGAAAACAAGCTGCCGCCAACAATCGCCAGCAGCGCAACAGCTTGCAAGATCAGTTTGAGTGTGAAGTCCATATCGTCCTCGCGTCAGAACATGCGCTGATCGGCTAGATAACGCGCCAGCGCCAGCGTGCCGATAAAGCTCAAGGCTGCCACAACCAGCGCGACATCCATGTACAGGTCTTGGCCGGTGAACAGGGCGATCAACACCAGCGCGCATAGAATCAAAACACTCGCAAGTTCCACGCCCAGCAAGCGATCCACCGGGCTTTCGCCCCGCATGATGCGCCATAGCGCCACACCCAGCAACACAACATGCCAGATCAAAGACGCCACAATGGCGGCGTTCAAAATGTTGTCCATCGCATCACCACCTTTCATCACGCACACCGCACGCACAGCGCGCGTTAGCCACCCAGCACGGCGCGCACATATTGCTCTGGCGAGCCAAGCCAGGCCACGGTCGCATACGCCAGGCGCAACAAGGGTTCTGCCCAGATGCCCAACGCTAGGCTCAGCCCGATCAGAAGAGTTGGCGCAATCAGGCGATCGCCATAGGGTTTGGTTTTTGCGCCTTCGGGCATGGGAACCCACCAGATGCGCTGAAAGGCGCGCACCACATAGACCAGGGTAATGATGCCGGCCAAGCCAATCGCGGCCAGGGGCAACCAGGCCTGCGCCTCAACGCCGCTTTGAAACAACATCAGCTTGCCGATGAAGCCGTTAAGAGGTGGGATGCCGGCCAGTCCCATGCCGCCCAACAGGAACAACACGCCGGCCAGGGGCATTTTCTTGCCCACGCCGGTGATGACATCGAACGCAGCCGTCTTCACCGGCGCGCGGCTAGCAACGCTGCCGGCCAGCATGAGCATGGCCGCCTTCAGCAGGCTGTGGTTAAAGGCATACACAATCGCAGCCGCCAGCGCCAGCGGCGTGCCCCACCCGACTGCCACCAGGATGAACCCCAACTGGCCCAGCGTTGAATACGCCAGCATGCGTTTGGCGTCGTAGGTGCCCACTGCGCCCAGGCCACCAAACCACACCCCAATCGCGCCGGCCACCACCAGCATTGCACGGATCGCATCGGCCTGCGCCGGGAACAACAGGGTCGTCATGCGTAGAAAGCCGTAGATGCCGAGCTTCACGACCACCGAAGACAGTACAGCATGAACGGGTGTCGGCGCGGCAGTGTGGAAGTCGGGCTGCCAGAAATGAAATGGCATCACCGCGCCCTTGACCATGAAGAAGGCCATCAGCAACGCCATGGCCGGCAGCACCAGCGGCGGCGACGGGTCGGCGGCGATGCGTTGCGCAAGGTCAGCCATGTTCAGCGTGCCATACGACACGTACAGGCTGCCACACGCCAACAGCAGCGCAATCGACGCCACCAGGCTGATGTAGAAGTACTTGTAAGCGGCCTCTGCGCCGAAGCGGTCATCGGACATGGCCGTGAGCGCTGCGCCCGAGAAGACCAGCAGCTCGGCAAACACGAACAGATTGAACAGGTCGCCGGTCAGCATCGCGCCGGTCAGGCCGGTCGCCAGCAGCAGGAAGAGGGGATAGAACATCGGGTATTGCGCGCACTGATCGCGGCAGCCCAGCGCATACAGAAAACCGCCGGCCAGCACAAGCTGACACATCAGCACCATCAACGCCGACAACAAATCACCCACCAGCGAGATGCCGAAGGGCGCCGGCCATGCGCCAACCTGAAACACAAGGGGCCGGCCCCGGCCCCACACATCGGCCAGCAGCAACACGGCAAACGCCAACGAGGTGAGCATCGCGCCAAACGACCACGCCGACTGGATGCGATGCCAGCGGCGCAACGCCACCGCCACAACAGCCGCCGTCAATGGCACAAGTACGGGCAAAAGCGCAAGCAATTCATTCATAGACGGCACCTTGGAACCTCAATGCCTCAGACCTTTGACCTCATCCGAGTCACTGGTCTTGTAGCGCAGCGACAGCACATACACCATAGCCAGCACCACCGCAAACGCGCCCAGGCCGATGACGATGGCCGTTAGGATCAGCGCTTGGGGCAGCGCGTCGCTGCGCTGGCCGGCCAGGTTGACATAGGCCGGCGCTTCGCCCCGGTATGCGCCGGCAGCCAGCAAAAACAAGTTGATGGCGTTGGTGATGATCGCCAGGCCCATTGCCGAGCGAATCAGGTTGCGGCGCAAGAGCTGAAAAACGCCTATCGCAAACAGAAGGCTGATCGTGAGTGCGATGAGTATTTCCATCATGATGGTTTGTTCTCCTCTGGTAGGGTGACAACACCTTGTTGTCGGAGTGTGGCGATCTCGTCCATTTGTTGCTCTGTCTCGCGGTCGGTGTCTCTGGGGTGGCCGAGCGTATCGAGCATCACCACCGCGCTGCCGGTGACGGCGAGGGCAATCGCCAGCTCGAACAACAGCGCGGTGCTGAAGTAGACGCCGCTCGGCAAGAGATGGGCAATGCCAATCAGTTTGCCGAAATCGACCGGCGAGAAAAACGCCCCGTTGATGAGCGCGGCTGCCACAGCCGACAACAACGCCAGGCCCAGGCCGGCTGCAATCAGCGTTCTGGGGCGCAGCCAGTTCAGCGCGCGCTGGGTGGCTTCATAGCCAAAGACGACATACCAGGTCGCCACGCCCAGGCTGACGATGACGCCGGCGGTGAAGCCGTCGCCGGGCCGATCGTGGCCAAGCAGGACATGCGAGGCGGCCAGAATCATCGAGAACGGCAACAGCAGCCTGGCCAGCGCGCGCACAAACGCAGACGCGCGTGGGCCGGCGATGCCGCAAAATCGCAACAGGGTGGGATCGGGCTGTGGCGCCGGCTCGTCACGGTCCCCGGCTTTGCGCGACGCATAGCGCAGCAGGGTGTAGATCGTCAGGCCGGCCGCCGCAAACACCGCCACTTCGATCAGCGTGTCGAAGGCGCGGAAATCAACCAGAATGGCGCCCACGATGTCATTGGCGCTGGTCAACGGTTTGGCGTTTTGCTCGAAGAAGGGGGTGAGCTGCGAGTCGCGCGGTCGCGTGAGGAGCGCCGTGAGCGCGATGGCGAACATCACGGCGCCGCTGCCCAGCGCGATCAGCACATCGCGGATCAGACCGGGGCGCGACTGGCGATAGGTGAACTCGGCGGCGCGAGCGCGCTGTTCGCGGGGCAGCCGGGTCAGGGCCAGCACCAACACCACCAGGGTCAATGTTTCCACCACCACCTGCACCAGGGCAATATCGGGCGCCGGCTCCAGATTCATCAGCACGGCAATGGCCAGGCCCGACACACCCAGCGCAAAGATGGCAAACAGGTCGTTGCGCAGCAAGACGCTGGCCAGCGCCGCCAGCGCAATCACGATGAGCAACACAATCCGCAACGGGGCAAGCTGATCGAGCGTATCGGCGCCAACCGGCCCAATCGCGGGCACAGTCAGCCGGCCGATCATCACCAGCATGACCCCCAGGCTGATGAACATGATCGCCAGATACAGACGCAGCCGGCCGGTCTGCACGCGCGTCACCAGCCACGCCATGCGGTCGATTAGCCACAACGCACCTTCGTAGAGCGGGCCGAGGCTGAGGCGACCGGTGAGTCGTTCGAGCAACGGGCGCACGCGACGGCGCACACCCAGTAACAACACACCCAGCGTAACCGCCACGATGCTCAAGATCAACGGCACATTGATGCCGGTCCACAACGCCAGGGAAACCTTGACCTTATCGCCCCAGGCTGCTGTCGCTGCGCTTGCCAAGAGGCCGGCCAGCCATTCTGGCTCGGGCAAAACGCCGACGGCCAGCGAGGCCAGCGCAGGGATAGCCGGCGCCAACCACATCGGCCACAGCGCTTCGTGCGGATGAATGTCCGAGCGCGATGGCCCCAGAAAACCATCCAGCACAATCAACCCGGCCTGAGCCAGAACCAGCGCGCCGGCCAGCACCGCAGCCGCGGGGAAGATCCACTCGACGACCGGCGGCACAGACGGATGCGTGGCTGTCGCCAACAAGGTTTCTTTGGCGAGGAAACCGAAGAGCGGCGGCAGGCCGGCCATCGACAGGCCGGCGATGGTGGCGACGACAAACGTGAACGGCATGGCGCGCCGCAGGCCACCCAGCTCACGCAGATCGCGCGTGCCGGCTTCGTGATCCACGATGCCGGTGACGAGGAACAGGGCGCTCTTGTACATGGCATGCGCCAGAATGCTCACCACCAGCGCCTTGAAAGCGATTTCGGTGTCTTGGCCGATCAACATCACCAGCACGCCCAACTGACTGACAGTGGAATAGGCCAGCAATGCTTTCAAGTCATGCTGTTTGAAGCCCACGTAGGCGCCGATCAGCATGGTCGCGCCGCCCACAAGACTGAAGAGCCAGAACCACAGATCAGTTTCGCCGAGGGCCGGGTTGAAGCGGGCGAGCAGATACACGCCGGCCTTGACCATGGTGGCCGAATGCAGATAGGCCGATGCCGGCGCAGGGGCGCTCATCGCGCCGGGCAGCCAGAAATGCGCCGGGGCCTGCGCGCTCTTGGTCAGCGCGCCCAACGCAATCAGGCCGAGCATGATGGGATAGAGATCGCTGGCGCGCAGCACATCGCCGCTGCGCAAGATCACATCAAACTGCGTGCTGCCACTCAACGCGGCCACGAACACCAATCCCGCCAACAGCGCCACGCCGCCGCCGCCGGTGATGAATAGGGCGCGAAACGCGCCGCGCCGGGCGGCCTCATCCTTGCTCTTGTAAGCCACCAACAGGAATGAGGTGATGCTGGTGCCTTCCCAAAACACGAACAGGGTGATGACATCGCCGGCCATCACCAGGCCAAGCATGGCGGTCATGAAAAGCAGCAGATACAGGAAGAAGCGGCCATCTTGCGATTTTGGATTTTGGATTTGGGATTTGAGATCTGACGATGCGGAATCGACGTTTGACGATTGACCGGCGTGCGGGCTGAAGTAGTAGCCGGCGTAGAGCACCACCAGCACGCCGATGCCGCTGACCAGCAGCGCAAACAGCAGACTGAGTCCATCCAATCGCAATGTGGCCTGAATGCCCAGCGTGGGCATCCAGTCGATGACCCAGGTGAGCATCTGTCCATTGAGGACAGCCGGCACCTGGACGGCCAGCGCCACAAACGCCGCCAGCGGCGCAGCCGCCAACCCCCAGCCCATCGCGCGGGCCGACGCGCGCCGGCCGATGGGCGTTGCGACCAGAATGCCGGCCACCAACGATCCAAGCGCACAGGCAATTAGAGGTAGCGCGATTAGTTCCATGAGTATGTCAACTCCAACGTATCTGGGACAACCGTGACGGGCCTGCTCCGCGACGTGGGGGAAGGGGCCGGTTCATTCATGCACGCACCTGCATGCGCGTGCCTTGAGAAGTTCGGCGCGCGCTTTGACAGGCTCAGCGCGCGTCGGCTGAGATTTTCGGCGCGCGCACTTGCCTGAAAACTGACACCGCTAGGGTCAACACAGTGATCGGCAACACAAACGCCAGCATGACCCCGCTGAAAGTGGGCAGCAGCGCGTGCTGTGTGGCGGCGAAAATCAGATAGAGCGTGTAGGCGACGTAATAGGCCAGAAAGACCAGCCCTTCCCAGCGGGCAATTGTGTAGCCGGTGAAGAAAATGGGCAGGCAGGCAATCGCCACGACCAGCATGACCGGCATATCGAAGGCCAGAAGAGATGGCGCGACGCCAATGCCGGCGGGAGCAACGATGGCTGCCAGGCCTAGCACCGACAGCAGATTGAAGATATTGCTGCCCACTACATTGCCGACGGCGATATCACGCTCGCCGCGAATGCTGGCCATCACGGAAGTGGCCACTTCAGGCAACGACGTGCCGCCGGCCACGATCGTCAGGCCGATGACAACCTCATCCACACCGAGCGCGCGCGCGATAGCGATCGCGCCATCCACCAGCCAGCGCGATCCCACAACCAACATGCCCAGCCCGGCAACAATGAGCACGAGATTCAGCGCGGTCTGAGCCGGCCCGCCCGGCCCGGCATGATACTCCTGTTCATATTCCTGCTGAACGGCCTTGTTGGACTCTCGGCGACTCTGAACGATGAGAAAAGCCGTGTAAACGACCAGGCCGGCAAACAACAGCGCGCCTTCCAGCCGGCCAATGCTGCCATCGAGGGCAAACAAGATCACCAGCACAGACACGCCGATCATGAGAGGCACATCAAGCCGCACCAACTGCTGCGAGACGATCAGGGGCGCCACGAGCGCCGACAATCCCAGAATGAACAGGATATTAAAGATGTTGCTGCCGACCACATTGCCCATAGCAAGATCGGCCTGTCCGGAGAGCGAAGAGGCCACGCTGACGGCCAGTTCAGGCGCGCTGGTGCCGAAGGCAACGACTGTCAGGCCGATCACCAGCGGCGAGAC
The DNA here is from genome assembly GCA_016841965.1 of Candidatus Roseilinea mizusawaensis. Taxonomy (GTDB): domain Bacteria; phylum Chloroflexota; class Anaerolineae; order J036; family Brachytrichaceae; genus Roseilinea; species Roseilinea mizusawaensis. Next base: position 29,129 of record JAEANN010000020.1, on the reverse strand, counting down.
GCCTACAGCAGCCGCCAGGCGCGACGCCCCACGCACAAGCGCCTCGGCGCCAAGGATGAGCAACACCAAACCGATCACAAACAAAACAAGCGTCATACCATCCATGTTGATTCTCCAGCAAGACTCTCCCTTTATTTATTGTTATCCATCCTGCCTGCGACCAGGGCCGCCCAGTGTGATTGCCGTCAGCGGCGCGGCAAAGAAAATCTGACCATGCCAAGCGGGGGGCAGCAGCAACGCACCCAGGACATCTGGCGCCGAGCGCAGTTGGTTGCACATTCTAAGCTGTCTAAGCTGTTTAGCGACCCCAAAAGGCTTTACGCGCTTGGCGTCTTTGTGGTTCGCTTGTGGTTCATTCACCTCACAGCCGGCCCAGACGCCAATATTTCAGCCAGCGCCGCCATGGCTTGCGCAGGCGAAGTGAAATGCAGCGCGCGCATGCCCACTGCCTGTGCGCCGGCAACGTTCTCAATGACGTCATCGACGAACACCACAGACGCCGCCGGCACACCCAGCCGGTCGAGCGCCAGGTGGTAGATGCGCGCATCTGGCTTCATCACCCCGACCTCGCCGGAATAGATCATCACATCGACGAGATCATCGGTCAGGCCAAACCACTGCGCGTACAGCGCGCGGATGCCCGGCCAGGCGTTGCTGAGGATGCCGGTCTTATAGCGCGGGCGCAGATCGGCCAGGTAGCGCAGGAGCTGATCATCCAGCCGGTCGCCGGCCCAAAAGTCACGCTGCAAGTCGCGCAACTTTGCATCGTCCAGCCGGAAGCGTTCGGCCACTGCGCGCCACACGTCTTGTTGCGTGGCCTTGCCGACTGTGGCTAACAGGGCCGTCTCGCAGTTGAACACTGCCTCGGCCAGCCCACGCGCCGGGAGGCCAAGTTTGCGTTCCCACTTGCGACGCGGTTCTTGATCCTCGGTGCGCAACAGCACACCGCCAATGTCAAACAGTACAGCCTGGATCGTCATGGGGATCGGTCAGGGGAATCGTCGGTAGTGAGCAGTCAGTGGTCAACGGGCACCCCGATGTCCAGCAATGCGCGCCGGACTGCCGGCGACAGACTGGTTGGTGCGCCAATCTCCAAGTCCAGCGACTTCGAGAGCGCGCGACTGACGTGTAGCCGGCGCATCGCTTCCACGACCGGCCGCTCGCGCAATCCACCATTGGCGCGCACAAACCAACCATCGGCGTCGAAGCGTGGGTCGAACGAAGCTCCGAATCCATAGGCCGACAAACACCAGGGACACATTGCCTGCAAGGGCGCGTGGCGCTCTAGCCAGCGGAACATGTTCACTACGCGCTCGGCATGCTCGGCTTCGGAGTTGAGCCGGATGTGGCCGGCCATCGAGGTGGACTCTGGCGTGAACACCCCGCCCTCTGTGGACATGATGGGGATGTGATCGACATCGAGCGATGAGCCAAACGCATCGCGGAAGCACTTGATGACAATCTCGTAGCCGCGCAAGGTAACATCCCAAATTGTGCCATCCGGCCGGAATGGATCGAAATCATCGGGCTGCTCGTAAGTGGCGACATGAACTGCGAACCAGCCGCCGCGCTGAAAGATATCGATCGTCTCGGCGCGCCGGCGCTCGGCGAGATACAGCGCCAGCCGGCTGGTGAAATACACCGATGAGAGCGTGGGATGCACGCCGCCGCGCCAGTCCGTTGGCCCCATCGCATAGAACGCCGGTCGCACGCCGGCCTGCAAGGCGCGTTGGGCGTCGCGCACCCACCCCTCGGCCAGCAGCCGAATGACCTCCGGGTTATTGAAGTCCACCCGGCCCCACCAGCTTTGCTGCCACTCGTGATCGAGATTCGGCTCGTTGCCGATTTCGGCCCACACGATGCCGGCGTCGGCATAGCGGCGCATCTTCTCGAAGTGGGCATCGGGCAGCGAATCGGGGAACTGGCGATCCTTGAAATAGCGCACAATCGGCTCGATGCCCTCGGCTTTCAGCCGCTTGCACCACTCCAGAATGTCGCGGCGGTTGGGGTCGCCGTCGTCACACTGCTTGAACCACATCACGCCCATTTCATGCAGCACTTTGATCCAGCGCTCCCAGTCCGCACGCGGCGGGCAACCGACACCCGGCGGGCCGTGAATGCCGACGATTGCGCCGGGCACAGGCTGCTGCGGACGAGGCAGTTGCTGCTCTTGCTCGGCCTGCTGCACCACCGCAATGACTTGCTCGACCAGCTCGGCAGAACTGAGCTTGAGCAGGTCTATGATCTGCCGGCGCAAGTCAGGAGCGATCGGCCAGGTCTCGACGGCCGGCCCAGTGTAAGGCATGGGCCGCAAATCGTTGGTGAAGGCGGCCCAGAAACCGGAGTCGTTCATCCAGGCATTCCAGTCCGCGCGCAGCGGTGTGGCTGCAATCACCGTGGCGTTGATGACATCTTGCCAGGTGTACGAGTTGGAAACAACCGGCGTTGGTGTGGGAGCCGGCACATGGTCAACCGGCCGCACCAGCCAGGCCGCCACATAGCCGTCTCGTTCGACGCCGTCGATGATGGTGCGCACGCGCAACCAGTGCTGACCGCCGGCCATCTTGATCCGCGCCGAGGAGGCTTTCTCCAGCACCGTCAAGCGGTGGCCCTGCGGCAACAGGCGGATGATCGTTGTGGTATCTTGCGTGCCCGGCGCGCGCCTGAAGTTGACCCCGCCACTGTCAAAGGGCGCCACGATCAACTGCTCGTCGTCCTTCTCAGGCGGATTGTCGATGCCGGCAAACTTGATGGCCACGCGCGTGTTGCCATAGGGCTGAAAAGCGCTGGCAAATTCTTCGAGCGTGTGCAGCACGTTTTTGCCGCTGCCGGCAGCGTACAGAGGATCGTTCCACACACTCATCCACTGGCCGTCGATCTGCACGTTGCCCAACCACCACATCCAATGCCAGATGCCAGGGTTGGACGCAGCCAGGTCCCAGTAAGTGGTGTTCTCCACGCTCTCGCGCCGGAAGCCGGAATAGCGCACCAACAAAATGGCCGGCGGCTCTGGCAGTTGTGCAGCGGGCAAATACAGCGCCGACGCTGTAGCGCCATACGAGGTTGCCAGCGTCACCAAATCCTGCGCGGTTGTGCCGTCGTCGGGTGGATCGGCTTCTGCTGCCAGTTGGTCGATACTGACCCCCGGCGCAAGGCCGAGGAAGTCTAGGGCCATGCGCACACAGGCCGGCCCACAATCATTGCGGCGCTGCTGTGCGCCGGGCAACACCTGCGACGCGCCGGGCAAATCGACAACCTTGGCAATGGCAAATGCCGGCTCAGCACGCTCATGTTCAGAACGAATGGGCAGATTGACCAGCGCACGTGATGCTTTTACGTCGGACGAACCACGCCGCGTTGAGCGCCGCCGGGTACGTGTTGCGCTGCCACCTTTTCTCGTTGACATGCAATGCTCCTTCTTTGCCTTTCTTTGCCTTTGCACTGCGCACATGCTAAAACTGCGCACATGCCGAAACCAACTCGCGTGCAGGCCATTATGCACGAGGCGACAAGCCGCGGAGGGTCCTGCGACAAGAATGCGGTATGCTTATCGTAACATCACCATGTGGAGGCGCCCATGAGCACCAAACTCACTTGGCACGGGCACGCGGCGATGAGTATCGAAACAGACGATCACCGCGTGCTGGTCGATCCGTTTTTGTCTGGTAACCCCGCGGCCGCCACCGACGCCCAATCTCTTAAGCCTGACTTCATCCTGATCAGCCACGGCCACGGCGACCACGTAGGCGACGCCGTGACAATCGCAAAACGAACCGGCGCAACTGTGATCAGCAACTACGAAATCAGCGTGTGGTTGGAGAAGCAGGGCGTCAAGACGCACGCCCAGCACATTGGCGGCGGCTATCAGCACCCATTCGGCCATTTGAAGCTGACGCTGGCGCTGCACGGTTCGGCGCTGCCCGATGGCTCCTATGGCGGCAACCCATGTGGGTTCCTGCTCCGCACAAAAGACCACCACAAGATTTATCTGGCCTGCGACACTGGCCTGTTCGGCGACATGCGCCTGATCGGCGAAGAAGGCATCGACCTGGCCGTGCTGCCTATCGGCGACAATTTCACGATGGGGCCAGACGACGCCCTGCGCGCGGTCAAGCTGATCCAGCCCAAACATGTCATCCCGGTTCACTACAACACATTCGGCCTGATCGCACAAGATGCACACGCCTGGGCAGCACGGGTCAAAGCCGAGACCGGCGCCATGCCACACGTGCTTCAGCCGGGCGAGAGCTTCGCGCTTGCGTGAGAACGCCGGCCTGCGCGGGGCAGCGCGACACAGACGGCGGCGCGCGTTTGCATGTCATGGGGGCGCATAGCGCGCCAAGGATTGCCTACCGCTAAGCGCCGGCCACACGCGAACTCATCAGCCGGGCCCGGCCGGCCGAGTAATCCACGCCCTGCACCTGATAGTCAGGCGACTGGTGGCGGAAGTAGGTCTGGTAGAGCGTGGCGTAGTACCCACCCTGTTTGAGCAGGGCATCGTGGCTGCCTTCCTCGATGATGCGGCCATGATCGAGCGCGATGATGCGATCGACAGCGCGCACCGTGAAGAGCCGGTGCGCAATCAGGATGGACGTGCTCTGCGCCAGAATCAGGCCGAGCGCGCGCTGGATTTGCGATTCGGTGAAGGGGTCGACGCTGGCTGTAGCCTCATCGAGGATGAAAATGGGCGGCGCCTGAACCAGCACACGCATCAGCGCCACAAGCTGGCGCTGCCCCATCGAGAGATGATTGCCGCGCTCGCCGACTTCGGTCTGCAGGCCGTTCGGCAACGCTTCCAGCCATTCGCCATCGCCGATGCGCCTAGCGATAGACAAGATATGGGCATCGCTCACCTCAGGGCGGGCATAGCGGATGTTGTCGGCCACCGTGCCGGCGAATAGAAACGGCGTCTGGGCCACAAGGCCCAGTTGCCGGCGGTAGTCGGTTAGATCGAATGTGCGAATGTCCTGCTCATCGATCAGGATCCGGCCACCCTGGAACTCGTAAAAACGGGCAATCAGCTTGGCAATGCTGCTCTTGCCGGCGCCGGTGTGGCCCACAAACGCCACACTCTCGCCGGGCCGGATGTGCAGCGAAAAGTCTTGCAGCACTTGCTGCTGCGCGTTGTAGCGAAAGTTGACCTTGTCGAAGCGGATGTCGCCGCGCAGGGGGGGAACTGGCCGCGCGTCGGTCTGCTTGACCGTATGCTCGGCATCAATCAGCGCAAACACCCGTTCGCACGCCGACAGCCCGCTTTGAATCTGGCTGTAGAACGAGGCAATGTTGGTCATGGGGAACCAGAAGCGCTCGACGCTGAGGATAAACAGATACCAGGCGCCGACCGTGATGGCGCCCTCGCCGGCTGCCCGTCCTCCCAGGTACAACAGCAGGGCCGTGCCCACGCCGGCCAGCGCGTTGAGCGTCGGGAACACATTCGCCAGTACAAAGCCGCGCAGTAGATTCACCCGGTATGACTGCTCGTTGACCCCGCGAAACGCGGCATAGATGGCAGACTCCTGGCGGAAATTTTTGGACACGCGAATGCCGGCTACGGCTTCCTGAATGGACTGATTCACCTCTGCGATGGCGCGAAAGCCCTTGCGCGTGACGCGCCGGGCCAGGTTGCGGAAGGCGGCCCCAAACACGGCCACTAACGGCGACATGACCAGCAGGGCCAGCGTCAGTTGCCACGACGTGGCAAACAAAACGACCACCAGCGCAATGAGCGTAGTGAACTGGCTGATCAAATCCGTCACCAGCAACACCACCTGCGACAGTTCTTGGGTATCGTTGGTGATGCGGCTGATGATCTTGCCGGATTGATACTTGTCGAAGAAAGACAGATCATGTCGGATCGAGGCGCTGAACGCTTCATGCCGCATGTGCGAGATGACATCGGACACCAGCCGCGCCATCAGACGACGGCGCGCCACGCCGGCTACAAAGTTTGCCACCGCCGAAAATAGCAGATAGCCGAACAACGCCAGCGCCAGCTCCAGCGAGGGATGCGCGCGTATCAGGTCGAGGCCGCGCGATGCAATGAGCGGGTCGAGCAGGCCGAACACCGTAATGGCAAAGATCAGGCCGGCCACAATCAACACCTGCCGGCGATACACCAGGAAATACCCGAACAGACGGCTAACCAGTTGGCGATCGCTATACGTTCGGTCGTAGGCCTCAGAGGCCAGTCCCATCATCATGGCAGTTTTCCGATTTTGGATTTTGGATTTGCCGTTTTGGATTTGGATGAGCCGAGCGGTCGATCCACAATCCAAAATCAAGCTCTAGCTGGCTGACAGATTTCCACTACACCCGGTGCGCCACACCTGCGCTCGCGCCGCGTCCGCTCTCGCGCCGCGTCCGCTCTCGCGCCGCGTCCGCTCTCGCGCCGCGTCCGCGCGGCGCGTCTGCGCGCCGCGTCTGCGTCCGCTCTTGCGCCACACCTGCTCTCGCGCCACGTCCGCGCGCCGCGTCTGCGCGCCGCGTCTGCGCGCCACCTGACAGATGTCCACTACGCCCGGTCGCCGGCCTCGAGGACGAGGCCGGCGAGCGCTGGCAATCCGCTCTCGCGCCGCGTCCGCTCTCGCGCCGCGTCCGCTCTCGCGCCGCGTCCGCGCGCCGGACACATGATTGACATCCCAATGCAGCAGCACACAGCCGGCCGCCACGCGCACGCCGCGCACCTCAAAGGCCGCGCGCGCCAGGTCACATTCGCGCGTCAGGTCACGGCGATAGTATAGCCACCATCAATGACAATGACCTGGCCGCGAATCATGTTTGCCTCTGGGCTGCACAGAAAAGCCACCAAATTAGCGACATCCTGCGCCGTCACGATGCGGCCGGCCGGCGTGCGCTCGATCGCACCCTGCACCATCACGTCGCGGCCCAATCGGAAGTAGTCCAGGGCGTCGGTGTCGATGATGCCGGGCGAGACGGCGTTCACCACGATGTTGTGACGGGCAAACTCGACCGCGCAGTAGCGGGTAACGGCTTCCAGCGCCGCTTTCGACGCGCCGATCACAGCGTAGTCGGGCAGCGTGCGCATACTGCCCATGCTGCTGATGTTGACAATCACACCGCCACCGCGCTTTTGCATCAGCCGCACAGCTTGTTGCGAGGCAAACAAGGCTGCGCGCGCGTTGATGTTCATCGTCCAGTCCCAACCTTTCACTTTCTGCTCGAGGATGGGCCGGGCGTAACCAGAAGCGGCGTTGTTCACCAGAATATCCAGGCCACCAAAATGCTGGTCGATCTCGGCAAAGAGACGTTCGATATTGTCCGGCTCGCCGATATCGGCTTTGACAACCAGCACACGCCGGCCCAGCGCTTCGATCTCACGCGCGGTCTCTTCGGCAGCCGCGCGCTTGCGCAAGTAGTTGATGACGATGTCCGCGCCCAGACGGGCCAGATGCAGGGCCGTGGCTTTGCCCACACCACGACCACTGCCGGTGATGAGAGCGATCTTGTTGCTGAAATCGTATGACATGGGAGTGGTGAGTAGTGAGTAGTGAGTAGTAAGTAATGAGTGATGAGTGGTGAGTAGTGAGTAATGAGTGATGAGTGGTGAGTAGTGAGTAATGAGTAATGAGTGATGAGTGATGAGTGGTGAGTAGTCAGTAGTCAGTATGGATGTCAGGGCGGGGGTGTGTCAGAAGAATGGGTTTGAAGAAGGCGGGCGAAAACTCGGCGATGCGAGCAGGACCAAGCCGCTCCAGTTCGTCCTGGGCAGCGCGCGCGTCACGCCGCAATTGCGCCACATTCACACCCCGGCACCCATCGGGCAAGGCGGCCAGATACTGCCAGGCGCGTTGAAACATCTTGCGCGCGCCAACATAGTTGCGTCGCTGAATCTGGTAATACGCCACGCCCACCTGTAAGATGCCCTGGTAGAGCTGCCGCACCGGCCCGCTCTCTGCGCGCCAGGCTGCCTCGAGCGTCTCATGTTGTTCGTAATACGCGCCGGCGTTGAATTGCATGATGCCGCGCGCGGCCAGTTCCGGCAGCGGACCGTCGCACTGACTCAGCAACGCTGCCGGGTCGTCGAGTCGGATATGTTTGCGCAGGTAGCCGGCCATGTCGGCCTTGAACGCGCCGTTGCTGATTACCGCGTCGCAGCCCAGTTGACGCGCGCGCGTCAATTGTGCGGCATCTTGGTGCGCTCCAAAGGCCAGAATGGGAATGCGCCGCGTGGCCGGGCTGGTCTTTGCCTCCAACACCCAGCGGCTCCAATCGAGCGAGCGCACATTCAGATCAATCAGCAACAACTGGGGTCGGCGCATGACGAGGTATGCCACCACATCTTCGGTTGGCGCCGCAAACTCCACGTCGAAGCCGGCCATTGATGCTACAGTCTCAATAGGCGCTTGAAAAAACACATCATCCACCAGCGCCACAACCAACGGCGCCGGTTGGGACGCCGGTTGCGCATCACGCACAGATTCTGCCGCCGACCCTATGGCCCCTGACGGATTTCCAGTTCCATCCATTGTTCCTGCTGCACATCCACGTAAGCGAATTCGTAGGCGCTTGCATCACGCCGCGCGCTGCCCGAGGCCGTAGCGCGATAGTTATCGATCCAAGCCACAAAACCCAATCGCACTTTTGGCGACCGCGATGCGCGCAGCACAATTGCCCCATCCACGGTAAACACGGCCTGATCGGCGCGCCAGTCGAGGGCGTAGTCGTGCCAGGCCGTCATATCCACATTCAATAACACATCACAGGCCCGAACCGTTGCGCGCGCCGCCGATAATACCAGCCCGGCCAACGCACGCCGGCGCAGCATCCAGTTCAACAGTGGGCTGCCCAACTTTGTCAACAGGCCGAACGCGCCGGCCACAGGACCCTGCGTGGATGGATAGCTGTTGAGCATGGCGGCCTTGAAGCCATGACCAGGCGTGTCGCGCGTCACGCGCATATCCGATTCCGGCGAGCTGTAAAAGAACCACACGCTGCACGGCGGGTCGATCACACCGCCGGACTGGGTGAACGGATCGTTCCAGAAACCAAAGCCGGCCGTGCCTTTCAGATCGTTCGAGGAAAAGCGCGCGCGAATCTCCAGCCGGCGCGGGGGAAGATGGGCGAAGCGGCGCGCGCCCGTCGTGTCCACATAGTCATCGATCTGGGCGTCGGCATAGGCTGCGGCAGAGGTCGGGGGCAGAATCAGGCGAAAGCGTGCGCCGGCTGCCTCACGTATGACCTGTCCGCCGTTGACCAAATGATGGCGAAAGCAAGTCTGCTGCACATCTCGATTATCATCGCGGCAAACTTAAGGTTCAAGAGATCGAGATGGAAGGCCAACAAACAGGAAGTACGAGCGTATTCGAGACCGTTCGGACGATGTTGGCGGTGCGCCACTATCAAGACAGGCCGGTCGATGCAAACGCCATCCGCCGCATCGTGGAAGCCGGCCGGCTGACCGGCAGCAGCATGAATCGTCAGCCGTGGCACTTTATTGTGGTGGAGCAACGCGACATGTTGAAGCAATTGAGCGCGCTGGCCGGCAGCGGCCCGTATATCGCCGAGGCGGCTTTCGCCATCGTTGTAGCTATCGAGCAATCGCGTTTTGCAGTGTCGGACGCCAGCCGGGCCATTCAGTCAATGATGCTCACTGCGTGGTCAGAAGGCATCGGATCGAACTGGGTTGGATTCGAGGGTATGCGCGAAGTCAGGCCGCTGCTCGGAATACCCGAAACGCTGGAAGTGCTGGCCATCGTGCCGTTTGGCTACCCGGCGCAGACAGCCGGGCAAGGCAAAAAGAAGCGCAAAGCGCTGGCTGAAGTGGCTCACCGCGAGCAATTTGGGCAACAATTTGACTAGCCGGCGCACAGCAGACTGCTGATTACTCCGATGATTACTCCAAAGGGATGGAACACCTGGGATGTGCGACATTTGAATGCTGTCGTGCATTTGCCCACACGCCGGCGCGTCCTGTTCAGCCTGATCGATCCCGCCACGGGCCAGGTGAAGGATGAATTTAGCTGGCGCGGAGATGTACGCCGGCTCGGTCCGCACGCCACCGACGGATCGTATTGCCAGCTTGACTTGCAATGGAACAAGGCGGTCGTCGCCTTGGAGTACGCAGCCGAGGGGGACCGGCTGGTGTGCCGGGTAACGCCTGGGCCGGCAGCCGGCGCCCTGCTCTTGCAGATCGGCATCGATGGCGCATGGAACAGCCCGGCCTCATGGGAGGGCTGGCAGGTTGCGGTCGGCTGGCGCGCTGCCGACAGCCTGCCTTGCCGCGTGGCCCTGAACAACGGGCCGGTCTGGATTGAGGTTGCTCCCCACGCACTGGAGACTTCGGAAACTGCGCTGTCGGCTTTCATGGCGCAACGACGCGCCGCGTATCAACAGGCCGGCCTGCGCACGGCCGGCTGGTTGAATGACGCCGCCGATGCAATCACCCACGTCATTGCTTGGAACACCATCTGGGAACCGCTCAAGGGCCGCATGTGCACGCCGGTCTCGCGCGATTGGTGCAAGGGGCCGTTCTTTGGCTCGTATGTGCTGTTCGAGTGGGACACATTTTTCTGCGCCGTCATGGCGCAGCTCGAAGACCCCAACCTGGCCGTCGCCAACGCACTGGCTATTGTGCAAGAGGCCACCGCAGCCGGCTTTGTGCCCAACTTCGGCAGCGAGTTCGGAGCGTCGGTTGATCGTTCACAACCGCCGGTGGGCGCATACTGTGTGCTGAAGCTGTATCGGGCCGGCGCGCTCTCCACTGCACAGCGCAACGCCGATTTGCTGGAGCGCGCGTTTCCCACCCTGGCCCGCTGGCACGCCTGGTGGATGCCCCACCGCGACGGCAATCGCGACGGGCTGCTGGAATGGGGATCAGACCCGACGCCGAGCTATCACAAAGAGTGGCTGTGCAACAACATGCAGGCCGCCATGTACGAATCCGGCCTGGACAACAGCCCGATGTACGATGAGGCCGTCTTCAACCCCGACACGCACACCATGGAACTGGCCGATGTGGGACTGAACGCGCTGTATGCGCTGGATGCCTGGGCGCTCAGCGAGATCGCGCGCGAACTGGGCCAGCCTACGCTCAGCCAAAACTACGCCGCCGAATATGCCGAAATGGCCGAGCGCATCAACCGCGAGTTGTGGAGTGAGGAAGCCGGCATCTACCTCAATAAGCACTGGGACGGGCGCTTGTCGCCGCATCTGTCGCCAACCCTGTTTTATCCGCTGATCGCCGGCATCGCGCCGGCCGAACGCGCCGAGCGCATGGTGCGCGAGCACTTGCTGAATGAACGCGAGTTCTGGGGCCGCTTTGTGCTGCCCAGCATTGCCCGCAGCGACCCCGGCTATGCCGGCAACGACTACTGGCGCGGGCGCATCTGGGGGCCGATGAACTTCCTCGTCAGCGAAGGCTTGCGGCGCTATCGGCTGGACGACATCGCGCACCAGTTCGCGCGCCGCAGCCTGGACCTGTTGCTTCGGGAATGGCAAGAGGAAGGACATGTGCATGAGAATTACAACACCGACACCGGCGACGGCGATGACATGCCCAACTCTGACCCCATGTACACATGGGGCGCGCTGCTGGGGTATGTGGCGGTGCAAGAGCTGATCGATTGCGAGCCGTGGGCCGGCTGGCGCTTCGGCAGCCTGAACAACGAGCCTGCCGCCGTGCGTGGCGTGCGCGTCGGCGAAGGGGCGCTTGACGCAGCAAGCGGGCCGGATGGACTGCGCGTCTGGCTGAACGGCGCGCAGATCATCGCGACCAATCAGCCGGCAATCATCACCGGCTATCAACGCGCGCGCACGCGGCTGACCTGTCATGTGCATATGGCAAGCTCACAGGGCCTGACGCTGCAGCTTGGACACTTGCCGGTTGGTCAGGCAGTACAGGTGCGGGTAGGACACGAGCCGGCACAGAGACGCCACACCGATCAGACCGGCGCGCTTAGCCTGAGCGTGCCGCAGCCTGCACAGGTCACGGTGATGTTTTAGGCCGAGGCTGATACGGCTGGCCGGCCGTTGAGATGGTATAGTCGCCCCAGCCCTGATGGATAAGGAGAGCCTGAACCCAGCATGATCGCGCCCGCCCAGCGCATGTCTGCCATCAAACCGTATGTGTTCGCCGGCCTGATCCGCCGCAAAGAGGAAGTGCGCGCTGCCGGCGTCGATGTCATCGCGCTCGATATTGGGTCGCCCGATTTGCCTCCCGGCGCAGAGATCGTCGAGGCGCTGACTGCTGCCGCGCGTCATCCCAACAAGCATGGCTATGGCGGCTTCACCGGCACGCCGGCCTTCCGCAAAGCATTTGCCGACTACTACGCGCACCGCTTCGACATCGAGCTGCACCCGGATAAAGAGGTGTTGCCCCTGCTCGGCTCGAAAGAAGGCATCTATCACATGGCGTTTGCCTATCTCAATCCGGGCGATGTGGCGCTGGTGCCCGACCCTGGCTACCCGGCCTACACGGGCGGCGCGCTGCTGGCCGGCGCAATCCCCTACCCCATGCCGCTCACGCGCACGTGCGGCTGGCTGCCCGACTTCAACGCCATCCCCGCCGATGTGTTGGCCAAGGCGCGCCTGATGTGGTTGAACTATCCCAACAACCCCACCACCGCTGTTGCGCCGCTTTCGTTCCTAGAAGCGGCAGTGGCCTTTTGCCGGCGTCACAACATCCTGCTATGCCACGACAACCCCTACTGCGACAACGGGTACGACGGCTATCTGGCGCCCAGTGTGCTGCAAGCGCCGGGCGCAAAAGACGTGGCGGTGGAATTCGCGTCGCTGTCCAAAAGCCACAACATGGCCGGCATGCGCGTGGGTGTATTGATGGGCAATGCCGATGTGATCAAAACCGTCGGCACACTCAAAACCAACGCCGACTCTGGCCCTTATCTCGGCATCCAAGAGGCCGCGATTGCCGCGCTGACCGGCGACCAGGCGTGGCGCCACAACGTGCAGGAAACCTATCGCGAACGGCGCGATCTGGTAGTGCAAGGGCTGCGCGCGATGGGCTGCCAGGTGGACACGCCGCAGGCGACGATCTACGTGTGGGCCGGCATTCCGGCCGGCTTCGATACCAGCGCCGCATGGGCCGAGCACCTGCTGGTCAACAAAGGCATTGTCGTCACGCCGGGCACCGCCTTTGGGGAACATGGTGAAGGCTATGTGCGCATCTCCCTCGGCGCGCCTACCGAACGCATCAAGCAGGCGCTGGATAGAATGATGGGAGATTCTGGATTTTAGATTTTAGATTTTGGATTGACGATTGACGATTGACGATTACCTAACACGCACTACGCACCACAAATCACGCCCATGACGACCACCGGCAGTCCGCCCACGCCAGGCCCGGCGCAACTTCGACAACTGATCGTCGCGCACTTCGACCTCGACGAGATCGAGTCCATCTGCTTCGATCTGGGGATCGACTACGACAGCTTGCCAGGAGAGGGCAAACTGAAGAAAGTGGTCGAGTTGATCGAGCATTGCGCACGCAGCGAGCAGATTGTGCGGCTGATCGATGTGTGCGCGCAACTGCGCCCGGCTGTCGAGCCGGCCTGGCAAACGTTGCGCGCCGCTGCAATCAGCACCCCCACAGCATTCCTGCCGCAGCAACCGCTGGTCGAACGGACTAATAGCGCAGGCAGCCCGGCGCTGAATCTCCCCGCCGACCGCGCATTGAAGCTGGGCGTTGTGCTGGGCGCGCTGATGATGCTGCTGATCGCGTGCGGGTTCAGCGGAGGACTGGTGGCCGGCCGGTTCATTCAGTTCACCGGCGACCCGATCCCCAATCAGCCCGCCGTCGGCGCGCAGTTGGCCAACGAGCTGGCAGAGATCGAGTCGTTGCCGAGCGGGGCGCAACGCCAACTTGAGGTGGACAACATCCAGGCCACCTCCTATGCCAACCTCTACCTCACTGGCCCCGACAGCCCCATCGAACGCATCCATGTTCGCTTGCTCGACACATCCGAGACCTCGCTGAACATGAGCGTCACCCTGCCCGTGCTGGGGCAAAAGCAAGTGGTTGCGGCCTACACCATCGGCCTGGAGCAGGGCCGCGTGATAATCAGCCCAGCGGCGGCCAGCGTGCGCCTGCTCAACACCGGTGGACTGTTCGGATGGATCGCCATCCCGAATTTCATACTCGAGCCCGTAACCCGTTTCATACAGGGCCGGCTTGATGCAGTAGCGAAAACGATCTCTGTTGACCGCTTGGTCGTCGGCGAGGGCCGTATTAAGCTCTGGCTGACCAAGAAATAGGAGACATGCCCAAAAACAAAATTCATGTAGAGACGAAGTCGGCTGCCCAACGCGCCTTTCTCGTCGGAGTCGAACTGACCGGCGAAGCATATAGAGCCAGGCACAGCCGGCTCACCCTTGATTCATCGATGGCCGAGCTAGCCCTGTTGTGCGAGACGGCCGGCCTCGACGTGGTAGGCGAAACCACGCAAACCCTCGATGCGCCCAACCCCAACACCTTCATCGGCCCCGGCAAGGTCGAAGAACTGATCGCCTGGCGCAACGCCACCGAGTACGATGTTGTAGTGTTCGACGAGGAGTTGTCGCCGCGCCACCAGCGCGAGCTGGAAGAGGCGCTGGGCGAACAGGTCATGGTGCTCGATCGCACCGGCCTGATTCTCGACATCTTTGCCCAACATGCCCGCACGCGCGAAGGCGCGTTGCAAGTGGAACTGGCGCAGTATCAATACCGGCTGCCACGCCTGACCCGGCAATGGACCCACCTGGCACGCCAGGCCGGCGGCGGGGCCGGACGCAGCGGCACGGGCGGCGTAGGTCTGCGCGGCCCCGGCGAAACCCAGTTGGAAATCGATCGCCGGCGCATCCGCGAGCATATCGCCCGGCTGAAACGACAACTGGAGGACGTGCGCGCCCAACGCGCGCAACATCGCGCGCATCGCAAGCGCAACGCCGTGCCGGTGGTGGCCGTGGTCGGCTACACCAACGCCGGCAAGTCCACCCTGCTGAACGCTGTCGCCCGCGCCGACGTGCTGGCCGAAGACAAGTTGTTCGCCACACTCGACCCCACCACGCGGCGTGTCCGCCTGCCGGGCGGCCACACAGTGCTATTCACCGACACCGTCGGCTTCATTCAGAAACTGCCCACCGATCTGGTCGCCGCGTTTCGCGCCACGCTGGAAGAGATCAGCGAAGCCGACGCGCTGCTGCATGTAGTGGATATCACCCATCCCAACGCGCTCGAACAAGCCCAGACGGTGATGGACACGCTTGATGAATTGAACGCCGGCAACAAGCCGATGGTGATCGCGCTCAACAAAGCTGACAAACTCACGCCCGATGCGCTGGCACAGATCATTGGCCCTGCCAGCAGCCGCTCGAGTTTTGCCATTCGGCGCTCGTCATTGCTCGACGAGGGCATTCCCATCTCGGCGCTAAAACGCGAAGGCCTGGAGACGCTGCTGAGCGAAGTCGAAGACATGCTCTACGCACGGCTGATCCCCATCACCGTGCGGCTGCCCTATCGCGCCGGCGACTTGATGGCACTCTTCCGACGCGAAGGCATGGTGGCACGGGAAGTGGCCGAAGAACATGCCATGCTGCTCA
The DNA here is from genome assembly GCA_016841965.1 of Candidatus Roseilinea mizusawaensis. Classification (GTDB taxonomy): domain Bacteria; phylum Chloroflexota; class Anaerolineae; order J036; family Brachytrichaceae; genus Roseilinea; species Roseilinea mizusawaensis. The sequence continues at coordinate 13,577 of JAEANN010000020.1, read as the reverse complement.
GCGGACGCGTGCCGGGCCGTTTACTCCATGCCTTTGAACCTTACAGGGTTGCTCCTCAGACAAAACTCATAGATGTCTCAAACCCTTCTCTTATGGTAGACAGCGAAAAAAGCTGACAGCTTGTCGCAGCAGTGCAATAGGCTGTGCCAGGCAGCGCACACAGTGCAGTGCACACAGTAAAGTAGGAGCACGACAAAATGGGCTGGTCATTCAAAATCGCGGAAGTCAGCGGAATTCCAATCCGTGTACATGTCACATTCTTTCTCATCCTGGTGCTGGGCGCGGTACAGTGGGGCGGCATCACCGGCACAGCCGAGGGCGCCTTATTCGGTGTGGTGTTGATGGTGCTGCTGTTCACCTGCGTCACTTTGCACGAGCTGGGGCACAGCATTGCCGCGCGGGCGTTTGGCATTCCCGTGCGTGACATTACGCTGTTGCCGCTGGGCGGCGTGGCGCAGATCACCAAGAACCCGGAGAAACCAATTCATGAGTTGATCATCGCCGCTGCCGGCCCGCTGGTGAACGTGGTAATCGCCGGCATTCTGTTCGCCGTGGTGGGCGCATCAATGGCAGCCGCCATGCTGGACGGCCAGGGCCTGTTGCCGGGCGGCCTGAATCAACCCTCGTTGGAGACATTGCTGTTCTGGCTGCTGGCGGCCAACATCAGCCTGGTGCTGTTTAACCTGATTCCGGCTTTTCCGCTGGACGGCGGGCGCATGTTGCGCGCGCTGCTGGCAATGGGACTGGGATATCCGCGCGCCACGCGCATTGCGAGCGCCATCGGCCAGGTGATCGCCATCGGTCTGGGCCTGTGGGGGTTCTTGAGCGGCAACTTCATTCTGGTGCTGATTGCGGTGTTCGTCTTCTTCGGCGCCGGCCAGGAGACGGCCATGGCCGAATCCAAGACGGTGCTGCACACGCGGCGGGTCGGCGACACCTATAACCGGCACGCTCTGACTCTGAGCATCGGTGATCGCGTGTCGCGCGTGGTGGACTATCTGCTCACCAGCTATCAGCCCGATTTTGCCGTAATGCAGGGCAGCCAGCCCATCGGCATCATCACCCGCGCCGATGTGTTGCGCAACCTGAGTGAAGCCGTGAATGACGGCTACGTCACCGAGATTATGCGGCGCGACTTTCTGAAAGTGGACTGCACAAAACCGCTGGACGAAGTGCAGCAAATCATGGCCGAGCACAGCCAGCGCGTCGTGGCGGTGTACGACGGCGATCGTTTCCTCGGCCTGGTCAGCATTGAGGATATTAGCGAAGCGTTCACCGTTCTGTCGTTCATGCAACGGCAGCAGGAAGCACGGCTGGCGCAGGGAGCCGGTCGCTAAGACGCGCGCCATACCGCTCGCCAAGAAACAGACGGACTTGCCTTCCGTGGGATAGCCTTTTCTAGGTTGTCCAGACAGGCTGGAAAGCCTGTCCTACGTGCTGCTGTTTGATGCGGTGGGAAGGCAGTCCCCGCCTGCCAGGGGATGTTGCAGCATTACAGGCCCGGATGGTCAACCTGTCCGGGCCTGTTCATTTGTGTCACCCGCCACCGAATGCACAATTTCGGGTACAACATAGCCCAGCTCGATCTTGATTGCAGGACAACAGGAGAAAATCCGCCATGAATACCCGGCTATCAAACGGCAAATTCCCGCCCATCTGGCAATATCGGGCCGGGGCCTGAGGCGCGCGACTCGTCGCTGCGTTTGAGGCCCACTTCGGGTCATGCTACTGACATGACAGATCATCATCCATTGACCACCCCCGGCGCGTTTGTCGTCGGCTGCAATTACTGGGCGTCACATGCCGGCGCAGCCATGTGGCGTGACTGGCAGCCCGATGTGGTCGCGCGCGATCTGGAGCGGCTGGCCGCCGCCGGCCTTCAAGTCTTGCGCGTCTTTCCATTGTGGCCGGACTTCCAGCCGCTCACGCAACTGGGCACTGGCTTTGGGCCGGTTGAGTTTCGCCACGGCGAGGATGCGCTGCCCGACGATGAGGCCGGCCGCGCCGGCGTATCTGCCATTGCGATGGAGCGCTTTCGCATCTTTGCCGATCTGGCCGGACAACACGGGCTGAAGCTGATCGTGGGCTTGCTCACCGGCTGGATGAGCGGCAGGCTGTTCACGCCGCCGGCGTTCGCCGGGCGCAATGTGCTCACCGACCCGGCCGTTCTGCTGTGGCAAACGCGCTTCGTGCGGTATTTTGTGCGCCACTTCCGCGCACATCCCGCCATTTTGGCCTGGGACCTGGGCAATGAATGCAACTGCATGGGGCCGGCCACGCGCGAGCAGGCGTGGCTGTGGACTTCGACCATCACCAATGCCATCCGCGTCGAGGACAACAGCCGGCCGGTCGTGTCTGGTATGCACAGCCTTTCGCCGGCCCCCAATGCAGCATGGCGTGTGCAAGATCAGGGCGAGTTGACCGATGTGCTCACCACACATCCCTACCCTTACTTCACGCCATATTGCGACCAGGACCCGGTCAATACCCTGCGCACGATTCTGCACTCGACCGCCGAATCGCGGTTCTATGCCGATATCGGCCAGCGGCCCTGTCTGGTAGAGGAGATCGGCACACTGGGGCCGATGGTGGCGGATGAACGCACAGCCGCCGACTTTGTCCGCGCGGCGCTGTTCTCGACCTGGGCGCATGATTGCCACGGATTGCTGTGGTGGTGCGCGTTCGACTTCGGTCACCTGGCACACGCGCCCTACGACTGGGACGCCTATGAACGAGAGCTGGGGCTGTTTCGCGCCGATGGCAGCCCCCGGCCAGTTCTGGCCGAGATGTCTCGGTTCGCGCAGTTTCTACGCGAACTACCTGTGCAAAACCTGCCACCGCGCCAGATCGACGCGGTGTGCATCCTCAGCGAAGGGCAAGATCAATGGGCCGTCGCCTACAGCGCCTTTGTGCTCGCCAAGCAGGCCGGCTTCGACATCGAATTTCAGTACGCCGACCAGCCTCTGAAGGATGCGCGGCTTTATCTGCTGCCCGCCATCAGCGGCGGGCGCATCCTCTATCGCCGGCGCTGGCTGGAACTGCTGGAGCGCGTCCAGGCCGGCGCAACGCTCTACGTCTCGCACGAGGACGGCATGCTCAGCCCCTTCATCGAACCATTTGGCGTCGAGGTGCTGGCGCGATCGCGGCGCAATGGCCCGGCGACCCTCACATTCGAGACGCTGCCCGATCGACCGGCCTTCACCACCCGCGCGCCGATCCACCTGCGCATGAGGCCGGCGCGCGCTGATGTCGAGGTGCTGGCGCGTGAAGAGGACGGCAACCCGGTCTTCACCCGCGCGCCATACGGCAAGGGCGCGCTGTGGTTTTTGTCTGCGCCAATCGAGCGCGAGCTGGCCCACACACCGGGCAGCTTTCACCTGCCCGATGGGCCGGCCATGTGGCAGGTGTACCGCCAAATTGCGCAACCTGTGCTGACTGCGCGCATCGCCACCAAAGACCATCCTCACGCCGGCCTGACCGAGCACCCGCTGCCAGATGGCCGACGGGCGCTGGTGCTCATCAACTACAGCCCGCGCCCAATCTCAACCCATCTGAAGCTGGCCGAAGGATGGCGCATCGACGCAGTGTGGCGCGGCGCACCCGCCGCGGGACACGCCGACAATGCAGACATCACCCTGCCGGCGAATGATGCTTGTGTTCTGGTCGCTTCGTCAGTCTGTCGTCAGTCTGATTGAGCGGCTTGACAGACGGAGGCGCCCTATGCCCAACACCATCCACAAAGGCCGGCTGTCGGCCACGATCGCGCCCGAAGCCGGCGCCAGCCTGGTTGCATTTGAGATGCTGCGCGATGAAAAGCCTGTGCCGTTGATGCGCCCCACATCACCTGAAGCGGTGGCACGCCGCGAGAGCGGACAGATGGCTTCGTTTGTCATGCTGCCGTGGTCCAACCGCATCACGAATGCGCGCTTCACCTTCGAGGGGCGCGACTACAGTCTGCGCGCCAACACGCCACAGGGCTTCGCCATTCATGGCGATGGCCGGCAGCGCCCCTGGCGCGTCATGGCGGCGCGCGAGGATGCGATCACCTGCGCGCTCGATTCGCGCGACTTCCCCGACTACAACTTTCCGTTCCCGTTGCTGGCCGAGCTGGAATACAGCTTGAGCGAGACGGCGCTGCGCACCACGTTGACAGTGACAAACGTGGGCGATGGCGCGATGCCGGTCGGCTTTGGTTTTCATCCCTACTTCAACCGCGGCTTTGGCGCCAGCCATGTGGATGAAGCGCAATTGCAGATCAAGGTGGGCGGAGTGTACCCGCCGCTGCCGGGCATGGCCTCGCAGCCGGTGTCGGCGCCGGGCACAGACAATGACGCCTTGACTGCGCTGGGCGGGCCGATGCGCTCCGTATTGCCCGAACAAGATTTCAGCACACTGCAACCCGTCGGCGCGCGCGACATCGACCACTGCTTTGGCGGATGGGATGGCCGCGCGATGATCGCGTATCCCTCAGCCGGCCTGCGCTTGCACTTTGAGTGCGACCCTGTGTTTGGTCATGTCGTCATCTACACGCCGCCGGGCAAACCCTTCTTTGCCGTCGAGCCGGTCACAGTGGCCAACAATGGTTTCAACTTGTATGCCGCCGGACTGCCCGGCACAGGCGCCCAGGTGTTGCCGCCGGGCGCAGCATTGCGCGGCTGCTTTTGTGTGCATGTCGAACAGCTCGGAGAAGAAGATGTGAATCAATCCTTAAATCAATCCTTAAATCAATCCTTAAAAGGAGAGCGGTGATGTTGAAGATTGATGGAACCACGTTGCGCGTCGAGACGCGCACGTTGAGCGCCACCTTCGAGCGCGGCGTCCTGACCGAACTGAGCGACAGAGCCACCGGCCAACGACTGATCGAAACACAGGCCGACGGCAAGCCGGCGCTGGAGTTGATCTACGCCGGCGGCGAACGCGCGCCCCTGGGCACAGAAACCGGCGACCAGGTGACGCTTGTTGCGCTGGGTGCGCAGCGCGCCGACTTTCGCGTTTCAGCGTGGAATGGCGACGGCGTCATCTCGGTGCGCGAGGAAGCGCAAACCGGCGCGCTGATGGTCGAACCGAGCGGCTTTGCTGCGCGGCCCGGCCTGCGCGCCTGTCGCTGGACGCTGGCCGGCATCAACCCGGCGCTAAAACTGGCGGCCCCGTTGTGGCAGGGCGTGCGCCTGGCGCTGAACGATCCCATCATTCATCGACAGCATTTCCCCTGGCCGTTCGAGTGGCAAGCCGGGCTGGCCATCCTGGACAGCGATGCAGGCGGCGGCCTGTGGGTGCATTGCCAGGACGCGCACTACCGCTACAAGGCGCTGCATGTCGGCGACGAAGATGACCCGCAGCGCCTGAGTTTCGACACAGAAAGCTATGGCCCACTGGACGGCAATCTGGCCGCCGGCGGGCTGACTTGGTACATCAACACCTACACGGGCGATTGGCAGACGCCGGCGGCAGACTACCGCGACTGGCTGGAACACACCTATCGACCCGAGCGCATACCGAGGCCAGACTGGTTCAACACGGTGCGCTTTGCAATCAGTTGGTGCCCATGCGACCCGGCCATCCTGGACGCACTGGCGCGCCGGTTCGACCCGCGCCACGTGCTGTTGCACATTCCAAACTGGCGCACCGATGGCTACGACCAGAACTACCCCACCTACACCGCCAGCGACACAGGACGCGCCTTCATCGCAAAAGCGCAGGCAATGGGATTCCGCGCCATGCCGCACTTCAATGCGGCAGACATAGACCCCACCCACCCTGTGTACACCTATCTGCGCGACTTTGGCTTTCGCGAGGTGGAAAGCAAACGCTTGCAAGGATGGGCCTGGAACGGGCAGCAGGTCATGCCGTTGCAAGAATCCAACACCGCCCGCCTGCGCCATCAGGACAAGAATACGATGGTCAAGATACACCCCGGCCTGAGCCTGTGGCGCTCCATTTTGGCCGAGAACGTGCGCAAGGCCGTCGAGGCGCACGCGCTGGAGCTGGCCTTCCTCGATGTGACCTTGTGCACATGGAACCTGCACAACTGCCTGGTGGAAAACATGACGCCCACGCAGGGCATGCAGCAGTTGATCGAAGCGGTGGCAGCCACCAACCCCGGCCTGGCTGTGGGCGGCGAGGGACGCAACGAGACCACCATGACCGGCCAGGCGTTCTCACAGGTGCATTTGTTTCGCAGCTCGCATCGCTCGATTGACGGACTGGAGCGCACGGGCGGCTGCCCGCTTAACGAATTCTTGTTCGGCAAGTGGAGCCGGTCGTTTGGCTACTGGGGATTGACCGGCAACAGCGAAGATGAAGCTATGCGCATGCGCCTGCACATCAGCTTGGGCGCAATGCCGACCGTGTGCGTGAACACCGCCGGCGATATTGAGCAGCCGAATCCGGCGATGGCGGAAATGTTAAAACTGGCCGGCGCGCGATGACACAGTCAGATGACACAGTGAAAGGTCATTGTCATCATGGTCGATGATCAGAGCAGTTGGGCGATGCGATCTCGCGAGCGCCCGCGAGATCGCCGAAAATGAGATGCGGGCGGCGCGCGGCAATGCTAGGCGGCGTTATTTCCTTTTCGACTTTGTGGCGCCCTGGGAACTGCGGGCCGGCCTGGGCTTGCTCGCAGCCGCGCGCTTGGCCTTTGCGCTCACCGCCACCTGCCGGCGCGGCGTGTCAGGTTTCTTAGCGGATTTGGCGTCAGCGTTGTTGTCGGCGTCGCCCGGCGCGGCATCTTCTTCAAGTGACGAAGTGCTAGGCATACCCATGCCCATGTCGTCATCCATGCCGGGCGAAGGCTCGCCGAACACGTCGCCCATGCTTTCTTCGATCTTCTCCGGATCCTCGCCTTTTTCCAGCCGGCCCACCACCTCGTCAAACTCCGGCCCCATGTCCTCGCCGGTTTCGGCGGCCATCTTGCGCAAGAAGCGCCCCAGCGCGCGGGGGTCGTTCTCGTCCAGTCCCTCCAGGCCCGGCATATCCATGTCATCGGCGCCCGCGCTGCCAGAAGACACATCGTCACTTGCGCTACCTCCCCGGATGAGGCGCGCCTTCGACACCAGCCGGGACAGGCGCGGGCTGCCGCAGAATGTGCAACGCGCTTCCGACTCGTTCACCGCAGACAGGGTGCGCCAAAAGATGGACACTTTGCGTTTGCAATTGGAGCAACGATATTCGTAGATCGGCATAACCGCGATTCTACCAATCGCACACTGCGCAACCCGTGCGGTACAATGTGCTCCAGCGCGACATGCAAACGTCACCCAACGGGACTGAATCCCCTGTCGATCTGTACACCTTAAGGCCTACGCCCCTGCTCGTTGTCATCTCAGGCCCTTCGGGAGTCGGCAAAGACACACTGTTGCAACGGCTGCGAGAACGTGGACAGGACTACGTTTTTGTGGTCACCATGACAACCCGGCCCCGCCGACCTAATGAAGTCGAAGGCCGCGACTATTTCTTCGTTACCCACGAACAGTTCGACGCCTTAATTCGCGCCGACGAATTGCTCGAACACAGCCTGGTGTATGGCGATTACAAAGGCATCCCCAAAGAGCAAGTACGGCGCGCGCTGGCCAGCGGCAAAGACGTGCTGATGCGCATCGACGTTCAGGGCGCAGAGAAAATCCGTCGCATCGTGCCAAACGCCATCACGATCTTTATTGCGCCGGCCTCTGAGGAAGAGCTGATCCAGCGTCTGCTCGCCCGCAAGACCGAAACAACCGATGGTTTAGCGCGCCGGATTGCCACTGCCCGCGAGGAAATGAAGCGACTGCACGAGTTCAAATACGTCGTGGTGAATGCCGACAGCAAGATTGACGCTGCCGCAGACCAGGTGATCGCCATCATCACCGCCGAGCATTGCCGAGTCGAGCGCAGCCCGGTGATCCTATAGCTACCACGCTCCTGATGCCGGCGCCGAACGGCGCGCAAGCGTGAGAGCCAGCATGCAATGATTCCAGACCCTTCTCCACCCCAAACACAACCACCGACTACCGGTCCACGTCCGATGCGCATCCGAATCCCGACAGTCCGCCCACGCTGGGCCTATGTCTTCCTGGCCATCAACGTGATCGTCTTCATTGCGATGGAGTTGACGGGCGGCAGCACGAACGCTGCGAATCTGGTGCGTTTCGGCGCCAACTTTGCGCCGCTTGTGGCCAGCGGGGAATACTGGCGCTTGTTCACGGCCAATTTCCTGCACATCGGCATTCTGCACCTGGGCGTGAACTCGTATGCGTTGTACTTGCTGGGCAGCGAAGTCGAGGCGCTGTTCGGCCACCGGCGCTTCATCACCTTGTATCTGTTGTCCGGCATTAGCGGGGCCGTGTTGAGCTTCATGCTGACGCAAGGGCTGTCAGCCGGCGCTTCGACCTCCCTGTTTGGGGCATTTGGCGCACTGGCGGTCTACTTTTACAAGCATCGCGAGATGCTGGGAAGCTTTGGCCAACAGCGCCTGATCAGCCTGGGCATGACGCTGGCGATCAATGTCATCATCGGCCTCAGCCCCGGCAGCAGCATCGACAACTTCGGCCATCTCGGCGGGTTCATCGGCGGCGCGATCCTAGGCTGGTTTTTGTGCCCGGTCTACAAACTGGTCAACCCCTTCGAGCGCTTATACAGTTCGGCGATGCCCGGCCCCCAGCCAGAGTTGTCCAACGGCGAAATCATGGACACGAATTCCCTCTCCAAACAGTCGCTCAACGTCGCGCTGTTCATGGCCGGTTTGATCGCGCTGACCTTGCTGGCCCAGATGGCACAACGCGGGTAGTATGTTTTCGACGCGCTGGCGCAAAGTTCTGCGCGATGTCTGGAATAACAAGACACGCACCACGCTGGTGGCGTTATCGATTGCGGTTGGGCTGTTTGCCTTCGGCACCATCAACAGCACGCAGGCAGTTCTGACGCGCGAAGCCACGCGCATCTACCTGGCCACCAATCCGGCCCACGCCACCCTGAGCAGCAGCTTCGACGAGCAGTTCGTCCGCACCGTCCGACTGATGCCCGAAATCAGCCAGGCCGAAGGTCGCCGCCTGTTCTCCGTGCGGCTGCGTCAGGATACTCGGCGTCACAACCTGCGCTTGCTGGCCATACCAGACTTCGATGCGATCCAGATCAGCCAGATCGAGGCGCGGCAGGGCGCCTGGCCGCCTCCCAAGCGCGAGCTGGCGCTGGAGCAATCCGCGCTGGCTGCCCTGGGGTTGAAAGTGGGCGACCTGCTCACCATAGAACTGCCCGACGGCACAACGCGCACGATGCGACTGGCCGGCTCGGCCTATGACATCCAATCGCCCCCGCCCGGCTTCGGCTCCTTCTTCAACGGGTATGTCACCTTCGACACGATGGAATGGCTTGGCCAGCCGCGCACGTACAACCGCCTGCTCATCCGAGTGGCCGGCGATGCGCCAGACAGGTTGCGCATCCAGGCCGTCGCCGACCGCATCAAGGAGCGCCTGGAGCGCGATGGCAAATCGGTGGGCAGCATCAACATCCCCGACCCCGGCAAGCACCCAGCGGACAATGCCATTCAGTCGATGCTGTTGATTCTGGGAGTGCTGGGCGGGCTGTCGCTGTTCGCCAGCGCATTTCTCATCATCAACATGGTGTCGGCGCTGCTGGCTCAGCATATCCGGCAAATTGGGGTGATGAAGGCCGTCGGTGCGCGGACACGCCAGATCACCGGCATGTATCTGGGCATGGTGCTGATCTTCGGCGCGCTGTCGTTGCTGGTTGCGCTACCGCTTGGGTCACTGGGCGCATTTGCCCTGACCCGGTTTGCAGCCGGCCTGATGAATTTCGACGGCGTGAACTACGCACCGCCTTTGAGCGTGTACGGTGTGCAATTCGCTGTGGCGCTGGCGGTGCCGGTGCTGGCCGCTGGTTACCCTGTTCTGCGCGGCTCCAAAATCACGGTGCGCGAAGCGATCAGCAGCTATGGCCTGGACAACGCGCAGGCCGGCGCCGGCTTGCTCGATCACATCATCGAGCGTGTGCGCGGCCTGTCGCGCCCGGTGTTGCTCTCGGTGCGCAACACCTTCCGGCGCAAAGGCCGGCTGGTTCTGACGCTGGCCACGCTCACCCTCAGCGGCGCCATCTTCATCTCCGTCTACACAGTGCGCGACTCGCTGCAGCGCACGCTGGCCGACGCAGCCCGCTACTGGAACTATAACGTCACGCTGTCTTTCCCGCGCTTCTATCACGTGGATAAGCTGACCGGCGAAGCCATGAACGTGCCGGGCGTGGTGGACGCCGAAAGCTGGGGCTTCGACGGCGCCAACCGCATCCTGGAGGACAGCGAAGGCAACCAGATCGAGAGTCGTGGGTTCAGCGTGATCGCGCCGCAAGCCGGCACGCAGTTGCTGCGCCCCGACGTGTTGCAGGGGCGCTGGCTCAGGCCGGGCGACACCAGCGAGATCGTGGTCAACACCGAATGGCTCGACGACCACCCCGACGTGACAGTGGGCAGCACAGTGATGCTCAAGATGCGCGGGCGAACACGGGCGTGGCAGGTCGTCGGCGTTGTGCGCGCAGTGCTCACCGGTCGCACGGTGTACATGAACTACCCCTACTACGCCTCGGTCGTCAATCAGCCGGGACGCGCGAGCAGCCTATTCGTGGTGATCGACCGGCACGATGCAGACTATGAAATTGAGATCGCACAAGCTTTGGAAGATCACTTCACAGAGCGCGGCATGCGCGTCGCATCCGTCAACACCACTTCGGCCGACCGCGCCAACATCGAGTATCAGTTCGGGCTGCTGGTGACTTTTCTGCTGATCATGGCACTGCTGTTGGCCGTGGTGGGCGGGCTGGGGCTGACCGGCACGATGAGCATCAACGTGCTGGAACGCACGCGCGAGATCGGCGTGATGCGCGCCATCGGCGCTTCGACCGGCGCGATCATCCGCATCGTTATCGTCGAGGGAGTCTTCATCGGCGCGCTGAGCTGGGCGCTTGGCGCGCTGCTGGCCGCGCCGATCAGCCGCTTGCTGAGCGACACGATTGGCACGCTGATTGTGCGCAGTCCCCTGAGCTATGTGTTCTCGTGGCTGGGGGTGATGATTTGGCTGGCCGTGGTGGTGGCCGTGTCTGCCGCGGCCAGTCTGGCGCCGGCCCTCAACGCTGCGCGGGTCAGTGTGCGCGAGGCGCTGGCCTACGAGTGACGCGCCAAGTTTGATAGACTGCCGGAGTCTTGTAGATTCCGGAATCATGTCGCGCGTCACAGGAGGAATAACGCCATGCCCCAAGAAACCATTGGTTATACCGAGCTGGAATGGACATGCCAGTTCTGCGGCACCCGTAACCCAGGCATGCAAAAAGTCTGCTCTGGCTGCGGGGCGGCCATGAGCAAAGATCAGAAGTTCGAGGCGCCGGCCCAGCAAACCCTCATCACGGACAAGCAGAAGCTAGAGCAGGCCAAAGCGGGGCCGGACGTGACCTGCCCATTTTGCGGCGTGCGCAACGTCTCCAGCGCGACAGTCTGCAAGAATTGCGGGGGCGACCTGTCCGGCGCCGAAGCGCGCGCCAAAGGCGACGTGGTCGGCGCCTTCAGCACGGCCCCTGTGGCGGATGTGAAGTGCCCTTTCTGCGGTACGCCAAATCCCGCAACCGCCACAAGGTGCAAAAATTGTGGCGGGGCGCTGGTCAAGACGCCCCCACCCGCGCCGGCGACCAGAGCGCCGGCCCAGCGCGGCAAGCTGGGCGCTTTCGCCATCGGACTGATTGGGATGATCTGTCTGGCTGGCGCGATCTTTGTCTTCCTGGCCGGCCGCACCACCGATCAGGCCGCCACGGTGCAAGGGGTGAGATGGGAACGCTCGATCGCGGTGCTGGAACAGCGCCCGGTTGAGAAGCAGGACTGGCGCAACCGTGTTCCGGTCGAGGGCCGGCTGATGGGGTGCGAGGAGCGCGTGCGCTCGGTGCAAGATCAAGAGACCAGCCGCTCGCGCAAGGTGTGCGGCACACCTTACACAATCGATGAAGGCACAGGCGCCGGCCGCGTCGTGCAAGACTGTCAGTTCGAGGTGCTCGACGACTGGTGTCGCTACACCATCAACGAATGGCAGGCAGTGGACGCGATCGTGGCCAGCGGCAGCGACCTCAACCCGCAATGGCCCAATGCGCCGGTTGGAGCCGGCCAGCGCGCCGGTAACACATCAGAGAAATACCAGGTGATCTTCCTGTCCAACGACACGCGCTACACGTACTGGCCCGATAGCGAACAGGAGTTCAAGCGCTTCACGCCCGGCAGCCGGTGGACCTTGAAGGTGAACACCTTCGGCGACGTGACGGCAGCCGAGCCGGCGCAACAGTAGGGAGTCGTCAGATGGCCGGGTGCAGATCACAGCATGTCGCGTGATGTTGTCAATCGTCAATCGTCAATCGCTTCATCCCTCAATTCCCAGCGCTGATCTTGCCCTCGGCGAGGGCACGACGGAAGATGTCAATTGTCTGACGCACGCCATCGGTCAGCGATGTTTCGGAGATGCGCCCCAGGGCATGGGTAAATGCAGCGTCATCCATATCTTCGGGGAACGGCAAAGGCTTGTCGTCGAAAGTGATTTTGTCTTTCACTTCGGGCGCGGCAGACTCGATCGCCGCAACCACCTCGCGCATGTGCGCCACGCTGCCGCGCAGATTGAACACATCGGCGCCCTCGAACGGCGCGCGCGCGGCGTGGATGAAGGCGCGCGCCACATCATCTGCAAACTGATAGGCGCACCGCCCGCCAAAGCTGATGTGGAACGGCCGGCCGGCTGCCGCCGCCAACATTGCCTTCGTCGGGCTTGAAGTCAAGCCCTGGTCGCGCCCTGGGCCATAGACGGTGTACGCCCGCAGGCCCACACTACTGATACCATCGTCGAGCCAGTACACGCGGGCCGTGCCTTCGTTGGCTTGCTTATACACGCCGTAGTGATTGCGCGGTTTGAGCGGGGCGTCATGCGGAATCGGCCCTTCAGGATATTCATCGCTCAGGCCATACACGGCAATGCTGCTGGCGTAGGCCACGCGCTTCAAGCCGGCGCGTTTGGCCGCTTCGAAGATGTTGACCGTGCCCACCACGTTGACGCGCGCGCCCAGCGGCGGGTCGGCCTTGCAGAAGGGCACTTGCAGGCCGGCCAGATGAATCACATGCGTGGCAGCGCTGTCCTTAAAAGCCGCCTCGACCGCTGCCAGATCGGTGATGTCGCCGGCGATGAACTGCACACGCGCCAGTTCCTCGTCGCTCAGAATCAGGCGCAAGCGGTGCGGATTGCTGGCCAGATCGAGCACCGCTACCGGTGTTCCTTCACGCACCAGATTGCGCACCACCCACGCGCCAATACAGCCCAGCGCGCCCGTCACAAGAAAACGCTGAGGGTTGAGGGTTGTAGGGTCAGAACTGAAGATTGAGGGTTGCGAGTTTTGGGTTGACACGGTGACGCTCCTCGGACTACTAAAGACGGACTACTGGCCCGGCCACCCGACAGATTTCCAAGACATTCGCACGCCGGCCTCGAGGACGAGGCCGGTGAGCAGTTGGTGATCCGCTCTCGCACGCCGGCCTCGAGGACGAGGCCGGTGAGCAGTTGGTGATCCGC
>JAEANN010000012.1 GCA_016841965.1 Candidatus Roseilinea mizusawaensis | reverse complement strand
TTTCCGCCCCCCCCTCCTATCTACTCTTTCTTTGGCGGGGCCTGCGTATTTTTTTTATAATCCCCTGTAAAATTTGGTCCCGGTTATATTTCCCCGGCGGGGGGGGGCGCGGGCGCCTCGGGCGCCGGGGTCAGCTCACCGGTCTCAGTCTCAGATGGAGCGGACTGCGGCGCTGCGCCATACCATGACGCTTGCTGCCCGGCGAGGATCGTGTCCGCGCCGGCAGCAGGCCGGGGTCGCGCCGGCGCGGGCGCAAAGTCGGAAACCGCCTCCTGTTGCGCCGGTTCCCGACGCAGCACGGCCGGCGTTTGAAGCGGCCAGTCGCCGGCCGGCTGGCTTGCACTGAGCGGCAGGCGCGCGCCGGCAGTCGCCCGCGCAATCACGCGGGCTGCCATGTCGGCCATCACCGCCTGCGCCGATTGGCCGGCTGCTGTTTCAACCCCGGCTTGATTCACCCCACCTGCTGCTGCGCGCCGGACAACCGGGCGCGTGTCGGCAAGCGATGGCGCAGGGGTGTCGGAGGCCGGCAGGGACAAATCCCGCGCAGCCGGGGACTTGGGTTGCGTAGCAGGCGTTGATGGAACGGCTGGACTATCTGCGAGTGGCAACGCGCTGCTTTGCCGGGAGCTGCCGGCCTGTGGGGCGGCAGACATCGGCTGCTCCAACGGCGTCGTTTGTTGCGCAGGCCGATCCAGTCGAGCCGGCTCGACGTTGACATCAGACACCGCACGGCTCGAAGACAAAGCCTGCCCTGCCGACGACTGTGCAGGCGCCCGCCGGATGTTGGCTTCATCAGATGGGGCGGCCGGCAATGGCGGGGGCGCTGCTTCGCTCTCAATATCCAGCGCCCCCGGCAGTGCAGCAGAGGACGGGGCAGCGCCAACAGCGCGTTCTGGCGCGCCGGTCTCGGACGACACAGGCCCATCGTGTGCCGGCGGGGGGATAGCCGTATCTGGCGAACGGCGCACGGTAGGCGCGGGCGAGGGTGGCCGCGCCGATGAGATGGGCGATCTATCCGGCTGCGCCGGCGAGCTGTCCGTTTCGCGTCGGGCAGATGGGAGTTGATCCGCTTCCAGAGGCTCGGCTGGGGCCTGGGCAGGCGAAGCAGAGGACGACGCCGACGATGTCGGCGTCGGTGTCGGCGAGACAGCCGGGGGTTCGCTGCCGGCACGCTCCATCTGACGGCGAAGCTGCATGGCGCGAGCCTGACGCATGCGCTGCAAGACCGACATCCCGGCGGATTCAGCGCCGGCCGGCAACGCGGATGGCGCCTGATCGCCTGTAGCTGTAGTGGGCGCTGCGCCCGGTCGAGTGGACAACGCGCCAGGTCTGGGGCCGGCCTCTTGTGGTGCATTGTCGGCAACACGAGGTGCGGGCGGGACTGGCAGCCGGTTGGCAAAGGCAGGCTCTATCTCGCCCGCGTCGAGAGCAGGCTGAAACGAAGCCGGTGTGCGCCCTTCGTCTGCGGGCTGAATCGGCCCGACTTGCGGAGCCGGGCCAGACACGCTCACAGACGCATCGGCTGTCTGGCGGCGCTCGTTTTGCAGGGCCAACGTTGCCGGATCAATCTCTTCGACCCGCGAGTAGCGCCGAATGCGCTCTGCGGTTGGGCGTGGCGCAGTTGAGCGTGGCGCAGTTGGGCGCGGCGCAGTTGAGCGTGGCGCAGTTGAGCGCGGCGCAGTTGAGCGCGGCGCATTGGAGATGGCCGGAGGCGATGCAGTCGGAGCAGTCGCAGATTGGGCCGAGGCCGGCCTGGCAAACGCAGATGGGCGCGACGTGCGCGCGCCCAGCGGGGGCAGGCCGGCAGGAATCTGCGGCGGCATGGACTCCACAGGCGGCATGGCCGACACATCCGGCAAGGACTGCGCTTCCTGCGCCGGCGCTCCGGTGATCAACGGCATATCGAGCGGCGCGGTAGACATCGCGGCAGCCCCCTCGGACAGCCGGCGCGCTAGGGCGGGGGCAAAGCGGTTGGCGACACCCTGGGTGAAACCATCCACCATGCGCGGAGAGAGCGTTGGCGCGCGTTGCACCCAGGCCGGCTGACGGACACTGCGGCGTTGGGCGCGCGCCTGGATGCGCGCAATGTGCGCAACGGCGCGCATCATGTTCGGCGGGCGCAGCACAGCGCGACCGGTTAATACGCGCTGCGCCCATGGCGAGATTGCGCGACGCGCCCACTCGCGCACGCGCGCCACTGGACGCAGGGTGAGCGACCCTTGCAAAGAATTGGGCGACTCGCTCATACGCAATCCGTCACTCCACAACCACTTGCCCGGCTACAGGGGATTGTTTTCCTCGCTGCTCAACAACATGCCGTGGTGGGCAATTTCCAGTGACTCAATGGCAACCTGAAGCGTATCGGTGCTGAGGTCTGCGCCAGACCAGCGCACCGGAAAGGCGTCATACACGTCCCACTGCTTGACCTTTTTCAGCTCGGCGTTGCCGAGGATGATGGAGAGGTTGACGCGCTTGACCTTGCCGTCGTAGAGGCCAGAACAATACCAGTCCCACAGATCACGCGAGTAGCTGATGCCGCGGCGCAATGTGATGTTCGACCATTTTGTGCGGCCTGATAGCTTGTGCACAAAATCGTTGACGCCGCCCTCGGCCACTTCTTTGACCTCGCGCTCCATGCTCAGGCCGGTGCACTCCAGGAACTCTGCCGACAGAATGCCGGCAATTTCGAGATAGAAACGGAATGCCTGGCCGGCGCTGCGCGCGCTGCCAAGCAGCGCCTGGGTCTCGCGCGTCTCCTGCAATCGTTGCTGCGTCGGGGGCGCATCAAAAGCTCGGCCCATCTCTGTCAACTCCCAATGCCCAGCCGCTCGCGCTCGATGCGCATTTCGCGCTTGAGCATATCGTATACGCAGCGCGCCAGGGCCTCCAGGTCGATTGGCCGGTCGGATTCCCCGCCGGATGGGTTTTGTGTGGAGTGATTGGATTGCCCTTCACGCGCCGGCGCGGCCTGCGATTCAGGCAGACGATTGTGCGCATTGTCCATCTTATTCACCTGCCCTATTCAGCCTGCGATTGATGTTGGCGACCTGCTCCACCCACTGGCGCCGCTCTGCGTGCTCCAGGTTCAAAATCTGATCGAGCGGCCAGTGGAAGTGATAGGCCAAATAGGCTACCTCCTCTTGCAGGCGGTCAGAGGGGTAGCCTAAGCCCCCCCCAACTCGGCCAGGTCCACCTCAAACCGAGCGTTGCACTCCGGGCAGGTCAGGCTGATCAGGCTCTTGCCGGCTTCGTTGATCTGCCGATACAACGCCTGCAAGTAAGCCAGGTCAGCGGCGTACAGGTTCTCGATGACGCCGGTGGTGATGGCCGGCAGGTTGCCCAGCCGCACGATCACCCGCGACAGCAGGATGATGGCCAGGTAGGCCTGATTGGCCCGCACGCGCAGATCGCGCAACGGGGCGATTTCATCCATTGCCGTGGCCAGGCGCATCACGCCTTCTTTGTGCACGGTGCCGTCTTGATCGACATAGCCGACCGGCAGGGTGAACGGAAACTCGGTTTGCGGTCTCATGGTCAGAAGTTAGGGGGCAGGAATCAGGCTTCAGACTAGACTTTGACGCGCTTCATGCCTTCGTGGGTGAGCACGAGTTCTTCAATGCCAAAGTCGTTGCTGTCGGCCTTGAAGTCTGGCCCGGTGACTTTGATCGGCCAGGCGTTGACGAAGTCCCATTGGGCAGCCGGCTCGTAGTTGCGGTCGAACATGATGATGGAGCAGTTTTGCCGCGCTTCCTTCATCTTGCCGTTGATCACGAGGTCGCGCCATTCCCAGATATCCAGGCTGTCGGTGATGCCGCGCTTGAGGGTCACATCATTCCACTTCAGCCGGCCGGGAATCTTTTGAACCAGCTCGCGGCCACTCTTGTCCACCACCTTGTGCTCGATTACCTCATGCTCAGAACCGATGCCGCTGCACTCGGAAAAGTAACCGGTGATCTTGCCGCCGATGTCGAGCGCAAACTGAAATCCCGCCAGCGGGTCTGTCGAGCGTCCGGATTTCTCTGCCATTGTTCAAACCTCCTACTTTGTCATTCAATCTTTCTGCCATTGGGTCATCTAGCAACTGGGCAAGAAGCAGATGACCACCGAGTCTTTCAAAGATTCAATCCCGCTAGGCCTCTGCGCCAGACTGCCATTGGCTGATGCGGAAGATGACGAATTCGGCGGGCTTGACCGGGGCCATGCCGATCTCGATGACCAGCCGGCCCAGATCACGGGACTCGGGCGGGTTCAGCTCGGCGTCGCACTTGACGTAGAAAGCCTCTGCCGGCGTGAGGCCGAACAAAGCCCCATCGCGCCAGACCATGTTTAGGAAAGCGCCCACGTCGCGCCGCACTTTGGCCCACAGTTGCGGCTCATTCGGCTCGAAGACCACCCACTGCGTGCCGCGCTCGATGGACTTCTCGACGTAGTTGAACAGCCGGCGCACGTTGATGTAACGCCACGCGGGGTTACTGGATAGGGTGCGCGCGCCCCACACGCGAATGCCCATGCCGGGGAAGGCGCGAATACAGTTGACACCGTTCGGGTTGAGCACATCCTGCTCGCCCTTGGTGCAGTTGTAGGCTAGGCCGGTGGCGCCGCGCACGACTTCGTTGGCCGGCGCTTTGTGCACGCCGCGCGTGTTGTCGTTGCGCGCCCAGATGCCGGCGATGTGTCCGGAGGGCGGGACATGGGCCGGCTGGTTGGTCACCGGGTCCATCACTTCGATCCACGGGTAGTACATCGCGGCATAGCTGGAGTCGAAGCCGGTCGTCTCCATGCGCCACGTCTTGACCTGCTGCGGGTTGAGGCCGGGCGGGGTATCGAGAATCGCCACGCGGTCGCCCATGCGCTCGCAGTGGGCGATGATCGCCGTCTGCACGGCTTTGACCATGTTCAGGTCGAGTGACTGGCCGGGCAGGGTGGTCATCAGATCGGGCACGACCACCATGGTGATGTCGTCAATGGCCTCCAGCGCCTCGATGCCGGTGCGCTCGCTCACATCGCCCTGAAAATCGGAGCTGGTGGCCGGGGCGAGTTGGCGCGTGTCAATGCTGAGCGACTGCTGCTGCTCGCGCGGCCACACTTTGGCCAGCGGCGCAGATTCGTCGGCAATCAGCAGATCGATCAGGGTTGGGCGCTTGTTGTTGGCGTAAGACACCGCTACGCGGCGCACGCCGTTCTCTTCCACTTCGACCAACGTGGCATTGCGGATCACCTCTTCGGTCTTCCAACCGCCGCCGCGTCGTTCGCGCTCGATGGTCAGGTGAAAGGTAGCCGCGCCGTCACCGACCGGCGCGCCAGGAGCCGGCGCATCGGCCGGCTGTCCTTCTGGCGCAGGGGACTCTTTGGCAGCCCGGCCTTTCTTCTCGGCAGCCGGCGCGCCGGTGGTCTCTACTTTGACCCGCAAGCGCGCGCCTTCAAAGCCGGCCTGGCGCGCCTGGGCAATCAGAGCGGTCTTGCCGTCGCTGTTCAGCAGGCCGACCTGGGCTTTGGGAATGGTCTTCACGCTCAGGACATAGCAGCGCGTGCCCCCATTGCTGAAATAGCCGTAAACTGCCTGAGGCAAATAAGCCCCGCTGACGAACCCGCCGAACTTATCTACAAATTGTGACCAGTTGGTGACCAACTGCGGCTTGTTCAGCAAGTCGCGCGTCACCGTCTCGCCATCAACGCGCTCCATCGATTGCGCCTTTTCGGTGAAGCCGATGAACACCGCCATGGCCGTGCCGACGCCTTCGATCGGCTTGGGGCCACGGTCAACCTCTTCCACGTACACTCCGGGCGATAGATACTCTGGCATGTCCAAGCTCCTGTTTTGTGACTAACAACCCACCGCTCAGCGCCTTGGATTTACGCGCAGGCCCTAACTGCACGCAGACCGACTGCCCTGAGCAATCACACAACGATGTCGTAACTGTCCGAGGGAATGGTCAGGGTTTGACGAACCGGTTTGCGTCCCTCGGCGGTGATCTCCAGCGTGTGCCGGCCGCGCGACAACAAGCCGATAACATACTGCCCTCCTTCTTGCACGGGCACTTCTAGCGCCTTATCGACCAGGCGGATGCGGGCGCCCTTAAGTGGCTTGCCAGAGCGCGCGCGCAGTTCTCCGGCAATCCACAAGAAGCGCCCTTCCCCATCGGGCGCGCTGAGCGTTTGGTCTACCGGGCGAGCGCTTTGTCCAAAGCGCACCTCAGCAGAGCGCACCGCCGGCGTGCTGACCGGCAGATAGGGATTCACAGCGACGGTGAGCATGCAGCCGATAGCCGGGCGAACTTCGTTGTCCAAGGCACTCCACAGATCGGTGGGCTTCTCCAGCATGGTGGGCTGGGCCACGCTAATGGGGATGGGCGAGGGTTGATCGCGCAAGCTGTCGGGCAGCACCGTGTCGGGCAGTGTGCCGTGCCGGCCCAGTGCCATCACTGCTCGCGTCAACAGCCGGTGTTCATCTTCGGGATCGGCTGCCCAGGCAGTGATCATGTAGTGCAGGTCCAGGCGGATGGGCTTACGGCGCTGCACCATGACGCCGTTCTCGCCGCGCTCGATCTCGAACGCCGGCGTGGGCTGGCGCAGCTTGTTGTTTTCGCGGATGTCGAAGAGGAAGAGGTTGAGGGTAGGCCGACTCAGACGCGCGGACCACTCACGCTTCGGCTGGTTGAAGGCAATGTCGACCTCACCATTCCGAATCGGCAACTCTTGTCGGAGCAGCTCCCGCAACGCCTCATCGATGCTGTCTATCATGAGTGATCAAACGCCGCGCGCGCAGCAATGACGCAAGAACAAATGACATCCACACCCTCTAACCCGTTCTTTCCAGATCCACCATCACAATAGGTTATCGAGCACACTGGTGCAAGCGCCTGCTTGCATTCTACCAACTGGCTGCGATCGATGTCAATCCCTCGATCACCTCCGGGTGTAGCGCAGAAATGTGGGCGACTTTTTCTGCAGCGGGAGCAACATAGGGGACATGAAACCATCAACCGTATCCGGCCACGCGCAGCGGCGCGAACACCTGGCCCTGGCCGCCCAGGCCTATGA
>JAEANN010000028.1 GCA_016841965.1 Candidatus Roseilinea mizusawaensis | reverse complement strand
CCACACGACCCCCCCGCCGCAGAGCCAGATTCGTCTAACTGCGAGTGACTAATTCGTCTCTAGTCTCGCATACGCCATCTTGAGTCAGCTATCAGCGCTCTGCACTCAGCACTCACCCCTCAGCACTCAGCACTCAGCACTCAACACTCAACCGTCTTGCCTAGCGATGCGGCTGAAGCGACGGATGGATTCCTCCTTTTGCGTAGCGTGATCGACGATGGGCGCCGGATAGTCGAGGCCAATCCGACAGCCGGCCTGAGCCTGGATGTGCGGCGGCATGGTGTGCGGGGCGTGCAGATATTCCAGCGGTACGTCGGCCAGTTCAGGCAGCCAGCGCCGGATGAATGCCCCATCGGGATCGAAGCGCTCGCTTTGCAGGCGCGGGTTGAAGATGCGAAAGTAGGGTTGCGCGTCGGTGCCGGTGCCGGCGGCCCATTGCCACCCGCCGTTGTTCGACGCCGGATCGCCATCTACTAGGTGTTGCATGAAGTAAGACTCGCCCAGTCGCCAATCGAGCAGCAAATCTTTGGTGAGGAACGAGGCGACAATCATGCGCGCGCGATTGTGCATCCAGCCGGTCTGGTTAAGTTGCCGCATAGCTGCATCGACGATGGGGTAACCGGTGCGGCCGGCGCGCCAGGCGGCAAAGCGTTCATCGTCCAGGGCGCTGTCGCTGCTGCCCCATTCCAGCCGGTCGTACTCGCGCCGATAGTTGCCCGTGTCTGCGTGGGGGAAGTGAAACAGAATCTGCGCGTAGAACTCGCGCCAGATGAGTTCACTGATCCATGCGTCGGCGCCTTCTTTGCGCTTGTCGCTGGCGGCCGGCGAGAAACTGTGTTTGGCCGGGAAATCGCCGGACAAAGTAGATACCGCAACGGCGAAACATTGGCGCGGCGAGATGGCCCCAAAGCGCAAATAGGGTGACAGGCGCGATGTGCCTTCGATGGCCGGGAAGTCGCGTTGCTCGGCGTATGCGCGCAGTGCGCCGCCGGCTTTGAATTCAGCCAGCCGGCGCAACGCTTCGGATTCGCCCCCGCGCGGTAACTGCTGTGTCACGCGCAATCCCAGCGCCGCGACATCGGGCAGCTCAGGCAGGCTCAGCGTCATCCATGCTGCTGGCAGGGGAGCCAGCGCCGGCGCATCGAGCGGTTGGGCGTCGGCGCGCCCGCCGGCGCTCAGCCGCGTCAACCATGCCCGCTTGTAGGGCGTGAACACAGTGTAAGGCGTTCCGCCGCCTGTCAGCAACTCCGATTGTTCAAAGATGACCGCGTCTTTAAAGGTTTGCACACGCAGGCCGGCTTGGCGCAGCGCTTGCGCCACGTGCGTATCGCGTCGCAAGGCAGCCGGCGTATAGTCCCGGTTGAAGTACACTGCGCCCGCGCCCGTATCTTGCGCCAGGCGCGTCAGGGCCATGGCCGGGTCGCCGCGCAGCACGATCAGGCGCGATCCCTGTTGGCGTAGGCCGGCGTCGAGTTCACGCAGGCACTCCAGCATGAACTGAACCCGCCCCGGCGCCACATCTGCCCCGCGCAGAAGCCGGTCATCCAGGATAAAAGTCGGAATCACAGCGCCGCCGCTGTCACGGGCGGCGGCGCTGAGCGCAGTGTTGTCTTGCAGGCGCAAATCGCGCCGGAACCAGTGAATGATAGTCACGTCAGGTTGTGGATAATCGCTGTGCCGAACTCGTTGCACTTGACTTCGTGCGCGCTCTCCATCAGCCAGGCAAAGTCATAGGTGACTATTTTCTGTGCAATCGTCTTCTCCAACGCGGCAATGATCGCGTCGGTTGCTTCGACCCAGCCCATGTAGCGCAACATCATTTCGCCGCTTAATCGGGTTGTCGGGAACCTGCAATGCGCCGTCGCGCAGGGTAATCGATGCGCTGGCAGGCGGAACGCGCGCGTGGGTATACGTTGCCACTGTGTTGTGTTCAGCACCTCGTGGTTGTGTGGGGCGTATTGTACCGACACTCAAGCCATGGTCCGGCCGGCTTCGCGTGGGCAAAGGTCGCAATCGTCGGTGAGATAAGTGTTTGCTGAGAGTGTAGCGCCCCCGCTTGACAAGCCATTGCGCCGGCTTATAATCACTCCTGACTAGTCAAGATTGACTAATCAGGATTGAAGCATGGAAGACGAGCGCGCCTTGTTATTGCTGGGCATCCTGCGTCGGCAGGATATGCACGGCTATCAGTTGCACGAGTTCATCGACACCAATCTGGCGGTGTGCGCCGATCTGAAAAAGGCCACCGCCTACTTTCTGCTCGACAAGATGGCCGCCCAGGGGTGGGTGGCATTCGAGCAGACGCAGGAGGGCAATCGTCCGCCCCGCCGCGTGTATCGCATCACGCCGGCCGGCGAGGAAGCCTTTCAGCGCATGATGCGCGCGAACCTGACTGCCTACAGGCCGGCCCGTTTTCCTGGCGATGTGGGCCTGGCCTTCATCGACGCGCTGAAGCCGGCCGAAGCTGCGCACCTCTTGCGTCAGCGTCGCGCTGCCATGCGCGAGGCGCTGACTGAGCTGGAATCCACGCCCGAACACGCCGGCGGCGCGCAGCTCATTATCGAACATCAGCGCCGCCATCTTGCCGCCGAGCTGGCCTGGCTGGACGATGTAATTGCGCGCGTTGAAGCCGTGCCCCATGCTGCGCCGCAGCGCCGCTCTGCTCAGCCGCGGCGCGCGCGCACCGCTTCTGCCTGACTCACTTGTTTATCCGGGCCGTGCAGCGGCCCTGATATGTCAATACCTAAATCCAACAAATCGGAGGTTGATCGATGTTATTGATTCATTCTGTTGTGCGATGGGCTGTGGTGATCTTTGGCGTGGTCGTTCTGGCGCGTTTGCTGATGGGCTGGTTGCAGCGCCGCGATTTCACGGCGCTCGACGGCAAATTGACCCGCTGGTTCACCCTTGTTTTCGACATTCAAATTCTGATCGGCATTGTGTATCTGGTGTGGTCTGGCATTGCCGACGGCAACTGGTCGCGTCATCGCCTGGAGCACGCTTTTCTGATGTTGGTGGCGCTGGGCGTGGTGCATCTGTCGATGCGCTGGCGCAAGGCCGGCGATCTGAAACGCTTTCGCAACACGTTCGTCTCTTCTGCAGCCGGCCTGGCTATTGTGCTGGTGGGTGTGATGCTCCTGCCCGGCGGCTGGGCGCGCCCGTTCCCACCGGCCTTCATGTTGCCGTGATGGGCAACCTTGCGCTCGCTTCATCTTCTTTTGTTTGACTTGACACTGTTTGACTTGACACGAGAGGGTTTATGAAATCTGCTGACACATCTTCTGTTGCCCCGGGTGAAAGGCTTGACTTCAAGCGCATTTTGCCGATCTTTGTGATTGTGCTGATCGACCTGTTAGGGTTGACGATTATCATTCCGCTCATGCCCTTGTACGCGGCGTCCTATGGCGCCAATCCGTTTGTGATCGGCTTGCTGGGCGCAGCTTATCCGGTCATGCAGTTCATCGGCGCGCCGCTGTTGGGCCGGCTGTCCGATCGCTATGGCCGCAAGCCGGTGCTGCTGGTCAGCCAGTTTGGCACGATCATCGGCTTTCTGTTAATGGGCTTCGCCGGCTCGATTTGGGCGTTGTTCCTGGCGCGCATCATCGACGGCCTGAGCGGCGCGAACATCTCCACGGCGCAGGCTGCCATCAGCGATAACACCACCGACAAGACGCGCACGCAGGGTTTGGGCCTGGTCGGTGCGGCGTTCGGTCTGGGCTTCACGATTGGGCCTGTGCTGGCCTTCGCCACGCTGGCTGCCACTGGCAACAACTATCACGCGGTGGCGTTTGTGGCTGCGGCTTTTGCGGCAATTGCTTTCGGCCTGACCTGGTTCTGGTTTCAGGAATCGCTGCCGCCGGAGAAGCGCGGGCGCGCCGCGCGCAAGCCGGCGTTGTCGTTTGGCGCGATGGCGGCGGCACTGCGCCGGCCTGCCATCGGCCTGTTGCTGGTCCTGATGTTTGTGCAACAGATGGTGTTCGGCGGTTTTGAGCAACTGCTGTCGCTGTTTACGCTCACCCGGCTGGGCCTGGATGCGCGTGGCAATGCGGTGCTGTTTGTCATCATCGGCGCGGTCGTGGTGGTGATTCAGGGTGGCATGATCGGCCGCTGGAGCCGCAAGTATGGCGACCGCTGGCTGATTGTGATGGGCCTGGCGGCGTTGGCTGCCGGCATGATTCTGATGGCGCTGACGCCCAATCAGGCTGCGCCCTGGTACTCGCGTGAGCAAGTCGTGCTGGAATTGACCGGCAGCAATGGGCGCACCCTGCCCGGCGAAACGCCCCCCACGCAGGGGCTGCCGGTGGCGTTGCCCGATGATGGCAACACCGGCTGGTTGGGCATTGGCTGGGGGCTGGCGGCGATGATCATTGCCTCGATCGGCGGCGCAGTGTTGTCGCCGGCCATCAACAGCTCCATTACGCGCCGCGTCGATCCCTTTGAAGTGGGCGGCACGCTGGGGATATCCGCGTCGTTTGTCAGTGCTGCGAACGCACTGGCCCCGGTTGTCTTTGGCGCACTGTTCAACTGGCTCGGTTCGACTGCGCCGTTCCTGATCGCCGGCCTGCTTACGGCAGTGTTGTGGTGGGTGGCTGCGCGCTCGATCAAGCCACAACCGCCGGACATTGTTGGCGCAGCGCCCGTGATGGCGTCACACTGAGACTGAGCATGTGCGCCACGCGCGCAACGCATGACGAAGCCGGTTCCGCGCCGGCTTCGTTTTTTTTTATTGCTGCGCTTTGCCGGCCCGGACACGCTCTCATGATTCTCTAATCTGGTGCTGTACAATCCACCCGGTTTTCTGGTGTCCGCTCATGGCGGCGTCGAATTTGTTTACAGAGAGGGTTGAAGTTTTCATGAATTTCCACATCACGCCTGCGGGCAAAAAACTCGTCACTGTGATTCCGGGCGATGGCATTGGGCCGGAGTGCGTCGAATCGGCCGTGCGCATCATCGAGGCGACCGGCGCGCCGATTGAATGGGAAGTGCGCCATGCCGGCGCCGGCGTGTTCAAGCAGGGCATCGCTTCCGGCGTGCCGCAGGACACCATCGAATCGATCAGCAAGACGCGTGTGGTGCTGAAAGGCCCACTCGAGACGCCGGTTGGCTATGGTGAAAAGAGCGCCAACGTCACGCTGCGCAAATTGTTCGAGACCTATGGCAACATTCGTCCGGTGCGCGAGTTGCCCGGCGTCAAGACGCGCTACAGCGGCAGCGGTATCGATCTGGTGGTGGTGCGTGAAAATGTAGAAGACCTGTACGCCGGCATCGAACACATGCAGACCCCCGGTGTGGCCCAGTGTCTGAAGCTGATCTCGGCCAAAGGCAGCGAGAAGATTGTGCGCCTGGCGTTTGAACTGGCGCGCGCCGAGGGCCGCAAGAGCGTGGCCTGCGCCACCAAGTCTAACATCATGAAGTTGACCGAAGGCACGCTGAAGCGCACCTTCGAAGCCATTGCGCCAGAGTATCCGGATATTGAGTCGTGGCACATCATCATCGACAACTGCGCGCATCAGCTTGTCAAGAATCCAGCTCAGTTTGATGTCATTGTCACCACCAACATGAACGGCGACATCATCAGCGATCTGACTTCGGCGCTGATCGGTGGGTTGGGCTTTGCCGGCTCGGCCAACATCGGCAACGAAGTGGCCATCTTCGAAGCGGTGCACGGCTCGGCGCCGAAGTACGCCGGCAAAAATGTGATCAACCCCACTGCCGTCATCATGTCGGCCATCATGATGTTGCGCCATCTGGGTGAGTTCGACGCCGCTTCGGCCATCGAGCACGCCGTGCTGGTCACGCTGGAGTCCGGCGTGCTCACGCGCGACGTGGTGGGTGATGCGAAAGCGGCCTCGACCACTGCCTATACCGATGCCATCATCGCCAACCTGGGCAAGAAATCGGCCAACTGGACTGTGCGCGATTACAAGCCGATTCGTTTGCCCCAGGTCTCGGCGAGTCCGGTTGCGGTCACGCCGAAGTCGCGGCGTGTGATCGGCGCCGATGTGTTCATTGAGTGGCCGGGCGATGCGCAGTCGCTGGGCAAGAGTCTGGATGCGCTGGCCGAGGGGGCGCCGTTGCGCCTGAAGATGATCTCGAATCGCGGCACGAAGGTGTATCCGTCGGTGGGCGCGATTACGGATTGTGTGGATCACTGGCGCTGTCGCTTTGTGTTGCGTGACGACAGCCCGACGGCCGACCTGAGCGATGCGGATTTGTTCGCGTTGTTGCAGCGCGTGGCCGGCCAGCATCGCTGGATGCACGTCGAGAAGCTGCCGGAGTTCGACGGCCAGCCCGGATACACCAAAGCGCAGGGCGAAGATTGAGTCGCTTGCTCGTTTCATCGCCGGCAGTGGCGCAAGATTAGTCTTGCGCCACTCACGTGCGATAGTTGCCGTTGATCGTCACGTATTCGTGCGACAGGTCGCACGTCCACAACGTAGCTTCGGCCTCACCCAATCCCAGGTCGAGCCGCACTTCGATCTCCGACAGCTTAATTGCTGCTGTGGCGTCCGCCTCGTTGTAATCAGCCGGCACGCCGGCCTCGAACACCTTGACCGGCCCAAACCACAGCGTCATCTTGTTGGGGTCAACCTCTGCCCCGCTATACCCGGCTGCGGCGATCACGCGGCCCCAGTTGGCGTCTTCGCCATAGAACGCCGTTTTGACCAGCGGGGAACGGGCAATGCTGCGCCCCACGGCGTCGGCCATCTGTGTGTCGCGCGCGCCGGTGATGTGCAGGGTGATGAATTTGGTCACGCCTTCGCCGTCGCGCACAATTTCTTGCGCCAGGTTGACACAGACTTCGGTCAGCGCCTGCTCAAAGGCCGCGCGTTGCCCCGGCGTTTCGATGTCCATGCCGCTGGCGCCGTTGGCCAGCGCCAACAGCGTGTCATTGGTGCTGGTGTCGCCATCAACTACGATGCGATTGAACGACACAGCCGCCGCGCGCTGCAATGACTCTTGAAGCAACGCGGGTTCGATTCTGGCGTCGGTGAGCACACAGCACAGCAGGGTGGCCATGTTGGGATGGATCATGCCGGCCCCTTTGGCGATGCCGGCGATGCGCCATGCGCCGCGCTGCACGCCGGCCATTTTCGGGCGCGTGTCGGTGGTCATGATCGCTCGTGCGGCGTCGGCCAGCCCATTGGCGCTCAACTGGCGCACCGCTATCGGGATGCCGGCGCGTAGTTTGTCCATCGGCAGGGGCACGCCGATCACGCCGGTGGACATGGTGAACACCTGGGCTGCAGAGATGGCGCCGGCTGCTGCGATGCTGCGCGTGTGTGTCAGCGCTTCGGCAACCAGGCGGGCCGTTTCTTCTGCATCGGCCAGCCCGCGCGCGCCGGTGCAGGCATTGGCGCACCCAGCGTTGATAATCACAGCGCGCAAGGCGGGATTTGGCCCGGCCAGCAGTGACTTGTCGCGCAGCACCGGCGCGGCTTGAACCTTGTTGGTGGTGAACAGGGCGGCTGCCACGCAGTCGCGCTCGCTGGTGATCAGGGCCAGGTCGGGCGCGCCGGTCTTTTTGATGCCGGCGGCTATGCCGGCAGCCTGGAAACCGCGCGGCAGCGCCGGGATGTCAGAGGGATTGGCTGTCATGGTGTGCTCGCTCAAAAGAACTCGTACAGGTTGACGAAGAAATTGAGATCGTCGAGGTGCAGGCGGCTGCCATAGCCGGCAAAAAACGCTTCTAGGTCTGCCGCGCGCTGTGAGCCGCTGAAGGCGTCGTCCTCGGCCCGCGTAGCCAACGCCAGATCATAGCGCGGGTCGCCCACGGCGCAGCCGGCCCAGTCAATCACGCCGGTGACGCGCTCGGCATCCACCAATACGTTGTCCAGCGTGTAATCGCCGTGTATGAGGCAGGGGGCGACCGGCGGCAGTGCGCCGGCCTGCCAGTGCGCGCGCAACTGCCCCAGTAGCTCTGCCGTTCCATCGACGTTGAAGTGCTCCAGGTTTTCCGCCGCTTCCTCTAGCATGAATTCGACCCACGAAGGGGCAGGGTGGGGGATGTCATCGGGCGCGGGCGTGGCATGCAGGGTGGCCAGTGTTTGGCCGAATGCGCGCAGCAGCGCGGCGCGTCGGGAAGGAGAGGGGGCGTCGTGGAGCGCATCGGCCAGCGGCCGGCCCGGCAGGTGTGCCATTACCAGCCAGGCTTCGGGGACAATGCCGGCCGGCATGGATACAAAAGCGTATGGCGCAGGGGTGGGCAGGGGGCTGCCGGCCAAGGCTTGCAGGGCGCGATATTCCTTTTTCAGCCAGCCGGCAAACAACGCGCCGCGTGCGCGCTTCACCACCCGCGCCCCGCCATCTGTCTCGACCAGCGCCACGCTGGAGGTCATGCCCTGTGGCAGGGCTTTGAGCGCGCGCGTCTGGCCCAATGCTTCGCGCACCTGGGCCGGCAAATTGTCGAGTGTCAGGCCGGCGCGGCTCAAGCGGCAACCTCCTGGCCAGACGCAGCCGATTTCTGGATCAGCTCCGGGATTTTCGGCGCGGCCGGCGCTTTTTGTAGCCGAACCACTAGCGAGTTCTCGCCTCGGATTGTGCTCACGAAAGCGGCAATTGGTTTCTCGCACAGCGCATGTTTGCCGGCTTCGCGGGCGGCGAGGGTGGCCGGTGCGTGCAAGGCATTGGGCAGGCACACTGATGAAATGATGTCGATGTCGGGCCGGGCGATGAGTTCGTGATAGTCGGCATAGGCATGCGGCACGTTGAACTCGGCCGCCACCTTGCGTGCGCGATCAAGGTTGGTGTCGCACACGGCGACCACCTGAACGCCGGCTGCCTGATAGCCGGGAATGTGGCCGCGCCGACCGATTTCGCCGCAGCCGAGGACGCCGGCG
>JAEANN010000027.1 GCA_016841965.1 Candidatus Roseilinea mizusawaensis | reverse complement strand
AGGCTTGGGCGGCCAGGGCCAGGAACTGCTCGCGCCGCTGTGCGTAGCTGGTTACGGTTGATGTCTTCATGCCCCTTATTTTGCCCTCGCTGCAGAAAAAGTCGCCCACATTTCTGCGCTACACCCCCCCGCCGCCGCCGCACTTGCACAATCGAAGGGGATGTGTATAATTTCGGGCTGCACTCTGTGTGCGCGGGCCGCTAGCTCAATTGGCAGAGCAGTTGACTCTTAATCAATTGGTTCGGGGTTCGAGTCCCTGGCGGCTCACTGGGTAACACAGCGCAAGGCAACGCAAATCGCGCGTAGCCGGCGCTTTTTTGTTGCACAGATGACGCCAGCCCCATCATGCTGCACATCCTGGCTGCTTGACATCATTAGAATCGCTGCACCAGTCCGGCGTCTATGGCATTCAGGCGTCGGGTTGCACCGAGACACGGGAGGCCGGAAATGATGAAGGTCAAGACGAAGGCTAGGATCGCGATTGGGTTGGGGCGTATTTCGTTTCGCACGGCCGGCGTGTTGCTGGCAACATTCATCCTCGCAGGCTGCGGCGCACGCGCCACGCCGTCTTCTTCACTGTTGCCCACGCGCACACTACCCGCTCTCAGCGAACCACCGGCGACACGCACCCCCACGCCAGCGCCGGCTGCCACACCCACACGCCCGGCATCGGCCACTGCCACACCTGCGCCCCAATCAGACAGCGCGCCGGCCACCCGTAGAACGTGGCTGGCGTTGTGCGACGGCAGCCAGTACAACCTCGGCACACCGGCGCCCATGCCGGCAAGTGCGCCGGGGCAGATTGTCTACATGACACTGGACGGCGACATCGCACTCATCGATCCGGCCGGCGGACAGCCCACACGGGTGACGACTGATGCAATCGTTGACGAGCGCAGCGGACGGGCGCAGTTTTATCAATACCCAACCTTCTCACCCGATGGTCGGCAACTGGCCTTCGTGGGCGTGACTCTGAACGCGGCAACCGAAACAATCACACGCACTGTGTATGTCGCGCCGGTGCAAGCGCAAGCGCCACGCATGGCGATACACAGCAGCCGGTCAGGCCCAATTCCGTA
The DNA here is from genome assembly GCA_016841965.1 of Candidatus Roseilinea mizusawaensis. Lineage (GTDB taxonomy): Bacteria > Chloroflexota > Anaerolineae > J036 > Brachytrichaceae > Roseilinea > Roseilinea mizusawaensis. Next base: position 24,521 of record JAEANN010000027.1, on the reverse strand, counting down.
TCTCGACTGGGCGCCCAATGGGCGCTGGCTGGCTTTGCTCGCATTCGACGCGCAACGACAAACAGGCGAATTGCGCATAGCCAGAAGTGATGGCACTCCAGTAGGCCGGCTCGAAATCGGGCGGTCGGCTTACTGGCACTGGCGAGCAGACTCAGGCGCCATGGTGGCGCGAGTGGGCGGGCAGGCCGGCGTCAGAGATGCACAAGCAAGCGACCGGATTTTGATCATCGACATGGCCCGGCAATCAGCACGCACACCTGAAGTCACCGCCGGCGCGTTCAGATCGCCCCACTATTCGCCCGATGGCCGGCACATGCTGCTCGTCGCGCGTTACGCCGGGCAGGATGAACTCGCACTGGCCAACGCCGAAGGTCAACCCATCTGCGCCATCGCGCCGATCCGCAACATCGCCGCTTTTGCATGGTCGCCGGACGGCCAGCGCGTGGCCTGGCTCGATGCCGAGACTGCCCTTAGCAGCCCGGCGCCATTGTTCGTGGCTGACCTGCGCACCGGTCAGCGCGGGCAAATTCACAATCGCGCTTCGGCTTTCTTCTGGTCGCCGGACAGTGGCCGGTTGGCCGTGTATTCCCTGGTGACAGGAACACCCCCCTCCAACATCGAAGCGAACATCCGGCGCGCAGAAGCATCCAGCGCACAAGAAGATGCGCTGTTGACGCGCATCGAGATCGTGGACCCACGCAACGGCAGCGCGGTGCAAGTGGCCGACACCCTGTCGACCCGCGAATTTGCGCAATACCTATCCTATTTCGACCAATACTCGCGCTCGACCACGCCCTGGTCACCGGACAGCAAAAAGTTGGTATTTCATACGATTCTGAGCGAACGGCAGACGGTGGAGATCGGCGTCGCCATCCTGAGTGCCAACAGCGCGGCAGTCTCGATCAGGCGGCTCGCGACGGGAGCAAACGCATTCTGGTCGCCACGCTGACAACCAACAGGGCAATCCATTTGGGGGTGCATTTCCCAGCAGGAGCAATTCGCCGATTTGCATGATGGATGAGTCCGCGGATGCAATCCGCGCGGGCAACATGCCCCGGCAAAGAAATGCGCCCATTATTTGGCGGCAAGGTAATATAATCGCGTTTTGACCGAGAAGCCATGCCTGATCCACACAGCAGGGCCTATGGCACATTGACAAAGCAAGGACAAGAAGTAAGGAGAGAGAAGCGTATGAAACCCATCCCATTCAGGAGTGTGCTGGTCTTTGGCGCGGTCAGCCTGCTCGTCGCCGCATGCGCCGCCCCGGTGGCCGCCCCCAAGGCGGCCGAGCCAACCCAGGCGACTGCGGCCGAGCCGGCCCAGCCGCAGCAACAGGCCGGCCTGCAAATCCCCGACGTGCAGCAGGGCAAGTTCAATGTGGCTGCCGTGCTGATTGGCCCACACGATGACGGCGGCTGGAGCCAGGCGCACTACGAGGGTCTGGTCTATGTCGGGCAGAATGTGCCGAATACGCATGTCGCCTATGTCGAGAATGTGCCCGAGGGCGCCGAGGCCGAGCAGGTCATTCGCGGACTTGCGCGCAAGGGATTCGACCTCATTCTCACCACATCGTTTGGCTACATGGATGCTACCGGCGCTGTGGCCGAAGAATTTCCGAACCAGACATTCGTGCACGTCAGCGGCTTCAAGACCAATGGCAAGAACTTCGGCAACCTCTTCGGCGCGATGGAAAACATGAAGTACCTGGCCGGCATGATCGCCGGGTCGCGCGCCAAACTGGACGGGCAGACCAAGCTCGGCTACATCGCCACCTTCCCCATCCCCGAAGAGCTGCGCCTGGGCAATGCTTTTGCCCTCGGCATGCGTAAGACCTGCCCCGATTGCACGATGGATGTGCGCTGGATCAACACCTGGCACGATCCGGTCATCGAGAAGGCAGCCGCAGAATCGCTCTTTGACGCCGGCGCTTACGTTGTATTCACCGGCGCCGACACCCCCGCCCCCGCCGACGTGGCGCAGGCCAAAGGCAAGTGGGGCATCACCTATGACTGGGTCGGCTCGTGCAAGGTGGAGCGCTGCCTGACCGCCCCGTATTGGGACTGGGGCAAGATCTATGCCAAGATCGCGCAGGGCGTGATCGACAAGACCTACAAGCCCGGCTTCGACTACTTCGACGCCGACAGCGGCGCACTGGGCATCTATGGCCTGATGGAAGGCCAGGAACTGACGCCGGGCATGAAGGACCTGCCGGCGGAAGACCTGCAGATGGTGCGCGACATCCTGGCCAAGATGCTGAAGGGCGAGTTCAACCGCTTCGATGTGTTCGCCGGCCCGATCAAGGACAACGCCGGCAACGTCGTGGTCCCAGAGGGCGAGAAGATGTCACAGGCCGACCTGGATCAGTTCCCGCCTGGCGCCGAGGGCCTGGCTTGCAAGTACTGCATGTACTGGTGGGCTGAGGGCGTCACCGCTGAACTGCCGAAGCAGTAGGCAGACGACAGATAACAGATCTAGCTACCCGACCGATTTGAAAACAGTGACTGATTGCCTGTGTGCCGCTTACTGGCTCGTGGCATCGCGCCGCGAGGACGCGGCGCGAGAGCGGCGCGAGAGCGGCGCGAGAGCGGCGCGAGAGCGGATTTGCCTGTGTGCGTGCGGCTTACCGGCTCGTGGCATCGCGCCGCGAGGACGCGGCGCGAGAGCAGCGCAAGAGCGGCGCGAGAGCGGATTTGCCTGTGTGCGTGCGGCTTACCAGCTCGTGGCATCGCGCCGCGAGGACGCGGCGCGAGAGCAGCGCGAGAGCGGCGCGAGAGCGGCGCGAGAGCGGACGGCTCGTGCTTACCGGCTCGTGGCAGCATCGCGCCGCGAGGACGCGGCGCGAGAGCGGCGCAAGAGCGGCGCAAGAGCGGCGCAAGAGCGGACGGCTCGTGCTTACCGGCGCGTGGCAGCAGCGCGCCGCGAGGACGCGGCGCGAGGACGCGGCGCGAGAGCAGCGCGAGAGCGGCGCAAGAGCAGATTTGCCTGTGTGCGTGCGGCTTACCGGCTCGTGGCATCGCGCCGCGAGGACGCGGCGCAAGAGCGGCGCGAGAGCAGCGCGAGAGCGGCGCAAGAGCGAACTGCCAGCGCTCACCGGCCTCGTCCTCGAGGCCGGTGACCGGGCGTAGTGGAAATCTGTCAGGTGGCCAGATAACAGATTACAGACAGGAGACGGCGGACATGCCGGCTGCCGCACAGCAACCGCGTGATGCCCGCCGTCTCGCATCACCCACCAGTCACTACTCGGCACTCAGTACTCACCACTTTGTGTAATGCCCGACATAACCCAGCCGCCCGATAGTACTGCAACATCTCACTTTGCAGTGGAGATGCGCGGCATCGTGAAACGCTTCCCCGGCGTGCTCGCCAACGATCACACCGATTTCACGTTGAAGCGGGGCGAAGTGCACGCGCTGCTGGGTGAAAACGGCGCAGGCAAGAGCACGCTGATGAATATCCTCGCCGGCCTGTACAAGCCCGACGCCGGCGCGATTCTGGTGAATGGGCAGCCGGTTCACTTCAACTCTCCGCGCGACGCCATCGCCGCCGGGCTGGGCATGGTGCATCAACACTTCATGCTGGTGCCCACCCAGACAGTCACCGAGAATATCATCCTCGGACTCTCTGAGCCGCGCTTTTTCCTGCCGATGGCCGAACTCGACCGGCGCATCCTGGCGCTACAAGAGCAATACGGCCTCAAGGTCGATCCCAAAGCCAAAATCTGGCAGTTGTCGGTCGGCGAGCAGCAACGTGTCGAAATTCTCAAAATGCTGTACCGCGGCGCAAAAGTGCTCATCATGGATGAGCCGACCGCCGTGCTGACGCCGCAGGAGGTCGAGGAGCTGTTCGTCACGTTGCGCGCGATGGTCGCGCGCGGCCATTCCATCATCTTCATCAGCCATAAGCTAGACGAAGTGCTGGCCATCTCAAATCGGATTACTGTGCTGCGCCAGGGGCGCGTTACGGCGGCCGGCATTCCTGCGCAGGGCACGACCAAGACGCAACTGGCACAATTGATGGTCGGGCGTGAAGTAGTGTTCACCATCGATAAACAACCATGCCGGCCCGGCGAGGTGGTGCTGGCGGTGGAAGACGTGTGCGCGGAGAACGATCGCGGCCTGCCGGCGCTGCGGCATTTCTCGATTCGGGTGCGCGCCGGCGAAATCGTGGGCATCGCTGGGGTGGCCGGCAACGGGCAAAGCGAACTGGCGCAAGTTATCACCGGCCTCAGACGGTGTTCGTGCGGGCGGGTGATGATCGCCGGTGAAGACGTGGCCAACCAGGCGCCGCACGCGGCGATTCAGCGCCGCGTGGCGTACATCCCTGAGGATCGCCACGGGGTGGGTAGCTCACCCGGCCTGAGCTTGGCGGACAATCTGATCATGAAGAACCACCGCGAACCGCCCATCTCCAACGGCTGGGTGCTGAATTTGCCCATGATCCGCCGGCAAGCCAATCAACTCAAAGACCAGTACAACATCATGGCCCCCTCGGTAGATGTGCAGGCGCGCCTGTTGTCGGGCGGCAATCTGCAAAAGGCCATCCTGGCCCGCGAGATGTCGGCCGGCCCGCGCCTGATTATCGCCGTACAACCCACGCGCGGCCTGGATGTGGGCGCGATCGAAGCTGTGCACCACGCGCTGCTAAAAGAGCGCGACCGCGGCACGGCCATTCTGCTAATTTCCGAAGAGCTGGAAGAGATCATGGCTCTGTCCGACCGCATCGTGGGCATCTACGAAGGGCAGCACATGGGCGAGTTGAAAGCTGAGGAAGCGACGCTGACCAAAATCGGCCTGATGATGGCCGGCACGCCACAGGGTGACGTGGCGGGTCGGGTTAATAACGTTGGCGAGTTGACAGGTTGATAAGGTTGATAAGGCTGATAAGGTTGGCAAGGTTGACAAGGTGACAGGGCAAGAAATGTCTGCGGATCAACCGGCTGCGCGCGGCTGGCGCTTGCCATTCTCCATTTCCTTTGAGCAGCGCATGACCACACCAAAATGGCTGCCGGCGCTGACCTCAATCGGATCCTTGATCGTGGCGTTCATGATTGGCGGCGGGGTCATCGCCATTGCCGGCGGCAACCCGTTCGCCACGTATGCCCATCTGGTCAAAGCAGCCTTTGGCGACATCGGGGTGTTCAACGACACGCTGGTGAAAGCGTCACCGCTCATGCTGGTGGGATTGGCGTGCGCGCTGGCATTCCGCATGAAGCTGTGGAACATCGGCGCGGAAGGCCAGTTCTTCCTTGGCGCGTGGGGCGCAAGCGCAGTGGTGCTGGCGCCACTGCTGCCGCGAGACACGCCGGGCATCATCATCATCCCGGCTATGATGCTGGCCGGCTTCGCCTGCGGCGCGCTGTGGGGGTTCATCCCCGGCCTGCTGAAAGCCAAGTTCAACGTTAACGAGATCATCACCACTCTGATGATGAACTACATCGCGGTGTCGTGGGTCTTGTTCTGGGTGTTCGGTGAATGGAGCGAGTCGGGCTTTCAGATGTCGCCGATGTTCCCGCGCAACACCTGGCTGCCCCGGCTCACCGACTACGCCGCGCAGATTCCCCAGTTGGCCGGCCTCACGTTGCATCTGGGCATCCTGTTTGGCGTCATCGGCTCGGTGGTGGTGTGGTTCATCATCTCACGCAGCCGGTGGGGCTATGAAATCCGTCTGATCGGCGACAACAAGCAGGCCGCGCGCTACGCCGGTGTCAACATCGTGCGCAACACGGTGTTCATGATGATGGTTTCGGGAGGCATCGCCGGGCTGGCCGGCATGGCCGAAATTTCCGGCGTGGTGCACCGGCTGCAAGGAGCCATCTCCAGCAACTACGGCTTCACGGGCATCATCATCGCCTGGCTGGCCAAGCTCAACCCGTTCGCTGTGATTCTGGTCTCGGTGTTGTTTGGCGGATTGATCCAGGCCGGCCGCGAGATTCAGCCATCGGGCGTGCCGCGCATGTTGCAGGGCATCATCTTGTTCTGCGTCATAGCCAGCGATGTGTTGTTGCGCTACCGCATTCAAATCACGCGGCGTTGAACGCACTGCGCAGAGGGCGTCATGATTGACTGGATTGTGATTTTGCAAGCCGGCGTTGCCAGCGGCACAGTGCTGCTGTTTGCCGCCATCGGCGGGATCATGACCGAGCGATCGGGCGTGATGAACCTGGGCATCGAAGGCATGATGCTGATCGGGGCGATGACGGCTTATAAGACCGCCGTCGTGCTGGGACAACCGTGGCTGGGCTTGCTGCTTGCCATGCTGGCCGCCGGCGCCCTCAGTTTGTTGCACGCCGTGGTCAGCATTCATCTTCAGGCCGATCAGGTGGTGAGCGGTCTGGCCATCAACTTCGTCGGCATCGGGTTGAGCATGGTGCTGGGCGAAGGACTGAGCAAAGCCGGGGCGGTGTCACTGTTGCCCAGCATCACCCTGCCGCTTGTATCCGATATTCCCATCCTCGGCCCTATCTTGTTCACCAACCACAACCCGATGACGTATGTCGGCTATGTGTTGACGCCGGCGGCATGGTTCTACATCAACCGCACGCGGCCGGGGCTGCACCTGCGCGCCGTAGGCGAACACCCGGCTGCCGCCGATGCGCTGGGCATCAATGTCTACCGGTTGCGCTATCGATATGTGTTTGTGGGCGGGCTGCTGGCCGGCTTGGCCGGCGGCACAATCAGTCTGGCCGTGTCGCCGGGCTGGTTCAGCGAACTGACCACATCGGGCCAGGGCTGGATCGCCGTGGGTCTGGTGATTTTCGCGCAATGGAACCCATGGCGCGCCGCCGCCGGCGCTTACATGTTCGGCGCGCTGCGCCGGTTGATTCTGGATTTGCAAGGGCCGCAAACCTTGTTGTGGTTCGCCAACCCCTTCTACTACATGCCCAAACTCGGCTTCTTCCTGCAAATGCTGCCCTACGCGCTGGTGATCCTGATCCTGTTCATCGGCTCGCGCGAAGCGCTGAAGAAGCGCATGGGCGCGCCGGCGGCGTTGGGCGTTCCCTACATCCGAGGCGAGCGCGGCCTGTGATCACACGCCGGCCTGCCGGGGATCGTCCGCATCTCCAGAGGCGCGCAGCGCGTCGGCATCGCGCAACACCGCTTGCAGATCGGGATCGGTGATGGCCGCAGCAGCAGAGACCAGGAATTCTTCTGCGCAGATGAGGCCGGCCCGCTCGTAGAGCACGGCTTGCAAAGCCATATCGAGCCGGTCGATCTGCCGGACGAAGCGCGCTTCGGGCGTCGCGCCGCTCTCGTACTCCTGCCACAGCGCCGCATACAGCGCGCCATTGGGCAGTTTATCCAGCACCTGATGAATCGAACGTCGTTCGAGCGCGTGTTTGTCGGCCGGATCAACGCCGTCGGCGGGTGTGATGTCGCCGGCATAGATTTCGCCGAAGTCGTGCAACAACGCCATGCGCAGCACTTTCAAGGCATCCAGCGCCGGGGCGCGGGCATCGGCCAACATCATCGCCAACACAGCCACGCTGAAGGTGTGCTCTGCCACGCTCTCGCAGCGATTGGCCGGCGCGCCGCGCCGCAACCAACCCTGCCGGTACAATTGCTTGAGTTGGCTCCATTCGAAATAGGCCGTAATCAGCGGGCTGGCGGGGCTGTCACGCAACAACAGCGCCGGATGGGAAGTCTTGGTTTGCATAGCGCAGATTGTAGGCAAGAGACCTATCCCTGCCCGGCAACCCCATGCGCCGGTGTACAGTAATGCCCTATGAATTCGTACCTGACCGACTTTAGCTGCACACGCTGCGGAGAATCGATTGCCATAGCGCAGGCCCTGTACACCTGCCCGCGCTGTGGGGGCAACCTGGACGCACGCTATGACTACGCCGGCATCGCGCGCGACATCGACCCGGCCGGCATCGTTGCCAACCCTGATCGCTCGGTATGGCGCTATGCGCCGCTGCTGCCGATGCCCTCGCCCATCCCGTCCGAGCGCACCAACGCGGCGAGCGCACTGGCGTATCATCCACTCAGTACGCTGGGCGCGTCCCCCTTGTATTGCGCAACAAGCATGGCGCGCACGCTGAACATTCGGGCTGTGTGGCTGAAGGACGACAGCCGGCTGCCGAGCAGCTCATTCAAAGATCGCGCCAGCGCCATGGTCATCGCCCGCGCGCTGCGCATTGGCGCCCACACAATCTGCGCCGCATCCACCGGCAACGCTGCGTCGTCGCTGGCTACGTTGTGCGCCGGCACAGGCATCGAGACGGTGATTTTTGTCCCCCGCAGCACCCCTGAGGGCAAGCTGGCACAGATACGCATTCATGGCGCGCGCGTCTACGCTGTTGAGGGCAGCTACGACGACGCTTTTGAGCTAGCCTTGCAGGCTGCGCGCGAATTCGGCTGGCACAATCGCAACACCGGCTTCAACCCCTACACCCGCGAAGGCAAGAAAACCGCCGCCTTCGAGATCTGTGAGCAACTGGCGCGACAGCGCGCGCACGACGCAATGAGAAGCAAAGCAAGCGCCGCATCATCGCCTTACTCCCCCGTATTCCGAGCGCCGGATGTGGTGATCGTGCCGGTTGGCGACGGCAATATCATCAGCGGGTTGCACAAAGGGTTCAAGGACTTACTGGCGGTAGGATGGATCGAACACATGCCGCGCTTTATCGGCGTCACAGCTACCCTGGCGCCGGCGCTGTATCGCGCGTGGCAATCGGGCAGCGAAACGATTGTGGCAGCGCCGGCCAGCACCATCGCCAGCGGCATCAGCGCCGACCTGCCGCGTGACGGCGTGATGGCCCTGCGCGCCGTGCGCGAGACGGGCGGCGTGTTTGTCGAAGCAGACGACGAAGAAATGCTGGACGCAATGGGCGTGCTAGGGCGCGAAGCAGCCGTATTTGTCGAGCCGGCCTGCGCCGCCGCTTATGTCGGACTTGTCAAAGCCTGTCGCATGGGCGCAATTCGATCCGACGACGAAGTGGTTTTGCAGCTTACCGGCAGCGGGCTGAAAGATGTAAAGTCGGCATTGCGGGTCAGCGCCGGCCGGCTCATCCACATCCAGGCGCGGATCGAGGACGTGCGCGAGGATTTTAGATTTTAGATTTTGGATTGACGACCTCAACGCCCAATACGAGAGACACGACACGCAACACCAAACGCCATGAGCAGTGACCTATCCGTCAAAGTCGTCGCCACAAACCGGCGCGCGGCGTTCGATTACCATCTGGAAGACCGATATGAGGCCGGCCTGGTTCTGAATGGCGGCGAGATCAAGTCGGTGCGGGCCGGCAAACTGGACCTACGCGACGCCTTTGTGGTCGTGCGCAACGGCGAAGCATGGCTGCTGAACATGCACATCGCGCCCTATGCCATGGCCACCGGCTTCAACAAGCCCAACAATGAGCGGCGCGAGCGCAAATTGCTGCTGCGCAAAAAAGAAATTGCTGAACTGGTGCGTGGAATCGATCAGAAAGGCCACACTGTGGTAGCAACACGGGTGTACCTTAAAAAAGGCCGGGCGAAGATCGAGATTGCACTTGCCAAAGGGAAACGACAATACGACAAGCGGCAAACCATCGCCAAACGCGACGCACAGCGGGATATTGAGCGCGCCAGCCGGGCGCAATAAACCGGGCGGAATAAAACAGAGCGGGCCACGCGAGGGCGGCCCGCTCTGCCACTTCGGCGATTAATACGCGATCAACACGCAATCACCACATGCGATCACTTCTCCGGCTGCAAGAGGCCATAGTCGCCGGCTTTACGGCGATAAACCACTTTAACTGCGCCGTCGTCGGCATGCATGAACACGAAGAAATCGTGGCCCAACAACTCCATCTGCTCGATGGCCTCGTCAACGCTCATGGGGGTGATGGGGAATGTCTTGACGCGTACCACACGCTGCTCTTCGGGCAACGCCTCGGCCAGGCCGGCGTCGATTGGGAGCGCCTCGGCTACCGCCAGTTCTTCGTCTCCGACAGCCAAGCCACCACGCTTGCGATCTATGCGGCGGCCCTTGTAGCGGGCGATGCGGTGATACATCTTATCCAGCGCCGCGTCGAACGCCTTGAACAAATCAGCGTCCTGCTCTTCGACGCGCAGCAATGTGCGCTTGCGGCGGATGGTCAACTGAAGTGACTTTGGCGCATCCTCCTTGGCGCTCTGTCGCGTCACCTCCACGCGCATGTCTTCCACGCCGGGCAGGTAACGATCGAGTCGACCGGCTTTTTTGTGAACATATTCTTCAAAACGCCGGCTGATCTCCCATCCGTGGCCTTGTATTGTTAATTCCATCTCTTTTCCTCTCTTCAATGTGAGTATGACTCGCCTTCACCTTGCCGCCGGCTTGAGAAGCCGGCGAGGATCAGTCACTTGCTCGCGCGAGGGTCAGCGCAGAGACCTGCACCGCGCCAGCAGCCAGTAACACTGCGGCGCACTCGCATAACGTGGTGCCGGTAGTGAGCACATCATCCACCAGCAACACGCGCTTGCCGGCACACAAGGATACATCGGCTGCAAACGCGCCTTGCACATTGCGCCGACGCTCGATCGCTCCTAATCGAGCCTGGTGCTCGGTATGCCGAATGCGTGCCAGAGCGCGCGGCCTCATGGGCACACCAATAGTCTGGGCGACAAAGAACGCGAGTCGCTCGCTCTGGTTGAAGCCGCGCTCACGCATCCGCCCTGCATGCAACGGCACGGGTACGATCAGATCAACCGTCAAGCCGGCCGATGCCGAAGCGCCGGCCCAGGCATCGACCATCAGGCGCGCGAATGGCTCGGCCAGGCCGGGCACGCCGTTGTACTTGAACTGGTGAATTCCGTGCCGCAACGGCTCGATGAAGGGGGCTGCGGACATCGCGAGGATGGTGTGCGCGCCGGCAGGGACATCGACGGTCAGCGGGGGAACGCGCAGCCACTCTCCCGGCCCAAAGCAATGTGTGACTTCATGACAACGCGGACACCAATCCCCCTCACCAACAGCGCCGCAACCGGCACACCGAGGGGGATACAGTAGGTTCAGGGCGCCATCAAATGCTCGGCGGATGAGCAGCCCAAAACTCAACAGTCGGGAGTCGGATTGTCCGCCCGATACGTTTGTCTGTCGGCGTTCAAAGGTCTGCGCCCTCATGTCGTCACTAAACGCCGGCCTATCACACCACAACAACCCAGCGACTGCTGGGGCTTCTTGGATAGTAACACGAGTTCAAATCTTCGCCCGCGACAATGCGGTTGGCATGGGCCGGTGCTCCTGGGCGAGCTGATGACAGTCGTCGGCTGGACCTTCAGCGTCTTTTGGGGCATTAACATCGGCGATCACTGTGTGACCAGCCGGCTAAGAAAGTCGGTGATAGCCGGGCCGAGCAAAACAAGAATCACGGCCAGAACAATCGCAAACAGGATCAGAATCAACGCAAAGTCGATCAAGCTCCCCCGTCCACCTTCACCGCTGGGTGGGCGCATATACACGTGCTCCTTGTCGCTGTGTCATGCGCCGATTATATCGCCGCGGATAGTATTACGCAGCAATGCCGGCGCCAGGATGATTACAAGGCAGCGCAACACGCCGGCCTAACTTCCGACGCGCGCCGCCCTCGAAAAGTCAGGCGCCAGAGCGCGCAAAGCTATCACTCAATGCTCGACCTAGATATACTGACGGCCATGTCAAGAGCAGAGCTGCTTTACCGCCTGCAACTCGTGGATACTGAACTCGATCAGGCCGCCAAGGCGTTGCGCGAGGTCGAGACTGCTCTCGGCAGCAACCCCGCTGTAGAGCATGCGCAATCGGAACTGGCTGCCGCCCAAAAAGTCTATGCAACCCTTTCGGCTCGAGTCCGTTCGCTGGAACTCGACAGCAAATCGCAAGATGCCAGGCTGCGCGAAGCGGAAGAACGACTGTACTCTGGCAACGTCCGATCACCCAAGGAATTGATCGACCTGCAGCGCGACATTGAGATGCTGAAACGACAGCGCGATCAGTTGAACGAGAAGCTGTTGACAGCAATGCTGGAAATGGAAGAAGCCCAGCAACTGGTAGCCGATTGCCAAAAATCGCTGGGAGAGGCGTCGGCGCACTGGGAGGACGATAGTGTGGCGCTGCGCGCGCAACATCGCACGTTGAAGGAACGCATCGTTGCCGGCAACGAGCGGCGCGCTGCCATCGTCGCTGGGGTGTCGCCCGCGGACATGTCGCTGTATCAGACACTGCGCAGCAAGAAAGCCAATGGCATTGCTGTAGCCATCGTGAAGGGCAAAGCGTGCAGCCAGTGCGGCGAAGCGCCCTCTTCGATGCTGTTGCAGCAGGCGCGCGGCGAGACGCTGGTGACGTGCCCGAACTGCGGCCGCATTCTCTACAGCGTATGATGCCGCCAGAGTCACCGGCCCTGAGCACGGTTTACTATTTGATCAGCGGCGCAACAACCGCATGGCGCGCCCGCGAGATCGTGGCCGGCCTGCTCACACGATTTGATCGTGTGTTGACCATCCCCACCCCCAATGCAGCGCGCGTCATCAGCGCACACGAGCTGGCGCGTATCTCTGGCAACCGCGTGATCGAGAGCTACCTGGACAGCCAGCTACGCCCACGCCCCACCCCCGCGCCGATCTTGTTCGCGCCGTGCAGTTTTAACTCGCTGAACAAGCTGGCGCACGGCATCGCCGACAATCTCGCGCTGTCCATTGCCTCCGAAATGCTGGGGCTGGGTCAACCGATTGTGATTGCCGTGTCGGTAAACGAAGGATTGTGGGCGCATCCTCAATCCCGCGTATCAGTCAGCGCGCTACGGAACTGGGGAGTGACAGTTGTTGAGCCACGCCGAACGCCCGGTGGCCTGTCACTAGCGCCGACCGATGAAATTCTGGCCGAACTCAGCCGGATTGCGCCGGCGTGACGCGCCGCCATGCGATTCGATCCGACAAACTACGGCAGGTAGGCTATCTGACCCCATCGGCCACTCGTCAGCTCAATCGCGCGTCACGCCCGTGTGTCACGCCCGGCCTGACCGCTGACGGTGCAGATTAGGATCAACGGCGCCGGCCATTGCATTCACATCCAGCCCGCCGCCCAGAAAAGTGTTGACGCGCTGCGCGCCGGCAAGTGGATCGCCCAGCAGATCGTTGTAGCTGACATACAACACGCGCATATTCGGTTGGCCGGCCAACCACCCCTCGACCTGGCGCAAGTGCTTGTCGAACAAAGCTGCCATGTCTGGGTCGTTGGTCGCGCCGGCCGGCTCGCCGCGCCGGATCAACATTTGCCGCTGCGAGGCCAAAATCTCGGACATGTTGCGACGCATGAAGATCACGCGATAGTCGTAACCGGCCGGCAGATACATCAGCAGCGCCGAGATCACTTTGACAGCTCTGCCTTTCGCATCAGGCAACCAGGCGCGATCCTCCTTGAGTTTCTTCACCCGCTCGAACTCGTAATAGCCTTGGGGATTGTCCTCGTCGGCCGAACGAATGTGGTCGGTCAAGGGTGGCAGACCGCCGGCGTCGAGCATCTTCATCATTAGCGACGTGCCGGAACGCGGCAAGCCAGAGACAACCGTGATCAGATCAGGTTCAGTGCGCATCATGGTTCGAGGTATTGTATGCACCAATCAGCGGCCCATGAGCAGCCAATAGGCGGCCAATGAGCGGCGTTCGCTAGCATACAATAGGACAAGATTCAACTGCATGGAGACCCGCTTGTCTGAACCAATGGCGCCGACCGGGGAGCTGCCCTTTTTATCGGTGGTCATACCGGCCTATAACGAACACGACAACATTCAAGCCGGCACACTGAATACAGTGGCCGACTATCTGTCTGCCCAACCTTACACCTATGAGGTCGTGGTGGTGGACGACGGCAGCGAGGATGACACAGCGGCGCTGGCAGAGGCATTCGCGGTCAGCCACGAGCAATTCCGTGTAGCGCGTAATCCGCATCGAGGCAAAGCACATACCGTCATCACCGGCATGATGACGGCCAGGGGCCGCATCATATTGTTCAGCGACATGGATCAGGCAACCCCAATCACCGAGACAGCCAATGTGCTGCCCTGGTTCGAAAAGGGATTCGATGTGGTGATCGGGTCGCGCGGCACCGAACGACGCAACGCGCCGTTGTGGCGCAAATTCATGTCACGAAGCCAGATTATCCTGCGCAATCTGATTCTGGGCTTCCGCGGCATCACCGACACGCAGTGTGGCTTCAAAGCGTTCCGCAAAGAAGCCGTGCAGGCCATTGTGCCCCGGCTGAGCCTGTATGGCGGTGCGTTGGATGGGCCGGTAAAAGGCGCGGCAGTTACCTCCGGCTTCGATGTGGAGATGCTGTTCGTCGCGCGCAAGCTGGGCTATCGCATCAAGGAGGTGCCGGTAGCGTGGGATTACCGACATAGCCGGCGCGTCAATCTGTTCAAAGATTCCTTGCGTGGCGTGCGCGATTTGCTGCGCATCCGCTTCGCAGACTGGCGCGGAGCCTATGACCAGGCAAGGGCAAACAAGTGAGCGTAATCGGTACTGGGCAGCGCATGATTCCTGGATCGCACATCCAAAATCCCGGCTTCAAAATCTACAATTGCCGAGGCAACAGTTAGAGCATGATCATCATTGGCGCAGGCGTGGTGGGCTGCATGGCCGCCCGCCGGCCTTCGCGCTACAATCATTGATGTGCTGGCCAGCCGCAACGTGACCTGATACAGAGCGCACATGCTGAACGATACAATGATTACAGGTGCCATGAACAGACAGCAAACATCTATCAGTTTTGTGTACATGCTGACCAGGATGACGCTGATTTTGTCAGCCTGGGCGCTGGGCCTTGTGGCCTGCGCCGGCATCCGACCCGTTACCCCTACCCCTTCACCAGCCATGACCCCAACAGCGACTCTTGCACCATCCAGCCGCATTTACTATGTCTCGCCAATCGGCGACGACGCCAACCCCGGCACACTCGAGTTGCCCTGGCGCACCGTCAACAAAGCAGCGCTGACCGCGCGCGCCGGCGACACCGTGCTGGTTCGCGGCGGCAAATACAACCTGGTCGAGCGCATTCGCGTGGCGCACAGCGGCAGGCCGGACGCCTGGATCACCTTCAAAGGGTACCCCGACGAGTTCGCCGTCATCGACGCTTTCGATATCAACGTAGGGTCGCCGGGGATCGGCCTGCAATTCCCACATGACGACGGCGCGTTTCAAATCGAAGGGGTGGGTTACATCCGCGTGGAGAATCTGCATGTCCAAAACTCGCGCGGCGCCGGCATTACCGTGCGCGACAGCTCGTATGTGGATATCATCGGAAACCACATCGACAATACCTACTCATCGGGCATTTCCGTGTGGGACACCAACCACGACGCGCTGGGAACAGCCTACATTCGGGTGCTCAGCAACACCGTGACGCGGGCCAACACATTCGCCATGTTGCCCAAAGGCTATAGCGTCAAGAAAGAGGCCCCGCATGAAGCGATCAGCATTGGCGGGGCAACGGACTTCGAAGTAGCCTACAACTACGTGCACGACGTAAACAAAGAGGGCATCGATATCAAAGAGGTCAGCCGGCGCGGCGTCGTGCATCACAACCTGGTGGAGCGCGCCGCCCGGCAGGGATATTACGTGGACGCATGGTTTGGCGATCTGGAAGACGTCACTTTTCATCACAATGTAGCGCGTGATTGCCAGGGCGCCGGCTTCGCCATCTCCGTCGAAGGGGGACACGCGCTGCGCAATGTACGCTTCCACCACAACGTGTTGCACAATAACGCCGGCACGGGCATCCTGTTCGGGCGCTGGGGCGGCGACGGCCCGCGCAGCGACATCCACATCTACAACAACACCGTGCACCGCAATGGCCACGGCCCGCGCTCGCACACCGGCTATTTCTGGATCACAGGCGGCCTGTATCTGTATAGCGCCAATCTGCGCGATATTCACATCTACGACAACATCTTCAGCGAGAACCGCGGCTTTCAGATCGGCTATAGCGAGCACTGGCTGGCGATTGACCCCGACGGCGCACAGGCGCTGGCCGCGCGCAACATCCGCATCGAGCGCAACGTGATCTACACCACCGAGACGGTGGAATCTCCCTTGCGCAAAATCGGCTGGGGACCGAACAACTACGCAGACATCTACATCGTCGAAGGGCAGAACCCGATTCTGGCCGATCCGCTATACGTGGACGCGGGAGCCGGCAACTTTGCGCTACAAGCTGGGTCGCCGGCGCGCCTGGGCAAAGCAGAATATCTGGGCGCTATTGCGCCATAACCTTTGGCGCAGCCAAACTCGGCTGTGTGTCAAAACATGATTCATCTCCGATCGGTGTCGCTAAACAGGGCGCAGCAGCAGCCAGAGGTTCATCCGTTCGATGTGCCGGTGATTCGCACCTTGCAGACGATTGAATTCACGACGCCCGTCACCTTTCTGGTTGGCGAAAACGGCTCGGGCAAATCGACGTTTCTAGAGGGTGTTGCGTGCGCTGCCGGCTCTATTACCGCCGGTAGCGAGAGCGTGAAATCCGACCCCACCCTGGCGGACGCGCGCAGACTGGCCGCGCGGCTAAAGCTGACCTGGAACAAACGCACAGCGCGAGGTCTGTTCTTGCGCGCCGAGGACTTCTTTGGCTACGTCAAGCGTCTGTCGCAGATGCGGGCCGAGATGGAAGCAGATCTGCACGCGGTGGACGAGGCCTACAAGAACAAATCAGCCTTCACGCGCAATCAAGCACGCATGGCCTACGCCGGCCAGTTGCACGCCATGCAGTCGCGCTACCCGCGCGACCTTTCGGCTGCGTCGCATGGCGAGAGCTTTATCGACTTTTTTCAGGCCCGCTTGGCGCCGAACAGCCTGTGCCTGCTCGACGAGCCGGAAGCGGCATTGTCGCCGCTGCGACAACTCGCATTCGTCAAACTGCTCATGCAACTGGCGGATGAAGGCAGCCAATTCATCATCGCCACGCACTCTCCGATGATCCTGGCTTGCCCCGGCGCGACCATCTACAGTTTTGACGGCGGCCACATTCATTCCGCCGACTATGAAGACCTGGAGCACGTCAGCATCACGCGGGCATTTCTCAACAACCCACAGTCATTTCTGCGCCGATTGCAGGCTGAGGCATCGGACACTTCGAACGTGTCACATACTTGAGGACTTGAGCGCCTGAATCGGTCGATTGAATGCCAGGGCCTTTCAATCGGTAGATCTTGTCGGGCGGGTAGAATCCCACAAGCAGATCACAGATGCTCAGACCACCCAGCCATATCGGCGTCATGCGCGAAATGTCACTGCATGCCGCGCTCAAAGCCTGGTATGCGCAGCCCGGAGACACACTGGAAACCCCGGTGGATGGCTACGTGGTGGACATTGTGCGTGATGCAGGCGCGCGGCTGATCGAGATTCAGACCCGTAACTTCTCTTCCCTGCGCAGCAAGCTGGCGGCGTTGACGCGCAATCATCACGTGCGACTGGTGTACCCTGTGCCGGCAGAAAAGTGGATCGTGCGCGTGGCCCCTGACGCGCATGCTGAACTGAGCCGACGGCGCTCACCCAAACGCGGACAGATCCTTGACGTGTTCCACGAGTTGCCTGCCATCGCCCGGTTCGTAGCAAACCCCAACTTCAGCATCGAAGTGCTGTTGGTGCGCACAGAGGAAGTGCTGTGCGCGGCAAATGGCCGGCGCGCCAGTTGGCGGCGCAAAGGTTGGCGCATCCTGGATCGCCGGCTGATCGATGTCGTGGGCCGCCACCTGCTGGAAACGCCGAACGACTTTCGCGCCTTGCTGCCCACTGAATGGATAACAGAGCCGTCTGCGTCGCTGCACAAGGCAGGCGTGTCCTACCATGCCGGCGCTCTTGCCGGTCACGGGCTGCAGACCCGCACCTTCACCACGCAAGACCTGGCCGGCGCTCTGGGCATCAGCCGGCCCTTCGCCCAGAAGATGGCCTATTGCCTGCGCCAGATGGGCGCCATCGATGTGACAGACCGGCAGGGCAACGCGCTTGTGTATCGCGCGTGAGCCACTGGCAACGCCTCTCGGCCTAAAGATGCATTGACAACCCCATTCAGGCCCTGTATGATGTCCCCAGATTTAGGTATGCCTAAAACAGAAGCCGGGATGTCACGGACAACTGCGCAAACGCTTATCGCCACGGCGCTGCTGATAGCCGGCCTGACCGCCTGCCGCCAGCCATTCGCGCCGGCAGCCGACCTGGCGCAGCGCAAGATCAGGGTCACGACCACCGTCGGCATGATTACCGACATCGTCCGAAACGTGGGAGGCGAGCGTGTCGAGGTCACCGGACTGATGGGGCCAGGCGTCGATCCGCACCTGTACAAACCCAGCGCGCGCGACGTGAATCGGCTGGACGAGGCCGACATTATCTTCTATGGCGGCCTTGAACTTGAAGGTCGCATGGTCGAGTTGTTCGAAAAGATGGCACGCGCCGGCAAACCCGCTTTCGGCGTCACCGATGACATCGATCGCGCGCGCCTGTTGCCCTCGGCCGACCATCCCGGCAAATACGATCCTCATGTGTGGTTCGATGTCACCTTGTGGCAGGAAGCCGCGCGCAAAGTTGGCAAGGAACTCGCGGCGCTCGATCCCGGCTCGCAAGACGTGTACGCGCACAACACGCAAGCGTATCTGGAACAGTTGCGCGCGCTGGACGCCTATGTCCGGCAACAGATTGCGCAGATTCCAGCATCCTCTCGCGTGCTCATCACCGCCCATGACGCATTTGGCTATTTTGGCCGTCAGTACGGCGTCGAAGTGCGCGGCTTGCAAGGCATGAGCACGGCTGCCGAAGCCGGCGTGGCCGATGTGCAGGCGCTGGCCAAATTCATCGCCGACCGGCAGATCAAAGCTGTGTTTATCGAATCTTCAGTGCCGCGCCAGGCCATCGAGGCCGTGCAGGCTGCGGTGCGCGCCCGTGGCCGGGAGCTGGCTATTGGTGGCGAGCTGTTCTCCGACGCCATGGGCAGCGAGGGCACACCAGAGGGAACGTACATTGGCATGGTGCGGCACAACGTGGACACAATCGTGCGTGCGCTCAGGTGATGCGTGCGCTCAGGTGATGCGTGCGCTCCAGTGAAAAATGTCAAACGTCTCAATCGATCATCCCGTAGTAATTCACGATCTTACTGTCGCATACCGCGACAAGCCAGTGCTGTGGGACATCGAGCTGTCGATCCCGCCGGGCAAGCTGGTTGCGATCATCGGCCCAAACGGGGCCGGCAAATCGACCCTCATCAAGGCTGTGCTTGGCCTGGTGCCAACAGTGGCCGGCACAGTCAGCTTGTTTGGCGGTTCGTACCGCGAACGCCGGCAGATGATCGGCTATGTGCCACAGCGCAGCAGTGTCGACTGGGACTTCCCCACCCATGCGCTCGATGTCGTGATGATGGGCACGTATGGTCAACTGGGCTGGTTCAAGCGTCCCGGCAAGGCGCAGCGCGAGCTGGCCCTACGCTGCCTGGAACAGGTGGGCATGGCCGATTTTGCCAACCGCCAGATCAGCCAGTTAAGCGGCGGCCAGCAGCAGCGCGTATTTCTGGCGCGCGCGCTGGCACAGGATGCGCAGTTGTACTTCATGGACGAACCGTTTGTCGGCGTGGATGCGGTGACCGAGCGCGCCATCGTCAACCTGCTGCGCGACCTGCGCGCCAGGGGCAAGACGGTGGTGTGCGTGCACCACGACCTGGACTCTGCGCCAGAATATTTTGACTGGCTGGTGTTGTTAAACGTGCGGTTGATCGCCGCCGGCCCCTTTGAGACCACGTTCACCAGCGAAAACTTGCGCAAGACCTACGGCGGCACGATGGGCGCCGCCATCAAGCACATCGAGCACTTCGAAGAGGATCGCCTGGCCATCTCTGTGCAGGCTGATACGAAGAGGCCCAATGGTCATTGAGTTATTCACAGACTACACCCTGCGCAACGTGGCGCTGGGGTCGGCGTTGTTGGGCATCGTCAGCGGCGTGTTGGGCTGCTTTGCAGTGTTGCGCCGGCAGGGATTGCTGGGCGACGCGCTGGCGCACGCCGCGCTGCCCGGCATCTGCGTGGCATTCCTGCTGACCGGCTCTAAAGCGCCGCTGGTGTTGTTGATCGGCGCTGCGCTGGCCGGCTGGTTGGCCACCACGTTGCTGCTGACCGCCGTGCGCGAGACCCGACTCAGCGCCGACAGCGTGCTCGCCATTGTGCTCAGCACATTCTTCGGGTTCGGCATTGTCCTGCTGACGTTCATCAGCAAGAGCGAGAACGCCAATCAGGCCGGCCTGGACAAGTTCCTGTTCGGGCAAGCGGCGACATTGATCGCCGAAGATGTGCAGACGATGGGCCTGCTCGGCGCGGCAGCGTTAGCCGTCGTGGCCGGGCTGTACAAGGAATTCAAGCTGCTGGCTTTCGATGCCGAGTTCGCAGCCAGTCTGGGATTTCCGGCGCGCGGTCTGAGCGTGTTGCTCACCTCACTGATCGTAATTGCCGTCGTCATCGGCTTGCAGACCGTCGGCGTGGTGTTGATGGCAGCCATGCTGATCGGGCCGGCCGTGGCAGCGCGACAATGGACCAATCGGCTGGGCGTCATGCTGATTCTGGCGGCGGTGTTTGGCGCTGCGTCGGGCGTGTCGGGCGCGCTGATCAGCGTAAGCGACGCGCATATCCCGACCGGGCCGGTCATCATCCTGAGCCTGACGGCCATCGTGCTGGGTTCGCTGTTCTTTGCGCCTGCGCGCGGTCTGGTGTGGAGCACGATTCGGCGCCGGCAGCAGCGCGCAAATATGAAGGTTGAGTGACTGAGTGACTGAGTGACTCAGTGACTGAGTCACTCAGTCACTGAGTCACTGAGCAATGACCAAATGACTAAATCGAGTAATCTGCGATGTCGTCCGCAATAGTCATCTTGCTCACCGGCGTGCTGGTCGCAGTTGCCTGCGCGCTGCTGGGCGCTTTTCTGATCCTGCGCCGCATGGCGATGATGGTGGACGCGATCAGCCACGCCATTCTGCCGGGGCTGGTGGCCGGCTACTTCCTGGCGCAGGGGCCAGACCTGCTGGCCGGCTTCGCCGGCGCAGTGCTGGCGGCCGTCCTGACCGTCAGCCTGGTCGAGGCGCTGCAAAACACCGGGCGCGTGGGCGGCGAATCCGCGATCGGCATCGTCTTCCCAGCTATGTTCGCGCTGGGCACGTTCGTGGTGTCCAAGTACTTCGCCAATGTTCATCTCGATGCCGACGCTATCCTCTACGGCAACATCGAGTTTGCCGCGTTCGATCTGCTCTACATCAACGGCGTCAGCCTCGGCCCGCAATCGCTGTGGATGATGAGCGGCCTGTGCCTGATGAACCTGCTGTTTGTCGGCTTGCTGTACAAGGAATTGAAGCTGGCGACGTTCGACCCCGGCCTGGCGGCGGCGCTAGGATTTTCGCCGGCGCTGATTCACTACGCGCTGATGACCGTCGTGTCGATCACGACCGTCGGTGCGTTCACCGCAGTGGGCGCGATCCTGGTCGTGGCGCTGTTCGTTGTGCCGGCGGCAACGGCCTATCTGCTGACCGACCGGCTTCCGGTGATGATCCTGCTGGCAGTGGCGCTCGGCGCACTGTCTGCAGTCTGCGGTTATGCCGTTGCGATCGTGCTAGACGCCTCAGTGGCCGGGTCAATTGCTAGTACGACCGGTGTTTTGTTCGGGTTGGCGTTTCTGTTCGCACCGCAACACGGATTGGTGGCGCGAGCGCGCCGGCTGCAACGCCAGCGGCTCGAATTCGCGGTGCAAACCCTACTCGTGCATCTGCTCAATCACGAGCAATCGGCCGAACAACAGGCCGAGAGCGCCTACAGTCATCTGAGCGGCGAATTGCGCTGGCATCCCCCCTTCGCGCGGCGGGTAACAGACGCCGCAAAACGCGCGACACTGCTACAGCAACACGGAGATATGCTGAATTTGACCGAGGCGGGACGCGCCGAGGCTGAGGCTGCGCGCGCCACAGATTTGCAGCGATAGCGAGCGAGATTCACGGCCCAACATCGAAGTGGCTGTAGCCGACCAGCGTGCCGCTCGCAGTAAATACCGTGACGCGCAAGGTGTAGCGGCCGGCCGGCAACCCCTCGATCCCCCACTCAGTCAATTGACCGTCGATCACCGGGCTGAGATGCGGTCCGCTGATCCAGCGCCACTCGCCCGGTTGATCGCCCGCTCCGTATTCGACCTGGTAGAACTGGAAGCCGGGCGGGTTGACCGTGCCCTGAATGGACAGCAAGCCGCGGCCGATCATGGATCCATTGGCAGGCCGACTGATGACGACCTCGCTCTGCGTCGGCGGCGGCGGTGCGGCGTTCGGGTCGCCAGCCTGCACCTGGCGCTCCAGCGCCTCATCGGGCGGCAACGGCCCCTGGTCGGCTTTGAACACCTCGATACGCCGGCGATCGGCCGGGCAGTTGGGCGATGGTTGATGGCCACCGTCCAGGCAAATTTCGGCCTCGATGATGCCGGACGGGCGCGAGAACTCTTTGGGAGGTTGGCCTTCCAGCGCGCGCTCCATCACATCACGCCAGATCGGCGCAGCGCCGCTGATGCCCGACACGCCCTTCATCGGCGAATTGTCGCTGTTGCCCACCCACACGCCCACGACGAGATCGGGCGTGTAGCCCACCGTCAGATTGTCGCGGAAGTCGTTGGTGGTGCCGGTTTTGACAGCTGCCGGGCGTGACAAACGCAAGACACTGTTGCGGCCAAAAGTTTTGGCGCGCGCCTCGTTGTCGCTGAGGATGTGCGCAATGAGATAAGCGTGCTCCGGCGCAATCACCGGCGGATGCAACTGGCGTTCTGCAAGCGCGGTCTGCGCGTAGTCCTTGATGAGCTGACCATCGGCCAACTCGATGCGCAGGAAAGGTGTGGGGGCGACTTTCCAGCCGCCACTAGCCAGCGTGGCATAGCCGGCAGTCAGGTCGAGCAGGCGCGCTTCCCCACCACCCAGCGTCAGCGCGAGACCATACATCGGGTTAGGAGGGAATTCGATGCCAACGCGCCGGGTCAGATCGAGAAAGGCCGGCACGCCCACAAACTCCATCGCTTTCACCGCCGGCACATTCATGCTACGCGCCAGCGCCTCGCGCAAGAGCATCGGGCCGTGGAATTTGTTGTCGTAGTTTTTGGGAGTGTAGGTCTGCCCGTATTGATCCACGAAAGTGGTCTCCACATCCCAAAACAGCGTGGCCGGCGTGTAGCCCTTTTCAAACGCGGCCAGATAAGTGAACGGCTTGACTGCGGAGCCGGGCTGGCGCAATGACAATGCGATGTTGACCTGACCATCGATGGCTTCGTTATAAAAGTCGGCGCTGCCGACCATGGCCAAAATCGCGCCGGTGTGGGGGTCGAGCACGACCACCGCGCCATTGGTCACATTCTGGCCGGCCAACGTGCTGAGGTGACTTCTGACGGCTTCCTCGGCGATGCGCTGAATGCGCGGGTCGAGGGTGGTGTACACACGCAAGCCGGTACGATATAGCCCCTCGGCCCCATATTCGGCATTCAGCAGTTGCTGCGCATACACCATGAAGTGCGGCGCCACGCTCGAAACATTCGGCAAGGGGGCCTGGAAGGTCATGGCGCGCATGGCGTCGATAGCCGGCGCAATGTCGCGTTGGGTGATGAAGCCGGCCTCGGCCATCAGCCCCAGCACCACGCGCTGCCGGCGCAGCGTGTTCTCCTTGTTCGTCACCGGGTCCCACAACACCGGCGACTGTGGAATGCCGGCCAGGAACGACGCCTCGGCCAGATTCAGTTGCGCAGCCGGCTTGCCGAAATAGGTCTGGCTGGCCGCTTCGATGCCATACGCCTGGTTGCCATAGTAGATCTCGTTCAGGTAAATTTCCAGGATCGTGTCGCGCGGGTAACGCCGCGACAATTCGTTGGCCAGCACGATCTCGCGCAATTTGCGCTCGACCGTACGGGCAGCGCGCTCTTCGGGCGACAACAGCAGGTTGCGCGCCACCTGCTGCGTGATGGTGCTGCCGCCGCTGACAAACTCGCGTTCGGTCACGGCATAGTACAGCATGCGGACGATGGCAATCGGATCGAAACCAACGGAATAACGATAGAAGTTGGGGTCTTCAGTGGCCAACGTGGCCTCGATCAGCCGGCGGCTGATCTGATCGAGCCGGACAAATGTGCGCCGGCCGGCGGTCGGGTTAGTGGGATCGGTCAACTCGACCAGCAGGGCGTTGTTGCGATCATAGATCTTGGTGCTGGCAAACTGGCTCTGCCGATCTTTCAGCGTTGCCACGTCGGGAATGTCGCGCGAAATCCAGATATAGCCGGCTGCGCCAATGGCAATGACGCCGAAAAACATCACCACGCCTACAACAGCCAGGGTGAAGAACACGCGCGCCAGACGACTGGCGATTCTAGATTTTGGATTTTCAGTGCTGAGTGCTGAGTGCTGAGTGCTGAGTGCTGGTTTCTGAATTCTGGATTCCGGACTCTGGGTGCTGGGTGCTGAGTGCTGATTTCTGGATTGCGGACGCTGAGTGATGTGGGCTGAGTGCTGAGTTCTGGGTTGGGGAGTCGGTGTCGTCTATCAGGAGGGCA
>JAEANN010000059.1 GCA_016841965.1 Candidatus Roseilinea mizusawaensis | reverse complement strand
CGGGAACGCCGCCTGCGTCTGGGCGTAGATGATCCGCGCCACTTTCACATGCCGACTCTCACGCAGCTGTCTACCTTTGGTTTTGGCATTCATCGCTTCGCATTATCCGAGGTTTTCAACTGAGCAGTTCGCTCTCCTCTTGCAAAATGGCGCGCTCCAGGATGCCGGCGACGGCTTCGCCGATGAGCGAAACGAACTCGATCTCGCCGGCCGTCCAGGTGTGCCGTCGGCGCGTCTGCACGTTCATCGCGCCGACGACGCGATCCTGGCTGATCAACGGCACGGCCATCAGCGATTTGAACGACCGCTCGCGCGTGTTGGGCACTTCGTGAAAGCGCGGATCGCGCTGCGCATCGCGCACGGCGACCAACTGGCGGTGCTGCGCGGCCCAGCCGGTCAACCCTTCGCCCATGCGGAGGTAGCCATGGTCTACGGCCTCCGGGAACAGGCCGGTCGTCGCTTTTAAGATCAGCCGCTGCGACGACCGATCCAGCAAATATATCGAAGTCGAGTCCACGCCCATCACGCGCGTCGTCGTCTGCGCGATGCCGTTCAGGATGGAGCGTAGATCGGACGAAGCGTTGATCGAGAGCAAGATTTCGCGGATGGCGGTGAGTTCTTTCTTTTTGCGCTGAAGTTCGGCGCGCAGGACCGCAGCGTTGTTCGATGCAGCTTGCGTTCGGGGTTTGGCTTCCTTCGCCACAGGCATAGCCCGATTCTAAGGCAGCCTTTTGCCATGACGCATACCGCGCGAGGCTCGGCAGCGCCCGGAGACACACGCTGCCGACATGATCTTCAAGAGCGACGCCCCCGCGATGTTACCGGGTGAATAGCGCCAGGAGCTGATTTTTGTCGTGATCGCTTTGCACGTCGAAGCACCGGGCGATGGGCAGCGTCGCATGCGCGGCGTCGAGCAACTCAGGGCGGACGACAACCAGTGCGATGCGATAGTCGCCGGCGCGCAGGATATCCAGCGCTGCAGTCCAACCTTCGCCGCGCAACAGCTCCAGCGGGCCAATCTCATCCACGATCAGCGCATCGCAGGGACAGCTTGTGGACAAGACGTGGTTGCCCCAGGCCAGCGTCGCCGGGCTGAAGAACCAGCGGCCCAGCGCGAGCTCCAATCCGGCGGCAGGGGCAGCGCGCCCGAAGATGCGCCGCTCCGCGGTGCGGATGGCTTCTACATCAAACCCAATGCGCGTGTCCCGCTCGACGACCGCAGGAGAGATCACCCCGGCGACGTCCCGCCCGGCCGCGCGGGCCAGGTCAATCAGTCTGCGGCAGAAGGTCGTCTTGCCGGCGCCGCGCCGGCCGGTAAGCGCATAAAGCGGCAATGCGTGTCCCAAGTTGTTGGTCATGTCCAGACTACTTGTTTGCGCCCGTTCACTTCCACCAAGCGGATCGGCAGATGATAGACGCGGCTGAGCGTGTCCTCGGTGAATGCCTCATCGAGCCGGCCGAAGACTGGTGGTCGGCCGGCCTCCATCAGCAGCACGTCGTCGGCGACGGCCAGCACCACGTCCGGCTCGTGATTGGTCATCACCAGTGTCATGCCCTGCGCGCGCAGGTGTCGCATGATTTGGATCAGGCGCGCCTTGTTGTGCAGGTCGAGGTGCGCGGTTGGCTCATCCAACAGCATCAGGCGCGGTTGTTGGGCGATGGCGCGCGCCAGCAGCATGAGCTGGCGTTCGCCGCCGCTGAGCTGTGGGACGGGCCGATGGGCGAGCGCGGCGATGCCGGCGCGCGCCAGCGCGTCCATCGCGATCTCGTAATCCGCCGGGCCGGGGATGCCCAACGGCGGCAGGTGCGGCGCGCGGCCCATCAGCACGTATTCGAGCGCGGTGTAGTCGAAGGGGGTATGCTCGCTTTGCGGTACGAGCGCAAGCCAGCGCCCGCGCTCAGCGCGCCGATAGTCGCGCAGGGCGCGGCCGGCCAGCAGCACATCGCCCTGCCAGGGGCGCAGCCAGCCCAGCGCTAAGGCCAGCAACGTGGTTTTGCCGGCGCCGTTCGGTCCGACGATTGCCAACACGCGCCCCGCGCGCAGGCTGAAGTTCACGCGCTCCAACACCGGCGGACGGTTGGGGGAGTAGCCGAAGGTCACGTCCTGGAATGCCAACAATGCTTGTGGGTCTCGCGTCATGGTTGTGAGCGGAACTGCTGCGCTGTCATCAGCCCTAGGAAGATCAGCGCCCCGAGCAGCGACGTGAGGATGCCGAGCGGGATTTCGCCGGCCAGCAACACGCGGGCCGCGTTATCGCAGAGCACGGTGAAGATGCCGCCGATCAGCATCGTCGCCGGCAGGCCGAAGCGCGTGTCGGCATCGAACAGGCGACGGGTGATGTGCGGCACAATCAAGCCGATCCAACTCACCATGCCGCTGATCGAGATCAGCGCTGCCGTCGGCACCACTGCTGCCACGATCAACACCAGCCTTTCGCGATTGGGCGCTGCGCCCAGGGAGAACGCCGTCTCCTCGTTGAGCGAGAGCACGTTCAGGCGCCAGCGGAAGAGCAGGACGATGCCTAGGCCGAGCACGACTGCCGGCAGCACGCTGAGCAGCTTGGGCCAAGTGATGCTGGCCAGGCTGCCCAGCAACCAGAAGGTGATTTCCGGCAACTGCGTGAGAGGATCGGCGATGTATTTGAGCAGACCGACGCCGGCCGAAAACAGCGCCGAGACGGCGATGCCGGCTAGCACAAGCCGCAGCACCCATCCGCCGAAGCGCAAGCGACGCGCCATCAAATACGAGAATCCCAGACCGGCCAGCGCGAACGCGGCGGCGCTGGCTTGCGTCATGAGAGCGCCGCCGCCGAGGAGGACGATGGCGAACGCTGCGCCAAATGCCGCCCCTGGTGAGACGGCCAGAAAGCCCGGCTCGACCAGCGGGTTGCTGAATAGTAACTGGAAGACCATTCCGGCCGCCGAAAGCGTCATCCCCAGCAAAAGCGCGGCCAGCAGGCGCGGAATGCGCAAATTTAAGACGAGCCGCGCGGCCAGCTCATCCTCTTGCAGGCGCGACCAAGGCATCAACCCCGGCGCAGGATAGCGGCCCAGCAGGATGGAAAGCGCAAGCAGCGCAACCAGCCCGGCCGCCAGCAGCCCGATCAGGCGCTGGCGGCGGGCATTGCGCGCGATGACGGCGCGTAGCGTGAGTTCGCTCAAGGCAAATCCCCTTTGAAGGTGGGCTTGATCTTCGACGCGAAGAAGGCCTCGTCCAGGCCATAGAGCACCTGGTAGAACGCTTGCGCTTCGTCCTCGATGTCGAGGCCGGAGAAGCGGTCGGGGTGTATCCGCCCAGCCAACCACATCAGGCCCAAGATCCAGCGGGTATCGGGTTGATCCCAGCTATAGAGATCGGCCGGGAAGGCGTAGAGCCGGCCTTCTTTGGTAGCGCGCAGCGCCTGCCAGTTGGCGTCGGCTTTCAGGTTGGCAACCACCTCCGAGGGGTTCTTAAAGTAGGACACGACGAAGATCTGATCGGGGTCCCACGCGGCAATCTGCTCCAGCGTCACCTGCGTCCAGCCCCGGCCAAGCTCGGCGCTGGACCACACCGGCTCGCCGCCGGCGAGTCGCACCATCTCGGTCTGAATCCAACTGAGCGGCGGCACGTTGAAGCTCACGGCGCCGTCGCGTTCATTGTAGTACAACAGCAACACGCGCGGCCGAGCGGCGTTCGCTACGGCCCGCTCGACCTGCGCCACGCGGGTTTGATAGAAGGCGATCACCTCTTGCGCGCGCGCCTCGTTGCCGAACACTTTGCCCAAGATGACCAGGTCGCGGTAGTGCTGCGCCGGCGTCTCGAAGTCTATATACACCACCGGGATGCCCAACGCTTCGATGGGCTTGCCGGTGGTCTCGGCAGCCGTGCTCTTGACGATGACCAGATCGGGCTGCAACGCTGCGACCTGCTCGGCGCCGGCGTCGCGCTCTAGTGTCGCCTTGTCCGCGTAGCCAGGATCAATCAGCTTGATGAAGTTGCCGCTGCCTTGCGCGGTCTCGCCCATGCCGACGATGCGCTGGCCGGCCTCGGGGAAGGTGTAGATCGCGTCGGCGATCATGAACAAGCCGCGGCCGGTCAGGACGATGCGCTGAGGTGGGGTGGGCAGCGTGACCTCGCGCCCCAGGGCGTCGGTCAGGGTGATGGCCATGTCGGCGGCTGCCGGCGTTTCAGTCGGTGCGGCGGTGGGCGATGCGGTGGGTTGTGGCGCCTCCGCCGTGGGCGTGGCAGCCGGTGCGGGCGGCGGAGCGACGGTTGGAGCGGTGGTAACCGGCGGCGCAGCACATGCCGCCGCGAGCAACCCGGCGATAGAAAGCGTAGTTAACGTCGTCGAGATTCGACTTGTCATCTTCATGTTGTCTTCTCCTTACTCGGTCGGTTTAGTTCCACCGGTGGTGTCAGATGTGACGCTGTAGGCGCGACGCATTTCGCCTCGCACGCATCCAGCCAGTCCAGGATGGCGCGCACCTGCCGGATGCGGAAGTCGTAAACCAGCGCGTGGAAGTTGTCGTTCGGCGGGGTGTCGCGCAGGTGCGCAGCGAGGCGTTCTAGCTCGCCTTGGCAGGCGGCGCGCTGCGTTTGGAGCAGCTCGGCCATGCCTTGCGGGCCGCGGCGCAGGGCGAAGTACAGCTTGGGCGGGAACTCCACGCGCATGTCTTGCATGCTGCGACTCGGCGCGCGTAGCCAGGCCTCGAAGCGGCGGCGCCCCCTGGCGGTGAGATGGAAGACGCGCCGCTCCGGCCGGTTGCCGGCTTGTTCCGCGCGACCTTTGATCAGGCCGTCGCGCTCCATCGCATCGAGCACGGCGTACAGCCGGTTCATGCCCACCTGCCACACGCCGGTGAGGTCGTCGCGAATGCGCGCGAACAGCGCGTAGCCGTGCGCCGGCGCTTCGGCCAGCAGGCCCAGCACAACCGGCTCGGCGAAGGGGGAGCGTTTGGGCGGGCGTCGCATCGGTGTCCAAATACTCACTTGATGAGTATTTGGAACTATACCACAATTGCTTGAGGCGTCTAGGGTGTGGAGCAGGTGGGGCGTTGCCCGGCGGGCGATGCTGGCTGCCGGACTCGCGCCGCTTGCTGGTCGGCGGGCGAGCGCATCGCAGCGATCTCAGCCCGATGTTGGGCATACTGGATGTGGACACAGGCGAGATGCGTCCCATGGTCGCCGTGGAGTGGCTGCGAGGCGCGGCCATCTCGCCGGATGGGCGAATGCTGGCTTACTTCGTCGCCCAGGCGCGCGATGCGTCGCAGAACGGCATGTATCTGCTCGACCTGACGCATCCTTCACCCGTCCCCCGGCGCCTGAATTTCTTTGGCGCGTTCCGCTGGCGCGACGCCGGCCGTCTGCT
Source organism: Candidatus Roseilinea mizusawaensis (assembly GCA_016841965.1). Lineage (GTDB taxonomy): Bacteria > Chloroflexota > Anaerolineae > J036 > Brachytrichaceae > Roseilinea > Roseilinea mizusawaensis. Next base: position 91,855 of record JAEANN010000059.1, on the reverse strand, counting down.
CTACGTCCCACTGCGGCCCGGCGCGCCCGGCGACGAACTGTGGCAGCTTGATGTGGCCACCGGACGGACGGAGCGCTTGATCGCCGCCGATGCCGGCTCGCCATTCAAGATCGCTAACGGCGACTGGGACGTGGCGCGCGACGGCTCGAAGCTCGTCTTCCTCTCTGCGCGCGACCGCAACCTCTGGCTGGTGACGCTGCCGTAGCAGGGCGCATCCCTGCTACATCGGCACGACCAGGGCGCGGTCGAACTCGGTGAGGCGCTCGAAGCGGCCCTCGGGGTTGCACCAGTAGTCGTCTTCGACGCGCACGCCCCAACCGCCGCGCGGGTCGTCCGGGTAATACAGGCCCGGCTCGTTGCACACAATCGCGCCCGGTTGGAAGGTCTCGTCCGGCCACAGCCCTTTGAGGCTGATATGCGGCGGCTCGTGGACTGCGAGGCCGAAGCCGTGGCCGAGGCTGTGCATGTAGCCGCAGGTGGTCGCGGAGTTTTGGCGAATGGTGGGGTGTCCGTGCGCCTCGAACAGTTCGCATACTGCTTCGTTGAAGGTGTAGGTCGGGTCGGTTGTGTTGAAGGCGGCTTCGGCCATGTCGTGGGCCTGCATCACCAGCTCGTAGGCTTGCCGGATGTGGTCGGGCGCGTAGCCCAGGCACCAGGTGCGGGTGATGTCGCTGTAGTAGCCGCCGGGGCCGCGCGGGAAGATGTCGAACACGATGGTGCGGCCAAGCCGGATCGGATCACTCGGCGTGCCGGCGCTGTGGGGAATGCCGGCGTCGCGCCCGGTGGCGAAAATGCAGTCTTGGATGTCCAGGCCCAGCCCTGCCGCCTCGCGCCGGATGAAGCGTTTGACGTCTGCGACGGTCAGTGGGCTGCCGTCGGCTTTGATGAGCGTCTCGTCGGCGATGCGGTGGCTGCGCAGGAAGTCGCACGTCGCGCCGATGACTGCTTCGGTCAGCCGGCAGGTGTGGCGGATGCGCGCGACCTCGTCGGCGTCCTTCGTCAGGCGCGCCGCGCTGATTAGGTCGTTTTCCTGTTCGGTCACCACTTCGCACACGCCTTCGCGGATGAGCGCGCTGAGGAAGTTGAACGCGGTGTTGATGTGGTCGGCGCCGTAAAACGCCACGCGCCCGCCGACGCCGAGATCGGCGAACATGCGCCGCCATAGTTCGACCTCGGCGGCGAGGCGGTCGCCGTTCTTCTGTCGGATGATCTCCGGCAGCGGGTAGTTGGCTTTGTTGATGAGTTGCAGGCCGGTCTTCGCGGCCTCTTCGCGCTCCATGGGGTGGTGCGCCAGGTAGGTCTCCGTCGCGTCTGCCCCACGTCGCTTCACGATGACTGCGCCGGTGGTCACGTGCGCGTCGCCGACAAAGTAGGTGAACGGCGCATTGGCCGAGCCGAAGCCGTCGGGTCCGATGATGACGAGCGCATCGAGATTGCGCGCTTGCATCAGGCGGGGCAGGTCGGATTTCATGGCGCGGACAGTATACTGACCGACTGAGGCATGGGTGATCCGCTCGTTTCGGTCATTATTCCAACCATGCGAGGGCGCCGGTGGTTGCCGATGTGCATCGCTGCGCTGCGCGAGCAGACGTTCCGCGACTTCGAAGTCATCGTCGTGGACAATGCGAGCAGCGATGGCAGCGCCGAATGGCTGGCCGCCCAGCCCGATGTGCGCGTCATCCGCAACGCCAGCAACTTGGGCTTCGCTGCGGCGTGTAATCAGGGCATCCGCGCCGGCAGCGCGCCCTTCGTGGCGCTCCTCAACGACGACACGCAGCCCGAACCGCAATGGCTCGAAGCGCTCATACGCGCCATGCGGGAGCCTCAAGCGCTCGTCGCGGGCGTCCAATCATCGCGGGTCGGCACCTGCGCCAGCCTGATGCTCTTCGCTGACCGGCCAGGGGTCGTGCAGAGCGCCGGCGTCGCCGTGGATCGCGCGGCCATTGCTTGGGACCGCCTGCGCGGCTATCCGGCCGATTCAGCCGAAGTGCAACAGCCGCGTGAGGTGTTCGGAGCATCGGGCGGTGCGTGTTTGTATCGCCGCGCCATGCTCGACGAGGTCGGCCTGTTCGACGAGCGCTTCTTTGCTTATCTCGAAGACGTAGACCTGGCGTGGCGGGCGCAGCGTGCGGGCTGGCATTGCCTGTATGTGCCGCAGGCGCGTGTGTTGCACAACACGAGCGCCACCAGCGGCGAGGGGTCGGCGTTCAAGAACTGCTTGTTAGGGCGCAACAAAGTGTGGCTGACGGTGAAGAACGCCCGCCTGCGCGATGTGCCCCTCATCGCGTTTTACGACGTGGCTGCAGTGGTCTATGCGGGGGTGACGCGCGGCGAGTGGAGCCACTTAGCCGGGCGGATTGAGGGAATCCGGCGCGCGCAGCAGTTTGCCCGTCAGCGCGTCGGCGGGCGTCGCGCGCCGGCCTTTGATCCGCTGGTCGCGCCGTGGCGGGTGCCTCGGCGATACAGCAGTGTGACAGTGTGCTCGGCGAGGTAGGGGGCGGTTGGCCGGTAAATGGTGGGCTGGACGGCGCACGCGGCGATGCGCGCTTCTGTTCACCGCCGCGCTATCGGCAAATAGAGGCGATGCTCGATCTGCGCCACAACCGCGTTGCTGGCCACGACTGTGGGCAGCTCGTCCGCGCTCGCTTGCGCCACGTTGAGCAGTGCGCTGCCCGGGGCGCCGCCGGCCTGTGCGGTGATCGTCACACCTGCGCTGTGGCCTACCGACAGGTTGCCCACAGCACACGTCACCACGCCGCCGCCATGCGCGCACCCCGCCGAGGCCGAGGCGAAGCTCAGCGCCGCCGGCAAAGCGTCGGTCAACACCACGTTGGTGGCCGCCGCCGGCCCGTAATTGGTCACCACCAGGGTGTAAGTCACCCATCCGCCTAGTCGCACTGCGCCGCCGGCGCCCAACGTGTGGGTCTGCGCCTTACTTAGCGCAAGCTGGGCAAGCGTAGGGCTGAACACAGCGGTCAACGCGCGATCACCGGTGACGACGAAGCTATACGTTGAGCTGGTGCTCACCACATTGCTCAGCGCATCCTGCCAGTGCAGGAAGACGTAGCCGGCGTTGGGCGTCGCCGTGATCGCCACCATCTGCCCATAGGTGTAGGTGCCGCCGCCGCTCACGCTGCCGCCGGCGGCCGGCGCAGCATTCAAGAGCACTTCGTGCCGGCTGGCAGCGATGTGAATGGCCAAGGCATCCATCGCGTTGAGCGTCTGGTTTTGGATGCTGCCGTCTGCCTGCACCACAATCCACTGGTTGAGCGGCAACGGCGCGCCGGTGTAGTAGTCCACGCACCAGCCGTTGACGAAGGCGTAGCGCGTCACGTCGCAGTAGTAGCCGGCCGGCAACGTGGTGGTGTAGGTGCGCGTGTTGGCCGTGTTGGTGCGGTTGATCGCCACGTAGCCCTTGCCCCCTCGCCCAAACGCAATGTGGTTGGGCGAGACGTTGACCCAGCCGCTCACCGGCTCGCCGTGCGTGGCCGCGCGGAAGCCCACCATGCCGGCAGTGGAGGGCCGGCGATGTTCGCACACCCATTTGCCATCCTCATACGTGGCCGAGCAGTTGGCCGGCCAGTCGCCGATGGTCTGTGTGACGCTGTACACCGGGCGCGTGTTCGGGCCGCTGCCGGCGGTGTAGGGTGGATCGGCGCTGGGCGGCCCCTTGCTGTCGCCGGCGCTGCTGTTCGGGTCGTTGTTCCAGTAGTAGCTGGACATCACCGAGACGTAGTCGCCGTAGGGATGCGCCAGGGCGAAGACGTTGGCCAGCACATGCGCCGCGCCGTCGCGATGATCCACGATGCAGCCGCCGCCGGCGCCATGGCCGCGCTGATTGTCGTGGTTGTCGGTGAACACCACGGCAAAACGGCCGGGCAGCCAGTGGCCGAGCGGGATGCTTTGCAACTGGCTCAGCGCGCCGCCAGAGCAGTTGTTGAAGGCTTCGCCGATGCGGATGGAGTAGTAAAACTCGGTCACGTCGCCGTAGGGCGAGTATTCCAGGCTGCGCACGCGCTCGCTGGGGTTTGCGTCAATCACTTCGTTGAAGACGTAGAACGTGCCGGTGACGCCGGCCAAGATGGCGCCCAGCTCGTGCGCCGGCGTGTGCTTGGCCGCGTCCACGCGGAACCCTTTGACGCCCATGTTCACCAGCGCCTGTAGATAGTTCGTGATGCGCGACCGCACACCGGCATCGCCGGTCTTCAAGTCGGCCAGGTTCAACAGCTCGCAGGTCTGCACCTGGCGGCGGTCGGTGTAATCCACAATGTCGTGGGCATCGCCGTTGGTGGCGCCCGGATTGGTGCCGCAGTAGTTGAAATCCGACGGGCCGAACAGGCCGGGATAGGTGTAGTGGGAATAGCTCGTGCCGGCCGTGCCGGTGTTGGTAATGGTGTCGGGGTGCAGGCCGGTCATGTGGTTAATCACCGCATCCACGATGACATCCACGCCCAGGCTGTTGCAGGTGTTCACCATGCTCTGGAATTCGGCCAGCGTGCCGCTGCGGCTGCTTTGCAAGGTGTAGCTCACCGGCTGATAGCGCACCCACCATGGGTAGGCGTTGGCCGGATTGCCGAACATGTTGGCCGTGGGCACCACGTGCTCCTGCGGCGGCGAGACTTGCACGCCGTTGTAGCCCTTCTGGGCCAGGAAGTGGCATTCCTTCTCGATGTCCGCCCAGCGCCACTCGAACAGGTGCACGAACACGCCGCCGGGCGGGGCCGGCTTCGGGTCGCCGGATGGCACGACGGTGATCAACCCATCGCCCTGGTCGTCGTCGGCAGGGTTGCCGTTGATGTTGTAGGTGTCTTCTTTCCACTTCTTGTCCTCGCCGGCTTTCTGGCAATACGCCGTGAAACCATACGTGCCGGGCGGCAGCGCCTCCAGCGTGGCTTTGGGGAGGGTGACTTTGTATTCGTCGTGGGTGGGCGGCACATCCACGCCCGGCGTGGGGTTGTAGCTCATCGGCACGTCCTGCCAGGGGTCGCCGTAGCGCCCCCAGTGCAGAAAGCAACTGATGCCCGCTCCCTGCCCAGGGGAGTCGGTGACGCCGGGTTCATAGACCTGCACGTACACGTCGAACCCGGCCGGCGCGAAGTTGCCCTGGTTGACGAGGTTGGCGACGCCGCCGCGCGGCCACAACTTGCCCACCCAGTCAATTGTGCTGGGCGGCAGGGGCGGCCCACCGCTGGGCGCCTGCGGCGTGACGAACACCGCTGTAGTGCGGGCCGGCACGGTGAACACGCCGGTGGCGCTGTCGAACTGCGCCAGTCCGATCAGCGGGTCATCGTCTGTGTTGTCGGTCAGGGTGGGGTGCAGTTGCACGCCGGTGTTGCCGATCAGCCAGGGCAGCGCGTAGGTCTGCGTGATCTTGTGCGCGTTGAACAGGACGACGATGTACTCCCAGTTGGCATCCAGGTCGGGCGAGACCACATCACTCAAGGTCATCACGATCAGGCCATCGCGGCTGTTCTCGGTGTTGGTAAACTGCACGCGGGCGGTCACCTCGCCGGCCGTTTGCAAGCGGAAGAGCGGGCTGCTATAGCGCACGCGCAGCATCTCGCGCAGGTGCGCGGCGGCGCGCTGAATCTCGGCGGAGCCGGGCTTGAGTGCGGCATTGTTCAGCAGCGGCTGCATCACGCTCCAGCGCGTCTGGTTATCCCATGCCGGCGGCAGCCCTTTGGCGAAGTTGTTGTCGGCGTAGGTCCAGTCCACGCGGTTGAACCAGTCGCCGCTGTCGTAGCTGTTGCGGTCCAGAGACTTGCTGCGCAGGATGTCCTGGCCGAGGTGGAAAAAGGGCACGCCCTGCGCCAGCGCCGCCAGGCCGGCCGCGACGTTCTGCGCGCGCACGCGGTCGGTCAGAGACGTGGTGGGCACGGTGTAGCTGCCCCCACCGCACGCGCCGGGGTCGCCGACGCCGTTGGGCAAGCGGAAGACGTTCAGGTCGAACAGTGTCTCGTTGTCGTGCTTCTCCACGTAGTTCACGGCCTCCTGTGGATCGGCGGCGAAATCGCCCAGGCTGCCGCGCAGGCCGGCGCGGATGCGGCCGGTCTCGTACCACAGGTCGCTCTGCGCGCGGTTGGCGTAGCAATAGCCGTTCCAGTCATAGCTCAGGCCGTTGACGAAGCCCTGCCGGCGCACTTGCAGCGGGTCGGTGTTGTAGCCGCCGTGAGCGGCATCGCGCAGCCGGTCGTTGAAGACGCCGATGCCCGTGCCGGCCATGGCGCCCATCTTGGCGTGGTTCAGCCCTTTGTCCTTGGCGCTGCCGAAGTCCCATCCCTCGCCGTAGAGATAGAGCGTCGGCTCGATGCCGAGCAACTCGTTCTTGATGGCCAGCATGTTCGAGACGGTGTGCAGGTTCATCAAGTCGAAGCGGAAGCCATCCACCTTGTATTGCTGCACCCAGCGCCGCAGCGTGTCGCGCATCAGCTTCTCCATCATGGCGTATTCGCTGGCGGTGTCGGCGCAGCAAGAGGAGGTCTGCACCGCGCCGTTGAGATTCATGCGGTGGTAATAGCCCGGCGTGATGCGATCCAACACGCTCTGGTCTTGTAGGCCAAAGGCGGCGGTGTGGTTGTACACCACATCCATGGTGACGCGCAGGCCGTTGTCGTGCAACGCCTTCACCATCTCGCGGAACTCGCGCACGCGGGCGACGCCATGCGGGTCGGTGGCGTAGCTTCCATCCGGCGCGCCGAAGTGCAGCGGGTCATAGCCCCAGTTGAAGCCGTCGGTGTGGCGCGTGGCGCTGATGATGAGCTGGGGCTGAGTGCTATCGGGCGGATAGCCGGTGGGGTTGGGCGTGGGCGCGCGCGGCACGTTATCTTCAGGCACGCTGGCGAAGTCGAACGCCGGCAAGAGCTGCACATGGGTCAGGCCGGCCTGGCGCAACTGCTTCAGATGGTTCATCCCGTTGGAGAGCGGGCGCAGCGCGCCATCGTAGGTGAAGGCCAGGTAAGTGCCGCGATGGTCGGGGGTGAGCACGGTGGTGTCGCCGATGCTGAAGTCGCGCACGTGCAGCTCGTAGATGCTGACATCCTCCGGCGCAGGGAGCGCGGGGCGGGCGTGGGCATCCCAACCGGCCGGCTTCAGATCGGCGTCGTCCAGGTTGACGAACTGCGCGCGCGGGTCATCCGGCGCGGCGGTGTCTGCCGAGAGCGAAACGGCGTAGGGGTCGCCGGCCAGCGTGGTGGTGATGGCGTTCAGCTCCGGCGCGTACACCGTAACCTCGAACAGGTAGAACTGGCGATCCCAGCTTGCGTCGCCGGTGACGCTCCACACGCCGCTGGATGTATCGAGCGTCAGGCTGTGGACGGCGTAGGTGGTGGTGATGGCGTCGGCGTAGCGCCGCAAGGCGACGTGCTGCGCCGTCGGCGCCCACACGCGCACCGTGGGCGCGCCGCCGCTGTAGCTCACCCCCAACGTTTGAGTGGCGGCAGCCGAGGCGTAGAGCGCATCGAGCACGCCCTGGATTTGTGGCTGCGTGGCGTCAATGACCTGATTGCTGCTGTTCAACGCAGCGACGACCACCTGGCCCTTGAGCAAGGTCGGCACGCTGACCAGATCGCCGGCGCTCAGCGTGAGCCGGAGCAGGGCATGCGTGTTGGGGTTCTTCGGATAGTGCGCGCCGTTGATCGTGCCCGACAGGGTCAGCGTGAGATAGGGCGAGCTGCTTGTCAGGCCGGCATTCGGCTCGTAATACAGGCGGTAGCTCGCGCCGGCTGCGCCGTTCCAGGCGATGACGCCCGGCTCCAGCCAGATGGCGCGCTTGCCCGACCAAGAGAACCCGCCCCCGCCGCCGGATGGCTGCACGGTGTAGCTGAAGTAGGCGTTGTCGGCCTCGCTCCAGGTTGTCTGGTATTGGCTGATGGCGCGGTCGGAGGGTGTGCCGGAGATGCGACCCCAGGCAGCGGCCAGCGTGCCATCGCTGGCGTAGATCACGTAGTTCACCACCGTGCCGGTGATCTGGGCCGGGATGGTGCCCACCCAGGTGCGGTTGGGATCGTGGTACTTCGAGAAGCTGGCCGTGATCACGCTGCCGTTGGTCTTGTTCGGCGCGCTGCCGTCGGTGGTGTACACGATGTAGATCGTCTTGCCGGTGGTGTCGTAGTTAAAGTTGATGTAGATATCCGCCGCGTCATTTGCGGTGATGGTGGACTGCGCCGCGCTCAGGCTGGTGGAGGCTTGGCGAAAGTTCGGCGGCGCGGTGTAAGCGCGGGGATGGTTGCCGTCGGTGTAGCCGATGGACTCGGTGACGAAGTGGCCGTTTCCGCTCCAGAGTGGCGCGCTGTGGATAGGCAAGGCGGCGCGAACGCTGCCCGTCAATACAACCAACAACACAATGAGACGCGCCCATCCGCGTCTCAGGCTTTCAGATTTCATCCTTCACTCCCAGTGGCCAGAATTACTGCAGCGGGTCGCGCGTCTTCATTCGCCGGCAGCGCAGCCTGCGGCAATTCTAATTCAGCCGAAGCTGTCTGGACACGCATATTTCCGAAATGGGGCAATCGGGCATTTGCACAGCGCCTGGCAACCGCGCGCTGTCTCGAATGGCCGATGTCAGATCAGCCGGGTGCACTCGTGAGGGGGGATGGGCCAGATAGGCCGCCGACCAAAATAAAAAGTGCGATCACAGCGCGCGACAGACGACGCCCCCCGGAGACAGCTTGTCAGCGAACATCTCGATTTATTGCGTTCAGCAAGCCGACCAGCGCATTGGGCAGGGAGCCGCAGTCACACCTTGTCAGGAAACACGTCTGAGCACAAAAACTGCCGTCGTATAAGCCGGCACACTGAAGCTGCCCTGGGCTGGGTCGAAGCGTGTCTGCTTGGCCACATCATCCGCGCCGCGCAACTGAACCGGATGTAATGCCAGCGGGACGCCGCGCAACGAGGCCAGGCTGAAGGTGGCCGGCTGTGGCGCAGCATTGAACAGCACGACAATTTGCGCAAACTGCGCATCGAGCAGATCCGGCTGATCGCGATCGGAAATTTCCATCACGATCAGGCCGGGGGTCTGGTCAAGATCGGTGTTGTAAAAGCGCACGCGTTGTTTGATCTGGTCGGCAGTGCGCAGGCGGAACAATGGCGAGCTGCGCCGAATGCGCAAGAGGTCGCGGAAGGCATCGCGCGTAAACGCAACGTCGGCCGGCGTTGGGCGCAAATCAGGATTGGCCAGCAATGGGCGCATCAACCCCCAGCGTTCGCGGTTGGGGCCGGCTGGCGGCAACCCGATACCCCAGTTGTTGGTCTGATAGGTCCAGTCAATGGCGTTGAACCAGTCGCCAGAGTTGTAGCTGTCGCGGTCGAGCGACTTGGAGCGCAACAGGTCGTCGCCGGCGTGAAAGAACGGGATGCCCTGCCCGAGCATCACCAGGCTGAGGCCCAACAGGTTCATACGCACGCGGTCGCTCATTGTGGCGCTGAGGGGGGCGGCCCACTGAATTTTGTCAAACAGGGTCTCGTTGTCATGAGCCGAGACGTAATTTACTGTCTCCTGAGGATCGGCAGCGTAGCCGGCCGGCTTGCCGTTATAAAGCACAGCGTCGCCGCGCGTTTTGCGCGCGCCCTCGACTAACTCATAATCGCGCAGGTTGCCGGCCAGCCCCAGGCGAATCCAGCGCGCCTGGCTGATCAACTTGCTGCGCTGCGATTGGAGGCTGCCCTGGCCCGGCGCCCCGTTGGGCGCAGTGCCCAGGCCGGTGATAAACCCTTGCAAGCGGCGATCGTCGAACGGGTTGCCGCCACGCGCTGCGTCGCGCAGGCGATCGTTGAAGGAGCCAATGCCAGAGCCGGCCAGGTTGAGTTGGGTGGCGTTAACGCCGCGACGGTTGTTGGCTACTTCGCCGAAATCCCATCCTTCGCCGTATATCAAGAGGGTGCGACCGTCCACGCCATCGCGGGCCGGCGTCAGCGCGCCCAGCATGTCGCGCACGGCCTGCATGTTGCGCAACATATGATGGCCCATCAAGTCAAAGCGGAAGCCATCGACTTTGTAAGCTGTGGCCCACAGGCGCACGGAATCGAGCATCAGCTTTTCCATCATGGCGTGCTCGGTGGCGGTGTTCTCGCAACACGTGCTGCGCTCAACCGCGCCATCGCTATTCAGGCGGTGGTAGTAGCCAGGCACGACCTTGTCCAGCACCGACTTTTCACTCTGGCCAGATTGGCTGGTGTGGTTATAGACCACATCCATCACCACACGCAAGCCGGCCTGGTTGAGCGCCTGCACCATCTGACGGAACTCCAGAATGCGTCGCGCGCCGTTGGGATCAGTCGAATAGCTGCCCTCTGGAACGTTGTAGTGAAATGGGTCGTAGCACCAGTTGAAGGGATCCGCATCAGCAATAGCCGTAATAGCAGCTTGTTGTTGATCGGATTCGGGCGGCCAGGCGCGCAAGGCGCCGACGTCGGGCTGTTTCCATTCAGCTTTATTCTCGTTAATCGTTGCACAGTCAGAGACTGGCAGCAAGTGAATGTGGGTGAGGCCGGCCTGCGCCAGCGCGCGCAGATGACGCAGGCCATTGCTATTGGCAACAGTGAAAGCGGCGAACGTGCCGCGCAATCGCTCTGGCACGCTTGCGTCGCGCGCGCTGAAATCACGCACGTGCAGCTCGTAGATCACAGCATCTTCGGGGGCTTCAAGCGGCGGCTTCTTGATATTGCTCCAGCCCGCTGGTTGAAGCGCCGGATCGTTCAGGTCTACGATCTGGCTGCGCCGGCTATTGGCTGCTAGGCTGACGGAGTAAGGGTCGGTGACCAGGTTTTTCTCGATGCGACCGCTGGAGGGGGCAAACACCTCTACCTCATACAAGTAGAAGCGGTTTTTCCACGCTGGTTCGCCGGTGATCGACCAGACGCCGCTGCGCGGGTCGAGTGTCATGGGGAAGATTTGCCCTGCGCGTTGTGTGGCGTCATCGAACAAATGCAGCTTGACGCTGCGCGCCGTGGGCGCCCACACGGCTAACGTGGGCCGGCCATCTTTGAAGGTGGGGCCGAGGGCGATTGTGCGGGCCTGTTGGGCGTACAGGTCGTCTAGCACGCCGGGGATTTGCAAGCCGGCGCTGTCTATCATGCGCCCACTGCCATCGCGCGCCTCAATCGCAACCTGCCCGCGCAACATTTCGCTCACCCACAACATATCGGCCGGCGCAATTTGCAGAGCCGTCAGGCCGATCAAGTGCGGGAAACGCTCGAGCACGGCACGATCTGGATTGGCCGTGCGGGTGAGTGTGATGGTGCGGGTCGCGCCGGTGACGCCGCGCGGCGTCAGGCGCAGCGCGGCGGTGGGGCTGGCACGCAAAAGATACACGGCGCCGGGCACAGCGGGCACATCCCACAGCACCAGGCCGCGGCTGACCCAATGCGCACGTTGGCGGTTGATATTTCCTTTGGGCGCGCCCTCGGTGCTCACGCTCACAACCTGGGAGCCGGCATCAAATCCAAAGAAAACTTCTTCGCCCTCGGCGCGCACAGCGAAGGTCACCGGCTTGCCTTGCGCGTCGCCATACAGTTGATCTGGGCGCCCATCGACCACTACGCGCGCCGTGTAGCGGCCTGCCGGCAGTTTACGTGTCAGAAAGCCATACGTCCCGTCGAATTCAGGGTCCAGCATAAAGCCGATCCGGCAATCGGGATCGTTGTCGCGCGGGCAGCCCAGCTCGTCTTGAAAGTCGCCCACCAGCACTGGCAACAGTCCGTCGACGCTGTTGATCACAAGATGGGTTTTGTGATCGTAGTAGAAGCGCACGCGCGTGGTTTCGCGCAGAATGAGCGGCACGTTAGGGCCGTTGCGGTCAGCCTTGCCGCCATAGTTCTCATCCCACGAGCCGTTCAGGGCCACTTTGTATTCGTAAGTGCCGGCCGGGATTTCAAACTCGCCAATCCACAGTCCAGAGAGGGGATCGAGAGTGAGAAAAGTCTTGGAGCACGAAGGCTGCCAGTCGCCTGGACAGCCCAGCTTACTCTGGATGGTGCCGGGGATGGTAACCGTGCGGGGCAGAGCAGATTGGGATTGGGCTTGCGCCGGATGTGCGAGTATCGGCGCGAGGACTGCCTGCGCCGCCAACGCCATCAGCGCAAGCAGACGAACATACCTGGCCATGCTTGTACCTCCACCATGGCAAATCACACATCACGAACACAGATTACAACGCCTGGGAGGATAACAGACTCCGAAGTGAGACAGTGAGCGACTACAAAGCCGGCCAGTGTTCGGAATGCCGACAGCCACGTAGGGCAGGCAGATGGGGCAGGTATGGTCGATGTAGTCTTGCTACAGTTTGAAATCCTGGGCGATCAGGCGCGCCGTCATCTTGGCGCTCATCATCACGCTGGGCGTGCCGCCGCCAGGCTGGGTACTGGCTCCCACCAGATATAAACGCTCAATGTCTTCGCTGCGGTTGTGTGGGCGGAAACTGGCTGTTTGTGTCAGGCGCGGTTCAGGGCCAAATGCATTACCCACAAAGCTGTTCAGAACGCCCTCGAAATAATCTGGCGTGATAAAGCTTTTGTGCACAATGCGATTGCACAGGCCGGGAATGTAGCCGCGCTCATCAAGAAAACGCAACACGCTGTCCGTCACGCGCGGGCCTTCACGATTCCAGTTAATGCCCGCGCCGGCGCCGGCCTTGTTGGGCACGGGTACCAATGTATAGGCTGCGTGATGGCCGGGCGGGGCCAGACTCGGGTCAGTGAGGGTCGGCAGGTGGAGATACTGTGAGAAGTCACCGGCCAGTATCTTGCGGTCGAAAATGTCTTTCAACAACTCTTCATAGCGCGGGCCGAGGATGATGTTGTGATGGCGCAAATCGAGCGACAGGCCTTCTGCCTTGAATCCAAAGTAGATCACCAGCAGCGACATCGACTGATGCATGCGCCGAATGCGCTGGTCGGTGTTGAAGAGGCGATATCGCGGCTCGACCAGGTTCATGTACGTGCTGGCATAGTCGCCATTCGAGACAACAACATCAGCGTACAAGCGCTCACCGTTGTCCAACTCGACGCCGCGCGCCACTTTGCGGCCATAGCGCGATGGCACGCCCCCGCGCGGGTCGCTGATCAAAATGCGTCGCACCGGGCTGTTATAGCGAATGCAGCCACCCAGCTCCTGGAATTTTCGGACAAAGCCGCGCACCAATGCACCGGTGCCGCCCATCGCAAAATGGATGCCCCATGTCTTTTCCACAAAGTGGATCATGGCATAGATGGCCGGCACAGCCAGCGGATTGCCGCCGATTAGCAGTGGCTCGAAGCTAAATACCTGGCGCAGCTTGTCGCTCTTGAAGTAGCGGCTGGTGAACGAAAACAGCGTGCGCACGGCGTCTAGCCGCAGCAGATCAGGCACAACCGCCAACAAAGACGGCAAATTGCCGAAGTAACGATAGCCCAGCTCGAGAAAGCCGCGCTCGAAGATCGCTTTGGCATCGGCGTGGAAGCGTTCATAGCCGGCCAGATCATCCGGCTCGATAGCCTGGATTTGTTGCCGGGTGCGCACCGGGTCTCCATCGTAGTCGAAGAATGTGCCATCGTCGAAGTAAATGCGATAGAACGGCAGAATCGGCATGATCTTCACGTAGCGCGAGGTATGTGACCCACCGCTAAGCCCCTCTGTTACGCGCGGCTCGTGCAAGACGTGCTCTGGAAAATCAGGGTCGCCCAGATGAGGCTGCCCGCGCTCCAGTGCGAACAATTCCTCAATGAAGTGGGGCACGGTGATGACGGTTGGCCCCATATCAAATGTGAAGCCGTCCACTTGGCGGACATAGGCGCGTCCGCCAGGGCCATCTAGCTTTTCCACAATGGTAGTCTCAAAACCCAGGCTTTGCAGACGGATACCCAGCGCCAGCCCACCAATGCCGGAACCAATGATAATTGCCTTTTTTGATGTCATAGCGCACTCGAAATAAAAGAGCCAGTCGTGTTTAGTTCAGAACAAAGGCGCGCGCAGCGCCAAGTCGGAGCGATTGTCTCGGCTCAGGATAAGGCGCATTGGTATATTGGCTGAACGTCGCATGATAAATAGCGCGCGATTTCCAACTGCCGCGCCCCAGCACGTGAGCACACTTTCAGCAATCCTCGCACATATGCGCATCCGAGATGTAGCACATCTGCCGGTGCGTGAGGCGACTGAGTTTCCAGCCCCCCATTTGTGCGCAAATAGCGTTTTGCGTGTGTCGCCGGGCGCCCAGGACTGTCGGGTGATTTGACAGGTTCTTCACAGCCGGTAAACTCAGCATCCATTAAGATTCGATTTGTGCTAGTCACACTGAGAGGTTGAGTGATGACCCTCTTTGTGCGACGATTAGCAATTGCAACTCAAGCGGTTTTACTGTGGAGGTCGGTCACTGAATGCAGTGGACACATAAACGAATCGGGATTCTATGGCGACTGTTCATGACATCCATCCTGGGTATAGTAACCACACAGCCCCTGATGCCTCGCCAGACCGCTTTTGCAGCGCTAGAAAATACCGTCGCGCCGGCGCTATCGTCCGACACATTTCAAGCCTTGCCGGCCTGGTTTGCCCCACCGGACGCCGCCGATGAGGCGGACGTATTGCCGGATTGGTTTGCGCTGCCGACCGACTCAGGTTCATCACCCGCGCCCTCTGCGCTGCCGGATTGGTTTCCCCCCTTGACGCCGGCCGGCGCATTCTCCCCTCAAGGCCCACCCACGCAAGCCAACGGCCCGTCGTTCGGCAGCCAGACCATCTATGCCAATCAGGTCACCGTCACCCTCACCCCACAGACGATCAACCTGTGCGATCCGCTCACGGTGACCATCGTGGCGGCCAACAATGCCGTGACGACCACCGGCGTGGCGATCACAGCCGCGCTGCCGGGCGGCTTCAACGCTAACCTCGCCACGTTTAACGTGGGCACGGTGGCGCCCAACGCCGTGATCACGCAACAGGCAGTCTTCACCAGCACGTGCGGGGCAGTCTCCGGCCAAGTGGTGGTGACGCTGACGCAAGATGCGCATCCGCCCATCGTCAAGCTGGCCGAGTATGTGGTGAACCCCGGCGCGATCACCGTGCGCAAAGAGCCGGCGGTGGCCCCGGCCGCCATCGGCGACGTGGTGACCTGGACGGTGTTTGTGGACAGCACCGGCTACGGCACGGTGTACAACGTGCGCGTCACCGACACGCTTGGCCCGGGCTTGCAACTCGTGAGCGGCATCACCTCGGCCACGTTTGTCTCCATCCCAGTTGGCCAGAGCGTTTCGTTCACCGTAGCAGCGCAGGTGATGGCGTGCAGCGGGCTGGAGAACAGCGTGGTCGCCACGTGGGGGTGCAATGGCGGGGCGTGCCTGGCGCCGCAAACGGCCAAGGCCTCGATTGACCTCCAACCACGCTTCCCCGACCTAGACTACGCCCTGCCGCCGTTCAACGTCAACTATTGTGGCGGCAGCACCGTCTTCACGATTCCGATCACCAACACCGGCGATGGCACGGCCTACTCGGTGACGCTGCCGGTCAACCTCAGCCCATTCAGCGTGGCGGTGAGCGCGCCGGCCACCTACACGGCCGGCGCCTTCCAGTTGCCGCCCATCCCGCCCGGCCAGACTTTCAACCTGGTCTTCACGCTCACCACGCCGGCCAACGTATGCGCCGCGCCGCTCAGCGGCAGCTTTGATTTTGACGTCGCCTATCGCGACGCCTGCAACTTCTTCTACACCGAAGCGCCGCAGGCCGGGGCGTGGCAGTTGACCAACACGCCCGGCCAGCTCAGCCTGAGCAAGAGCGCGCCGGGCGAGGTCTATCGCGGCCAGCTCATCACCACCCCGATCACCGTCAACGCCGGCGGCATCTCCGGCACGGTGATCGTCACCGATCAGGTGCCCGCCGGCTTTGCCGTCGTGAGCACCGGCGGCGGCGTCAGCTTCACGCTGGGCGGCGTCACCTACATCACCTGGGCTGTGACCGGCAGCGCCACGCTCACCCCGGTTTTTGTGGTGAGCAACACCGCCGGCACGTGCGCCTTATGCGGCCAGGCGCTGACCAACGTGGTGACGGCCACCCTGCAGGACTGTCGCGCCTGCCAACAAACCACCACCGCCCAGAGCGTGACCTACTTGCAATGCGATGACGGCGTGCAGAGCCAAAAGCTGGTCTCGGCGCCGGCGGCCGTGTGCAGCACGCCGGCGTTCACTTACACGAACATTTACACCTTTGCGCCGAGCTTCACCGTCACGCCGACGTGGAGCAGCCTGATCTTTACCGAGGCGCTGACCAACCAAAGCTACGTGACCGGCTCGGCGCAGGTGTGGGTGGGCAACGGGCCGATCTCGTGCACGGCGACATTCTCCCAAGCGATCATCGGCGGGCAGTTGGTGATCACCAACATCACCCCGCCGTGCAATCCAAACGTGGCCGGCGCCACGCTGGTGATCACCTACACTACCGCCGCCGGCGAGACGAACTCGTGCAACAACACTACATGGTACGACTGGTCGTACCTCAACCTGGGCGTCAGCGGCAACAGCGTGTGCAGCGGCGGGGATGTGATCGCCGAGGGCGTGTTCGTGGAGACGCTCGCCCCGCAGATGACCCTGAGCGTCAGCGGGCTGCCGCCCAACGTGGCGGCGTGCGGCGTGTATACCGTCACGCTCACCGCGCAACGCACATCGAGCGTGGGCGCATACGACGCGGTGATCGTGGTGCCCACCAGCACCTATGCCGTGCTGGATGTGCTTGGCTTCGGCGGCGCAACGCCGGTCTTCACCCAGACGGACAGCGCGGGTTACCGCTGGTTTTACTCCGATACGTTCACCGCAGCCACCACGGCGACGGTGCAACTGCGCGTGCAATTGAACTGCGGCGGCCCGCCGGCGCCGTTGCAGGGGACGATCCACTATGAGAGCCTGTGCAGCAACAACGACACCTACTATGAGCGCTGCGCCGCCGGCGGGACGTTGGCTGCCCCACTGCGCCTGGCGCCCTTGCCCTTGCTCACCAAATTCCCAGAGCGCATCTACGCCACCGGCGACGTTGTCACCTGGACGTTGATCGCCAAGAACACCGGCGCCGGCCCGGCCCATAGCGTGGTGCTCACCGACGCCCTGGGCAGCGGGCTGCGCTTCCTCACCGCCACCATCACCTCGTCGTTGGGGTCGGTGGCCGGCATCACCCTTATCACCTCCACGAATCTGGTCACTTGGCAAGTGCCGGTGATCCAACCCCAGGAGGCGCTCACCATCAAATACGTGGCCGAGATCATCGGGTGCGCCGACCTGACCAACCGCTTCTCCGGCGCGCAGGGTTGCCTGGGTCAGGTCTGTTTGGGGGGCGGGCCGGTCACGTCGGTGGTCGAGCTGCCGCCCACGGTGTTGCTGAACACCAATCAGACGTTCTCGCCGCTGGACACCTGCTACACCCGCACGGTCACCGTGACTGTGCGCAACGCCGGCCTGCTGAGCGTGTACTCCGCCACGCTGACCGAGACGCTGCCGGCCGGCTTGTTCTACGTGGCCGGCACAACTGAAGTGAGCACCGACACGCTGAGTTGGCAGCCCGGCCCGGGGCCTACGATCAGCGGCTCAACGCTCAGTTGGGGGCCGAGCAGCGGCGCGCCGCTGGACGCCTGGCTGGCGCGGGTGCGGCCCGGCGAGACGGTGTACGTGCGCTTTGTGGTGCGCGCCAGTTGTGGCTTTCAGGGCGGCCAACTGCGCATACAAACCGGCTATCGCGATGTGTGTGGCAATCCCTATCTCACCGATAGCTCCAGCTTCTTACTGGTGGCGCGCCAAGCCGAGCTTTCGCTGAGCAAGGTGGGGCAAAACCTCAGCCGCACGTCGCCCTCGGACGTGTACCTTTACGGCGAGCCGGGCGATGTGGTGGTCTTCACCGTCACTGTATCGAACGCCGGCGGCGCTGCGCCGGCCCAACTGTTGGTGATCAGCGACGCCCTGCCCAGCAACCTGGTGTTCGTCAGCGCCACGCCGGGCTACAGCGGCCCGGTGCCCGGCCCGCTGGGCGGGACGATCACCTGGTCGCTGCCGCTGCTCAACCCCGGCAGCAGCGCCGTGTTCACCGTGACGGCCGTGGTGAGCCAGCCCAACGGTTGCACCCTCACCGACACCTTCAACACCGCCGCAGTGAGTTGGGGATGCCCGGATGGGTGTCGCTTGTACTCGCCGGCCCAGCAGGTGCGCATCCGCACCCGCCCGGTCTTCGACGCGCCGGGCATCGCTGCCGAAATCGCGCCGAACGCGCTGAACGTGTGCGGCGGCGCGATCACGCTCACGCTGCGCAACGACGGCCCGCCGGCTTACAACGTTGTGCTGACCAACGCGCTCCCCGGCGGCTACGTGTTTAGCGACACGCTGCTTGCCAGCACCCTGCCTTCGGGCACGCTCGACCTGGGCGGCAGCGTGGTTTACACCTGGGGCGTGCTGCCCAGCGGCTTCACCACCATCACGCTGCGCGTCCGCAATGCCAACAGCAATGGCACATGCGCATTGGCCGGCGGGCCGTTCACGGCGACGCTGCTTTACGACGACGATGCGCCCGATTGCCCGGACAGCGGCCCATACACCGCCACGGCCGCCGTCGCTCTGACCGCCCAGGCCCCGGCGCTTGCAGTGAGCAAATCGCCGAACGTCCAGTTCGCCGCCACCGGCCAGACCGTCACCTGGACGGTGCGCGTGACCAACACCGGCAGCGGGGCGGCGTCCAACGTGGTGATCACCGACGTAGCCGGCAGCGCTTTCACCAACATCACCGCCACCAACGGCGCGGCGGTCTCCGGCAACACGCTCACCTGGACGCTGGCCACGCTCCCGCCGGGCGCGACCTTCAGCGCCGTCGTCACCGCGGTGGTGACCGACACCGGCGTGAACCGCAATGTGGTCACCGCCACAGCGCAATGCGACGGCGGCTGCCTCGCCGCCCAAGGCACGACCGTCGCCTACGTGACGTTGAACGATGCGTTCGACAAAGGGCCGGCCGTGCAAACCGGCACCATCGGCAGCCTCGTGGTATTCACATTCACCGGCGCCACCAACGATGTGGACAACATCTTTGACCAGGTGCGCCTGACCGACACGTTGCCCGTTGGGCTGGGCTATGTGGCGGCCACGCTGGCCTACACCGTGGATGTGGATGGCAGCCAGGGCGGGCCAACCGCCACCTTCAACGTCGCGCCGACCGTCGCGCCGGCGCCTTATGCCAGCGGCAACATCGCCTGGAATCTGGGCACGCTGACCGGCGCCATGCAATTCAACGGCGTGGTGACTGCTGTGATCCAGGACATCCCCCAGGCCAACCAAGGGGCCGTGCTCACCAACACGTTGTTGCTCACCTTCGTGGACGATGGACAATTTCGGGCGCTGACCGACACGGCCCAGGCGCGCACGGTGGAGCCGCTGCTCCATCTGGGCAAGCGCTACCTTACGCCCTACGGTTGCAGCAGCACGTTGCTGGAGGACGACTTCAACCGCCCCAACGCCACGCCGCCCACCGGCTGGTCGAATGTGGCCGGCACGTGGTCCAACGAGGCCGGCGTTGTGGTGCGCACGGGCGGCAGCGCAACAGACGCGATCCTCGTGCGCAGCGGGTTCACGGCTGCCGAGTACAGCTACAGCGCGATCGTCTCGACCACCGATGGCACCGCCAGCGTGGGGCTGGTCTTCTACCACACCGCGAGCGGCCATTACCGGTTGCGCCTGCGCCTAAGCGATGGCGGCACTAACCTCCAGCTCCAGGAGATCAGCGGGACCACGACCGCCAACCTGGCCACCGCAACCTTTACGCCGACCGTGCGCCGGTGGTATCACCTGGAGGCGCAAGTGGAAGAGACGCCCGGCGGTCTGCGCATCCGCGGCTATGTGGGCGGTCAACTGCTGATCAACGTCGTTGATCCCACGCCGCGCGCGCCGGGATCGGTGGGGTTCTACAGCAACAACTGTTCGGCGCGTCAGTGCGCTTTTGACGACGCGCTGGTGACGCGGCTGAACCGCGCCGGATGTTTCGTCGGCGCCGGCGATGCGATCACCTACACACTGACCGTCTCCAACCAGGGCGTGCTGCCCGGCTACGACCTGCTGATCACCGACGTGATCCCCTATGGCACGAGCCTGCTCACCTACACCCTGAGCACCAACGACAGCAGCGGGCCGGCCTTGCTGGCTGCGCCATCGCTCGGCGCCACCGGCGCGCTCACTTGGCTGGTCAGTCACCTAACGCCCACGCTGCCGTTCACTTCACTGCAACATACCGCCCTCACGCTGACGGTTGTGTTATCGGTCGCGCCGTGGATCACCGCCAACGTCACGCTCGGCAACCACGCTTTCTTGCGCTATGACGCTTGGCTGACCGACACCCAGCCGATCAGCAGCGTTGCGCGCAGTTACAGCGGCGGCTCGCACGCGGCCGCAGTGCAGACGGCCGACGCCGGCATCGCCAAGGCGGTCCAGTTCGCGCCGCCGCCCACGGCGACGCTGGGCACACTGGTGACCTACACGCTGTTTGTGCCGGGGACGCCGATCACCGCTGCGCTCTACAACGCGCTGGTGACCGACACGCTCGACCCGCGCCTGTTCATCCTGGCGGTGACGTTCACCGGCGGGTTGACCGGCAGCGTCGGCGTGGCCGGCCAGCAAGTCACCGCGACGTTCGGCGCGATCCCCGCCGGCGCGCAGGCGCTCATCACCGTCACGGCGCGCCTCTCGCACGAGTTCCCCAGCCCGGCCAGCGACCCGAACGCCGGCGACGTGATCACCAACCTGGCGCGCCTGAGCCACAGCACCGCGCCGGTGACCCCCAGCAACGTGGTGAGCACCACCGTTGGCGAGCCAAACTTGCTGTTGAGCAAGCACGTCGAAAGCAGCAGCGGCGTGACCGTTGGCTTGGACGGCCTGGCCTATCTCACCTACACCCTGCGCCTAACCAACACCGGCAGCAGCCCGGCCTATGCCATCTATGTGACCGACGCGTTGCCGGGCGGCATCAGCGTCACCGCGCTGTTCGGCGGCGACGCGCAAGGCGCGCCGGCGGCCGGGCCGGGCGTCATCACTTGGTTCGTCAGCACGCTGAGCAACGTGGCGCCGGCCAACGTGATTGTGCTCTCGTACACGGCGCGCATTTCGCAGGCGCTGCTCGGCGCAGCGCTCACCAATACCGTGGCGGCGCTGTATCACTCGCTGACCGACACCGTCCCCGGCGTGCGGCCCTACACCACCACGGCCACCGCGACGGTGAGCGCCGGCGGGCCGGCCATCGCCAAACAGGTCGAACCGAGCGTCATCCGCGTCGGCGACCTCATCACCTACCGCGTCGTCTTCACCATTCCCGCCGGAGCGGTTTGGGGCGGCGCGTCGGGCGATGTGCTGTTGGATGCCTTGCCGCCCGGCGTGTGGTACATCACCGACAGCGAGACGCTCGCCCACACGCCGGCTGCGGTGAACGTCACCTTCACCCAGCGCATCTCCAACACCACCGAGCAGCCCGGCCAGCAAGTCATCCGCTGGTACTTTGCGCCCATCACCGGCGCGCAAGACGCGCCGACGGTGGTGACGCTGACCTTCCAGGCGCAGGCGGTGGGCCTGCGCATAGATACGCTGGCGCCGGTGTGGATCACGCAGACCGACCTGTTCTATCCCACCAACTACGCCCAGCTCGAATATCCGTGGCCGAATCACGTCAGCGCCACGGCAACCAGCGCGGTGATCCAACCCCGCCTGGCGCTGGACAAAGACAGCACGCCGCCGCCGGGCAGCGTGGTCGGCGCCGGCGACCTCATCACCTATCGCCTGACCATCACCAACGACGGCCACGGGCCGGCCTATGACCTCGTGATCAGCGATGTGTTGCCGGCCGGCCTGGCGCTGGTGACGGCCACGCTGAGCGCAAACGCGCCGCCCACGGCCACCTTCTTGGCGCAACCGCCGGTGAGCGCAACCGGCGCGCTGACTTGGCAGGTAAGCGCGTTGTGGGGCCTGGCCTGGAACGGCAGCCAGCCCGGCGTGGCAGTGATCACGGTGGTGGCCCAGGTCAGCGCTGCCATCGGCGCCAATCTGACGCTGACGAACACGGCGACGCTGCCTGGCTACGACTCGCAGCCGGGCGACGGCCCCGGCCCCTACGCGCCGGACGAGCGCCTTTACAGCGATGGCAGCGACGCAGTCTCCCACCGCACGGCGGACGCGACGCTGCTCAAGTCGGTCACACCGCCCACGGCGACGCTGGGCAGCGTGGTGACCTACGTCTTGGTCGTGCCGGAGCCGCCGATCACCAGCGCGCTCTACGGCGTGACGGTGACCGACCAGCTCGACGCGCGCGTGCAACTCCACAGCGTCAACGCGCCGGGCGGCAGCGCGGTGGTCGTTGGCAATGCCTTCACCGTCACCTTTGCCGGCATCCCCGCCGGCGAACAGCGCCTGATCACCGTGACGGCGGTGGTGTCCTCCCCGCTGGGCGCGAATGCGGGCGACGTTTTGACCAACGTCGCCACGCTGCGCCATCAGGACGGCGGGCCGACGCCCTCCAACCAGACGCAGGTGACGGTGACCGAGCCGGCGCTGGCGCTGCTCAAGGCCAGCCAGCCGCCCAGCGGCAGCATCGTCGGGGCCGGCCAGCTTGTGACCTACACCGTGCGCCTCACCAACGCGAACGGGGCGACGGTCTCGGCGGCCTACGACCTGGTCTTCAGCGACACCTTGCCGCTGCACATGCGCGCCGCGCCACCCGTGTTGATTGGGCTGACCCTGGACGGCGCGCCGCTGGGGTCGGGCGACTATCTGACCAGCTACGAGGCGCTCAGCGGTCGCTTCGCCATCACCTTTGGCCTGGGCATTTCGCTGCCGCCCGGCAGCGCCCTGGTGATCACCTACACGGCGCAAGTGGACGCCGACGCGCCGCCCGGCGCGTTCGAGGACAACCTGGCGGCGGCCGGCTGGTCATCGCTGCCCGGCCCCACGCCCGGCGACCGCGACTACGGCCCGATTACCGACGCCACGCGCGTGCAACTGGGCCAGTCGGCGCTCGACCTGAGCAAGTCCGCGCCGCTGGTGGTGCAAGCGGGCGAGCTGCTGACCTACACGCTGACGGTGACTAACAGCGGTTTGGTCTCGGCCACCGGCGTGGTGATCACCGACCTGGCGCCGGCCAACACCGGCTACGTGAGCTGCGGCCCCGCGCCGTGCGGTGAGTCCGGCGGCGTGGTGAGCTGGACGTTAGGCGTGCTCGACGTCGGCGCGTCGCGCGTGGTGACGCTGGTGGTGCAAGTGACCAGCCCCTTGCCCGACGGCACGCTCATCGTCAACACAGCGCATGTCACCAGCAGCCACGGCGTCACCGACACCGACACCGCGACCACCACGGTGGGCAGCGCGCCGGTGTTGCTGCTCAGCAAGCAAAGCGTGGATGCCAACGGCGCCCCATTGCAACCGGGCGACGTGTTGAGCTACGTCATCGTGGTGCAAAACGCAGGCAACGCCGTGGCCAACGCCGTCACGGTGAGCGACAGCCTGCCGGCCCACACCGGCTATGTGCCCGGCTCGATTGCCGGCGGCGACGCCAACAGCGACGCCGCGCTGCCGTTGCTGAGCTGGACGATCAGCACCTTGGCGCCGGGCGCGCCGGTGACGTTGAGCTTTGCAGTGACGGTGGGCCTGCCGTTGACCGATGGTCTGGCGCTGGTCAACACAGCGTCGGTCACCAGCACCGAGGTCACAACGCCGACGAGCGCGACGGTGACGAACCCTGTGGCTTCGGCATTGGTGTTGCAAGTGACCAAGTCGGCCGAGCCGGAGCCGGCCACGGCGGGCGGTCTGCTCACCTACACCCTGCGCTACACGCTCACGGGCGACGCGCCGGCGTTGGGCGTGGCGCTGAGCGACACCACGCCGGCCCACACCACGTTCTTCGCGGCCACACCGCCGGCCTCCAGCCACCCCGGCCCCGGCAACAGCGGCCCGGTGGTGTGGCAACTGGGCGACCTACTGCCGCCCGGCAGCGGCGTGACCCAGGCCGTCGGCATGGTGACCCTGGTGGTGCAGATCAGCAGCCCGCTGCCCAACGGCACGCAGATCTTCAACACCGCGCTGTTGAGCGAGACCGGCGGATTGACCAGCACCGACACCACCACCAGCACGGTGACCAGCAGCCACGCGCTGAGCGTGACCAAAGTCGCTACGCCGCCGGTGGCTACGGCGGGCGGCGTGTTGACCTACACGTTGCACTACACCGTCGGCGGCAACGCGCCGGCGCCGGCAGTCGTGGTGACCGACACGCTGCCGCCCAGCGTCACCCTCCAAAGCTGCGCGCCGGCCTGTAGCATTAGCAGCAATGTGGTCACCTGGTCGCTGGGGACGCTGAACCCGCCGGTCGGCGGCGCGCTGACCGTGGTGGTGAGCGTGGCCGGTGATGTGCCCACCGGCACGCTGCTCACCAACGCCGTCATCATCGGCGACGGCAGCGGCTTGACCGATACGGATACGATAGACACGCCGACGCAAGCCCTGGCCGAGATTGCGCTGCGCAAGACGGCCACGCCAACCGTGGTTGAGGCCGGCGCCGTGTTGACCTACGCGCTGGTGGTGACGAACGCCGGCCCCAGCGATGCCCAAAACGTCGTGGTGACCGACACATTGCCGCCGGAGGTGAGCCTGCTCGCGACGACGCCGCCGGCCAGCGGCGTGAGCGGCAATGTGATCACCTGGGCCTTGGGCGCGCTGCCGGCCGGCCAGAGCGCGATCTTGACCGTGACCGTCCTGGTCAGCCCGGCCCTGCCCAACGGCGCGCTGATCACGAACACGGCGACGGCAAGCACCTCCACCGCCGGCGACGATCCGGCCAATAACACCGACGTGATCTCCACGCCGGTTCAGGCGCGCGCCGAGCTGGCGCTGCATAAGCACAGCGACACCTCGATCACCGTGCCCGGCGCGACGGTGACCTTCACCTTGCACATCACCAACTTCGGCCCCAGCGTCGCGCAAAACGTGATCGTCACCGACACGCTGGATCCCCAAATGACTTACCTGAGCGCAACGCCCGCGCCCAACAGCGTGAGCGGCTGGAGCCTCACCTGGCTGCTGGGCGATTTGAGCGTCGGCCAGCACGTCGTGATCACGGTGGTGGTGCGCATCTCGCCTTTAGCAACCTATGGCGTGCTGCTGCCCAACAATGCAGTGGTGACCACCGACACCCCTGGCGACGACCCGGCCAACAATATCAGCGACTGGTACGTCACTCCCGTACAACCCACGGTGGCGATCGAGAAACAACTGGTGGGCTATGACACCGACCCGATCGCGCCGAACTTCATCACCTTCACCATTCGCGTCACCAACACCGGCCCAAGCGCAATCATCACGCTGCGGGTGGTTGACCAATTCGATGATGGCGTGCTCACTTACACCCACGCGACGCCGCCGCCGAACGCGATAGACCCCGGTGAGTTGCGATGGGACGACCTGACCGCCGTCGGCCCGCATGGCTTCGGCGCGCCGCTGTGGCCGGGCCAGAGCTACGTCATCACCGTCACCTTCCGCGTGCTCACCGACATTGTGAGCACGACGAACTACGCCTTCATCGGCGAAGGCACGCGCGATGCGCACGACAATCCGACCAATGAGCCGCGAGATGAGGTTGAGGTGATCGGCGTGCCGACCGCGGTGACGCTGCGGGCGTTCTACGTCAGCGCCGTGAGCGGCCGGCAGGTGACGCTGGCCTGGGAGACGGAGACGGAACAAGACAACTTCGCCTTCCGGCTGTATCGCGCGCCGGCCAACGACTTCGGCCAAGGGGTGTTGATCGCCAACGTGCCGGCTGCCATGGGCGGGACGAGCGGGGCGAGCTATGCCTACGTGGATACTGCGCCCGACGACGGCGTGTGGTGGTACTGGCTGGCCGACGTGGACACTGCCGGCCGCGAGACGGTGCACAACCCGCCGGCGCAGGCGCGCGTCGGTCTGTCGGCCTACCGGCTGTGGCTGCCGGTGGTGATGCGCGCGGAGTGAGGCGACCGCTGTGAGAACCATGGCCGTGGTGGTGAGCCTGGGCATGGGCGCGCTGCTTGGCCTCGCGCCCATGTCCTCCTCGCGCGCGAGTGCTGCGCCGGCGCTGCGCGTCTGGACGGAGCCGGGGGCCTTGCACCTGGAGGTCGCGCTCGATCCGGCTGCCCTTGCCGAGGACTTGCCCTTGCGTTGGCCGCTGGCGGATGGGCGCGCGTTGCCGTTTGCTGCCTGGCTGGTGGCTGTGCCGAGCGCCGAAGCGCTGCCCGCGGTGACGGTGCAGGCGCTGGACACCGCGACGCTGAGCGACTTGCCCTTGCCGACGGCAGCCCAGGACGCCCCGGCCCCGGCATTGCCGGACGCTTGGCCGCTGCGCGTCGAGCCGGCCGGGGTGATGCGCGGCGTGGCGCTGGCGCGCGTGCAGTTCTTGCCTGCGCGGCCAACCGCCTGGGGTTGGGAAGTGGTGCGCGCCTTGCGGGCGACCATGCGCTGGCCGGCGCCCACCGCTCCCAGGCCGGGCGCGGCGACGCACGACGATGACCCGCTGCTGCGCGTCGTTCGCGGGCAGGTGATCAATCCGCAGGAAGTTGCGCCGCCGCCTCTCATCAAGGCGCGCGCGGGGCGACAGTCGGCCGGCGGGGTAATCGCATGGATAGACGTGGCGACGCCGGGGCTGGTGGCGATCACCCCTGCGGCTTTGGCTGCCGCGGGGGCGGCGGTCGGCTCGCCGCATGGCTTGCGGCTGCGCCGGGGCGGGGAAGAGGTGTTGATGCTGTGGGAAGGCGATGGCGATGATGTCTTCGAGGCAGGCGAGCGGCTGTTATTCTATGCCGATCCGCGCTTCAGCCGCTACGCCGACCACGATGCCTGGGCGCTTGAGGACGCCGGCGCGCCGGCGGCCCGCCTGGGCACGCGCGACGCCGCGCCGGGCGCGCTGCCCGCCGGCAACTTGCGCGCCACGCTGACCTTTGAGCACAACGCGCTGTACACGCCGGACTGCGGTTGTCGCCCGCCGGCGCATCGCGACGGCGACCGCTGGGCGTGGGCCAACTTGCAAGCCGGCCAGAGCTGGACGCACGCCTTCACGCTGCCGTTGGCCGCCTCGCAGCCGGTCACGCTCACCGTGTGGCTGATCGGCTACACCGATCCGCCCCAGGCGCCCGACCACCGCGCGCAGGTCTGGCTGAACGGGGCGCTGCTCGGCGAGGTCACCTGGGATGGCCGGCAGGCGATCACCGCCGCGCTGGGCGGAATCGCCGGCGCCCACAACGTGCTCTCGGTGACCTTGCCCGGCCTGAGCGGGGTAGCGGTGGAAGGGAGCTGGGTGGATGCGTTCGCGGCGACCTTCGTCAGCGACGGTCAGAGCCTGGCCGGCCTGCCGTTGGGCGGCGACGACGCGCAGCGCGCTTACACACTTGGCGCGTCGCCAGCTTACCTGCTGGACGTGACCACGCCGACGCAGCCGGTGCGCCTGGTGAATGCTGCGCCGGTTGGCGGCGGCGTGCGTTTTGCCGATCCGCCCGCCGGCTTGCCGCGCCGCTATGTTTGGGCCGCGCAGCCCGTCGCGCCGCTGCGGGTGCGCCCGCCGGCGGCGCTCAATCCCGCCCAGGGGGCGCTGCACATCATTGCTCCATCGGCGTGGCTGCCTGAGCTGGGCGGGCTGGCCGCGCGCCGGCAGGCGCAAGGTTTGAGCGTGGTGACGCAAACCCTTGAGGCGATTTACGATCACCACGGCGAGGGCCGCCCCGACCCGGCCGCCATTCGCGCATACCTGGCCGCGCGCTACCACGCCGATGCCGTTCGTCCGGCCTATGTGCTGCTTGTCGGGGATGGCACGCTCGACCCAAAGCGTTATCGCCCCACCACGTTGCCCAGCATTATCCCCCCTTGGCTGGCCGAGGTGGATCCGTTCTTGGGCGAGACGGCGGCCGACAATCGCTTTGTGACGGTGGACGGGGAGGACGCCCTGCCCGACATCGCGCTAGGGCGCTGGCCGGTGAACACGCTGACCGAGACGCGGCAGCTTGTGAGCAAGACGCTGGCCTACGAAGAGGCGCTGCTGACGCCGGCGGATCGGCGCGTGGTGATCGCAGCAGATGACGCCGATCTGGCCGGAAACTTCCCGGCCAAGGCCAATGCGCTGGCCGCGCACGTCGCCGCGCCGTATGTGGCTGTGACGGCGACGCTCACCGGCAGCGCGTCGTTCACCGCGACGCGCGCCGCATTGCTGAGCCAATGGAACCTGGCCCGTTTGCTGCTTTACTCTGGCCATGCGTCACCGCGCCAGTGGGCCGCCGAGCGCTTGTTCCACCGCGACGATGTGGCGACGCTGCCGCCTCGCGCTGCGCTGCCGGTTGTGGCCGGCCTGACCTGTTACACCGCGCGCTTTCATGAGCTGCAAGATGCGTTGGATGAGACGCTGCTGCGCGCCGATGGGCGCGGCGCAGTGGCCACCTGGGGCGCGACCGGCCTCACCCTCAGCGCCGGTCACGATGTGCTGGGGCAGAGTCTGACCGACGCCTGGCTGGCCGGCAGCCGGCTGGGCGATGCAACCCTGGCCGGCAAGCTGGCGCTGGCGGGCGGCGGCCTATACCTCGATTTGCTCGACACTTACACCTTGCTCGGCGACCCCGCGCTGGCGCCCGGCTCGCGCTGGGCCGCTCAGGCGCTGTATCTACCCCTCACAAGACACTGATAAAAGGTGAACGCATGATGAAACGCCCTCTCGCTTCGCTCGCCCTGGGATTGATCCTGTTGGCGGTGATGGCGGTGATGAGTTTGCTGGTTGCACCGCGAACGCCGACTATGCCGCAGGCGCCGGCCGGCTTTACCGAAACGCCCACGCCGACCGACACGCCTACGCCGACGCCAACCAACACACCTACACCGACCGAGACCCCCACGCCGACCGAGACCCCCACCCCTACCCCCACGCCGACCCACACGCCAACGCCAACGGCGACGCCGCCGACGAGCCAGCCGCCGCCGGCCGTGCCTACCGCGACGCCGCTGCCTGCGCTGTTTGATCCGTATATCATCAAGCAAGTCAACCTGGAGCAGGCGCGGCCCGGCGATGTGGTGGTGTTCACCATCGAGGTGATCAACCCCAACCCGGTGAGCATTGACAACGTCGTGGTGGGGGATGCGATCTCGCCTCTGGTGGATTATCTGAGCGCCAACGTGCCGCGCGGGAATGTCAGCTTCGACGCCGGCTCGCGCACTTGGACGCTGGCCCTGGGGACGATGGGGCCGGGCGAGCGGGTGGTTTTCACCATCACCACGCGGGTGAACGAGCGCGCCCAGCCGCCGGCGAACGTGCTGAACACTGCGGTGCTCACCAGCAGCCAGGGCGTGACACAATCGAACGCGGTCACGGTCTTGATTGTGCCGGCCGAGTTGCCGGGCACCGGGCGGCGATGAGGCCGGTCAGCAGGCGCGAGGCATTGCGCGCGCTGGCCGGGCTGATGCTGGCGTGGCCGGGGGTGGGCGCTGTTGCTCCATCGCCGCCGGCGGCGTTGAGCATCCCGGCGCTTGGGCTGCGCGATGCGCCGGTGGTGCTGCTGCCCATCGTCAATGGGGCGTGGGATGAGAGCCGGCTTGGCGCGCGCGAAGTGGGCCTGTTGCAAACCACCGGTCGCTGGCCGGGAGATGCGCTGGCCATGGTATTGGCCGGCCATGTGACGTTGGAAGGCGATGTGCGTGGCCCGTTTTACGGTTTGGGTGTCTTGCGCCGGAATGATCTGGTGATGGTGCGCACTCAGGATGGGCGCGCCTGGCGCTACCGAGTTGAGGGACAACGCCTGTTGCACAACCGTGAGGTGCGCTCTATTTACCGTCGAGACGGGACACAATTGCTATTGCTCACGTGCGCGCTGTGGAGCGAGGTCGAAAGGCGCTATACACACCGCTTGCTGGTTCAGGCGGCGCTGGAGACAAAGATACGCCAGGGCGCAGCGCACGAAACATCGCCAGCCCTGGCGCAGTGAACAAGCGGTGCGCCAAGATCAGGCAGTGGCTGACCGGCCAATCTGGGGCGTGCGTGACTCTACTGTCATGGTCAGGCCGCCGCGCGGTCGCAGCGTCACCATTGGGTTAGTGGCGACAGTCTGGCCGGGCGGCAGAATCAAGCGAAACCGCTGCGCCAGCATAGCCAGAATGAGTCGGCCCTCCATCATGGCAAAGGCATTGCCGATGCACACACGCGGGCCGGCCCCGAATGGCAGGTAGGCCAGGCGCGGCAAGCGCTTGTCCAGGTCATCCAGCCAGCGTTCGGGGACAAAAGCGTCGGGGCGCTCGAACCAGCGCGGGTCGCGGTGAACCGTATAGGGCGAGATCAGCACAGTGCACCCTTTGGGGATGCGGTAGCCATTCAGCACAACATCAGTGGTCGGCTCGCGCGCAGTAACGTAGGCAGCCGGATACAAGCGCAGCGTCTCTTTGATGACAGCCTCGGTATAGGGCAGATAAGACAGGTCTTCCATAGTGGGTGGCCGGCCACCCAGCACTTGGTCCAGCTCAGCGTGCAGGCGCGCCTCGGCTTGCGGATGCGTGGCCAGCAGATACCAGGCCCAGCTTAAGGTGTTGGCAGTGGTTTCGTGGCCGGCCACAATCAGGGTAAACGCTTCGTCGCGCACCTGCGTGTTGTTCATCTGACCGGTCTCGTCTACCGCAGCGATCATCATCGCAAGCAGGTCACCGCGATCCTGGCCGGTTTGGCGGTAGCGCGTGATGAAGCGGTCAATCAGGTCATCAATCACGCGCACAGCGCGATGCAGTTCGAGATTGGCCGGTGTAGGCAGCCAGGTTGGGACGCGGAAGACCATCTTGAACGCATCGCCGACTTGCTTTTGGCCTACATCTACCGCGTGGCCCACTGCGTCGCGTTCAGCAGGTGAGAGCGCCTCGCCAAACAGCGCGCGAATCACAATCTCGAGGGTGAGGGTCATCATGTCGTGATCGACGCGGCGCTGTTGACCGGGGCGCCAGTCGCGCATGGCCTCCTGAGCGCATTCAACCATGATGTTGGCATAGGCCGCGATGCGCGCGGCATGGAAGGCCGGCTGCAACAATTTGCGCTGCCGGCGCCAGTAGTCACCATCGCTGATCAACAAGCCCTCGCCGAGCAAGGGCCGAAGCAAAGCTTTGGTGACTTTCGTTTTGAAGTAATGACTGGCGTCGCTGACCAGTACCTGATGCAGCAAGTCGGGATGATTGATGAAGTAGGAACGAAAAGGGCCAAAGTCGAACTGGACAAAATCGCCATAGGTGCGAGCCAGTTCGAGTAGAAAGCCGGGCAAATCGGCGCGAAGTGCACGCAAGTTGCGCCAGCCTGCGCGCAGTCCACAAGGACCAGGCAGCGCGCGTGATGAGTAAGGCATATCTATGTGTATCAGTTGACGCATAAGCGGTCAAACGCTAACCCGGCAAGATAAGTCAAGCCTGAAAAATCAGCAGAAGCGCGCATATAATCTTCTGGGATATGACGCTGCACAACCACACGATCGCCGTCCTCGATTTCGGCTCTCAATACTCGCAACTCATTGCGCGCCGGGTGCGCGAGGCAAACGTGTACTGCGAGCTGTTCGCCTGGGATACGCCGGCTGAGCAAGTCATGGCGCTGCGTCCGCGCGGGTTCATCCTGTCGGGCGGCCCCAACAGCGTGTACGACGCCGGCGCCCCAACCCTCCCGGACTATGTGCTGGCAGCGGGGCTGCCGGTGCTGGGCATCTGCTATGGCATGCAGGTGCTGGCGCACGCGCTGGGCGGCATCGTTGCGCCGGCCACCCAGCGCGAATACGGTCAGTCCGATGTGGAATTCGACCACTGCGCGCTGTTGCCCAGGGAAGACACGCACAGAAGCCAGAACACAGAACACAGAATCCAGAATCCAGAATCCAGAGTCCAGAACACAGAATACGCAACGCACAATCCAAAATCGAGAATCTCGGTGTGGATGAGCCACGGCGACCGGGTGGAGCAGTTGCCCCCCGGCTTCCGCGTCATTGCGCGCAGCGCCAACTCGCCCATCGCCGGCATGGCCGACGACGCGCGCAACCTGTATGCGCTTCAGTTTCACCCCGAAGTCAACCACACCCAGCGCGGGCGCGAGATCATCAGCCATTTCGTGCACGGCGTGTGCGGTTGCCCCGCAGACTGGACGCCGGCCAACATCATCGACGAAAGCGTGGCGCGCATTCGCGCCCAGGTCGGCGACCGGCCCGTGATCTGCGGTCTCTCCGGCGGCGTGGACTCTTCCGTCACTGCGGCGCTCGTCCACCGGGCTGTCGGCGATCAACTCACCTGCGTGTTCGTGGACACCGGCCTGCTGCGCAAAGGCGAGGCCGAACAGGTCGTCGAAACCTTCCAGCGCGCGCAAGGAATGCGCCTGATTGCTGTCAACGCGGCCGAAGAATTTCTCGAAACGTTGCAAGGCGTCACCGACCCGGAAGACAAGCGCAAACGCATCGGCGAGAAATTCATCCGCGTCTTCGAGTCTCAGATCGCCCAAATCCAATCCCAAATCCAGAATCCAGAATCCAAAATCCTTCTGGCTCAGGGCACGCTTTACCCCGACGTCATCGAATCGCGCGGGCCAGAGCGCCAGGCGGCGGCCAAGATCAAAACACATCACAACGTAGGCGGGCTGCCCAAAGACATGCAGTTCGAGCTGTTGGAGCCGCTGCGCTATCTGTTCAAGGATGAAGTGCGCGCAGTAGGCTCGGCGCTCGGCCTGCCGGATGAGATCGTATGGCGGCAGCCCTTCCCCGGCCCCGGCCTGGCCGTGCGCGTGCTGGGCGACGTGACATGGGAGCGCCTGGAACGCCTGCGCGACGCAGACGCCATCTTGCAGGAAGAATTGCAGCGCGCCAACCTCATGCGCGCCACATCGCAGGCGTTTGCTGTGCTGCTGCCGGTGCGCGCCGTGGGTGTCATGGGCGATGGCCGCACCTACAACGAGGTCGTCGCCATCCGCGCCGTGACCACCGATGACTTCATGACTGCCGACTGGGCGCGCATCCCCTACGACGTGTTGGCGCGCGTCAGCAGCCGCATCGTCAATGAAGTGGCCGGCGTCAACCGCGTGACCTACGACATCACCACCAAGCCCCCCGCCACAATCGAGTGGGAATAGGCAAGCTGCGGCGCGCCTTCTCCATCATTTCTCCATAGCTGCCGGGTACAAACAGGCCAACGCGCAGGGTTGAGAAAACCCAATCCGCGCAAAGAAATTAACAGTCTCTATGGAGGATATGATGAATCGCAAATGGATCAAACTCAGCGCGCTGGCCGCAGTGGCCGCGCTCGCCGGCCTGGTCGTGTTCAATCAAAGTGTTGCAGCACAAACCAGCGTCCCCCCCCACACGCAAGCGCGCGGACGCAACACCACCGCGACCGGCCTGGGCATGATGATGCGAGGCCGCGCCGCCGGGCCAGACAATTCGCTCGTCGCCGTGGCAGCCACAACGCTCAACGTAAGCCAGACCGATCTGGTTGCCACCCTCAAGACCGGCAAGACGATCGCCAACGTAGCCGCTGAAAAGGGCGTGGCGCTCGACACGATCGTGGATGCCTTCATTGCCCCGCGTGTGAACGCCCTCAACAGCGCCGTTGCTTCAGGCCGCATCACCCAGGCGCAAGCCGACGCGATGATCGCCGCGATGAAGGCCAATGTCGCCGCACAGTTGAACGCGCCTTTCACGCCGCGTGGTTACGGCGATGGCACATGCGACGGCGCGGGCGCCAGCTTTGTGGACGCCAATGGCGACGGCGTGTGCGACAACTATGGCGGGGCCCGACAGGCGCCGGCCAATCGCGGCGGCGGGCGTTGGAATCGCTGAACAGTCGCAACCCACCCAACCCGGAACAGCGTCCAATCTCTGTCACAGGGCCGGTTGTCTGAACAGACAGCCGGCCCTGCGCATTTTCTCCTCTGACACACCGGCTGTCTGCACATCTTCTCCACAAGCGAGCCGTACCCTAATGTCACATCTACCCGGAGCCAATTGAGATGACCCGACAGCCCATCCTTAAATCACTCTCGCTCGATTTCAATGATCGCTCGCCGGCCGCAACGCGGCGCCGGCGCATCGTGTGGACGCAGCGCGCTCGCCACCTCACACAACTTGGCTTCGCGCTGTTCATCATCCTCGGCAGCATCGCGCACCAAACCGCCGTCGAGGACGGCGCAACCCCCTCCATCGACGCCCTGTGTCCATTTGGCGGCATCGAAACTTTGTGGCGCTTCGTTTCCAGCGGCGGGCAATATGTGCCCAAGACGCATCTCTCCAACCTGGTGCTGCTGGGCGGCCTGGTGATCGGCACACTCATTGCCGGTGGCGCATTTTGCGGCTGGGTCTGTCCGTTCGGCGCAGTTCAAGATGGGCTGAACGGCATCCGCAAGCGCCTGGGCATCCGGCCGGTGGAGCTGCCGGCAAAACTGGACAAGGTTCTGCGCTATGGCCGCTTTGTGACGCTGGCGCTCATCCTGTACCAGACCATCAGCCTGACCAGACTGTGGTTCGCCGACCTCGACCCCTATCGCACGCTGTTCGGGCTGGACTGGCTGTTCGAGTTCAACTTACTCACCAGTTGGCCGGCGTATTTGGTGACGCTGGCTGTTCTGATCGGCTCTTTCTTTGTCGAACGGGCCTGGTGTCGTTACCTGTGCCCGCTGGGGGGTGTGATGAGTGTGCTGGGCCGGTTCAGCTTGTTGCGCATCCGGCGCACTGCCGGCGCCTGCACGCAGTGCGGACTGTGCGCGCGGCCCTGCCCGGTCAAGCTGAACGTGGACAAAGCCTCAGTCATTAGCAGCAATTGTGTTGGATGTCTGGCTTGTGTCGAGACCTGCCCGCGCCGCAATGCGCTGGAGGTCAAGCTGGCGCCGGCCTGGTTGCCTGCCCCGCGCGCCGCCGCCTCAGACACGATGAAGCCTGCCGCCTGAATGAGTACGGTCAGGCGCATCATCCCCATAAAGAAAGCAAAGAAGGACACCCATGAGAGTCAACCCCCTGCTTGTTCCCATTTTGTTTATCGCTGTGTTGTTAGGCACGGTGAGCATAGCCCAGAGTGCCGGCCTGTGGTCCACCAGCGGGCGCGCCACCGTCATCCTCGAACAACTCACCCCAGAGGATGTGAAAGGCTGGATGACCCTGCAACAGGTTGCCGAGGGCTTTGGGCTGTCGCAGGCGGAGCTGTATGCGCTGATCAACATTCCCAGCGATGTGCCGGCCGACACCGCACTGAAAGATGTGGAAAAACTCGCGCCGGGATTCGAGGTCAGCGCGCTGCGCGATGCGCTGCGCGATGCGCTGCAAGCGCGCCAGACACCACCGGGGCCGCCGGCTGCCGCGCCGGCCTTGCCTGACCCAATGCCAACCGGCGCCCCAACATCGGCGGCATCAGACTCCAACGATGCCACCCAGAACGAAACTCAAGAGAGCAACAAGGCCGGCGAACACGCCGGCCCCACACCGCTGCCGCCGGGCGAAGTCTTGCCCGGCAGTCAGATCAAAGGGCGCATGTCGCTGCAAGAAATCAGCGCGCTATGCGCCGTGCCACTCGATGCCCTGCTTGCGGGGTTGCATGTGCCGGCCGGCACAGACACCACCATACCCATTCGGGAACTGGTCTCACAAGGTCAGATCGCCAGCCTCAGCGACGCGCAGCAGGCCGTGACCGCACTACAATCAAAGTGACATGGCTGCGCGAATTCTGGTTGCCGACGACGATCCGCACATCACGCGCCTGGTGCGGTCATACCTGGAGCAGGCCGGCTTTCAGGTGCTCACAGCCGGCGACGGCGAGCAGGCGCTACACATCATCCGTCACGACCGGCCCGATCTGCTGGTGCTGGACGTAATGATGCCCCGGCGTGACGGTTTCGAGCTGGTGCGCCTGTTGCGCGCCGATGCGGCCCTGGCCGGCATTCCTATCCTGATGCTCACCGCGCGCGTGGAAGACGCTGACAAGCTGCGCGGGTTAGACCTGGGCGCAGACGACTATCTCACTAAGCCGTTCAATCCCCAGGAGGTGGTGGCGCGCGCGCGGGCGTTGCTGCGGCGGGCGAGCGGGGCGCTGCGCCCCTCGCCCATCATCGAGATTCGCGGCCTGCGCATGGATGTAGAACAGCGACAGGTTAGCGTTGCCGGCCGAAGCGTCGAATTGACCCCCACCGAGTTCGATCTGTTGCGCGCCCTGATGCAACATCCCAACCGCGCTTTCACGCGCGGCGAGTTGATCGACGCGGCGCTGGGCTATGTCTATGAAGGCTTCGAGCGCACTATCGACTCGCACGTGAAAAATCTGCGCAAAAAGATCGAACCCGATCCCGCCAACCCCATCTACATCGAAACCGTGTTCGGCGTAGGGTATCGGCTGCGCGAATGAGGCCAAAGGCATGAATCGCTTGTGGGCGCGCCTGACGCTGGCCTTCGTCGCCGTGTCGTTGATCGGCGTGGCGACGGTGGCCTGGTTGGCTAATGCGGCTGCCAACGACCAGTTCCGGCGCTATTTGACGCGCCAGGAGATGGCCAATCAGAGCGCATTGATCGAGACGCTGGAGACGTTCTACGCCCAAAACGGCAGTTGGGATGGCGTGGCGGCTGTGCTGGATAGCAGCGCGACAGAGCCACCCGCCTCGCGGCCGGGCTTTGGCATGGGGCCAGGTGCAGGCCGGCGGGGCATGGGCCGGACGGGCGCAACCTTTACATTGGCCGATGCCAATCATGTCGTCGTCTATGGCGCCAATCCGGGCGCGGCGCTGACGCCGGCCGAGCAGGCCGGCGCGACGCCCATCAGAGTCAACGATGTCGTGGTGGGGTATCTGGCGCTCATGTCGCCGGGGCGAGGGATGTTAGATCAGGCACAGCAGGCGTTTCTGGACGAATTGCGCGGCAATATCGTTGTGGCTGCGCTGATCGCCGGCGGGCTGGCTCTGGCGCTGGGGCCGGCAATCAGCCGGGCGCTGGCAATGCCGCTGGCCGAGTTAACGCGCAGCGCGCAGGCTTTTGCAGCGCGCAATTGGGCGCATCGCGTCAGGCCCAATGGCCCGCGCGAGATCGCCGAACTGGCCGGCGCGTTCAACGACATGGCCGAATCACTTCAGCGCGAAGAGATGCTGCGCCGCAACATGGTGGCCGATATCGCCCACGAGCTGCGCACGCCGGTGGCCATCATTCAAGGCAACCTGCGCGCCATGCTCGACGGCGTGTATCCCCTGGAGCGATCCGAGATCGCCACCATTCATGATGAGACGCTGCTGCTGAACCGGCTGATTGACGACTTGCGCGAGCTGGCGCTGATGGAGGCCGGCCAGATCACTCTCAACATGCAAACGGTCGATGCAGCAGCCCGCGTGCGCGCCGCAGCCGAACGGTTCATGCCACTGGCCGAGACGCGCGGCATCACACTTGAAATTGCGTCAGATCCCTCGGCGATGTTGGTGCAGGCCGACCCCGACCGGCTGGCGCAAATTCTGCGCAACCTGCTGAGCAACGCGCTGCGCTACACGCCGGCCGGCGGACGGGTGACACTGGCAGTTGCGCGGACAAACACGATGATCGAGATCAGCGTGCGCGACACCGGCCCCGGCATGACAGCACAAGAAGCAGCGCGCGTGTTCGATCGTTTCTATCGCGGCGATCCCTCGCGCACGCGGGAGAGCGGCGGCAGCGGCCTGGGGCTGGCCATTGCGCGCGCCTTGACGCAAGCCATGGGGGGACACATCGGCTTGGAGAGCGCACCCGGCCAGGGCAGCCGGTTCTGGGTTGCGTTGCCGGCGACGCAGCAAGTCGATCACGAGCGATTCAGTCCGGCTACCCGCTGAACACAACAGCGGTGAACGTGTGCAGGGTCGCGCCGGCGCGCCAGCAACCGGCCGGCAATCCGGCCTTCCAGCATACCGCGTCGGCAAACGTATAGCGATCCCACCCCCGCTCGGTTGCCACCTCGGGCAACAACAAGCCGCGCCGGCCCTCCTTCGCAACCACCAGCCCGTGCCGGCCTACTTCCACCTGCTCGATGCTGGTGATGCGCCGCAACGGCGACAGCACAGAGATCTCCACCGTCAGGCTGCCCAGTTCATCCAGGCTGAGCGGGTCGAAGCGCGTGTCGCTCGTCGCAGCCGAAACCGCCATCTCTTGCACAGCGCGATACAGCGGGCGATCGGCCTTGATGTGGCCGATGCAACCGCGCAGTTCTTCGCCCTGCCACAGCGTGACGAACACGCCCGCGCGCCGGCTGAGCGCAGGATCGTCAGGCGTCACAGGGGGGAGATTGCCCGTTCGCAAATAGGCCGCGATCGCTTCACGGGCCAGGCGCAACAACACCGCCTGTTGCGCCGGGGTGAAAGCCGGCGGCTCGTAGTGCCAGAACATGACCGCCCCATACCCCACCACTTGTCGGCGGTCTGCGCGCGGCGCATCGCCCGAATTGGCGTAGTCCAGCACTGTGACAGTCTCGGCGCCCATGAAGGCTGCCGCGCGCATGGCAACCAGAATCGGGCCTTCTCCGCACGCGCAAGTCAACAGGTTCGGTGTTCCCGACTCCAGCGCGTCGAGGAGTGTTTCCCGCACGTGATCCGGCTGTCCGGTTTCGATAGCGGCCAACGTCGCGTGGTCGAACGCCAGGGCGTTTCGATAGGATGGATAGTGCGACAGGTCAGAACTGGCCACAATCACCGGACGGTGTCCCGCCGTGACGCGGGTCAGCGCCTGGGCCACGCTGTCGATCACGCCATCATCCTTTGCGCCATCGCCCATCACCAGCGGCACAATGCGGCATGTGGGGCAAACGCGCTGCAAAAACGGCAATTGAATCTCGATGGCATGTTCGGGCAGATGGGCCGCGCGATCGGCCACAACATGGGGACATGCGTCCAACAGCGCGCGGCACACCCCGGCGTCCACCGGCACATCGCCGAGCGGGGTGCTGAATGCGCCATCTTCCCAAACGGCCAGCGGCTTGCGCGGGCGCACGCGATGGGCCGGCGCCAGAATCACCGCCAGATCGTATTGGCCGGCCTCAACCTGACGCCAGCCGACCGCCGCAATGCGGCCCGAATAGGCGTAGCCGGCATGAGGGACGATCAGTGCTATCGGTGCACCGTCCACCGGCTCCACCGCAGCCAGCAGGCGATCCACCGTGCGCGCCAGTTCAGCCGGGTCTGCGGGATACCACGATCCGGCCAGCGCAGCCGGTCGAATGGCCGTCTGATGGGTTTCTGTGCGCGCCATCTCAACACCTCCTGCAGGTCTGACCGCAACACATCATGTGGGGCCAATGCAGCGCCAGATCGAATAGACGCCCACTGTCAAAAATGATTATATGCCGCAGCCTGTGGCGGGGGAGTAGGAGGCGATAATGGGCGACAGCAATTTGACCCAGGATCAGACGCAATGACACTGACTCAGACTGCCGGGACGCCGACGCAGGCGCGCCGGCTCCCACTCGCCGGCGTGTATAACCTGCGCGACATCGGCGGATACACGACAACGGACGGACACCGCACCAAATGGCGCGCCCTGTTCAGATCAGACAGCCTGCATCGCCTGACACCAAACGCCCAGCAGGAATTGCTCGATCTGGGGCTGCGCAGTGTGATCGATCTGCGCTACCGTGAAGAGCTGGCCGGCGCTCCAAATGTGTTCATCGGCTCGCCGCGCATCCAATATTGCCCCATCGCGCTCTATGAGCTGGACGACCCGGCCATTGTCGCCTATCGGCCTCAGAACCTGGACGAGGTCTACCGCATGATCCTGGCGCACGCGCAACCGCAGATCAGGCGCGTGATCGACACGCTGACGAAACCCGGCGCGCTGCCGGCGCTGGTGCATTGCACGGCCGGCAAAGATCGCACCGGCATGGTGATTGCGCTCATCCTGGGGACGCTGGGCGTGCCGGATGAAACCATCGTCGAGGACTATGCCCTGAGCGGCGCCTACCTGGCCCCGCTGTTGGCCGAACTGCGCGCGCAGGCTGCCCGCGATGGGTTGGACATGGATTGGTATAACCGCCTGCTGGACACCGACCCGGCAATCATGCGGCGCACGCTCGCGCACGTGCGCGAGCGATACGGCGGCGCACAGGCGTATCTGGGCGCAGCCGGCGTGTCAAGCCGGCAAATCGAGTGGCTGCGCGCCGCGCTGCTGGAATAGGGACATCCTGGCGCCGCTATCCTGGCGCTGCTGCCGGTATAATCCAATCGCAACGCCGCGCCCGCAATCGCCGCGCCCGCGCAATCGGCAGGCGGGGTCGGCGTGGCTGGAAAATGTCGAAGCGTCCCGCATCCACAGAGAAAATGGCCGGTGTGCTCGGCGCAGCCGGGTATCGCCTGACCCGACCGCGCATAGCGGTCATAGAAGTCGTGTCGCGCGCAAGGCGCCTGTTAAGCACAGATGAGATACTCATGCGCGCGCGCCGCATTCATCCGCGTGTGGGCCTGGCGACGGTGTACCGCTGTATCGACATGCTCGACCGCATCGGCTATTTCCAGCGCGTGCAGATCAACGGCAAGACCTACATCACCGCCTGCCCCGATGAGAAGCTGCACTATCACCTGGTGTGCCGCAAGTGCCACGCCGTGACCGAAATCGAGGTCGATCAGGCGGCGGATGCCCTGCAGCAAATCATGCTTGAGGCAGGCTTTCGGGCGCAGGCCGGGGCGATCGAGGTCATGGGCTGGTGCCAGGGGTGCCGCTCAGCGATAGAACGTGTAAGCCGAAGCAATAGCGCGGGCCAACTCCGCCAGCAAGCCCGGCGCCAGCCCAAGCAGCACGACGACCAGCGCCCCCAGCAGAAGTGAGACGCTCACCCCGCGCGGCAAGAAGAAGGATGGCGGGCGCGCAACGTTGCCGGCATCTTCCGGCGGGTCTGCCAGCAGACTGAACAGGCCGCGCAGCACTCCCCACCCAATGCTGATGCCGGCCAACAGCATGATCATCATGACTTCAAGGTCTGTGCCGCTCAGCACACGCACATTCAGCCAACGAACAACAAAACCCACCGTGCCCGGCAGGCCGGCGATGGAGAAAGCGCCCAGCGCCATGGCCAGCGCAGCCAAGGGATAGCGGCGTCCGGCGCCGCGCAGACGCGCGAAGTCGTCACTTCCTGCGTAAGAGCGGAACACTGACAGGCCGGCGCCAAACACGCCCAGCGACACGCCGCGCGCCGCAATCGCAAACGCCACCGCCTCGACAGATGCCGGCGTTTCATGGTTGAGTATCAGCAAGACCACGCCGAGATCAACGCTCAGGCAGCAGGCCAGAATCCGGCCCCACGAGCGCTGCGCCCACGCGATCACGCCGCCCAGGAGCAGTGTCGTGATGCCGAAGAGGTTGATTGCCTCGCGCACATCCGGGCTGCCGCGGAACCAGTCAAACTGCTGTTTGAACTCCAAAAACAGGAACGTGACAGCGCCGGTCACAACCGTGGACAGGAAGGCTGTCACCAGGGGCGAAGCCTGATTGGCGACGGCATGAGTCCACGTGTAAAGCGGCACCGCGCCCGCAAGCAGCGCGAAACCGAGAGCGAGCAACAACGCCGCCGGTTGATACGCGGCAGACTGCAACGCGGGGTCGGTGACCTCTGCAGCTTGGCCGATGACGTACCCGGCGCCCAAAAACGCCGGCAGGGCCAGCGAGCTGAGCGCCAGATAGCGCTGCGCCCCAAGCGTGCTCAGCGGCCCCATGCGCTCCGCTTGAATCAGAACGGCAGCCAAAGCCGCCGCTGCCTCGAACGCCAGCGCGGCAAACACGAACGGCCGGATCATGATGCCGGCGCAAACCAGCGCCAGGATGCCCAGCCCCAGCGGCACGAACAGCCGGCCCTGAGGCAGCCGCCAGGACAGACCAAACATCACCAGAGCCGATGCGAACAACACCACCAGCGGCAAGCGATCGGCTTCCTGCACGGTCAGTGTGCGGCCAAGCAAATCGAGCCGGCCTCCCACGTCGATTGGCAGGCCAGGCACGGGAATTGTCACTGTGGCCGGCTGGGACAGCAGCGCCATGACAAGCCCGCATCCAATGAGAGCGGCCAGCACCTCAACGCTGCGCCAGCGCCTGAACAGATAGGCGGGAACAGCCGCTGCGAGCGGAATTAGAACGACGAGCAGTGACGCAGGCAATGACGCGGATGTAAGCATCATTCAGGCTGATTGGCAGCGACGCCGCGATCCACCGCGCGCGGCTGAAACAGGAGCCGAGCGAATCGAGAAGCGCGCCCACCCAGCCGCCCCTGCAGGGCCGCGCGGGGCTGCCCGCCATCGGGCAACTCACTTTCGGCTAGCGCCTCGCCGTCGGCCAGGGTCAGGTAAGCGATGGCAACGCCCACGAGCAAGGTCATGAAACCCAGCAGAACGCTTACGCTGATGCTCGGTTCAAGGGGGGTGTAGGCCAGTTCAATGCCGGACAGGAAGACCAACAGCCCAATGCCAACATTGAGCGCTTCGGAGGTTGTAGCGATGAGAAGAATGCCGCAACTGATCAGGATATAGGCGCCCAAACCCAATTCACGCGCATCGCCCGGTAAGGGGAAACGCACAGCGGCGCCAAAGGCGGCCGTCAACACCACCGCGGCAGCAACAGCGCGCAGCAGAACCTGGGCCGGCACGCTGTGCCACGCAATGCGCCGAATGCGCTCGATAGCGATGGATTCGCCCCGGCCGGCGCGGCGCGTGTCGGCGTACTGGGCGGCGATGCTGAGCGCTACGCAGACAAGAGAGCCGGCCAGCGGCTTGATCAGCGCCACGCCGGGATCAATAGCGCGCGCCAGCATAATGCCGACCAGCACATATTGGATGATCAAGGCCGGCAGCGCAATCCGCCAGTTGCGCACCAGCACAATCA
This sequence comes from Candidatus Roseilinea mizusawaensis, assembly GCA_016841965.1. GTDB lineage: Bacteria > Chloroflexota > Anaerolineae > J036 > Brachytrichaceae > Roseilinea > Roseilinea mizusawaensis. Next base: position 49,055 of record JAEANN010000059.1, on the reverse strand, counting down.
AAAGCACTGAGGCCGTTAGGGCGGCCAGAAGCGGCGGCGTGGCCAAACGCGAGAGGCGATCCAGCAATGCAACGAGATCAGACACAAAGGCGATTATAGACTGCATCGGCGCGCGGCTCATCTTAAAACACCTTAAATCAACGATTAACGGATCATTGACAAGCACACCGACGGTCTGGTAAACTTAGGGCGTTACAACTTCTGGCGCATCGACGTGAAGAGTGGGCGAACAACCCACTCTTGCTTTTCTCTGAGCAGGATAACCTGCTGTGTCCAGACACGTAACGTGGTGAAATAGCGATGAAGAGTGAATTCACGTTAGCCTTGAATCAAATCTGCTCTGAGCGTAACCTGCCCAAGGAGATTATCACGCAGGTGCTCGAGAGTGCGCTAGCCACGTCCTACCGCAAGAACGCCAACATTATGAACAGTCAACATGTGGCAGTAAAGGTCGATATCGATTCCGGCGACACGCGCGTCTTCGTTGAGAAGGAAGTGGTCGATAGCGTTATGGACGAACGCACGGAGGTGTCGCTCGAAGAAGCTCGCCTGGCGAACCCCGAGGCCCAAATCGGCGACTGCGTCATGGTGGATGTGACGCCAAAAGACTTCGACCGAATTGCGGCGCAGAATGTGAAACAGATGATCGTCCAGAAGTTGCGCGAAGCCGAGCGTGATTTTCAGTACAACACCTTTGCCGAGCGAGAAGGTGAGATCGTTCACGGCATTGTGCACAACATAACGCCAACCGGTGTGGTGCTCAACCTGGGTCGCGCTGAGGGCATTCTGCTGCGCAAGGAGCAAATTCCGGGCGAGCGTATCGAGTTACAGCAACGCATGCGTGCTTACGTAACCGAAGTGAAACGCAGCAACCGCGGCCCACAGATCATGCTGTCGCGCGCGCATAAGAACATGCTGCGGCGGCTGCTGGAGATCGAGGTGCCCGAAATCGGCAAGGGCCAGGTCGAAATCAAGTCGATTGCGCGAGAGCCGGGTTCGAGGTCGAAGGTAGCCGTCGCCGCGCTGCAGGCCGGCATCGATCCGGTGGGCGCTTGCGTGGGCCAGCGCGGCGCGCGCATTCAGAGCATCGTCAACGAATTGAACGGCGAGAAAATTGACGTGATCGAGTGGAGCGACGACCCGGCTGCATACATCACCAAGTCGCTCGGGCCGGCCAAGGTATTGGCAGTACATCCCAATCAGGATGCCAAGACCAAAAGCGCGACGGTGATTGTGCCAGACGACCAATTGTCGCTGGCGATTGGCCGCGAGGGACAAAATGCCCGGCTGGCAGCCAAGCTGACCGGGTGGCACATCGACATTAAGAGCGGGAGCGAGGCATTGAGTGAAGCGCTGGTGAAGATTGCTGAAGACGAAAAGCTCCAGCAGTGGATTGGCGCGGACATCGTGCAAGCTGTGCCGACGGCGCGCGAATTGCTGGTGCGTCAGCGCGCTATGCCGGCCCCGCTCAACCCGGAAGAGTTCCTGATGGTGAAGCGCATTGTGGATGCCCTTCACAAGTATGCGACCTTGCAAGAATCGCTTTCGACAAGCGCAGAGCAGGCATCAGCGCAACGCAGCGCAGCAGATGCCGAGCGCCAAGATGCGCGCCAGGCGGCATTGGCGCAGATTCCGCGCGCGGCATACGCCATGCCAGTCGAGAAACTCGAACTGTCTGCGCGTGTGTTGCAACATATCACGTCAGCCGGCATTCTGTCGGTTGGCGATCTGATGGAGCGCAGACTCAGCGGCGATGAAGGGCTTCTGTCAATCGAGGGCATCGGCGCCAAGGCGTTGAGCGAGATCAAGCTGGCTATGGACAAGGTGCTGGGCACATTTGCTCCCTCGCATGCACCGACTCAAGCCGCGCCCGGTGAGAGCACGACCGCAATCAGGGATATCAACCAGGCAGAGACCGCAACGCACGCCATGCCGGCAACTGCGAAAGCGGCTCCCATGGCGTCTGGCATCGCCATTGACGGCGCGGCGCGGGCAGACACAGCTACAGCAGTCGCCTCATCGCAGCCGGCCAACGCGGTTGAACCGATTACAGACGACGACGGTCGCTCGCCACAGGAAATTTTCCTCGAGGCAATGGCCGAAGACAGCGACGAGCAAGGCGCGCCTTCTTCAACCCATGGCGCCAGGAAGAAAGCCGATAAAGACAAGGGCAAGAAAGGTGCGCGCGATCGTGTGCTAATATATGATGAAGAATTGGGGCGCACCGTCGTACAACGGTTGCGCAAGCCTGGACGGGAAGGCTTCATCGATGACCTCGAAGAAGAATAGTGCGCCGCGTCCAAAGCATGTGCCGATGCGCACCTGTTTGGGCACGTTGACCGTGCACCCGAAACGCGACCTGGTGCGGCTGGTGCGGACGCGCGAGGGCCGGGTGGTGGTGGATCCTACCGGCAAACTGGGCGGCAGTCGAGGCGCATATCTGATGAAGAGCCGGGCGGCGGCAGAGGCCGCCATCAAGCACAAGCGGATCGAAGCCGAGTTCGGCCAGCCGTTATCCACAGAAGAAATCGAAGCGATTCTGGCTTACGTAAGCCAGTTTGATGCGACCTAGCGATGTTGATGAGAAACGTGTCGCGCGAGACCGGTTGGGGCTGGCAGCAAGCCACGCCCACATGGCGCAGACAGTATCTGCGTTGAGCCATGAGAACCTAATCTGATGACGACTCGCGGCGCGCCGCTTGTGCGCCGGGAGCAGCCATCCGCCGGCAGCTACAGCAGTCGCCATGCGCCGGCAACCCGGTTTCGCGGGACGATGGATATTCGCGACAACAACGCAGGCTGGTTAGCCTGCGTTGTTGTTGCAGGCCCCTGAGCGCCTGCAAGCAAAGAGAGGTGTGATATGGCAACTGTGATCAAAGATGCCACGCCAAAGCCGGCTGGGCCGGCCAGTAGTCGTGACAATGCAGACGGCGTCCGCCGAAGCAGTGGGCCGGGAGACAACCGGCGCAGTAGTCCGCGCGGACCATCGGATCGCCGGCCTGGTGGCCAAGATAGGCGCGCGGCCGAACCCAAGCTCGTTGAACTGCCCGACCAGATCACCGTGCGCGATCTGGCAACGCTGATCAACGTCAGTCCGATCAACGTCATTCGTGAGCTGATGAACAACGGCGTGATGGCCAATATCAATCAACAGCTCGACTTCGACACGGCCGCGATTGTGGCCAGCGGGTTTGGTTATGAAGCCAAGCCCAAACAAATTGTGGTGGCAACGCCAAGCGCCGAGCAACCCGTGATTGACCCGGCAACCGGCGAAGCTGCACCTGGCACGCTGAGCACCCTGCGTCAGCGTCTGTTGGCGAAAGAAGCCAGTGATATGCGCGAGCGCAGACCGCCGGTTGTCACCGTTATGGGCCATGTAGACCACGGAAAGACCTCACTGCTCGATGCAATTCGCAGAACAAACGTGGCTGCCGGCGAGGCCGGCGGCATCACACAACACGTGGGCGCCTACCAGGTCGAGCACGAAGGGCGCAAGGTCACGTTCATCGACACACCCGGCCACGAAGCATTCACTGCCATGCGCGCGCGCGGCGCACAAGTGACCGATATCGCCGTGCTGGTCGTCGCCGCAGATGACGGAGTAATGCCCCAGACCAAAGAGGCCATCTCACACGCGAAGGCTGCCCAAGTGCCCATCATCGTGGCGCTCAACAAGATCGACAAACCGAATGCCAACCCAGAACGGGTGAAGAAGGAACTGTCTGAAAACGGCCTGGTGCCGGACGAGTGGGGCGGAGACACAATGGTTGTGCCGGTGTCGGCCAAGCAGCGCAAAGGCATCGACGATCTGCTGGAGGCAATTCTGCTGGTGGCTGAATCGATGGACACCATCCGCGCCAACTCGGCCCGACCGGCAATTGGAACTATCATCGAAAGCGAACTGGACAAATCGCGCGGCCCGATGGCCACCGTGCTCATCCAGAACGGAACCCTGAACTTGGGCGATGCTGTGGTTGTCGGCAGTGTGGCCGGCAAGGTGCGCGCCATGTTCGACTTTCGAGGTCACCGCGTCAAGAAGGCAACGCCATCCATGCCTGTCAGCATCCTGGGGTTGTCGGATGTGCCCGCAGCCGGCGATATTCTCGAAGTTGTGGAAGACGAGCGGGCAGCGCGCGCCCTGGCAGCTCAACGCGCAGCTACCAAAACGCGCGAAGCCGGCCCGTCTCGCGCAACCACGCTGGACGAGTTTTTTGCCCAGGCCAAGGCCGGCAAGGCGCGCAAACTGCTGCTGATCGTCAAGGCCGACAACGACGGATCCTTGCAACCAATCGTCGACTCGCTATTGCGACTGAACACCCCCAACGCTGAAGTGTCGATCGAGATCATTCACCGGGGCATCGGCGGGATCACCGAAGGAGACGTTGAGCTGGCCGTCGCTTCAGGCGCGGTGATCCTGGGCTTCGAAGTGGACATGGATACCGCTGCGCGCCGAAAGGCCGATGTGAACAAAGTGGATATCCGCACCTACGATGTGATCTACAAACTCATCGAAGATGTGGAATTGGCGCTGAAAGGTATGCTGGCGCCCAAGATTGTGCAGCGCACCGTCGGCGTGGCTGAAGTCAAGCAGACCTTCAAGATCTCCAGGATTGGCGTGGTGGCCGGATTGATTGTGCGCAGCGGCGTGGCTCAGCGCAACGCCCAGGTGCGCATCCTGCGCGCCGGCAAGGAGATCTACACCGGCAAGGTCGGTTCGCTCAAGCGTCTCACTGAGGATGTGCAAGAAGTGCGTCAGGGCTTTGAGTGCGGCCTCAGCATCGAGGGATTCGGCGATTACAAGCCAGGCGACACAATCGAGTTCTTTGTTGAGGAAGAGCAGCGGCCAGCATGAGCAAGAAATACGAGCGACGCATCAGTGAACTGGTGCGCACCTACCTCTCAACACTGATCGAGACACGCATCAAAGATCCGCGCGTGGCCGGGGTGACCGTGACAGACGTCGAGGTGACGCCTGACACACGACTGGCCAGGGTGTACTATAGCTTGATCGGAGACGAGGAAGCCAGGCGCCAGGCTACGCTCGGCCTGGAAAGCGCAGCCGGCTGGCTGCGTCGAGAACTCGGCGCGCACCTGCGCACCCGCAACACGCCGGAGCTGATTTTCATCTTCGATGAGTCTCTGGAACGCGGCGAGCGCATGGCTCAGCTTCTTGACACCCTGCGCAACAATGCGCCCAGCATGACAGCCCCAGCATCTCAACCCGACACCGGCAATGCTGCGCCAGCCAACCAGCAGTGAGCCGGCAACACGTCATGGTCAGCCAGAACCTTGCACCCGACTATCAATTGCAGCGCGAGTGGGACGCCGCCGAGGGCTATCTTCGACGCGCGCAACACATTCTCGCCATTACCCATGTGTCGCCAGATGGAGACGCTATCGGCAGCCTACTGGGGTTCACACTTGCCATGCGCGGCATGGGCAAGCTGGTCACGCCGGCCTGTCAGGATTCAGCCCAGGTCAGGTATGAGTACCTGAACGGCGTGCACGAGATCAAACAGTCGGCAGACGGCGCCTATGATCTGATCGTTGCCTTGGACTCTAGCGACTTGCAGCGGCTGGGCAGTGTGTTTGTTCCCGGCCTACACGGGCGCCTTCCGATTGTGGTGTTCGATCATCACGTTACTAACACCCTGTTCGGCGTTGTCAACGTGGTCGAGCCGAATGTGTCGTCAACCTCAGAACTGGTGCTCAAGCTGATCCGACGGCTCGGTCTGACATTGACGCCCGACATTGCGGCCGCGCTACTCACCGGCGTGGTAACGGATTCGTTGGCCTTTCGCACTTCGAGCACGACGCCCGACACATTGGCTGCTGCGATGGAGCTGATGAAGACGGGCGTATCGCTGGCCGACATCACGCGCAAGTCGCTGGTGTTGCGCACATACGACTCGCTCAAGTTTATGGCTGCCGGCATCATGGCCTCGCAAATGGAAGACGGGATTGTGTGGGCCTGCATCACGCGCAAGCTGCGCCGGGAAATCGGCACACGAGAAGATCGCGGCGACGGCAATCTGGTCGGCACCCTCATTACAGCGACGGAAGCGCGCATCGCCGCCGTGTTCGTCGAAAATCCCGATGGGACAATCGAAATCGGCTTTCGCTCGGCGCCCGGCTACGATGTGTCGCAGGTAGCTTTCGAGTTGGGCGGGGGCGGACATCCCGCCGCCGCCGGCTGCACCATTCCCGGCCCGATGCGCGACGCCGTCAACCGGGTCTTGCCGCGTCTGCGGCAGGTTATCCGCGAAGCGTGAGCCGGCTTGCGATTTTGGATTCTAGCGCAGCACCCCAAAATCCAAAACCCAAAATCGATGCACGGCCTCCTCTTGATTGACAAGCCCGCAGGCATGACCTCGCACGATGTGGTGGCCCGCGTCCGGCGCTTGACGCACATCCGCCAGATCGGCCACGCCGGCACACTGGACCCCATGGCCACCGGCCTGCTGGTGCTGTGCATCGGCCACGCCGTCCGACTGAGTGAATATCTGCTCGGCAAAGACAAAACCTACACAGGCTGCATCAAACTGGGTGAACGCACCACCACTGACGATGCAGAGGGCGAGGTCGTCGAACGACGCGACCCGCAAGTCACAGCCCAAGAGCTGGCGCGCGTGACGCCGGCGTTCATTGGTGAAATTTTGCAAATGCCGCCGCAGTATTCGGCCATTCAGGTGCAGGGCCGGCGCGCCTACAAACTGGCCCGCCGGGGGGAGCAGGTCAATCTGTCCCCCCGGCGCGTCACCATACACGAACTAACGCTGACGCCGGTGATCGATCCACTGACGACGCCGTTGATCCATCAGATTGAGTTCCAGGTCACCTGTTCTGCCGGCGCTTACATCCGCGCGCTGGCGCGCGATATCGGCGAAATGCTCGGATGCGGCGCACACCTAACAGCGTTGCGCCGGGTGCGCAGCGGATCATTCACACTGGCCGACGCACTGACGCTGGAACAACTGGAACAGGCTGCCCAGGCCGGCGCTTTGGCGCAGCGCCTGTTGCCGACCGATCGCGCTGTGGCGGATATGCCGCGTTGCGATCTGGATGATGACACAGCGCGCCGGCTGCAAATGGGCCAGTTTGTGACCGGCGCACCGACGTTGGCTCACCCCATAGATGCGAGCTACGGCGCGCGCAATGGGCCAGGCATCATGTGCCGCGTGTACGACGGGCGAGGCCAGTTTGTGGCGCTGGGACTCTATGACCCCGGGCGCGGCTTGCTCAAGCCGGCCAAAGTGTTCGAGCAGCCCAGGCCGGCTGCGGATGCAATCCACAAGGGGGGCTTTTCCCAGCCCTGACCCCGTGCAGGCCATCCTTCCCTCGCGCTATGCACATCCTGCATTCCCTGTCTCACCCCGGCTTGCCAAACGCATCGATCTGCACCGTCGGAGCATTTGACGGGGTTCACCTCGGCCACCAACAACTGATCCACGCAGTGGTCAACCAGGCCCGCGCGCAACGCGCGCAGTCTGTGGTCGTCACGTTCTATCCACATCCGCGCATTTTTCTGGGGCGCGCTCCGGCAATCTATCTCACCACGCCGGAAGAGAAAGCAGAGCAAATGCAGGCCCTGGGCGTCGATACGCTGGTCATCTTTCCTTTTAATGAGCGCACGCAACAAATCAGCGCCACCGACTTCATTCAGCAGATGATCGACGGGCTGCGCATGGTCAGCCTGTGGATCGGGCCGGATTTCGCGCTGGGCAAGCAACGCCAGGGCAACGCGCAATACCTGGCCGAACTGGGCCGCGCGCGGGGGTTCGAGCTGAATGTGCTGCCGCCGGTCAACGTCGGCCCAGAGCGCATCTCTAGCACGCGCATCCGGCAGTCGCTGGCGCGCGGCGACCTGCGCGATGTGAACCTTTGCCTGGGCCGGCCATTCCGGGTGATCGGAAACCGGCTCGACGCGCATCATGCGCAAGTTCCACCCCACCACGCCCTGCCCCCACCCGGAATCTACCCGGTCTGGATTTGCAACGCGCCAAACCAAGCCGACCTGACCTGTATTCATCAGCCGGGCCAGGCGAGCGATGGTGCATCACCTAGCAGCCGCACGGCCACAGCGCGTATCATCCGGCTGATCGAGCCGATTGCCCCTTGCGAGCGGGTCGAGATTGATTTTGTGAGTTGAGGGGCGCCGGCTGAACGTGGTTAAAGTTGAAAGCACAGGCAATGAGCGGACTGCATCGTCGTAGAGGAGCAAATGGCAATGAAATTTGTGGCTGCTGTGCGTGAAGCAATCGAGCGCGCACAGATCGGTCTGGCGAATGCGCTGCGGCGCCGCCGGCCAATGGCGCGCTTTGTGGTGTTGAGCCTGAGCGGCGAGATCCGCGAATTACCTCCCTACCGGCCCCACATCCCGTTCGCCCACTTCTTCCTGCCGCCCCCGCCCACAACCGTGAGCAACCTGCGCCGGCTGTTCGACCAGATCGCCTTCGACCCCCGCATTGAGGGCGTTGTGCTGCGCATCGGATGTACGGCCAGCGCAGCGGTGTATCAAAACCTGCGCCAGCTAGTGCTGGATTTGCGGGCGAAAGGCAAGCGCGTCATCGCCTATGCCACCGGCTTCGGGCCTTTTCAGTATTACCTGGCCAGCGCGTGCGACCAGATCGTGATGCCCCCCAGCGCCGAGTGGTCTGTGCTGGGCCTGCGGCGGGAATATGTGTTCTTGAAGGACGCGCTGGCGCAAGTAGGCCTGAGCGTGGATGTGTTTAATGTCTCGCCGTTCAAGTCAGCCGGCGATCAATTCACGCGCGTTGATTTCTCCGAGGAATCGCGCGCGCAGGCTGAGTGGTTGCTGGAAGACACATGGCGCGAACTATTGCGCGGCATCGCCGAGGGACGCCGGCTCAGCGAAGCGCGCGTGGAAATGTTGATCAACAGCGCCCCGCTGAGCGCCAGAGCCGCAGTCGAGAGCGGCCTGCTGGACGCCGCCCTGTACGAGGACGAACTGGAGGGATTGCTGTCACCGGGCGCGGGCGCTGAATCGCCCGACGATCCGGCACGCGCCAGGTCACGCGGCACGACACGGCCCGTCATCGGCCTGTACAACGAGGTGAGGAAATCGATCCTCATCCCCTACAGGCGCTATGCCGACAAAGTGGTTGGGGTGATCGGCGTGGAAGGGTTGATCGTCGAGGGCAGCAGTCAATCGCTGCCCCTGCCGCTGCCCATTCCGATTCCATTCGTTGGCGAGCGGCTGGCCGGCTCCGACACTATCGCCCAGGCGCTGCGCCACGCCGAACAGGACGACAGCATCGCGGCTGTGATCCTACACGTGGATTCTGGCGGCGGGTCGGCGCTGGCCTCGGACCTGATCGCGCGCGAGGTGAAGCGGGTGCGCATCAAAAAGCCCGTGGTGGCTTACATGAGCGGCGCTGCGGCGTCGGGGGGATACTACGTGTCTGCGCCGGCCAACGCCATCATTGCCCAGTCGCTGACGATCACCGGCAGCATTGGCGTGATCGTGCTTCGCCCAAACGCTGCGGGGCTAGACGAGCGGCTGAACTTGCATCGCACCGTGCTGCAACGCGGTGGGCGCACCGGTCTGTTGAGCGCATCTACCCCGCTCAGCGATGACGAACGCAGCGCCATTCTGGGGTCGCTTGGCCGCGCCTACGACGACTTTAAACAGGTTGTAGTGGCAGGCCGCGCGATCGATCCCGGCGAGATCGAGCCGCTGGCCGGCGGGCGCGTATGGACCGGCAGGCAGGCGCTGGAACGGAAACTGGTGGATGAGTTGGGCGACTTCAGCCGGGCCGTGGAAAAGGCGCGCGAACTGGCCGGCTTGCCGTCAGACCTGTGTGTGCACGCCGTGATCGTCGGCCCGCCTCGTAGACCCCTCCTGCCGGCCCGCTTTTCCCTCTCATCGCTGGCCGATGCAATCCGCACGGGCACCATCCGCGCAGACTGGTTCACAGTTGCAAACCGGCTGCTGGGATCGCGCGCCGCGTGGGCAATCCTACCCTGGCATTTCGATCAAATGGAGTGACGGCTCACCTTCTTGCGAGATCACACCCGGCAGGCGAGTGGACAAGATGTTGGATGCGCAGCTACTTCACACGCCGCCAGTCCCCATCAATCACATCATTGGAGGTTCGGCGCGGGCGGGCCTGCTGGCGTGAACTGCCCGCCGCGCTGCCAGCCTCGAGTTCAGCCTGATGCTCTTGCACGACATGCCGGGGCGCTAGCGCGATGAAGGCTTCCATCCCCACAATGAACATGCCGAGATCATCCACCTGGCCGAGGAAGGGAAAGAGATCCGGCAAGAGGTCGATCGGCCACAGCAGGTAGGCGATGGGTGCAAAGGGAATCACCTTCAGGAAAATCGGCACACGGCCATCGAGCATCAGCCGCCATGTCAATCGCAAACGATTGACCAGCGACATGAAAAGGTTCATATTTGGCCGGGCAGATTGATTCGGGTCGTAATTCTGGTTAAACGGCATACGATCACCTCTTGCCATGGTCACCCCCTCGCAAGGTCGCGCCTGGCGAGCGGGCAGGCTCCTCCAATTGGATCAATCTTACCCCGGCTGAGCACACACAGCAGGGCGCGCCGGCTGACAATCAGCCCATAGATAGCAGACAGGCCGCCCTACCATGCGCGCGGCAGGCTCAGCCGAAAGGTTTGCGCCACCTGCCTGCGCATCCGCTCTGGTTCACACCTTGGATCAAGCCGCGCAAAAGGCGCTGCGCGCGACAGCACGCGCCAGCCATCGCACAGGCGCATCCATGCGGGGGCGCTGGTCTTGCGACGCTGGCGCAAGGCAACCCGCAAGGCAACGCCACCGGCCACAGCCGCGCGCAGGCCGGCCAGGAACTGTGAGGCTTCGGAGGGCAAGACAAACGCCAGAGCAGCCAAGGCCGCTTCATCGCCGACGAGCGGCAAAGGCGAGCCGGCATGGGTTGGGTCGAGCAGCGCCACACCGGACACGCGCAACCAGCGAGCCGGCTGACCCACACACAGCCAAGCCTGTGGAGGCCGATCCAGATCCAGATCGCGCAGGAAAAGCACGGGTTGCTCGCCCAGCGGCGTCAGGCCGATCATTTCTGCGCGCGGTTCCAGGATGGCGTTGTCTTCGATCCAGCCAAACAATGACAACTGATCGAGCTGCGTGTTGTGCTCGGTCATCAAGGAGTGCGCCAGGATGGGAAAAGGCGCAGTGAGAATTGGCAGGCCGAAATACAGCCTGGCCGGCGCTGGCACATGTGTAAGCGATAGGGCAGCCGGAGCGTCGCCGGCCTGGCACAACGCGCCGGCCAGAGTCAGGCTTGCTGCATGGCCGGCGTCTGCCTCCAGCAATACCAGTGCCGCCGTGTCAGAGGCGACGACTTCACAGTTCACTTCCAGCGATAGCAGATCGTCGAATGTCATATCAGGATGCGCGCGCGTGTGCGCGCCTCAATATTCCACCCGCCGGCCGGTGGCGCGCGCCACAACCGCAGCGATTGAAGCAAGCAACGCAATCACCACCAGATCGATGAACGCAGTGATAGACAGCGCAGCCGCCAACCAACGCAATGTCATCTCGACTGCCGGCGCCAGCGTCTGGGCAAGGTCAACAGCAAACAAAACAATCGTTGCAGTCAGAATGCCCAGGCATCCCAACACCGGCGGCCAGGACTGTGTGTCCGACGCCGAAGGCATCATGCTGTTGGCGATGGCAAACACGATGTAGAACCAGAGCAACGAGTCGGGCGCTTGCAGTGTCGCCACAATGCTGCCCACGATCGCGCCGACGTTGCCACTCATGAGCGCCTCGGCGACTGCCGATCCATCGAACACGTGCAGGCCGATCAAACCCAGCGCTAACAGGCCGGTGATGAGAGGCGCGGCGCCGATGAGGGCGCTGCGCAGGGTGTCCGAACGCAGCACTTCGACGGAGCCTAGTCGCACCGTGCCGCCGCGCTGGCGCTGTGGAAAAAGCGTCATGGCACGCACGCGCACACCCAGCAGCTTCGCCATTGCCACATGACTGAGTTCGTGCAACGCCACACCCGGCAACAACGGTATGGAGTACAGGTAGATCGCCACATCCGCATGGCCGGTGAGCAGCAGCGCAATCTCTTGCAGCTTGCGGTGCGCCGCGCGCTCCAGCACAAGCAGCGCGCCAAATGCAATCAGAAATGCGAGCAGGCTGACAAGCATGTGGCGATCTTGAATTCATCAGCGGGCGGCAGCCACGATCGCCGCAAAGTCGGAGGCTTTGAGGCTGGCCCCGCCGACCAGCGCGCCGTCGATGTCGGGCTGCGACAGGATATCTTTGGCGTTCGCAGCGGTGACGCTGCCGCCATACTGGATGCGCATCTGGTCTGCCACGGCGCCGTACTTCTGGCGGAGCTGCGCGCGGATGAAGGCGATGCGGCTCTGCGCGTCGGCGGCAGTTGCGGCGCGGCCGGTGCCGATGGCCCAGATCGGCTCGTAGGCAATGGTGATCCGCGCGGCGTCGGCGGCGCTCACATTCACCAGATCGTCGCGCACCTGGCGCTCTAGCACTGCCTCGGTGTGCCCGGCTTCGTTCTCAGCCAGCGTCTCGCCGATGCATAGGATGGGGTTGAGGCCGGCAGCCAGCACAGCCAGCACCTTCGCGTTGACAAAGGCGTCGCTCTCGCAGAACAACTGGCGGCGCTCGGAGTGGCCAATGATGACGTAGTCCACCAGCCCGATCAACATGTTGACCGAGACTTCGCCGGTGAAGGCGCCTTTTGGCTCGGGGTGCGCATTTTGCGCGCCCAGCTTGATCGTCGAGCCGGCCAGCGCAGTCTTGGCTGCCGCCAGCGACACAAACGGCGGGCACACTGCAACTTCGACCGACTCGCCAACCGGCAACGCGCTGCGCAATTCTGCAATCAGCGCCTGGGTTTCTGCAATGGTCTTATTCATTTTCCAGTTGCCGGCGATAAAAGGTGTTCTCATGGTTTTGCTCCGTGATGGGATGGGTTTGCAGACCGCGCGGGCCTCTGCGACGCGCGCCGCTTGATTGTAGATGATAATCACGCCTGCCATGACCCAGAACACTCTGTTGCTCGGCATCGATAGCGGCGGCTCGAAAACGCGCGTGATCCTGGCGGACGCGGAAGGGCGCGAGATCGGCAGCGGCGCCGCCGGCGCATCGAACTATCAGTACGTGGGTGAAGAACGCGCGTTGCAAGCCATGAACGAGGCGATCGGGCAGGCGTTCGCTCAGGCGGGGCTGGAACGCCGGCCGGTCGATTTCGCCGGCTTTGGGTTCGGCGGGGCCGACACGCCACAGGAGATTGCGAAGATGAGCGGATGGGCAGCGCAACATCGCTGGGCGCGCTCGTTCGTGGTCATCAACGATGGCATGTTGCCGATCTACGCCGCGTGCCCAAATGGAGAGGGGGTGGGCATCGTGGCCGGCACCGGCACGATTGTATGGGCCGCCACGCGCGAGGGGCGCGTCACCCGTGCGTCGGGCTGGGGCTACTTGATGGGTGATGAAGGCGGAGGCTACTGGCTAGGCAATGAGACACTGCGCCACATCGCACGCGCAGAGGACGGGCGCGGCCCTCAGACGGCGCTGATGGCGCGCGTGCTGGAGCACTGGCAATTGCCGGATATGCACGGGCTGATTGTGCGCCTGTACAGCCGGCGTTGGGAACCCTCGGAGATTGCGCCCCTGGCGCGTGTGCTGTTGGCGTGCGCCGAAGCCGGGGATGCAGTGGCGCTGTCCATCGCCCGCGCCGGCGCAGACGAACTGGCGCTCAGCGCGGCAACCGGCATGCGCGGGGTGGGACTGAAACCGCCGCTGGTGCTGGCATACACCGGCAGCCTGCTGGTCAAGAACGCCTTCTATCGCGCGCTGTTCGCCCAAGCAGTTCAACGGCACATTGGTCAGGCCGAGTTGCGCGCGGTGGAGGCGCCGGTGATTGGCGCGGTCGCAGCAGCCCGCTTGTTGCAGGCCGGCCGCTTGACCCCCGGCCATAGCAACTGGCAGGCCGTCGTTCGAGATGCGGGATGAGAAGACTACAATATCCCGCATGACCACTCAGACCTTGCAGACAATCGGCGAGCAGATTCGCGCCGACTTCGTCGCCAAAACTGCCGCGCGCGATGCGGCAGTCACCATCTCCCGCGAATTGATCCGCTATTGCTCGTTGTCGATCCGCGCCTCACACCGCGATGAATGGGACGAAGCGGCGCGTCTGTTGGGCGAGGCGCGCCGGATCGCCGGCGACCTGATCACCAGGGTGAAGCCCTACCCCGAACTGTATTTCACCGGCTACACGCAGGATGCGCTGAAGGAACTGGCCGAAGCGCATATCACGCTGGCGCTGGCGCAAGGCAACGATTTTCCCCTGCCGCAGGATATCGGCGTCGAGTACGCGGCCTACTTGAACGGGCTGGCCGAGGCAGCCGGCGAATTGCGCCGGCGTGCGCTGGACAAGATTCGCGGCGGGCACAATGCCGAGAGCGAACGCCTGCTGGCCGCAATGGATGATATCTACGATTTGCTGGTCACGATGGACTTCCCCGACGCCATCACCGGCAACCTGCGCCGCAACACCGACATGGTGCGCGGCGTGCTCGAACGCACGCGCGGCGATGTCACCGTCAGTTTCCGCGAGGCCGAATTGAAAGCAGCGGTCGATGCTTTGCGCGAAAAGCTGCAAACAGCCTGACGCCCCCACCATCCGGCACAATGGCCCGCCTGCCATTCGCGCTAATACAGCGTTAACGCCCCGCCCCTACACTGAATCTTTTGAGTCTTGATTCATTAAACCCTGATTCGCGCATAGGCGCGTGATGTCACCATGTCTGCGATCTCCTCTTCTACCACTGCCACAGCCGCTGCCCCGGCAGCCGCTGCCCCAGCAGCCGCTGCCCCGGCAGCCGCTGCCCCGGCAACCGCTGCCCCAGCAGCCGCTGCCAATGACGCAACGGATGCGTTTTACAGTCAGCCGATCGACTGGGCAGTGCAACACCTCGAAGCGCATCTGGAAACCGGCTTGAGCGAGCAGGAAGCGCGCCGGCGTCTGGAGATTCATGGGCCCAACGAGTTGCCGGCGGCGTCCAGAACGCCGCTGTGGCGATTGTTCATCGACCAGTTCAAGGACTTTGTGGTGCTGCTGTTGATCGTGGCTTCGCTCGTGTCTGCCCTGTTAGGCGACACGCTGGAAGCAGTGGCCATCATGGCGATCGTCATTCTCAACGCGATCATCGGTTTGGTGCAAGAGCGCAAGGCCGATCAGGCGCTGGAAGCGCTGAAGAAGATGGCTGCGCCGGACGCCTTTGTGCTGCGCGACGGCAAGCGGGTCAAAGTGCCGGCGCGAGAGGTGGCGCCGGGCGACATTGTGTTTCTGGAAGCCGGCAACTATGTGCCGGCGGACATACGACTAACCGAGTCATTCAACTTGCAAATCAACGAGTCGGCGCTGACCGGCGAAAGCGAGCCGGTGGCCAAACGCGCCGATCGCGTGATCGAAGCCGGCGCGCCAATCGGCGACCGGCTCAACACGGCGTTCAGCAGCACCGTCGTGACTTACGGGCGCGGCAAAGGCATCGTGACCGCAACCGGCCAGCGCACCGAGATCGGCATGATCGCCAAAATGCTGGGCGAGATCGAAGAGGAAAGCACGCCCCTGCAAAAGCGCCTCAACCAACTGGGCAAAACCTTGAGCCTGATTGCGCTCGTGCTGTGCGCGCTGGTGTTCGTGATCGAAGTAGCGCGCAACACCGACCTGGGGGTGATTGTCACACAGGGGGTTGCCGTCTATCTGGCCACTTACTCAAAGGCGATCACCGACTTCTTCATTCTGGCGGTCAGCCTGGCCGTAGCGGCAGTGCCGGAAGGGCTGGCGGCAGTGGTGACGATCAACCTGGCGCTGGGCATGCGCGAGATGGTCAAACGCAATGCGCTGATTCGCCGGCTGTCGGCAGTCGAGACGCTGGGCAGCGCGACGGTGATCTGCACAGACAAAACCGGCACGCTGACCCAGAACGCGATGAATGTGACGCGCATCGTGGCCGGCCGGCGCGAGTACACAATGACCGGCGAACGCTATGATCCAAAAGGCGAAATCCGCGAGATTGGCGCGCGCGAGCCGGACGCCGGCTCTGGGCCCGATTTGATGACGCTGTTGCGCGGGGCATTGTTGTGCAACGACGCAACGCTGGAACTCAGCGGGGCGCACGATAACCAGCCTACCTGGCGCATGGTGGGCGATCCGACTGAAGGCGCGCTGGTCGTTGCGGCGGCCAAGGCCGGCCTGTGGCGCCACGATCTGGAACAATTGCTGCCGCGCATTGCGGAGGCGCCTTTCGACGCGGACCGCAAGATGATGACAACCGTTCACCGCGACCGCAACAACGGCGCGCTTGTCGCCTACACCAAAGGCGCGCCCGACATCGTGCTGTCGCGCTGTAGCCACTGGCTGATGGATGGCCAGGTCAAGCCATTGACTGAAGCCGATCGTGGTATGTGGCTGGAGAAAAACGCGGCGCTGGCTGCGCAGGCGCTGCGGGTGCTGGCCGTGGCGACACGCGCAGTCAGCGAGGCAGAACTGAAGCAGGCCGAGGACGCGGGCGGCGGGCCGGCGCTAGCCGACAGAGTCGAGCGCGACATGACCTTTGTGGGCTTGCTGGGCATGATCGACCCGCCCAGGCCAGAAGTGATTCCGGCGATTCGGCATGCCAGAGAAGCCGGCATCCGCACCATCATGATCACGGGCGACTACCCCATGACGGCGCAGGCCATTGCCCGGCAAATCGGTTTGCTGACAGAGGATGGACATCAAGAGGCCCACGGCGACCTGCCAACGTCGGCGACCCGCAACCCAGAGGTAGTGACCGGCACTGAGCTTGAGGCCATGTCAGATGATGCGCTGCGCGAGCGGGTCAAAACAACCAGCGTCTTCGCGCGCGTGGCGCCCGAGCACAAAGTGCGCATTGTCACAGCCGTGCGCAACAATAATCAGGTGGCAGCCATGACCGGCGACGGCGTGAACGACGCGCCGGCGCTGAAGCGGGCAGATATCGGCGTGGCCATGGGCATCACCGGCACCGACGTGAGCAAAGAGACCGCCGACATGGTGCTGACCGATGACAACTACGCCAGCATCGTCAGCGCCGTGGAACAGGGGCGCATTATCTACTCCAACATCCGCAAGTTTGTGTTCTATCTGCTGGGCTGCAATGTGGCCGAGATCTTCATCATCCTGGGCGCGACGGTGGCCGGCCTGCGCAGCCCGCTCACAGCCATTCAGTTGTTGTGGCTGAACCTGATGACGGATGGCGCGCCGGCGCTGGCACTGGGGCTGGAGAAAGGCGATCCCGATGTGATGAAGGTCCCGCCCCGGCCGGCCAAAGAGCCGATCATCAATCGGCGCATGGTGCTGGGCATGGCGACTCAGACTGTGGCGCTGATGGTGGCTGTGCTGGGCGTCTACGCCATCGCGTTACAGATGTTCCCTGCGCAGGCCGAGACCATGGCGTTTGCGGCGCTGGCATTTGCCGAATTGCCCTTGGCATACACATCGCGCTCTGAGCGATACGCTGTCGCGCGCATCGGGCTGTTCTCCAATCGCGCGATGCAGTGGGCCGTGCTGGCGTCGATCGCCGGCCTGCTGGCGGTGATCTACATTCCGTTTCTCAACCCGGTGTTCGACACTGCGCCGCTGACATGGCAACACTGGGCGCTGGTGCTGCCGGCCATCTTTGCGCCGGCCCTTGTGGCCGAGATCACGAAAGCGGTGGCGCGGAAGAAAGGTTGGCGCTGAGCGCCTCATGCGGGCCGCGCGCAGCCTGGCGACGGGTGCGGTACAGAATTTCTTCGAGCAGCCGAAGGCAAAAGATTGACATTCATAACCACTCTTCTTGCTTACTATAATCGGCCCACGACAAAATGCAGCGATCGAGTGTCCTCGCACACTCCTCACAGCATCTTCGCACTTTCGGTGAAGTTACTCAATCAGCGCATCGGACAAAGTACTGATGACCAGAATTTCCGCTTCGCAGATCAGATCCGCCGGCGGCGCTCCAATCCTGCGCCAGGCGTGGGTGTGGCACGCGGCGGCGCTGGTCATTGCGCCGGCCCTGGCATGCCTGCAGACCTGGCCCATCGCGGCCGAGATCACCACCCGCGTGCCGGGCTGGCCGGGTGACAACCTTGAATACGTCTGGTTGGTGCATTGGCTGAAACAGGCGGCGACGGCCGGCGCGTCGCTTTTCTTCGACCCGCATTCCTACTATCCGCTGGGATATGACATGTCCGCCATCGAAACGACGCTGGCCAACACCGTGCTGGCGCTGCCGGCGACGCTGCTGACGGGGCCGGTGGCGGCTTACAACGTTGTGCTGCTGGCATCCTTCGCGCTCACGTCCTATGCCACCTTTCTATGGATCCGCGCGATGACGGGCAACAATGTGGTCGCGCTGGCCTTCGGCCTGGCCAGCGCGTTCTTCCCCTATCGTCTGGCGCATCTGCCCGGTCACCTACCACAGATGGCAACGCAGTGGATTCCCCTGTGCTTCTACGCGGTCGAACGTTACATACGCACACGACAAACGCGCTGGGCCGTCGGCGTGGGTGTGATGGTGGGGTTGAATGCGCTGTCGTCATGGTACACGCTGGTCTTCATCGCGCTGGGGCTGCCGGTGTATGTGCTGTTGCGCGCGCCTGGCCTCGTGAGACAGATTGTGCGAACGTCCGCCGCCCGCCGCGATGCGATCGCAGGGGCAGCAGCGGCCATTACACTAATCGCACCGGTGGCCATGCCATATCTGCGCGCTCAAAGCAGCGAGGATCGCACGCGATCGGCGGCCGAGATCATGCACGGATCAATCAGCCCGCTGGAGTTCGTGACGCTCAGCATCCGACACCCGCTGTGGGGTGAATGGGCCGCCGCACACCTGCCCATTGCGCAACAGCAGAACATCGTGGAGCGGGTGGTGATGCCCGGCTATCTGATGCTGGCGATTGCCGGCGCCGGCGTGGCGATCAGCCGATCGCACCTGCGCCGGCGTCGTCGCATGATCTGGGCGTTGTGCGGCCTGGCCGGCGTGGGAGTGATTGGGGCGATGGGGCCGGTGCTGGTGGATCACACCGGTAAGCCGGTGTGGGTCGCTGTGCCGGCTTCCACGATGCGCTGGCTGGAGCAGGCCGGCGTGGTGGAAGCAGCCGGGCAATGGTTCGGGCCGGAGGTGGCCGCCGGCATGCGGGCCGGGCAAGGTGTGGTGGTGCCGCTGCCCTATGCGCTATTGCACCGCTTGCCGATCATCTCATCCATGCGGGCGGTGGGGCGGTTTGCCATTCTGATGAACTTTGCTGTATGCGGTCTGGCTGCGCTGGGCGCAGATGCGTGGGTTCGGCGCTGGTCTGTGCGCACAGGCACGTCACGGCGCACGCGTTGGGCGCTGGCCGCGCTGGTGTTATGCGCCGGCGGGCTGATCATCGCGGAATACTGGCAGAAGCCGCACCAGGCCGTGCGCTTAACGGCGCGCGAGGTGGATCGCTGGCTGGCCGGGCAGCCGTTTGGGGCGGTGTTGGAACTCCCGCTGCGCGACGCCACACAGAGACGGAGTGTGTACGCGCGCATCGAGCACAAGCAACCATTGGTGTTAGGATTGAGCGGCTCGTTCCCGCCGGCGGCCAGCGTGGAACGGCGCGCTATCATCGAGCAACTGCCGGCGCCGGAGGCTGTGGCGGCGCTGTGCTCTTGGGGCGCGCGCTACATCGTGTTGAACATGCGCCAGATGACCGAGGACGAACAAGCGCGCTGGGTCAGCGCGATGGCGGCGATGGCAGCCGCCCGGGAGCAGCCCGGCATTGATCCGATCCGCAAGGTGTATGTGCTGGACGGATGTCCATGACGCTGACACATGCACATTAGCGCGGTTGGCTTAATACAGCAACAAGGCTGAGAAATACCCATGCTGTCACGCTTGGCTAGAAACGAGCACCTCCAGGGCATCGGCGTGTTGAGCGCCATCTGCCTTTTCTTTCTGAGCTGGCCGATTCTTAACTATCCAGACCACATCTTGTCGCCGGTGGGCTTGTTGCAAAGCAATACGCTGACACGCCTCACCGAAAATCCACCCTGGGTGAATCCCTATCTGGGCGACGTGGTGTACGTCATTCATCCCTGGCTGCTATATAACCGCGACAGCCTTCAGGCCGGCCAGTTGCCGCTGTGGAATCCGTATAACGGAAACGGCGCGCCCCATCTGGCCAACTTTCAGTCGGCTATCTTCTCGGTATTCACACTGCCGTTCTACGTTTTGGATTTCAAAGCGGCCGTGCTGGTCGCCTCATTTTTGGCGCTGTTGGGACACGGCTTCTTTGCCTTTGCTTTCTTGAAACAGCTTCGCCTGCATCAAGCGGCAGCACTTGCCGGGGCGGTCAGCTATCTGTTCGGCGGCTACCACGTCATTTGGCTGGGCTGGCTGCCGTTGGTCGGTTCGGGTGCGGCGTTGCCGGCAGCTCTGTTTTTTAGCCAGGCAATTTTCAATCGTCTGGAGGCCGCCGAGGAGAAGGAGAAGAAAGGCATTTTCTGGCTGCTGGCCGGCTTTAGCGGCAGTCTGCTGGTTGGGTTGTTGGCCGGCCACCCGGAGACTTTTTACGCTGCCTTGGTATTGACCGCAGCCTATGTCGCCTTTGGCCTAATCCGCCGGCTGAGGCATCTGGGCTGGAGCAAACAGTCCATCGTCAAAACGCTGGTGACGGGCGGCCAATTCATGGCGGCAGCATTGATCGTCCCGCTCATTGCCGGCGCGCAGTTGCTGCCCTTTTTGGAGTATCTGGGTCACAGCATGGGCAATCCGACCGGCAAATCACAGGTGGCGCTGCCGCTGAGCATACTGCCGTTGTTGTTCTTCCCCAACCTCCTGGGCAACCCATCGGGGCCTTATCATCCGATCCTCCAGACCCAAGGCGCGCTGTGGAATTTCCCAGAGAGCAACAGCCTCTACCTGGGTGGAATCACATTAATGCTGGCGATAGCATCGCTGCCTCTGGCGCGCCGCAGTTGGCCGGCGCGATTTTTCGGGCTGGCTGCATTGCTGTGGCTGGTGTATGTCTTTGACCTGTTCTCAACGCGAGCGTGGTTCAAACTAATTCCGGGCGCATCTATCGTATTGCCGATCAGAACCTACGATATTTGGCTCTTCAGCGCAAGTTGCAGCGCCGCGCTGTTCCTTGACCACGCACTGCAGTCCAGAACGGCTCGCCCCAAGTGGGTGATGGCCGTGATGGGAGCAGGAACAGCGCTGCTGGCGTCGGCCTGGCTGGGAGCAGTTACCTTGCTGCGCCAATTCGCTGACATAGCACTCCAAAATGGGACTGCGTTCGTGGAGCATGGCCTGACGCATTTGGCTACCATGAGCGTCTCATTTGCGCTGGGCATGACGCTCACGGCAGCCCTGTTTCTCATTTCCAGTCGTCGTTGGAAAGGGGTTGTGGCCAGCGCGCTGATTGCGCTCGTGTTCTATCAGGGCGGCTATGTATTCAAGCCATACAACCCAATTGCCAGAGAAGAGCTGTTCTATCCTCGCCCCGCAGCGTTACAGCGCTTGCAACGCGATGTCGGAGACGCAACGCTTGTAATCGTGGGGCAGGACACCATCCCGCCGAATGTCAATCTGGTCTACCGACTGAGGATGCTCACGAACTATGATGGCTTCTGGGGACGTGCGCAGCGGCGGCTCTATCGTGTCCTGTTCGATGCGCCACCGAGCGCGTTGATCCCTGCTGGCCGGGCTGATCCACGCGCGCTGCAAATGTTCGGCGTGGAGTTCGTTGCGACAATCGGCCAAGAGAATTCAGAAATTGCCAGTAGTCCCGATTTTGAATTGTTGTGGCAAGAAGGCCAGATGCGCTTGTATCGGTTTACAAAAAGCCTGACGCGCTATTTCATGGTAGATGATTTTGTGCCGGCCGCCGATCAGGCGCAAGCGTGGCAGATCGCGCAATCTGCGGAATTCGACCCCTCGCGCTTCGTACTTTTGATGGCCGATGAAGCGGCCGCTTTGTCCGGGGGCGCCGGACAAGCCGGCCCCGCGCGTCCGGCGCAAGTCATCGTTGACGCGGGAAACTACGTCCAGCTTAGAGCAACGCGCGACCGGCCGGGATACCTTGTCCTGGCCATGACCCACTATCCTGGTTGGAAGGCCAAAGTCAACGGCGGGATGCAGCCTGTGTTGCGCGCCAACTACACCTTTAGCGCCATACCACTGCCGGCCGGCGAGAGCGTGATCGAGTTCTATTACGATCCAGACGCTTTCAAGACAGGGGTTGCCATGAGCGTCCTCGGATTAGGGCTGGCCGGGGCGCTGGTGGTGTCACAAGGGCTACGCCGTCCCGCTTCGAGGTCTTCATGACCAATCAGGACGACTGCGCCGGGTTGACGATTGTCATTGGAGGAATGCATTCACCTGCCAGGCTGAATGGCTGGCTGGATCAGATTCGCGTTGCGCTGCCGGGGGTCACAGGCCGATTGCAGCTTGTGGTGGTTGCTCCCCCTGGCGACCGGCGCGCCGAGCAGGCCGCTACCCAGTGCGGGGCAGAATTCGTGCATGCAGCCGGGACATCCCCGGCTACGCTGGCCCGCGTTGCCAGCGTGCATGCAGCGCACCCATTTGTGTTGGCTTGTGTGGCGAGGGATAACGTGTTGCCTCCTGTCGAGGTGATCGCGGCAATGTGGCGCAATCGTTATTGCGCTGATCTGGTGATCGCCGGTCGTTTTCCGAAGAGGGGTGTGATGGATCGGGCCGGCTTTCAAGGGCGGCTGCTCCAACGGGTGTTGAGTTTGCCTGTGCGAGATGTATTCAGCCCCTGGCGCTTGTACCGTCGAGATATGCTGACGGCGCTGCGCAGCCGGCTGCCACAGGAAAGTGGAGCGGCGGCGAATCTCGAACTGTTGTTGCACATCGCCGCAGAGGGTTATCAAGCGTATGAGGTCAACGTTGCCGGGCAAGCGCCGGCCCGCGCGATCGAAGGGGGTTCTGTCTGGCCCAAGCTGCGACATCTGGCGTCATTGTGGCAACGGCGCAACTCGATCCTATCGGCTGACTACGACGACCGCGCCTACGACAGCATCATCCCGCTACAGCGCTACTGGCAGCGTCAACGCTACCGCTTGATCACGGAGTTGATCGCGGGAGAGGGCGCCGTGCTCGATGTCGGGTGCGGCTCCAGCCGCATCCTCAGCGCCTTGCCGGAAGGCAGCATCGGCGTGGACATCCTGCTCCGCAAGCTGCGCTATGCGCGGCGCTTCAAGACGACACTGATCCAGGCATCGGGCTTTCATCTGCCGGTGGCCGATGGAGCATTTCCCTGTGTTGTTTGCTCGCAGGTGATCGAGCATGTGCCGAAGTCGTCACCAATTTTGAGCGAGCTGTGCCGTGTGTTAAGGCCGGGCGGGCGTCTGGTGATCGGCACGCCAGATTATGCGCACTGGGAATGGCGCGTCACCGAAAGGTTGTATGCGACCTTTGCGCCGGGCGGGTATGCCGATGAGCACATCGCGCATTACAGCCGGCAGGAACTGTTGGATTTCTTTGAGTCACGTGGATTCGCGCACGAAGCGACACGCTACATCTTGCGCGGCGAGCTGATCATGGCTTTTCACAAGAGATGAGCCAGGGCACTAGAAAGACGCATTGGGCGTCCTTTATAGCATTCACTATGCTGAACAGGCGCAGAACGGCCTGGCCGCGCTCACACTTCTGCGAGCCTTTGATGCCGGGGCAGCATTCAGGGCAATGGCCGACCGGCTCGGCGCAGATTGGCGACTGTTCGTTCTCTGGAGCCTATGCCTGATTTTATGCCTGATAATTATCGGTCGCTGCGTGCGTGCCACGTCGCCAGCACAGGGCACTACACGCCAGGCATCCGATGCGCCGCCGCAGCCATAGGCTCTATGCACAAGCTCACGCGACTGCTTGTCATCTACCCGGCCCTCTTGCGCGCCTACTGGGAGCGCGCGGTAGCCTACCGCGCCGTGTTCGCCGTATCGCTGCTCAACGCCATCTTCCCGCTGGTGATGATGGCGATCTGGATTGGCATGGCGCAAGATGGACCGGTGGCCGGTTTCAGCGCACCTGACTTCGCCGGCTACTACCTGGCCGCCGTCTTGGTCCGTCGCCTCACCGGCGTCGGCATCGTGCAAGACGCAGAGCGATTGGTGAGGAGCGGTGAATTGTCCGTCTATTTGTTTCGCCCGCTGGACGTCGTGCATCACTTCTTCGCGCGCGTCTTGACCGGGCGAGTTGTGGTGGCGCCCATGTTGTTGGCGCCTGTGGCGCTGGCCATCCTGGCGATTCCCGGCTCCCAATTTGACCTGCGCCCAGCAACGCTGATGCGCTTCGCCCTCAGTTGTGGGATCGGGCTGCTCTTTGAGTTTTACGCCCAGTGGCTGCTCTCCGGCCTGGCTTTTTGGATCGTGCAAACGCAGGGCATCGCGGCGGCTTACCAATTCGTCAAGGCATTCTTGGGCGGCTACATCGTGCCGCTCGCGCTGTTCCCGCCCGCCGTGTCCGGCTTGATCATCTGGCTGCCCTTTCAGAGCAGCGTGGCGCTGCCGGTGGAAATCCTGACCGGCCGGCTGAGCGCAGAACAGAGCTTGCTGCGGCTGGCGATCGGTGCAGCTTGGGTCGCCCTGATTGCGCTTGGTGCGCGCTTGCTCTGGCGCGCCGGCCTGCGCGACTACAGCGCAGTGGGAGCCTGATCATGCACGCCATTCCGCGCACCATCGGGCGTTACGTCGGCCTGCTCAAGCTGTTCGCGCACAACAGCGTGCTGACCAACCTGGAATACCGCGTCAACTTCGCCGGCGCGCTGCTCATGTCGCTGCTCGACGCGCTGTGGGCGGTGGGCGGCGCAGTGTTGTTTTACAGCCATCGCGCCACCCTCGGCGGCTGGAGCTTCCCAGAAGCGATGATCGTGGTCGGCATGTTTTTCATCGCCTCCGGCTTTCTGGACGCTTTCTTGCAGCCCAACTTGCGCGATGTGATCGAAGCCGTGCGCACCGGCGCGATGGACTACGTGTTGATCAAGCCCATCAGTCCGATGTTCCACGCAACCCTGCGCCGCTTCCGGCTGGAGAAGCTGTCCAGCCTGGGGGTTGGGCTGGCGTTGATCGGGTATGCGCTGGCCCAATTGCGCTTGTGGCCCGGACCGGAGCGATGGATCGCCTTTCTGGGCCTGGGGTTGGCCGCGCTGATTCTGCTTTACGCCTTGATGGCCATGCTATCTGCGTTATGCTTCTGGGTGGTGGATATTGCCAATATCGAGGAGCTGGTGTTCGGCGTGCTGGACGTGGCGCGCTTTCCGGCGCAGGCCTTTCCCGAGCCGGTGCGCGGGATCATCTCGCTGGTGATTCCGATCGCCTTCGTCAGCACCGTGCCGGCTGAAGCGTTGCTGGGACGCCTCACGCCGGCAACGGCGCTCTACGGCCTGGCGTGGGCCGGCGCCGCGCTCGTGTTGAGCGCGCTCGTCTGGCGAGCCGCCGTGTCGCGCTACACCAGCGCCAGCAGCTAACTCTGGTGCAGCGGAGCAGGCACGATGAGCATCCCGATCAAAACCAATCGCGTGCTGATCGCTATCGGGCTGGACCTGGCTTTAACCCTCATATCACTCTGGCTGTCGGCGCAGATACGGTTGTGGCTGCCGTTTGGACAGGACCTGAATGCACCCAATGTAGCGTTAGGCTGGCCTGTGTATGCGTTGGCCGCGGTGATCTGGGGGATCGTGCTGGCCCAGTTCAATCTATACTCGCGACGCCGTGCGCGCTTTCGCGAAGAATCGCGTGCGTTGAGCTTGGCCGTGCTGACCGCGCTGCTGATTTTGGCCGGCGCGTTGTATTTGAGCTTCCGACAGGTCTCGCGCTTACAGTTTATCTATTTCGGCGTGATCAACATCGCGTTATTGAACGCCGCACATGGCGTCCGCTTCTTGCGCCGGCGGTCGGGCGCTGCGCGCGACGTCTGGCGCGTGTTGATCGTCGGCGCAACGGGCATTGGACGCGAACTGGCCGAGCGCATCATGGCCGGCGCGCCGGGCGAGGCGCTGGTGATCGGCTTTCTGGACGATCAGCTCCCGAAACACACCCAAGTCTGCGCCGGCGCGCCGGTGCTGGGACGCATTGACGATGCGCCGCGCGTGGCCGTCGAGGCCGGCGCCTCGGAAGTCATCCTGGCCTTGCCGCGCGACGCCCAAGCTCGCCTGTTAACGCTGATCGCGCAGATGGAGGCATTGCCCATCCAGGTCAGCTTGGCACCCGATGTGCTGGACCTGGCCTGGTTCATGACGCGGGTGGAGGACCTCAACGGCATCCCGCTGTTGCGGCTGCGCGAGTCGCCGCTGGACGGGCCGGCGCGGGCGGTGAAGCGCGTGATGGACATTGCGCTCGCGGCCCTGGGGTTGGCGTTGGCCGGCCCGCTCATGGCGCTGATCGGGTTGCTGATCAAGCTGGATTCGCCCGGCCCGGCGCTGATCCGCCAGCAGCGCGTGGGGGAAAACGGCCGGCTGTTCGAGATGTTGAAGTTCCGCACGATGCGCGCCGATGCGCAGCACAACGCAGAGCATGGCTTGCCGCACAAGCGGCGAGACGACCCGCGCGTGACGCGGCTGGGGCGCTTTCTGCGCCGCTACAGCCTAGACGAATTGCCGCAGTTGATCAATGTGCTGAAAGGCGAGATGAGCCTAGTCGGGCCGCGCCCGGAGCTGCCCTGGCTGGTGGATCGCTACGAGACCTGGCAGCGCCGGCGCTTTGCCGTGCCGCCCGGCATGACCGGCTGGTGGCAGGTCAACGGGCGCAGCGACCGTCCGATGCACCTGCACGTCGAGGATGATCTGTATTACATCCGCCACTACTCGCTATGGCTGGATATGCTGATCTTGCTGAAGACCGTGCCGGCGGTGCTCAGCGGACGAGGGGCATTTTAAGGTAGCGCCAAAGGATCCCCAGTGACACACTGGCTACAATGTTCAGATACACAAAGAATTGGTCTGCTTTATTGCAGCAAAAACGTATAGAACAGTTGCTGGGATGGTTGGCCTTCATAGGCACACTGGCATGGTTTTACCGGAACCCACCCTGGATGTGGGCAACCCATTTACCAGCACCCGGCGATTTCCTCGAAGCACTATGGCAGACCGAGTTCTGGCGCAATGCAGCGCTAAGCGGCTCATTCGAACTTGTAAGCCTGGAGGTAATGTACCCGCTTGGAATGCATCAAATGGTTTTAGCGCATGCGGGTGTTGGTTTGCTGTTACTGCCAATTGCGTTGATGACCAATAGTGCTGTAGCGATCAATTTAGGATTTATCGTAGGAATAGTTTTGACCTTCGTCGGCGGTAAATCGCTTTTGAAACACTTCACATCCTCACCCTTGTTAGCTTCAATAGGAGCTATAGTATTCACCTTTGGGCTGGGACGCACTTTTCATATTCACTTCCACATAAACGTAGCAGTGGCTTCAACAGCTAGTGTATGGATGGCAGCCCTGTTGATGGGACTGCGCCAACACATGGGCAAACAGCACGTCTGGCGATGGGCTGTTGGGAGCGGGATATGCTGGGGAATATCCGCCATTGCCCAGCCATATTTTGCCTTTTTGAACGCCGTGCTCATGCTCCTGCTCGGAACACAGCGCACGGCCTGGAAATACGCGCCACTTGTCTTGTTTGTCGCGCTGGCAACATGTGGCCCGTTCTTGCTGCTGGTAGCACAAGGTTCCGCATACATGGGCTCATTGCCGCCTAGTCTGAAGACACTACACGCCTTTAGCGCCACACCCGGCAGCTATCTAGGCTGGGGAAGACTGACTGTCTGGAGGGGCTTGGCTGATCTAAGTATTGGATGGCGGCGAATGCTGTCCGAGGCAGACGTGCAAAATTGGGGCGTCATAACTCCTGCCCTTGCAATTGCTGGCGCTCTTCAAGCCTGGCGCACAAAATCAATGCGTGCAATTATCGTTGTGTTGGCGACCGCGGGTGTGCTCTCGATGGGGCCACTCGTGTTGATCGACTCTCCCAATGAATTTGTCAAGAACATCAATAATATGATATGGCTGCTGGGAAACAGGCTGAAGCCAGCCATGTTCAATGATTCAACGCTGAGCCTTGGGGAGAATTCCCTGCCTCTGCCCGGGATGCTACCGATCTTACTATTACCAGGCTATGAATTTGCGCGTGTGGCCGGTCGTTACTCTATTCTGGTTAGCCTGGCAGCAGTCATCCTGGTAATAGCAGCCCTGAACTGCCTACCGAGAAGATGGGCAATCGTTCTAGTTTGCCTGTCGGCGCTCGAAATGCTGCCAAAGCCACGTCAGCCTGCACCTTTCCCCCAAACACCACATCCTGCCCATGCCTGGGCAGCGCAACAAATCGCAGGGCAGGATCGCTCTGTCTACAGCCCGCCTGGTATGCTATCGATCTACTCGCATTATCTTGCTAATAATTTGGCAGGGGCAAACGTGAACGGGCCGTTCGCGTCAACCTACACATTGTCAGGCTACCCATGGATCACTTTTGACAATCACTCGATTGATCCTCCGGAAATAGCTTTGACTGACCCAGCTTATGTCTCGATCCTAAGACGGGCCCAGGTAGGAATAGTGTTGTTACGGCCCGCAGCGGCTGAAGCAGCGCAAAAAAATACGGCTCTGCGTTTCGTACGGTGTTTCGAGCCGGCACCTTCCCAGCCGTACTACGAGGACACATTGTGCGCTTTCGACGTGCTGCCAGATCCGGATAATTTCTTCACTGTCCAGCCTCTGACCGGCTTCTCGTTTTTCGAGCCGGCGTCGGTATGGGTCGAAGGCAAACGCGCTCGGTCAGCCTGGCGAATCAGCTACCCCAGACCACACATGATCGAAATCTCTATGCGGGCCTACTGCCCCGCTACAAACAAACAAGCTGTGGTAGTGAAGATCAACGGCCGGTCTATTACCTCGCATGAGTGGTCGAAAAATTGCTGGGATGCTTGGGGCACCACGCTCAGCGTTGCTCCTGAACTGTTAAAGCCGGGGTTGAACTTTATCGAGATTGAGGCGGACTCAGCCGCACAGCCTTACTTGCACGATCCAAACAACGCTGACCGTCGTACATTGTCAGTGATGATCGAGCGACTGCGGGTAATACCAGTGAATACAGAGCAACCTGAATCGCGATGAACTGCAACACTCCCTGGCAGGCGCGGCCTGCCTTCCAACCGCATGAAACAGCCAAACGTAGGACAGGACTTCTGGCCTGTCCTAGACAGCCTGGAAGGCTGTCCCACAAAAGGCAAGCCCGCTGTTTCTTAGCAAGCGCAAATAAATTGACCGAGAAAGCAGATCATCTACATTATTTTAGAGATAACCTTTCCAAGCTACAGCCACAGACTCAGTCGGAAAGAATTCAAGCTGCTTCGGCTCAAGGAGACAGATGCGGCAACCGGCATCTTCAACAATTCATCTGCTCAGTCAAATAAGTTTGACGAACGAGTAGAATGCTCGCGATTGTGCACATGAACTTACAACGCACTACGCAGGTAACTTCTCGACTAACTCGGCGGCAGTTCGTTGTGGCTCTCGTACTGCTGCTCCTTTTCACCTTCATCCTGCTGCGAACTGCCTGGACTGGCGATGATGCTTTCATCACCCTCCGCGTCGTGGATAACTTTGTCAACGGTTTCGGACTCACCTGGAATACCGACGAGCGCGTCCAGACTTACACCCACCCCCTCTGGCTCTTCGTCCTTAGCCTGCCCTACGCCCTCACTCGCGAGCCTTACTTCACCACCCTCGCGCTTTGCCTAGTCATCTCCATCGTCACCTTCGCTGCACTCCTGCGCATCACCGCTGGCCACTTCTGGCTTACCCTGCTCATCGGCGTCGCCGCCATCGGCTCCAAGGGATTCGTGGACTACTCCACCTCCGGCCTGGAAAATCCGCTCACCCACCTGCTCATCGTCCTCTTCGCCCTGGCCTACCGGCGCGCTCACCAGAACTCACAAACCGTCTTGCCGCTCGGCGCATGTGCTGCTGCGCTCATGCTCAACCGCCTTGACCTTGGCTTCCTCGTCGTCCCTGCCCTTGCCGAGCGCCTGATACGCCTCAACTCCTGGTCTATTCGCCTCCAGCTAGCGCTCTTCGCTTTTGCTCCCGTACTCGCCTGGCTGGCCTTCTCTACGTTCTACTACGGCTTCCCGTTCCCCAACACCTACTACGCCAAGCAAGCGGCCGGCATCCCGCGTATCGAGTTCATCGAGCGTGGCCTGGCCTACACCCTCAGCCTGCTGTTACACGACCCACTCACGGCTGTGGTGATCCTGCTGAGCCTGCCCCTGGCCCTTACACATCGCCAACCTGCCATGTGGCCGCTTGCGCTCGGCGGTCTGGTTTATGCCGTTTACGTCGTCTGGATCGGCGGGGACTTTATGCAAGGACGCATGTTCACGCCAGCGTTTGTCATCGCGCTGTTCTGCTTGGCCGCCAGCCTGCGCGAGCGCCAACTACGCCTGGCACCAGTCGGAGTCGCTGGTTTGTTCGCGCTCAGCCTGCTCGGTTATCCCACCCCAACCTGGGCCTTCACCAACCCACAAACGGGGAATCTTACTCGCCCATCTGTGTGGACAAGCGCGAGCAAGAGGACAATTGGTCTATATCAGACGCTCCGGTTCTCATTCCCCCGATTGCAATCCTTTCGAGACATCGTTGATGAGCGACAGTCTTTCTTTCACGCTACCAGCCTTTGGAGGCACCTGACTGAAGCCACGACACTCGATTCTCGCCCAGAGGTACAGGAAGCCAAATGGCTACGCAAGCATAACGCCAGAGTTAGTCACACTCTTGGGATAGGATTACACGGCTTCTATGGGGGCGCGCAGCTTCGCACGATGGACGCTTTCGCACTGGCCGATGCCCTGATGGCCAGACTGCCCACCCTCGACACCCATAATTGGCGAGTTGGGCATATTACGCGCCCTATGCCCGACGGCTATCTCCTATCCCGCCTGTATGGTCGCAATTACCTGAGCGACGAAACCCTTCGCTGGCTCTACGATGAGCTGGACCTCATCACACGTGGCCCGCTGTGGGATACAAAACGACTCGAATCAATCATCAGGATCAATCTGCGTCCACCCCAAATCAGTTTATCTGCCTTAAGCCGAACGCCGCGCGACCAAGACGTTAATAGCCTTGCTGCAAAATGGCTTGAGGTTCCCTATCCGGAGGGGCTGACTATTGTGCGGCGCAGCAACGACCGGCTCGATGGCATTCTACTTTACACCGACGCAGCGACAAGCTACACCCTGAGCCTTGCAGGTTACGAGGATGAAGATGAGCATAGCCAGCTTACGTTTACTCTGCCTGCTGTCGAACCCTCCAGCAAAGCAGTGATCAGGTTCGTCGCAATACCCGAAAGCACCAACGCACAACCCGGCATTCTGCGTCTCAAGCCCCAGCACCCCGGCCCTGCGCCTGCGGCTGGCTATGTGCGACAGCTCGGACAATTTGCGCGCGAAGTTGTCGCCCCCCAACTGCTCAATTACCGCATCACGCTCTCGCAGACCATCGGCCTCGAGGGTCCACTTTGGGCAAAGTCACAAGACCAGCTCAAACTGATCGCAGACTTGATGGGCGGAGTGTGGTGGGCAGGCGCGTCCACGCAGTACACCCTCTCACTCGACGCGCTTTCGCTATGCAATGAGGGTAACCTCAGTGCCGAGGTGTACCTTAACTCTCACAGGATCGCTTCTCACGCCTTCGATCAGTCAGCGCACTGGACGCCAACCTTCTCCCTGCCCCCTGCACACACTAAGACAGGTTGGAATTTGTTAGAAATCCACCTGAGCAAGCATTCGCCCACCTGTACCATCGGGATCCGCAGGCTCAGCCTGCAAGCAGGGGGGAATTGAATGAGCATCAGCTTCCGTCACTATGACACAATCGCCTTGACCAGAGGGGAAGCGGCATCGGTGAGCCACCTACCACATTTAGGACATGCCAGCGCCCGCACGGCGCCCTATCGTTCTAAGCCTGGCGAATCATCCTGGCGCGAGACCCGTAGACGCTTTACTTCGAGATAAGGCGATTGAATGAGATTGGCCTCATCCGAGGAACCAAGCACAACCCGCAATTCAAGAGCATTCCAGCCAGACTTCAGTTGTGCTGCGTTAACCCCCAATGAAGCCACCCAAGGCTCCCCGCAACTATTGGCACCGGGCCAGGTATGCGCACCAAGCAGACGACCGTTAAGATAAACTTGCACGGAGAGCTGACCATCCAATGGGCAGCGAGGGTGCAAGATCAGCTCAACAGTATGAGGCGCCGGCCAAGTCGTGCGCCAGCCAGCGCCGGCGTGGGTCTCCACTACCCACGTAGAGTTGGCGTTGAATTCCCCAAAACCATTGACCGGCTGAATGTTGAAGAAGTCATCATCCCTGGGTAATACCTCGAAAGCGCACAGGGGATAGGGATAGTATGTCTCAACCTCAGGGCCGGGATCGAAACATCGCACAAAGCGCAGCGCCGTATTTTGTTTTGCCAGCGCTGCCGCCTCTGGCCTGAGCAACACCAGGCCGATCTGAGCGCGGCGCAGGATAGCTACATTTGACGGGTCGGCGAGCGCTTCAAGGGGCGGGTCAACCGGGATGTGCGCGAATGTAATCCACGGTCGTGTATATCGCAGATGAGCCGCAACAAACGACCCAAATGTGATGGCACCAGGCAGATCACCTGACAGATAGTGCGAGTAGGTAGAAATGATTCCCGGCGGGCTGTACACTCCCAAATCAGTGCGCGGTTGTGTCCGCATCCACTCGGCTGCCCACGCATGCGCAGGATGTGGGCGTGTGGGCACAGGATGCGCAGCCTGCGGCAGAGGCAGCAACTCCAGCAGCCACAGACAGCCAATAGCAACGCCCCATCGTCCGGGGAAGCGACCTAGCACAGCGACAGTCAGCGCCACAACGGCCAGACCAAGCCATATCGCATAGCGCCCCGGCACTCTGGCAAACTCGTAACGGGGCACGAAGACGAGCAGCGCCATAGAAGGCAGCGGCATGGTATCGGCCTTCAGGCTTTCTGAACGGGGACTGAACAGGCGTGGCTTGAGCTGACGCCCCACCTGCCAGATTGACTCGTTGATCGAAGCGAAGGCCCCACGTCCCACCAACGGCGGACTCTCCCACAAAGGCCCAAAAGAAAGCACCGCACTCACCAGGAGCAGAATAACAAGCGAGCGCGCCCACTTCGCTCGCCAGCTTATGACGCCACCGATCGCAGCCAGCGCAGGCGCAACCACACCCCAATTTTGGGCATATTGCTCCGCGAGCACTTGTCTCCAGGCAGCAGTCCAATCGGCCAGCAGACGCCAATTGCTGAACGGCCCCCAGCCTACAAAACTTGCCGGCGCGGACTGGAAGTAAACAATGGACGCCAGTGACGGCCCAATGAATGACATGTAGGCGCTGCCCTGGAACAAGGCATACAGGAACGGCCCGCTCACCACCAGCGCTGTCGCGCCAATCAGGGGCAGATACCTCCACGCCTGCCATCGTCGTCCCAGTAACACGAACAGGGGGAGATTGTGAAAGAGCGCGTATGCCTGCGCCAGAATGGCCATTCCCCACAACACACCGCTGGCAATAGCCAGACCACGCTCACGATGGGCGTGCTCTTGACGGCCCAAGCGCAGCAACAATGCCGCCATCCACACGCTTAGCGCAGAGCCCAGCAGCATATTGAGATGAATGCGGGTATGAACGGTGCGTCCGAAAGCGAAGGTAAAAACGATTGCGCCGATGTAAGTGAGGCTTGTAGAAGCGACGAGTTGCTTGAGAAAGTACCGCGCACCCAGGAAGCAGAGGATTTGCCCACCGACAAAACCAACATTCAGCGCAACCGCGCTGCCGGCAAGCAACGCAATCGGCAGTAGCAGCAGACCGGTGCCGCTGTGGGCGATAGTCATCTGATGCAAGCCCAGCGGATACATCGCCGTGACGGACACCAGATCAAAATCTGCCGTCAGCACAGCATGACGCCAAAATTCAATCTGCCACAGCGCCTCCAGCGGGTCCGGAGGAGCCGGCATATGCGTCGCCCACATCCACGGCGGGATGCGATAGAACCACACCAGAACGGCAATAAACGCCGCCCATCCGGCCAGGTGCACGAGCCTGGACCAACGCAACCGCTGTGCAAGCCCGGCTAACATGTCTCTGAGCCGATTGATATTGATAGCAAAAGCCATTTGTCTCTACAAGGTGTTCGGCGATTTAGGCCCCTACAGCAATATGTTGGTTCATGTAAGTATTCGGCTCATTTGGAGCGATATGCGCTAGACCCGCTTGCGGATTCTCGCTTGCGCACCCACGGCGCGGCAACTCGATTCACCAGACGGCGCGCCGCCTCTGCAGTGCCTACTGCGGCCAGCAGTGTGCCGAAGAACACCGTCAGCAGGTGATAGCGATCCCAGTCCAGCGGGATAAGCAGCATGGTGAACGCCACATTAACACCGCCGAAGACCAACAACGCCCTCGCCAGGGGAGCTACGCTGCCGGCGCGCCACAGCCGCCACCCACCCAGCACAATGAGAATAACATGAATCGCACCCAGCGGGGTCAACCATCCCAGCAATGAGGCGCACAGCGGTGTGCCAACCAGCGGACTAGGCACACCACCGGCCGACGCCCGATATGCCCTGGCATTCGGGTCCCAGAACAGTTGTTGGCCGGGATTGAGCGCGCAATTGGCCGGCAGATAATGATTCAGCACGCGCTGAAAGCTGACCGTCAGACGCTGCTCTACACTGACCAGACGGAACCGGTCATTTGCGGCCTGCTGACGGGCCAGCAGGTGCTGGCGCTCGGCGAGCATCATCATCAGACGCTCCGCAGGCGCGGCATGCAAAATTGGAGTCAGCACGACGAATGTCGCCAGGCCGGCCAGGATAGCAACGCCGGCAAGTAAGACGGCTGCCCTATCTTGGGCGCGCGCAGCCTGCCGGTCAGACCATGCGCGCGCCAAAGCAATCCATCCCCCCAGCACGACGAGGTTGATGGCTGCGTTGTGCTTGCTGGCCACGCCCAAGCCGGCCAACCCACCCAAGCCGGCTGCCAGCAACAGCGCGCGCTTCCAACCTGCGCGGCGCAGCGCATCCCACCCTTTGCCGGCTGCCCAGATCAGGGCCACCAAGGACAGCAACATTGGCGCCTCGGTCATCGCGCGGCGCGCGTGCAAAAGCAGATACGCTGACCCCGCCAAGGCCAACAGCCCCACAAATGCGCCGC
Source organism: Candidatus Roseilinea mizusawaensis (assembly GCA_016841965.1). Taxonomy (GTDB): domain Bacteria; phylum Chloroflexota; class Anaerolineae; order J036; family Brachytrichaceae; genus Roseilinea; species Roseilinea mizusawaensis. The sequence continues at coordinate 13,796 of JAEANN010000059.1, read as the reverse complement.
CGAAACCCGCTGCGCTCAGCAGCACCCTGGCGCTCAGCGCAGCACTTAGCGTGAACAGGGCAGCCATCGGAAAACGAATGAGCCACAACTGTGGCGCATCGGGTAGGTATGCCCCCACCACCTCTCCGCTCGAGGACACATCGCCCGGCGCATAAGCCGGAGCGCTGGTATATCCACCAGCGCGCAACGACAGCCCAATCAACAATGGTGTAATCGGCGGGTCGCGCAATGTATCGCCGCTTACCTGATACACCGCCGCTCCCGACCGACCTAGATCGTTCAACCAGTTGCTGTGATGGATATAAACGAACTCATCTACGTGCAGGGGCACGCTGGCCAGGCCGGCTACCGCCCGGTAAAACACCATCAATAACGCCGCATAGATCCCCAGCCGGCGCATCAACTTACTTTTAACGCCGCGCGAATACCACGAAGTGTTCATTACCCGTCACTCCAGACTCCGGCCATGCAACGACGAACCCTGCCTCTCGCAGCATGAGCACCGTTTCCGGTTCAGCGTACGCGGCTTGCAATACTACTACGGCCGACCCATCCACCCGCAATGCCGGCAGAGCATCCTGCGCGTCGAGCAGGCTCTGCCATACAGCAGCCGAGTAACCTCGCCGTTCCAGGTAATAATTCATGGTGAGTTGATCGTAGGCTGGGGCAATCCAGAGGTGCTGCGGCTTCCATTCCGCAATCAACGCCGCGACCTGGCCGGCGTTGGACTTATCGCGCCAGTTTGAGTAGTATGCAAGCAGCGAGGGGATTGAGAGAACGAGCACGGCGCCGGCCAAAATCAAACCCGCCGGCCTGCCCAATCGGCGCTGCGCCAACTCGGCCAACTGACGCAACACCCACCCGCCGAACATCGCGCGCAGCAGCAGCAAGTTCAGAATCTGGCGTGGCGCAAAGAAGTAGCCCACACGCATGTCATTGACTACGACCATTAGCGTCGCCAGCCCATAGATGACCAGCGTACCCAACCAGAGCGGCGTTGTGCGCACCCGCCTTACCGCCTCAAACAGCGCGATAAGGTGTAAGCCGCCGATCAGATAAGGCAGCGGCTGGCCGGCAGTATTCCTCGGCGCCACGGGCGAAAAGTTCGGCATTTCCCAGCCGGCCAGAACTCGACGCGCTGTTTCAAGGTTGAAGCCGGCAACATCTGCGAAGTTCGGCAGGCGCTCTGTCAACAACTCGCCAAACAGCCAAGGCGAAAAGCAAGCCAGGGCAAACGCTGCAGCAAGGATAAACTGCGCCAGCACCCGACGACGCGCGCCCTGTGCACATACGATCAACACCCAGCCAACAAATGGCCACACCAGCGCAGTGTAGGCATGAGCATACAGGCCCAGCGTCATGCACGCGGCCATAGCCACGCTCCACCCTCTTCCCCTTGCTTGCCAACGCACTCCGATCCACAGGAGAAGCGCACATAGCATGAGCGATAGGGCATAGAAGCGCACCTCCTGCGCGTAACGCGTTGCCAACGGCGAGAGCGCCGCCAGCAAAGCCGCCCAGCCCCCAATACCGCGTTGAATGCGCTCGCCGGCTGCGTAAATCAGCGCCAGGGTGAGCGTGCCCCAACACACGGTAATCCAGCGCAACCCAAATTCGCTCTCACCCAGGACGCGGACGCCGGCCCAGGTCACCAGATAGTCCAACGGCGCAGCCCCCAGATGCTCCGCTGCTGCCTGAACCGCCCCCACCGGCGACAACGACCGACCGGCCAACACCTGCCCGACCTCATCGAACCAGAAGTCAAAGGCGCCCAGGTTGACGGTGCGCAGCGCGAAGCCAACTAAGATTAACGCCAGCGGTTTCAGCACAGAATGGCCCGCCGCGGTAGAGGAACGCGCGATCAATTCTTTGCCCCCGCTCGTTTTTTTTGCCTGAGCACAATCCAGGCAAAGCGCGGCAGGCCCAGCACATAGCGCCGCCACAACCGGCGCGGCTCGGTAGCCAACCGCCACAGCCATTCAAAGCCGTGGTCGGTCAACCAGCGCGGGCCGCGTGTCTTTGATCCACCCAAATAGTCGAACATGCCCCCCACGGCCAAGATGAGCGTGGCTTTCAAGCGCGCGCGGTGCGCCGTGATCCATAGCTCCTGCGCCGGCATGCCAAACCCCACCAGCAACGCGCCAGGCTGCGCAGCGTTAATCGCGGCAATCATCCGCTCGTTCTCCGGGCCACTTTTATCGAAGTAGCCATGATGCGCATGCACCTCAAGCCCTGGCACGCATTTCCGCAGGGCTGCCGCAGCGCGCGACACGGCGTCGTGGGTTCCACCCAGCATAAACACCGACCGGCCATGCGCCGCGCAGAGCCGCCCCAGCCGATCCACCCAATCGGGCGGGGTGAAGCGTTCGGGCAGCGGCGCGCCCAGCCAACGGGCCGCCAGCCACACCCCCACACCGTCACAAAACACCACCTCGGCTGCCGCCAACGCGCGGCGAAAATCGGCGTCCATCTCGGCCAGCACCACCGCATGCGCGTTCACATACAGCACAGCGCATTGCTGATGCGATGCCAGCCGTTCGGCCAGCCAGGTGAGCAAGGCCTCGAGGCGTAGAGGCGTCACCGCCGTAGCGCCCACACGCACACGCTCGGGCAACAATCTCGGCCCAAGATCAACCACCATAAGGATATGCCGGCTCAAGCGTCGGGGCCGGGCGCCTTTCCCGCGCCGCCTGGTAGATCGCCATCAGCGCCTCGTAGTGGCGCTGCGGATCATGCGCGCGGGACACGTAATCGCGCGCGGCGCGCCCCATCGCGGCACAACGCGCTGGATCGTGATACAAAGCGGCGATGGCCTCAGCCAGCGCCGTGGCATCGTTGGGCGGGACGAGCAACCCCGTCTCACCATGGCGTACAATCTCCGGGATGCCCCCCACCGCCGAGGCCACCACCGGCTTGCCGCTGGCAAACGCCTCCAGTAACACCAACGGCGCAACATCGTGACAAGTGGAGGGTAACACCACCAGGCGCGCTGTTTGCAAAGCCCGACGCGCGCCCTCTGGGGCAAGCTGACCCACGAAGCGCACATTGCCCAGTTGTGTCGCGCGCCGACGTAGCATTACCTCCAAGCGACCTGCACCGGCTATCTGGAAAGGGACATCCGACAGCATACGTGCGCTCTCGATCAGCACGGTAGGGCCCTTCTCTACCTCCAATCGGCCCAAATAGAGCACGCCTTGGCCCTCAAATATCGGCGAATACTGCACTGCAGAGATGAAATACGGCAGTCGCAGCGCGCGCTCCGCGGAAATGCCCCCCTCAATCAGTTTTTGACGCAGGAACTCAGACGGCACAACAAAGAGGTTCACGCGTCGCTGATAAATGCGCATCCAGCGAGCCAAATAAGCCTCCAGCGCGGCCAGAGCGCTGGCAAGCCACCCGTATTGCACACAGCGGTGGCGAGCTGCGTTATAGAACCTCCCCCCCCTACAGCGATAGCACATCTCCTGGCGAGAATAGAGATAGAGCTGCCGGCTTGGACACACCATCCAGTAGTCATGCACCGTCTGCACCACAGGCACATCATGGGCTGCCAACACATCCAATACCGAAGGCGACAGTTGACGGTAAATATGTTGCAGGTGGGCTACATCGGGCCGAAATTCGGCCAACAGCGCGCCCAGCCTGCGGCGCGCCTCGAGCGAATACAAGGCGCGCGCCGCCGCGCGCAGCCGCGCCGACGGGCGCGGATCGGCGTAATCCACCTGGCTGACGAAGAAGCGCGCCCAAGGCGATGGCTCGTTGCGCGGGTGACGCATCGCAAACGCCGCTACGCGGTGCCCGCGCTGCTCCAATAGGTCTATCAGGCCCAAATGGTAGGTCTCTACCCCGCTGAAGCGGTAGTGGAACTTATTGACGGCCAGCACGGCCGGCAGCGATGGCGTGTTCATAAATGCTCAGCAGGCGCTCCAGGTGACGCTCGGGGCTCCACTCGGCGGCGCGCGCCTGCGCGCCCGCGCTCAGCCGCGCGCGTAGCCCCGCTTCATTAGCCAGGCGATCTAAACAAGCGCGCAGCCCTTCGGCGTCGCCGCGCGCGAACAACAGGCCGTTCTCGCCGTCGCGCACCAGCTCCGGGATGCCGCCCACTTGAGCGGCGATCACCGGCAGCCCCAGCGCACAGGCTTCGTAAATCACCATGGGCGAATTTTCCGGCCACAGCGAGGGCACGATCAGGGCGGTCGCGCGGCGCATCCAGGCTTGCACCGCCGCAGGCGCCGCCCACCCCACACAGCGCAGGTTGGGGAACTGCCTCGCCAACGCCTCGATGGCCGCGCGCTGAGGGCCGTCGCCCACCATCACCAATTGCCAGGGGCTGCCCACCAGCGCCTGCGCCAGCCACAGGCCGCCCTTCTCCGGCACCAGCCGACCCACGAAAAGCAACAAGCGGGGGTCTTCGGTCAAGCTTAGGTCTTGACCGCTTGCTGGCGCCACCAAGTGGGGTAAGTGGCATACTCGATGTTCGGCCAAACCGTAAGTCATTAGCTGAGCGCGCATGGCTTCGCTGGGGCAGATGAAGCAGGCCACACCGTTGTAGGCGCCCGTCCAGCGCGCCCAATACGCCTCTAGCGCGAGCAGCACGCCCTTCAAAAAACCGCCCGGGCCGCGGCCCGTGCAGCCGCGCAGCGCGGCATGGTAGAAGCGCCGTCCGCCGCAACGCCGACAGATGACATCTTCATCGGCCACATACTGCCAATAAGTGGGACACACCAGCTTGTAATCGTGGACGGTCATCACCACAGGCACGCCGCGCCGGCGCAGCAGGGCAAACGCCGCCGGCGGCATCACCTGATGAAAGGTGGTGTGGACGTGCGCCACATCCACCGGAGTGGCCTTGAGCAATCGGCCCAGCGCGCGCACCGCCGGGCCGCCGCTCAGGGCGCGCACCAGCGCGCGCAGCTTGTCACGCGCGCCGTAATGGCTGAACCCCAGATCGGGCGGGAAATAGCGCGCCCAGGGCGTGGGGCGGTTGGCCGGATGCTGCGCCGCGAACGGGATGACCACATGCCCGCGCGCCTCCAGCGCCGCCTGCACGGCCAGGGCGTAGCTGTCGGCTCCGCCGGTGACGCGATAGGTGCGGGTGATGGCTAAGATGCGCATGCCGCCCGATTGTGCCACAAAACTCACGTCGGACGCCGATGAGGCCCCAAAGCGCGCTACAAAAATTGCACGGCGGCGCTGCTGCGACAGCGCCGCCGTGCAATCGTGAAGGTGCGTCAAACCGATTGTCCCGAACTATCACCCGACTCAGTTCAGCTCGGTGATGTTCGAGTCGGTCATCGGGCTGGAACCACTGTTGCAGTTCTGCCAGCTCTCGGCCACGGCCACCAGCGGCTGCGTCGAGACCAGGCGCAGCGTGCCGTCGAAGTTAGGCCCCAGAGCAGCACCATTGTACCCCGATCCACCAGGGAAGCGGGTATTGTAGCCGCGCGGGGTGAGCGGAGCCAGCGGGTTGGGATCATTCCAGGTATTCACCAATGCGCCGGCAGTGTCATAGGCGTGCACTGTCACGGTGGCAGAGCTGGCGCCGGCGTTTTGCACGATCAGGCCGGTGTAGCGCCAAAAGCCGCACGAAGGCTGATTGTTGATGCGCCAGGCCACCGGCAGGAAGATCTCGGTCTTGGCGTCGCTCAAGTTGATGCCGTTGTAACCCAGCGACTGGCGCGACACGCTATCCGGATCGCCGGCGCCAGTGTTGATCGCTGTGCTGTCTTTGTCGTAGATCTGCTTGGCGACGCAGATCAAGGGCTGATTCGAGGTGACCTGCGCCGAGCCAATAAAAGCGGGTTGCGACGGAGTGCCGCCCGAATCTAGACCGCGAATGAGGTCGCGCTGCGCGGCCGGCAAATTGCCGCCGAAGCGGGTGTTGTAACCGCGCGAGGACAGCGGGTTTATGGTGTCGCTGTACGCCGATTCCACCGTGCCGGCGCGGTTGGTGAAGGTGATGGTGATGCTGGCCGAGAGGGTATCGGAAGTATTGGCGCACACCACGCCCGTCGAGTCTGTGAAGTTCGGCTCAGTAAGGCTGGCCGCGTTGGTGCAGCCTTGGCCGGCCAGACAGCGCCGCACCACTTTGGGGAAGAGGATGTTGGTGCCGGCCGAGCTGCGCGGCTTGGCGGTGTAACCGAACGAGCCGTAGAACCAGGTGTGGATGGCTGCGCCGGCGATCGGTTGGGTGGCCGTCACATACACCGAGCCGAGGAAATCGTTGAAGAATGAAACATTCAGCTCTGGCGCAGTGAACATATCGAGGGTGACTTGTGCGCCGGCAGGGATGGTGCGGATGACCGGGTTGCCCAAGAAGGCATTGCCAAAGCGGTCATAGAAATTGAAGTAAGCTGTCGCCGACGCGCCGCCTGGAGCGTTAGTGTTTTGCACGTACAGCTTGCCCGCTTCTTGATCACGCCGTGCAACCGATGGGAAGAACAGGTTGTCGCTGGGAGCGGTGGTGGCGTTGTAGTCGGCGCTGTGCTTATCGTCGCCGCACAGGCCCGTGGCGGTCTGGCAAAAGCCTGCGCCACCCCCGCCGCCGGTCCAGTTGATATAGGTCAAGCCGACGAGGGGCTGGTCAGAAGAGGCGATGACCGAGCCGGACCAGTTGCTGGGCAGGGCGGGAGTGACATCGCCGGCGCTGGGGGCAATGGTGGTGGCGCCATAAGGGGCCAAGCTGTTTACGCTGCGGGAAGCAGCCACGTTGCCGGCGCTGTCAACATACTGAACGACCACCGCTGCAGAACTGCTGCTGACATTCATCACCCGGCCGAAAGACGTGCCGCTGCCGGGATTAGGTGGCGCTGCCATAGCCATGCCGGCGTTGACCAGCAAGGCCGCCGCCGCGCCGATTGAAATAAGGGCCTTTTTCTTCATCGAAACTCACTCCTTCTAGAACTTACTAGAGCTTAAACATAAGCTTTAAGCTATCCTCAAATAGCCTGCGCTCAGTATGAGCCAGATCGAGCGCAGATGCAATAGTGCTTTTGGGTTAGACACGGTTAATCGCCCGTCAGACTTCTAGCTTGAGAGGCAGAAAGGGCTACACAATTTATGATGATCAGCCGTCATGTCATCGGGATCAAGCGCCTGCAACCGTCGCATAAGCAACGGTTCATTTACTCGATGGTCTACCCTGGCTCAGATAAGCACGCAGCCATTGCGCATTGGGGATGCGCTGCACGATTTGGCCGGTGCCGGCGTCAATGACCACGGCATCAAACTGCGCGTCAACCACAACCTCTTGCGTAGCAAGCACGTATCGCCCATCGGGCGTCCAGTGTGGGAAGCGCAGCGGCAGGGATTCTTTAGTGAGCGGACGCGACTGGCGGCTTGACAAATCGTAGAGGTAGATGTTCATTACCCCATGAGCATAAGAATGATACGCGATCAAGCGACCATCAGGCGACCAGCTCGGCGCCGCATCGTCAAAGGCATTATTTGTGATCTGCTGCACTGCACTGCCGTCACTGTTCATCACAAAGATTTCGTTATCGCCCTCTCCACTGCGATCCGAGGTAAAGGCGATGCGCCGACCGTCGGGCGACCAACTTGCAAAAAAGCTATTGGCAGTAGGTTCAGTCAGCGGCTGCGGCGATGTACCATCGAGATCAACCACGTAAATTTGAGCGAACCCCTCGACGTTCGAAGAGAAAAGCACCTTGCTGCCATCGGGGGACCACGCCGCAGCCCAGGTATAACCGAACTTACGCTTGAGGAGTGGAGCCGCACCAGTACCATCACGATTGACTATAAAGACACTATAGCTGCTTCCATCTGTGTTGACGGTGTATGCAATGCGCTGGCCATCTGGCGACCAGGCCGGCTCTATCACAAAGCCCAATTCAGGAAACGTGCGCGTCGCGCCATCATGGAGTTGAAGCGCAAGCTGGTATCCGGCCCCCATCTTCTTGGCATAGACAAGATCATAGCCGGCCAGCGGATCTGATGATTGACTGGGATTCAAGGGACTGACCAACGGTGAGGACAGGGCAGATGGTTCAGGCGAAGGCGATGCGGGGCCACAGCCCACGGCACTCATCATTGCGGCGATTGCGAGACCGACCACCAAATATCTATAGGATGTTTTCATGATTATTCATCTTACCCATTGCGGATGCAAGCTTTGTAGGCTGTCCGGGACGTCAACAAAAGTAACAGCGCCGCGTCCGAGGTCAAACAGGAACAGATCACGCTGATCGAGAGTGGGCGCAACCAAGGCACAACCATTAGGCGACCAGCTCAGCCCGCCGGAGACAAGCGCTTCGGCAGGCACCCAGGGGTCATCGCCGGGCGACTCAACTACGCCCGGCCTCAGGTAAGGAGGATCGCCACTCACCCACAGCGCGGCAATCAGCCCAGACACAGGAGATTGCCGAGGGAGAGTGGCGTTAGCGCCTACCGACTTCGGCGGGGTATAGCCTTCCCGCAGGGGGGTGAGATAAGCGTTCATACGGAATGGGCACTGTGAATCTATTACGGGGCAGCCCGCGGCATAGAGCCAGCGTCCTTGCAGGGGTGGGTGTGGGAAACTCAGCGAGGCAATGCTCAAGATACGGATATCTGGTTTGAGATCGCGTACTTCAAATGGCGGCATCACGCTTGCGATGCGTGCCGAGCGCGAGACGAAATCCGCATAGGCAATGCGTGAGCCATCGGGAGCCCATTGAATGTTGTCATGCAACCGCAGCAGTGAAGTATCCACCACCTGGGGATTTGAACCGTCTGCATCGGCCACGACGATAGCAGTCAAATCGAAGTAAGCGATTCGCGTTCCATCAGGTGAGAGACTTCCCCCCACCCGCCCCGGGATCAACAAACCCTGGGCGGTATTGCCGCTCGGCGGCAGACGATCAGATGGAGGGGTGCGCAGGGCGCGCTGGAGGGCGCGCGTTTGCAAATCCAGGTAGAAAAGATCGTATCGCAAACGACCATCGGTGTCAGTGAAGGCGCGCGTGAACAGGATACGCCCCTGCTCAAGCAGCTCGCGCTCACACCGGGCGCGAGTCTGTGCCAAGCTCTCGGCGCCTGCTGCCACAGCAGACTGCGTAATAGCAGGTGAAGCCGTCGGCAAGCCAGGGGAGTTGTGATCGGCAGTGCAACCGATCAACACAACGCCGGCGGCAAAAATTAAAACCTGCCGAATGATGCAGAGGATACGGGCAAACACAGCCTTAATTATCAAAGCCAAATCGCTCTCCTTTAGTTTCAGCAGCAACTGCGGCTCAGACGATCCCGGTCATAGGTATCCATAGCGTCGTAGCCAAGGCCCAGTCAGCAAGCTCACCAGCCAGCGTTCTGAGCGACCCATCGCGCTACGCCATTCTTCGTCAGGGCGCAAGGAGATCAAGCCGGTACGAAAGCGATTCTGGTTGCCGGCCAGCAAGTGTGCGGTGGACAGGAACGCTTGATCAAGGCCGCGCAACGGCAGGTCGTCCTCATTCATGCCGGCCCAGCGCGCGATCTGACACAAACACTGCCGAGGGCGGCGCATCAGATCTTCGTAACGCAGGCGCACATACCGGTCGGGCTTCAAACGGCTAACCAGGCGCTCCGCCGCCCAGTTGGTGATGAGCCATTCTTTAGCGCTCATCAGCGGGCTGTACTGCGCTGTGGTGAACACACGACCACGAACTGTGGTGGTCTTGCGCCGCTGCCAGGAAAAGGTAGTAGCCCGTGCATCGCGCACCAAGAATACAACGCGCACGTCCAACTTGCAAGAATCGAGCAGAACGGCTGCATAGGCAGGCAGCTTAGAAGCATCCACCACGACTCGACAACCGGTCGTCTTCTGAATCGCCGCGTAGATCGCTTCAAGCGCACTCAAATAATGCTGGCGATGCGCGCGTAGCTGAGAGGGTTGAAACGGCGCAAGCATATGGCGCACGCGCGTGCAGGCATCGCGATGGCGTTGAATTTCAGCAAAGACCGCTCGTAACGAATTTGGCTCAGACGAGCCATAGCACGCTTCCAGCACTGAGCGCCAGACCGAACACTGTGAAACGAGTTCCCCGCAGCTACACATGCGATTGGGGAATGCATCTGTATCCCACAGACGGTGTAGTTCACCCACCCCAAACGCACCTTTAGTCTGGCCCAGCAGATTACACAGGACGGTGCTGCCACTACGCGATGCACTAACGATAAGAAGGACCACGGGTGTATGACTGCCATCAGCGGGTTGATTACAATACTCCATCTGTCGTTCCGACTGAATGTCCAGGCTTCGGCGAGGAACAACCATACCATAGATTTACCGACGATCTTCCCGGTCAACCGAAGGGTCATCGCTCAAGCCTCAACAACAAGAACATGCGCACAAAAATCCTTCTGATTGGATTAGATGGCGGCAGCGCCGATATACTGCGCCAGTTCGCAGCGCAAGGGCACATGCCTTTCTTAGATGGTCTATTTGCTAAAGCCCCCCTACGCGCTCTGGAATCTATCCCCCCTTACGCCACGCCAGCCGCTTGGGCTTCCATTTATACCGGCGTGACGCCGGCCGATCACGGCGTGCTCGACTTTGTAGATCCGACGGTTCCAGGCAAACACCTGGTGAACAGCACGTCGCTAAAAGCTGAGCCTTTTTGGCAACGCCTTTCCGTACAAGACCGGCGCATCGCGATGATTGCCTTCCCGCTTACCTACCCACCCAAGCCTATCAATGGTGTGATGGTCAGCGGACTACCGGCGCCGCACCAAGGAGCGCTTTGGAGTTGGCCGCCTGAATTTGATGCACGCTTAAAGAGCATTCCTGGTTTCTTGCCAGACCCAGAGATGTCTTCGCCGATCGTTAACCCTGAAAGAAGCATCTCGCGTCTCGAACGCCACATTCGCGCCGTCGCACAAGCCACGCTGGCGGCGCACAAGGAGTTCGGTGGAGGAGGCTGGGACGTGTTTGGTGTTCAATTCCAAGCTCTAGACGCCTTCCAGCACATGTTCTGGGCATGGATTGATCCAAATGATTATCGTTTCTCCTCCCGTCCAGAGCATGAACGGCAACGCGCTGCACGCTTCTTCACGACGCTGGACGAAGCGCTGCGCCAACTGATTGAAAATTTAAACCCTCAAGAGATTGTTATCCTATCCGATCACGGATTTGGATCAGCCTATGAAGCAGTTTGCCCCAACCCGTTGTTGCTTCAACATGGACTGCTCACTTTATCGGTCAGCGAAAAGCACTTGCGCCGATCCCTGCAAATTCAGCGATTGCTTAAACGCCTGGATGTGTTCAATCTGCGTGCGCGCATGAAGTTCTCCGCCCAGCCGCGTGTGACAACGAGAAATCTCAGTCGCCTCATGAGAGATGGGCTTGTTGATGAGGCACGCTCACCCGCTTACGTCTTTTCTGGAGGCTATTGTGGGATAGTGAAAATTCAACCCGGCTTCGAGGCAACAGTCCGAGATGTGCTCTTACAAGCGCGACACCCCGTGAGTGGTCATCACTTGATCAAAGCTGTGCTCTTCCCGGCAGACCTATGGGATCTCCCGCAGACGAGCGAATGGCGTCACTACGCAATTATCCAGGCCGAAGCAGGATTTCTGATTGATAGCCACTTCCGCGAATACGGAGTTGTTGCGCCGATATCAGCCGGCTTGAGCGGCGCCCACCGCCCCACCGGAATTTTGTGGACGACGCTGGACACGCTACAAAGCGCTGAGAGCGTGCTTGATATTGCCCCCGGATTGCTGCACGCGCTCGATATATCCGCTTCCCCTTCACAACGACGAGAACGTGATATTCACGAGCAATCGTTCGTCTCGCCCGAAGACCAAGCCATCATTGAGCAACGCCTGCGCCGGCTAGGCTACCTGTAGAAAAAGCGCACCGCATCCCCAAACAGCCCCAGGCTGAGTACAGCGAGAACGAATACAACCACGGTCAGCGACAGACGACTCTCTTTTGCGACGACCAGGCTCAGCGCCGCCATCCCCCCGAACAGATACCGGCCCTGCGGCAGCCAGGTGCCCTCGGCGGCAAAGCTGAGCAGCGGCGCGAACGTCTGCGCCACCAGCAAGCCCAGACCCACGCCCCACAGCGCCAACAGCGCCGCCGCGTCGGGATCAGGCCGGCGCTCGACCACGTCGCGCGCCGCCAACGCCAACGCCGCCCCAACGCCCATCGCCAGCAGAGTCACCCAGCCCATGGGTAGGGTGGGATTGGCCGCCCGCGCAAAGATGCCAAACTTGCCCCAGAAGCTCTGCTGCACAAACGCAATCGCCGTCGGCAGGCGCTCCCCAAAAGCCGCCAGGTTGGCCCGATAGTCATTGACGAAACGCACCATCTGGCCATACACCCCCAACGGCTCGGCCACCGCCAGCAACAGCTCGGCCAGCAAAGGCCGCGCCGTCTCGGCAGACGGATTGGGCAGGGGCAACCGCACATCGCCGGCGCGCAGCGCCAAGCCGTCAAACAACGCCGTCCGCCCCGGCTCGCCCGCCATCAGCCACACCGTCAGGCGCGTCGCGCGGGGGTCCAGCGGCATAGTCGCGCGCAGCGGCCGCCAGTCGGCGGCCTCTAGGCTAACGCGCGCCGTATTGCCCACGTCGTCATCCAGCCGCACCGCCGCCCATCCCAGCGCCCAGCCCTCCAGCGTCAGCATCGCGCCATCGGCCAAGCCCACCGGCCGCCGCACAGTAGTGCGCACCCAGGCCGCGGAAGGCGCTGCGCCGGCGCGCAGGCGAAACGCCCGCCCGCCATCGCGGGCTGCTTCCTGCGTCCAGGCCGGCTCCCAGCGCGCCGCGCTGCGCCAGTTGGCCGGGACCGGGCCGGGGACGAAGTAAAGCGCGCCGGCCAACGCCAGCACGCTCACCCCCAAGGCGCCGGCCGCCAACAAAACCCGCCGGCGCGTCGCCGGCGCTCGGCGGCGCAGCCACCACGCCCCCAACACCAGCGGCGCCCATGCCACCAGAAACACCCCCGTGCGCTTGGCCAGCACCGCCAGCACAACCAAAGCCGCGATCAACGCGACCCGCCGCCAAGAGTAACCGCGCCGCCAGCCGGCCGCCAACTGCCACGCCGCCGCCGAGGCAAACAGCATCACCCCGTTGTCGTTGTTCACCCCGCTGCCGATGTACACAAACATCGGCTGCAACACGGCAAAGGCGCCGGCGCCCAGCACCGGCCAGGTGCGCCAGCCCATCACCTCGCCGGCGGTCAGCACGATGAACATCACCCCCAGCGCAAAAATCACCCGCGAGGCCAGGCGCAACGCGCGCAACTGATCGTCAATCGGCCAATGCACCACCAGCGCCTGCACCGGCGCCAGCATGGCGTAATAGGCCGGCGTGCTGTTCTGCAACTGGCTGAAGGCGTACACATAGGCATCGTCAACCACCGCCGTGTCCGGAATCGCCCCGCCGGCGGTCCAGCCCCCCGGCAAAATGCGCTTGGGCGGCTGCTCCGGACGGCGAAAGCCCAAATACTCCCAGTAACGATTCTCCCACATCGAGCGCAACATCTGGGCATGAAGTTCCGGGTCGGCGTCGGCCGGCGTGGGGGGCCGGCCCAGCTTGACCATCAGCCGCACATATTCGTAATGCGCCGCCTCATCCGGGATCTGCCACAGCGGGACGATCGCGCCCCACAGGTTGGCGTGCAAAAAAGCCGCCAGGAAGAACAGGCCAACCACCAGCGCGCGAGCGCGCGGCGTCATGAGCGTGCTGTGCGATGTCGGGGCAACCATGAATCCAGGCAAGCCGGCCGGCTACCACTCGAAGCTCTGCACGACGATGACGCCCTGCTCGGCAGCGCGCTGCACAAACGATGGCCGAGCAAAGTGCGTGATGAG
>JAEANN010000046.1 GCA_016841965.1 Candidatus Roseilinea mizusawaensis | reverse complement strand
CTTTCAGTACCCTCGTGCGGGTCAATTGGCTTGAAACCGCCTATTGCCTAAGCCGGCCTGCAGGGGTCAAATGACCTTTTTCTGCTTACAAGCCCTAAATTTGGCCCTCTGGTGCGCCCGATCTTGGCGCTCTAGAGCCTCACGAGGCTTAGTATACCACAGTTTGGCGAGAAACGAATTCTGCTGAAAAACCCCCGACATTCTCGCCAATTTTTGGCCTCTGAAAAAACGGTGGAGCTGAAGTGGTACACAGGCCCTGTTTTTACCCACTTTTTCCCCTGGATTGACCTGTGCAATACATTCAATTCCCATATTTTCAGCAGCGCGCCAGACCCGTATATAGGCTTTGGCGAGAATGGGTTTGGGGCCGAAAACCCCCCACCTTTCTCGCCACGAGCCGCTAGAAGAGCAAAAAAACAGGCCGGGGCGAAACTTTAAGTCTCAACACCCGGCCTGCCGCGCTTGACCCGCTACGGTTCACAGACCCATACTTCTACGTCATCTACTGACATGGAAGTCAGGCCGCCGCGTGAATCGTTGTACACGCCGAGCTGCACTGCAATCGTGCGACCGGCATAGCGCGTCAGATCAAACTCCAGGGGTTGCCACTGGGTGGCGTTGGCCTTTGCGCGCAACAGCCATTCAAACGACCAGTCGGGTCGCACAGCCAGCACATATTGCAGGTCGTGCGCGGCCGGCAGCGGGCCGGCCGACAGATCGCCAGTGGGGCAGTTGCCGCGCGTGCAGCGCTCGATCAGCCGTGAGGCCTGCTCCTCGGTGCGCGGATACCACCACAGACGTAACGTGGCGGTGATCGCCTTTGGGGGGATATTGAGCCATTGCCGCACATCGGAGTAGATATGATAGGGCCGGCCGGCATCTAATCCTGCCAGAATCGAGCGCGCCCCGCTGTGAGCTGCGTTCAGGTCGTAACGAGCCGGCTTTCCACCTACAAAACGCCAGGCTGCGTCTTCTTCCATGCTGCTGTTCAACACGATTTGCCGACAGCCGGCTTGCGCCTCATATTGTCCAAATGCGGGGATAAACACCTGCGACTGTTCAGCGCCCGCCCCTTCAGCCTGGCCGGAGGGTGTTGCTTGCTGAGGCGCCCCGGCCGTTGCTTCGGGCGTGGTGGTTGCTTCGGTGCTGCCCGAGCCGGCTTGCGCAGCCGATACAGGTTGATCCAATGTTGAGGTCGGTGTCGGTGTGGCTGGGCTTGCCTGTTGAGGGCTGGCAGCGGGCGACATCTCGCCGGCCGGCTCAAGCACTCGGAATGCACATCCTGAGGTGAGCAACACGCAACATAAACCGCATCCCACGAAAACACGCAGCGTTTTCATAACTCCTCCTTTTTATGCCTTGTCTAGGCTATAGCTGATCATACCGCTGAATGTACTGTTCCGCACGCTCCACCAATTCACGATTGCCAATAAAAAGCGGTGTGCGTTGATGCAGGCTGTCTGGCTCAATATCCAAAATTCGACGCTGTCCATCTGAGGCGAGACCACCAGCATGTTGGGCCACAAATGCCAGCGGCGCGGACTCATACACCAGGCGGAGCTTGCCGCTCGGGTTGTGGATATCAGCCGGATAGTAGTATACCCCGCCGGCCAGCAGATTGCGATGAAAATCTGCCACCAGTGATCCGACATAGCGCGCCGCCATCGGGTTTGAGGGTTCATCGGGATCCATGCCCTGCAACCAGCGGGTGTAGCGTTGCACGCCGGCGCTCCAATACTGTTGGTTGCCCTGGTTTGCGCTGTAGTAGTTGGCCTTTGATGGATAACGCAGATTGGGGTGTGTGAGCAGAAACTCGCCGAGCGTGGGATCAAGGGTAAAGCCGTCTACGCCGCGGCCAGTCGTATAAACCAGCATGGTGCTGGTGCTATAGACCACATAGCCGGCTGCGACCAAGGCGCGCCCCGGCTGAAGACAATCTGCCAGCGTGCCGGGGCCACTTTGGCTGATGCGCCGGTAAATGCCGAAGATGGTGCCCACACTGACGTTGGCCTCAACGTTAGAAGAGCCATCGAGTGGATCAAACAGCAACACGTAGCGCCCGTTGCAGCAATGCGCTTCGGGGATGGGAATAATGCCGGAGGATTCCTCAGATGCCATCACTGCGATGCGGCCGGACTCGGCGTTCATGCGGATCAATGTCTCGTTAGCAAAAGCATCGAGCTTCATCTGCTCTTCGCCCTGTACATTGATCCGGCCGGCCATGCCCAGCAGTTGGGCCAGGCCGGCCCGGCGCGTCTCGCGCGCGATGATCTTGGCTGCCAGTGCAATGTCGTACAGCAGATTCGAGAAAACACCTGTAGCTTCTGGGTGTTGGTGCTCTTGGTTCAGAATGTGGCGCTCAATAGTGACCAGTCTATCCATATCTCTGCTCCGCTGGCGGTGTGACATGCAAAGTCTATCGAAAGGCCCATCTTTGTGCAAGCATGAGTGCCAGCGCCTGGCAAAGCCAACCCCAGAGACCCCAAAAAAATAACGAGCCCCGGCTGTCCGCTGCCAGGGCTCTTCAGGAGGAGGAAGTTAAGGAGATAGGAGGGCTTCGTCTCTCGCGGGCGAAACGATACCCTGCTATTCGGCGAAGCGCCATACATCGTTTGTCGGATTATTTGTCCGACTTTGGTCTGATGGTAGTATGCGCCTGCAATGGGTATGGGCAGCTCACTTCTTTCTGCTATAGATCTGATGCGTTTGTCTGGCTCCTGGGTTTATCCCCGTTCTGTGGTGTGTGCTGGGCCGGCCACCTATGCGCTGGCGCGCGCCGAACACGCGTCCAACGCTGCGCGCCAGTTGCTGATTCTTATTCCCAACAGCCATGCCCACTCTGCGGCAGGCTTTGTGGGACAGGCCGGCGAGGTTGAGATGGATGGCCGCTCATTCATCTTGAAGCGTTGTGCGTTGACTGCTGACAATGCAGCCATCTTGCGTGAGGTGTTCGCCTGGTTGCGTCCGCGCACACTCGGTCTGGCGAAGTCGGTGGGATGCGGTGATCGCATTGGTCTTGCTACGCCCGGACACATTCAAGCTGTGCGGCAGTTTGCCTGTATGGCGCCGGTGCTGGCCCAGCAGTCTGTGCGCGAAATGGCGCGCGCCAATCGCACGCCTGTGCAAGTGCTGGATGATGCGACGTGGGGCGTCTTTCAAGAGGGCTGGCGCGACGGATTCGGCGCAGATGCCGATCACCTGAAGACCCCCGAAGATATCGAGGTCTGCGCAGCAGCCGGCTTCACCCTTTTTACATTTGATCCCGGCGCCCATGTGGACAGCGAGGCCCACCACGATACACAGGCCAAGTACGCCGATTTGCCTTGGCGCGATCTGGAAAGTGCGCCAGACGAAGCCTTAAGGCGCTATGCCGGGGCGCCCTTTGGTCTGGATGCGCCCGCTGTGCAACGGGCGCTGGTCAAGTATGGCCGGGCGATCGCGCACGTGGCCCGCATGTACCGGCATCTGAAGGCCACTATGGGCAGCCGGCCTTTCGAGGTAGAAGTGTCGGTAGATGAAACCGAGACGCCCACCACACACGGCGAGCACTATGTGATTGCGGGCGAGCTGCGCCGGCTGGGTGTGGAATGGGTCAGCCTGGCGCCGCGCTTTGTGGGCCGGTTTGAAAAAGGCGTGGATTACATCGGCGATCTGAGCGCATTCGAGGCCGATCTTGCCGGCCATGTCGCTGTTGCGCGGCATTGGGGCCCTTACAAGCTCAGCATCCATTCCGGCTCCGACAAGTTCAGCATCTACCGCGTCGTTGCGCGGGTGGCCGGCGAGCAGGTGCATCTGAAGACGGCCGGAACAAGCTATCTTGAGGCGCTGCGCACCGTTGCCGGCTGCCATGTTGACTTGTTCAAGCAGATTTACGCGCTGGCATGCGAGCGGTATTCTATTGATCGTGCTTCCTATCATGTTTCGGCGGATATATCGCGCGCGCCGGCTGCGCACACACTGACCGATGCAGCGGCCTGTGTGGCCGTGCTAGAGCAGTTCGATGCGCGCCAGGCGCTGCACGTGTGCTTTGGCTCTATTCTGGCGGCATACGGCGACGCGATTCGGGCTGTTCTGCTTGCTAACGAGGCCCTGCACGAAGCCAACCTGGCGCATCATATCGGCAGGCATATCCAGCCGTTTTGCTGTTGATGATCTGAGGCGAGCCTGATTGAAGCAATGATGGCATCCCGCCTATGGAGGGTGACATGAATCTTTTCGATTTGACTGAGCGCGTGGCTGTGCTCACCGGTGGCAGCGGCACATTAGGCAGCGCGATGGCAAAAGGCTTGCTCGAGGCCGGCGCGCGCGTGTGCATTGTTGGGCGCAACCTCGACAAAGCTGCGCAGGTGGCCCGCTGGCTCTCGGCTGATGGCGCACGTACGATGGCTCTGGCCGCTGATGTCGTAGATCGCGAGGCAGTGCAGCGTGTGGCCGACGCCGTGTTGGAACGTTGGGGTCGGGTGGATGTGCTGGTGAATGCAGCCGGCGGCAACCGGCCCGATGCAACAACCAACCCGAATCAATCTTTCTTTGATCTGCCGGCCGAGGCGATCCGCACGACGATTGACTTGAATCTGCTCGGCACTGTGCTGCCGTCGCAAATTTTTGGCCGCGCTATGGCGGCGGCTAAAAAAGGCAGCATCATCAATATCTCGTCGATGGCTGTGCCGCGCGCCCTGACGCGCGTAGTGGGTTACTCGGCCGGCAAAGCCGGCATGGAGAACTTCACGCGCTGGCTGGCCGTCTATATGGCTCGTGAAGTCTCGCCCGCTGTGCGCGTGAACGCAATTGCCCCTGGCTTCTTTCTGGCCGATCAAAACCGCGCTATGCTGGTTGATCAAACCACCGGTGTCCTCACGCCGCGCGGTCGGTCTATCATCGACCACACGCCGATGGGTCGCTTTGGCGAGCCGGTAGATTTAATTGGCGCGCTGTTGTGGCTGGCCTCCGATGCTGCTGCATTTGTCACAGGTGTTGTTGTGCCGGTCGATGGTGGGTTTAGCGCCTTTAGTGGTGTGTGAAGGATAAATTACAGGTGTCGAGGCGCTGGGCGATCACCAGGGCAGGCGGTCGAGGTCCACATTTCCGCCCGACAGGATAACGCCGATCGATTTGCCGGCCACAGCAAGCCGTCCACAGAGCAGCGCAGCCACCGGCACAGCCGAGGATGGCTCAATGATAATCTTCATGCGTTCCCAGACCAGGCGCATGGCGTGGACGATCTCTTCTTCGCTGACGGTGACGATGTCTGACACCAAACGCTGGATAATCGGGAAAGTCTTGTCGCCCAGCGAGGTTTTGAGACCGTCGGCGATGGTGTTTGTAGGGCCGGCCTCGATGCGTTGGCCGGCCTGCAGCGAGCGGTAGGCGTCATCGGCCAGGGCTGGCTCTGCCCCGACCACACGGATATGCCCAGAAAAGCCGGCGGCAGCAATCGCGGCGCCACTTAACAAGCCGCCCCCACCCACCGGGGCAAGCATCATATCCAGGTCGGGCGCATCTTGCAGCAATTCCAGCGCGGCTGTGCCCTGCCCTGCAATCACCCGATAGTCGTTATACGGATGCACGATGGTCGCGCCAGTTTGCGCCACAACATCGCGCAGGCCGGCTTCGCGCGCCGGCAGCGTCGGCGCGCAGGGGAAGATTTGCGCCCCGTATCTGGCAACAGCGTTGCGCTTGACTGCCGGCGCGTTGTCGGGCATGACAACATAGGCTGGGATGCCGCGCCAGCGCGCTGCTTGCGCCAACGCTGCCGCGTGATTGCCCGATGAGTGTGTGGCGACGCCATGTTGCGCTTCTTCGTCTGACAAGCAAAGCACGGCGTTAGTCGCGCCGCGTATTTTGAATGCGCCCACTTTCTGAAAGTTTTCGCACTTAAAGAACAGGCGCGCGCCGGTCATTCTGTCCAATGTTTGCGATGTGAGAATGGGTGTGTGGTGGGCAAATGGCCGGATGCGTTGTGCTGCTTGGCAGATGTTATCGAAAGTGATCCCGGTGAGCATGAGTAGATGTCTTTGCGTATTATGGGGACTCCTGGCTGGCCGCAATTGCGTTTACGCAGTAGATTTTGGTTCATGTTGATCAGTCTCTTGTTTATATACTCTCTTCCATTTGCTCGGCTTTATCATAAGTCTATGCCTATGCGAAATTAACGGCAATCAATAAATCAATCGGTTCGGTCGCTTCGGGCGCCACATCGGCACTTGCTGCAGGCCACCCTCGCGATGAAGTCGATGAAGTCGATCAAGTCGATGAAAGCAAAGCCAACAAACACCCTCGCTGCTCAAACACGTGCGAGGTTTAATATAATCCGAACTCGGCTGTACGAAGGTGTGAACGACGCGCCGTAAAAACGGTTGAGCAATGGCTGATCAAGTGAGCCGCCATTCCCGCCGGGGACTACTAAACCATGCTGGAGCTGTCTCGCATTCGCGCATTGTGCTTCGACGTGGACGGCACCTTGCGAGACACCGACAATCAATACGTCGCTGCGCTGGCGCGCTGGCTGCGAGGGGTGCGCTTCCTGTTTCCCGCCGGCAACCCCGCTCCGTTCGCGCGCAAAGCGATCATGGCGCTCGAATCGCCCGGCACTTTTCTGTATAGCCTGCCTGATCGCCTGGGGATCGATTTTCAACTTGCCAAAATTGCAGAAAGCATCGAGCGCCGGCTGCCCCACCGGCCAGCCGGCCAATTCACCTTAATTCCCGGCGCGCGCGAGATGCTGGCAGCCGTAGGTCAACACTATCCGCTGGCCGTTGTCAGCGCGCGCGACGAGCGCACCACTTTTGCCTTTCTGCGTCAGTTCGATCTGGAGCCGCTGTTTGCGTGCGTGGCTACGGCGCTGACCTGCCGGCACGCCAAACCCTACCCCGACCAGATTGTGTGGGCGGCGCAGCGCATGGGTGTGTCGCCGTCAACCTGCGTGATGATCGGCGACACCACGGTGGATGTGCGGGCCGGCCGCGCAGCCGGCGCACAAACTATTGGGGTGTTGTGTGGATTTGGCGAGGAGAAAGAACTTCGCCGCGCCGGCGCAGATGCCATCCTGCCCAGTACAGCCGACCTACCCACACTGCTGGGGTGTGCGGCATAGCGCCGGCTTAAGAGAAAACGCCAGACACACTAAGCCTGGGCCGCCTCGATGCGCGCTCGCACACGTGCGCCCATTTGCGCCCGCAATGTGTCCATATCGCGCGGCGCTAACCGGGCAGCCATGAAAAGAATCACAGTACAGATCAGCCAGGTGGACACACAAATCAACAGCATCGCGACGCCGAGCGAGCTTTGCACGGCAAGAATGCCGGCGATCAGCGGCGCCAGCGCCGAGCCGATCGACTCGATGAAGTTCAGCAGCGCCAGCGCGGTGCTGCGCACCTCTGGCAACACGATGTCATGCACCGAGGCGCTGACATTGGGGCCGGCAAACGGGATGAAGATGGCATTCAGGCAAAGCATGAGCAGGAACAACGTGCGCTGCTCGATGGGCACGCTAAATGTCAGCGGCAATAACACTGCGCCAACCAGCACCGCGCCGGCGCTGGCAAGCAGCCGGCCCTGCCGCCAGCGGCGAAAGAGCGCGTCGCCCACCGCACCACCAGCCACATACCCTGTCGAGATGACGATAACCGCCACACTCATCGTGACGAACACTTCGTCGGGTGTGTAGCCGCGCTCCACTTCAAGATAGCGAAAGATCCAGTAGGTAATCACCTGCCAGGGGAAAACGCCGAAGAAGCCCTGCGCATACAAGAGCAGTAAACTGCGCTTGCGCAACAACTGGCGCACAACCGACCAGTTAAAGCGCTCCGTTGCGGGCGCGTCATGGCCGGCCATCTCTGGTTCGCTTGCGCCACGGGCCGGCTCGCGTACCACAAGCAAGATCACAACAGCCAGCACAACGCCCAACGCGCCGGTGACAACAAACACGGCCCGCCACCCCAATAGCCCGCCCAGCCCTAGCGCCAGCGCAATGCCCAGCAGATACCCCAGCGGGCCGCTGAATTGCAGCAAGCCAATCGCCCTGCCGCGCATGGCGGGCGGGAAGTAGTCGGACACCATGCTGAAGATACCGGGGTAGCTGGCATCGTCGATGCCGGTCGAACCGCGCGAAACAACAAAGGCCGGAAACGTGGGGGCCAACGCGCTCAACCAGGTGGTTGCCCCCCAAATAGCCGAGGCCAGCGCCACTAGTCTGGCCCGCGCAAACCGATCATATAGATACCCCCAAACCGGATACAGCACTGCGCCGACCAGCAACGCACCGGTGAACGCCGCGCCCATCTGCGATTCATCAATGCCGAAAGTCTGCATGATCGGGGTGGTCAGTGGGCCGATCAACAACTTGTCGGTCTGGTGCAGCAGCAGAAAAAGAAAGAAAACCATCAATGTTACCCATCGACGGCGGCCGACCCCGGTGTAAGACAGCG
Organism: Candidatus Roseilinea mizusawaensis; assembly: GCA_016841965.1. GTDB lineage: Bacteria > Chloroflexota > Anaerolineae > J036 > Brachytrichaceae > Roseilinea > Roseilinea mizusawaensis. The sequence goes on along the minus strand of JAEANN010000046.1, from coordinate 131,546 downwards.
CAGATTTCATGCAGCCCTCAGCAGACTCTCAAGCAAACAATATCGCAGGCTACTATACTCACGTTCAATGTCTTCAACAAGCTCCAATGACAACAGGCTGGGGCAAGCGTTGTACAACCAGGCCAGAACAGAACCAGACAAGGCGCTGCCCGACCGCCCTACCCCCGGCCCAGGCAGCTTGAAGCTGCTCTTCAGCATCCCCCGCATCCAGCGCAATCCGTTGATGTACCTGCTGGATTGCACGCAACAGTACGGCGACGTGGTGCATTTCAAGGCCGGCGATCAGGATGCATTCTTTATCAATTCGCCGACGGCCATCAAGCACGTCTTACAAGACAACCATCGCAACTACACCAAAGACACCATTCAATATCACCAACTGGCAACAGTCGCCGGGCGTGGACTGCTTACCAGCGACGGCGAGATATGGCTCAGTCATCGCCGCCTGATGCAACCGGCGTTTCATCCCAGGCAAATCGAGGCGATGGCAAGCACCATCAGCGCGGCAACGCAAGACATGCTGGCCGGCTGGTGCGATCGATTGCCCGGCCTGATGGACATCGACGCCGAGATGTTGCGCCTGACGCTGCGTATCGCCGGCCTGACCCTTTTCTCGATCGACCTGAACCACGAAACGTCGCGCCTGACACGAGCCATCCTGACTGCGCTAGACCACATTGTCTACCGCGCGAGCAACTTCCTGGCGCTACCCGACCACATTCCCACGCCACGCAACCGGCGCTTTCAAGCAGCCCTCAGGACGCTTGATCAAACGGTGAGCCAACTGATCGAGACGCGCCGCAAGATGCGCGATCGGCCAGACGATTTGCTGTCGGCGTTGTTGAACGCAGTAGACACAGAGACCGGTCAACAACTGGATAACCGCGCTATCCGCGACGAAGTGCTGACGCTGCTGATCGCCGGCCACGAGACCACCGCCAGCGCGCTCACGTGGGCGTGGCACTTGCTCGCAACTCACCCGGAGGCGCAGGAGGCGCTGCGGCGCGAGATCGCGCAGGTAGTCGGTTCTCGCGCGCCGCAGTACGCCGACCTGTCTCAATTGATTTACTGCAGGCAGGTGCTCGAAGAGACATTGCGCCTGTATCCCCCGGCCTGGCTGATTACGCGCCGGGCCGCGCAGGCAGACCAACTCGACGGGCACGCTGTTCCAGCCGGCGCAATCGTGATCATCAGCCCGTACACCATTCAGCGTCACCCGGCACACTGGATCGAACCCGATCGCTTCAAGCCAGAGCGGTTCTCCCCCAATCGCACAGATCAATCCTGGCCGCGCTTTGCCTACATCCCATTTGGCGCCGGACCGAGAATATGCATCGGCCAGAATTTTGGCATCATCGAAGCGATGCTGATTCTTGCTTCTGTCGCACAGCAATACTGGTTCGAGCCGGCGCCAACACAGGCGGCAATCAGTATCGCGCCGCTGGTGACGCTGCGACCAAATGTGAAGGGCCGGCATGGGCTGCAATTGCGCGCCCTGCCCCGTCTGGCCTCTTCTGCCCACTGACCAGTTCCGACCCGCTTGATGTGCTATATTGCGCCCTGCAACACACAGTCGGGCGCATCGCTGCGCATGGCTAAGCAATTCAAGCTGTCGCTCGTGCGCTGATCAGCAGATCGAGGAGCAACAACGCTGTGCAACCATTCACCTACGCAGCCCCAACCAGTCTTGCCGAGACGATCACCCTGCTTGGGCAGAACGGCGAGCAGGCGCGTGTGCTGGCCGGCGGAACAGACTTGCTGGTTCAGTTGAAAGAAAACCGCCGGCAGGCCGCGCTGGTCATCGATGTCAAGCGCATCCCTGAACTCAACGTCTTGAGTTACAGCGTGCGCGACGGCCTGCGCATTGGCGCCGCCGTGTCCTGCCAACGCATTTGCGCCGAGCCGGCCATCCGCCAGGCATATCCCGGTCTGATCGACGCCGTGGCGCTGATTGGCGGCGCGCAAATCCAGGGCCGGGCCAGCCTGGGCGGCAATCTAGGCAACGCCTCGCCGGCCGCCGACTCGATTCCGGCGCTGATCGTCCATCACGCCGTGTGCGAGGTCGCAGGGCCGGCCGGCCCGCGCGACATCCCGGCCGAGGCGTTCTGTGTCGGGCCGGGCAAGAACGCTCTGCAGCCGGGCGAGTTGCTGGTGAGCATCCGCATCCCGCCACCCCCACCCCGCTTTGGCGCGGCCTATTTGCGTTTCATCCCGCGCAACGAGATGGATATTGCCGTGACCGGCGCCGGTGTGTCGGTCGTCCTAAACGAGGCCGGCGACACGATACTCTCGGCGCGGGTGGCGCTGGGAGCAGTAGCACCGACGCCGCTGCTGGCGCAAGAAGCCGGCGCAGCGCTGGCAGGGCAGCCGGTCACCCCCGACGTGATCGAACAGGCCGCGCGCATTGCGCAGCGCGCCGCCCAACCCATCACGGATATGCGCGGCACCGCGGCTCAGCGCAAGCATCTGGCCTATGTGCTGACCCGGCGCGCGCTCGAACAGGCCATTGCCCGCGCATAGTGCGTGCACCACAATCGGATATTGCGCCATGAAACACTTTGTGATCGAGATTACGTACAACCTGCCGGTGGAGCAAATGGCCGAGATCACGCCACTGCATCGCGCCTTTCTGAAAGCGGGCTATGAACGCGGGTGGCTGCTGCTGTCTGGGCCACAAGTGCCGCGCGTGGGCGGCATGATCGTCGCCCGCGCCCCCTCGCTCGAAGCGCTGCAACAATTCTTTGCCGGCGACCCCTACGTGACTAGCGGGGTGGCCGCCTATCGCTACATCGAGTTCGATCCCGTGTTCCGACAATCATTCCTTGAGGATTGGGTAGCCAACCAGCCATGAAGAAAACACAAGTGCAAGCCCGCATCAACGGCGAAGAGGTCGTTTTCCTGTGCGAGCCAAACCAGACCCTGCTCGAAGTCTTGCGCGAGGAGCTGGGGCTGACCGGCACAAAAGAAGGATGCAGCAACGGTAACTGCGGGGCATGCAACGTCATCCTGGATGGCGTGCTGGTGAACTCGTGCCTGGTGCTGGCGGCCGAGGTTGAAGGCAAGTCGATCACAACCGTCGAAGGCATCGCCGGCCCCAACGGGCTGCATCCCATCCAGCAGAAATTCCTGCAGCACGCCGCCCTGCAATGCGGCATTTGCACGCCCGGCTTCATCGTGGCCGCCAAGGCCCTGCTCGACCACAATCCGCATCCGACTGAAGAGGAAGCGCGACGCTGGCTGGCCGGCAATCTCTGCCGCTGCACCGGCTATGACAAAATCATCCGCGCCGTGCTGGATGCTGCCCAAAGCATGCAAACTGCCCCGGCCGCGTAATACACAACCCGCGAGGCGCCTGAATGCTCAGCGAAACCCCGACAATCGAGAAGAAGGACACGGACCGTGTGCGCAACGACCGCCCCGCTTACCGCATCGTCGGCACGCGGCCCATCCGCCCAGACGGCGTGGACAAAGTGACCGGCCGGGCCATCTTTGGCGCAGACGTGCGGCTGAGCGGCTTGCTCCATGGCCGCGTGCTGCGCAGCCCCCACGCCCACGCGCGCATCAAGTCCATCGACACACGCGCAGCCGAAGCACTGCCGGGCGTGAAAGCCGTCATCAGCGGCCAGGACTTTCCCGACCCACAGAACAAGGTGGCCGCTTCGGGTGAAGGCACGGTCAACCTGCGCTCGCTGGCGCACAACTGCATTGCGCGCGACAAGGTGCTGTACTTTGGACATGCCGTCGCCGCAGTCGCTGCGGTCACACCCAGCATCGCCGAAGAGGCGCTGAAGCTGATCCGGGTCGAATACGAACTGCTGCCGTGCGTGCTCGATGTGCGCGAGGCCATGCAGCCCAATGCCCCGCTGCTCCACGAAGACCTGCGCACCAACGAGATGGGCCAACGCGCCGAGACGCCATCCAACATCGCCAACCACACCCGCCACGAACTTGGCAATGTCGAACAAGCATTTGCCGGGGCAGCCGTTGTCGTCGAACGCGAGTTTCACACCAGCATGGTGCATCAAGGCTATATCGAACCGCAGAACGGCACGGCGCTGTGGAACGCGGACGGACAAATCAGCGTGTGGTGCAGTACGCAGGCCCCCTTCGACGAACGCAGCCAGATCGCCGAAATTCTCGGCGTGCCGGTGTCCAAAATCAAAGTGACGCCCACCGAAATCGGCGGCGGCTTCGGCGGCAAACTCAGCGTCTTCCTGGAACCGCTGGCGGCGATGTTGTCGAAGAAAGCCGGCCACAAACCCGTCAAGATGGTGATGAATCGGGCTGAGGTGCTGGCGGCGACAGCGCCCACCTCCGGCTCATACATTCGCGTCAAGATCGGCGCAGACAGGAACGGCTGCATCGTGGCTGCGCAGGCCTGGATGGCGTATGAAGCCGGCGCGTTCCCCGGCTCGCCGGTGGATGCCGGGGCCGGCGTGATCTTCGCTCCCTATCGCATTCCGAATGTGCGGATCGACGCTTATGATGTAGTGGTGAACAAACCCCGCGCCGGCGCCTATCGTGCTCCCGGCGCCACCAACGCTGCTTTTGCTTCGGAGAGCGTGATCGACGAGCTGGCCGAAAAACTAGGCATGGATCCGTTGGCGTTTCGCATCCTGAACGGGGCCAGGGAGGGCGACCGGCGGGCCGATGGGCCGGTGTACAGGCGCATCGGTTTTATCGAGACCGCCCAGGCTGCTCAGGCGCATCCACACTACAGCGCGCCGCTGGCCCCATCGCGCCTGGATCCGCAGGGCAAAAATCCGGCCATCAAACGCGGGCGCGGCGTAGCAGCCGGCTTCTGGTTCAACTGGGGCGGCAAATCCAGCGCCTGGGCCAGCCTCAACCCCGATGGCACCGTGAGCCTGGTCGAAGGATCGCCCGACATCGGCGGATCGCGCGCCTCGATCGCCATGCAGTTGGCCGAGAGCCTGGGGGTGCGCGCCGAGGACGTGAAGCCGGCCGTCGCCGACACCGACTCGGTCGGCTACAACGACGCCACCGGCGGCAGTCGCACCACATTCGGCACCGGCTGGGTTGCCTATCGCCTGGGTCAAAAGTTAAAGGAGCAACTCAAAGCGCGCGCCGCCTTGCTGTGGGAAGTCTCGCCCGAACAGGTGCAAGCAGAAGCAGGCGTGTTTTCCTGCAACGACCACTCGATCACACTGAAAGAGCTGGCAGCCAGACTGGGTGAAACCGGCGGGCCAATCGTGGCCAGCGACACCTTCGAGTCTGAAGAATACGGCCCCGGCTTTGGCGTGCACATTGTCGATCTGGAAGTGGACACGGAGACGGGCAAAGTGCAGATCCTGCGCTACACCGCCGCGCAGGATGTCGGCACTGCTATTCACCCCGCCTACGTCGAAGGTCAGCTTCAGGGCGGCGCGGCGCAGGGCATCGGCTGGGCGCTGAACGAAGAGTTTGTGTATGACGCCGAGGGGCATCTGCTAAACGCCAGCTTCCTCGACTACCGCATCCCGACAGCGCTCGACCTGCCGATGATCGACACAGTGCTGGTCGAGGTGCCCAACCCCGGCCACCCCTACGGTGTGCGCGGCGTGGGCGAGACGCCGATTGTGCCGCCGGCCGGCGCAGTTGCCAACGCCATCTATCACGCCATCGGCGTAAGGATGAATACCCTGCCCATGTCGCCGGCGCGCATCCTGGAAGCGTTGCAGAAAGCATAGGATTTCTGCGTCGGGTATGGCAAAGGTGTGGATTCCGGCGTTGTTGCGCGGGATGACCGGCGGGCAGAGCGAGATTGAGTTGCCGGGCGAGACGGTGCGCGCGCTGATTGATGCGCTTGAAGCGCGCTACCCCGGCATCCGCGAGCGGCTGATGGAAGATGACCGGCTGCGCCCAAACATCGCCGTGGTGGTGGATGGTGTGCGCAGCCGGCAGGGTCTGCGCCAGCCGGTGAGTGAGCAGAGCGAGGTGCATTTTGTGCCGGCGATCAGCGGCGGCTAACATTCGTGTTCGTGCGCACCGCAGGGTCGCCAGCACAAGACGTTGAGCCGGCGCCCTGCGCTGCACACCACATGGACAACATCGAACACACCGCCCCCGTCACACCCCCTGCGCCGGCCGGCAATGGATTCGTGCGGCTGCGCGCCATCGCCTCGTTCGTGCTGGCCATCGCAATCAGCGCAGGCGTGCTGTGGCTGACCTCTCGCTTCCACGATGAAATCCAAAGCCTGGGCAGCGCCGGCCTGATCGGCCTCTTCATCCTCAGCGTCCTGGGCAACGCCACATTGATCATCCCGGCGCCGGTGTTTGTATTCGCTTGCGCCGCCGGCACTGTATTCAGCTTTGCGGCCGTCGGTGTTGTGGCCGGCCTGGGCGCTGCCCTCGGCGAGCTGACGGGTTACCTGGCCGGCTACGGGGGGACAGCAGTTATCCCGCACGGCAGGCTGTATGAACGCATGCGAACCTTCATGCAACGGCATGGCATGGCGGCGATCTTCGTGTTGGCCGCTGTTCCCAACCCCATCTTCGATGTAGGTGGCATTCTGGCCGGCGCCATGCGCATGCCGCTGTGGGCCTTCATCGCCAGCGCCTGGGCCGGCAAAACAGTCAGGCTGGGTGTGCTGGCCTTTGTCTGCATGAGCAGCGCCCCCTGGCTGCGCCAGCTTTTCGGGTTGCAGTAGTGAGCCTGCGCAGCGCGCAGGTTACAACTCGCGCATCACAATCGGCAAAAACGCGCGCGGGCCAAAGCCGGCCGGCGGCTGGAAAAGCCGCTCGACCTTTAGCGCAACATCTGTCTGCAAAGGCGCCGGCAGTGGAATGGTCAGTGCGCTGCTCGCAACACCAAAGGTTTGTGTCAGAAAAATCGGCGCGCTCACGCTGTAGGGGTTCCACCATGTCACGGTGTACACACCGTTGGGCAGGCCGGCGATCACCAGCGATCCACTGATCGGCGCGCCAACGGCGCCGGAGATCACGCGCTTCCAGGTGTGATTGCGATTCTGCACCCACACATGCATGCGGCCGTTCACATCGTCGCGCTGGCCCCACGCGCGCAGGTCAGGATGCGATGTGGTCGCCGCCAGGTCGCGGTAATGGCCGTTGTTGAGCGGGATGCCGGCCATGAAGGCGCGATAAGTCAGGAACGGCGTGTAGATGTGCCGGGCGCGCAACTGGTTGATGTCAAAGTTGCCGCTGGTATAGCGATCAATCGTCTCAGCAGCCCACCACATCAGGTCGTACATGCCGCCGGGGTTGATCTGGCCCCAAACATGGTTGTGCAACCAGATGCCCTGCGTGTCGCTGTTGACGGCGCGCTGCCAGTCTTGTTCGGCCACTGTATCCACGCCGGTTTCGCCGCGTACCAGCGGTTTGGTCACGCCGGCCGGGCTGGCCGCGCCGTGCAGATCGCCATAGGCACGGGTGTACCAGGCAGTGTCTTCGTCAAACGGCGTGAGATCGAACTGTCCGATCACCGGCACCACCCGGCCAGACGGACTGACCAGCTCGACATCATCGAACCAGGCTGTGCCGGTCACGCCATTTGAATTTTCGATCCACAGCGTGATCTCGCGCGGGTGGCCGGGGGTGATGACAAGCCGGTATTGCAGCGGCACGATCTGGCCGGCGCGATCGCGGTCGCTGTGGAATTGCGTCCAGCCAAATGTGCCGGCCGGCGAAGTGCAAATGAAGTCCTTGCCCTCCGGGTCGGCCGGCACAATGCCCTCCCGACCATCGCTGAGGCCCCAGCGCACGCGCTGCATGCCGCCGGTGGTGTTGAAGGGGCAGTTCGCGCTGAAGTTCTCGGCCTTCATCCAGTAACGGACAATCCATTCGCCCGGCTCGCGGATGACCAGGCCGCGCGGCGTAATGGGGCGGCGGCTGTTGTCTGCGCCGGCCACGCGCGCCGAGGCGCTGCCGGTGCGCACGTGCTGTGTGCGGGTCTCGACCCGGCCGGCGTCCAGAAACGCGGCAGTGTTGCCCCAGCCGGTGGAGATATAGGCGTGCAGATCAACATAGTCCACATCGGGGTAATTCGCGTTCGACCAGAACTCGTGGTTAGGCAGCGAGTGCCAAAACGATGTGCTGACCATGTGCCCGGACGGATCGTGTCGCTGAAAATAGCGCGCCATGTCGTTGGCGATGCCGTAGTGATTGCCGTTGTAGGGATCGCCCTCATTGATGAACTCGAAAGAGTGAATGGCCGTGCTGTACCCCCAGCGCGCAATCACATAGCGCCACCAGGCTTGATGTAACCAGCGCCCTTTTGTCCCCGGCGCGGCGTAAAAGTAGTTGTTGCCGTTGGCGGTGGTGGTCATGGCGCCACCCGGCAGAATACGATTGCGAATCCACTCGCTCTTCTCGTCGAGCACGACCTTCAGATAGACGCCGTGGCGCTGCGCCGCCTCGAATTGCGCATCGACTCTGGCTGCATTCAGCGGGTCGAAGTACAGATGGCTGTTGGCGTTGGGCTCGCGCAGCAAGTTGATGCGATACGGATCTGCGGCCCGCCACAGCCGCACGTCATCGATGTACACATAGCCGGCGGTGGTGTTGTCCAGCGCCAGATAGACATAGTCCAGCCAGCGCTCGTTGGCGCCGCTGGTGTACACGCCGGTGACAGTGATCCAGCCGGTTGTGCCGGCCACAGGCGCGGTGATGCGCGTCCCGCCGCTGCACGTGCTATCGGGCCAGCCACCGCGCTTGACCACAAAGCCATAGGGCTGACCCGCGGTAGCCGGCCCGGTCACCCCATCCAGCATCACGCGAGCGGTCAGGCTATAGACGGTGTTCGGCTCAATCGGAATGCCATCCTGCCAGAAATCGGCGAAGTAACACCGCATGACGTGCGCCAGGCGCAAAGACACATCCGCGCCGTTGAACGTCTTGAAGATTTCCAGATTGGTGGCCGGCACATAGCCATCCATTGGCTGATTGGGCCACGCCCAGGAAGTCCACGCCGAGCCATTGATGCCAAACATGCTGAGCCAAACGCGGAAAAAGTTCATGCCATATTCTTCGTACAGCGCCATGCGTTGCTCGACCTCGGCGGCGCTGGACGCAAACCCGCCGTTGTACCCCACCCCGACAAACGGCGCGCCATTCTGAAACTCGAAATAGCGCGAGTCGGTTGGGCTGACGCGCAGGAAGCCGCGCCGGATGTGGGGATTGGCGCTTTGACCGCTGACCGTGAAGGTGAGCGCGCCGGCCGGCGGATACACGCTGACGCCGCCGGCATCCTGAACGCGGATGCGAAATTGCCACGCGCCGGCGCGCTGCGGCGCAAAGCGCACTGCCCAGCGCGGCGGGCCGGCCGGCACAAGGTGATCGCGGTTGCTGCGCAACGTGATCGTGAAGGGCTGATACAGGAAAGCCGGCTGCGTGATGACCGTGCCCCAGTTATCGGGCGAGAACAACACATCTACGCTGACGCCGGCCCCGGCCGGCAACCCAGATGGCGGAGCGGGGTCAAACGGCAGATCGAGCAGCGTCGCCACCGTTGCCACATCGAAATGCGCCTCGAACCTCTCGAACACCGCCAGCGTGGGCGACAGGATCACCACGTTGCTGATAGCCGGCGGCTGTTGTAAACGTGGCCGCTCAAAGGACTGCGCAGCGAGCGCCGGCTGTGTCGCGCAAGCCAGCCAGATCACGGAGCACAGACCGCAGACAACCAAGAACCCGGTCAACAGTCCGAGACGCTTAACGTACGGCAGCGAATATCCAGACATCCTGACACCTCCTCTTGCAACGCTTTGAGGCTCACCGTCACGGCCTTGCAACGCGCGGCACAAACACGCGCGCCGGAAGCTGGATTGCGTCGCCCCACACCACATCAAGCCGGGGCCGGCCGGCAGCGTTGCAGTCCTCGGCTTCGGCTATGCTTGGCGGTGTCCCATACATATAACACGACGCATTGGGCCGGCCACTGTGAGTGCGACAATCAATCAGGCTGCCAACCCATTCCGTTTTTGCACAACACACCACGCTGCCGCGATTGTATCCGGCAGACGGGACACACGAACCTGGAGCAACCACACATCCCGCAGACAATCTTTTCTTAACCTTTTCGCAGTAGCATCGCCCCGTCCAACCCGAATAACATCGTGAAAAGGGATAGAGCAAACTCGGATGACATTCACTCGTTTTACCCATTGGTCTCGTCTTGCCTTTGTTCTGATTCGCGTCGTCACGACTATGGCGCTGATGGCTACGGCAGCCCTCACGCCGCTTGCATTGCCGCAGCCGGCCCGTGCGCTCAGTGTCATCACTCAGTGGACGTTCGAAGGGGACACGACTGTGCCGGCCACCGGCAGCGGCACCGCCTCGTTAGTGGGCGGCACAACTGCCACGTTTGCTGCCGGCTTTCTTGGTGGTCGTGGCTGGAACACTACAACCTACCCCGCCCAGGGCACCAACAACAAAACTGCCGGCGCGCAATTCCAGATCAGCACCGTGGGTTGGCAGGACATCCAGCTTTTCTTCCATCAGCGCCATAGTAACACGTCTGCAAACACTGTCGTGGCGCAATACTCAGTTGATGGCGGCCTGTCATTCACGGATGTGGCAACGTTCACCGCGCCAGCCGGCGACACGTGGTACACCCGCACAGTTGACCTCAGCAGTATTCCAGCAGTCAACAACATTGCCGATTTGCGCGTGCGCGTGGTGTCGTCGTTTGGCCCACCCACCAACACACAATATGTGGCGTCGAACCCCAGCAGCACTTACGGGCCGGGCGGCACACTGCGCTTCGATAACGTCACCTTTAGCGGCAACGCAATCGCCAGCGACGCAGCGCCGGCAGTGGCCGCTGTGACACCGCCCAACAGCGCGACTAATGTGGCGCTGAACAGCAACGCGGTGATCACGTTCACAGAAGCAGTTGCCGTCACGGGCGACTGGTTCACGCTGGCCTGCGGATCGAGCGGGACGCGCACCCCCAGCGCCAGCAATATCACCGTGAGCGGCGGACCAACTGTGTTTACCCTCGACCCCGACACAGACTTCAGCGCCGGCGAAACCTGCACCCTCACCGTATTCGCGGCCAATGTGACCGATCAGGACGGGGACGACCCGCCGGACACGATGACGGCTAACTTCTCCAGCAACTTCAGCACGGTCGCGCCGCTGCCGGCCATCTGCACCGATTCCTCTCCGACGCCGATCAGCGCCGTACAGGGCACAACCAGCAGCAGTCCACTCAGCGGCACGGTGGTCACCGTGCGCGGCGTCGTCGTGGGCGACTTCGAAACCATCAGTCACCTGCAAGGCTTCTACATCCAGAGCGAAACGCCGGACGGCACCCCCCTCACGTCGGAAGGCCTGTTTGTCTTCAACGGCGCCACCAACTCGGTCAACCTGGGCGATCTGGTAGTAGTGACCGACACAGTGCGCGAGACGAACAACCAGACCCGCCTCGGCAACGCGCCGAGCATCCTGGTGTGCGGCCCTGCGCCACTGCCGGCCCCCACCGATGTTACGCTGCCGTTCAGCAGCGCCGACGACGCCGAACGTTATGAGGGCATGCGCGTGCGCCTGCCGCAGAACCTAATCGTCACCGACAATTTTTACCTGGGGCGGTTCGGACAGGTCACGTTGTCATCGGGCGCGCGCTTGCAACAACCAACCCACATCGCAGCCCCCGGCGCACCGGCCCTGGCGCAACAGGCAATCAACAACCTTAACCGCATCTTGCTGGATGACGACCGCAACATCCAGAACCCCGATCCAATCATCTTCGGGCGCAATGGATTGCCGCTCAGCGCGCTGAACACCTTGCGCGGCGGCGACACCGTAAGCAACGTGGTGGGCGTGATGACGTATGGCTGGGGCGGCGCAAGCGCCAGCCCCGATGCGTATCGCGTACGGCCCACGCAGCCGGTGACATTCACGCCGGCCAACCTGCGCCCAACCAGCGCGCCCATCGTGGGCGGCGCGCTGCGCGTGGCCGCCACCAACCTGCTCAACTACTTCAACACCTTCGGCGTAGGCGCATGCGCGCTTGGGGTGGGCGGGGCGCCCACCGATTGTCGCGGCGCGGAGAACAGCACCGAATTCAGCCGGCAAATCTCCAAGACCGTGCCGATGTTGCTGGGCCTGAATGCAGATGTGATCGGCCTGATGGAGTTGGAAAATGACGGATATGGGCCGGCCAGTGCTGTTCAAGACCTGGTTGATCGGCTGAACGCCGCTACTGCTCCCGGCACATACGCCTTCATCAACCCCGATGCGGCCATCGGCGTCACCAACACGCTTGGGGTGGACGCGATCAAAGTTGGCGTGATCTATCGCCCCGGCCGTGTCACGCCGGTCGGCCAGACCGCCGTGCTGACCACCGGCGCATTTGGCATCTTCTCGACCACCAACGGCCTGACCCAGCGCAATCGCCCACCGCTGGCGCAAAGTTTCCAAGACAACGCAACCGGCGCGCGTTTCACCGTGGTCGTCAATCACCTCAAGTCCAAAGGGTCGTCGTGCGCAGACAACTTCAGCCCAATCGGCTCTGACCCCGACATCGGCGACGGGCAGGGTAACTGCAACCTGACGCGCAAGGCTGCCGCAGAAGAACTGGCGATCTGGTTGGCCAACGATCCCACCGGCATCGCCGATCCCGACATCTTGATCGTGGGCGACCTGAACTCATACGCGCAGGAAGACCCAATCACCGCGCTCAAAAACGCCGGCTATGTCAATCTGGTGGAGGACCGTCTTGGCCCCGCTGCATACTCGTACTCATTCAGCGGGCAATGGGGCTATCTGGACTATGCGCTGGCCTCGCCGACATTGGATGCACAGGTCAGCGGCGTGGCAGAATGGCACGTTAATGCCGATGAACCGTCGGTGCTGGACTACAACACGAATTTCAAATCGCCGGCTCAACAGATTAGCTTGTACAACGCCGACCCGTTCCGTTCGTCTGACCATGACCCGGTGATTGTCGGCTTGAATCTGAACGCCGCGCCGCAGCTCTCGGCCATCGCCACGTATGACACCGGCCTGGCCGGCAACGGCGCCGAGATCATCAGCGTGCGCGGTGCAGATGGCGCACTGAGCAACGCCGGCGACACCAGCTTTGACTTGCTCGACCTAAGCGACATTCTCGCGCCATCGCTGCAGCAGCGCGTTGGACCAACCGCGCAACTGGCCGGCTTGAACTCACTGGCCATTCACCCCAGCAAAGACCTGCTGCTGGCCGTGGCCGGCTCGGCTGCGCCGGCTGCCAATCCGATCTATGGCAAGGTGCTGGCTTATCGGCTGACCAGCGGCGCGTTCATCACCGAGGCGCTGGTCGGCATCCAGCCTGATTCGATTGCCATTTCGCCCGACGGCAACTATGCCGTGGTCGCCAACGAAGCCGAAGCGCCGGGCACATTCGACAATGGCGGCCCCGGCTCGATCTCGATTGTCGACCTGACCGGCTTCGATCCCGACACGCCCACGACGCTGAATGTGATCACGCTTAGCCTGCCGGCGCAAAGCGGGACGCCCGGCTTCAGTGTGGGCCGCTATGACGACATCGGGCGTCTGTTGATTGATAACACGCCCGACACGTTGGAGCCAGAGAGCGTGAGCTTCTCCGAAGATTCACAATACGCCTTTGTCTCGCTTCAGGAAAACAACGGCGTCGTGCGCGTGGCCATGAACGCGCCCTACACCCTGACCTTCTTCGGCTTGTACAGCACAACGCACTACGCCGACCTCACCAACGGCGGCGGCTACAATCCGACGCAATTACTGACGGCCTGGCGCGAGCCGGACGGCGTGGCTGTCCTCGATATCGCCGGTGACACGTACTTCATCACCGCCGACGAAGGCGATACCCGGCCCAGCGCAGGCAGCGCCGGTGTGCGCGGGGGGCGCACAGTTAGCGTGTTCCGCGCCGATGACGGGTCGCTTGTGGCCGATACAGCCGGCAGTCTGGACGATTTGGCTGCACGCTGGAACCGCTATCCCGACACGCGCAGCAATCGCGGCGGCAGCGAGCCAGAAGTCGTGGACGCCGTGCTATTCGACGGTCGCGCCATTGCGGCTGTCGGCCTGGAGCGCGCCAACGCAATCGTAGTGATCGACGTGACACAACCGGCCACGCCCACCGTGTTGGGCTTAATCCCTACCGGCATAGGGCCGGAGGGCGTGAAACTGGTCGCGCGCAACAACGCGCTCTATGTGTTAGCGGCAAACGAAGTCAGCGGCACATTGACCATTGCTCGCGTACCGGTCGGCCAGCACATCTTCACCCAGCAACGCGCCACCGCGAACGCTTTCCCCTTGCACGACCTAACAGTGCTCGATCCAGACTGGAACGACACATTCACCGTGACCCTGACAGTGAATCCGGCGCAGGGCGCGCTGAACCTGCCACTGGCCGGGGGCGCCAGCGGCGTCTTCAACGTGGCCGGCGGCGTGTACACCGTCAGCGGCTCGATCACCGACGTAAACGCAACACTGGCCGGCGCATTATTCACACCGACCGCCGGACTGAGCAGCACAGTGATCGTCTCGGCTTTTGTCAGTGATGGCATGGCCGACAACTTTGGCCTGATCACGCTGCATGTGAATGCCGGCCTCAATGTGTCGATCACCGCTGCGCCGACCACGCTGCCTGTAGGCAGCCTGAGCACCGTCACGGCCACCGTCACCGATCTCAGCGGGCTGCCGGCCCCAGATGGCGTTCAGGTCACATTCAGCGTCTCAGCCGGCTCTGTCAGCCCGAACACAGCCAGCACGCTGGGCGGGATCGCCACGGCACAGGTGTCTTCGACCATCGCCGGGCCGCTGACGGTCACGGCAACTGTCACCGGGAGTCAGGCAGCCACGGTGGTGACGTTCACAGCCGGCGCGCCGGCCCAGGTGACGCTCAGCGCCACGCCATCTGTCATCTATGCGAACGGCATCAGCCAGAGCGTTGTTGTGGCTACTGTGACCGATGCGTTTGGCAACCCGGTCAGCGGGGTCGCCGTGCAGTTCCTGGCCGGCATTGGGGCCTTTAGCCCATCGAGCAGCGCAACAGATGCAAGCGGTCAAGCGAGCGTTGTACTCACTTCGACCACGCCGGCCGTAGAAAACATCGCTGCGCTAGCCGGCAGCCTGATTGCCCAGACACCCATCACATACCAGCAACCGCCCACGTCACAACTCGGACTGGTCGGCAGCTTGAGCGCCGTGACGACAACCTTCGATGCCGTGCGCAGGGGGGATGTGATCACCTATTCGGTCATCGTGACCAACGGCGGCAGTGGCGCGCTGAGCAACCTACTGATCGTCGCACCAATACCGAGCGGCACGACTTATATCGCCGGCAGCGCCAGTGGTGGCAACTACGCCGGCCTGAGCATGGGTCTCATGGGTGTGCTCGGCCCGAACGCGCCACAAAATGCCGTGACGTGGTCGGGCGGTCTTGCGCCGGGTGCATCGCACACGCTAAGTTACGCGGTGCAGGTTGTGATTCTGGAAGGGGAGATCACCAATCGCCCGCGTATATACGCAAACAACGAAGACACCGGGATTGACCTGAGCAGTGTCGTACCGGTGCAGGCACGCAAAGCGTTCGTGCCGATTGCACTGCGCTAGCGCCCTGGTGAAACTGCCCCGACAAGTTAAAGACTAAAGAAAGCGAGGCCGGCCTTGCGCCGGCTTCGCTGCATAGTTCCCTTTTCATGCTTAGCTGCTGGGCCTAGTTGAAATCTGAAGTCTCGAAGCCTGCGAGACATTGTCTCAGCAATGAGTAGGCGTAAACTGTGGCCTACTATGTATCATCCCGATCCAACACCCGGCGATATCGACTGGTTTGTTCACGATCGCTTCGGCATGTTCATCCATTGGGGTTTGTACGCCCTGCCCGCTCGTCACGAGTGGGTGAAACACCGCGAGGAGTTGAGTGATACGTTCTATCAGCGTTACTTTGAGCGCTTTGCTCCCGATCAGTACGATCCGGTAGCCTGGGCAAAAGCCGCCTGCAAGGCCGGCATGAAGTATGTGGTGCTCACTGCCAAGCATCATGAAGGGTTTTGTTTGTGGGATTCGCAATTCACCGACTACAAGATCACAAATACTGCCTATGCGAAAGATGCCCTGCGCCCCTTTGTTGACGCCTTTCGCGCTGAGGGATTGCGCATCGGTCTGTACTACTCGCTGCTCGACTGGCATCACCCCGACTTCCCCATCGACGGCCAGCATCCTCAGCGCAACCTGCCCGATGCCGCCGAACTCAATCGCAGCCGTGAGATGCGCCGCTACGCCGAATATATGCGCAATCAGGTGCGCGAACTGCTCACCCAATATGGCCGCATCGACCTGATGTGGTTTGATTTCTCCTACCCCGATTTCAGTTATCGCGGCCTGCCCGGCAAAGGGCGCAACGAGTGGGAAAGTGAGAAACTGATTGCCCTCGCGCGCGAACTGCAACCCGGCATTCTCATCAACAACCGGCTGAACCTTCCACCCGGTTACGCTGACTTTTACACGCCAGAACAATATCAGCCCCGGCGCTGGGTGCATGTGAACGGCAAGCCGGTGTACTGGGAAGCGTGCCAGACTTTCAGCGGATCGTGGGGCTATTACCGCGACGAAGACACGTGGAAAAGCCCCGAGCAACTGGTGCAGATGCTCATCAATACAGTGGCAATGGGCGGCAATCTCATCATGAACGTCGGCCCCACGGCGCGCGGGCGCTTCGACAACCGCGCCCTGGCCGCCCTCGATGTGTACGCGCAGTGGATGGCGTTACACAGCCGGTCAATCTATGGCTGCACCATGAGCGACTACGCGCCGCCACAAGATTGCCGTTTCACTCAGAACGGCAACCGGCTGTACCTGCACATTTTCAACTGGCCGTTCAAGTGGATCTACCTGGATGGCATGGCCGGCAAGATCGAATACGCTCAGATGCTGCACGACGCCAGCGAAGTGCCGGTCAAATCCGTTCTGCGCGACTACGACTACGAAGCGGTAACCCAATATATTCCCGAAGACACCGCTGTGCTAGAGTTGCCGGTGAAGAAGCCGGACGTGATCGTGCCAGTAGTTGAAATTTTCCTCAAGGAGTGAAGCAGTATGGAATATCGATCCCTGGGCCGCACGGGCGTTGAAGTCAGCGTGTTGTGTCTGGGCTGCATGATGTTCGGCGGCAAGACCGGCCCCGAAGCGTCCTATGCCATCATCGACAAGGCCATAGACGCCGGCATCAACTTTCTGGACACGGCGAATGTGTACAGCCGGGGCCGCAGCGAGGAAGTCACCGGCGAAGCGTTGAAGCGCAACGGCAAGCGGCATCAGATCGTGCTGGCCACCAAGGTTCACGGGACAATGGACGACAGCGACCCGAACATGAAGGGCAATAGCCGGCGCCATATCATCCAGCAGTGCGAGGCCAGCCTGCGCCGGCTGCAAACCGATTACATCGACCTGTATCAAATTCACCGCCCGCAATCATCGATCCCGATCGACGAGACATTGCGCGCGCTGGATGACCTGATCCGCGCCGGCAAAGTGCGCTATATCGGCACCAGCACCTACAGCGCGTGGCAACTGGTCGAATCTTTGTGGGTAGCCAGAGAGCTGGGCCTCAACCGCTTCATCTGTGAGCAACCGCCCTATAACCTGCTCGACCGGCGCATCGAGCGCGAACTCTTGCCGATGGCTATGACCTATGGTTTTGCCACCATTCCCTGGAGCCCGCTGGCAGGAGGGTTGTTGACCGGCAAGTATCAGCGCGGGCAGGAACCGCCGGAAGGCACGCGTTTCGCCGAATACAAGGACAACCCCATCCTGCGCCGGCGCTGGACCGAGCGCATCTTCGACGTGATCGAGGGGCTTCAGCCGATTGCACAGGACAAGGGATGTACGCTGTCACAACTAGCGCTCGCCTGGTGCGCCCAGCAGCCCGGTGTGACCAGCCCAATCATTGGCCCACGCACAATGGAACAACTCGAAGACAATCTTCAGGCACTCCAGGTCAAGATCACTGACGAGGACACGAAGCGCATCAACGAGATCATTCCGCCCGGCCAGATGGTCGCACCCTACTACGAGGCCGACTTCGGGCCGCATCCCCATCGGTGGTAATCGGTGGTCATACGAGACACTCAGCGTGCAGAAACAAAGAACCTGAAGGGTGCTCCTTCAGGTTCTTCGTTTATCGAGCAGACACTGCGCCGGGACTACTGCAAATCGTCTTCTGTGCCGCCATTGGGCGGAATGTCGGGCTGGCTGGCTAAGAGCGAGGACTCCTCCAACCTGGGCAACGCCTCTTCCAGAATTGCCTCACCTTCGGGGCCAATGCCTAGCAAGGCAATTTCAGCGCGGCGCGTGCTGGGCAACTTGACTTTCGGCTCTGCCGACGGCAACAGCACACCCTCGTAGTTATCCACAATATCGGTGCGGATGGCAGTGCCGGCGGGAATCAGCTTACCCAAGATCACGTTCTCTTTCAGGCCCAGCAGGTCGTCGCGCTTGCCCTCGATAGCTGCGCCGGCCAGCACCTTGATCGTCTGCTGGAACGAAGAGGCCGACAGGAATGAATCAGTTGCCAAAGCGGCCTTGCTGATCCCCAGCAACACCGGCGCGCCGATGGCCGGCCGCTTTCCTTCAGCCGTCAAGGCCTCGTTGGTGCGCTGCAGCTCTAGCCGGTGCACCAGATCTCCGGGCAGATACCCTGAATCGCCCGGCGCGGTGATCTGCACCCGGCTCATCATCTTGCGGATGATGATCTCGAAGTGCTTGTCATTGATGTTGACGCCCTGCGAGCGATACACTTTCTGGACTTCGCTGAGCAAGTACTGCTGCGCCGCCTCACGGCCCAGCACTTTAAGCAGCATGTGCGGGTTCTTAGTGCCTTCGGTGATGGGATCCCCTGCGTTGATCATCTGGCCTTCTTGCACCAGCAGGCGGGCAGCCGGCGGCACCTCATAGTCCATTTCTTCGCGCGTTTCGTACACGACCGTGACAGTCAACCCATCGCGCACGACACGACCGCCATGCTCAGCGCGCATTTCCTGGTCGCCGCGCACGGCGATAACTTCCTTGTCTTTGATCTCCTGCTGATCTTCAACTTTGATAGACCAGTTGCCGGGCACGTTGTACTCGTCGCGCTGCACCTGCGCATCGACCACACGCACACGGCGGATACCGCCGTCCAGGCGCTCGATCGACACCTTGCCGGAGATGTCAGCCATGATTGCCTCAGCTTTTGGTTTCTTGCGCGCTTCGAGCAACTCTTCGACGCGTGGCAGACCCTGCGTAATGTCGGTTGCGCTGGCCACGCCGCCGGTGTGGAAAGTGCGCAAGGTCAACTGGGTTCCCGGTTCGCCAATCGACTGGGCAGCGATGATGCCCACTGCAGCGCCAATGGCAACCAACCGGCCACGGCCAAGGTCGCGCCCATAGCACATCTGGCACAGGCCGTGCTCCATCTCGCATGTCAGCGGCGAGCGAACCAGCACTTCTTGCACCTTGGCTTTTTCGATAGCGTCGGCGGTGGCTTCATCGATCAACTGATTGCGATCGATCAGCAGCTCACCCGTCTTGGGATGCAACACCGGCGCAGCGGCCACACGGCCCAGCAAACGCTCGCGCATTTTTTGTCCGCCGATGTCGTCGGTAGCCCGAATCCATATCCCGCTGGTCGTGCCACAATCTTGCGCGTTGATAATCACATCCTGGGCTACATCCACCAGGCGCCGGGTCAGGTAGCCGGCGTCGGCCGTGCGCATCGCTGTATCTGCCAGACCTTTGCGCTGGCCGTGCGTCGAAATGAAGAACTCGAGCGCATCCAGACCCTCGCGGAAGTTAGAGCGAATTGGCAGCGCAATAATGCGCCCTGAAGGGTCAGCCATCATGCCGCGCATACCAGCCAACTGCGCGATAGGACCGAATCCACCCTTCGTGGCGCCGGATACGGCCATCACACTCAGATTGCCAATCGGATCCATAAACTTCTTGACGGCGCTCGCAACCTGATCTTTGGCATCTGTCCAGATGGCAATTGTGCGGCTCTCACGCTCGTCATCGGTCATCAATCCACGACGGAATTGTCGCTCGACTTCGCGCACCTTGCTTTCGGCTTCTTCGAGAATACTGGACTTCTCTGGAGGAACCGTGATATCGCTGATCGCTACGCTGACGCCAGACAGCGTGGCGTACTTGAAGCCGATATGCTTGACAGCATCGAGAAACTGGATGACATCGTCGTGACGACCGGGGCCCAGCACGCGGAAGGTTTGCGCAATCAGTTTCTGAAGATCGCCCTTGTCAAGCGTGCGATTGACGAAGCGCATTTCCGACGGGACGATGCGATTGAACAACGCGCGACCAACAGTTGTCTTCAGCACGCGGCGCACCGGCTTCTCGTCTGGGTAGCGCGCGCCGTTGTCGTCGAAGTAGGTTTCTACCAATAAGCTGATATTTGCGTGGATATGCAGCAAGCCATTGGCATAGGCCATATCGACTTCATCGATGCTGCTGAAGCTGCGCCCATCGCCCTTCAGTTTGGCCGGCTCGGCCATAGTCAGGTAATACACGCCCAACACCATGTCCTTGGACGGCGCAACCACCGGCTCACCGTCGCTGGGCTTAAGCAGGTTCTGGGTCGAGATCATCAGCCGGCGCGCCTCCTCAACCGCTTTGCGCGAGAGCGGAACGTGCACAGCCATCTGATCGCCGTCGAAGTCCGCGTTGAACGCGGCGCACACCAGCGGATGAAGCTGGATGGCTTTGCCCTCAACCAGCAACGGTTCGAACGCTTGGATCCCAAGCCGGTGCAGCGTGGGCGCGCGGTTGAGCAGCACCGGACGGGTCTTGATAACATCCTCCAGCACCTCGAAGACCTCAGGCCGCTCGCGCTCAATGACGCGCTTGGCGCCTTTCACATTCGAGGCATAGTTCAGCTCCACCAGCTTTTGAATGACAAACGGCTTGAACAACTCAAGCGCCATGGTCTTGGGCAGGCCGCACTGATGCAGCTTGAGGTTCGGGCCGACTACGATGACCGAACGGCCGGAATAGTCCACACGCTTGCCCAACAGGTTGCGGCGGAAGCGGCCCTTCTTGCCTTTGAGCATGTCGCTCAATGACTTCAGTTCGCGGCGACCACGCCGGCTAAGCGCCTTGCCGCGCTGCGAGTTGTCGATCAGAGAATCGACTGCCTCCTGCAACATGCGCTTTTCGTTACGCACGATCACATCCGGCGCTCCAAGCTCCAGCAGACGCTTGAGCCGGTTGTTGCGGTTGATCACCCGCCGATACAAGTCGTTCAAGTCGGACGTGGCAAAGCGGCCGCCATCGAGCTGCACCATAGGGCGAAGCTCCGGTGGAATGACCGGCAGAACGGTTAGAATCATCCATTCGGGCCGATTGCCGCTCTTGCGCAACGCCTCGACGATGCGCAGGCGCTTGATCGCCTTCTTCTTCTTGACTTTGCTCAGGCTGTGGCGCACTTCGCGCCACAATTCTTTCGCCAATTGATCGAGATCGATGCGGCGGAGAATCTCGTAAAACGCCTCGGCGCCCATATCCGCCTTAAACACCTGGCCAAACTTCTGCTTTAGCTCGCGCATGCGAGACTCAGGCAAGAACTGCGATACTGCCAGCGACTGTAAATCCTCGCGGTCTTGGGCATAGCGAGCCGTCAGCGTCTCCATTTCCTGAGACAGGCGCTCAGCGATCACGCGCGTCTCATCGTCCACCTTGCCCTGCAGAATTTGGATTTCGCCCTGAATCTTGCTGACCTGCCGATCTTTCTCCTCGTTGATCTTGGACTCGATGGCATTGAGCTGCTCTTTCACCACGCGGTTCAGCATGGTGATATGTTCGCGACCCACCGTGTCGCCCTCGGACGCAATCACAGTGTTGGTCGGCTCATAGACGATTGGCACACGAATGGTGCGCCCCTGCTTGGTGTCGATCTCCTTTTGCAGACGCTGGGCAGCCTTCATGATCGGCTCGGTGGCAGCAGCCAGCTCTTCGTCGTATTTCTGAATGGTCGCATCCAGCGTCTGTTGCAGCTTGACCAGTTGCTTCAGCAGTTTGCCGCTGGCGCTATCTTCCTGGGCCTTGGTCTTGGCTTCCAGATCGGCGATGCGCCTGTCATAGTCCTCTTGCAGCCGGCGCAACGCCTTCTGCCGGGCATCTTCGTCCACATAGGTCACGATGTACTGGGCAAAGTACAACACGCGATCAAGATTGCGCCGGCTGATATCGAGCAAGGTACCCAGGAAACTAGGGACACGCCGGGTGTACCACACATGCGCCACCGGCGCAGCCAGATTGATATGCCCCATGCGCTCACGACGCACCGAGGCTTTCGTCACTTCAACGCCGCACTTATCGCAAATGATGCCCTTGTATCGAATATTCTTGTACTTGCCGCAATAGCACTGGTAATCCTTGGTTGGGCCGAAGATAGCCTCGTCGAACAGACCATCTTTCTCGGCGCGCAAACGTCGATAGTTGATGGTCTCGGGCTTGGTGACTTCACCATAGGACCAGGAGCGAATCTGCTCGGGAGACGCTAGACTGATTCGAAGAGCTTTAAAATCCCGCAGTTCCATTAATGCGCACACTCCTTGCTGGAAAACAAACGATAGCGCGTGCGATAGCCATCGCCCGCGCTTAAGCACCCTAAGCACTGAAGACCGGATTTCTTGATTGTAGTCAAATTATAGAACGCCGGCAGCCAAAGTCAAGTATGCCAGACAGAACGCGACTATAGCATAAAATCGCCTGGGCCGATTAATTGCCAGGCGATTGATTGACAAACACGACAGACTGCGAGGGCATGGCAGGCGTTTAATCGTCGGCCGGCTTTTCGTCTTCATCAAACGTGCTGCCGTCCGTGTTGGCCTTGCAGGTGCGCAGCCACACGTCCTGCGCCACCGGCTCGTAGCCCTTCCAGCTATAAGGATCAACACCGGCCACCGGCACGATCTTGCGCACATCTGCATTGGCGGGCCGCTCACCCTCCTTCAGACTCCAGGGCAACAGCGACCAGGCATTCATGTAGTGATTGACCAGCACGCGCCGATAGCCCTGGCTGCGGTTCTTGCGTGAGCGGTGCAACAAATAGCCGTTGAAGAACACGACTGCGCCGGCTTTAACTTCCACCGGCACTTCCTTCGACTCGTCGAATCCATAGCTCTCCGGCGCAAAGTCGAATTCATCGGGGTTGTTGTGCGGGCGCTGCGGGAACAGATAGCCGCTGCGATGCGAGCCGGGGATGACAAACAGACAGCCGTTTTCCACTGTGGCATCGTCAATTGCAATCCACGCGCCGATCAACGACCGGTCGCGGGTGGGGATATAGATCTCGTCCTGATGCCAGGCCTGCCCCTGAAACTGCGGCGGCTTGACGAACAACATAGACTGCATGCACTTGACGCTGCCATCCCAGTACGGCAGATGCGCAGCCGTAATCTGGCTGAGCACGCCGCAAATCTTGGGATGCTTGACGTACTTGAGCATGACCGGGCTGATGTAATGCGGCTGATGAATGCACAAGATGTTGCGCAACACCTCGGCGTCGCTCATCGTGGCCGGCAGCGGCTTCAGGGTTTGATTCGGATAGCCGCCGCGCGCAATAAACGCCGTGTCGCGCTTCAGCTCATCCAGCTCATCCGGCGTGATAAGACCTTCAAGAATGAGATACCCCTGCTCGACAAAAAAGCGCACCTGCGCTTCGTTGAGCATCTTCGGAACCTCGATACGGTGCGTGGTGTCGATCTGGCCTTCCTTCACATGTCCGTTGGTTGGCGTGGTTGCCGTTGTCGTTTCCATCTGCATTCCTCCACAAAACAGCGCGGTCTTTCACAGAAATTGATTGAGCAAGCGTCCACTGTGATACCACGCGTCAGGCCGGCTCGCCATAGCCGAAGCGCGTCGAAAACTATCTGCGATTATCATCATCCCACCGGCAAACATGGAAAGTGTGATTCAGAACCTATCCAGAACCATCCGGCGCGCCGCGGGCAACGGCGTGTTCTTTGGCGAAGTGCAGTACCGCCCCGGCGGGGTGTGCGGGCCGCGCGTGCAAAGCGACTTTCAAATTGTGGTGATGGAACAGGGCGAGGCAAGCGTCGAGGTCGACGGAGCGCTGCTGCATGTGCCGGTGCGCCACGCAGCCCTGATGCTTCCCGGCCGGCGCGAGTATTTTCGTTTCACGCCGGATGCCGACACGCATCACACCTGGTGCGCTGTGCATCCGCACCTTGTGCCCGATGAGCTGGGCCGGCGGTTAGCGCTGGCGCCGGCCTGCCAGGTTCTCAGCGGGCGACTGCGCACATTGATCGAAACAGGCTTGAGCGCGCCGGATGCCGACACCCCTGTTGCAGCCGGCATCATCGAACATCTGGGGCTGGCCGCCCTATGCCAGTACGTCTTCGACGCCGAAGTTGCCCATCGTGCGCGCACAGAACCCGAAGCCTTGCGCGCAGCGCTGGCCTTCATCAACAATCACCTGGCCGAACCACTCACCTTGCGCGCCGTGGCCGGCGCGGCCTACATCACCCCACCGCATCTGATTCGGCTGTTCCGGCAATATCTCGGCACCACGCCGGCGCGTTACTGGTGGCAACTGCGCCTGGAACGCGGCGTGGAATTGCTGCGCGAGACCGGCCTGCCCATCGCCGAAATCGCTCAGCGCACCGGCTTTCGCAACCCCTTCCACTTCTCGCGCATGGTCAAGCAGCGCTATCAGATGTCGCCGCGCGCGTTGCGTCAGGCGGCATGGCAGTAGCCTATCGGGCGCGCCACTTGTCGATGGTGTCTTGGCGCAGCGGCATCCCAAAGCCCGGCCCATCCGGCGCATACATCAAGCCATCCCGGATGACGGGTTGCTGAACCGGCAGGTCATACCACATCGGATCGCGCTGATAGTTGGGGAAGATCTCCACGTGCAGGCCGTTGGGCACGGCCGCCAGCAAGTGCAGCGCGATCTGCGGTTCTTCGTGATGGGCCATGCTGACGCCGAAACTGTGCGCCATGGCGGCAATGCGCCGCCATTCGGTGACGCCGGCCGCTATCGTCACATCGACATTCAGGATGTCCACCGCGCCGCGCACGATCAAGTCGCGGCAGCCATGGCGCGAGATTTCACCCTGGCCGGCGTTGACGGGAATGCCCAACGTGCGCACACGCGCGTTGCCCTCAATCTGGTCATACCAGCGCACCGGCTCCTCCAGCCAGGCCAGATTCAGATCGCGCACGCCGCGCGCGAACTGCATCGCCTCAGCGACCGTCCAGGCTTGATTCGCATCCACGCACAGATGGAAACGCGGCCCGCCGGCTTTGCGCGCCACATGCGCCCGCTCGATGTCCTCATCCACAGACAGATAACCCACCTTCAGCTTCATGCCAAAGATGCCATGTTCCTTGTAGTACTCGACTTCCCGCTCCAGATCAGCCAGCGTCTTACCCTGCATGACATAGCCACCGATCGCCAGCACCGGCACGTGGTCGCGGTAGCCGCCCAGCAATTTGTACACCGGCTGATTCAACGCTTTGCCCAGCGCGTCCCAACAGGCGTTGTCCACTGCTGCAATGGCCTGAGTCTCCACACAGTGTTTGGCCAGATCGAGGGTGTGAATGCCGCGGTTGTTGAGATCGACGCGCGTCAGCCACATGCGCTCCCAGTTTTTCTCCACGTCGCGCACATCTTCACCCAGCAACAAAGGCCGGTAAATATCGTTGACGATACGGCACACCTCAAACTGATACTGATCTTCGTCGCCTCCAAATGTCTCGCCAACAATGCCATTGTCAAGCACCACGCGGGTAACGATCGTGTTGCGGCTGGTGATCTTGTATGTGCCGCCCTGAAAAACGTCCTGCAGATTCCGAACGAGGGGAATGGCTTCGATTGATTGAATTCGCATGAGTGACTTCCGGAAATGGGTTTTGCGTTGCGCGCAAGGCTCCAGACTCAGGGTGACACGGTGATGGAGTCATCTTCGGGGCGCACTTTGAGTTTGAGGCCATCCACACCGACCACACGCACATGCCGGCCGGCTGCTACCGGCCCGCCTTCGCTCTCGGCCGTCCACAACTCGCCGGCCAGTTGCACCGTGCCACGCGGGTTCAACGCCTGACGCACCTCGGCCACCTGCCCCACCAACGATGTAACCGCCGCTACACCGACCGGGCGTCGGCGTGCCCGCAAAATCAGAAACACCAGCCCCAGGAAACCCGAACCAAGCACAACCGACGCGCCGATTACAAGTGGCACCGACACCTGAAAGTACGGCAGCGAGCCGGGCGAGTTGAACAACACCAACACGCCAATAGCCAGCGAGATCACCGCGCCCACGCTGAGCAATCCAAGCCCGGTCTGCAGATCAATTAGAAACAGAACCACCGCCAGGCCGATGAAAATCATCCCGAACCAGTTGACCGGCAACACCCCCAGGCCATAGAACGCCAGCGCTAGACAGATGACGCCAACCAGGCCGGGCAGGCCAATGCCAGGGCTGGACAGCTCGGCCAGCACAGCCTGCACACCGATGAAAAGCAAGAGGGCAATGATGTTGGGATTGGTCAACAGGTTGAGCAACGTCTCGACGAAGCTCATCTCAAGCGGCAGCACAACCAGGTCGCCGGTGCGCAGCGCCACATCGCGCTCTTGCACTTTGACCGTGCGCCCATCCAGTTGATCGAGCAAGTCGGAGAGGTCGCCGGCGATGATGTCGATCAGGCCGGCGGCCTTGGCTTCCTCAGCCGTGGCCGCTTTGGCCTCTTCGATGGTGGCTTCGGCCAGCGCGACAGCCTCAGCGCCGCGCCCGGCAGCCAGCGCGCGGGCCTGCGCTTTGAGCGCATTCTTCACTTTGGCCTCCATCGTCTCGCCGATGTCCTGGCCCTCACCGCCAACCGGGCTGGCTGCGCCGATGGCGGTCTGCGGCGCCATTGCGCTGGCGTGGCCGGCCAGCGTGATAAGCGTGCCGGCGCTGCCGGCCATTGCCCCACGCGGCGCAACATAGACAATCACCGGCACGCGGCTCTCCAGGATCGAGTTGATGATCTTGTCCATCAGATCGATCGCGCCGCCCGGCGTATTCAGTTGCAGGATGATGACCGCGCTGCCTTGCAATGCCGCCGTGTCGATGCCGCGTTGAATGTAGTTGACCATCGCCGGCGTGAGCGGCCCCTCGGCCATCAACACCAGCGCGTGTCGGCCCACGCCGCCGTCCACTTGCGCCAGGCCGGCGCGCGGCAGCGACAGCGCCGCAATCAGGCTGAGCCACACGGCAAAGAGGATCGTCACAGATCGCGTCATTCTCATCTGGCAGTCTTCCTATCGGCACTCAAACTGATCCGGCTTTTGCATGACTCAGTATATCCCGCCCGCCTGCGCCCCCGCGCCCTCAAACCCGCACTACACTACGCCCATATCTCGGAGGACTGGAAACACAAGCATGGCCGACTACGCTGTTTGGCTCAGCCACGCGCTGCAACGCTTCTATCCCGGCACGCCGGCGTCAGAGGCGCGCCAGCTTGTCCTGGGCGCCGCGCGCAACGAACGACTCTCATCTCAGGCTTGTGTCCGCAATCTCAGCGCCGGCGCGATCGAGGCGCGCATCACAGTGGAAGGGCCAGATGATCTCGGTCTGCTTGTCCGGCGCGTGGGCTATGTGCCGGTTGCCCATCTCAACACCGACACACCGCCCGACGAACTCGACGGCGTCAACCACGTGCCCGGCTTCGCTCCCGACCCGCTCTACCCGGATCAGCACGTCCAGCTCGGCCCATTCGAGACACATGCATTCTGGATCACGGTGCGCGTGCCGGCCGAGGTCGCGCCGGGGCCACGCGACGTGCGTGTCACATTCACTCTTGGCGCAGAACACCGCGAGAGCCTGACCGCAACCATCGATGTGCATCCCGTGACCGTGGCGCCGCGCCGGGATTTCCCCGTTACGCACTGGTTCTACGCCGATGCGCTATGCGACTGGTACAGGCTGGAACCCTTCGAGGAGAAATTCTGGGACGTGGTGAAGCCATACATGCAGAATCTGGCCGAGCACGGAACGGATTGTCAGTATGTGCCGATCTTCACACCGCCCACCGATGGCGTCAAACGTCCCACACAATTGCTCAGCATCAGCGAGCCGGCCCCCGGCAGCTACTACTTTGATTTCAGCAACGTGCGGCGATGGGTCAGGCTGGCCCGCGCATGCGGCGCGCGTTATTTCGAGTGGACCCACCTGTTCACACAATGGGGCGCACAGCACGCCATTCGCATCTATCGCAACAGCCGCAATGCAGACTCGCTGTTGTGGCCGCCCGAAACCGCGGCCACGTCCGACAAGTATCGCGCCTTCTTATCACAGTTTCTGCCGCAGTTCCACGTATTCCTCACCACTGAGAATCTGCTCGATGTGTCATTCTTTCACGTATCGGATGAGCCGGGCGCGGAACATCTGGACAACTATCGCAAGGCGCGCCAAATGCTGGCCGAGCTGGCCCCCTGGATGAAAGTGTCCGATGCGCTCAGCCACATCGAGTACGGGCGCGAGGGGTTGACCGACACCCCGATTCCGAGTATCTCAGCGGCGCGAGACTGTCAGGCTGCCGGCATCCCCTCATGGGTGTACTACTGCTGCGGCCCGCGCGGGCGCTACGTCCAGCGGTTGATGGACACGCCACTACCGAAGATCCGCATGAACGGCTGGCTGTTCTACAAACTCGACGCGCGCGGCTTCCTGCATTGGGGCTACAACTACTGGCACAAATCGCAGACTCGGCGACTCATCGACCCGTTCACCGAGCAGGCCGGCCTGGCCTGGCCGGGCTGGGCCTACGGGGATCCCTTCATGGTCTATCCCGGCCCCGACGGTCCGATCGATTCGCTGCGCTGGGAAGTGTTCGCCGAGTCGCTGCAGGACTATGCGTTGCTGCAATCGCTCGGCGTGGCGCGCGATGATACCCGGTTAGCCGGCCTCAACGACTACGACGATTTCCCCAAGTCCGCCGAGTGGATCACCACCACCCGCGACCTCCTGCTTGCCACAGCCCAACCCTGAACCTTCGCCCTGAGCCGCTTTAAGAACCTTAAAAAACTTATGACCCTCACCCCCGAGCAATGGATTTTCGGCGCGCTTGGCGCGCTGCTCATCGGCTTCACCAAGACCGGCGTGCCCGGCCTCGGCATCTTGATCGTCCCGTTGATGGCCACGGCCTTCGGCGGGTGGAACTCGGTCGGCATCACACTGCCCATGCTCATCATGGGCGACGTATTTGCCGTGTTGTGGTATCGCCAGCACGCCCGCTGGGACACCCTGGGCAGGCTGATCCCCTGGGTGCTGGCCGGCATCGCCATTGGCGCGGTGATGTTGTTTGTGATGGGACAGAACGCGGCGTCGAAGGCCGGCCTGAACCCTATCATCGGCCTGCTGGTGCTGGTGATGCTGGCGATCAATCTGGCCCGGCGCAAGTGGGGCGAGCAGCTCACGCCCCATTCGCCGGCCGGCGTGGCGATCACCGGCAGCGCCGCCGGCTTCACCACAACCATCTCCAACGCCGCCGGACCGATCATGGCCATCTATTTCAACGCGCTCAAGCTGCCCAAGCAACAGTTCATGGGATCGACCGCCTGGTACTTCTTCATGTTCAACCTGACCAAGCTGCCGATCTACATCCTGCTAAGCGCGTTGAACCCGCAAAGCCCGCTCGTCACCCCTGAAACGGTGACGTTGAACCTGACCCTGTTGCCAGTGATTATTGCCGGCGCATTTCTGGGCAAGTGGCTGCTGCCGCACATCCCGCAACGCCTGTTCGACTTTCTGGCGCTCAGCCTGGCCGGCATCGCCGCCATTCGGCTCATCTTTTCATAGCCGGCAAACCTCCGGTCGGCTCGTCGGTCTATCGCATCCGGCTCAAACTGCCGAGGATCAAGCGCGGCGTCGTGCCGTGGCACATGGCGTGCTATCCGCCCGAGGCCGATTTTGTGGTGCAAAGCAGACTGCACCCCGAACAGGTGGCCGACTTCGAGACATTCTCACGCCGGCGCAGCCTGTTCGACAACGCGCGCTATATCAGCTATCCGCGCCGGGGATGGACGCCGATTCAGGCTGGAGCCTGAACGCCACAACACAACACACAGCGCCGGCCCACTGCCGTTCACACATGCCGCGCCAGCCAGTCGGCCAGCCGGCGCATCTCCTCTGCAAACAGCACCAGGCTGACATGCGTGGCCTGCGGCGCGAGCATCACACGGGCCGCACTGCCGGCGGCGTTGGCAATGCGCCGCGCATTCGAGGCCGGCACGGCTGTATCGGCTGTGCCATGCACAATCAGCAGCGGCCGGCCATTCAACCGGCCCGCAGCCGCCAACACGTCCAGCTCTTCGATCAGCCGGTACAGATCGGTTCCAAACCAGGCCCGCTTCAGGCTGCGCCACTCGCGCAACAATGTCCAGGCCGAGCCTTCGCGCAGCAGACTCAGATTCCGCGGCAACAACAGCGCCGCAATCTCGCGGATGTAGGTGCGGCGGGTTATCCGATCGAGACGAACCGGCGTGCACAGCAGCGCCACAGCGTTGACCTGCGTATCTTCCGCGGCCAGATTGATCGCCTGACAGCCGCCCAAACTCATTCCACACACGGCCACGCGCGCGATGCCCGGCTGTGCGCGCAGCCACGCCAGCGCAGCGCGGCCGGCTTTCAGCGCATTGGCCCTGGTCATGGGCGCGCTGCGAAACGCGCCGTGCCCCGGTGGATCGATGGTCAATACAGCCAGGCCGACCGAGAGCAGCTCGCGGATAAGCCGCCACTTGAAGGCGAGCCGATCATCGCTGGCCCCGCACACAAACAACACGCCCCCTTGCGCCGGCCTGCCGACGGGGACGAAATACGTGGCCGGCATCTCAACCTGCGGCCCGATTTCCGGCACAGACACACACACATCAACAGCGGTGTAGCCATCCTCCGGGCGCGGGGTCATCAGGGCGCGCGTGGGATTGGTTGTCCAGGCCGTGAGCACGCCGCCCACCACCGAGAGCGCCGCAGCCAACACCCAAGCGGGTAATAACCAGAGCAGCAACAGCGCAACCGGTTCGGCCAGCGCGAGATACACACCGCTCACAAAGCTGACGAAGCCGAGGACGATGCCGGCGCGATAGAGGAAGCCAACTACCGACAGGCCGCGCAGCTCACCAAACGCAGCAACCCACTGAACGAGGCCAAAGCAGATGAGGAAGTCGGCGATGAAAGCGAACACATGGGCCCGGCTGGATTCGAACCAGCAACCCACGCCTTATGAGGGCGCTGCTCTGCCGTTGAGCTACAGGCCCGACGATGCGCGACAATCATACCATTGCGCGCACCCTGACAGCGATCAGTTGCCCTGCGCGTCGAACACCACCCGGCCTTTAACGATCGTCTGCCGCACGGTCAGAGCCGAGTCCAGAATCACAAGATCGGCATCCTTGCCCGGCGCCAGCGTGCCCTTGCGATCGTCCACAAAAATCGCACGGGCCGGCGTGGTGGCGCACATCGTCACCGCGTCGTTGAGCGAGCAGCCGGCAGCCGCCATGATGTTACGGAAGGCCGCATCCATCGTCAGGGTAGAGCCGGCCAAACTGCCGTTGGCCAGTCGCGCTTCGCGCCCGCGCACGTAAACGGTCTGGCCGCCCAGATCATATTCGCCATCACCGAGGCCGGTGGCGCGCATGGCATCGGTGATTACCGCCACGCGCTGCGGCGACTTTGCGCGCACGACAATCTTCATGATCGCCGGGTGGACATGGATGTTGTCGGTGATGAGCTGCGCGACCAGATCGTCGCTCGACAGGGTAGCGCCGGCCACACCCGGCTCGCGGTGATGCAATCCGCGCATACCGTTGAAGGTGTGCGTGGCCTGATTCGCGCCGCAAGCCACAGCATGCATACACGTGTTGTAGTCGGCGTCGCTGTGCCCAATCGCCAGCGCGATGCCCTCACGGTGAGCGTCCTCGATCATGCGCAGATTGCCCTCGATCTCCGGCGCAACCGTCACCAGCCGCACAATGCCACGCGCAAACCACTCGCAATATTCAGCGGGATGGGCCGGGCGAATGTGTCCGGGGAATTGCGCGCCACACTGCTTGACATTCAAATACGGACCTTCGATGTGCGCGCCCAGAATCTGCGCGCCGCTGACCCCACGCGCCATCACGCCGGCCACCATATCCAACGCGCGGTCGATGTCTTCACGCGCGGCGGTGATGGTCGTGGGCAAAAAACTCGTCACGCCATGCCGGGCAAAGAACGCTGACATCGTCTCCAATGTCTCCGGCGTCGCATCCATCGTATCTGCGCCCATTGCGCCATGCACGTGAATGTCGATGAAGCCGGGGGCGACGATGTGCTGACGGGCATCGATCACCAGCGCGCCCGCTGGAGTGTCTACATGATCGGCGATCTCGCGCACGACGCCGTCTTGCGCGATCACGTTGACGTTATGGCGCGTTTCGTTCGGCAAAACCAATGTGCCGCAGCGCACAACTACAATCGGGGCGGAAGATGCGCCGGTCATCGTTCATTCATCTCCTCAGCCACATTATAGTGAGAGCAGACACCGCGCAACAGCAGATGAGCCGATTGCGGGCGCTCATAGGTTAAAATCGGCGGGATTGTCGCGCTCCGGTGTGCCATGACAGAACCAACGTCTGGCATCATCGTTCATGCACCTAATTCTGAGCGCGCGCGATCACCCAGACACACATGCCTGACGTAGCTTCGCCTACTTTCACCAAGGCCGGCGGAAGCCGCACCCATACCACCAAAACAAGACGCACGCGGGTGTGGCCGATACTACGCCCGGCCTTGTTGATCGTCGTCCTCATTGTAGCCGGCTGGTTGCGTTTCACCGGCCTCAACTGGGACGAAGACCAGCTTCTTCATCCCGACGAGCGCTATGTAGGCGTGCTGGCCAGCACCGTCCGCACACCGCAGAACCTGAGCGAATATTTCGACTCTGGCGCGTCGCCCCTTAACCCGTTTAACACCAGTTGGGGGCGCGACTATGTGTACGGTACACTGCCTCTATTCGTGGGGCGCTTTGCCGCAGAATGGCTGGACAGCGGCTGCATTTCGCGCGACACGCAGACCCAGCCGGCTGCGCCCGCCGGCGTTGCCGCCGCCCCACGCCTGATCGCCCACCTGCTCGTCGGTGAGGAAGCGGTCGAGTGCCAGCGCGGCGCATTCACCGGCTTCACCCGCACCACGTTGATCGGGCGGGCTATCTCTGCGCTGGCCGACCTGCTGACCCTGCTCACACTCTTCCTGACAGGCCGACGGCTGTTTGGCTGGCGGGTTGGGTTGCTGGCGACGGCGCTCAGCGGGGCTGCGGTGCTGCAAATTCAGTCGGCGCACTTCTACACTGTGGACAGCATGGCCGTGTTGTTCACCATGCTTACGCTGTACTTCTGCGCGCGCATGGTTACGCGGCAATCTTCGGTCGGCGATCGTCGGTCATCCATCGACGCTCGTTTCGGCGTGCTTGCCGATGGTCTGCTGGCCGGCCTCATGGCCGGCTGCGCGCTGGCCAGCAAAGTCAGCGTGTGGCCGTTGATTCCGCTGATCGTGCTGAGCGGCATCGTCGCTCTGGCGCGCGACCGATCGCGCGGGCCGGCCCCCATCTGGCGCACGTTCGCCGCGCTGGTTCTGGCCGGCGTGGGCGCCTTTGCCGCGTTCCGTGTCGCCCAGCCCTACGCCTTCGTCGGCAGCAGCCAGTCCGAGTTTGAGTTGACGCTTGCCCAATGCGCCGGACAATCGGGCGACCTGCTCAACCGCGTGTGCGCACTGGCCGCCAATCTGCCCGAACCCGTGCGCGTGCTCGTGGCGCCGTCTGGACGCTGGATTCAGAAACTGGCGCTGGCGCAAGGCTTTGTCAACGGCACAATCGATGTGCCCTTCGGCCACCAGTGGGCCAATCGCACGCCGATTGTGTTCCCGCTCATCAATCTGGTGTTCTGGGGGATGGGCATTCCGCTGGGGCTGGCAGCCTGTGCCGGCCTGCTGGCCGGCCTGCGCCAGCTATGGCGTGGCCGGCGCTGGTGGGCTTACTTGATCCCGGTGCTGTGGGGCGGCGTGTACTTTGTGTACCAGAGCACGCAATGGACCAAGTCGATGCGCTACCTGCTGCCGATCTACCCCGTGCTGTGCCTGCTGGCCGCAGCGTGGCTGATCGCATTATGGCGCGGGGGACAACTCCGGCGCGTGGGCAAGGGCGCCCGGCGCAGGATGGCCGGCCTGCTCAACCCGGCCATCCTGATCGGGGTCGTGCTGGCCGGCGCGTTGGCATGGGCGCTGGCCTTCACCACGATTTACCGCCAACCCGTATCACGCCTGGCCGCCACTTACTGGGCCTATGAAAACATCCCCACTGCACTGACCGCCGAGTGGCTGGATGACAACGGCGCCGTGACAGACCGGTATCAGCTTCCCTTGCGCACACTTAGCCTGACCCCCGGCCAGTCGCAAACCGTGTTGCTGCACGCCGAGACAACAGAAGGCGCAGTCAGCAGCGCAGAAAGCAACCCGCCCGGCGACAGCGGCGTTTTAAGATTGACGCTCAACAAACTCCAAGGCGTCGGCGACTTGCTGGCTACGCTGATCGATCCGGCCACCGGCCAGGAAATCGCCATGGCGCGCACCGTCGTCAGCCCAGACAATCCCACCCTGCGTTTCCCCGATATTCCACGTGGACGCATGTACCTCATTGCTTTCGAGCACATCGCCGGCGACGATCTGCTCGCCAGCACCAGCGTTGTCGCCAACGAGCACTGGGACGACGCCGTGCCGCGCAACCTGCCGGGCAAAGACGCCTACGGCATGTACTACGTCGGACTGTCATCCAGCAGCGACGGCCAGATTCAGAATTACGCCGAAGATGCGCCGGAGAAGTTGCCGCAGGTGTTGAACTGGCTCGACGAAGCAGACTATCTGGTGTTGTCGAGCAACCGGCTGTACGGCTCGATCCCACGCCTGCCGTGGCGCTTCCCGATGGCAACCGAGTACTATCGCGCGCTGTTCAACGGCGAACTGGGGTTCGAGTTGGCCGCCGACTTCCATTCGTTCCCGCGCATTGGCCCGCTGCACTTCAACGATCAGGAGATGCCGCAGCCGTTGCGCCGCAGTCCAAAGACGCAAGGCACACCGGCAGGCATCTGGATGCCCTACCCAACCGCCGAGGAAGCCTTCTCGGTGTACGACCATCCGCGCGTGTTGATCTTCCGCAAGACGCCGGCTTATTCGCGCGCGCTGGCGGAACAGGTGCTGGGCAAATACGATCTGACGCGCGTGATCCGGCAGACGCCGCTACAAGCAGTGAACACGCCGCGCGGCATGTTGTTCGACGACACGACACGCGCAGCGCAACAGGCCGGCGGCACATGGCGCGAGCTGTTCCCGCGCGAGTCACTCCTCAACCAGTCCCAGGCGCTGGCAGTACTGGCCTGGTTGGCCTTGATCGAGGCGCTGGGTCTGGCGGCCTTCCCGCTGCTCTTCGCCGCCGTGCGGGACCGAGAATCCAGAATCCAGAACACAGAATCCAGAACACAGAACTCGCAATCCGCTACACCAAATCCAAAATCCAACATCCAACATCCAAAATTGCTGGACGGCGGCTACGCCTTCAGCAAAGTGCTCGGCCTGCTGCTGGTGGCATTCGTGACGTGGTGGCTGGGCAGCGCCAGGATCGCCATGTTCACAGCCGCGCAAATCTGGACGGTTGTGGCTGCGCTGGGAATCGCCGGCCTGTTCGTCTGGTGGCGCTATCGGCACGAGCTGGGCGCGCTGCTCAAAGCGCGCGCCGGCGTCATCCTCGCCACAGAGCTGGTGTTCCTGATCGGCTTTGGGCTGTGGCTGCTGGTGCGCGCCGGCAACCCTGATCTGTGGCATCCGTACATGGGCGGCGAAAAACCGATGGACTTCGCTTACCTCAACGCCGTGCTGAAGTCCAGCTACTTCCCGCCATACGACCCATGGTTCGCCGGCGGCTACATCAACTATTACTACTTTGGCTTCGTGCTGATCGGCGCGCCGATCAAGGCGCTGGGCATCGACCCGGCCATTGCCTACAATCTGGCTGTGCCGACATTGTTCGGCCTGACCGCGTGCGGCGCGTTCGGCCTGGGCGCGTCGTTCTATGCCTGGCGCGCCGGACAACCCGGAACGGCGCGCGCATCCGTGCGAACCAATCGCGCCATCGTTGCCGGCACGCTGGCTGCTGTGTTCGTCGTGGGCATCGGCAACTGGGGTCAGCCAGATGTGATCTTGCCGGCCTGGCAGAAACTCGGTGGCATCGAGGATGGAACACCTGCGCTGGTCGCCACGCTCAACGGCATCCTCAAATGGGTGCAGGGCCAGCCGCTGCCCATCTACCCCAACTGGCCGTACTGGAACCCGACCCGTCTGCACGAGGCCGTGCCGATTGCCGAGTTTCCGCAGTTCACGTTCCTGTATGCCGACCTGCACGCGCACATGATCGCCATGCCGCTCGCATATCTGGCAATGGCGCTGGCGCTCGCGCTGGCCGGCGGCGCGCGGCGCTGGTTCAGCATAGTCATGGCCGCGCTGGTGGTCGGCGCATTGTGGCCGACGAACTCATGGGACTATCCCGTTTATCTGCTGCTGACTCTGGCGGCCATTGCGATTGGCGCAGCACACGAAGCCAGATGCGAGGGACGCGCTTGCGTTGGCGCGTTCGTGCGCATGGCGCTGCCGGCCATGATCGTCTTCGTCGTGCTCACGCGCGCGTTCTACGTGCCCTATCTGGAGAACTACGGCTCGGCCTATAACCAGATCGATCGCTGGCAGGCCGAGACAACGCCGCTCAGTGTCTATCGCACCATCTACGGCATATTTCTGATTCCCCTCATCGTGTACTTTGCATGGGGCGTCTGGCGCACGCTACAGCGCACGCTGCAGCGCACGCTACTGCGCACGCTGCGCAGCCGGTCGCCGGGCGCGCGCCGGCAATGGCTGGTGGTGGGCCTCATAGTCAGCGTTGCGACAGGCGCGCTGGCGCTCATTCTGGCCGGCCAACATGCGCCCATCGCCATTATCGCTGTGCCGATGATGACATTGGCGGCGCTGGCAGCCGTGATGCCGGGCGCCAGTGGCCCGACACGCGCGCTGTGGCTGATGACCGCCGGGGCATTCGCGCTGACCGTGTTCGTGGAACTGTTCACATTGCGCGGCGACATCGGCCGCATGAACACCGTGTTCAAGTTCTACATTCAGGCATGGCTTCTGCTGAGCATTAGCGCGCCGGTCGCCTGTGTGTGGCAGGTCGAACGCATGAGCGACAAGCCGATGGACGCAACAACGGCTCAGCCGGCGCGCAGACGATTGTCTTTAACTTTCTTAAAAGGCGCGTTTGTGGCCGGCATGACCGTGTCGTTGTTCGTCGCCGCGTTGTATCCGGCCTTTGCCATCCCAGCCAAGATCAACGACCGTTACACGCGCGCCGCACCGCAAGGGCTGGACGGCATGGCTTACATGCGCTATGCCGAGCGTTTCGAGGGCATCGGCGGCAAAGAGCGCACGTTCCCGCTGCGCTATGACTACGACGCCATACGCTGGATGCAGGATCATGTGGCCGGCTCGCCGGTCATTATCGAAGGCACCACCGGCGGGAACTTGTATCGCTGGGGTAATCGCTTCTCGATCTACACCGGCCTGACGGCGGTGGTGGGCTGGCAATGGCATCAGCGCCAGCAGCGCGCCGCGCTGAGCGATCGCATCGTGTACGACCGCGACGACGACCTGAGCGAGTTCTACAACACACCCGACATTGGGCGCGCTCTAACGCTCATCCGGCGCTACAACGCAGCTTACATCATCGTCGGCGATCTAGAGCGCGTGTACTACAACGAGGCCGGCTTCAGCAAGTTTGACGAAATGGTGCGGCTCGGCTATCTCGCCATCGCTTATCAAAATCCGGGCACCACAATCTATCACGTTAAGCGTTAAGCGCCGCTTCCGCCAGACGATCCCTTGCCCGTGCGCAACACCTTCTGACTACTGACTACTGACTACTGTCTACCGCCATGCTCGAAATTCTGGTGTGGTACGTGTGGCTACAAGCATTCAGCCTGGGCGGCTGGCTGATTGCCTCGCGCTGGCTGCGCGGACTGCCCGATCGCGGCTATGGCGCGAGCAAGGCGCTCGGTCTGCTGCTGGGCGGGTTTGCCTACTGGTGGATCGTCACAGCGCGGCTGTCGGCCAACAACACCGGCGCGGCGCTGATGGCGCTGGCCGTCCTGTTTGGCGCCGGCATCGCGCTCTGGCAGCTCGATCAACGGCGCGCAACCGACGCCTCGCGCGCGCGGCTTGTGCTGTGGCCGGCCCGCTCGTCCGTCATCGTGACCGAGGCGCTGTTTGCAGCCGGCCTGTTTCTGTGGGCCGCCTACCGCGCATACAACCCCGACATCCTGGAAGCCGGCGGCGAAAAGTTCATGGAGATCATGATGCTGAACGCCATTTTGCGCAGCCCGGCCTTTCCACCCAACGACGCCTGGCTGTCGGGCTTCAGCATCAGCTACTACTACTTCGGCTATGTCATCCTGGCCATGCTCACACGCCTCAGCGGCCTGGCGTCCACCGTCGCTTTCAACCTGGGCAACGCTACCTTCTTTGCCCTCACGCTCGCCGGCGCATACAGCCTGGGGTGGAACCTGGCCAATACTCAGCACTCACCACTCAGCACTCCGAAGGCAACTGTGGCCGGCCTGCTCACCGCGCTCATGCTGGCCGTGATGGGCAACATGGGCGGATTCATGGAAGCGGCGCGATGCGCAGGCGTGACGCCGGATGCGTTCTGGACATGGCTGGATGTGCGCCAGATCGCCGCACAACAGGTCGAGTGCAACGGACTGGCCCCGACGCGCTACTACTGGTGGTGGGACTGGTCGCGCGTCGTGCACGACTACACCCCCGATGGCCGCGACCAGGAAGTGATCACCGAATCGCCGGCCTTCAGCTTCCTGCTGGGCGACAATCACCCCCACGTGATGGGGCTGCCTTTCGCACTGGTCGCCATTGCACTCGCCCTCAGCCTGTACCATCGTCCATCGCTCCCCCCGCGCTTCGGCTCGCTCGCCGGCCTACCCCCTCTGGCATTGTCGGCTATCGTTGTGGGTGGACTGGCCTTCATGAACACATGGGATTTTCCGGTGTACGGCGCGCTGGCAATCGGCGGGCTACTGCTGGGCCGGCTGTTACGGCGTGAAACATTGGGGCCGGCGTTGCTGTTCAGCGCAGCGATGCTGGCGCTAGGTTATGGAGCGTATCTGCCGTTCTACGCCACATTTGCTTCACAGGCGGCCGGCATCGGCATCAATTTATTCAACGGCACGCGCTGGCCGCAGTTTGTCTTGATGTTTGCGCCATTCCTTGTGATCGGCCTGGCCTTCATCGCGCTGACGACGCATCGCATCAGTCGCGCGACACAGACACCCATTGTGGCGCTGCTGGGCCGCGCCGCCGGCCTGACCCTGCTCGCCCTGCTCGGCGCGCTGGCCGGCGTTACCGTCATCGGGTTGATCTCGCCGCAATTGCGCGAGATATTCACCCAGGTCATGCAAGAAGGCGGCAGCGTGTTTGGCGTCACGCGCGAGATTGCCCTGCAACGTCTGGCGCTTCGTCTGAGCGACCCCTGGGTCCCGCTCGCACTGCTGGCCTGCGCGGCGCTGTGTGTGGCGCTGATCTTGACCGCACTGAGCGCATCGCCGGCTGCCTCTGAGGGCACAACAAACACCGGCCGGCCCGATCTCTTCGTGCTGCTGCTCTTACTGGGCGGAGCCTTGCTGACAGCAGCGGTGGAATTTGTGTTCGTGCGCGACATGTTCGGCACGCGCATGAACACAGTGTTCAAGTTCTACTATCAAGCGTGGACGGTGTGGGCTGTTGCCGGCGGCTTTGCATTGACCAGTCTGTTCGGCGCGCGCGGGATGTGGCCAAAGCTGGCCGGAATTCTGTCTGGCCTGTTGATCGCCGGCGGGCTGTTGTATCCCCTCTTCACCATGCAAAGCCGCACCGATGGTTTCTCGCGCCGGCCCACCCTCGACGGCGCAGCATATCTCAAAACCACCCGCCCCGACGATGCCGCAGCCATTGCATGGCTGAACACCAACGTGACCGGCGCGCCTGTCATCGCCGAAGCGCCGGCCGACCGCTACGCGGCCTATTCCTATCATGGCCGCATCTCTGCGTTTACCGGCCTGCCCACCCTACTCGGCTGGGGCGGGCACCAGCACCAGTGGCGCGGCAACTACACCGAGCCGGCGCGCCGCGAACCGTTGATCGAAACACTGTTCAACAGCACAGATGCGCGCGCCTCCCGCGCCGTGCTCGACGAATTCAACGTGCGATATGTTATCGTTGGGCCGCCCGAACGCAACCGATATTCAGCCGAGGGGCTGGCTAAATTCGAACGGCTGGGGCAGCCCGTCTTCCAATCGGGCAGCACAATCATCTATCAGATCGCGCCCGGCCCGACCCGCACTCAACCATGATTGTCAGCACGCCACTTGACCCTCATGAAACCAAGACACCGCTCGCGCACGCAGGGCCGTCGGACGAGACGGCATCGCGGGTGCGAGTCACCCGCGAGACCCTGTTGTGGCTGGGCATTGGCGCAGTTGCCGGCCTCACGCGCTTATGGGCGCTGGGCAGCGCCCCGCTCAACGATGCCGAGGCCGCACTGGCGCTGCAATCTCTGGCGCTGGCCGGCCATGCCAGCCCAATGGCAACAGCGTTCGCATCTACCTCGCCCGCTAATCCGCTCTTTAGCGCAACACAGGCCATCTGGATGTCCATCTTCGGCGCAACAGATGCCACAGCGCGCTGGCTATCGGCGCTGGCCGGCGTTGCGCTGTGCCTGCTGCCGGCCCTGCTGCGCCGCGAGATCGGGCCGGCCCGTGGGCTGGCATTTGGCGGACTGCTGGCGCTCTCACCCACCCTGTGGTTCATCGCGCGCCAATCAGACGGCGCATTGCTCGCGTGGACGCTGGCATTTGGCATGTGGTGTGTATGGAGCACAAACGCGCGCGCCGAGATGGGCTGGCTGCTGGCCGGCCTGTTGCTGGCGTGCGGCGCGGATGCAGTGACGCCGGCATTGACCGTTGCGGCCGCGCTGGCCGCCGGCAACGCATTCAGCCGGCTGCGGATCAACGCAACCGGCGCGCTGATTGCCGCAGGCGCGTGCGCAATCGGCGCGACAGGCTTCGGCCTGCGACTGTCGGGGCTGGGCGATATGTTCAACGGCTATGCCATGTGGTTCGCCGAACTAACCGGCGCGCCGTTGCCAGAGCCAGGCGCCGGCCTGTGGATATTGCCGGCCTTGCGCGGCGCAGCCGGCTTTGTGCTCTACGAACCGTTGATCTGGATTGGGGCCATCACAGGCGGCGCAGTGCTTGTTCTGCGACGCAGCGCGCAGCATGGTTCATCGAACGCTCCGAGATCGCGTGATGCGCGTGTGCTGCGCGGCGCGATGCGCGGCGCGATGCGCGGCGCGACGCCCTGGCCGGCGTGGGCCGGGGCAGGCTTTGGCCTGTGGTTGCTCACACAGTCACGCACAGCAGATGGGCTTGCGCCGGTCGTGATTGGCTGCGCAGCCCTGGCAACTATCGCCGTTGAACGCATCCTGACCGAACTGGCTGACCGCCGGCAATGGGCATCCATCGCTGCTGTGGCCGGCATTTCTGCCATCATGCTCGTGTATGGGTTCATTGGCGCGCTGTTCTACGCCGGGCAGGGCGCAGTCACCTGGTTGTTGACCGGCCTGATTGCGCTGGTGATGGTGGGCGGCATTGCGATTGTGGCAGGCATGACGCTGAATACACAATCGGCGCTGGCCGGTGTGGGCATCGCGGCCGGCATCTGCCTGCTGCTCTACACGCTCAGCGCCGGCGTCCAACTGACTCAGACCCGTCCGGATAACCCCGCCGAGCCGTACAACGTCCGGGCGACCTTGCCCGGCGTGCATGACCTGCGCAACGCGCTGGGCGATGTCAGCGCGCGGGCGTCCGGCGAGCCGCTGGCAATCTCGATTGAGTTGCCTGAATCGGCGCCGGCCAGTCTGAAGTGGGCAGTGCGCGACTGGCAGCGAGCAACCATCACATCGCAGCCAGGCGCAGCGGAGACATTGTTGACGCCAATGGGTGCAACCATTCAAACCGACTACACCTACATCGGCAGCGAGTTTCGCATCGCATCCACCGCTTCCATCCGCTCGGCGGGATGCGACGACCGATCCGGCCAGTTCAATTGTTACCCGTTGGCGCGCTGGCTGATCCTGCGCAACCTGGATGGAAGCGCTATCCCTACCCAGACACGCTGGGTGCTGTGGCTGCGCCAGGATGTGGCCAGACGCTACAGCGGCCGGTGAGTTTTCACCCTCGATTTTGTGTTTACACCTGCGCTATGACGAACTCGCTCGAAACCGAACCTATTTCCAACATGGTCAATCAAGCCGGTGATCCGGCCAACAATGCTGCTGCGCCGGCTGTTGCGCCGGCGCCAACATCCGCTCAGCCCTCAGACAAGTCAGAGCCGCCAACCGTGAGCGCGCGCGTGACGGCATGGCTGGATCAGCCACTGCTTGTCGCGCTCAACTGGGAGAAAGTCTTGTATCTCGCGCTCATCGTCGCGGCTGTGCTCACCCGCTTCTGGGACCTCGGCGCGCGGGTGATGAGTCACGACGAGAGCCTGCACACCTACTTCTCGTATCAGCTTGCTACCGGCAAGGGTTTCAGTCACACGCCGTTGATGCACGGGCCATTCCTCTTCCACATCACGGCGCTGTCCTATTTCCTGTTCGGCGCAGACGACTTCACGTCGCGCATTCCCGCTGCGCTGTTCGGCGTCGCGTTGGTGGGATTGCCCTTCTTCTTTCGCCGGCAACTGGGTCGGGCCGGCGCGCTGGCCACATCGGCTGCGTTGCTCATCTCGCCCTCGATCCTCTATCACGCCCGCTACATCCGCCAGGAAGCATTCATCCTGGTTTGGGTGACGTTAACCGTTCTATTCATATGGCGCTACATCGAGACCCGTCGCGCCGGCTGGCTCATTGCGCTGACGGCGACGCTGGCCTTTCACGCCACAGACAAATCCACGTCCTTCCTCACTGTGGCCTGGATTACGGCATTTGCAGGCGTAGTCGCGCTGCGCGAGTTCTATGTCATGCGCAGGCGGATGCAAGATGTGTGGACGGCTGTTGGCTATGCCGGCTTTCTGGCCGTCGCCATGCTCATCGTCTGCGTGGCGATGGAGGCGCTGGCGCGCCTGCTGACCCAGGCGCTGAGCATCGGCAGCGTGGTGCAGCAGATCGAACCGCTGGTGTTGTCTTTGAATCTGCAATTGATGGTATTTGCCGTGGTGATCGCGCTGGCCGGCGTGGCGCTGGCGGCGCTGGTCGCCTTCTTGTTGCGGCTGTGGTTCGGGCAATGGCTGGCGATGGCAGGCAGCCAATCGCCCTGGTTCAACACTGCCGTAGTGATGGTGACGACGACCATGTTCATGGCAGCGCCGGCTATGCTCCTCGTGCTCAACCCGCTGTGGGCGCGCGTCACCGGCGAGGAGCTGGTATCAGTCGAGCTGCTTGGCTCGATGAGCAATCTGAGCACGAACACACAGGTGATCACGACTATGCTGGCGCTCAGCGTGGGCATGGCTGCCATCAGCATCGCCATCGGCGTCACGTGGAACTGGCGGCTGTGGCTATTGATCATCGCCGTGTTTGGCGTCATCACGGTGACCCTGTTCACCACCGTCTTCACCAACGTGGGGGGCATCGGCACCGGTTTTGTCGGGCAGCTTGGGTATTGGATGGCGCAACATCCGGTGCAGCGCGGCAGCCAGCCCTGGTATTACTACCTGTTGCTTGTGCCGCTGTACGAGTACCTGGTGGTGGCCGGCGCAGCCGGCGCATTCATCACGATGGCTGCGCGCGGATTGGCCGGCCTGTTGCGCGCGCCTCAGTCCGCTGGGCCATCGAACACCATCGACGCGCCGCAATCACCAATTGCCAACCCCGAACCGCCGACACAATCCACAATCCAAAATCCAAAATCCCAAATCGACCTATGGCCTGTGTTCGCCGGCTGGTGGAGCATTTCGGCGCTGCTGATTTTCAGCGCAGCCGGCGAAAAGATGCCCTGGTTGACCGTGCACATTGCGCTGCCCATGGCGTTTCTCACCGGCTGGTTCGTCGAGCGCATCATGTGCGCAATCGGGCCGAACTGGCGGCAGATGAACGGGGCAAGCAAACTGGGCGGGGTGACGTTGGCCGGCCTGGCGGTGCTTCTCGTCATCAGGCTGCTATCGCTGATCGGCAGTCTTGACATCCCTGAGGGCGACACGGCCAGACTGCTGGCATGGCTTGGCGTGTTCGGGCTGAGCGGCGTGATGCTGATCACTGCGCTGGCGGCGCTGCGGTTTTTGTGCGGGCGCTGGGCCTGGCGCATGGTCGTGGTGGCGGCGCTCTGCCTGGGTGTCGCCCTGACGGTGCGCACCGCCTACACCGTGACCTACATCAACTATGACTACACGCGCGAGTTTCTGTTTTACGCGCACGGCGCGCCGGGCACAAAGTTGGCTATTCAGCAGCTCGAAGACCTGTCGAAGCGCTTGAAGGGCGGCGATGGGATCAGGGTTGGCTATGACAGTGAAACCAGTTGGCCGATGAGCTGGTACATGCGCTTGTTCCCAAACGCGCGCTTCATCGGCAACGATTTGCCGGCGGACTACATGGACCTGGATGCCATGTTGATCAGCGACCAGCACCCCAAACGCAATGAGATCGAGCCACAGTTGCTGGAAAACTACAGCCGTTTCCACTACACGCTGGTGTGGTGGCCAATGCAAGACTACTTCGACCTGACATGGGAGCGCATCTCGTATTCGCTCTTCAACCCACAGGCGCGCGCCGCGCTGTGGGACATCATCTTCAATCGCGATTTC
The DNA here is from genome assembly GCA_016841965.1 of Candidatus Roseilinea mizusawaensis. Lineage (GTDB taxonomy): Bacteria > Chloroflexota > Anaerolineae > J036 > Brachytrichaceae > Roseilinea > Roseilinea mizusawaensis. Next base: position 86,652 of record JAEANN010000046.1, on the reverse strand, counting down.
ACGCGCTACTCGCAGGTCTTCAACAAGACGACGCTAACCGCCGACACATGGTCGCCGGCGCATCGGTTTAGCCTGTATCTGCGCAACGACTTGGCGGCGCAGGTGTGGGACTATCGGGCCGGCGCGCTGGCAGGAGGCGCCGGCGGCGCAGAGCTGAGCGCCCCCCTCCCGCGCCTGCAAAACCCAACCGGCATCGCGGTCGCCGCTAACGGCGATCGTTTGGTGATCGACCGCAAGGCCAACCGGCTGTTCGTTCTCAACGCCGACAACATCGTTCAGACGGCATGGGGCGGTCTGGGTGGAGGGCCGGGGCGCTTTAACGACGCGTGGGGCGTCGCCATCGACAGCAACGGGAACATCTACGTGGCCGACACATTCAATCACCGCATCCAGAAATTTGACCGCGCCGGCAACTTCCTGTTTGCGTGGGGCCGGCCGGGCGTCAGCACCGCAAACGGTTCTGGACGCGACACCACTTTCTTCGGCCCGCGCGCCATTGTGATCGATCGGAAGAACCGGCTGCTGGTGACCGACACCGGCAACAAGCGTGTGCAGGTCTTTGACAGCGAGGGCAATTTCCTGGCGCAATTTGGCCGCGAGGGCGCAGGAAACGGCGAGTTCAACGAGCCGGTCGGGCTGGCCATCGACGCCGCCGGCAATATCTACGTGGCCGATACCTGGAACAGGCGCATCCAGGTCTTCGACAGCGCGTTCAAGTTTTTGCGGGCGTGGCCGATCAATTCGTGGCTGACGATGGAGGCCACAGACCTTCAGGCAGTCGATCACAAGCCTTTCCTGGCCATCAGCGGCAACACGCTGTACGTGAGCAGCCCGCGCACAGGCGAAGTACTGGCCTATACGCTGGCCGGCGAGCAGATCGAAGCCAACCTCACCACACCCCAGGGCAGCCTGCCCACCGGCCTGACGGTCAATGGCGATGTCTTGCTTGTCACCGACGCCGCTAACGGTCAAATTCTGCAATTCTTGGTTAGCAAGACCATGCGATGAGCAGAATCGTCGGCACACACCGTTTAGAGCCGGCGCGCGCCTCCACGACGCGCCACGAAAGGCTACAGAACCCTCAGCACTTCGAATTGGCGCGGCATGTGCGCATTTGCCTCGGCCACAGCCCTGTCGGATCCCATGACGACGATCTCCCCCTTGCGCTGCACTTGCTCCAGAGCATCGGCAAACGCTTTGAAGTCAGCGGCTGTGGTGGATAACACTTCGTCGCGCAACTGCTGCCGGCTTTCTTCGGTGTCACCGGCCAACCAGCGCATCATCGAAGTGTAGCCTTTCGCGTCCGGCAACATATACGTATCGAGATCGCCGATCACGCCGATGATGGCTTTGGTCAATTCGTCTTCGGATAGATCAAGGTCGCGCAAAAAGCGGGCCGCGCCATCGTAGTTCGCCAGCGTGCCCAGCAGATTGGGGTCGCGGTAGGACAGATAGGTGAACACGCCCGAGCGATGGTCGAACACGCTGAACCCACCATAGGCGCCGCCCTGCACCCGCACGCGATCCCACAGCCATGTTGTGCTGAGGTAGTGCGTGACAACCAACGCCGATCCATGCAGGCGATAGCCCAGTTTGTATAGATTGGCGCCTTTGCCCACAAAGTTGACCTGCGCCGGGATCATCAGCGCTTCGGGGCCGGCCGGCGTGACCGGCTGCCAGACAGCAGGATCGAGCGAAGCAGCCGGCATCTGTTCGATGAACGCTGTTAGCGCCGGCTCGAAGGCGCGGTACGCAGAGGCATCCAGCGTCACATTGCAGATCATGGCGTTGCGATTGACCAACAGCCGGCGCATCTCCTCCAGATCCGCCTGCACCGATGGCCAGTCTTGATCGATGCGCTCGGCCAGCCTGCGCACAAACAACAACCCATCCACGCCACTCATCTGCTCGGCAACCCAGTCGGCGCGGCTGAAACGCGCGCGCAGCCGGCGATTGACCATGATGTGCCCGCCCGGCGTCAACCCCGACTCGCGGCTGGCCTTGTCCTCGAGCACGATCTGACGAAAGCGCTCACGGTTGTCGAGGCGGGCCGTCAACAATACATCGCGCAGAATATCGAGTGCGTCCTGCGCCTGCGCCGTCGTCGCCTTGCTGCGCAGGAATAGCCAGGTTGCTGCGTCGCCCGTTGCGCGAATGGCGCTGGACAACGTGGCAGAGCGAATGCCGCCGGTCTTGCGTCCAATACGTTGCGACAGCTTGACGAAATCCTCGCGTGCAGTGCCCATCTCCAACAGCGCGCGGCCAAACAACGGCACATAGGGCAGATACTGCTGCGGCAATGCGCGCAAGTCGAAGCCGACATCCAGATACACAATGCCATTGGTGAACAAGTCGTGATACAACACCTGCGCGCCGGCTGCCCGCGACACCGCCAGGGGAATCACTTTGTTCTTGCGATCCAGGTCGCTCAACTTCAGGGTGGGAATAGTCGCCAGCGCCTCGGGCGGATCAGGGGTTTCTTGCCGGCGCTTCAACGCTTGCGCCTCATCCATGATGCGCTTGAGGTCTGCTTCGCTCATTGCAGCGCGGGCGCGCTCCAGGCGAGCCTGCTCCTCGGCAGCTTGGCGCTGCCCCAGTCCCGCTTCGGGCTTGAGCAGCACACTGGCGCGATGCGGGTTTTGCAACAGATATTGCCGGACCAGGCGCTCAAAGTAATGCGGATCGGCCTGCCATTTGGCTTTGATAGCGTTGAGCGGCGCTTCAAAGGCCAGCCGCGAGAGCGGATCGCCGCCATACAGCCAGCTCGCCAGCGCGCGCAGCATGAGCGCAATGCCGCGCGGGAAGCCGCCGGTGTTGTTCTCGCGCAGCGCAAACTCGATCGTGTTTAGGGACGCTTCGATCATGTCGCGCTCGATGCCGGCTTCGGCAAGCTGTTCGAGCGTGCGTAGAATCAGCTCCTCCACTTTCTGCGCGTCTTGCGCCTGAATGCCCTTCAAGCCAGTTGAGAACATCATCTGGCGCAAGTCTTCTTCCAGGCCGCCGCCGGCCAGATTCTCACCCAGGCCCGAGTCGATAAGCGCCTTGCGCAACGGCGAGGCCGGCGCGCCCAACAAAATGTGCGACAAGATTTGCAGCGCCAGCACAGTTTCATCGTCGGTCGCCTCGCTGAGCATCCAGTTGAGCGTGAAGTAACTCTTGCGCGCCGGGCCATCTGCGCCGGCGTCTACGCCGGCGTCTACGCCGGCATCGTAGCCATACTCAAAGCGGCGCGTCTCGCCAAAGGGGGGCTGCAACGCAATGCGCGGCAGCGCAGTCAGCGGCTCGAAATCTTTCAGATAGGCGTCCAAAATTTGTAGCCGCATGGTCGGGTCGTCATCGCCGTAAAAAACAATCCAGGCGTTCGAGGGGTGATAGTGCCTCTCGTGATAGCGCTTGAACTGCTCATAGGTCAGGTCAGGGATGCGCTGGGGATCGCCGCCTGAATCGAGGCCATAAGCGTTGTCAGGGAAGAGAGACTGCTGCGAGTAGCGACCGAGCAAATTGTCCGGCGACGAATACGCGCCTTTCATCTCGTTGAACACCACGCCCTTGAATGTCAGCGGCGCGTTGGGCGTGTCTAGTTCGTAGTGCCAGCCTTCTTGTCGCAGCGTGTCTGGCGTGATACGCGGATAGAACACTGCATCGAGGTACACGTCGATCAAGTTGTAGAAATCTTGCAGGTTCTGGCTGGCAACCGGGTAGCAAGTCTTGTCGGGATAGGTGAAAGCATTCAGAAAGGTGTTCAACGATCCTTTCATCAGCTCGACGAACGGCTCTTTGACCGGGTACTTGCGCGAGCCGCACAGCACCGAGTGCTCCAGAATGTGCGGCAGGCCGGTCGAGTCTTCGGGCGGCGTGGCGAACGCAATGCCGAACACTTTATTCTCATCGTCGTTGATCACAGATAATAAACGTGCGCCGGTCTTGATGTGGCGATACAAACGCGCCGTCGCGTTCATCTCCGCAATGACGCGCTCTTCCACCAACTGAAAGCCATGTTGTTGGTTCTCTGACATGAAAGCCACTCCTTAGATGACACAAGATTAATCTTGCACCATGCGTGATTCTTACAAACTTTCAAGAAACTGCGCGGCCAGTTGGCGCACAGCTTGAGCCGTCTCTTGCTGCAAGGCTTGATCGGCCAGCCGGCCGGCCTGGCGCGTGTCCAGTGCGCGCACCACAGCTTTGACGTTTGCGATGCTGGCCGGATTCAAGCTCAACTCGGTCACGCCGAGGCCGATCAACACCGGCACGGCCAGCGGATCGGCGGCGATCTCGCCGCACACGCCGGCCCACTTGCCATGCCGGGCCGCCGCATCGGCGACTATTTTGATCAACCTTAAAACGGCCGGGTGTAGCGCGTCGGCAAACGCGGCCAGGTTGGCATTGCCGCGCTCTGCCGCCAGCGTGTACTGGGTGAGGTCATTTGTGCCGATGCTCAGAAAGTCAACCCGCCTCGCAAGGGCATCGGCCATCAACGCGGCGGACGGCGTTTCGACCATCACGCCCAGCGCCGCCGGCCAGCGATGCGGCAAGCCGTCGGCCATCAGCATGTGATGCGCCTCATCCAGGCAGTCCTGTGCCTGTTCGATCTCTTCCACCAGTGAGATCATGGGCAATAGCACACGCACATCGTGTTCGGCCCCGGCGCGCAGTATGGCGCGCAGTTGGGTCAGGAACAACTCTCGCCGGCGCAGCAACAGGCGGATGGCGCGCACGCCGAGAAAAGGGTTAGCTTCGGGCTGCAATGGCAGATACGGAATCGCTTTGTCGCCGCCCACGTCGAGCGTGCGCGCAATGATCGGCCGGCCCTGCAGGATGCGTCCAATCTGCGCCAGCGCCGCCACCTGTTCGTCTTCCCCCGGCGGCTCGTGGCGGGTGAGATACAGAAACTCGGTGCGCAGCACGCCAACCGCCTCGGCGCCGTTGACAAGGGCCGCCGGCGCGTCGGCAAGGCTGCCCAGATTGGCGGCCACTTCGATGCGCGCGCCGTCGCGGGTGGTCGTGAGGGCCTGGCCGGCTGCGCGCAGTCGGCGCTGCTGTTCGCGCCAGGCATCGCGGCGGCTTTCGAGTTCGGCCACCCGCTCTGGCGCGGGGTCGATCCAGATGCAGCCGGTAAATCCATCTACAGCGACCTGCGCCGCGTCGGGGATCTGATCGATGAGGGCGCCTGCGCCGGCTACGGCCGGCACGCCCAGCGCGCGCATGAGAATAGCAGCGTGCGAATCTTGGCTGCCGCCCGCGCTCACCAGGCCGGCCACGTGTTGCAGGTCAAGTTGCGCCACTTGCGTCGGCGTGAAATCTTGCCCCAGGAGAATGACCGGCTGGTCGGCAGGCATCGTTACGCCAGGTTGATCGATCTCGCCAAGATACGCCAACACCTGCGCCCCCACATCGCGCACATCGGCGGCGCGCTGTCGCATGTATGCGTCGGGCAGGGTACGGTACGCATCGGCCAACTCCTCCACTGCGCGATGCCACGCCTGCGTCGCGCCCATCTGCGCTTCGCGGATCCAGCGCTGTGCGCGGCCAACCAACATCTCATCATCGAGAATCAGCCGCTGGGCGTCGAAGATGGCAGCGCTTTGTTCATCTACGCCGGCGGCAACGCGCTGGCGACGTGCATCGATGTCGAATCGCGCGCGGGCAAGCGCATCATCCAACCGGCGCAACTCGGCATCCGCGCAGATCCCGTCTGCATCAGCCGGCCGAGCTGTTTCAGCGATGACAGGCCGGTACGCCTGCGCGCGCACCTGTGCGCGTACAGCCAGACCAATCGCAATACCTTCCGAGACCGGCAGCGCAAGCAGCGCTCCATCGCTTTGGCTGCGTTCGGGGCCAACCTGCGGCGCAGGCGCAGCTACAAGGCCGGCGCGATGCGCATCAGCAGCGCCGGCTTCAGGAGCGCGATCCGCAGACTCAATCGCGTCGCGCTCGCCAAAGTGTGCGTCTACCAGTTCACGAAGTGCTTGCAATGCCTGGCCCGCCTGGGCGCCGTGCGCCTGGATGAGCAGCCGATCGCCACGTTGCGCGCCCAGCATAGCCAGTTGGTTGACACTGCGCGCCGACGCAACAACGCCTGTTGGATTGCCATCCGCCGCGAGTTTGCGCACTGTGACGGTCGCACCGAAGCGCGCCGCTGTTTGCACAAATCGCGCTGCCGGCCGGAGATGCAACCCCTGCGCATTCTCCAGTATGACCACAATCTGGCCGGCTGACACATCGGCCGCCACGCCGCACGAAGGAGTGGTCTCATGCACCGGCAAGGCCGGCAACGGGTCACGGTCAGCGGCCTCTCGGCTCGCATGATATCTTCTCAGCGGCATTATCATCTGTCTACCACCCGGCCACGGCCCGACAGGAGAACAACGAGATATGGAGCATATCACGGGCGCACATACAAATAATGCGCGGCACAGCATCGATCTAACCAGCGGGATATGGCGCTTCCAACCTGATGTGTTTGGAAACGGAGAACGCATGGGCTATCCTCAACCGACATGTGACATACGCTTCTGGCGCGAGGTGAGCATCCCCACGGCATTCGATGACTGCTTGCCCGAACTGCGCGGATACCAAGGCATTGGCTGGTTCCGCTGCGATTTTGAGTTGGCGGAAGAATGCGCATCACAGCATCTCAGTCTGCGGTTCGAAGGGGTGAACGACCAGGCGCAGGTATGGGTAAATGGACAGCCGGCCGGCAGCCACGTCGGCGGCTTCCTGAGATTCGAATTGCCGGTGGCGCAATTGCTGCAACCTGGCCTAAATACGCTGGTAGTGCGGGCAGACAACACGCGCCGCCGTGGTGAAGTGCCAGGCAAAGAGCGTGGTTGGCGCCCCTTTGGCGGCATCCTGCGCGAAGTGATGCTGGATTGCCGACCGCTCATCCGACTTGAGCACCCGGTAATTGTGGCAGAAGCCACCGGTGTGTTCGAAGCGCGCGTGACTGTTGTCAATGACACAGGTGAAGGGTGCGAGGCCGGCGTAGCCCTGGCAATCCTGGACGCGAGCGGCAGGGCAGTCTTTTCCAGCGCCGCCCACCCAGCCAGCGTGGACGCGCACGATGCCGCAAGGCTGACCATCGTGGGCATCGCGCCGCACGTCATGCCATGGTCGCCAGATTCTCCGACCCTGTACACAGCCGCGTTTGGGCTTGCGCATGAGGCCGGCTTCGACGAGATCAGCCTGCGGATCGGCTTTCGGACGATCGAACGTGTGGGGCATCAACTGGTGCTGAACGGCGAACCAATTCGTTTGCGCGGTTTCAACCGGCACGAAGACACCGCGCGGGCCGGTATGGCGCCCGACCCTGAACAAACCAGGCGTGACCTGCAACACATCAAGCAACTGGGGGCGAACTTCGTTCGTCTGTGCCGCTATCCCCATCACCCCAGCGAGCTGGACTTGTGCGACGAGATCGGCCTGCTGGTAATGAGCGAAATCCCACTCTACTGGTGGAACGGCGATACAGATGGCGATCAGCCGGCCTCTGTCAAACTGGACGCTGCGCGCCGGCAGTTGGGCGAGATGATCGCGCGTGATGTCAACCACCCGTCGATCATCTTTTGGAATGTGAGCAACGAGACGCATGAGCAACGCCCAGAGGTCTCAGCCGACAACGCCGCGCTGGTTGAATTGGCGCACCACCTTGATCGCTCGCGGCTGGCCACCCACATGTCCAATCACTGGACAACAACGCCGGCTTTCGATGCAGACGACGTGATATGTGTGAACGGCTACCCAAGTTGGAGCAGACGTGGTTGGGGGTGCAATCCCGATGATGACTTTGCTGCATCGGCGCGCTGGTGGAACGAACATCTCGACACATTGCATCGCCTGTATCCAGACAAGCCAATTCTCATCACCGCGTTCGGCTATCCCGCGTTGCATGGCATCGCAAACAACGGGGTGGGCGAAGACGCGCAGGACGACGCCATCCGCACAGAAGCCCAAGCATTCGAGAAGCCATATGTGTGCGGTATGACCATCTGGTGCTACGCCGATCACCCGTGGCCTGAAGAAACTTTTTTGAACTACATGACGATCAGCCCCTTTGGGATCGTCACGCGCGATCGGCGGGCCAAACGCGCCCTGCACAGCATAGCCAGGCTGTATGGGCGGACATTCCCGCCGCGCGGCGCGCCAAACCTGGACAACGCGCCGGTCGTGATGGTGCGGCCTCACTTGAACGATATTCCAGAGGTTGCATTTCCAGATGGCTATGGCATCCGGGCTATGCGCGCCAACGAAGGGGGGCTGTGGGAGGACATCCAGCGCGATGCCGAACCATTCTTCACGGTCGAGCCGGGCCTATTCGAGCGTGAGTTTGGCAACGACCCAAGCGCGATCGGACGGCGCTGCTACCTGATTGTCGGGCCGGATGGATGCGCCGTGGGTACGATCAGCGCGTGGTACAGCCGCGACTTCAAAGGGCAGGACTGGGGCCGCGTGCATTGGGTTGCAACGCGCCGGGCGCATCAGGGCAAGGGACTGGCAAAAGCCGGCTTGAGTTTCACCCTCAGACAACTGGCGCGCTGGCACGCGCGCGCCATGCTCGACACCAGCACCGGCCGCGTCGGAGCCATCAAGCTGTACCTCGACTTTGGTTTTGTGCCCGATCTCGACCAGCCATTTGCACGAGAAGCATGGGCGGCGCTCCGGCAACGGCTCGACCATCCGGCCCTGCGCGATCTGTGACAGGACGACAGGGCTTGCCCTACATGCAGCTTACGGCTGGGGGCTACATCGCTTGCCCCACATGGGATACACTCGCGGCAGCACAGAGCAAATGGACGAATTCACGAATCATTCTGATTCAGAGTATGCGTCGTCATCGCGTGCTCAGAGCAAGCCGGTATGGCGCTTTCGCGGCTACGAACTGCGCCCCTCTGAGTTCACCACCGCCATGGTGCACTATTACCGCGCCGAAATACAGCGCAGCAATACATGGCGCAATCGCCTGGATGCAACTACCAACTGGGCGGTGGTTTCGACCAGCGCTGCCATCACTTTCTCGCTAAGCGCGCCGGCGCATCATCACGGCGTCATCATCCTCAACACACTGCTTATCGCCCTGTTCCTATGGATCGAAGCTCGGCGCTATCGTTACTACGAATTGTGGAGCCTGCGCACGCGGCTGATGGAAACGGATTTTTTCGCCGCGATGCTTGTGCCGCCATTCAGCCCGCAGCCAGACTGGGCAGAGAATCTGGCGCAAAGTCTGCTGCACCCCCAGTTTCCGATCAGCATGTGGGAAGCGCTGGGCCGGCGCTTCCGGCGCAACTACTCCTGGATGTTTCTGGTGCTGGGTCTGGCCTGGATTCTTAAGTCCTACATCCATCCCAATGTTGCCGCTTCATGGCCGGAGTTCGTGGCACGGTCTGCGCTTGGTCCTCTGGCCGGCGAGATCGTGCTCGCCGCAGGGGTGGCGTTCTATGCGCTGCTCTTCGGGATCGGCCTGGCTACAACCCGTTTGCACCAGGCGAGCGGCGAGATATTGGACAAGTTCGAGACCGGCGACATCGATCTGCTGAAGGCGTTGCGACAAAGCAGCTCAAAACAGACCGACCGCGCCCCCTCAGCGCAGGCACAAGCCAGTGGTTCGCAATTGCTGTGTCTGATTGTGACGAGTCAGGCTCAGGTGATCTCAAATCGCATCGTGTCTGAGATGAAATGCGGCGTGACTGCCTGGAAAGGTGAGAGCGTGCACAGTGGGCAAGATCGCAGCGTACTGCTTATAGCCATCACGGCAACTGAAGTGGCGCAGTTAAAAGCGCTGACCCTGGCGAGTGATCCACATGCCTTGGTCGTGGTCATGCCGGCCGGCGAGATCGTCAGTAGTGTGTTCCACGCCTCCAGGCCGGCGCACAACTGACACCCATGCCACAGGCCATATCTCGTCTCGCCGGCCCGAGCCAGACAAGCGCGCGGCGGATTCAAAGCGAACAGTCAAGATATGCTTACAACACTGACCAACCTGGCGGGAATAGCGGGTTCGACAATCGGCGGCTGGCTGTTCGACGTGCGTGGCCTGTCAAGAATGAAAGCACCCTTGACGCTTGCGCAATTGCTGATACACTTGCGCTTGGGAGCTGGGCAGCTCTGGGACCTCCCAAAAGTGTTCCTCCCCCCAACACTTTTGCCCCACAAAGAGTTATTGCCCAAACTCCCTCTTTTTTTCTGCACCAGGGTGATGCGGTAATGGCCGAGCAGTCGCTCCTCGAGCTGCCACGTGGACGCCAGGCGCACATCATCGGCTTGAAGGGGGACGCACGTTAGTAGCCAAACTGAGCCAGCTTGGGGTGGTAGCCGGCGTGTGGGTGCGCGTCACGCAGGTTGCGCCGCGTGAAGGGCCGGCATTGATCAAAGTGGATGGGCGCTCGATTGGATTGGGCCGGCAGATCGCATCTGCTGGCGGTTTTGATACGTGAACTGGGCCGGCGCTACACAGCCCACATCGTCAGGCTCACCATTCGTATGGCGTTGGTGTGGCATTGATCGCCCCGCTGGTTGTCAAGATATTCTCGGCGCTGTTGACCTGAAAGCCTGCGTTAATGCGCTGCCGGCGCGGCCTGCGCGCGCTCGGCAAGTCGATCGATGGCAATCACCAGAGCCACGCCCACAACCATCAAGCCGAGCGCCAGGGCCACTTCAGGCGTGAATGCGCCGGGGAGCACATTGGCCTGCGCATCCACTGCATCTTTCCACGGCCACACCTTGCGCAACGAGCCGAGCATGAAGCCGGCCAGCGCAGCCACAGTCGGATCGTGATGATGGCGCAGCAGCCAGCGCAGCACCCGCGCAAATGCGATGATGCCAACTGCGCAGCCGGCAACGAAAATCGCCAGCGTGGCTACATCCAGGCGAGTCACTGCGCCCAGAATGTGCTGATATTTGCCCAACAACACCAGGATAAACGAGCCAGAAATGCCGGGCAGAATCATGGCGCAGATGGCAATCGCGCCGCTGATGAAAATGAACCAGGCGTCGTTCGGCGTCTCGGTCGGCGTCAGCCCCACCAGAATGTACGCGCCGACCACTGCCACAAGCCCCAGCGCAATCGTCGCCGGCGTCCAGCGGCGGACGCGCTTGCGCACCACCAACACCGACGCCAGCACCAGACCGAAGAAGAACGCCCACACCAGCGAAGGACTTGTCTGCAGCGCATGGCTCAGCGGCCGCGAGAGGATCACAATCGCCAGGCCAATGCCCATCCCCAGCGCCAGCAGGAATCGCCAGGGAAACTCTGCGAACGCCTCGCGCCAGCGCAGGCCGATCAGTCGCCGAACAAACCGGATATTGACTGCGTGGATCGCGCTGATCAATTCGTCGTAGATGCCCAGGATAAACGCCATCGTGCCGCCAGAAACGCCCGGCACCACATCGGCTGCGCCCATGCAAAGGCCGCGCGCCGTCACCCAGAAGTAGTCGATCAACGAGCGATTGCGCGTAGCGGGCTGAGCAGCCGGCGCAGAGACAGAAGGAGAAGGAGCTTGAGCTTGGTCCATGTGTTGTTTCGCAGTTGAGGGTTTTCGATGCGGTCTGCATCGCTATGAGATATGGTTTGGAACAGGGGGCAAGTATACCCGCCGGCACTGATACCCTACTCTTCCATGTCCCACACCGGCGCGCGCAGCCGCTTGGCTGCGCCGACGCGACGCTTGGCCGACACGCGGCGCGCCCTGGCTGCCCGCGACGGCCTGACCCGCTTGCGCGCCTTCGGCGCGATCAACGCGCGCGCCAGCAATTCGGCAAATCGCTGCGTGACCTGTTCGCGGTTGGCGAGCTGGCTGCGTTCGGAGCGCGACACCAGGCGCATCATGCCGGCCTGGTCGAGATGCGACGCCAGCTTTTGCATGGCCTGCGCGCGCTCTGCTTCGCTCAAGCTGGGCGTGCGCGCCAGATCGAACCACAGCTCAACGGCCGTCTCGACCTTGTTGACGTGCTGGCCCCCCGGCCCGCCGGCGCGCGCAAAACGATAAGTCAACTCCGCGCGCGGAATACGCACGCGCGCATTGACCACCACATCGTCATTGGTCTCGTCTGCCATGCCAGCGTCCATACAGCGGGCCTCTGCGGACTCAGCACTAGTTTACCAACCCGGCGCACTGATCCACCAACGGGTGTTATCGGCTCGCAGGTAGAATGGCGCCTGGCCTGAAACCAGGTTCTCATTGCAGGTAGTACACACCAACCATGACTACACCTTCTCTCACCGGCAAGCAATTGTTGCTCGCCACACTTCGCCACGAGCAGACCGATTCCGTTCCGTGGGTGCCATTCGCCGGCGTTCACGCCGGGAAGCTAAAAGGCTATAGCGCCACCGAAGTACTCACAGACGGCAACAAGCTGCTCGAATCGCTCATCGAAGTCAACGCGCAGTATCAGCCAGACGGCCAGCCGGTTCTGTTCGACTTGCAGGTCGAAGCCGAGATTCTGGGCTGCAAGCTGGCATGGGCAGAACGCACACCGCCATCTGTGGCCACACATCCCCTGGCCTTCAAAGCCGAAGTACCAACGCGGCTGCCAGAGAAAACCGATGGCCGACTCCCGCTGATTCTCGACACCATGCACGCCATGAAGCAGGCCGTGGGCGAGAAGACCGCCCTGTACGGACTAATCTGCGGCCCGTTCACACTCGCCTCGCACTTGCGCGGCACCGAGATATTCATGGACATGTACGAGAACGAGGAATTCCTCGACGGCTTGCTGGCCTACACGACTGCCGTCAACAAGCGCATGGCCGAGTTCTACATCGAGGCCGGCATGGACGTCATTGCCATCGTCGATCCGCTGGTGTCGCAAATCTCGCCAAAGCATTTCCGCCGGCTGCTGAACGAGCCGGTGCGCAGTGTGTTTGATTTCATCCGCGCGCGCGGCGTGTTCTCGTCCTACTTCGTGTGCGGCGACGCCACCAAGAACATTGAGCAGATGTGCCTGACCGGCCCGGACTCGATCGGCATCGATGAAAACATCGACATGGTGAAAGCCAAAGCAATCACCGACCGTTACAACATCGCCATCGGCGGTAACATCCCGCTGACCTCGACGATGTTACTGGGCACACAACAGGACAACATGAAATTTGTGGTCGATCTGCTGGCAACGCTCAGGGCTACCGAGCAGGGCCTGCGCAACTTCATCCTGGCCCCGGGCTGCGACATGCCCTACGACATTCCGGTAGAGAACACCATCGGCGCGCTGCAAGCCGTGCGCGACCCCGAGAGCATCGGCAAGGCGCTGGCCAACTATACCTCGCAAGGCTTCAACATCGACGTGCCGATGCCGGATTACGCCAGGCTGACCAAACCCCTCGTCGAAGTCTTCACCATCGACTCGGCCACTTGTGCGGCATGCACCTACATGGTGGGCGCCGTCGCCGCCGCCAAGCAGGATCTGGGCGACAAGATGGAGTACGTCGAGTACAAGATCCTGGAGCCAGAGAACATCGCCCGCGTGATGAAACTGGGACTGAAGAATCTGCCGGCCATCGTCATCAACGGCCAGCTTAAATTCTCCTCCATCATCCCGTCGAAGAAAGAACTGATCGCAGAAATCGAGGCGGCGGGGAGCGGCGGTCAGCAGTAGTCAGTTGTCAGTAGTCAGTGGTCAGACGACAGAGTACAGAATACAGAGTACAGAGTACAGAATACAGAATACAGAGCGCAGCACCCAACTCTGTACTCTGTACTCTGAACTCTGAACTCTCAACCTTTAACCTTCAACCTTAAGAACCTGAACAATATTTCGCGTTGGCAATGAGATTCCATCTGATCGGCGGGTTTCTTGGCAGCGGCAAAACCACGGCCATCATCGGCGCGGCGCGCCACTTGATGAGTCAGGGCCGGCGCGTCGGCGTCGTCACGAATGACCAGGGCAAATTCCTGGTGGACACGGCTTTCTTTCAGGCCGCGCGCCTGCCAACCGTCGAGGTGACCGGTGGTTGCTTCTGCTGCAACTACGACGATCTGGGCGCCCGGCTGAGCCAGTTGAAAGACTCGGCTCAGCCGGACGTGATCTTCGCCGAGTCGGTTGGATCGTGCGCCGATGTGGTCGCCACAGTCGTCAAGCCGTTTCTCGAGCTGGGCACGGCAAACCTGTCGTTGGACACCTACACCGTATTCACCGACATCCGGCTATTGCGCCGCCGGCTGCTCGACCAACCTATGCCGTTCAGCGATGACGTGGTGTACATCTTCGACAAGCAGATCGAGGAAGCCAATCTGCTCATCCTGAACAAGGCTGACTTGCTCAGCCCACAACAAGCCGAAAGCACAATCAGCCTGGCCCAGGCACGCTTCCCCGGCAAGCATGTGCGCTTGCAAGATTCACGCCGGCCTGAACAGATCGCCGAATGGATTGCGCTGCTGGAGTCTGGCGCAATCGCGCCGCCGCGCACCAGCGTGGAGATCGACTATCAGCGCTATGGCACCGGCGAGGCGCACCTGGCCTGGCTGGACGAGGCCGTGCATTTCGATGTTCCTGATGGCACGGCGCGCCAGGTTGTGCTGATGTTCATCGAAACGATTACACAGAGGGTTGCCGGGCAGGCAACCCCTATCGGACATGTCAAATTCCTGATACGCAGCGGCAGGCAGGGGGAAGAGATCAAGATCAGCCTGCCGACATTGACCGAACCGGACTGGCAGGCGCATGTGCCGGATATCCCCGGCAATCAGATTACGCTGATGGTGAATGCGCGGGTGGAGACATCGGCCCAGAACTTGCGCGAGTTGATCGGCAACGCAGTGCAGCACACAGCGGCACAAACCGGCGCAGTCGCGCGCGAGTCGAATCTGTCGGCGTTCCATCCAGCCTTCCCCACCCCCACCCATCGCATCACCTGAGCAACAGAACGGGCCTGGGCAAGCCTGGCAGATTCAGGGACGCATATGGGCAAGCCTGGCGGCTTGCCCTACAGGCTACACGCGCTGCACAAAGGCCAGCGGCCCCAACAGGCCGAGTTGCGCCAAGGCAATCACCAGCAGGGCCGTCAGCAACCAGAAGCCGGCCACAAAGGCCACATCGCGGCCGGTGAATGTCATGCGGCGCAAATGCGTGCGCGTGGGATATGCACCGAAGGCGCGGCCATCCATGGCCAACGCGGCGCGCTCGGCCCGGCGAATGGCCGATGCCAGCAACGGCACAGCGGTGCGCCATAGCATGTCCAAGCGATCGCGCAGGCTGCCGGCCTCGCCCAATCCGCGCAGGCGGTGCGCTGCGCGAATGACGCTCAGCTCATGGCGCAGCAACGGGGCAAAGCGCAGCGCAGCCATGGCTGCATAGCCGACGCGGTACGGCACACGCGCCTGCTGCACCAGCGCGCGCGCAAAATCATGCGCGTCGGTCGTCAAATTGAAGATCATCGTGAGGGCTACAAAAGCAAAGATGCGCAGGCCGGCAGTCAGGCCCAGTTCCAGCGCAGCCTCGTGAATAACCGCCCAGCCCAGATCGAGGAACACAGGTGTGCCTGCCACCAGTTCGCGCCGCACCACCAGTGGATACAGCAGCAGAAAACCCAGCACAACCAGCGCAACCGGCCCCAGCGCGCGCGCCAAACGCATCGGCGAGATGCGGCCAACGCCCATTAACACAACCAGCGCCAGGCCGGCGATCGCCAGCGGCGACCACACATCGGTCGTCAGCGCGACAAACAGCATTGCCGGCAATACCGCCGCGATCTTGCTCAAGGGGTTCAGGCCGGCCAGCCCTGACTTTTCCGGCACTGTCACCGTTGCATTCATGCTCAACTCACCCCCTGGGCCATGTTCAGCGCAGCGCCCTGCGTCACCGCATAGAAGTCCTCGACGGTCAGCGCGTTGAAGCCGAGCCGTTGTGCCAGGCGGGCCAGCGGCGGCAAGTCAAGGCGCGCCTGCGCAAGCGTGTCAGCCCTCGCAAATACATCACGTGTGGGGCCACAGTCCAGCATGCGCCCTTCGCCCATCACAGCGACGTGACAGGCGTGCTCGGCGGCCAGCGCCATGTCATGGGTGATGATGACGATGGTGCGACCTTCGGCGTGCAGGGCGCGCAACATGGCCATCAGCTCGCCGGCGGTATGCTGATCTTGTCCAAATGTTGGCTCGTCGAGAATCAAAATCTCCTGGTCGCGCATCAGCATGGTTGCCACGCTCAGCCGGCGCTTTTCTCCATGGCTGAGGGTAAAGGGATTGACGCCGGCATAGCGATCGAGCCTGAAGCGTGCCAGCATGGCTTCCACCCGCCGCTCGATCTCTGCGCGGGGCAAATCAGAACGTCGCAAACTGAAACGCAGCTCGTCGGCAACCGTATCGGTGACGAACTGGTGCTCTGGATTTTGAAAGACAAAGCCGACCTGACGCGCCAGAGCTTGCGGAGACAATGTGGCGACATCAGCGCCATTGATAAACACTGTGCCGACCGGAGGCGTGAGCACGCCGGCCATGCAGCCGGCCAGCGTGGTTTTGCCGGCCCCATTCGCGCCGACAATCGCCAGAAAGTCATGCCGGGGCACGCTGAGATCGACGCGCTCCAACGCGACGCGCGAGGGGTAGCGGTAGGTCAGTTGATGGACGTGAACAGCGGGCGATTCCTGGGTAGAACAAATCTTGCCCGGCGCCTTGCCCGGCGCCTTGCCCGGCGTCTTGCCCGGCGCCCTGCCCGGCGTCTTGCCCGGCGTCGGCGCGCGAGTCGTCTGCTCGAAGGCGAATTGTGACACGCGGGCGCGCCAGGATTCGTGAGCTTCGTCCAGCGTAATCGGAGCAGGCCGCGCGCCCAGCCGATGCGCCAGAGCGCTAACCTGCGGCATCCACACACCCAGCCGGCGCAACTCGCCGAAGCAATCGTCGAAAACATGTTGGGGCGCGCCATCCGCGACGATGCGCCCTTGTTCACCCATCACCACCACGCGGTCCACCAGGTGCATGATGGCATCGAGGCGATGTTCGATGATGACCAGGGTATGCTGGCCGGCGCGTTTGAGGGCGGCAATCTGGGCAAACACATCGCGCGCGCCGGCGGGATCGAGGTTGGCCGTCGGCTCGTCGAACACAATTACCTGAGGGTGCATGGCGAGCAACGCCGCCAGCGCCACGCGTTGCTTTTGGCCGCCACTCAACTGCCATACCTTGTCGTAGCGCCGGTCGGTCATGTTGGCGGCAGAGAGGGCATCGTCAATGCGCCGATCAATTTCGGCCGGCGGCATGCGCAGGTTCTCCAACGCAAATGCCATCTCGCTTTCCACATCGAGCATGACGAACTGGGCGTCGGGGTCTTGAAAGACCACGCCAACGCGCCGGGACAAGGTGGCTATATCGGCCTCGCGCGTGTCGACGCCGTCGATCAGCACACGACCCGAAAATTGCACATCCAGGCTGTTGGGAATCAGCCCGCTGAGGGCCAGCGCCAGCGTGCTTTTGCCGCAACCACTTGGGCCAAGCAGCAGCACCGTCTCATCGTCGCGCAATGTTAAATTGACGCGCGACAATGCCGGCTCTTTGCGCCCCGGATAACGCACTGTCAGGTCTTCGACGTGGATCACAATCAGTTACCGGATCAGTGTTTGCAAATCGCCCCACGCCAGAATGGCAATCAGGACCATCATCACGGCGCCCAGTCCCACATAGCGCCAGCGCCAACTGGTGCTCCACAGCCGGCGCACGTTCAACAGAATGGTGGTCACAGCAACGGCATCGATCACCAGAGCGATGATGGCGGACAAGCCACCGGACAAACCCAGCAACGGCAAGAGAAACGGCAGTGCGATGTAACGCACCGTGCAGCGCAATGCCACAAAAGCCAGCGAGCCGGTGAACAGGCGATCGCCGGCAGCGCGACCGTCGTCTGCGCAGGCAACCGCCTCACAGAATGTCTCATCTGTGTTTTTGGAGATAGCAGGTGTGGCGTCAGACATAGCGTTCCCTCTCGCGTCCGAGGGCAGTGTTGTTCAGCGCCCCGGTGCGCGCCACAGCATCGGCCAGCAAGCGAGCGACCACCCCAACCACGACAAACCCAAGCACAGACAGCGCAATCGCAGCAACCAGAATCAGCGGTTCGATTTGCGACACACGCAGGCTGAACAGCACAAGCAGAAATTCAACCAGGCCGGCGACAAAACTCAGCCCGACAATCCGCGCCAGGCTGAAGTGGCGATAGCGTGTGACCAGCCAGCACGCAGCCTCACCGATGGCGCCGGTGAGCGCGCCAATCCCCAAAACCAACAGGCCATACGGCGTGAAGGGAATGGCGACCAGGCCGCTTACCAGACTGACAAAAATGACTGCGCCGGGCTTACGCAGGGTATAGGCAGCAAATGCAGCCGGCATGAAGAACAAACCGGTCAACGCCGAGCGGGCCAAAATGCCCAGGCTGAGCACAGCAGCATACAGGTACGTGAACGGCACGAGCAACACGGCAAACGCCATGGCCAACACGGCCGCTGTGAGCAATTCGCGCGTGCTCCAGCGCGAGCGTGCCGCGCGTTTTAATGTAGGTTGATCGACAGAATTCAGTTGCATACGCTCTCCTTGACTCTCTCGACGCCTCACAGGGCAACACACCGGCGGCGCGAGGTTGAGCGAGAGTCGCCCCACGCTCAGGGTGGAATGATAGCGGCGAAAAGTGAGGGAATGGTGAGACGATCAGCGGCGCGCAGCCTGGCCGTGTTTTTGGATTGCTGCCCGCGCGTGGTTTGCAGCCGCGCAGCACATACAATTAGCGCCTGCGCAGGCCATATGCCCCATGCGCAAATCATGTTGACGAATCAACCCACGGAGACAAAGTTCGCTATGACCCAAGCTGTCTTGAGCAATCGCGTCGCGCTCGTCACCGGCGCCGGGCGTGGCATCGGGCGCAGCATTGCGCTGGCGCTGGCGCAAGCCGGCGCGTGCGTGGCCCTGGCAGCGCGCACCGAGGCGCAGTTGATCGAAACCCGACGCGCCATCGAAGCCATCGGCCAAAGCGCCGCCGCATTCCCAACAGATGTCAGCGACGAAGCCGGCGTTGTGGCGCTGGTGCAAGACACGGTGGCTCACTTTGGCCGGCTCGATATCGTGGTGAACAACGCCGGCATCGGCTTATTCGGCCCGCTTGAAAGCACAAGCGCCGACACATGGGATCGTGTGATGGCCGTCAACGCGCGCGGCACTTTTCTGGTATGCCGCGAGGCAATTCCCTACCTGCGCCGGCAGCGCCCCACGTTCATCGTCAACATTGCGTCGGTCGTGGCAGTGAAGGGCTACGCCAACCAGTCGGCCTACAGCGCCTCCAAGCACGCCATCCTGGGCATGAGCAAGGCGCTGGCGCGCGAGGTACAAGCCGATGGCATTCGCGTGCATGTGATCTGCCCCGGCGGCGTGGACACGGATATGGCCGGCCAGGCCCGGCCCGATCTCGACCGCGCTGCATTGATGTCGCCCGACGACATCGCCGATGCCGTGCTGTTTCTGGTCACCCGGCGCAGCAAGGCCGTGATCGATCAGCTCGACTTGCGCCGCGAAAGCGCGACCCCGTGGGCATGACACCTGCGCGCAACAGGCCGGCATGAACAGCCGGCGCGTGGTTATAATCCTGCCGACCATCCAGACAGTTGCTCACAAATTCCTGTTTCCGGGAGGAAATTCCAGCATGAAGCACCCTCGATTGACCAAACAGTTTACGGCTGCGCTTGGGATCGGCATCGCGTTGGCAGTGATTGCGACCGCCTGCGCGCCGGCCCGCGCCCCATCCACTCCCAGCGCCGCGACAGACAATCAATACCGGCGCGTCGTGTATCTCATCAACGGCGCACTGGGCGACAACGCTTTCTATGACTCCGGCCAACAGGGCATCGACGCGCTGAAGCAAAAGTACGGCCTGGAAACGCGCACCATCGAAACACAGTTTGACGCCGGCAAATATCAGCCTAGCCTCGATGCCGCAGTGCAGTTCGCCGATGTGATCTTCGTCATCTCTTACGGCTTCGAGGATCAGCTCAAGCAAACCGCCGACAAGTACCCGGACAAGATTTTTGTCAACATTGACTTCACACTGCAAAACGACAAGAACACCATTACCTCGGTGGACTTTGTAGAGGAAGAGAGCGCATACCTGGCCGGCGTGGCAGCCGCCCTCGCCACCACTGACACGCGCCTGCCCGGCATCAACCCGGACAAGATCATCGGCGCCGTTGGCGGCGACGTAGACCCCGTGATATCCAGCTTCATCTTCGCCTACAAGAACGGCGCGCAATCCATCGATCCCGATATCCAGGTGCTGGAGAAATCGCTGGGCGGCGTGTGGGATGACCCGGCCAAAGGCAAAGAAGCCGCCCTGCAACTGTTCGACCAGAAGGCTGATGTGGTCTTCCAGATCGCGGCAGCATCGGGTCTGGGCGTGTTGCAGGCAGCCAGAGAGCGCGGCCTATATGCCATCGGCGTAGACACCAACCAGAACGATCTCGAACCCGGCCACGTGATCGCCAGCGACATCAAGAACGTGGGCAAGGCCATCCAGGACGTGTACGAGAGCATCCGCAATGGAACATACAAGCCGGGCGCAGTGCTGGAATACGGCATCAAGCAAGGCGGGGTGGATATTGCGCTGGAAGCGAAACAGCCGGTGCTGCCGCAGGACACCCAGGACAAGATCATGCAGATTCGGCAGCAGATCATCGACGGGACGCTGAAAGTAGCGCGCTATCAGCCGTAACCTTAAAAACACGTGCACGGATAACCGGGCCGGGAGCGCATCAGTCTGTCGCCTCCCGGCCCTGCCCCGCCCCGGCCATGTCTGACTTTATCGCGCTGCGCCACATCACCAAAACGTTCCCGCCAAACGTGATTGCGCTCGACGACGTGTCGGTGTCGTTCGAAACCGGCGAGATTCACGCTGTGGTGGGCGAGAATGGGGCCGGCAAAAGCACGCTGATGAAAGTGCTGTATGGCCTGCTGCGCGCCGATCGCGGCGAGATCGCGCTGCACGGGCGCCCGGTTCAGTTCAGCAGCGCCAACGACGCGATTGCCGCCGGCATCGGCATGGTGCATCAGGAAATCCTGCTCATCCCCGAATACACCGTGTGGCAGAACGTGGTGCTGGGCGCAGAGCCGCGCACGCGCTGGGGCGCACTCGACAGCCGGCGCGCGCGTGAGGCCGTGCGCGCCAAAATCGCCGCCTTTGGCTTCAATCTCGACCCCGACGCGCCGGTAGGCCAAATCTCCATTGCCGCGCGGCAAAAGGTTGAGATCCTGAAGCTGCTCTACCGCGATGTGTCGGTGTTGATCCTCGACGAGCCGACCGCCGTGTTAACGCCGCTGGAAGTGCCGCAATTGTTCGAGGAGCTGCGCCGGCTGCGCGCCGGCGGCAAGACCATCCTGTTCATCTCACACCATCTGGACGAAGTGCTCGAGCTGAGCGATCGGGTGACCGTGCTGCGACGCGGCAGGAAGGTCGATACGGTGGCCGCCGGCTCGACTTCTAAGGCCGAGCTGGCGCGCATGATGGTGGGCCGGGACGTGTTGTTTGCCGGCCGGCCTGCCGTGCACGCGCCAGGCGAGGTAGTCTTTCGCGCCGAGGGTGTATCGGCGCGCGATGACAAACACATCAGCCGGCTGCGAGAGGTGACACTGGAAGTGCGCGCCGGCGAGATTGTGGGTATCGCCGGCGTAGAAGGCAACGGCCAGTTCGAGTTGGTCAACGTCATCATCGGCCTGATTCAACCCGCTGCCGGCGCGCTGAGCGTGAACGGACACGATCTGACACATGCTTCGATCCTCGAACGCCGCCGGCACATCGCCTTTGTGGCGCAGGATCGCAGTCGGATGGGGGCCAGCCTCAGCGCATCTATCGCCGAGAATGCCATCATGACCCATCATCGGTTGAACGAGACGTTTGCGCGGCGGCGCTGGCGGTTGGATATGCAACAGGCCGCCGCGTTTGCCACACGCGTGCGCGAGCAGTTTGCTGTAGCCATGAGCCGGCCCGATCAGCCCTTTCGCGCGCTGTCGGGCGGCAATCAACAGAAAGTGATCTTGGGGCGTGAACTGCTGCTCGACCGGCCTTTC
Source organism: Candidatus Roseilinea mizusawaensis (assembly GCA_016841965.1). Taxonomy (GTDB): domain Bacteria; phylum Chloroflexota; class Anaerolineae; order J036; family Brachytrichaceae; genus Roseilinea; species Roseilinea mizusawaensis. The sequence continues at coordinate 64,636 of JAEANN010000046.1, read as the reverse complement.
CTATTGCTCGATCAGCCGACACGCGGGCTGGATGTCGGCTCGACCGAATATGTGCGCGAACAAATGCTGCGCCAGCGCGATGCAGGGCGCGCCATTCTGCTCATCTCATCGGACTTGGAAGAGTTGTTCAGCCTGGCCGACCGCATCGCGGTCATGCATCGCGGCGAGATCGTGGCCGACATCCCCACCGCGCATACCAGCCTGGAGCAGGTGGGCTATTGGATGCTGCAAGGACGCGAACCCGCGCCGGCCTGAGACCGGCTGTGCTGCCATGAGACAAAAACTGTTCGCTGCGCTTGCCAGTATCGGGATTGCCCTGGGGATGGGGGCGCTCATCCTGCTGCTGGAAGGGCGGCAGCCCTTCGAGGTGTACGGCGCGCTGGTGGCGTTGTCGCTGGGCGACGCCGACAAATTGGCGGTCACGCTCAAGAATGCTGTGCCGCTCGTCCTCACCGGCCTATCGGCGTCGCTGGCGTTTGCGTCGGGGCCGGTGAACCTGGGGCAGCCGGGGCAGTTTCTGATGGGCGCGCTGGCAGCCACGCTGGTCGGCCTCTCGATCGATTTGCCGGCCCCACTGATGGCGCCGCTGCTGATGGGAGCGGCGCTGGCCGGCGGGGCGTTGTGGGCCGGGGTGGCGGCGCTGTTGCGACACGCCTTCAACATGAGCGAATTCATCGTCACGTTAATGTTGAACAGCATCGCCGACCTGTTTACAGCCTGGCTGATCACAATTGGCGGCCCGTTGGCCGAGGCAGGGGCGCTGTCGCCGCGCTCGCCGGCCATTGCAAGCGGGGGACGCCTGGGCGACATCGGCGCATTCAATATCAGCATCGTGGTCATGGCGCTGGCGGCGGGGGCGATCGGGTATGTGTTTCATCGCACGCGGCCGGGTTATGAGTGGCGCATGGCCGGCCAGAACACGTTGTTCGCGCGGCTGGGCGGCTGCCCGGTCAATCGCAACTTCTTCATCGTCATGTTGTTGTCGGGCGCGTTGGCGGGACTGGCCGGTGGGTTGCTGGTCATGGCCGGGCCATATCGCTTCATTCGCGGGATCGGCGCCAACTACGCTTGGGACGGCGTGATGATTGCCGTCGTCGCCAACTCGGCGCTGGGCGCAACGGTGGGATATGGGCTGTTCTTTGCGGCGCTGCAAACCGGCGCGTTGGGCATGGAGTTGCTGACGGCCGTGCCCAGCGAATTCATCCAGGTGCTGCAAGCTGTGATTGTTCTGGTCAGTGTCGCCGGGCGAGGGTATCTGTCGGCGCTGCTGGATCGGCTGGCGCTGCGCCGGCTCACTCGCCCATCGCTGGATACGCGCGCCGACACCGCGCGCCGCTAATCGTCCATCGCTAATCGTCAATCATCATGCGCATCGCAATTGGTTTGCTGAATGGAATGCTGGCCGGCGCGACGCCGGTGTTGCTGGCTGCGCTGGGCGGAGCGTTCACGTTCTACGCCGGCGTATTCAACATCGCCATGGAAGGCATGTTGTTGGTGGGCGCATTCTGCGCGGCGCTGGGGTCGTTCTTCTCCGGGAGTTGGGTGGTGGGCGTGGTGTGCGCAATCGCCGGCGCGCTGGGGTTGTCGTTGCTGTTCATCCTGTTCGCCATCGTGCTGAAGACGGACGAGTTCGTGACCGGCATCGCGCTGAACCTGTTTGCCGCCGGCGCAACGACGTATCTGCTGCGGCAACTGTTCGGTGTGCGCGGGGCGTTCACCGACGCCGGCATTCAGGCCATTCCGCGCGTGGACATTCCGATTGTGGCGCAGGCGCCACTGGTCGGCGAAGTATTCAGCGGGCAAAACCTGATCGTATACGTGGCGGCGCTGGCCGTGCTGGGGTGCGCGTGGCTGATCTTTCGCACGCCGTTTGGACTGCGACTGCGAGCAGCCGGCTACAACGCGCCGAGCCTGGAGTCGAGCGGGGTCAGGCCGGCGCACGTGCGCGTGGCGGCGCTGCTGTTGTGCGGCGTGCTGTGCGGGCTGGGCGGAGCGTTCTTATCGCTGGGCTACGTGCGCCTGTTTGCAGAGGGCATGTCGGCCGGGCGCGGCTGGATCGCGCTGGCAGCGGTGATCCTGGTGAACGGCAACCCGTGGGGCATTGCGCTGATCACCTTGTTGTTTGGGTTGGCCGACGGGATGGGGTTATTTGCGCAGGGCGTGGGGGTGCCGGCGCAATTCACCGGCATGGCGCCTTACATCGCCACGCTGATTGCGCTGTTTGTGTATGCGCGCAGGAAGCAGGGCCAACGAGTCGGGCAAGCGTGAGATGGGTAAGCACAGGCAATGCCTTCGCCTACCCTTCGTTACCGCTCACCTGCCCCTGGCTTGTTCAACCCGCTGAAGCCGCGCGCGCCCGGCGCGCATCCACAAACGACTTGACGCACAAGGCGACGAACACGCCACAGATCACAAACATCAGAATGTTGGTGATCAGCGCAAGGCTCAACTCGGCCCCGCCGGCCAGTCCCGGCACAATGCGGCTGAGCGGAGCGAGGAAGCCGATCAAGCCCACCACAGCGGCAATGTGCATGGGGGTCTTCTCATTGCCCCGGCTGCCCCAGGCGCCCAGCCCCACCAGCGCCGCGCCAAACAGGGCCGGGATCAGGCCGGTGACACTTGAAGCCCCACCACCCACGTATCCCACCACGCCCAACACAATCAATGCCACACCAAACCCAATCGACACCTTTGACATTTCTTCATCTCCTTGATTCAACTATCAATCGTGACAACACACCTGCGACTCGACAGGTCTTCTTTTCATCAACCAGCAATGACTGTTGCAGAGTGAGATAAGAGCAAGCTGAAAACAGAATTGGCGCAGTGCGAAAACGTTAAAAGCACGGTGCAGCAGATCATCGGCAAGCGACGCACCAACTTTCACACAGCGTTCAAGGGAAGGCGGGCGAGTAGATCGCGGTTGGTGGGATACTTGTCCATCAGCCGGAGCATGAAGGTCATAGCCTCTTTTGGCTTGTAGTCGAGCAGGATGCGGCGCAACGCGACCATGCGGCGATACTCATCCGGCGTATACAGGCGCTCGTCTTTGCGCGTGCCACTGCGCTCGATATTGACGGCGGGGAAGATACGCGCCTCGGCCAGCGAGCGGTCGAGCACGATCTCGCTGTTGCCGGTGCCTTTGAATTCCTCGAAGATGACTTGATCCATGCGCGAACCGGTATCCACCAGAATGGAAGCCAGGATGGTGACGGAGCCGCCGCCTTCGACGTTGCGCGCCAGGCCAAAGAGCCGGCGCGGCAGTTCGGCGGCGCCGGCGTCCAACCCGCCCGACAGCGTGCGATGGGAGTCTGTGCCCCTGAGGTTGAAGGCGCGCACCAGCCGGGTGAAGCTGTCCACCAGCACCACTACATCGCGCCCGCACTCCAACTCGACGCGGATGTGGTCCAGCATCAGTTCGGCCAGGTCGATATGCTGCTGCACGGTCTGATCGTTCGAACTGGCAAACACCTCGGCCTGCACCATGCGCCGGAAGTAGGTGACTTCCTCCGGCCGCTCGTCGATCAGCATGACGACGATGCGGGTGTGTGGATCGGCCTGATGAATGGCGCCGGCCAGTTTCTGCAACAGCATTGTCTTGCCGGCTTTGGGCGGCGCAACAATCAGCCCGCGCGTGCCTTTGCCAATCGGCGCAACCAGGTCAACGATACGGGCGCTGACGTCGCCGGCTTCGCCGATCTGAAACCGCTCGTCGGGGTCGATTGGCACCAGGTCTGCAAAAGGCGTACGCGCCTTGAAGGCGTCTGGCGACAGGCCGCTCACCGATTCCAGTGTGGCAAGCTCCAGCCCGCGCTGGCCGGCGCGGGATTGCCCTTCGACCTGTGCGCCGCGCACCAGGCCGTATCGAGAGACCATCTGCGGCGGCACGCTCACTTCCTGCGACGGCCTGTCTGCCGGGCGAATGTAGTATCCGCCCTTGCGCGACCGCTGCAATAGACCCTGCACGATTTCTGACATGCTTATCTGTGCTCCAACGTGAATCGCTTGGTGCTGCGCTCAAAGCAAACAGGCTGACTGGTTTACCCTGCTTGATGCCGACGAGAATAGCCAGAAGCGCAAGCCATGCGCTATGTCTGCCCGGCTGCGCGAATATGAGCTGCAACCGCAGCCACTGCGTCCAGCCAGATGCCGTTGGCCGGCTCGGCGCAATAGCGGCACACTGCGTCCAGCACATCCGCCGCCATCGCCTGCCGCGCAAAGTCGCCCACGTCGTGCGCGACGAAGACCAGCCAGCCGCCGGCTTGTGTCGCCCGATCGATCCAGACCTTCAGGCGCTCGAACGGTTGATCGTCCGCGTCGATACCCATCACCTGGGCCAGATCGCCGGCCAGGGGATCATGCAGCGCCTCATCCTTGAACCCGCGGCCCGCCAGAAAGTGTTTGGCCACCAGCGGCACGTAGGATTGCGTGTTTTGGCCGCGCCCGATGAATTTCTGGCCGCAAGGATATGCGAATGTCTGTGGGCTTACACCCAGCGCCTGACAGATGAACGCGCTGGCTTCAAGCAACTCTTGCTCCATGCGCGCGAGCGTGTAGTCCTCCAGCGCATTTGCGCGCGACCACGGGAAGTTGCCGGTGCAGGGATGCGATAGCGTGTGATTGCCCATCTCGTGGCCGGCGGCAACCGCCGCTTCCCACTGCGTGATGCGCTGCGCGATGTTTGGAGGCGACAGATAAAACGTCGCCCGCGCGCCATACGCATTCAGGATCGGCACGCCCCGATCGATCTGCGAGGGGCGCGCATCGTCGAACGTCAGGCTGACTGCGGCGCGCTTACCGTTGGGCCATGCGAACATCCCTATATCACCACGCATTCGAGTCCTAACAGGCGGGCCACTTTCTCGATGCGGCTGCGCTGATGGCCGACACCCAGCGCCACATGATGCGTCGGCCCTTCGGCGCACCACTTATCCATGAACTGGGCCGGCCCCAGGGCGAACTTCAGCCGCGAGTTGGTATTGCCGATCTTGAACGTCGGGCCGGGAATCGATTCACCTTCTGCTACCAGGAACTTCAATTTGCCCTCTGCGGTTTGTGTCGTGCCGAGAATGGTGATCGGGCCGGCCTTGACGCTGAACTCGACCGAGATGCCATAGCCGCGCTTGCCGTGATACAGACCCAGGCCGCGCAGTTTGGGCTTGCGGTCGCTAATGGCGATGTGGCCAGGGCCATCGTGCCCCATCAGGATGAAGTTGTCAACGAAATCCATCGCATAGAACTCGGTGTACGAGCCGCCGGCCCCCAGCCGGTCCATGATGAACATCGAGACGCACGTTTTGAGATCGCCCTCGCCGCTGCACGGCACCCCACGCGCCGTGAGCAGCGAGTTGCCCACGATCAAGCCGGCGCCCAGTTGCTCGTACACGTTGCCATCCAGACCGCGATAGTAATAGGTCAACCCTTCCAGATCGAAATCGTTTACCAGCCGGTCGAGGCCACAGGCGACGCGCGCCGACCAATCCATCGCTTCGGGCGTCACCGGCATGGAGATTTTGTCGCTGCCCGGCTCGGCGATCTCGAAGACGGACAGAATTTCTTCTTTCTTCGCCGCCGCTTCCGCCTCCGTCACCGCGTTGACGCGCTGCTCCAGATCGTCCATCTCCAGCACTTCGATGTGCGCGCCCAGCTGGGCATGGTGCATGGTGAAGTCGGAGTACATGTCCAACATGCCCGGATAGGTGTGGCCGAGAAAGCCGATGCGGCTGCGGTTGAGCGAGCGCAGCACCGACGCCGCCTGCACCCATTCGCCAATCACGCCCCAGGCGCGGGGGTCGTCGCGCAACATGCCGGACACCACATTGAACTGGATGCGGCTGCGGGCGAAGGCGTTGGAAATTTCCGGCACGCAACAGGCGCAACAGTTGGCCAGCCACTCGCCGGTGGTGATGTTCTCGTAGTCCAGTTGCGGGGTCGGTTGCAGATTGAGCACCAGCACGGGCCGGCGCACGCGCTGCACCGCCGGCAGCACCTGCGACGAGGTGGCATAGGTCGCCACATAGCACACGATCAGGTCAACATCTTCGCGGATGAAGAGGTCGCCGGCAGCCAGAGCAGCGGGGGCAGTGTCGACCAGGCCGGCGGAAACCACCTCGCCGCCCAACTGCCTCAACTGCGCTTCGACCTCGCGTTGATATCCCTCCAGGCGCTCCTTCAACCCCTCGAACTGCGGCCAATAGGCGGCCAGGCCGATGCCGAACACGCCGATTTTGGCGGGACGCGCCCGGCGAACCGCGCCTCGTTGCGACATGAACTCACTCCTCCACACTATTGTTACTGGTTGAGCGGATCTGAATGCGCGGCGCCGCGACACACAATAACTCGCCAATCAGTCAGCGCCGGGCCGTCACTATAGCACGGCGCGCATCACAGACACAGCAGCATCATCGCCAGCGCGACAGAACCCGATAAGCACCGTACTGGGCCACAGTGCTGTAGTGATAGCGGATGTAGTCGTCCAGCAGCGTCACGCCGGTGCTCTCGCAACTGTCGTTCGGCTCGCATACCTCGTTGAACATATCACTGAGAACGATATAGCGCGTCTGGTTGCGCTCCAGATCGGCCACAATCTCTTCCTGCACCGGCAACGTAGTGGCCTGGCCGGGATGCAGCTCGTGGTAGCGCGTGGCGCTGTGACGCTCGACCAGGAAGTAGAACATCACATCGTTCACAAAGATGCGATCATGCCGGCCCACACCAGAGTAGATGGTGTCCGCCGGCGTTGTGGCCTGGCGAATGAATTGAATGGCGCGCAATTGGTTCGGGTCAACCGGCGCGCCCTGTGCTCGCGCCACGTCATGGGTCGGGGGCGGCTGCGTGCTGGCGCTGAGGTAGTTGCTCAGCGCCGGGAAAGCCAGCAGCAGCATAATCGTGACTGCCGGCGCGGCGAAGGCGTAGTTGTACTCTTTGAGCAGGGGCCTGAAGCCGGCCATCAACGGCGCAAGCAGCGCGACCGCCGGCAGGAAGAACTGCGGGATGTGAATCAGGTCGGAGCGGATGTTGGCCTGATTGAACCCGAACAGACCGAACAACATGATCGCCCCGGCAGCCCAGACCCGCCATCGAACGTCGCGCAAGGCGCGGGCCGCATCGGGGCCGGCGCGACGCAGCTGCCACACAGCGAGAGCGATCACCAGCGCGACGGCGAAATAGGCCATGAACGGAAAGTAGAACGGGAGATTCGCTGGCTCCAACGGCGGATAGGGCAACTGCCGCATGCGCGGGAACACGGTCAAGGGGAAGATCAGCAATTGATGCAGCAATTCGTTGACGGGCACAGAGAGCAACAGTAACACCGCCACCGGCCCCACAGAGATTGCCAGGCCGAACGCATAGGGTATCAGCCGGCGAACCGCAGCAACCACGCGCCGGGCAATGGACGCGCTCCCCGCCCACTGCTGCGCGGGCCGGCTCAGTCCCTGCGTGAACAAGACAAGCGCAGCGCCGGCGACCGCGTAAACCGCCAAATCGTGGCGAAACCATGCCGCAACACCGACAAGTCCGCCGGCCAGCGCGAGCGCGCGCCGATCAGGGCGACCCTCGGCTGCCGCGCGCAGCCCCTCGGTCAGTGCCAGGCAACTCAGAAAGATGAACAACAGGCCGGTGAAGATGGGATAGCCAAAGAAGCCAAAGTACTCCAGCCACACCAGCGTCAGCAGCCAGACCAGCACTGCCGCCAGCCACGACGACAAACGCCAGGCCAGAAAGAAGACCCCACACGCCAGCGTCGCGCGCACGATCACATCCCACCAGCGCTCGACCATGATTGACGGGCCGAACAGGCGGAACAAGCCGGCCAGCACGTAGAACTGGCCGGGGCTGTACATGCCCCAGAAATCACGGTAGGGAAGCTGCCCGTCCATCACCCGGACGGCGCCATAGACCATCAGCCCTTCGTCGTAAATGTTTAGCCAGCGGCCGAGGCCGGGTTGAAGATAGAGGATGGCAAGTGAGATCAGAACAATGGCAAGAACGACATCAAGGAGCGCGCGTTGGACAGCGCCGGCGCCGGCGCGTTCGGTGCTGAGATAGGCTGCCATATGGGATCGGGCTCCATGATAACCTGTTCTGAGACAAGCGCCCTCGAATCCGTATATCATTAACGCCCGGAGGCAGCATTGATCAATCGAAATACGTTGCTGAGCAAGTGCGAGACGGCTTTCGAGTTCGCCGGCCGGCAACTCGAACATCTCGTCACCACCCACCCCGATTTCTTCCCCATGTACACCCGGCAGGGCAAGTGGAAGCACGGCGGCGAGGCATGGACGAACTGGTGCGAGGGATTCCTGGGCGGCCAACTGTGGCTGATGTATCAACACACCGGCCAGGAGATCTGGCGTCAGCGCGCCGAGCATTACTCGCGGTTGATCGAGCATCGCAAGAGCGACCGCGCTGTGCACGACCTTGGCTTTCTGTTCTGGTCAACATGGAAACGCTGGTACGACGTGACCGGCGACACGGCGGTCAACCAGGTGCTGATCGAGGCCGGCCAGACGCTCGCGCTGCGGTTCAAGGAGAAAGGGCAGTACCTGCGCTCATTCGTCGCCGACGACAGCCTGTTCATCGACATCATGATGAACGTGGGCATCATCTTCTACGCGGCGCAGCAAACCGGCGATGACGCACTCTGGCGCATCGCCAACCAGCACTGCCTGACCACGCGACGCTATCTGGTGCGCGGCGACGGCAGCACGTCGCACGAAGGCTTGTTCAACACCGAGACCGGCGCGTTCATCCGTCAGAGCACGCACCAGGGCTGGCGCGACGATTCCTCGTGGGCGCGCGGGCTGGCCTGGGCGCTGTACGGCTTCGGCACAGCCTACTATTTCAGCCGCGACGCGCGTTTCCTTGCCACCGCACAGGCATGCGCCGAGTACTACATCGAGCAGACGCCCGATCATGGCGTGCCGCCTAACGACTGGGCGGAGCCAAACCCGCCCTACCCGTATGAAAGCTCGGCAGCCGCCATCGCCGCCAGCGGCCTGTTCAACTTGGCCCGGCTGACCACCGATCCGACGCGCGCCTGGCTGTACCGCGACTATGCGTTGCGCATCCTCGACACGCTTACCGGGCCGGAGTTCCTCGCCATCGACACGCCGGGCTGGGAAGGCATCCTGAAGCATGGCATCTACCACCAGCGTAAAGGACTGGGCGTGGACGAGAGCACCATGTGGGGCGACCATTTCTTTCTGGAGGCTGTCGCCAAAGCGATCAAGGCGCTGGGAGAGACCTCATGAACACACCAGTCGCACTGATCACCGGCGCCGGCCGGGGTATCGGACGCGGGGCGGCGATCGCGCTGGCCAAACGCGGCTGGTCAATTGCTATCAACTTTCGCGGCAACGCTGAAGCCGCCGCCGACACGCTGCACGCCGTCGAACAGGCCGGCGGGCGCGGTCTGCTCATTCAAGCAGATGTTTCGAACCCGGCAGACCGCGAACGACTGATCGACGAAACCCTGCGCCATTTCGGGCGACTGGACGCGCTGGTCAACAACGCCGGCATGGCTCCCCGCCAGCGCGTGGACATCCTCGAATTGAGCGAGGCCAGCTACGACGAAGTAATGGCCGTCAACCTGAAAGGCCCGTTCTTCCTCACACAACGCGCCGCGAAAACAATGCTCAAATTGATCGAGGCGCAAACCATTCCACGCGGCATCATCATCAACATGGGATCGATCAGCGCGTATACCAGCAGCGTTAATCGCGCGGAGTATTGCGTGTCCAAAGCCGGCCTGGCGATGATGACCCAGTTATACGCCGACCGGCTGGCCGATCACAACATCAACGTGTACGAGATTCGCCCCGGCATCATCGACACCGACATGACCAGCGTGGCCAAAGCCAAATACGACAAACTGATCGTCGAAGGACTGACACCCATTCGGCGCTGGGGCACACCCGACGATGTGGGCCGCGCCGTGGCCGCCATTGCCGAAGGCGCGTTTCCCATGTCCACCGGCGAAGTCATCAACGTCGATGGCGGCTTTCATCTGCGGAGACTGTGAGTGGTGAGTGGTGAGTGGTGAGTGCTGAGTGGTGAGTGGTGAGTGCTGAGTGGTGAGTGGTGAGTGCTGAGTGCTGAGTGGTGTGTTCTGGCTACTGACGACTGACAACTGACTACTGCCATGCAATTCCCAAAAATCGCTTCTTTCAAGACCCCCGACGCCTTGCGCGCCCGGCTGCGCGAACTGAATCTCGATCTGGAGTTGGACAACGCGGTACTGGCCGCCCCCGAATCGCCACTGGCGCAACCCGTGCGCGTCCCGCGCGCCGATGGCGGGGTCTTCCAGATCGGCAACCGCTTCTGCATTCTGCCGATGGAGGGCTGGGACGGCACACCCGATGGCAGACCCTCCTCATTGACTGCGCGGCGCTGGCGGCGCTTTGGCGAGAGCGGCGCCAAATTGATCTGGGGTGGCGAGGCAGTTGCTGTGCGGCATGACGGCCGGGCCAACCCCAACCAGTTGATGATCAATGACGCCAATCTGAAAGATCTGGCCTGGCTGCGCGATGAATTGTTAAAAACTCACGCGCGCGACTTTGGCGCGACCAACGATTTGGTCATCGGTTTGCAACTGACTCACTCCGGCCGCTTTGCCCGGCCCAACAGCAAAACAGCCCTGGAGCCGAAGATTCTCTACCATCATCCCCTGCTCGATCGCAAATTTGGCATCGCGCCCGACTACCCGCTGATGAGCGACGGCGAGATCGATGACCTGATCGACGACTTTGCGCGCGCCGCGCGCCAGGCACAGCAGATCGGCTTCGACTTTGTTGACCTCAAACACTGTCACGGCTACTTGGGCCACGAATTCCTCAGCGCCTACACGCGCCCCGGTCCTTACGGCGGCAGCTTCGAGAATCGCACACGCTTTCTGCGCAATCTGGTGCAGGCGGTGCGCCGCGAAGCCCCCGGCTTGCAGATCGGCGTGCGCCTCAGCGCCTTCGACTTCGTGCCGTTCAAAAAAGGACCGGATGGCGTCGGCCAGCCAGAGACGTTAGCGGGTAATGATTATCGCTATGCCTTTGGCTGCGATCCGCGCGACCCTACCCGGCTCGACCTGAGCGAGGCCGCGCAATTCCTGCGCCTGTTGCGCGACCTCGATATCCGCCTGGTCTGCCTGACTGCCGGCAGCCCCTACTACAACCCACATATCCAGCGCCCGGCTGCCTTCCCCCCCAGCGACGGCTACCTGCCACCCGAGGATCCACTCATCGGCGTGGCGCGCCAGATTCACGCAACTGCAACCTTAAAAAAGCAGTTTCCAGATCTGGTTATCGTAGGATCGGGCTACACTTATTTGCAAGACTATCTGCCGCATGTGGGGCAAGCGCAGGCGCGGCTCGGCAATGTGGACTTCATCGGCCTGGGACGCATGGTGCTGGCCTACCCCACCCTGCCGGCCGACGTGTTGCGCGGGCGTGGCCTGAATACGAAGCAACTGTGCCGCACCTTCAGCGACTGCACCACCGCTCCGCGCAACGGTATGGTGTCGGGCTGCTACCCGCTCGACCCGTTCTTCAAAGCGCGCGAGGAAAATGAGCGACTGAGGGTGCTCAAGCGGCAGTGAGGCCCTCACCTTGTGCCGGCTTTGCTGTCAGAGGCGCAAAGTCGGCGCAGGGTGGATTCCTCCGCCACACAACACTCATCCCTCAGCACTCCGCCTCTGCGCCTTGCGGCGCACGAGGCGGTAGCGCAACCAGGCCAGCCACAGATTGCGCCGCACCGCCAGCCAGGCGTTGATCGCCATGGTGCGCGCGCCGGCATCCTGCGGATGCGGGCTATAGCTGGCGCGCACATACAGATCCACCAGTTTGCGCAACTCAGCGCGATCGATCTCCAGGCGGGCGTCGGCCTGACCATCTGCGTTGCCACGCCCATCCATCAACGCGCTCAAGCGTTCGTCAAGGCTTGCTCCGAACTCGTAGGGCGTGTCGCCCGGCGCGAACCCCGCGCCCAGCTTTCGCCCGCGTCGATACACGCGCCCGTACAGGCGCGCAATCGCCTGCTCCGGCGGCAACCGGCTCAAGCGCCAGGTATCGCCTAGCAACCACACCGCCGCCACCGAAACGAGCGCCATCGCGATCAGTAGCAGACCGCCAATGCGTTGTCCCTCAGCGCGGATGCGTTGCGCCGTGATCGGCTCTGTGGGCGCGCTAGGCGGGAGTGTGGACACATCGAACTCGAGCGGATCGGCCGGCCGGTCGATCAATGGCCGGGCGCTCGTTGGCTCGAAGTCGATCCAGCCATAGCCGGGAAAATACACCTGCGGCCATGAATGTGCGTCGGCGCCCACCACTGCGTAACGGGCGGCTCGCGGGTCATATGTGCCTGTGGCATAGCCGACCGCAACACGAGCCGGCAAGCCGGCGGCGCGCGCCAGCACCACCATCGAGGTGGCAAAGTAGTCGCAATAACCGCGCTTCAGGTCGAACAGAAAATAATCCACCACATCACGGCCGATCGGCGGGGCCGGCAAGTCCAGCGTGTAGGAATATCCGCGCAGATACGCCTCGATCTCTCGCGCGCGATCGTAAGGCGTGCGAGCCGTTGCAGTCAGATCGCGGGCCAGCGCACGAACCCGGTCGGGCAATGAGTCGGGCAATTTCAGGTAGCGCTCCAGAATCCAGTCGGGGTAATTTGCGCCGGCTTCGCGCAGCTTCGACTCGGATATGTTGGGCACATACGAGTCAACGCGGTATTCGGTCACACCCGGCGCGCGGATGCTGAACAGATCATCGAAGGAACGCCAGGCTGCAGTGTAGTCGCTGTCAGCAGACACGTAGACGCCGGCGGCATAGATCACGCCGGCCGGATTGTCCATCAACAGGAACGACTGGCGCACGCGCCGGTGGGTCTGGCTCAAGGTTGCCGTGATGGTCTCGGTGATGAGCGGCTGGCCGGCAAGGAATTGTTCCTCGCGCGTGCTGCTGGTCGACCAGCCCAGGCCGCTGTAGAAGTCGTAGGTGCTGCCCAGCCAGTACAGGCGCGGGATGTCGCCGGCCTCATACAACTCCGGCGGGATGCCCTCCATCGGCATCGGCATGTCGCTGGTATTGACGTACATGACAAGCTCGCGCGAAAGCTCTGGCCCCGCCCCGATCAAATGGCGACGCGGCAGGCCGGGCGCCTGCAAGTTGTCGAGCGGGCGGGCTGGGCGCGGACGGGGCTGAAGGCCAAGCGACTCAGGCACGGCCGGGCGCTCCTCGGCAACGGGACGCACGAAGATTTCCTGCGTCCAGCGCACCACGCGCTCAAGCGAGAACGTGGGCACAATGCTGGCCGTGATGAGCAGCAGAATCAGCAACGGGACAGCCGAGATGGTGATGTCCAGTCGCATGCCCTCCCAGAAGTCCATGCCGGCGGCCCGCCAGCGCGCCTCTCGGCCGGCCTGGCCGATCACGATCATCAGGGCCAACCCTGCGCCCAACGGCGCCAGTAACATGCGCGGCTCATCGCCGACGTACAACACCGTCAGGGCCAGCACAGCCACCGTCGGCACCAGTCCCAACACCACGTTGGCGTGCCGGCGCACAGCCCAGGCGCTCCAGGCAGCCACACCCCACACCACGTAGGCCCATACCAGCGCCGCCGCAACCGGATCGAAGGCCGGGCGCCCCTGCGCGACTTCGATCAACCAGGTCTGTGACCGGCCCCACAATGTTGCCAGGTCGCCGGACAATGCACTCAGCGAGGACGCAACCTGTTCGAGGTAAGGCGCGGGATCGGCAAACGGCACGCTTAGCGCCCGATAGGTATCGGCCAATTGCGCGCCCAGCGCCAGCAGTTTGCCGGCCAATCCTCCCACCCGCACTGCGACCGCCGGCAGCCCGATCCCCAATGCCAACAGCAGCGCCCAGAGTGAGCCAGGTCGGCTCGGCCGAAACGTGCGCGCCAGCCACCACGCGCTGACCAGCCCAAGCGCAGCCATGCCCACCAACAGGTTACTGTCCAGTCCGCGAATGTTTTGCGTGAGCACGAAGGCCAGCACGAATTGCGGCACAAACAGAATCGCCAGCATCAACAGCGTGGCGAATCCCAGCCGGCGCATCAGCCAGCCGACTGCGCCTTGAACGACACTCATGGCACAGTTCTCCAGTCGACGTTTCTGGGCTGGCGCACCGGCGCGACCATGCCGGTGGGCAAAATGTGCCACTCCCATTCGCCTTCGCGGCCCGGCTTGCTCTCCGGCCGGTCGAACACATTGCGCCCGATCACCTGACTGGCAACGCCTAGCCCAGCCAGCAATTGTGACGCGCGCGCAGCCTGATCGCGCTGGGCGAGTCTGCCGACTGCATCCGCTTCGAACCCACCGGTCGGCGGTTGGGCATCGTCGCCATATGCGCCGGCATCGAGCAACAAGACAGTGGGCACAACGCCCCTGCGTTGCATCATCAGCAGGCGATCGAACCATGCCGGCGCGCGGGCTGCGTCTGCGAACGCGACCGCCGGCGTGATGACGATCACGCTGGAAAACTGGCTTAGGGTAGGCCGGGCGCGCTCGAGCAATTCGCCAAGCGAGACAGAGCCAGGACGCAGCAGCGCCAGCGCACGCAACAGGCGCCAACGCTGTAGATCGCCGTTTTGCGGCGGCAACCAAACAAGATCATCGCCAAAGGCTGTCAGGCCGACCGACTGGCCGGCGCGCAAGCCGGCGTCGGCCAGCGACGCAGCCAGCGTGATCGCGTGCTCTTCGGTTGAATCCTGCCCTTGACCGATGTGCGCGCCGCGATCCATGTCGAGCATGATCCACCAGTGGCTGACCGGCGTGTTGTCGAAGAGCCGGACGAAGAGCGATCCGCGCCGGGCGGTGGTCAACCAGTGAATGCGATGCAGGCTGTCGCCGGGGTAATACTCGCGCACGGTCGAGGCGCTGACAGTCTGTTCGGGAGCATTAGCACGCGGACGGGCCTCGCCAGAACGTCCACCGGGCGCAACTTCGATGCGCGGCAACGGGATGACCGGCGGCAACACCATCAAGGTAGTCGCGCTGGGCGCTTCGACGGTTACGCTATAGATGCCGAACACATCGCCGGTGCGCAGGGTGGTCGGGCCAAGGGTGAACACACCGCGCCGGGTGCACACACTCTGCGTGCGCCATTGCGTTTGTGAGCGGCTATCCACACCGGTGACGCGGCCAGTCTGATAGTCCGGCATGGCTGTATGATCGACCACCTCGACCCACAGGGCCGGCGCGAGGCTGTTGTTGCGCAACGTGAAGCGTTCTTCAAGCCGGTCGCCCACCTGCGCCCAGCCATAGCGCATCTCGCGCCGAAAAACCAGACCACGCACCAGGGCGCGCGCCCACAGCCAGGCAATCAGCCACGCGCCACCCAGCCCCACCGCCAGGATCATCCATCCCTGCCAGGGACTGATGAGTTGCAACAGGATGAGCACCCCGATGAAGACGGGAAGCAGCCGGGAATTGAGCCTGATCCGTCCGCTTGCGGTCGGCGTCACGCGAGGGAGTATAGCAAAATGGCAGGCATCCTACGCCTTCGACACCTGCCGCAGTTCTCATAACAACTCTTCAGGCTCGGAGAACAAGACCAACTGAGCAGCCCAGCAGGTTCTCAAGATAATCCTGCAAGGCAAACAGGCCAAAATACACCCCATCGGCCGGTCGAACTCTACCAGCAGATGAAGAACCTGCCGCTTCGTCATGGCCAATATACGACACGGCAGACGCACAGGTAAGATATCCGATGCCTTCGAGGTGTCGGATACCTGCTACTTCACAAACAGAAACCGCGCGGGTCACAAAAAACCTGCGCGGTCTGACAACAAGGGGATTCGGCTCACGGCCGAATGCGACGGGGAATTCCTCAGGTTCCGCCGCTCGATCCGCAGTCCGAGGATGTAGCCGAACCACCTCCCCCTTTGACTGAGGCGGCAAACGCAGATAGTTTGCGCCTGACCTTGACGCTGCCGCATCGGGGGCAAACGACTTTCACGTCTGACGATGTGCTGCGAATCAGCTTCTCGAAGCTGTCGCCACAGTCGGGGCAATCGTATTCAAAGATAGGCATAGCAGTGTTTTCGATGCCGCCGGCCCGCAAAGGTTACACCGGCGCTTTCGGTGCGCACATCGGCCGGCAGCCCATTTATCCTGCTTCGGTTCACGTCCACCCATGCTCGTAGCACGTCTCGTACATCGCCACGATGTTCTCCGGCGGGCTGACCGGCTGGATGTTATGGCAGGGGGCGAGAATATAGCCGCCGCCTTCGCCCAGGATGCGCAGGTTATCAAGCACCTCCTGCCGCACCTCCTCCACCGAACCGAACGCCAGCGTGTACTGGTTGTCCACGCCGCCGTGGAAGACAAGGCGGTCGCCAAAGTCGCGCTTGAGGCCCTCGCGCTCCATGCCGGGACAGCGCCACTGAATAGGGTTCAGCACATCGATGCCGGCGGCGATCATGTCGGGCAGGATGCGCCGGCAGTTGCCGTCGTTGTGGTGGAACACATACGCGCCGTTCTCATGCGCCAGGTCGATGATGCGCTTCATGCGCGGCAGCAAAAAAGTATGAATCTGGCGGGGCGAGAACATCAGGTCGGTCTGACCGCCCATGTCCTCGGCCACATAGGTGATCGTGACCTTGCCGGGGATCGTTTCGTAGATGCGGCGCGTGTTTTCATATGCCAGATCGAACAGCTTATCCAGGCAATAGTGCACAATCTCCGGGTTCTCGACCAGATCAATGAAAGCCTGCTCCTGCCCGCGCAGGTTCTTATAGATGAGGAATGGCTCGGAGCCGCCACCGCGAACGGGATGATCTTCTTTGCCTTTGATCTGATTGGGTATGGCGCGGTAGTCGTACCAGTCAGGGCTGGGCCAGGTGTATTCACGCTCGATCTCCTCAACCGAAGTGAAACGGGCCAGCGGGTGTTCGATCACCTCGCGGTACACGCCGGCTCCTTCCCCCTCGCCGTAAGGCACATTGCGATACTTGCAGCCGAACACGTCGGTCATGCGCGGCAGCTTCGGGCCAACGTATTTTGGCCCGACCGTCACGGGATAGTCAACGCGCAATTTGTCGAGCATCTGCTCGCGGGTGCGGCACCCCAAATGCTTCTTAAGTTTGTCGGTCGCCTCGGCGGTGGCCCAGTAGTCCATCGGCACGCGGTCGGGCTTTTCGCGCCTCAAAACGGCCAGCCAACGCTCTCTGGGGGTCATGGTTTCTTTGGGCATAGCGTAGAAAAGTGTACCGCATACACACAAGACGCGTGTGACCCTGTTTTGGATTAAGCGTCGGTTTGGGACATGCGGATGGTAGAATCATTTTTAGGCGAATAGATTGTTTGAATCGTCCGACCTAGCCAAGGTTGGCGAACACGATTGCATAAGTAAGGAGTCAGCGAAGATGAGCAGCATCAAGCAAAACGGTAGCGGGAATGGCACAGCAAATGCGCCCCACCACGGCGCCGGCGTCAACGGCCAGCCCACGAGCGCGCATGGCCGGCGGGTTGGCACCGATGAACTGAAGCGCGGACTGGCACAAATGCTGAAAGGGGGCGTCATCATGGATGTGGTGACGCCTGAGCACGCGGTGATCGCTGAAGAAGCCGGAGCTTGCTCGGTGATGGCGCTGGAGCGCGTGCCGGCCGACATCCGCAAGCAGGGCGGCGTGGCTCGCATGAGCGACCCGGCATTGATCCTGAGCATCATGGAGCGCGTTACCATCCCGGTGATGGCCAAGTGCCGCATTGGTCATTTCGCCGAGGCGCGCATCCTTGAGGCAATTGGCATCGACTACATTGACGAAAGCGAAGTGCTGACGCCGGCTGACGAAGAACACCATGTGGACAAGCGCGATTTTGGCGTGCCGTTCGTGTGCGGGGCGCGCAACCTGGGCGAGGCACTGCGGCGCATCTCTGAAGGCGCGGCCATGATTCGCTCGAAGGGCGAAGCCGGCACAGGCGATGTGGTTGAGGCCGTGCGCCACGCCCGCGCCATCCTCGGCGAGATTCGCCGGCTGAAGACTATGCGGCGCGACGAGTTGTTCGCTTATGCCAAAGAGATCCAAGCGCCCTATGCGTTGGTCGAAGAGACCGCCGACCTGGGCCGGCTGCCGGTTGTGCTGTTCGCCGCCGGCGGCATTGCCACGCCGGCCGACGCCGCCTTGATGATGCACATTGGCGTGGATGGCGTCTTTGTCGGCAGCGGCATCTTCAAGAGCGGCGATCCCGCTGCGCGCGCCAAAGCTATCGTCGAAGCCACCACTCACTATAACGACTGGAAGATCGTTGCAGAGGTGAGCAAGAACCTGGGCGAGCCAATGGTCGGCATCAACGTCAGCGCCATGCCCGAAGTCGAGCGCATCGCCGGGCGAGGCTGGTAGCACAGAGTAGTCAGTATTCAATAGTCAGTAGATAGTCAGTAGTCAGTGGCCAGATCGACCCTGGCCACCGACAACGCACTACTCACTGCTCAGTACTCACTGCTCAGTACTCATTGCTCAGTACTCACTGCTCAATACTCACTGCTCAATACTCAATACTCAATACTCAATACTCAATACTCACCACTCACCACTCACATGAAAATCGGCGTACTGGCGCTGCAAGGCGACTTTATCGAACATGAGCACATGCTGGCGCGACTGGGCGCAGAACCGATTGAGGTGCGGTTGCCGCGCGATCTGGAGGGCCTGGACGGACTCATCATGCCGGGCGGCGAAAGCACAACCTTCGGCAAGCTCGCCAAACAGTTCGGACTGGTCGAGCCGCTGCGCGCATTCGCGCAGAGCGGCCGGCCCATGTGGGGCACATGCGCCGGCCTGATCTTCCTCGCAAAAGATGTAGGCCGCAATCAAGTCACTCTGGGGCTGATGGATGTGAAGGTCAAGCGTAATGCGTTCGGTCGCCAGATCGATTCCTTCACCTGCGATCTGAACATCCCTGACCTAGCCGATGGCCCATTTCCCGGGGTGTTCATCCGTGCGCCGATCATCGAAAGCGTGGGCCAGACCGTACAGGTGTTGTGCACACTTGATGATGGAACGATTGTGGCCGCGCGGCAGGACAACCTGCTGGCAACCTCATTCCATCCTGAACTGACCCACGATTCGCGGATGCATGCGCTGTTTCTGCGTGCCTGCAAACGGGGATCACTGAGTTGTGAGTTGTGAGTTGTGAGTTGTGAGTTGTGACGATGGTTCGTGCGTTCGACATTCGCGATGTCAGTGTGGTGCAGCGGCTCAGCCCGCTGGGGCGCGCGCTGGCCTACCAACTGGCCGCTGTCGATGGACTCTCGCCACTACGCGAGGCGATTCGCTCGTACGCTGCCGGCGGCATTGACAATCGCGCCGTTCTGGTGCAGCGCAGTCACGATCACGCCGCAGAAGCATTTGGGCTGGTGCAACTATTGAGTGACCCTGCAGATGCGCTTCACAACGAAGCTACCCCCGGCGAAGCGCACCACGGGACCAGATCACGCTATGCTGCGTTGGTATACATGGCGCCGATCCCGCGCACTGAAGATATGGCCGCCGCATGGGTCAATCTGGCAGAGGCCCTGGTCAATTACGCAGCCGAACGCGGCGCCGTACACGTCATCGCTGAGGCGCCGGACAACGACAGCTCGGATCGAATCTGCGAGGCCGACGCGTTACGCAGCGCCGGCTTCACCCCCCTCATTCATCAAGATGTGTTGAAACTGCCGCGCGTATCTGAAAAGCTCAACACAGCCCCGACAAACGTGCCCGGCTTGCGGCCCCAACAAGACAGCGACGAGCCGCTGATCCGGTTGCTGGCGCTGCGCACAGTGCCAAAACTGATGCAACGCGCAGAGGCCACCTCCGACCTGACCCGACTGACGCATCGCATCGATTATGGATTCAGCCTGTTCAGCAAAGGAGAGTTGATCGGCAACGTGACAATCCGGCGCGGCCGCCGCGGCTACGGGTTGCAAATGCTGTTTCATCCATCCGCAGAAGATCAGGCAGAAGCAGCGTTGCGGCACTCGCTGGCTTACCTGGGCGGACGAGTCAGCCGCCGCCCCATCTACTGCACCGTGCCCAGCTACCAGAGCTGGTTGTTGCCGGCACTCGACAGGCTGGGATTCGTTCACGTCGCGTCGAACATTCTGATGATCAAGCACACGACTGCGACTGTGAAGCAGCCAGTGTGGAGCCTAGACGCAAAAGCCGCTTCGGGCGGGGTAGCGCACAGCAAGCCAAACGCGCATCAGGCAGATGCCGTCTGCGCGTACACGATGCGACCCAAATCATGCGCATACACGTATGCAAGAAATCCGAATAACCGATAACCTGGACGCCCTTTTCGACGTGCTGCCGCCTTCAATTGTGGATTCACTGAAACGGATCGAGCGGTTCAATGAACTGATTGAAGTAGTGATGGATTTGGGGCGCCCGCCCGAGTCGCGCTATGCCGGAGAACATGCCGGCGAGCAGATTCTGCGCAATGAGGAAATTGCCGCGGCAGACATTGAATATGTGCTGAGCCGCATCAGCGAGTTCGACGCAGATAATCGGGCCGGCATTGCCCGCACATTGCACCGCATCTCGGCGATCAAGAATCGGCGCAGTGTGGTGGTCGGGCTGACATGTCGCGTAGGGCGCGCGGTGTACGGCACGCTGGGGATTATCGAGGACATCATCACATCGGGCAAGAGCATTCTGCTGCTTGGCCGGCCGGGCGTCGGCAAAACCACCATGCTGCGCGAAGCAGCCCGCGTACTGGCAGAAAGCCGGCGCGTGGTGATTGTAGACACTTCGAACGAGATTGGCGGCGATGGCGACATCCCGCACCCGGCGGTAGGCCGGGCGCGCCGGATGCAAGTCGCCACCCCCAACCTACAACACGAAGTGATGATCGAAGCAGTCGAAAATCACAATCCGCAGGTCATCGTCATCGATGAGATCGGTCGCGCTGCCGAAGCCGAGGCCGCCCGTACCATCGCCGAGCGCGGCGTGCAACTGATTGGCACCGCGCATGGGCAGACGCTCGAAAATCTCATGGCCAACCCCACGCTCAGCGATCTGATCGGCGGCATCGAAAGCGTGACCTTGTCTGACGAGGAAGCGCGCCGGCGCGGTACGCAGAAGACCGTGCTTGAACGCCGCGCGCCGCCGACTTTCGACGTTCTGATCGAGATTCAGGATCGACACAAGCTACTAGTGCATCCCGACGTCGGGCAGGCAGTGGACTCGCTGCTGCGTGGCAAGCCGCCAATGGCCGAACTGCGCTACTATGACGGCGGAGAGATTAAGATCGAAAAGGTGCGAGTGACGCGAGCGGATACGCTGTCCGATTCACAGACGCCGCGCTCGCCACAGCGCCAGTTTGCACAGGCTGCCCGCACAGAGTATGGTGTGCCGGCTGCGCCGGCTGCCTCCATAGCACAGCCGGCCGTGCGCATGCACACCAGCGCAGACACAATGCCCCAGCCCGAGCAAAGCGCACAGAGCGAACTGCCGGCCCGGCTGCATGGCAAAACCATGCAGTTGTACGCTTTCGGTATCCCGCGCAACCGGCTGGCCCAATCTGTGCGGCAACTGGGGGTGCCGGCCGAGATCGTGGACAGCCTGGAAGACGCCGATGTGCTAATCACAGCTAAGGCGTACTACCGTCAACGACCCAAGATCATCTCCGAAGCAGAGCATCTGAATATCCCGATCTATGTATTGCGCTCGAATTCGCTCACACAGATGGAAAATTGTCTGGCCGACCTGTTCAGCCTCAGCTCTGCGGAATCGACGCCCTACGAAGCCGCAATTGAGGAATCAGAGAGCGCTGTCAGGCGTGTGCTGGCCGGCGAGCGCATGGTTGATTTATCGCCGCAGAACGCTTTTATCCGCCGGCAGCAACACGAGATGGCGCGCGCGGCCAACCTGGTCTCGCACTCCTATGGCAAAGAGCCTTACCGGCGCGTACGCATATTCCGCGATTGACCATCATCCGCCAAGTCCAACATCGCAAATCAAGGGATGTTCATCACCTTCGAAGGCCCAGATGGCAGTGGCAAGACGACCCAGGCCCGCCGCGTCACAGAATGGCTGGCCTCTCTCGGTCATGACGTGCTGGCTATGCGCGAGCCGGGCGGAACGGAGATCGGCGACCGCGTGCGCGCCATTTTGATGGATCGCGCGCACACACACCTCGACGCGCGCGCCGAGATGCTGTTGTTTTGCGCATCGCGGGCACAGATGATGGCCGAGAAAGTGAGGCCACATCTGGCGCGCGGCGGCATCGTGATTTGCGACCGCTTCGCCGACAGTACACTGGCCTATCAGGGCTATGGGCGCGGGCTAGATCTCGGCACGTTGCGCATCTTGCTCGATTTTGCAACCTTCAGCATCAAGCCCGATCTCACCCTATGCCTGGATATCCATCCACGCGCTGGCCTACAACGGCGGGCCAGTGATCTAGCAGGAATGAACCGACTGGACGCAGAGCCTCTGGCGTTCCATGAGCGGGTGCGAGCCGGCTATCTGGCGCTGGCCGCCGAAGAGCCACAACGCTGGCAGGTGATTGATGCCAGCGCTCCGCCCGATGTGGTCGAGCAGCGCGTGAGAGAGGCGATTCTCAAGCGTCTGGCTGCGCCGGCCAAGGGTGCGTGATCGTGTCGAACCCGCGCCGTGCTGAAACTGTGTTGCTCGCAGCGGCGCTGATCTTTCACGCAAGCGGGACGCTGTCGCTGCTTGCACAGGGCTACTCGGTTGCAGTCCTGTTGCCTGCGACGGCCACATGGATTGTGTGCGCCGTGGGCGGGCGATTGTGGCTCGATCGCGTTGCGCCGGCGCGCGATGCGCTGTTGTTGCCGGCAGCTATGATGCTGGCCGGCTGGGGGCTGCTGGTGATTGGCCGGGTGGCGCCCAATTTTGTGGGCCGGCAAAGCGCGTGGCTGGCCGTGGCCGTGATGGCTATGCTGGCAGTTGCCTCTCGGCGCGACAAGCTGCGCTGGCTGCGACGCTTCAAATATACCTGGCTCATTCTGGCGCTCGGCCTGTTGGGCGCCACGGTGTTCCTCGGCGTCAACCCGGCCGGTGAGGGCGCGCGCCTCTGGCTGAGTCTGGCCGGCTTGTTTGTGCAGCCCTCCGAAATCTTGCGCCTGCTCATGATTGCGTTCGTGGCAGCCTTCTTCAGCGAGCGCACAGTCACCGCTTCGTTCAGCGCAGCACAAGACACATCGCCCGTTGATTCAGCCGGCGGCCGGCGCATTACGCGCGCGCAGATCGTGTCGGCTGCGCCATCTGTTGTAATGTGGCTGATCGCAATCGTATTACTGGCCACACAGCAAGACCTGGGCGCTGCCGCGCTGCTGCTGATCACATTTGCGTCGATGCTGTACCTGGCAACGGGACAGGCTGCGCTCCCCTTGGTGGGCATGGTGGCGTTGATAGTTGCCGGACTGGCCGGCTACGCGCTGTCGTCGCGCGTAGCGCAACGGGTGGATATCTGGCTAAACCCCTGGAGCGACCCGCAGAACCGCTCGTTCCAAATCGTGCAGTCGTTGATCGCCGTAGCTAGCGGGTCGGTGTTCGGCCAGGGCATCGGGCAGGGCCGGCCAGACTACGTGCCGGCCGTGCACACCGACTTTCCATTTGCCGCCATCAGTGAAGAGATGGGACTGCTGGGCGCGATCGGGTTGTTCATCATGTTTGGGGTGTTGATTCTGCGCGGCTGGCGCGTGGCACAACACGCCAACTCAAGCTATGCCATGTTGCTGGCCGGCGGATTATCCGCTTCGCTCATGGCTCAAGTGTTCGTTATCATTGGCGGCAACCTCGGTGTGCTGCCACTCACCGGCGTGACATTGCCCTTCATCAGCTATGGAGGCAGTTCGCTGTTGGTCAGCTTCATCTCAGTCGGGTTGTTGATCCGGCTTAGCGACGACCAAGGTCAGAGCACGCCGGTCAACATGAGTGACCGCTCGGCAAGCCGGGCGGCGAGTTTTCACATCGCCGGCGCCTTTGGCCCATCCCCGGCCCAACGCATGGCAACCCATCGTGCCATCCAATTCAGCGCCACGCTGATTCTTTTGCTCAGCGCTACGGCCGGCTACTGGGGCGCTGCCCGCTCAGCCGAGCTGACTGCGCGCAAAGACAACCCAAGGCTCGTCGACGCCGAGCGCGCCATTCGGCGCGGGCCGATCCTGGCGCGCGACGGTTCGACCCTGGCCTATTCTGCGCCGGCAGATCACAGCATCCCCCCGCGCTTCGACACCCCTCACACGCGCCACTATCCTTATTCCGAAACTGCGCCGGTGATTGGCTACGCGAGCTGGCGGCACGGAACCGGCGGACTGGAGACATACGCCGATGCAATCCTGCGCGGAACACTAACACCACTCGACCGGTTATTGCATCGCCCGCAAATCGGCGCTGCTTTCACAACCACAATCGCGCCTGAGCTGCAAGTGAAGCTGCAACGCGGACTGGTAAACGCCACCACAGCAACACACCCGACCCACACACTGGCCGGCGCCGGCATCTTGATCGACTGGCAGACCGGCCAAGTGCTGGCGCTGGCAAGTGCGCCATCATTTGATCCCAACCGACTCGATGAGGACTGGGACACTGTGCGGGCCGATGTGCGAGCGCCATTGTTGAATCGTGCGACACAGGGGTTGTATCAACCTGGGCCGCTCTTGCAGTGGCTGTATCAAATTGCTGCCGGCTCGCCGCTTACAAACACACCGCTTTGGGACCCACTCGACCGATTCGAGCTGGGGCGCCCCGTGCCGTTCGAACTGGACAACACCCACACGCCATACCCTGCAAGCGGCACGTACAGCGAGACGATCGGCCAAGGAACATTGCGTGTCACGCCCCTGCGCGTGGCAGTGACTGTAGCCGGGCTGATTGCTGGCCGGCCTGTCACCCCTACCTTGCGCGCACACACCGCGCCTCTGCCAAAGGCAAGCAACAGTTCCACGCAGCATGCACATGCAAAATCTACCATCCATCTCAAACGGCCAGTCATTCACTTCGCGCAGTCCGGCAACAATCAATACGTCGGCTGGCTGATCATGCAAACGCCGCTTCCAGATTCCGGCGCGGCGCTTGTAATTGCGCTGGAACAGCGCGACACCCATCCAGGCCGGCTCGAGAAGATCGCCGCTCTGTTTGAGTAGAATCGCGCCATGCAGCGACCAGACAACCATCCACATTGTTATCGTTTCGAGGGCCATGTTGCCGTCATCACCGGCGGCGCGCAGGGCCTTGGCGAAGGCTTCGCCCGCCGTTTTGCCCAAGAGGGCGCATGCGTCGTCATCATCGACCTGCAATGCGACAAGTGCGAGCAGATTGCCACCCGCCTGCACCAGGAATACTGCGTGCAGACCCTGGCGGTTGACGCCAGCGTGTCCGATCGAGACGCAATCCAGCAGACCGTGAGTCAGATCCTGGACGAGTTCGGCCACATCGATATTTGGGTCAACAACGCCGGCGTGTATCGTGGCACGGCGATGGAAGACCTGACCATGCAAGAATGGCAGTTCATGCTGGAGGTGAACTACACCGGCGTGTTCGTATGCACACAGGCAGTGGCGCCGGTGATGAAGCGCCAGCGGCGCGGGCGAATCATCAACATGAGCAGCATCGCCGGGCGCACCGGCTTCAAGAACAGCCTGGCTTATTGCAGCACCAAAGCCGCCGTCATCGGCCTGACCCGCGCCAGCGCCATGGACCTGGCCCCTTATAACGTCACGGTTAACGCTGTCTGTCCTGGCACGATCATGACAGACATGGTGTTGAAAGTCGATCACGACGTTTGCGCCCATGAGGGCTGGCCGCCGGGGACGCACATCAAAAATAAGGCTGAATCGATCCCGATGAAACGGCTGGGAAGCGTGGAAGACGTGGCCGGCGTCGTAGCTTTCCTTGCCTCGGCCGATGCCGCTTTCGTCACCGGTCAGGCGATTGAGGTGGACGGGGGCGAGTTGTTGATTTGAATGATGGGTGGGGAGTGCTGAGTAGCGTGCGATGAGGCGTCAGATGAGGAATCCCAAACCTTACATCCAAAATCGAGAATCAACATGATCTACACCGGTTACGCAGATTTTTGGTTTCAAGACGTGTCGCTGCCCGAACGAGCAGCGCGGTTTGCCGAACTGGGCATTCATGCGATTGATGTGTGGATGTGGCGCAGCAAAGGGACGCAGATGGACGAGCTGGCCGACGCGTGTCGGCAGGCCGGCTGCGTCATCAATTCCACCTTCGACGAAATGGCCGGCTCGCTCACCGACGCCGGCGACCATGCGCGTTGCCTAGACGCCTGGGCCGAATCGCTGGAACATGCGCAACGCTGGGGCGTGAAGCATCTGTTCATGTTCAGCGAACAGATCGACGCCGACAGCTGGGTGCGCCGGCCCACACGCGATTACACACCCGAGCAAAAGTACGCCAACCTGCTCGATGGCGTTGCGCGCGTGATGGCGCTGGTTGAGAAGACGCCGATCATCGTCTGGTTCGAGGCGCTCAACACGTATCACTTGCACGGGCCGATCACCGTGCACACACACGAGCTGGCCGCCGATGTAATCCGGCGGATCAATCACCCGCAACTACGTATGACGTTTGACTGCTTCCACCAACAGCGCACAGCCGGCAACCTGATCCAGGGGCTGCATGATTATGCCGGCCTGTACGACAGTGTGCATATCGGCGATGTGCCCACCCGCCAGGAGCCGGGCACGGGCGAGATCAACTTTATCAACATCGCCCGCGCCCTACATGCGCTGAACTATGATGCGGACGGCCAGGGGCTGATCGGGCTGGAGTTCTATCCCTCCACCAGCGAGCAGGCTGCGCTGGACAAGGTGAAACGGGTATTTGAAGACCTCGCGGGCTTTTGACATCCGCGAGGTCTTGCGCTACCACCAATCTGGCCCGATGTAACGCGCCCTGAAGATGGAGCGCGTTGTCTTAGCTTGCTGAACCCGCGCTAGACAACCTTGAAGCCGGCCTGCAATGCCGCAACCTGGCTGCCGCCCACGCCAATCTTAAATTCACCCGGCTCGATCACCCATTCATCGCGGTCGTTCACCATGCCGAGCTGATCGGACAACACCGTAAACGTCACCGTTTTGGTTTGGCCCGGCTGAAGCGTGACGCGCTCGAAACCGGCCAGGAACCGAATCGGACGCGGGGTGGAACCGGCCACATCGCTCACGTAGAGCTGGGCCACTTCGTCTCCGGCGCGCGAGCCGGTGTTGGTGACATCGACAGAAATTGTCAGAGATTCGCCGGCCCGAATTGTTTCGGCGCTTAGGCGCAGATTGCTGTAGGTGAACGTGGTGTAGCTCAGACCATGCCCAAAGGCATACAACGGCTGGCCGGTGAAGTAGCGATACGTGCGCCCCTCCATGCGATAGTCCTCGAAGGGGGGCAGGTCGGCCACAGACCTGTAGAACGTCACCGGCAGACGCCCGGCCGGGTTGTAGTCACCAAACAGCACGTCGGCAATCGCTGTTCCGCCGGCTTGTCCGGGATACCAGGCTTCGAGGATAGCCGGTAGGTGCTGATCGGCCCAGTTCACGGCGATGGCGCTGCCGTTCAACAACACCAGCACAACCGGCGTGCCGGTAGCGTGCACAGCCTTGAGCAAATCTTCCTGAACGCCGGGCAGGTCAAGTGTGTCGCGGTCACCGAAGCTGCGCGCGCCGGCCTCTACGCCTTCCTCTTGCCCCTCTTCACCCTCCATTTGTTGTGACAAGCCCAGGCATACCACCGCCAGGTCAGCGTTGCGCGCCAGTTCGACTGCTTCGGCAAAGCCGGCTGTGGATTTGCCGGCGATCGTACAGCCTTTGGTGTAAGCCACGTGTGCACCGGGCAGCGCGGCGCGAATCCCCTCAAAGGGCGTCACAGAACTGGACGGTGTGCCGTTGTAGTTACCCAGCAGAACCAGCGGGTCATTCGCGTTTGGGCCGATGACGGCGACGCGCTTCAGGCCGGCTTTATCCAGCGGTAGAAATCCATCGGCGTTCTTGAGCAGCACCATCGACTGGCGCGCGACCTCTAGCGCCAGTTGGCGATGTTCGGGACAATCGTTGACCTCGATGGAGATACGCGCATACGGCACGCGCTCAGGTGGATCGAACATGCCCAGCCGCATACGCGCTGTGAACAGCCGGCGCAACGAGCGGTCGAGGTCGGCCTCTGTGAGTAAGCCCTGCCTCACAGCATCAGGCAGGGCGCTATAGGTAGCCCCACACTCCAGATCACAGCCGGCTTTCACTGCCAGCGCCGAAGCCTCTTCGGCAGTGCCGGCTATCTTGTGGTGCCGGTAAATGTCACCGATCGCGCCACAGTCCGACACCACATAGCCCTGGAATCCCCACTCGTCGCGCAGGATTTTTTGCAGCAAGGTCGGGCTGGCGTTGCATGCCTCGCCATTGGTGCGGTTATACGCACCCATGATCGACACAGCGCCGGCCTCGACGATGGCTGCTTTGAAATGCGGCAGATAGGTTTCGCGCAGGTCTCGCGCGCTTACGCGCGCGTCGAACTCGTGGCGTAACGCCTCAGGCCCGCTGTGCACGGCATAGTGCTTGGGCGTGGCCGCCAGTTTCAGGTAGTGTCGGTCATCGCCCTGCAAGCCTTTTACAAACATCACCCCCATACGGGCGGTCAAATAGGGATCCTCGCCATAGGTTTCCTGGCCGCGCCCCCAGCGCGGGTCGCGGAAGATGTTGATGTTAGGCGACCAAAACGTGAGGCCGTAGTAGGTGCCGCGATTGCCTTGTCGCAGCGCATCATGATGCTTGGCGCGCGCTTCATCTGAAATGGCCGTCGCCACCCGAAACAACAGTTGTTTGTTCCAGGTAGCAGCCAGGCCAATCGCCTGAGGGAAGACGGTGGCAATGCCGGCCCGCCCTACCCCGTGCAGACACTCGTTCCACCAGTCGTACTCCGGGATGCCCAGGCGAGGGATGCCTGGGGCGGCGTGCATCATCTGGCCGGCCTTCTCCTCCAGCGTCATGCGCGAGATCAAATCTTCAGCGCGCGCCTCGGCGGGCAGGTCTGGATTGAGATAAGCGGGTTGGGTCTCCATGCTGTGTTACTCCTTTTTTATTTGTATCGCGCGGTTGGCTTTCATGTCAGCCGACATGCCGCAAGGGCAGCCTCGATAACACGCCGTACCGGCACACCCTGCTCGGCAGCCAGGCGCGCGCACACATCGTATTCCGGACTGGCGCCAGCAATCGCGCCGTCCAGCAACTTGATCTTCACCGGCACATCGCCATATTCTGTGCGGGCCAAGCGCATTTCGCGCTGCGCCTCGTGGCGATGCTCGATGGACAGCACGCGCACACCCAATGTGCTGGTTTCTTCGAGCAGGATGCGGGCAAGAGCCGGCTCATCGGCGCGGCGGGCAATCACACCCACCAGGGTACCGGGGCGATCTTTCTTCATGTGAATGGGCGCAAAGAACACATCGAGCGCGCCGGCAGCAAACAGACGCTGCATCACAAAGCCAAACACCTGCGGATTCATGTCGTCGATGTTGGTCTCGATCTGCACCAGCCCACCGCCCGTCTCCGGCCCGGCCTGGCCGACGATCAGACGCATGACGTTGGGCCAGGGCATCTCGCGCCGCCCCGCCCCGATGCCTACTTGGGTGATGGACATGGCCGGCTGCTCAAACGTCGCCAGCGTGGCGAGAATGGCTGCGCCGGTGGGTGTGACCAGCTCGACGCGCGCCTCGGACGGCACAACCGGCGCATTAGCCGAAGCCAGCAGCGCCAGCGTGGCCGGGGCCGGCAAGGGCAGCAAGCCGTGCTGCGTGTTCACCTGCCCGTTGACCATCGGCAATGCCGACGCAAATAGGCGATCAATCCCCAGATGTTCCAGCCCGATGGCTGCGCCCACAATATCCACAATCGAATCGACTGCGCCGACTTCGTGGAAATGCACTGCCTCGATCGAGGTTCCATGCACGCCGGCCTCGGCTTGCGCGAGCCTGCCAAAGATGGCCAGTGCCGTTTGCTTTACCCGCGCAGACAGATCGCTCGCTTCGATAAGCTGCGCGATGCTGGTCAAGTTGCGCGAATGCCTGTGCATGTGAGCATGCACCGCGCTGTGGTCATGATGTTGGTCATGACCGTGATGGTGATCATGGTCATGGTCATGGTCATGTTCATGAGGATGAGCATGCTGATGGTCGTAAACGTGGTGGGCATCGTGGGCTTCAAGCACTTGGGCAAAGGTGGCGCGCAAAGGGCCTTTCATTACCGTGGACGCACGCACGTAGGGCTGCTCTGGCATATTTAGCCGTGCAATCTGCGCATTGAGCGCGTCGACCGGCAGGCCGGCATCTATCAACGCGCCCAAGAACATATCGCCGCTAATGCCAGAGAAACAGTCACAGTAAGCGATTTTCATGGTGACAGAGTATGACACGGCAGAAGTAATCTGAAGTCAGTCAGAACAGCTTCTGTCATGCACCGTCTGTTGTCCGGCCGAGATGGTTGATGACACCGGCCAAGTAGCCGGCCCCAAAACCATTGTCGATGTTGACGACTGCAACGCCATTCGCGCAACTGTTGAGCATAGTCAGAAGCGCTGAAAGACCGCCAAAATTAGCGCCGTAGCCCACGCTGGTTGGCACAGCAATGACCGGCGCCGCCACCAGGCCGGCCACAACGCTGGCCAACGCGCCTTCCATGCCGGCCACGACCACAATCACCCTGGCCCGTTGCAACGCCTCGGCCTGATCGAGCAAACGATGCAGACCGGCAACTCCGACATCATAGATGCGCTCGACGCGGCTGCCGGTCAGCTCGGCGGTGATGGCTGCTTCCTCGGCAACAGGCATATCGGCTGTGCCGGCGCTGGCAACTACAATGCCATCCAGTCGGTTTTGGGTGGCAGAGCGATCAAGGTAGAGCAGGCGCGCCAGCGGGTGATAGATTGCCTCTGGCAGCCGGTCGCGTATGGCGGCGTACATCTCAACGCTGACGCGCGTCGCCAGCACGCGGTTGCTGCGTTCGGCCAGCCGGCCAAAAATCTGCGCGACCTGCTCAGGCGTCTTACCCTGGGCAAGAATAACTTCTGGGAAACCCCGACGCAGCGCGCGGTGGTGGTCGAGGCGAGCAAAGTCCCCGATCGTCTCGAACGGCAAATGCCGCAGTTCGTGAATGGCCGCATCCACAGTTGTCGTATTGGCTCGCACGGATTCAAGAAGCGCCCGCAATCGTTGTTCATCCATAGACATAGGGCCATCTTAACTGATTGAGCCAGTGGAATTGGATCCCCAGATTTGGGGGCTAGCTACCTGACAGATTGCCACTACACCCAGTCGCCGGCCTCGCGGACCAAGCCGGCGAGCGTTGGCAGTGCGCTCTGGCGGCGCGCCCCCAGCTCTGCTCTCCGCCACATCCCGCGCACCGCGCCCCCCGCTTTGCTCTCGCGCCGCGTCCTCGCGGCGGGCAGGGTGCCTGTCTGCTACACTCTGCTCTCCGCCACATCCCGCGCACTGCGCCCCCCGCTCCGCTCTCGCGCCGCGTCCTCGCGGCGGGCAGGGTGCCTGTCTGCTACACTGCATGGCGAATCGGATGGCGATTGCACTGATACACGACTGGCTTAACCAACTTGGCGGCGCAGAGGACGTGCTGGTCGAGCTGCACACTATGTTCCCCGATGCGCCGGTGTATACCAGCATCTATGATCGGGCGCGAATGCCGGCTGAGTGGCGCGCCTGGGATATTCGCAGCTCGTGGATGGATCGACTGCCGCGTGTGCACCGGATGCATCAGCCTTATATGCCGCTGTTTGCAGCCACGTTTGCTGCTATGCGCATCCCCGATCAATATGATCTGGTGTTGAGCAATAAGAGCGCGTTTTGCATTGGCGTTCGGATCGGTGCGCGAACTCGCCATGTGTGTTATTGCTTAACACCGACCCGGTTTACCTTTGACTTCTATGCCTATGCGAAGAGAGAGCATATTCCTGCGCCGGCCAAAGCTATCCTGCCGGCGCTCAATGCTGTCTTGCGGGCCTGGGAACGCCGGGCTGCCCGACGCGTGACGCGCTTCATCGCCATCTCGCGCGAGGTGCAGCAGCGCATTCAGACCTGCTATGGGCGCGACTCCATCATTATTTACCCGCCGGTACGGGTCAATCGCTACGCCGTCTCCTACGTCAGCAACGACTACTTTCTGATCGTCTCACGCTTGTTGCCCTATAAGCGCATTGATCTGGCAATTGAAGCCTGCAATCGGCTGGGACTGCCACTCTGGATCGCCGGCGATGGGCGCGATCGGCCACGCCTGGAGCGCATGGCCGGCCCAACTGTGCGTCTGCTCGGACGCGTCGATGACAGCACGCTCTCCGGATTGCTGGCCGGCTGCCGGGCCTTCATTTTCCCCGGCCTGGAAGACTTCGGCATCGCGCCCATTCAGGCCATGGCGTGCGGCAAACCGGTCATCGCCTACGCCGGCGGAGGCGCACTCGATACCGTCATAGAGGGCGTCACCGGCCTGCTTTTTCGCGAACCCACCCCCGACTCTCTTGCCATAGCGCTGTCCACGTTCCAGCACATACCGTTTGACCCAGCCGGGATTCGGTTACACGCCGAAAAGTTCAGCGCCGAGAGATTTCAGAAAGAAATCATGCAAGTGCTACGTCAACACGGCGCAGGCCGGCCGGCATAGCTTGTGGTGTATTATCAGCGCCCGAATGGAAGCCTTTTGTTTCAAATGCCGGGGGAAGCATGTGCTGCTGGACCCGCAACCCATTTTCTTTGCTAATGGCGCACCGGCTTCGGTAGGTACATGCTCCAACTGCGGCAACCCAAAAGTCTATAAGATGGGGCGTACGCCAGCCCACGAGGGCGTGACGCCGCCCGATCGCGTGGTGCGCACAAAAGCCCCCGCCAGCAAATCACCCAATGGCAACACAAAATCCCAGGCGCGCCAGTTTCCGCTGGTCATCGTCGAATCGCCGACCAAAGCGCGCACCATCGGCAAGTTTCTGGGGCGCAAGTTCCATGTACACGCCTCCATCGGGCACATCCGCGACTTGCCGAAGAACCGCCTGGGGGTAGACGTGATGGCGGATTTTGAGCCACGCTACGTCGTGCCGGTGGATAAGAAAGCAGTCGTCAAGGAATTGAAGGCGGTTGCCAGGAATGCCAGCGAAGTCTGGCTGGCCACCGACCCCGACCGCGAAGGCGAGGCCATCTCGTGGCACTTGACACATGTACTGGATAAAGAGATCGACGGCAAACCGGTGCGGCGGGTTGAATTTCACGAGATTACTCAGCACGCGATCGAAGAAGCATTTGCCAATCCGCGCGAGCTGGATCGCAATCTGGTGGATGCCCAGCAAGCTCGCCGCATCATGGATCGGCTAGTTGGGTACACCCTCAGCCCGTTGCTGCGCGACAAGATGCAGCGCAAGGGACTGAGCGCTGGGCGGGTGCAATCGGTGGCATTGCGCCTGGTCTGCGAGCGCGAACGCCAGATCCAGAGCTTCCAGCCGGTCGAATACTGGACGCTGGAAGCCGAACTGGCCAAACAAACTCTGGATGGCGCCGGAAGAATGTCGGACCTGGACGACACCGGCACACAGTCAAATTCAAACGCTAAGATCGAAAATACGAAATTTGTAGCCCGCCTGTACAAGCTGAACGGCGCAGACCCCGACCTGAAAACGCAGGCCGATACAGAGCGCGTTGTCGAAGCACTGCGTGAGGCAACCTGGAGCGTGACGCGGGTGGATCGCAAGGATCGCGCGCGCCGGCCGGCAGCGCCTTTCACCACCAGCACCTTGCAGCAGGAAGCCAGCCGCAAGCTGGGCTTTAACGCCCGGCGCACCATGGCCACAGCACAACAGTTGTACGAGGGGATTGATGTGGGTGAGGGGCCGGTGGGATTGATCACCTACATGCGCACCGACTCGACCAATGTCGCCGCCTCGGCGCAGGCCGAAGCGCGCGAGTTGATTGCGCAACGCTACGGGCCAGAGTTTGTGCCCGATCAGCCTCCCAAATACACGTCGCGGAGCAAGAACGCTCAAGAGGCGCACGAAGCCATCCGCCCCACCTCG
Source organism: Candidatus Roseilinea mizusawaensis (assembly GCA_016841965.1). Taxonomy (GTDB): domain Bacteria; phylum Chloroflexota; class Anaerolineae; order J036; family Brachytrichaceae; genus Roseilinea; species Roseilinea mizusawaensis. Next base: position 30,601 of record JAEANN010000046.1, on the reverse strand, counting down.
GTCTTCCGCGCGCCGGAAGAGATCAAAGATTATTTGGAGCGCGATCAGTACCGGTTGTACGACCTGGTATGGAAACGGTTCGTCGCCAGCCAGATGGCCGGCGCGATATATGACGCCACTTCTGTAGACATCGAAGCGCGGCCAGTGTGCGCCGCGCCGGCCACACAAGACAACGCGGTAAGCAGGCCGACCTATCTCTTCCGCGCCAGCGGATCTATCATCAAGTTCCCCGGGTTCCTAAAAGTGTATGAAGAGGGACGGGACGAGGGCGACACAAGCGCCAACGGCTTCTCGAACGGCAACGGCACCAGTGACGCCTATAGCACAACGGACAGGCGATTACCTGATCTGACAGAGCACGAAAGCCTGGATCTGTTGCAATTGCTGCCTGCGCAACATTTCACTCAGCCGCCGCCACGCTTCACCGAGGCCAGCCTGATCAAGGCGCTGGAAGAGTACGGAATTGGCCGGCCCAGCACCTATGCCACGATCCTCGGCATCATTCAGTCGCGCTACTACGTCACCCGCGAGGGCAAACAACTGCGCCCCACCGAACTGGGGTTGCAAGTGAACGATCTGTTGGTGAACAACTTTCCACAGTACATCGATATCGGCTTCACGGCGCAGGTCGAAGACGAGCTGGACAGCATCGAAACCGGCGAGCGTCACTGGCGACCGGTGCTGCACGCCTTCTACGACCCATTCAAGGAGACGGTGGCGCGGGCTGCGCAAACGATCCCACAGATCGAGCGGATGGTGGAATACACCGGCGAGAATTGCCCGCGCTGCGGCAGCCGGCTGGTTTACAAACAGGGCCGGTTTGGCCGCTTTATCGGCTGTTCGAACTTTCCGCAGTGCCGCTACGTGGAGCCAATCGGCCTGCCGGGGGTGGCTTGTCCCAAATGCGGGGGCAAGCTGGTCGAGAAGCGCATGAGGAAAAGCCGACGTGTGTTCTACGGCTGCGCAAACTACCCGACCTGCGACTTCACCACCTGGAATCGCCCCGTTGCCATGACCTGCCCCACCGGCGACGGTGGGCTGCTGGTGGAAGCCGGCAAGGGCAAAGCCAAATGCCTGACATGCGAGCAGGTATTTGACATGCCAGAAGAGAATAGTGCAAACCCATAGCGCCGGCTGGCGTGTTGAGCAGTGAGTATTGGATCATGAGCAAACGAATGTCGCAGCCGGCCATCCACGATATGCGCCGGCTGTTCAGGTATGTTGCGCCATATCGCTGGTTACTGATCATCGCCAGTGCGCTGTTTGTCATCAGCAGCGGCCTCTTTCTGGCTTTTCCATCGATCAGTGGTCAGTTGGTGAATGCGGTAACCGGCGCGGCGCTGCCCCTATCACCGACGGAGATCATGCTGGCGCTGGTGGCAGTCTTTGTCCTGCGCGCCATCGTAGACATCGTCAGTCAGTATCTGCTGAGCCGGGCCGGCGAAAGCGTTACGCTCGATCTGCGCGCCGACGTGTACCGGCGGCTGCAAAGCCTGGGGCTGTCGTTCTACGCCAGCCGGCGCACCGGAGAATTGGTGTCGCGGTTGTCCTCGGACGTGACAGTGGTGCGCACCACGCTGGTGAACAACGTCGCCACGCTCCTCTCGAATGTCCTGTCGATTGTAGGGGCAGCGGTGTTGATTTTGATCGTAAACTGGCGGCTGACACTGGTGGTGCTGATCGTGCTGCCGGTTGCAACACTCATAGCTGTGCTGTATGGGCGCGCTATTCGCCCGCTATCGCGCCAGGTGCAAGACAAACTGGCCGAGTCGAGCAGTGTGGCCGAGGAAGCCATCAGCGGGGTGCGGGTAGTCAAGTCGTTCGAGCGAGAGACATACGAGGTGTCGCGCTTCGAAGCTGCTGCGCGGGCCACCTTTCAATCGGCGCTACGCTTGGCTACCATCCGCGCTACATTCGGCCCGCTAATCGGGTTGATGTTCTTCTTTGCTTTGCTGGCGATCCTGTGGTTCGGCTCGCAGGAAGTTTCGGCCGGCCGGCTAAGCGCTGGGGAGCTGGTAGCTTTCTTGCTGTACGGCAGCATCATCGCCAGCAGCGTCGGCGTTTTGGCTCAAATCTTTTCACAATTGCAAGAGGCGGTGGGCGCCACTCAACGCTTGTTCGAGATTCTCGACACGCCGTGCGACGTGTGCGACACACCCAACGCAAAACCCATCGGGGTTGCAGAGGGACGAATCACTTTCGAGCATGTGTCGTTCGCCTATGAGTCCGGCGTGGAAGTGGTGCAAGATATCAATCTGGACATTGCGCCCGGCGAGATCATTGCGCTGGTCGGCCCAAGCGGGGCCGGCAAGTCCACCCTTTTTAACCTGATCCCGCGCTTTTATGATCCGACCAGCGGGGCAGTGAAGCTGGATGGCATCGACCTGCGTAACATCACGCTCGCCAGTCTACGCGCCAATATCGGGATTGTGCCGCAGGAGACGGTACTGTTCAGCGGGACAGTGCGCGAGAACATTTTGTATGGCCGGTTGGATGCCAGCGAACAGGAAATGATGGCGGCAGCTAAAGCCGCCAACGCGCACGAGTTTGTCCTGGCGCTGCCACAAGGCTATGACACGCCGGTAGGCGAGCGCGGGATCAAATTGAGCGGTGGGCAGCGCCAGCGCATTGCCATCGCACGGGCCGTGCTGAAAAACCCGCGCGTGTTGTTGCTCGATGAAGCCACTTCGTCGCTGGACAGCGAAAGCGAAGGGCTGGTGCAGGAGGCACTGGGCCGGCTGATGCAAGGCCGCACTACCATCATCATTGCGCACCGGTTGAGCACAGTGCAGATTGCGCATCGCATCGCCGTGCTGGATAAAGGCCGGCTGGTAGAGCTGGGCACGCACGATGAATTGTTGGCGCGCGATGGGTTGTATCGCCGGCTATACCTGTTGCAGTTTGCCGTAGCCGACGAAGATACTGCTCCACCTCTGCCCGATAGCCGCTTGGACAACGCTGCTGACATGTCGCCGGCGCCCACGTCGCGCCAGTTTAGCGCGCTGCTGCGTTCGCGCTGATCCCTGCGCGCCGATAAAATACCGTGCATGAAAGAGTTGCATATCGTCTTCGGCGCCACCGGTGCGCTCGGGTCGGCTATCGTACACGAGCTGACACAACGCAATAAGCCCACGCTGGCGGTAGTGCGCGACGAAGACAAAGCGCAGCGCATCTTGCCCGAAGATACCGAGTATGCAATCGCAGATGCCCTGGATGCCGACCATGTCACCTATCTATGCGACGGCGCAACGGCGATCTACAACTGCGTGCACGTGCGTGGGGAAAACTGGTTCACGCTGACTGAAAATCTGATTGCCGGCGCTAAAGTGTCTGGCGCGCGGCTGGTGTTTCCCTCCAACATTCACGGCTACGGCCCGCTACAACAGTCGCCGGCCACGGAAGATCACCCACATCTGGCAACCAGCAAGCGGGGCATCTTGCGCAACACGCTGGAGAAAATGCTGGCCGACGCGCGCGAGCGTGATGGCCTGAGCTACGTCATCCCACGGCTGGGAGGTATCTACGGCCCGATGGTGACCGACAGTTTCATTGCCGACATCGCCGAAGCTGCCCTGCAAGACAAACAAGCTTTCTGGTACGGCAAACTGGATGTGCCCTTTGACTTGCTCTATGTGAAAGACGCAGCAACAGCTTGTGTGTTGTTAAGCAGCATGCCACAGGAAGCAGAGGACAACCCGGCCTGGCATGTGCCCGGCGCTGCACCTATCACCGGCCGGCGCTTTATTGAGATGGCTTTTCAAGCAGCCGGCCACAAACCGAAAATGGGTGTGCGCAGCCGGCTGATGTTATCTGCGCTGGGCATCGCAGTGCCAGGGGCAAAAGAATTGCTCGAGCTGCTGTATGAATTCGAGACGCCTACACTTATGGATGGCTCGCGCTTTGCTGCCGCATTCCCCGCCTTTCGCTACACACCCTACGAAGAGGGTATACCCAATATGGTGGCGTGGTACAGCGAGTATCTGCGCGAACGGACCGCCAATAAACGCGAATAAACGCGAATAAACGCGAATGAACGCGAATGGAGAGTTGATTCGCGTTCAGGTGTGCTTGTTGACAGTCACTCGGGGGCTTTTGTCATGACCATTCGTTTCCACTCAAGCTTTGGCGCGCCGAAATTGATCAGCACTCCCACAGGCTTGCCGGTCGCTTTGAGGTAGTTCAGCAGTTGCGCCTCCTCGACAGATGTGAGCGCTTTCAGTGCTTTGATCTCGACGATAACCTGGTCGTAGCAAATAAAGTCGGGGATGTACGTTGCCCTCAGTATTCTGCCCTTGTAGGAGATATTGACAGCATGCTGGGCGACAAAGGGGATATTTCTGGCGGTCAGCTCAATGTGCAAAGCCTCCTGATACACAGCTTCCAGAAATCCTGAGCCAAGCACGTTCGATACTTCCATTGCCGCGCCAACAATCGCGTACACCTCATCCTTGAGCAATAGCTCGCGCTCAATCGTTCTCATTCGTAAACCTTCCTTATTCGCGTATATTCGCGTATATTCGCGTATATTCGTGTTCATTCGCGTTCATTCGCGTTCATTCGCGTTCATTCGCGTTCATTCGCGTTCATTCGCGTTCATTCGCGTTCATTCGCGGATGGGTTCGAAACGCGCCTGGAAGAAGCGCAAGTACTCCGGCTCGTACACCATCTTCAAGCCTTTGGGCTTGTCAGGGTTTCGGTACACTGCATCGACCGATTCGGCGACCACATCCATGTGAGCTTGGGTGTAGACCCGACGGGGAATAGTCAGGCGCACCAGTTCCAGCTTCGGGTAGTAGTGGTCACCGGTATGTTTATTGCGGCCGGCTGAAACGATGCCCCGTTCCATGGCCCGCACACCGGAATCGAGGTACAACTCGGCGGCCAGCGTCTGGGCCGGGAAATTAATCTGCGGCATATCGGGATAGAAACGGCGCGCATCCAGATACACCGCGTGCCCACCGATCGGCTGCACAACCGGGATTGCCCAGTCGATTAGCAATTCACCTAGGTATTGCACCTGTCCGACACGCGCCCGGATGTGGTCATCCTGCACCGACTCAACAATGCCGCGCGCCATGGCCTCCATATCGCGGCCGGCCATGCCGCCGTAGGTGTGCAGTCCTTCATACACCACAACCAGATTACGCGCTTTGTCGGCCAGCGCTGCATCGTTCAGCGCCAGCCAGCCGCCGATATTGACCAGCGGGTCTTTCTTGCCGCTCATAGTGCACCCATCGGTGTAGGAGCACATCTCACGCAAGATATCGGCCACCTTCTTGTCCTGATAGCCAGGCTCGCGCTGCTGGATGAAATAAGCGTTTTCGACTGCGCGTGTACCGTCCAACATGATCGGGACGCCATATCGGTCGCACAGGGCGCGTGTGGCGCGCACGTTCTCCATGCTCACGGGCTGCCCGCCGGCCATATTCACGGTGGCGGCAAGGCTGAGATAAGGCACGCGCCGGGCCGTCTTCAATACATGCTCCAGCTTATCCAGATCAACGTTGCCCTTGAAGGGATGCAGACTGGTCGGGTCGTGGGCTTCATCGATGATGACATCCACAAATTCCCCGCCGGCATGTTCCTGGTGATAGCGCGTGGTAGTGAAGTACATGTTGCCAGGCACCGTGTCGCCCGGCTGGATACAGATCTGACTCAGGATGTGCTCGGCGCCCCGGCCCTGGTGCGTGGGAATAACGTGCGAATAGCCATAGTACTGTCTGACTGCCTCTTCAAGATTGTAGAAGTTGCGGCTGCCGGCATAAGCTTCGTCGCCCAGCATCATGCCGGCCCACTGCCAGTCCGACATAGCGCTGGTGCCGGAATCGGTCAGCAAGTCAATGTACACATCCTCAGACTTGAGCAGGAAGGTGTTATAGCCGGCCTCTGCCAGCGCAGCCGCGCGATGCTCGCGCGTCGTCATACGAATCGGCTCGACCATTTTGATCTTCCAGGGTTCAGCCCAGGAGCGACGCTTGCGTTGCTGTCCGGTTGTGTGTAAAGGTGTTGGAGTGATCATAGTGGTTACAGGATTCATAGAAGTCATACCAGTAAGGAGTAACGAGTAAGGAGTAACGAGTAACGAGTAAGGAGTAACGAGTAAGGAGTAACGAGTAAGGAGTAACGAGTAACGAGTAAGGAGTAAGGAGTAACGAGTAACGAGTAAGGAGTAACGAGTAAGGAGTAAGGAGTAACGAGTAACGAGTAAGGAGTAACGAGTAACGAGTAAGGAGTGATTGGGAAATCAAGGGATGGAGTTATTCGTTCGATTCGCCGGCCAGACGCAGAACTTCATTCAGCGTCAACGGCGGAAACAACGATTCGTGGCTGCACTTGAGCGCAGCGGCAGCATTCGCAAAGCGCAGCATGCGCGTCATCGGCCAACCTTGCAGATAGGCATAGATCACACCCGCTTTAAACACCTCGCCTGCGCTGGTCGTGTCGATTACGGGCACCTCGAAGGCCGCACTTTCCATGAAGTTGCCGTCGCGGTCGAGGGCCAGACAGCCCTTCTCGCCAAGTGTAGTGATAATCACCGCCTGGCCGGCCTGATGCAGTCGCCACATGTGCTCGCGCAAATCCACGCCGGGGAATTGCGCCATCGTGAAGTCGTACGAATTAACGATCACGCCGGCACATTGGAGCATGGGGTGATCTGGCCAGACCACGTCTGCCGCCACTACCGGCCGGCCCGCGTCGCGCGCCAATAGGGCAGCGCGATTGCGCTCCTCACGCCCGTACACATCGACGCTGAGAAGCCGGGCACGTCGAATCACATCAACAGTGAGCGGGACTTTGGGCGTATCGTCAAACCAATAGCCCAGCACACTACGTTCACCATCGGGTGTGACCAGCACACGCCGAAAGGGAGTGCGCACGCCGGCTTCGCGCGACACATACCGCAAATCGACGCCGGGGTGATGGTGCAACGTGGTGATGATCTGATTGCCGTAGTCATCTTCACCGATGACATTACCGATCAGCGCTACTTCCAGGCCCCAAGCTGCCAATGCAACCCCCACGCTCACGGCCTCGCCGGCGGGATGGTATTGCTCACGGATGACCTGAACATCCCGGCGTGGATTGGGAAGAAACGGCACGCGCACGGTATTGTCGAGTGAGATCGTGCCATAGCACAACACATCAAAACGAATCGTTCGGTCCGGCAACATAAGCCCTCCGTCACAGCATTTTAACGGGAAAAGGAATGTTTGTCCTTAACGCGCACACCGCAGGCCATTTACGAAAACTTAACATTCCGCCAATATCATCTGTTCGAAAATTTGCATACAAGGGAGGGTCCCATGAACAGACAACAAGTAGAGCAACAAATCGCTTTCGTTCGCCGCGAGCTGACCCGGATGAACCAGGAGATTAGACTGCATGAGGGCGTGCAGGCCCAGACATTGCGCGTGCGCCAGAACCGGCTGATTGCTGAGTTAGAGCGACTCGAAAACATGATCCGCACTCAGCCTGTTGCTGTGCCGGCTCAGGCTATCTCTGGCTAGACCGGACGGCAGCCAGGCGCCCCGACTCTTACGGGAAGTTTAGCTGCCCTCGTCTCGAACGCTGCCCCCTCAGCATTACCACCCCTCAGATTCTCCGCCTTTTCTACCCCTTTTTCTACTCTTTCTGCCCCTTCTTGTGCCTTGCCGGTCAGCACTGCTGCAGAAACAACAAAATAGACTGCCCTACGCATAATTTAATTGACCGGCTGTACCCTTCGGGCTAGAATCACTGCGCTCATAGGGCGGCTGTGCAACTACACAGCCTGCCTGTGTCGGCTAGATAGCCGGCCTATCGATCGCCCGTTGCAGGAGTGTGACTCATAAACGCAAATACCGAGGCTCTGGAAGCCAGACTCAATTCGTTCGATCCGCATGAGCGCGCGAGTGCACTCAATGAGTTGCTTGCGCTGGCAAAGGCCGGCGCGGTGACACTTCCACCAGAAAGCGACCTCGCCAACATGCACTGCCACACGTTTTTCTCGTTCAATGCCTATGGCCATTCGCCCACCTCGCTCGCGTGGCTGGCCAGAAAGCTCGGCCTGAAGTTGATCGGCATGGTGGACTTTGATGTGCTGGACGGAGTGGACGAGTTTCTTGAGGCCTGCGAAATCGCCGATGTGCGTGGCAGCACAGCCATCGAAACGCGCGTGTATGTGCCAGAGTTTGCCACCCGCGAGATCAACTCACCGGGGGAGCCGGGCATCTTTTACCACATGGGCATCGGCTTTGCCAGCGGGCGCATCCCCGACACCGCAGCGCCCATCGCACGGGCCATGCGCGAACGCGCCACACAACGCAACCGGGCCATGCTGGCCAAAATCAACGCTTATCTCGATCCGGTGATGATCGATTACGAAGCTGAGGTGTTGCCGTTGACGCCGGCCGGCAACGCCACCGAACGCCACATGCTGGTCGCTTACATGCAAGCCGCTCGACGACAGCATCAGGGACAGGCCCTGATCCAGTTCTGGTCGAGCAAGCTCGACACCGCCCCGGACAAAATCGCGGCCATCGTCAACGATGCGCCGGCGCTCTCCAACCTCATCCGCGCCAAACTGATGAAGAAAGGCGGCGTCGGCTACGCCCAGCCCAACCCGGCCAACTTCCCCACCGTCGAGGAATACCACCAATTGATCCTGGCCTGCCATGCGTTGCCGTGCGCGACATGGCTGGACGGATTATCGGCCGGCGAGCAAGCCGAGGAAGAGCTGCTCAACCTGCTGATCGGCAAAGGCGTCGTCGCGCTCAACATCATCCCCGATCGCAACTGGAACATCAGCGATCCGGCCACGCGTCAGACCAAAGCGCGCGAGCTGCACAAAGTCGTCGAACTGGCCCAGCAGCTCGATCTACCTCTGAACATCGGCACCGAAATGAACGCTTTTGGCAACAAACTGGTAGATGACTTCGATGCGCCAGAGCTGGCGCCGTTGCGCCAGGATTTCATGGATGGCGCGTTTTTCATTTACGGACATGTGATGATGCAGCGCGCTAATGGGCTGGGCTATCAGAGCGCGTGGGCCAAAGCGCACCTGCCCACACGGCGCGAGCGCAATGCGTTCTATTTACAGGTTGGGCGACGTACACCACCAGGCCGGCGCGGTCTGGCACAACTCGGCGCAGCCAGGCCAGAGATGACCCCAGACGATATCGTGAAGTTGCTGTGGTAACCTAACTTGTGTTCAAAGCGCGATGTTTTGAGTAAGGACAGCAAAATGTCAGACAACTACATCGAATACAGACAAGCCAGACAAGCCCTGCCGGCCAAAAACAGGCTGTGGCCTTTGTACGGCGCAGGATTCGAAAACCTGGGCGTGAACGACAAACCGATTGAGACCGACATGCCCCAATGCGGGCCAGACGAATTGCTGGTGCGGCATGATGCATGTGGCTTGTGCTTTTCCGACATCAAGATTCTTTCGCTGGGCGACAAACATCCGCGCATCTTCAAAGATATGAAGAAAGATCCCGTGGTGATGGGCCATGAGGTGGTGATGACTGTCGTCGGCGTAGGCGATAACCTTAAAGACCAGTACAAGGTTGGCCAACGCTTCATCATTCAGGCCGACATCTACGTAGATGGCGTAGGATACGCCTACGGGTACATGATTCAGGGTGGGCTGTCGCAATACAACGTGATCGACCAGCGCATCCTGAACGGCGATCATGGCAACTACCTGATCCCCATCAAAGAGGAAACCGGCTACGTCGAGGGCGCGTTGGTGGAGCCGTGGGCCTGTGTAATTGCTGCCTATCAACTGAAATACCGCACCGGCATCAAGCCGGGTGGCGTGGCATGGATCATCGGCAGCGCCGACGCGGATCCCCACCTGCCCTACACCATTTCCGCCGGCTTCGACGAGCAATCGCACCCGGCCATTCTGCTGCTCAGCAACGCGCCAAAAGAATTGGCCGGCTGGCTGAAGCAGAAAGCAAAGGCACTGGGCGTCGAGACGCACGAGGTGCCCGATCTCGACCGCCTGCCCGAAGCGATCGACAAAATCGATGACATCATCATCCTTGGCTCGGACGCAGACCTGATTGAAAAGGTCAGCCCCCGGCTGGCCGATTTTGGCGTCGTCGCCATCGTGAGTGACAAGCCCTTTGCGCGCAAAGCGAACATCGACGTAGGCCGGATTCACTACAACCGCTGGGTGTATGTCGGCACTAAAAGCCCTGACATTGCACGCGCCTATGCCGACACGCCGGTGCGCTCGACGCTCAGGCCGGGCGGTTTGTGCTGGATGGTCGGCGCCGGCGGGCCAATTGGCCGCATGCACTTGCAGCGCGCTATCGAGATGCCGAATGGCCCGTCGGTCATCGTCTGCACCGACGTGAGCGACACGCGACTTGCAGACTTGCAGCAAAGTTTCGAACACGACGCCAAAAACCATCTCATCAATTTGATCTGCCTAAACCCAAGCAGGCAAGAAGACGCTGCCAAGCTGGCCGAATTCAAGGCAGGCGGCGGTTTTGATGACATCATCGTGCTGGCCCCGGTGGCTGCTGTGATCGCTGACGCTGCCACCTACCTGAATCGCAAGGGTGTGATGAATGTGTTCGCCGGCGTCAATCGCGGCACAATGGTCAATCTCGACCTGACCGATACGCTGGACAAGGACACGCGCGTGATTGGCCACTCGGCATCCAGCATCGAGGATATGCTGAGCATGCTGCGCGACACCGAAGAGGGCCGGCTGTCGCCCAATCGCTCCGTCGCCGCGATCGGCTCACTCGACGCAGCCAAAGCCGGCCTGCAAGCCCTGAAGGATGCGACCTACCCTGGCAAGGTAGTCATCTTCCCCAACATCAAAGACTTGCCAGTTACAGCGCTGCCAGACTTGAAGGACAAACTTCCCACCGTGTACGCCAAGCTCAAGAATGGCGGCGAGTGGACAGTGGAGGCCGAAGAGGAATTTCTGCGGCTCATGGCGCTCTGACACGACATCCCCACAGCAATCGAATCACCCATGACTCACACACTCCCAGACAAAATTGCACTCGTCACCGGCGGCGGTCAGGGCTTGGGCGCAGCGATCTGCCTGAGCCTGGCGCAAGCGGGCTGCCATGTCGCTGTGGCCGACTTGAACGAGCAAACGTGCGCCGACACTGCCGGCCTGGTGCAACGCGAAACCGGGCGCAAAGCCATTGCCATCAAAGTGGACGTCACCCAAGAAGATCAGGTGGCGGCCATGGTCGATCACGTGGTGAGCGAGTTCGGCCAGCTCGATATCGTCGTTGCCAATGCCGGCATTCTGATCTCTGGCGATGTGGTCGATTTCCCGGCCGACAAGTGGGCAGCAGTAATGAACGTCAACCTGTTCGGCTATTTTCTCACGGCCAAGCATGCTGCGCGCGTCATGCGGCCACGCAAACAGGGCGTCATCATCCAGATCAACTCCAAGTCGGGCAAAAAAGGCAGCTTGCGCAACTCGGCCTACGCCGCGTCGAAGTTCGGCGGGATCGGCCTCACGCAATCCATCGCGCTGGACCTGGCCGAAGACGGCATCCGGGTGAACGCGATCTGCCCGGGCAATTTGCTCGACTCGCCATTGTGGAACGACCCAGAGCGTGGGCTGTTCGTGCAATACTTGCGGGCCGGCAAAGTACCGGGCGCCAAAACGATCGAAGATGTGCGCCAGGCATATATCAACCAGGTGCCGATGAAGCGTGGCTGCACATACGACGACGTGGCCGGCGCGGTGCTCTACCTGGCATCCGACGCCGCACGCTACATCACCGGCATTGCCCTCAGCGTCACCGGCGGCCAGGAAATGAATTGATCTGTCAGCACGAAGAAACGAAGATCACAAAGACGGCTCGATCTCTTTGTGCCCTCTGTTTCTTCGTGGTTGATTGACACGGGTGGCAGGATGGTAAAGATCATCACGGATACTACGGCAGTGCTTGGGGCTGACATCGCTCGCGCGCACGACATCCCGATCATTCCGCAGATCATCCATCTGGGCGATGAGTCTCTCCAAGAAGGGATTGACATCGACATCCCAACCTTCATGCAACGGCTGACCAGCTCGAAGATGATACCCAAGACCTCTGCGCCACCGCCTGAACTTTTCATCGAGGTATTCCAGCGTCTGGCGCCGGCCGGCGAGTCGATCTTGTGCATTCACCCATCGGCCGAGGTCAGCGGCACGGTGCGCTCGGCCACAATCGCCAAAGGCGAATTTCCCGGCTCGGACATCCGCATCATCGACACACGCACCATTGGCAGCCCGCTGGGCACGATGGTCGAGCTGGCCGCTGCCTGGGCCGCCAAGGGCGAGAGCGCCGACGCCATCGTGGCAAAGCTAAACGGCTACATCAAACGCTGCCGACTGTTCTTTGTGGTAGCCACTCTGGAATACCTCCAACGCGGCGGACGCATCGGCGGCGCAGCCGCGCTGGTTGGCACAGTCTTGCAGATCAAACCAATTCTGGAAATGCGCGACGGCAAAGTAGAGCCGCTGGAGCGCGCACGCACACACCAGCGTGCGCTGGCGCGCATGAAGGAACTGGTGATCGAGCAGGCCGCGCCCGGCGACGACGCGCTGATCAGCGTGATGCACGCCGGCGCACCGGACGAGGGGCAGGCGCTGGCCGAAGCGTTACAAGTTGAATTGAAGCTGTCAAAAACCCCGCCGGTGATGAGCGTACCGCCGGCTATCGTCACACATGGCGGGCCGGGGATTCTGGGCGTGGGGTTCTTCGCGCGGTGATTTACTTTCCATCTGCCATCAGACGCGGCTGACGCGTTGGGCAACAACACATCACGGGCCGGTCATCGGTCACCTTGCCGGTCATGCCACCCGTTTCAAGCATGGCCATTTCGCCTTGCGGCAAGCCAACAACAAATTGCAGATGCCGCATCCCCAATCGACAGCAGCACCGCTACCCTTCTGAGAGAAACATACAATTCGTGGGCAGGTCAGATAGACCAGATTAGACAGATGGAGTGAAGAAATGGCATCCACAGAACACTTGAAGACACGCAGCAAAGAGTTGGACGGAATGGCGCGAGCACCGCACCGGGCTTTCATGCGCGCCATGGGGCTGGGCGACACAGACTTGCGCCAGCCGCTGGTGGGCGTGGCGCACACCTGGAACGAAGCGACGCCGTGCAATCTGTCGATGGGGTTTCTGGCCCAGGAAGCTAAACGCGGCATCCGCGAGATGGGCGGGACGCCACGCGAATTTGTCAGCATCGCCGTGAGCGACGGCATCGCCATGGGGCATGAGGGCATGAAGGCATCGCTGGTCAGCCGCGAAGTGATCGCCGATTCGATCGAGCTGATGATGCGTGCGCACTGCTACGACGCGCTGTACGGCATGGCCGGCTGCGACAAGAGCCTGCCCGGCACGCTGATGGCAATGGCCCGCCTCAACCTGCCCAGCATCTTTGTGTACGGCGGCACGATCAAGCCGGGCCGTTTTCGCGGCAAGGATGTGACGATTCAGAACGTGTACGAGGCGGTGGGCCAACGCGAAGCCGGCCTGATCACCGACCAGGACCTGTACGAACTGGAATGCTCGGCCTGTCCCGGCATAGGGTCGTGTGGCGGACTGTTCACCGCCAACAGCATGGCCAGCGTGAGCGAAGCCATCGGCATGGCGCTGCCGGGCAATGCGTCGCCGCCGGCTGTGGACGAGGCGCGCAAAACGGTGGCTTACGCCAGCGGCAAAGCCCTGATGCAGCTGATGGCGCGCGGCATTTTGCCCCGTGACATCATGACCCGCGAAGCCTTCGAGAACGCGCTCACCGTCGTACTGGCAATGGGCGGCTCCACGAATGTCGCCTTGCACCTGCCAGCCATTGCGCACGAGCTGGGCATCCGGCTGACATTCGACGACTTCACCCGCATCACCTGCCGCACACCACACATCGCCGATATGACGCCGGGCGGCAAGTACGTCATGGAAGATCTCCATCGCATCGGCGGCGTGCCGGTAGTGATGAAGACCCTGCTCGACGCCGGACTGCTGCACGGCGACTGCATAACGGTCACCGGCAAAACGGTAGCCGAGAACCTTAAGAAGGTGAAGAATGCGGAGCAGTTGAAGAAACAGCGTGTCGTGTATCCGGTGAGCAAGCCACTGCGCGAGAGCGGCGGCATGGTGATTTTGAAAGGCAACCTGGCTCCCGAAGGCAGCGTGGTCAAAGTGGCCGGCGTGTCCAAGCTGAAGCATGTGGGGCCGGCGCGCGTATTTGACGACGAAGCCTCGTGCGCGGCCGCCGTGGCGCGGCGCGAGATCAAACCCGGCGATGTGGTGGTCATTCGCTATGTTGGGCCTAAGGGCGCGCCCGGCATGCCGGAGATGCTGGCCGTCACTGCCGCTATTCGCGGGCAAGGGCTGGGGTACGATGTCGCCTTGCTCACCGACGGGCGCTTCTCCGGCGCAACGACCGGCCTGGTGATCGGGCACATCGGCCCCGAGGCGTATGTGGGCGGGCCGATCGCTGCCCTGCGCGATGGTGACATGATCGAAATCGACGCCAGCAACCCGGCGCGCGGCACACTGCGCGTGAAATTGAGCCGCGCAGAGATCGCAGCACGCCTGAAGACATGGAAACCGCCCAAGCCGCACTACACATCGGGCGCGCTGGCTAAATACGCCCGCTTGGTCGGTCGGGCCTGCGACGGAGCCACCACACACTAACATGAAAGCAGTGCAGCTTGTCGAAGTGGGGCGTCCGCTTCAAGCGCGCGATGTGCCCGCGCCAGAGATCGGCCCGGCCGATGTGCTGGTGCGTGTGAAGGCGGCCGGCATTTGCCACTCTGACGCGCACTATCGCGCCGGCGTGTCGCGCGTACACCCGCTGCCCATGACGCTCGGCCACGAGGTGGCCGGCGTGGTGGCACAGATCGGCGCCGAGGTGCGCAGCCTGCGCGTGGGCGACCGCGTGTGTCTGCACTACATGGCCACCTGTGGGCAGTGCGCTTACTGCTTTCGGGGCACAGAGCAATTCTGCACCAGCGGCCAGATGATCGGCAAACACCGCGATGGCGGTTACGCCGAGTTCATCCGTATGCCGGCCCGCAGCGTGTTCGCCCTACCCGATGAGATTGCTTTCGAGCACGGCGCAATCATGATGTGCTCGTCAGCCACT
This sequence comes from Candidatus Roseilinea mizusawaensis, assembly GCA_016841965.1. Lineage (GTDB taxonomy): Bacteria > Chloroflexota > Anaerolineae > J036 > Brachytrichaceae > Roseilinea > Roseilinea mizusawaensis. The sequence goes on along the minus strand of JAEANN010000046.1, from coordinate 15,487 downwards.
GCATTTCACGCACTGCGCAAGGCACGCTTGCAACCCGGCGACTCGGCAGCCGTGATCGGGGCCGGCGGGCTGGGCCTCTCGGCAATCCAACTGGCGCAGGCAATGGGCGCATCGCAAGTCTTTGCAGTCGATATCAAAGAGAGCAAGCTTGAACTGGCGCGCCAGCTTGGGGCAATCCCCATTGACGCGCGCGCCACAGACCCGGTGGCGCAGATTATGCGTCACACCAGTGGCCGGGGTGTCGATGTGGCCCTGGAATTGATCGGCTTGCCGCTGACCATGCGACAGGCCGTGTTGTCACTCGCTATCGGCGGCAGAGCAGCGTTGGCCGGCATCACCCAGCAACGCGTCGAGATCATGCCATACCACGAACTGATCAACAAAGAAGCCGAGATCATCGGCGTGTCCGATCATCTGGCGCAGGAGATCGCGCCACTGCTTGAATATGCGCGGCAGGGCCGGCTGAACCTGGCCCCAATCGTCACACACACAATCCCCCTGGACGCCGACGCCATCAACGCGACGCTCGACGAACTGGAGCATTTTGGCAGCGCCGGGCGCACAGTCATCAAGATGGATAACTGACAATCCAGACGATGCCAAAAGACAAAAGAATCATGCCACAAGTCGCCATCATCTTGCCGGCTGACATGGCCGCACGCTACGGCATTCGACAGGCGCCAGTTGCCATTCACTAGGGATTCATGGCCATTGCAGCCGCTGAAGCCACACAGGCCGGCGCCGGCCCAGACGAAGCCATCTGCCAGGCCAAAGAGACGCGCGCAGTCACTTGTTTGCCGCAAGTCTGTGTTGACTGTGCTCAATAGCGGGCTTACAATCGTCGCACGAAGGTCCCCGTCAGGCAAGGCGGGTGCATGGCAATAAGCCACAGCGCCCTGACCTGAAACGTCGAAAGACACCAAGGGGTAGATCGCGCAGAGCAGATTGAGGCTTTTCTATTTCCACGCGCCCCGCCCACAAGCGCGCAGACACTGGTGCAATTGCGGGCAAATCAAGCGCAGCGTGAAAGTCATTAAAGTCATTGAGGAGGTGATCGCCATAGACGCGGATCACAAATCGGCAAGTGAACGTTCAGCTTGTTGGCCTGCAGGATTGAGCAAGCAGAGCAGTTGCCCGCGTCACAGACAGACCGTGTAGGGCAACGCGATGATTGCCATCCTCATGCCAACGTTGCACTGCATGGTATGCAGCACCTTGACGGAGGCAAGCAGATGGCTTTCATCAGACACTTGATTCACAAGCCGGTCGTCGACACTGAAGGCGAACCGGTTGGCACACTGACAGATATCATCGCCTCAAGGCTGGGGGCCATTCCACAGCCGGCCTTGCGCGCCCTGTCAATCACGCGGCAGCAAACATCGATCTGCGTGCCAATTTACGACACCACCGCCCTGGACAGCGCCACCCCGCCACAGACAATCATGCTTCATCATCGCTTGCGCGACATCCCCGCCTACCACCCCACAGAGCAAGATGTACGCCTGGCGCGCGATGTGCTGGACAAACAGATCATCGACATCAACGGCGTGCGCGTGGTGCGCGTCAGCGATATCGAGGTCGCCAAGTTGAACGGGCATTTCTACGTTGTGAATGTAGATGTAGGAGGGCACGGGCTGATGCGGCGCGTGCGCATGAGCCGCGCTGCCAGAGAGATCGCCAAATGGCTGGGCCGGCCAATCCCAGAAGGCATCATCGCGTGGCGCGATGTAGAGTTTCTGCCAGGCACGCATCATATCCAACTTAAGGTGCCCGGCAGCAAAATGGCCGAACTGCACCCCGCTGACATCGCCGAGATCATCAGCCAGTTGAACCGGGCCGAGAGCGGACTGGTGCTGCAACAACTGGACGTGAAAACAGTCGCCGACACGTTAGAAGAGGTCGAGCCGGAATTCCAAGCCAGCCTGGTTGAGTCCATGCCAGATGAAAAGGTGGCCGACGTTCTACAAGAGATGTCGCCCGACGCCGCAGCGGACCTGCTGGCTGAGCTGCCAGAGGATCGCAGTGAAGAACTCCTTAACCTGATGGCCCGCGAGGACGCCGAGGATGTTCGCGAACTGCTGAAATATCCCGACGACTCGGCCGGCGGCCTGATGACCACCGACTACTTTACGGTCAGCCCGCATCTGACAGCAGCGCAGGTGATCGACCGGTTGCGCCAGTCAGCCAATGAGGTCGGCGCAGTGTCGTATATCTACGTCGTCGACCCAGAAGAAAAGCTGATCGGCGTGCTGTCGCTTCAAGAGCTGGTGCTGGCTCAGCCGAATGCATTCGTGCGCGACATCATGCATCGGCGCTTTGTGCATCTCAGTTTGCTCGACAGCCAGGAGATGGCGGCCAAACTGATTGCCAAGTACAGCTTGACAGCGCTGCCGGTGCTCGATGCAGAAGGCCGGCTGCGCGGCATCGTGACTGCGGATGATGCGCTGGACAAGATCATTCCTACTGCGTGGAAGAAGCGCCTGCCAAGAATTCACCACTGAGGCACAGGGGATGGCCAGCCGGCGCTGTGTTACAGGCGCGGCGTCAGGCCAACACGTTCGCATACCTGACGATATCCCTCCAGCCCAAGCGCAAGGCTGACTTCTTCAGCATAGACCTGGATCAGCGGTTGTGGTTCAGGCGCAGGTTCGGCGCAACTGCCGCCGCGCTCGAATAAATCGTTGCCCTCATCAAGCAGCAGTGTGCGTTGTACGCCGTCCCATTCGTCCACCAAGGGGAAGAGACAGCAGTAATAGGGCTTTAACTCCCAGGCCGGCATGTTGTTGGCTAGGCACGCGACCTGGATGGCGCAATAGCGATCTTCGGGGCGCAGAAAGACACACGTTTCACCGTTGGGATGCGTGGAGTCTGGAACAGTAGTTGTGCCGGTATATGCGCCAGAGGGCATATGTGGGTCCTCATGATATTCGGCGAACCAGCGCGCTGCGTCGCGCCGGTCTGGCGGAAGATGGGGCGCGATGAGCGCAGCATGATCCAGAATGCGCTGCGCTTGCCCAATGTCGAGCCAGACGCCGTCACTGCAACAGCGAGCCTGGCACTGGCGCACGTCGCACCGGCGAATGGATTTTGACTGCAACAGGGATTCATCAACAACTGTGTCGCCAAGTGTGATCTGGCAGGGCTGATCCATAGTCGACAGGGATTATAGCGGCTGGCACGACAGGTATGGCCCTGGACAAGCGCTTGCCGTCCCCAAAGGCAGGGACGGCAAGCCACCGGCAAGAGAGATAGCGCACAACGCACGTGGGCTTATGGGTAAAGGCCGCGCGTCATAGTGGCCTCGGCTACGCGACCGATGCCCAGCACCAGCGCGGCATTACGCAAGCTGGTGTTTAGCTCTTTGGCGCGATTGTGCACATCATGGAAACTGCGAACCATGATGCGCCGGAGCTGTTCAGTCACCGCATCCTCTTCCCAGAAAAGCTGCTGCATGTCCTGCACCCACTCGAAGTAAGAGACCACTACACCGCCGGCATTGCATAGGATATCGGGGATGACGATCAACCCCATATCGTTCAAGATGGCGTCGGCTTCGGGGGTTGTGGGACCGTTGGCGCCTTCTGCCACAAGCTTGCGCGCGCGCACGCGCGGGGCGGTGACACGGGTGAGTTGATTCTCTGTCGCAGCCGGCACCAGCACATCGCACGGCAGCGCCAGCAACTCATCGTTGGTGATTTGCTCGGCCTCGCTGAAACCGACAACGGTGCGGAATTCTTTCACATATTGCTGCAACTTGGGAATATTGATTCCGGTCGGGTTGTAGATCGCGCCATCGATGTCGCTGACAGCCACGACCTTGCAGCCCATCTGATGCGCAGTCTGCGCTGTGATGGAGCCGACATTGCCAAAACCCTGCACCACAATCTCGGCACCGGCCAATTGCCAGCCGAACGTCTTGAAAGCCTCTTGTACCGTGAACATCACGCCGCGCCCGGTGGCCTCCAACCGGCCGGCTGAACCGCCAATATTGACAGGTTTGCCGGTCACCACGGCGGGAACCGAATAACCGTGATGCATGGAGTATGTGTCCATGATCCAGGCCATGATCTGTGGGTTAGTGCCCATATCCGGGGCAGGGATGTCGCGGTCGGGGCCGATGATCGGCGCGATCTCGGTGGCATATCGGCGCGTCAGACCTTCTAACTCGTGCAAGGACAGCTCGCGCGGGTTGCAGATCACGCCACCCTTTGCGCCACCATAGGGAATGTTGACCACGGCGCATTTCCACGTCATCCACATGGCGAGCGCGCGCACCTCGTCGAGATCAACTTGCGGGCTGTAACGAATGCCCCCTTTTGAGGGACCGCGCGCGGTGTTGTGGTGAACGCGATAACCGGTGAAAATTTTCACCGAACCATCGTCCATCTTGACCGGGAAAGTTACGGTCAATTCGCGCTTGCATCGTTTCAGCATATCCACGATGCCGGCCTTGAGGTTCAGGAAAGGGGCAGCGCCATCAAACTGGCGCAGGGCCATGGTGTACGCATTCTCTACTTGCTGCGGCGATGTTGACGCGGAGTCGACTTTGGCTTTTGGCCCCTGTGAAGACGCTACTAAAGCGTATGGGGAGTCTTGGATCGTCATGGATCTTCCTCCAGAAACTGAGAACAAGAGATAAAAGGTGGTAGTTACTCATGTTCGCGCATCCCGGCGCGACCACTATCTGCATTGTATGCCTGTGGCCAACTTCCGGCAATATGCGGCGCGTGCGCGCGCATGCGCGTGCGTGCGCGCGTGCACGCATGCACGTAGCGCAGCCATCAACAGTGCCCCAAGAATGCCAACAATGAGTCGATCCACAAACGATACGACCGCAACAGGTATCGCGGTCGTATGAGACAAGCTGGATAGATTGGCGCAGCGCGCGCTCAGGTCAGTAGCACCAAGATCAGGAAAACTGCAAAGGCAGCCGGCGTCACAAAGATAAGCCCATAGATCGGCTTCTCGTAGCGTAAGTGCATGTAGTACAAGGCGACCAGGCTTGCCTTCACGAATGACAATGCCAAGAGCACGGGCACCACAGCTTCATGAGGAATACCCGGAACAACTGCCAGCGCGATCTCAACAAGCGTCACAATCGTGAGAACCAGAAAAACCACAAGCGGACTGGTGTAGTGATGCGGCTGCGCGTGGCCGGCAGGCGCATCTGTCTTGGCAACAAACACTGTTCTTTGCATATCAAGCCAACCCACAAACCTATTCAAGACTTGGCAACAACGCCATCAGATCAGATAAACGATCGTGAAGATCAGAATCCAGACCAGGTCCACAAAATGCCAGTACAGGCCGAACATTTCCACCGTCGTGTAGTTAGCGGCAGAATAAGCGCCCCGTCGTGCGCGGAGCGCGACCGCCGCAGCCCACGCAACGCCAAGCAAAACGTGCAGCCCGTGCAAGCCGGTCAGGATAAAAAATACCGTGCCGAACGGGTCGCCAAATCCGTGGCCCAAATCGCCGATGAAGTGCCTGTACTCAATGGCCTGCCCACCGAGAAATAGTGCTCCCAGCAGCGCGCTGACGATCAGGAAGACAACCAGATGGCGTTGATTGCCGGCCCGGATTGCATCGATGCCGAGCACAACGGTCAGACTGCTGGCCAACAGCGCAAACGTGTTGCCGCTGGCAAGCAAAATGCTGCCCAGCTCGTGCTCGGGCCAAGTTGCAGCGTAATGTTTGACGACAAGGAACCCGCCGATCAACCCGCAGAAAATCAACAATTCTGAAGCGAGAAAAAGCCAGAAACCCAGCCGGCGGTTGACCTGAATTTCACTGCCTGCTTTGTCTACACTCGACACCCTGTCGCCCGTTGTAACCAGTACAGATGCTTGTTCCATCGCCCTGTATTTTAACAGTCATTTCATGTAGACTTCGAAGATCAGCCGACAATCGTAAACAGCCCGAACATATATCTGCGTGCGGATTGCAGAAGATCCTTAAAACGATTGCCGACTGAAAACCTGTGCAGAGGAACAACCAAGTCAAATGCGTGAAGTCACCATCGCTGTCGTTCAGATGGACACCCAGCTCGGCGAGCCAGAAGCCAACCTAGCCAAGATGTCTGAATTTGTGCGCAAGATCACCAGCGAGCAGAAAGTAGATGTCATCGTCTTTCCAGAGCTGGCTACCACTGGCTATGAATGCGGGGTCAAATTCACTCAACTGACTCAGCGCGTCCCCGGCCCGGCGGTCAACGTGATGGCCCAGCGCGCGAACGAAACAGCCACCCATATCGTGTTTGGGATCGCCAGCAAAGAGCGCGTGGAGAGTATCCTGTTCAACTCGGCGGTGATGGTGGGGCCGGAGGGAGATGTGGTGCATCACTATCGGAAACTGCACCTGCGGGGCGAAGAGCAGATGTTATTCCGGCCCGGCTTCCGGCTGGAGCCGACCGAAACGGCGCTGGGCATGATGGGTTTGCAAGTTGGCTGGGATCTTGCCTTCCCTGAGGGGGCGCGCAGCTTGTGCCTTGACGGCGCAGAGATTGTGCTGGTGAGCGCAGCCTGGGACACCACGCGCGCCGAAGAATGGCGCACCTTTGTGTCGGCGCGCGCCGCTGAAAACGCCTGCTTTGTGTGCGCAGCAAACCGCATTGGCGAGGAGCCGGCCACGACATTCTGCGGCGAAAGCATGATCGTTGGCCCGCGCGGCCAAGTGATCGTCGATCTCGACGAGGCCACCGAAGGCTACATCGTCGCCAAACTGAATCTGGACGAGAACCGGCGCGTGCGCGAGGAGACCCAGATCTTCCAGACACGCCAGCCCCTGAGCTATCGCAGCATCGTCAGGAAATATTAAAAAGCAGTGGGGCGAAAATGAGTTTTACGAGCCGTGCAAGCCCACAAATCGCAGCGCCTCGATCAACGCATCGCGGGCGGGGACGTCGCGGGTTGCCAGCACGGCGCGCCGACGCAACCCGCGCTCGTCTTCGAACTCGATGCGCGCAGCCGGCAGCGCGCCATAGCGCGTCGCCACCACGGTGGTATCGGCGGATAGCAATCGCCGGCAGATCACCGTCCATGCGCCGGGTTGGCGGGCAGAACTAAACAGCGCCTCGGCCCGGCTGGGGGTAAAGTTAGCCGGCTCCTGGCGCAAGGCTACATCGCCATAGAGCCGGCCTACTCCGCCAAACCACAACAACGCCGGCGCACCCGAGACGGGCGCCGGCGTTGCAAACGGCAGGCCAAGCGCATAGTCGGCGCGACGCACATACCAGATCAAACCAGACGCCGCGACCAAGCCCACCAGCACAACCAGGCCAAGGCGGGCCAGCGAATTCATGAGCGCGATGTCCGGCGGATCGCCCACCTCCAGATAGTACGTGGGCTGCTGGCCGGCGCCGGGCACAATTCTGCCAATCAGCGTCACCGGCGCGCCACTTTCCGGCAAGGGCGGCAGATTTTGATCCAGCACAAAGAGCGGGTCATAAGCTCCCTCACCCAGCATCGGAATGAAACGGCCCCCGCGCAGGGCAACCCCCAACACGGTCATTTGGGTTTGATAAGCGGCCTCTGGCATCAACCTGCCGGTCACGCGCACATAGCGGCCGATGGTTGTGGCAGTGATATCTCTCACCAGCACGGTGTAGACCGTGGTGTCTTCGTTGTGGGCCGGCCGGGCCAGCGCCGCAAGCACAATGGCCAGCACAACAATCGCAGCCAATGCCGCCTTGACGGCGCGGCTGCGCTGCAAGACATGCACGCCCTGCGCCAGAGCATTCAGCAGACGCACCAGCAGGGTTTTCATACTGCCAGTCCAATCTACCACCACCCGCGCCTGCGGATGAAGATGATCATGAACGCCGGTATGCAAATCATCGTCGCCATCGTGATCCCGAACAAGACAAGCGGGTCGAGTTGATGGACGACTTCGGTGGCGCCGCCGAAGAAGTTCATGCCAAAAAAGCCGGTGATAAAACTCAGCGGCATGAACAGCGTCGTGACGATGGTGAGCGCCTTCATCACCTCGTTCGTGCGGTTAGCCGTGACGGACAAATAGGTTTCGAGCGAGCCGGAGGTCAGATCGCGCAACGATTCGTTGATGTCTGCCATGCGCACGTAATGATCGTACACATCACGGAAGTAGACGCGGTCCTTGAGATCAATCATCGGATAATCATCGCGGGCCAGCTTATTGAGCGCCTCGCGCTGCGGACTGAGCACGCGCCTGAGATGCGACACTGCGCGCTTGATGCGCAGAGCGCGATTGAGCATATCGCTGGAGGGGCGCTCGAACAACTCATCCTGGACATCGTCCATGGCGTCTTCGATGGCGTCCATACATGGCATGTAGTCGCTGGCCATAGCGTCGCAGAGTTCGTAGAGCAGGAAGTCCGGCCCGCGCCGGCTGTGACGCGCGTCGCGCAACACATTTTGCCATTCACGCTCGATCGCCGGCACCGGCTTGAAGTGATAGGTGACCAGCGAGCAGCGCGATAGAAAGATATCTACCTCACGGGTTTCGACCTGTTGGAATGTCGGCTCCCAACTCACGGCGTGCAGCACGATGTAGAGATATTCACCCCAGTCGTCGACTTTCGGAACGTGCGTTTCGGCAAGCGCATCATCGACAGCCAGGGGGTGAAAGCCAAATACCTCGCGCAGGATGTACGCGATCTGCGCGTTCTCGGATTCGCGGGCCGGCTGTTTATCGTCGTCGGCCTGTTGAAAAAGATCGACCCACACCAGATCATTGCGAGTACGACAGGCCGCCAGCAAGGCGGGCAATTCGTCTGCGTTGTCTGTGGTCTGCACAAGCCCGTTGTCGTTGCGATAGAGAATGCGTACCATGGCAGGCGCAATTGTAGGGGATTAGCGCGCAAGGGATGAGATGGGCGCAGCAGGCGTGCCACGGTCAACTGTCGGTGCGCGGGCCGTGTTCGATTTCTGGCCCAGGCGAAGCCAGCAGCTCGCCGAACATCCACAGAGAGGCTGCGCCTATCACAGTGCCGGCCAATTGCGTCACCCGCAATCCGGCCAGCAGCGGCGCATCGGCGCGAAAGCCGTCAATCCCGACACGCGCAAAAGCGTAGGCGGCCAGTGCGGCCAGCGCCACCGCGCCGGGCGGCAAGTCCCAGCCGAGCAAGCGCACACAACCCAGCACAATCACTACCAAAGCGGCCAACTCGTACACCGGCACAGGATGTCGGCTTTCACCCCACAGCGTCACAGCCCAGGGCAATGTCGTGGGCTGCCCTAGGGTATCGCCGTTGAGCAAAGCCGCTGCCGCAAGGCCGATTGCCAAAAGCGCAATGCCCGGCGCCAGCACATCGAGCAACTCGGCGCGCGCGATGCCCTTGCGCCACACGATCCAGCCGGCCACAGCCAGACCGGCCGGCCAGCCCGTCCAGGGCAGCAAGGCGCTCAGGCTAGGCATCAACGCCGAGAGGGGTTCGACGGCATAGGCTGGCCAGTGGACAAGCACATAGCCCGCGCGCGCGGCAATCAGCCCCGCAATTGCGCCATAGAACCCCGCGTCGTTGATTGCGCCGCCATCGAGCCGGCGCGACGCAGCCAGCCGGCTGCTCAGCCACAGGCCGGCGAGGAAACCGATCAGGATGGCCAGCGGCCCGGCCTGCACCGATACGCCAAATACCTGAATGATGGGAGCCATACGCTACATACGCAGCGCGTCAACGCATGCTGGACACTTTGCTTTCGATCAGCGCCCGTGTGAGCGGGCCGCCATACACGATATCTCGAATGACGCCATCGCTATCGACAAAGTAAGTGGTCGGCAAGGCGCGCACACGGTACAGGCGATTGACATCGCCGGTCATATCCAGCACGATCGGCAAATCGAGTTGCTGCTCGCGCACGAATCGGCTGACAGCGTCGGCGGCCTCTTGCTGATTGACGGCCAGCACTACGGCATCGGGCATGGCGCGCTGGGCTTGCTGCAAAGCCGGCATCTCTACCCGGCACGGCGGGCACCACGTGGCCCAGAAATTGATCACCACTACCCGGCCGCGATAGTCCGCCAATCGCACCGGCCGGCCATCGTCCAGCGCAGGCAGGGTGAAGTCGGGGGCCAATCCGCCCACGCGGGCTGCGGGAGAGCCGGCCACGGCTTCATGCGCAGCAGGCCGGCTGATCCACGTCCACGCGCCGCCGATCAGAATTGCCAGCAGCGCCAGCCGGCGCATCCACCGCGATACCTTTGGGCCTGGCATCATCAGAACACAACCACAAGCGACGGCTCGTCGTTCTGGCCGGGGCGCGTCCAGCGTTGCGGATACGGCGCAACCGGCGTCGTCCAGCGGAAGAACCACTTGGCATGTTCGGGCAACAAATTCACACAGCCATGGCTGCGCGGCCGGCCATAGTCATTGTGCCAGTAGGTGGCATGGATGGCGATGCCGCTCTGGGTGAAGTAGGTGCACCAGCCAATGCCGGGCAGATCATAGTAGCCACTGCCCGATCCACCTGTCATGTGACGCGAGGGGGTCTTCTTCAGAATGCGATGCTGGCCGGGCGTGGTGCGCGTGCCGGCTGCGCCCGTGGCGGTGCGCGCCTCGTAGACCATCTCGCTGCGCTCAAACGCCCGAATCATCTGGCGTGCCACATCCACCTCGATGCGCTTGTGTGCAGGCGGCACGTTGGGCGACAGAGGCTCAAACTCGGCATTTTCAATGCGCCGGATCGACTCGGCGCGCACAAAGAAACCATTGCCGAGATTCTCGTCGTGAATCTGATACCAGGAGTTGCCCTCGGCATCGGCCACGCGCGCGATGACCTGGAAAACACAGGCGTAGTTATATCGATAACGCAGTCGGGCCGCCGGGTCTGGCTGCGCGCGCGCTTCGGCAAACGGCACAGTAATCTCGCCCCAAAAGTGTTCGCCTTCGGCCAGGTCAACCGGCGCGTTGAGCACATGCTCGCAGGGTTGCAGGAAGCCAGAATGGGCGTAGCCATCGGGCAATTGATACCAGATCGGGTTGTAGGTTGTCGGCCCATCGCCCACGGTCTGGCCGAGCAGGCTGACCACTTCATTGAGCGCAAGCCGGCGCACTTCGCGGGCCTTGACACCGGGCGCCTCGCGAACCACGATGCCGGCCTGGATGGCTCTGCCAAGTGGCCGAGGCGGCGGTTGCATCTCGCCCATGAAGGCGCGCTGCGCGCCGCTGCCGGCGATGTCGATATCGGCTGCGACCGTGCGCGCCGATAGCAGGCGGACGGCCGGCGCCATCGCCAGCGCCCGCGCGCCCAGCTTCAGCACATTGCGTCGCGTTGGTTTTGCACACATCATCAACCTCAACTCCTGCTTCACCTTCATTTTCGCGCACGCGAAACTATGTTCAGCAACTAGTGTACTCGACCTGCGCGATCTGACTTGCGGCCCGTTTGACACACCCGCAACGCTCGCTATAATGCTTCCGACCTTAACAACTGAAGAACGTCGAGGTGACCCGAGCGCCCGGATGCCAGGGCTTAAAGGTGGAAGCTGGTGGGGGCTGCGCATGCAGACCGAGTCCAGCGCTGTGCCGCAACTGTAATCGCTCATCGGGTAGCCAGTACAAAGCAATCAGTAGCCAGATCAACGACTTCTGACCTTTGACTACTGACTACTCATCTACCGAGCGAGAGCCAGGACGCCTGCCTCGACCCAATCGTTCGACCCTTCTCGATGCAAGGAGGCAGAACATGATTCGCGCACCGTGAGCGTTTGTCCACACGCGGAATTTTATGGTGTGACCGTTAGGCGTTTCTGCACCCCAGTCTGAAGAAGGCTGGGGTTTTTTAGTTTTCAAGATCAGGTTGCCACCGGTTAATCCGGGTAACCTCAAGAGGAGATCAGACGCGTTTATGAGCACGTTGCATGTAAAAGGAATTCGCACGCCACGCCACGCGCTGGCGCTGGTTGCATTGGTTCTATCCACCACGCTGGGGCCTGTCCCTGTGTATGCCGGCATTCCATCCGACGCCGTCCGTGACGCCGTCCGTGACGCCGTTACGGACGCCGGCAACAAAGCAGCCAACTGGCTGATCAGCAAACAAGAACGCGACGGCGGCTTTGGCAACGGCTTTGCGGCGGGCAGCGATCTGAGCGCCACCGCAGAGGCCGCTTTTGCATTGGCCACAGCCGGCAAAGTCGTGACGGCCACGCGTTCAGCAGCCGGCCGCACGCCGCTCGATTTTCTGGCCGCTCAGATGTCGCGGCGCAAGTTGACTACCGGCCAGGCTGCCAAAATTGCGCTGGCCGTCACAGCCGCCGGCCAAAATCCACAGCGCTTTGGGTTCCGCAACCTGACGCGCATGATTCTGGCCGGCTACAACGAGAAGACCGGCGTCATCGGCGAAAATGTGTTTGTGCACGGGTTGTCTTTGATTGCGCTGGCGAATGCCGGCGTCAAAGCGCCCACCAAAGCCATCACCACGCTGGAATCGCTGCAAGACGCAAGCGGCGGTTGGTCATTCATGGGCAGCGGCGCGCCGGATGTGGACACTACCGCGCTGGCCATTCAGGCGCTCATCGCCTCGGGCCGGTCGCCCAAAGACGCAGTGATCGAACGGGGGCTGGGCTACTTGAAAGGTCTGCAAAACGAGGATGGCGGATTCCCATACCAGAACCCATCGGACTACGGCACGGACAGCAATGCCAACTCGACAGCACTGGTTGTGCAGGCGATGATTGCAGCCGGCATTGCACCAGAAGCTTGGGCGGCTGCAAAGGGCAACCCGCTCAGCGTGCTGATCACGCTGCAACAACCGAGCGGATCAATCGCCTATCAGGCCAGTATGCCCGGTGACAATGCGCTGGCCACGTTCGGCGCGATTCCGGCCCTCTTCCGTGTCTCGCTGATTGCAAAGTGAGCTGTGCGCGTCCGGCCTGCGTGTCATGCAGGCCGGACGCCTGACTAACCATGCCATCCCTGCGTCGTCTCGTAGTCACAGTGGTCAGTCTGGTCACCCTATGGGCAAGCGCGCCGGTTTCGATCGCGCCCGGCCAGGCGCAAGCCCCACGCCATCGCGCCGGCGTTGTTGTGCAATACGCAGATAAAAGCACAGACGCGCGCTGCGTCGAATTCGACGAGCCAGAGATTAGCGGATATGAGTTGCTGCGGCGATCGGCGCTGCCGCTGGTCATCGCGCCGGGCAGCTTCGGCGTGGCGGTGTGCAAGATCGGGGACGAAGGCTGTAACTACCCTGCTCAGTCGTGCTTTTGCCGGTGTGAGGATATCAACGCCACATGCATTTACTGGATTTCGTTCGTGCAGGTTGACGGTGCGTGGAAATACGCCACGCTCGGCGCGTCGAACACGACAGTGAAAGATGGCGACATGCAGGCATGGGTGTGGGGAGCCGGCAAGGTGGATGGCGCCAGTGTATCGCCGCCGGCCATGACGATTGACCAGGTATGCGCCGCGTCTGAGGCAACGCCAAATGCGCCGGCCACGAGCGCGCCGGTCGCCAATGCGCCCCCCACGCTCACGCCGGCGGCTACCCAACAGGCCGGCGCAGAGACGAATTCAAACGGGCTGATTGCATTCGCCGGGATTGTTGTCGCGCTGAGCGCCATTCTGTTTGCAGCCAGCCGAAGGCAAAACAGCAGCCGGAAGAACACAGGGTGAGTTGACATGACCGCGCACGATATCGCAGCCGGCTTTGGCAAAGCCAACAGCCTCGACCGGCCCCACACAGGCCGGCTGGCATTTGCCGGCCGGGCAGTGCAGCGCGCGTTGAGCGCGGGCATCTACACCTTGACGGCGCTGATTGGCGTCCTGATCTTCCTTTACCCCTTTCTGTCCGTCGCGGTAGCGCAACAGCAGGGCAACGCCGGCATGCAGACTGCCGGCAGTGTGTCATCACCGTTTGCCCTGGCGCTGATCATTGTGCTGTGCCTGGCTGCCCTGATCGTCGAGACACAAGGTCAGGCCATGAGCGCAAAGCTGGTGGCGTTGCTGGGTGTGCTGATCGCCATGAACAGCGTGCTACGCATGGCCGAAACGGCTTTTCCCGGCCCCGGCGGCTTCACGCCCATATTTCTGCTCATCATCCTGAGCGGTTACGTCTTTGGCGCGCGCTTTGGCTTTCTGATGGGGGCGCTGTCGATGCTGGTGTCTGCGTTGTTCACGGCCGGCATTGGCCCATGGTTGCCATATCAAATGTTCACCGCGGGCTGGATGGGCATGAGCGCCGGCTGGCTCGGAAATGTGCGGTGGTGGCGCGTGGCCGGTCGCTCGCCGCGCGCGCAGGACACACACAGCAAAAGTGAACTGGCGGCGCTGATTATTTTTGGCGCGCTGTGGGGGCTTGTGTATGGCGCGATCATGAATCTGTGGTTCTGGCCGTTTCAGGCCGGCTCGCCCGAGCAAAGCTGGCAGGCCGGGCTGAGCGCCGGCGACACGCTGCAACGCTATCTCGTGTTCTATGTCGCCACCTCGCTGACATGGGACGCTTTCAGAGCAGCCGGCAATGTGATCCTGCTGGCCTTGTTCGGCATCCCCACCCTGAAAGCGTTGCTGCGCTTCAAGCGCCGCTTCCTGTTCGAGACAGAGCGGACATAGCACGCATCCAACTCGCCATCGAGGGCGTCGCGCACTTCGTGCACACTTTATACGCGCCTTGTGCATATCTCTTTGTGCATACGTCTTTGTGCGCGCTTTGTGGGCGCTGTCGGGCATCAGCCCTATAATTTGCACATCTGTTCTTGTTTTGTCGGCATGGTGGGTAGGCAGGCCAGCTTGTGAGCGCGAGCCGAGACTGCACAGATTTTTCATCACCCAAGATCACAAAAGATTGATCTGGCGAGGAGGTCTCAGCTTTGGATGCGACGGCGCTCGGCTTACCAACGCGCCGCGCCGGATGCACACGCTTAGCCTCCCGTGAACCAGGCCCATGCACGATTGCTTCATGAGGTAGATCTTGGCAAAGCAAAGGAACAACGCAGCGACAGCGCAAGCTACCGACGTCACCCTCGGCTACGAGGCTGAGCTGTGGAAAATGGCCGACGCCCTGCGCGGTAGCATGGACGCCGCCGAGTACAAGCACGTCGTGCTGGGGTTGATTTTCCTCAAGTACATCTCCGACGCCTTCGAGGAGCACCACGCACGCCTCGAGGCCGAACGTGCCCAGGGCGCGGACCCCGAGGACCCGGACGAGTACCGCGCCGAGAACATCTTCTGGGTGCCCCCCAAAGCGCGCTGGGCGCACCTCAAAGCCCAGGCCAAGCAACCCACCATTGGCCAATTGGTGGACGATGCCATGGCCGGCATCGAGCGCGACAACCCGGCGCTCAAGGGCGTGCTGCCCAAGGACTACGCCCGCCCCGCGCTCGATAAGCAGCGCCTCGGCCAGCTCATTGACCTCATCAGCAACATCAAGGTGGGCGACAAGGAGGCACGAGCCAAGGACGTGCTCGGCCGTGTTTACGAGTACTTCCTGTCGCAGTTTGCCAGCGCCGAGGGCAAGAAGGGCGGCGAGTTCTACACGCCGCGTTGCGTGGTCAAGCTGCTGGTCGAGATGCTCGA
>JAEANN010000057.1 GCA_016841965.1 Candidatus Roseilinea mizusawaensis | reverse complement strand
TTCAGGTCACGTCGGGCAGTTTCGATTTGAATACCATCAACATCGAACCCCATACGCCCTAACAAACACAAGGCGGTTGGTGTGACTGAGCGTCGCACAAGACGAAGAGCAGAACGTCCCGAAGGGTTATACCCTTCGGGACGGTTTAATCTGACAGAGCAGCGAATTTACCACCACAGGAAAGCAATCAGCGCCAGGGTGAGCAGAAAAAGCAAGCCGCTGACCGCCCACTCTGTCCAGACTTCCCAACCCGCGCGTACATCTAACGCCGACTCGGTCGGGTTGACCGGGTTATACCAGACGGCGACCTGGCTGCCAGCGGCATAGCGTTTCAACGCCTGTTCCACGTCGCTCGTTTCTGAAGAAAGAACGCGCGGACCGAGATGCAAGCGGTTTCCCTGATATTGTTTGCCGTTGACGATGTATTCGTACACGATCAGGGGAGCGTAACGGGTGGCCAGGCGGTAGGAACTGGTGGAGGTTTGTACCCGCACGGGCAGGCTGACGCTCTCGATGCTGGCGCTCATGATTTTGCCCGGGACCCAGCGCCAGCCGCGCGCCGCGTTGACCCGCTGCTGGCTGCGCCAGGCGCGCGCCGCCAACAGGAAGGTCACAAAGCCCATCGGCAGGATCATGACCAGAGTCAGGAGCAGGCGAAAGTCCAGGAAAGATATGTTCATCGGAGAGGCAGCGCACCGTTCCAAAGGTCAGAACCTTTGGAAGGGCATATCATAACACCCCCGCGCTGATGGCGGCCAATGCCAGCACTCCAAATCCCAAGGCCCAAATCAGCCGGCCTGAGGTCACCCACCGCTCCAGAACAGATTCGGCGGGCAGACGGTTTTTGCCGCGGCTCCACTCCAGCGCCAACCCGTAGATGCTCCAGGCGGCGGCCCAGGTTACGACATTCTGACGGCGATGACCGGGCGCACCCGTGCCAGTTGTTCGACGTCCAGAAGGATTGTATTTTCTCCCCCTGCCCGCCGTCAGGTTGCCGGCCCAAAAGCGAGGCCTGCCGCTGAGAGTATGTAAGGGGGCGGCATACCGATCAGTTGAAATCCGCACTTACCTGCCCTGCTTCAGGGTTTGCGCGCCACACCGAACAGATAGGCCCCGGCCTGCGGCAACGGCTCATTGTAGATCGGGCGCAAGGCCGCATCCAGCGCGCGCAAAACCGGGTTGCGGCGCGAGGCAAACAGCACCCACCGGCCCAACAATTTTTTGCTGATCAGGTTGGGCAAGCCCAGGTAATGCCCCAGCTCCAGCGTTTGCAGCGCGCGCGGCGAGAAATAGTACCAGATCGCCTCGACCTGAAAGCCGGCTTGTTCGAGCCGCGCCTGCCACACCGCCGGGCTGTCGCAATGATGATGGCGCGAGATGCGGTTAAACCAGCGCCGATATGTGTCGCCCAGCGCCTTTGCCCCCAGCAACCAAGCCGTGAAGTACTCGGAGGGCGAACAGAACAACAAATAGCCGCCCGGCCGCAACACGCGAAACGCCTCGGCCAGCACCGGCTGCAGATCGGGGATATGCTCCAGCACGGAGTTGCTGACCACCGTTTGAAAGGCAGCGTCGGCAAAAGGCAGCGCCGCGCCGGCTGCCAGCGCCAGCAGCCGATGCGCCCCGCGCCGGCGCGCCTCAAGCGTTGGCCCCCACCACGGGTCGATGCCGGCCGTCAGCGGGCGCGCGAAAGTCTGCCGGGCAAAACTGCCATCCCCCGCACCCAGGTCCAGCACCGGCTCGATCACCGGCAACCGCTCATAGAAGCGTGCTTCGACCGCGCGCAGCAACGCGCGAAAATAGGGCAGCTCGATCAGATGATTCCACAGATAATCGGGCGCAGGCTGGTGAGCGCACTGGCTTGCAAGCGGAGACCGATAGGAAGGCAGGTATGACGGCGATGGATCAGGTGTCCTCATCAGGCGCGCATTCTAGCATCGCGCCTGCGGCGATGCTGGGCGCCGGCAGTGTGGCAGGCGTCGGCGCGCAAGTGCTGGTGGCAACCGGGCACGAGCCGGCAGGACTGGCCCTCTACGCCGGCGCGATCGGGTGCGCCTTGCTGGCCATTGCGCGGCTGGACAAACCCGCCCTGGCCTTGCCAGACGCGCCCCCAGCGGCCCCCGCGCTGCTGCCCCAGCCTGTGCGCGTCCTGCTGGCGTGCGCGGCGCTGGCATTCGGCGCGGCCACGTTCATGCTGAGCGAGGGCAACCGCTACAGCGCGGCGAGCGTGGCGGCCTGGCTGGCCGGCGTTGCCTGCTGGGGATTGGCATTCGCACGGCGCCCCACCCCACGCGCCCACAAGTCCGGCGGCGCAGTGGTCACAGTGCTGGCGCTGGCGACTATCCTGGCGCTGGGCGCGTTCTTCCGCTTCGCCGCGCTGAGCGAAAATCCGCTGGACATGAACAGCGATCACGCCGAAAAGCTGCTGGACGTGAAAGATGTGCTCGACGGCATCCCCTACATCTTCTTCGAGCGCAACACCGGCCGCGAACCCTGGCAGTTCTACTGGACGGTTGCGCTGATCAAGCTGTTCAATCTGCCGCAGGACTTCATGGCGCTGAAACTCGGCACGGCACTGATCGGCTGGCTGATGCTGCCGGCCATATTCCTGCTAGCGCGCGAGCTGTTCGGCCTGCGCACCGCGTTGATTGCGACGCTCTTCGCCGCTGTGGCAAGCTGGGGCGTCATCACGGCCCGCTTTGGGCTGCGCTATCCGCTCGCGCCGTGCGCCGTGGCATGGACGATATGCTTTCTGGTGTATGGGCTGCGCCGGCAACACCGCAACGCCATGCTGGCCGCCGGCGCCTGGATCGGCATCGGCCTGCAAGGCTACACCGCCTACCGCTTCATGGTGATCGTGGTTCCGCTGCTCGTGCTGGCATGGGCCGGCTGGCAGTGGATGCAACGCCGGCGCAACGCCGCTGCGCAGACCCTGCTCAACGCCGTGATCGCCGCCGGCATGGCCGCGCTTGTCCTGATGCCGTTGATCCGCTATGGCGTGGACAACCCGAATCAGTTCCTCTATCGCGCCGCAACACGCCTTTCAAACACCGAACGCGCGATCGAAGGCAATCCGGCAGCCATCTTCATCGACAACCTTAAAAACGTGCTGCTGATGTTCAACTACACGCGCGACGAAGTGTGGGTGGCCAATCTGCCCGACCGCCCGGCCATGGACGAACTGTTGGGCGGATTGCTCGTCATCGGCGCAGCAGCGGCCCTTGCGCTGAGTGTGAAGCAGCGCACGCCCTGGCCGGCCTTGCTGCTGGGCACGGGCGTGTTGATGCTGATCCCTTCCGCCTTGAGCATCGCCTTTCCGCGCGAGAACCCCAGCGTGGTGCGCACCGGCGGCGCACTGCCCATGCTGATGATTGTGTGCGCAATTGGGCCGGGGCTGTTGCTCGACGCACTACCGGCAACAGGCCGGCGGCGCATCGTTGCCGGCGCCCTGGGATACGTGCTTGTCGCCGCGATGTGCCTGGGCGTCATCGCCGTGAACTATCAGCGCGTGTTCGTCGACTACCCGGCGCAATACTGCCCGCGCGCGCAGAACGCCAGTGACATCGCCCGCGAGATGAACGACTGGGTGGCGCAGGGCACGGACAAAGTCCGCCACGACCGGCGCAACGCCTACATCGTCGGCTATCCACACTGGGTGGACTCGCGCGCCGTGGGTATCTGGATCGGCGACATCACCTTTCCGAATACGGTAGGGGCGCAGATCGGCAGGCAGGATGCGGCAGAGGTGGACTTGCAGGGCCGGCCGGGCTGGTTCGCGTTGAATGTGAACGATGCCGATTCCCTGCGCGCGTTGACCGATCGCTACCCGAACGGCGTGATGCGCATCGTGGCCGGCGTACAATGCGGCAAACCGTTCGTGGTGTTCACCACACAGTAGGCGACGCCACTCCCACAGGCCGGCGCCCTGCGCACGCAATCAATGCCTTCAGCGCGCATGGTTAGCGCGCGCTCAAGCGGGCGTGCGCCCCATCAACAGGATCGATCGCACCGCGACGATTTGCTGTGCGAATGCCTTACCTGGCCGGCCAGCGCATGTATGCGCGACCGCGACGTCTGTTGCGTCAGATGCAGTGCAGCCAGCCATGTGTCTAGTCTGCCGGCGTCTTGCGCGCACGCCGCATTTTTGTGTTTTCCCGGCCTTTCGTCGCAGCGGCGATGGTGTACTCGATGGTGAACCCGCCGGCCGGCCCCTGGCTGCGCGCAACATGTTTGCCCTGGCCCCATCGGTCGGCCTTGCCATACAACGCCGCTACGCAGCCCACTGGCTCACCTTCCTCGGCCAGTGAGATATAAGCGCCGTCGGCCAGCGCGACCGAAATATCCAGCACGTCATCGCTACCGACCAACACCGGCACGCGCTTCCTCAGCGCGTAGCGCCGGCCATGCGCGGCCACTTTTGTGCCGCTTCGCGGCCAACGAAAAGTTGCGCCGTTCACCGCCAGGGCCAGCGCCACTGCTTCAGTTGCAGCCGGATTAAGGGGGTTGTCGAAGGTCACCCGCTCGAAGGTGACAGTGAGCGGCACGGCCCGCTTGCCCGCCTTCGGCAGCGCCCGCGAGTCGAAGGACTTGGCAGCAGCGTCCGCCATTTCGACTGGGCCGGCTATCGCCTTTGCACGCACGGGCAACAAATGGCTCAGGTTATCGGGGGGCGGGGTCGGGATGTAGGCCGGATGCACGAAGAAGCCGCGCCACTGCTCGCCGCAATGCCGGCTGGGGCATGTCTCGATGAACCCTGGCGTCACGCCATCTGAAACCAGCGTGGATTCCTCGCCGGGGTGATTGCAGTCGTACAAGTAGACCTTGACGCCGCCGCCGACCTCCACATCGTAACCATAGGCCACCACCTGATGATTGAGGCCAATGTTGAGCAGATCGCGGGCGTGAATCAAGATGAGCGGGAGCGGCCGGCCCTGATCGATCGCCTGGCGCAACTTCGGCAGCTCCTCATTCAGCGTTCGCTCGTGCACCCCTTTGGCGAAGAAGGTCGAGCGATCGGGCAGCACTGTCCACAGAAAGACATTGAAAATGGCCGAGATAGCCAGGCTGTGGTAATGCCGGCGCATGATGTAATTGGCCAGCGGGCTGCCATCGGGCGGCACGCCGGTATCCGCCGGCAAATCGGCCGAGCACACAGCGGGGACTGGCCGGCCGGCAAAGAAGTGATCCAGCGACAGAAAAGACATGCCCCCACAGCGCCCGTTCAGTTCAATCTTGCGTCCACCGGGCAAATCGGCAATCACATTGCGAAAGCGATTTGAAAACTGAAAGCCATAGCGATCCAGCGGATAGTCCACCTTTGGCACATCTCACCTCCTGCGCAGCCAATCCAGATTCACCCCGACACATGTCGCCTGTCCACCAACTGCGCTTACCAACCTGCGGACGGGTGAGCGATCAGACCACTTCGATATCGTCCTTGTCCCCGTACATGACCCACCACGGTTTGGCGCCGGTGGCCAGCAGCGCGTTCAACGCCTGGATATTTTTGACGCCGCGATCTTCGAGCCAGGCTTCGAGCGCCTGCACGCCCTCGCGCGCGAAGAGGGGGATGCCATCCTGCCAGGTTGCGCGCCCACACAACACGCCGGAGAAATTCGTGCCGGCCTCGGCGGCCAATTCGAGCGTCTCGCGGAACACGTCGTCGCTGACACCGGCGCTGAGATAGATGAAGGGCCGGCCGGCAGCCGCAGCCGACTCGCGGAAGAAGCGCATGGCCTCCTGGCGCGTGTAAGCTGCCGCGCCCTTGAAGGCGCGCGTGCCCTCCACGAAACTCATATCCACCGGCGCCTCGACTTTTAACACATCCACGCTGTAGTGGGGCTTGGAAAACTCGGCCATATATGTGCTGACATAGGCCGGCTTGCGCCGCGCAAATTCAAGGGGGTCTGAAATCGCGTCGTCGTAGGTAATGCACTCAAGAAAAAACGGCACGTCGTAGGCCGTGCACTCCGCGCCAATGCGCTCGACAAAGGCATGTTTGGCGTCGTTGATCTCGGGGCCATCAGCCGGGCTGTAATAGAGCAGCACTTTGATCGCGTCTGCGCCGGCGCCTACCAGCCGGCGCACGCTCCAGTGCGTCAGCAAATCCGGCAGGCGGCCCTTCACGGTTGCGTCGTAGCCGGTCTTCTCGTAGGCCAGCAACACACCCGTATTCGGTGCGCGCTCTGGTATGGCCGGCAGGCCGTACTCCGGGTCGAGCAAAATAGCGCTGGCGTGCCGGGTGAGCACTTTCGTCACCGCGCGCTTGAACTGCACCAGATCGTCTCCGGTTGCATCGCTGCCGCGCGCTTTGGCGATCGACTTTTTGAGCGAGCCGCGCTGATCCATCGCCGCAGCCGCGATGATGCCGTTCTGGTCGGCCAGCGCCGTCATGCCGTTGAACTTGCCGCGGGTCATTCGAACTTTCGCCATGATTTCCTCACTCCTGCCATTCGGATCTGTCTTCGGATCTGCCTGAGGGTGACTATACCGGATTCGCCGCCCGGTACATTCAAGAGGCGCAACAAGATATCTTGTGCGGCTGCGCAGAACAAGACGTTTGACGTTTCCCTCGTGTCACCGTACCATCGCCACCCATGGACTTTCTGCTTCTCTTCAAGGCCGTGGTCATGGGCATCGTCGAAGGCGTCACCGAGTTTTTGCCCATTTCTTCTACCGGTCATTTGATCGTCGCCGGCCGGTTGCTGCAATTCCCGGCCAACATCGAATCGACATTTGAGATTTTTATCCAACTCGGCGCAATTCTGGCCGTCATCGTGTATTTCGGGCGCGACTTGTTGACGCTGCTGCGGCGGGCACTGCCGGGCAACCTCGAGGCCGGCAACGGGACACACCAAGCGCAGCGTCTCGTGCTGGGCGTGGCGATTGCGTTCGTGCCGGCCGGCTTGATCGGCTTCTGGTTCAACGATTGGATCGACGCCCATCTCTTTCAGCCGCTCACCGTCGGCATTGCGCTGGTGGCCGGGGCCATCATCATCTTGTTGGTGGAGAGTCGCGCGCGCCTGCCCAAGACCCGCGCCATCGAACAGGTGACGCTGGGTCAGGCGCTGCTGATAGGCATTGCGCAGGTCGCATCCTTGTTTCCCGGCATGTCACGTTCGGCGGCGACAATTGTGGGCGGCCTGCTGGCCGGGCTGGATCGCCCCACCGCCCTGCGCTTCTCGTTCTACCTCTCAATCCCCACTATGGTGATTGCCACGACATACGCGCTGCTGAAAAACCTGTCGAGCATCCAGAGCGATCAGATTGCAGCGTTTGGCATTGGGCTGGTTGTCTCGTTCATTGTGGCGCTGATGGTAGTGCACTGGTTTCTGGGATTTGTCTCGCGCCACACGTTGAAGCCGTTTGCGTGGTACCGGCTGGGGGCCGGCTTCATCATCATCGCGCTGGCGCTGGCCGGGCTGTTGTGACCGCACAGACACGCTGTGGCGCATCTGCGCAGGGTAGAATTCAAAAATGCAAACCCGCTGGCATACTCTGACCAAACTTCTGATCGTGATTGCCACACCCATCATCACAGTGCTGATTCCCATCCGGCTTGCCATGCAGCCATGGACTGTGCCGTTTCTGTACAGCCTGCCCAACTTCCCGCCTGAAGCATACGGCATGAGCGACGCCGAGCGCTTGCGACTGGGGCTGATCGGCATGGACAGCGTGATCGGTCCGCGCGGCGTGCAAGTCTTGCGTGAGGCCCGTCTGAGCGACGGGACGCCGGCTTTCAACGAACGTGAAATCCGCCACATGCAGGACGTGCGCGACCTGATCGGCTGGTTGTTCCCGCTGCACACCGTTATCACGGCACTGGCCGGCGTTGCCGTCATGGCGCTAGCGGTGCGCCCCGACACCCGGCGACTGGCAGGCAGTGCGTTGATGGCCGGCGTGATCTTCACAGGGGTAAGCGTCGTCGGCCTGGCTATCTTTGCGGTGGTCGGCTGGGACCTTTTCTTCACTACTTTCCACCGCATCTTCTTCGAGGGGGACACGTGGCTGTTTCTCGCCACCGACACCCTGATCCGGCTGTATCCAGAGATATTCTGGTTCACGATCACCTTGATGATCGGCGGCGCGATTCTGGGAGAGTGCGCAGTGCTGGCCGCGATCGGCGGCGCATTGCTGCGCAGCAAGCTGCAGGCTGTCTAACCCGGCAAGCGTGACGCCAGATTGATCGTGCGCTTGTGAGGCAGTACCCCCACGCAGACTCGAACTGCGATCTTCGGCTCCGGAGGCCGGCGCTCTATCCCTTGAGCTATGGGGGCTAGTCAATCGCGCCAGACCCGACAGGCCTGGGCGCCGGGCAAGTATTCTAACACGCTTGCCGCAGAGTATAATCCGCAGGTCTGCGGCCAGGCCGCAATCCGATCTGATCTAATCCAATCCAACACTGTGCAGAGCGGACAACGCAATACACCATGTCACTCGTAGTTTTGAAGTTTGGCGGCACTTCTGTGCGAGACGCGCAGGCCATGCATCAGGTCGCGCGCATCACCCGCAGCGCGCTATCGCAGTGGGAGCGCGTCGTTGTGGTCACCTCGGCGATGGGCAAAGCCGCACACGACACCTTCAAGGTGACCGACTCACTGATTATCGCTGCCCGAACAGCAGCCGAGGGCGACAGCGAAACCTTTCATCGCATCCGGCGCGAACTGGCCGACAAGCATCAGGCAGCCATAGACGATGCAATCGCGAGCGAAGACGAACGCCAGCGCATTAGCGACGAAGTCGAGCAATTGCTGAGCGGGTTCGAGATGCTATGCGCCAGTGTGCGCGTGCTGGGCGAGATCACGCCACGCGCGCTCGATGCCATCAGCGGCCTGGGCGAGCGCATGGCGGCGCGCATTCTGGCCGGCGCACTACGCAACAACGGCGTTGCCGCCGAAGCCATCGACGCAACCGAGATCATCGTCACCAACGACAACTACCTGTCCGCCGCGCCTTTGATGGAAGCGACCGGCGAGAAGACACGCAGGCGGTTGCTGCCGCTGTTAGAAACCGGCGTTGTGCCGGTGATCACCGGTTTTATCGGCGCGACGCCGTCCGGCGTGCCCACCACCCTGGGACGTGGCGGCAGCGACTATAGCGCCAGCATCATCGGCGCCGTGCTGGACGCCAGCGAGGTGCACAACTACACCGATGTCGATGGCGTGATGACCGCCGACCCGCGCATCGTGCCGAACGCACGCAGCATCGAAGCACTCACCGGGCAGGAAATGTCCGAGCTGGCGTTCTTCGGCGCACAAGTGCTGCACCCCATGACGATTGCGCCGCTGATCGAAAAGGGCATCCCGCTGCGGGTGAAGAACACGTTCAATCCATCTCATCCCGGCACACTGATTCAGCACGAACTGGCACGCACCGGCAGCGCCATCAAAGCTGTGACGATGATCGACCAGGTCGCTATGGTCACCGTAGCTGGGCGGGGCATGAAGGGCGTGCCCGGCATCGCCGGCCGCACTTTCATGGCCGTTGCGCGCACCAACACCAGCGTGTTGATGATCTCGCAGGCCTCAGCCGAACAGAACATTTGCTTTGTAGTGCCGCGCAATGCCGCCATCAAGGTTGTTCACGAGCTTGAGCACGAGTTTGCCCGCGAGTTGTCGCGTCAGGAGATCGACCATATCGGCGTGATGGATGAAGCCTCTATCGTGACGGCTGTAGGCATGGGTATCTCTGACACGCCCGGCGTGAGCGGCAAAGTGTGCAGCGCCCTCGGCGCACAGGGCATTAACATCCTGGCAATTGCGCAAGGCTCATCGGAGTGCGGCATCAGCCTGATCGTTCATGCGAAGGACAGCCGCGAGGCGGTGCGCGCCATTCACGCGCTGGTCAGCGCGTGAACGCGCGTGAACCACGCGCGCTGCTCAACGGTCACCTGTCGCCTTTGCAGCGCCCTGTCGCAGATCGCGCCACGCCGCGCGTAAGCGCAACGGAGCAGATGACATGTCACAGTCATTCGTTGTCCTGGTCGGGCGGCCCAATGTGGGCAAGAGTACGCTGTTCAACCGGCTGGCCGGCGAGCGGCTATCAGTGATTGACGACCGGCCTGGCACCACACGAGATCGCGTTCATGCGCCGTGCGTCTGGCGCGGCGTGGAGTTCACAGTGGTGGATACCGGCGGCATCGAGCCGCTAGAACCGCTGCGCAGCCGGCAGGCGCTGGCCGAGGCATCGTCGGACTTCGTGCGCGAGATCCGCGAGCAAGCCGAGATTGCCATCCGCGACGCAGATGTGATCATCTTCATGGTGGACGCACAAACCGGCCTGTCTGCTGCGGACCAGGCGGTAGCCGACATTCTGCGCAAGCTGATCGGCCAACGTCAGAAAGTGGGTAAATCGACCCCGCCCGTTCTGGTAGCCGCCAATAAAAGCGAATCGGATGCCGACCGCGCTGCGGGCATTGAGTTCTATCGCCTCGGCTTGGGGGAGGTGTACCCGATCAGCGCCTTGCACGGCGTCGGCACGGGCGATTTGATGGACGCAGTCGTAGCCGCGTTGCCGCCCCAGACACCGGCGCCGCAGGACGACACGGTGAAGATCGCCCTGATCGGCCGGCCCAATGTCGGCAAGTCATCGCTGTACAACCGGCTGATCGGCGAAGAGCGCGTCATCGTCAGCGACGTGCCGGGCACCACCCGCGACGCCATTGACACCCTGATCCAGTTCACCGAACAGATCGACATCCAAGCAGAGAACGGTGAACCAACGCCGCAGACGCACACATCCAAAATCACCCTGATCGACACCGCCGGCATTCGCAAGCGCGGCGCGATCGAGCCAGGGGTGGAAAAGTTCAGCGTGCTGCGCGCTTTCCGCGCCATCGCGCGCGCCGATGTGGCGTTGCTGCTGCTCGACGCAGCCGAGGGCATCACCGCTCAGGACGAGCACATCGCCGGCTACATTCTGGATGAAAGCAAAGGCGTCGTGCTGGTGGTCAACAAATGGGATTTGATCGAAGGCGAAGACAAAGTCGCGCGCGCCGCCAGGCCGGTGGCCGGCCTGGGCTTGTTGACCGAGAAAATGCAACTCTTCTTGCAGTCAGCCCAAGAGCGCTTCAATTTCATGGCATACGCGCCGCCGCTGTTTGTGTCCGCCAAAACCGGCTTCCGCTGTGACCAGATTCTGCCCACCGCCCTGCGCGTGCATGAATCGCGCGCCATGCGCATCAGCACCTCAGAGGTCAACCGAATCTTGCGCGAAGCAGCCGAGCAGCATGCCCCGCCCACGCGCGGCAGCAAGCGGCTGAAGATTTACTATGGCGCGCAGGTCGCCACCAACCCGCCCACCTTTGTGTTCCACGTGAACGACACGCAACTGGTGCACTTCACCTATCGGCGTTTCCTGGAAAACCGCATCCGCGACGAATTTGGCTTTCTGGGCACACCCATCCGGCTATCGTTCCGAGGGCGCAAGCAAAAAGCACAGTGAAGACGGCCGCGTGAGCGAGACAATCAGAAGCCGGCAACACCCAGCGCGCGCAGCACCAGCACCCCCAACGGACCCGCCAGCAGCGCCGGCAAGAAGTTCGCCACCCGCACGCGCTTGATCTCCAGCAGCGACAAGCCAATGCCGATAATGAGCAGCGCGCCGATCGCAGAGAGCACTGCCAGCACAGGATCGGCCGGGCCGCTGAAGACGTTTTGCAGCAGGCCGGCGCCAAGCGAGATGCCGCCCTGGAAAAGCAGAATCGTAATCACGCTGAAGCCAACGCCAATGCCCAGCGAGGCGGCAAACGCCAGCGCAGCGAAGCCGTCGAGCGTGCTTTTGATCGACAACAACGCAAAATCGCCCCGCAACCCATCGCTAATGGAGCCAAGGATCGTCATCGGGCCGACGCAGAACACCAGGCTGGCCGCCACGTAGCCGCGCACGAAGCGCGCCGCGCCGGCCGCCTCGTCGCTGCGCGCAAATTTGCGCTCCAGCCACCCGCCGAACCGGCTAAGCGCCGCATCAATGTTGATCCACTCGCCGACAATGCCGCCGGTCAGCACCGCCAATAACACAACGATAAACTTGGCCGGCACGTTGGCCTGCTGCGACATCCCATCCACCAGACTGAGGATCGCGTAAGCAATCGTCGAGAGTCCTAGGCCGTCCAATACCGTTTCTCGAATTCGCGCCGGCAATCGGTTGCCCAGCAGCATGCCCATCGCTGTGCCGACGAGCACTGTGATGATGTTGATCAAAGTTCCGGTCATGGCATGGCTGTATTGCGTATTTCGTGTTGCGCACAACGCTCTGCGTCTGAAATCTGTGGTCTGTGCTCTGTTGTCTGACTACTAACTACTAACTACTAACTACTGGCTACTGACCTGACCTTCAGCTCGGCCTGATCGAGTTGCGCGGCGCACAGGGCGGCCAGGCGCTGGCCGCGTGCATGAAGCGCAAGCGATTCTTCGAGGGGCAGATCGCCGCGTTCGAGTTGCTCCACAATCTGCTCCAG
This sequence comes from Candidatus Roseilinea mizusawaensis, assembly GCA_016841965.1. Classification (GTDB taxonomy): domain Bacteria; phylum Chloroflexota; class Anaerolineae; order J036; family Brachytrichaceae; genus Roseilinea; species Roseilinea mizusawaensis. The sequence continues at coordinate 62,896 of JAEANN010000057.1, read as the reverse complement.
TTCACGATAGGCCTGCTCAAAGGTCAGATTTTGGTCGCCGGCTTGATCCGGCGCAGCCAGATCCGATGCGGCGGAGGATTGCAGTGTCTGCTTTCTAGACATGGGCGACATTGTAGCGCGTCGGGAGTGCTGTACAAAGGCGGTCAAGCGGCGCGGCGGTCAGCAAAGGCGCACCACACACGGCAGAGCAGGTATTTCGACAGGCTGGAGCGCCGGCGTCGCGGTCATGGCGACACAATTGCGCCAATGAACAGCAGCGCGCCACTTTGATCATCGCGGATGGCAACCAGGAAAGGCCGCTCGACAATCATCGTGAATCGCTCCGGCTCTTCGCGGGCTGACGTGACGCCCATCTCGACCGATGTGACGGCGGCAGCTTCGGCGCCCTCCTCGTTCACGTCGATGAAGGTCTTGTGCATGACATTGCTGATGAACACGTTTTCGGGCCGCAAGTCGACCATCGGGCCGAAGTCGGCCCGCTGCGGGTCGAATGCGACGCCCATTCCCAGCGCGTTCAACGCGGTGTTCAGGCCGGCTTCATATTCCAGCGTGTAGCGCGGCATGGCCAGGAATCCCTCCGACCATCCAAACTGCCCCATCCACGTGGCCCATTGCTCAGCCGTGAGCCTGGCCGTCAGCGCATCGAGCGACGACGATTCATCGGGCAGAAAGACATACATGCTGAAGCGGCTTTCCGTGTCGGGCGCGCCAAAGGGCAGGCTGACGGCTTGAAAGTCCTCGCCGCGCAAGTAGCTAAACGCGCCTGAGCGCGACATCATGCGAACCTGCTTCTGGCTGCCGTCGAGCAGGATGAACGGCTGTTCTCGCGTCACCTGCGGGTCGAACGCCTTGACCCACGCGCCTTTGAAGTAGATTGCATTGATGAGGAAAAGAATCGCGTCATCGGAGATGCGATCCAGGATGCGCGTGATCTTGCGGTTGGTCTTTTCGCTCACCCAGGCATTGATGGCGTCCACAGTCGCGGGGTCGCCGAAATCGCGCGCAGACACCTCAGCTTGATAGAACAACCGGACACGCTCCAGAAAGTCTTGTCTGAAGGCGATATCCTGCCGGCCCCATAACGAGTTGGCGATCGACAAGGTCGCCTTGGGGTCGGCCGTAGCCAGCGTTTGCAGCAGCGCAGCATACGATTGATTGACTTGATCGAGGCTGAGGCCGTTCAGTTCGAGTGCACGGGACATCGCCTGTTGTGTTTCGCCGCCGGCCCCGTTATACGTCATCGCCAGAGCGATGGCGACACTGGCCGGCGAGATGAACACATTCCCTGTTGCGTCTGCGTCGCGTAGATTGGCGAACAACTTCAGGCCAAAACGATTGTTGGCCTGCACCAGCGCCGGGCTGATCTCACTCCGCGCGATAGGCCGGGGGCCACCCTCTGGCGGCGCAGCAGTTGTGGGCGCCGGCGCAGTCGGTCTCGGCGCGTCTGGCTGTATGTCACCGCGCGGCGTGGACACCGGCGCTGAGGGCAGACGCTCGGCGCCACGACAAGCTGCCAGCCCTGCGCCGGCGGCCAGCAGGGTAATCAAAAACTCACGACGGTTTTTCATTTCGGATGCCTCCACACTATTTCTCTTGCAACGCGAATGACGACGCGCATCAGCAACAAGTTCCACAAAAAAGCTCCCGCAACCCAGCCGGGTTCGGGAGCCTGCACTCGCGTCAACGTGCAACGCGCGCCGCCTTACAATCGCGCAGCCATGTAGGCAGCCAGATCTGCCGTGCGGCAGGAGTACCCCCACTCGTTGTCGTACCAGGTCACGACCTTGATGAAGTCGCTCTTGTCCTTGCCCAGCACCGAAGTAAACGGCAGATCGACCGATGAGCTGTGCGGATCGCCCTTGAAATCAATGCTGACCAACGGCTCGTCGACGGCAGCCAAGATGCCCTTCAGCGGGCCGGCGGCAGCGTCGCGGAACGCCTGGCGCAATTCCTCAGTCGTGGTCGGCGTCTCAATCTGGGCCGTGAAGTCAACCACCGACACGGTGGAGGTGGGCACGCGCAGGGCGTAGCCGTCGAACTTGCCCTTCAGATCGGGGATCACGAGCGCAACAGCCTTGGCGGCGCCGGTCGTTGTGGGGATGATGCTCATGGCAGCGGCGCGCGCGCGGCGCAGGTCGCTGTGCGGCAGATCCAGGATCTTCTGGTCGTTGGTGTAGGCGTGAATGGTGGTCATCAGGCCGCGAATGATCTTGAACTTGTCGTGCACCACTTTGGCCGCCGGCGCAAGACAGTTGGTCGTGCACGAGGCATTGGAAACGACGTGGTGATTGGCCGGGTCGTACTTGTCCTCGTTCACGCCCATGACGATGGTCAGGTCCTCGCCTTCAGCCGGTGCCGAGATGATGACCTTTTTCGCGCCGCCCTTCGTGATGTGGTTCTCGGCGCCGAGCACGGTCTTGCCCTTCTTGTTCACGCCGTCTTTCTTGATGGTGAACAGGCCGGTGCTCTCGACCACAATATCCACGCCGTTGTCGCCCCACGGCAGCTTGGAGGGATCGGTCTCCTTGAACACCTTGATCGGCTTGCCGTCGACGACCAGCGTGTCCTCGCCTTGCGTCTCCACAGTGCCGTCGAAGCGGCCGTAGTTCGAGTCGTACCTCAGCAGGTGCGCCATGGTCTTGAGGTCGCCGATGTCGTTGAAGGCAACCACCTCCAACGTGTCGGGATGGCGATCGCGAATCGCCTTGAGCACCTGCCGGCCAATACGGCCGAAACCGTTGATACCAACTTTAACTTTCGCCATTGTGTGTAACTCCTTAAAGTGTGGCGCGCAGCAACGAACAAACAACCATGCGCACGCCTGAGATCTCCTGTTTTTAATGCTCCAGCAATTTCAAGACGGTCGCAGCAAGCTTGGCCGGATCATGCCGCCATGGGAACTCATCGTCGGCCACATCAGCCTGAACGACTCTTGCGCTGCTGGTGTGAAGCACCAGCTCCGGATGGATTATATCCACGCCCTGTGGAACATGGAAATCTGGATCGATATGGTTATTGGCGATGACAATGTCGATCAGACCGCGCCCAATGTGTCGCTCGATAGCCGCCACATGATCACTCAGGCTAAAGCCATCGGTCTCGCCGCGCTCGGTGGCGACATTGGCCACGTACACGCGCGGGGCTTTGGCCTGCTTCAGGGCCTGCGCAATGCCGGGCACTAGCAGATTGGGCATGACGCTGGTGAACAGGCTGCCCGGCCCCATGATGATCAGATCGGCGTCCAGAATCGCCCGCACCGCTTCGGGGTAGGCCGGCGGGTCGCCCGGCTCCAGCCACACGCGCTCAATGGGATAGCCGGCCTTGCCGATAGACGATTCACCGCGCACCGGCAAGGGGGCCGGCGCGTCGCCGTTGGCGCTTACCGGCATTTCTTCAGCGCGGATGTCGCGCAACTCGGCGCACAATGTCACGTCTTTCAACGTGCTCGGCACAATGCGCCCTTTGATCACCAGCACCTTGCTCGATTCCAGCAGCGCCTTCTCGAAGCTGCCGGTCAGCTCGGCCATCGCAGCGATGAACAGATTGCCAAACGAGTGCCCGCTCAAACCCTCGCCGCTGCCAAAACGGTACTGGAAGAGCTGCGCCACCAGCGAATCGTCGCTGGCCAGCGCAGCGATGCACATGCGAAAGTCGCCGGGCGGCAACACGCCTAGCTCGCGGCGCAGCCGGCCTGAACTGCCGCCGTCATCGGCCACGGTAACAATCGCCGTGATGTTGCTGGTGTGCTGCTTCAAGCCACGTAACAAGGCCGACAACCCATGCCCTCCCCCGATCGCCACAACGCGCGGCCCGCGCGCGCCGATGCGCTGGTCCCACAGCTTGTCGATCAGCGGCTGGCTATCTGCGCCGCGCACCGTTTCCATGATCGAACGGTTGAAGCGATAGAAGCCATATCCAAACGCTGCCAGCCCCACACCGCCGACAATCACCGCGCGCACCCAGCGCTCTAAAAACTGCAAAGTAAGGTAGTAGAAGATCTCCGGCACTTCCGCCTGCCGATAGATTTGCACCTGCACGTAGCCGATGCCCAGGCCGATGAAGGCCATGCCGATGATCATCAACAACAGCCAGCGTTTGACGCGCAGTCCTGGAATGAACCAGCGTAACACCTGTTGCCTGAACCACGTTCCTATTCCACGTCTCATTGAGGATCACAAGCCAGAAGGCAGATACAGAGTGCAGAGTGCAGAGTGCAGAGTGCAGAGTGTAGAGTGCAGAGTGTAGAGTGCAGAGTGCAGAGTGCAGAGTGTAGAGTGTAGAGTGCAGAGTGTAGAGTGCAGCATGGAGAGCGCGACAGATATCTGAAATGCCAGATCGAAAATCGCTAATAGCCACTTGCTGCAAACAGCGTCCTGAGCAACGCTGCACGGTCTTTGTCGTTCATCGGCACCGGCTGCGAATAGTCCATGATGTACGCTGTGCGCAGATCCACGCCCAGATAGCGGCCATCATAGAACACGTGCCGGTCGACAAAAGTTTGATGCGTGCCGGCGCCGGCCTGGTCGCCGAAGAACAGATTGCCGGTGCCGTAATGAATGAAGCCCTGCGCATTCACATCAAACCCCTGGGCATGATGGCCTTGGCTGCCGTTGACCACGACTGCGCCGGCCTCACGCAGCGCCTGGAAATCGCGCTGCTGTTGTGGCGTCGCCCGGTATGTGTAGAACTCAGCGTACTGCAACGTGGCAATCACCAGATACCCTTCCGCGCGCAACTGCTGGATGACGGGGATGATCAGATCGAGCGCGCGCGGGTTGCGCGCGCCGCAGCGCGCCGATCCTGGGCGATCATCGGTGGCCCAGTTTGCGCCGAACCAGTTGCACCCCACGAACGCAATCGGGTTGCCGTTCACGTTCATCGTCACCGGCCTCAATGCCTCGGCCGCATTACGCCCGCCGGCAAAATACGGCCAGCCCCGATCCTCGTAGAGCTTCAGTGTATTCGACAGATGGATCCAGCCCTTGTCCCACAGATGGTTGCCGGATAGTTCGATGATGTCCGCGCCGACGTAGTCCAGCAGCTCGATGTACTTGGGGTTCGAGCACATGCTGACACCATCGTTGAAGGTCGGCCTGGGGCACTTGTCCCAGAAGGACACCTCGTTGCTAATGTGAGTGACATCGGCGGTTGTGAGCCAATCGCGAATGGCTTCGCCGGGGTATGTGATGCCCTTGCGCTCCATCATCACGGCGGTGCCGCGCACCATTGCTGTCACGCCGGTCATAGCAACGACAGCCATGCGGTTGAGGTCGCGGTTGACCGCCGGCCCATCGCCCAACTTGAGCGGATAACGCCCCACGTCGGCAGCCTTGTCAAACAGGTTGATGCCATCCACCCACAATAGCTTCCAGCGCGGTTCAAGTTGCTCGAAGGGCAGAATCGCCAGCGCGCCGGGCCGGGCCGCCCACGCCACCGCCACCAGATCGCGCGCATCGGCTTGCACGATGTTGGCGTTACCGGGCTGTCCCAGCACTCCCTTCATCGCCTCATAGGTGTCGGGCGCGACCACCAGCATCAGATCGCCGCCGCGCCAGTAGTCATTCAGCGCGTTCACATCGCCCTGCCAGAACGCTTTGAGCGCGGCAAAGCGGATGGTGTCGGTCACGGTGGGAAATGGCGCTGCCAGCGCGTAAACAATTGAACCACCCTGCCCTTTCGGCGCAACGGCGGCAGACGCGCCGGCCAGGCCGGGTGATACAAGCATTGACGCAAGCGCGACAGCGCCAGCCAGCGCCGCAACCAGACGCGCCACAGGCCGGGCCGGGGCAGAGGAAACCTGGGTATTCATGCTCATGGTCGAGAGGCATTATAGCGATGCAACACATTCATGCGCTTTGCGCGCCGTGTTGCTCTGTGATTCATCCTGCGACAGTTGGTCTGTTGTAAATGGGCAGCCGCGCTTCTGCTCCGTATAATCGCTGCCAGGAGAGCCACATGGACACACAACGTTTCGACGCCTATCTGCTTGAGAACCGTGAGCGCATGGTAGAGGAATACAAGGACTTCCTGCGCCAACCCAGTGTAGCGGCCACCGGCCAGGGCATCACCGAGATGGCGGCGCTGGTTGCCCGCCGGCTGGCGATGCTGGGGGCATCGGTCAAAGTTGTGCCAACCGAAGGCGACGCCCCGCCGGTCGTGTGGGCCGAGCTGGGTGAGGGCGACAAGACGCTGCTGATCTACAACCATTACGACGTGCAACCGCCCGAACCGCTGGAGTTGTGGGAGTCGCCCCCCTTCGAGCCAAGCATCCGCGACGGCAAGCTCTACGCGCGCGGCGCGTCGGACGACAAAGGCGAACTCATCACCCGCATCCACGCTGTGGAAGCATGGCTGAAAACGCAGGGCGCGTTGCCTTTTAAGATCAAATGGCTGATCGAAGGCGAGGAAGAGATCGGCAGCATTCATCTGCATCGCTGGGTCGAGCAGCACAAAGACTGGTTGACAGGCGCTAATGGCCGGCGCATCGACGGTTGCCTGTGGGAGTTTGGCGGCACCGACGAGCAGGGGCGCTTTACCCTGCACATGGGCGTGAAAGGCATCTGTTACGTGCAATTGCGCGTCAAGTCGGTCGATCACGACCTGCATTCGTCCTATGCGCCGTTGGCCCCCAACGCCGCATGGCGGCTGGTGTGGGCGCTCAACACGATCAAGGATCAGGACGAGAACATCCTGATCGATGGCTACGCCGACTATGTGCGCGAGCCAAGCGCCGCCCAGATAGACATGCTGCGCAAGATACCGTTCGCAGAAGACGAGATCAAGCGTATGTGGCGGATAGACGCCTTCCTCAAAGGTCGCAGCGGCGTCGAGGCGCTCAAAGCCTACCTGTTCACGCCCACAGCGACCCTGTGCGGCATCACGACCGGCTGGCAGGGCCAAGGCACCAAGACGGTGCTGCCGGCCGAAGCCACCGCCAAGGTCGATTTCCGCCTGGTGCCGGACCTGACGCCGGAGATTGTGGTGGAGCTGCTGCGCAAGCACTTAGACCGGCGCGGCTTTCAGGATGTAGAAATTGTCAGTTACGATGGCTATCGGGCGGAATTCTGCGATGTGGAAGCGCCAATCGTGCAAGCGGCCGCACGCGCGGCAAAAACGACCTACGGCCACGAACCGGTCATGATTCCGACGGCCGCAGGCAGTGGGCCGATGTGGTCGCTATCGTCGTTTATCGGCGGCGTGCCGGTAGTGTGCGCCGGCATCGCCCATGCCGATAATCGCGTGCACTCGCCCAACGAACACATCATTTTGCAAAATTACTACGACGGCATGCGCTATGTGGGCCGGCTGTTTGATGAATTTGCGCGCTGCTGAGCGCTCACCACTCACCACTCACTTGAACTGCGCCCGGCGCACATGCTCGTCTGGCCGGTAATGGATGCGCGCGATGTCGTGATCGCTCAGGAAGTTCGGTCCGCCCAGCGCATACGTGCCGGCCAGTATCTTGGCGTGCTTGACCGCCATGGCCATCACGTTCTCCACCTGTTTGGGCGACTGCCCCAGCGCAATCACGCCGTGGTTTTGCAGGTAGATGGTGCGCGGCATTTCGCCGTGCCGCTCGGCTACTTCCTTCACCCGCGCCACCACTTCGCGCGCCAGTGGCACGCCGGGGTCTGTGTATGGCACAAACACCGATTCGATACCACACACCACAATCTCATCGGGCATGATGTGCCGAACGATGTCGCGCGCGTTCTTCGAGCACAGAATCATGTTGGCATACACACAATGGGCGTGGCCGATGAATTTGGCGTCGGTGATCTGGTACAGCGCGCCGTGCAGCACCGTCTCGACTGAGGGCCGCGCCGACACAGCGGGATCAACGCGCGCCTCGTTGAGCATGCGCGTCACGTCTTCATCACTGGGGTCGCCATCGAGCAGCGCGCCAACCTTACGCCAATCGATCTCGATCAGTTGATCGGGCCGGATCGTCTTGAGATTCGACCCGCTGGCCTTGACGAAGAACGTATGCGCGTCGATCTTGGCGCTGGTGTTGCCCTCGCCGATGATCGCATATTCTTTCGACTCCTCACCCAGATGGTGAGACAGCTCGACCAGTTCGTTGAGAATCTTTTGCTTTGTCATTGATCACTCCTATGATGGGCTAAGCTTACATGGGGATTCCCCGCTTCGCAAGGCGGCCACTGCTCCGAATTCAGGGCTTACACATCGCATCAGGGGATAACCACAGCTGGGGCTTCCTCGCCTACCCATACGCCAATCGCGACGGCCATCCCCACCCACATGCCCGCGCAGACGACAATTCCCACCAAGCTGCCTGCACCAACAACTGGTGGTTAGGTCGCCGAAGGCTCCGGCGAAGCGCCTCATCCTTGCCCTGGGGCAACTTGCGATAATCGGGTTTCTCTCGCAGATACCGGCCTGAATCTCACCTATGGCGACTACGCCATTTTTACCGTCACCAAGAACCAACTGCCTGAGAGCGAAGTCCACCCCCGCCTGCGCGAATGGTTCAACCGCAATGTGGGCATTTTCAGCGACTACAGCTTTGTCTCGCGCGGGCCGTAAGCTGCAACAAGGTTCGACCGGTGGTTAACGGCGCGCCACCCAGCCGCACGTGGAGCGAACCAAGTGAGCGACAGCAGTTGCAGCACGCCTTGACCCCCTCGCTCCGCGTGCGCGGGGAATGAGGGGGGCTTATGCACCGGCCTCGATGATGGTGCATGGATCGATGCGTTTGGACGTTCAGTGAGACCGTGGGCGCTTCAGATGATGTTGTTGCCCACCAGGAGGCTAGACAAAAACGCCGCTTGCCAGGGTTTGCGCCGACTTGTTACGCTCACACCATCATTCGCCCCATCTCCTGCGCCGGCGCGTCGCCTTCGTCGAAGTAGTGCCACCACAGCCGCACTGTGTCCGCATCCGAGCCATACCAGCGCGGCCAGCCCGGCGAATGGCCGACCCCCTCCAGTTGCAGGTGCGGCGCGCCATCCAGCCGGCACACCGAATCCGGCACAACGCCATCGCCCCATTGCGCGCCGGCGCCGCAAATGTACTCGTAGTTGCGATAAGCAAGCCGCTGTTCGGGCAGCCCGATGCGCTTGCCCTCCACGCGTCGGCCGCACACGGTCAGGTATTGCACTGCCGGCGCATAGTACGCGCCGGGAAACTCCTGGTCCAGCCAGGCCGCCTGGCGCAGCCCGCGATGGCGCGGGCGCTCCACGCCACGCAAGGGGCTGCCCAGCGCAATAAAGCGCGATACATGGCGATGCCCACTATAAGCCGGGTGATGATCGGCAACCAGCCGATCGGCCAGATATCCCCGCCCGACCACCCCGCCGGCGCTGTGGCCAATCAGCACCACCTTGTCCGCGCCGGTCACTTCCAGCGCATGCTGCACCGCCCGGTGCACCCGATTGACCAACAGCCAATAGCCGGTCAGCCCGCTGACCAGCCATGTCGAGCGCGTAATGCTGGTGATGAACACGCGGCGGCCCGACACATTCGCCAGCACACGCGCAAACTGCTGATACTGCTTCCAGTGCGACCCAAAGCCGCCGATCAAGACAATAGGCTCAGCCATTAGATTTTGGATTTTGGCAATTGACGATTTGCTCGTCTGCGCCGGCAACCGGCCGGATGATGCGCTACAAGCGGGCGCTACAAGCGGGCGCTACAAGCGGGCGCTATAAGCGGGCGCTGCAGGCGCTCACAGCGCGCGGATAACATCGACGCCGACAAATGCGCGCAAGGGCGCCGGCACAACGATGCTGCCATCGGCCTGTTGATAGTTCTCCATCACTGCAATCATCGTGCGCGGCAGGGCCAGTCCGCTGCCGTTCAGGGTGTGCACGAACTCGGCTCTGGCGCCCTTCTCGCGGCGGAATTTAATGTTGGCCCGGCGAGCCTGAAAATCGCCGGCATTGCTGACCGAGCTGACTTCCAACCATTCATTGCAGCCGGGCGCCCATACCTCCAGATCATAGGTCATGCGCATGCCAAATCCCAGGTCGCCGGTGCACAGTTGCTTGACGCGATAGGTCAGCCCCAAGCCTTGCAGCACTGCTTCGGCGTCGGCCAGCATTTTGTGATGCTCTGCGTCGCTATCTTCGGGCCGGCAGTACTTGTACATCTCCACCTTGTCGAACTGATGGCCGCGCTTGATGCCGCGCACATCCTTGCCGGCGCTCATCTTCTCACGGCGAAAACACGGCGTGTAGGCACAATACCACAACGGCAACTGCGCCGCATCCAGAATCTCATCGCCGTGCAGATTCGTCAGCGGCACCTCGGCAGTGGGCACCATCCAGAAATCTTCCTCGGCGTCGTGGTATAGGTTGTCACGGAATTTGGGCAACTGGCCGGCGGCGAACAACGTCTGCGCCTTGACCATGAACGGCAAGTAGACCTCGCGGTAACCCTGTTGGTGGTGCAAGTCGAGCATGTATGCGATCAACGCGCGCTGCAAACGCGCCCCATACCCGCTTAGCACGTAAAAGCGGCTGCCGGCCAGCTTCGCGCCGCGTTCAAAGTCGATGATGCCCAGCGCCGGCCCCAAATCCCAGTGCGCCTTCGGCTCGAAGTCAAAGGCGCGCGGCTGACCCACGGTGCGCAGCACCACGTTGTGATCTTCGTCCGGCCCAACCGGGACGCGCGGGTCGGGGATATTCGGCAGTCTGGCAGTCAGTTCGTCGAGCTGCGCCTCGATCTTCTTCAGCTCTGTCTCCAGCGCGTCGATCTGATCGCCCACGGCGCGCATCTCGGCGATCTTCGCGGCGCGCTCGGCGGGGCCTTTCATGCGGCTGATCTCTTTGCTCACGGTGTTGCGCGTGGCGCGCAGTTGCTCGGACTGCTTCAGGATGTCGCGGCGTTGCACGTCGAGCGCAATGATCTCGTCGAGCGTAATGGCCGGCTCGTTGCGAGCAGCCAGGCTTTGCCGAACCACGTCGGGCTGATTGCGAATGAGATTGATGTCAAGCATAAAGCGCCTCGGTATTCAGAAATTCGGACATTGATATTGAGATAGATTGACCCACTCTGGGAGGGAAAACGCCAAGCGCCCTCCATCGCATCAGGACGAAGGGCGCTCGTGGTGCCACCTGACTTCACTGCGCGGCCGGCTCGTTGTGAGCATGTCCGACGCAGCCTCGTTGTGTTCGTTAACGGGAACTCCCGTCGCGCTCGTCGCGCGAAGCTCGCGAGTGGAAGCGAACGCTGCGCGCCGCCGGCTCGCACCACCCGCCGGCTCTCTGCACGACGCCTGCATCGTCGCGTCTCGTTCAACGCCTTTAGACAAATTCTATCACCCCATCGCGCAGCGCATTGTTCAACATCGCACAAGGCAAGCCTGGCGGCTTGCCCTACAGGGCTTTATCGCGCAAGGCCGCAACCAACGCCGCGTCATCTTGCACTGTACGCAGATCGAGCAAGACGCGGTCATCCTGAATGCGGACAATCACCGGCATCGGCGCGCGACGCAGCCGCGCCGCCAGATGTTCGGGATCGCCGCCGGCCAGCGCAATCAACCACGTCGGCAATGTGTCGCCCGGCAGGCTGCCCCCGCCCACTGTGGAATGCCCGGCAATCAATGCAGGGCGCAGGCCGTGCGCCTGGCACCAGCCGGCCAGTTCGGCGATCACCTGTTGGGCGCGGGCTTTGATGTCGTCTGCCGGCATAGCGAGCATGCGCAACACCGGAACCTCGCGCATGGCCTCGCCGCGCGCATAGTGCAGCAGCGTCGCCTGCAACGCAGCCAGCGTGAACTTGTCTGCGCGCACAGCGCGCGCCAAAGGATGCCGCCGGCACTGATCGATAAAGATGTGCTGGCCGGCCATCACACCGGCCTGCGGCCCGCCCAGCAATTTGTCGCCGCTGAACGTGACCACCGCCGCGCCGGCCCGCACACTTTCCTGGGGCATCGGCTCTTGGCTCAATCCAAAGCGGCTCGTATCGATCAGCGCGCCGCTGCCGATATCGTCGAGCACCGGAATCGGCGCTTGCTCCGACGCACCCTTTGCAAAGCCCGCCAAGGCGCGCGCCAACGCAACCATCTCCCCAACAGACACCTCTTCGGTGAAGCCGATCATCTTGAAGTTCGACGCGTGCACGCGCAACATCGCACCCACCGGAGCCTGGTCAGCATTCGATGATCGCTGCCGATCCAGAATGGCCTGCTCATAATCGCTCAGCCGGGTGCGGTTGGTCGTGCCCACTTCCAGCAGTTCAGCCCCACTCTGGCGCAGGATGTCGGGGATGCGAAAGCCGCCGCCGATCTCAACGAGTTGCCCGCGTGAGATGACGACAGCCTTGTTGCGTGCAATGGCGCTCAGCATTAGCAGTGTGGCGCTGGCGCAATTGTTCACGACAAGCGCATCTTCGGCCCCGGTCAGCTCACACACCAGGCGCTCGACACGTGCGCCCCGGCGGCCCCGCGCGCCGCTGTCAAGATCAAATTCCAGCGCACTATAGCCGGCCGCCACATCGGCCATCGCCTGGCGCGCCGCTGGGCTGAGCAACGCGCGGCCCAGATTGGTGTGCAGAATCACGCCGGTGGCGTTGATGACGGCCGGCAAGGCATATTCGGCGCGCCACGAGTCAAGCCAGGCGCGCGCAGCAGCAAGCAGATCAGCGCGGGCCGGCGCCGGCAAGCCAGCCGCAATCGAAGCGCGGGCCGCGTCCAAGGCGTGTCGTAGCGCATCCACTACACGCGACCGCCCGGCCTCGGCCACCCAGTCCGACACATCGCGCAGCAGCGCATCCACACTGGGCAACTCGCGATACTGCGCGTTGCGGGCCGATTCTTGACCTGACATGGCATCAGGATTATAGGCTGCGCTAGAATGCCATTGTGAGTTGGGGCAGGCTACTCCAGAAGAGAAAGCACTTGAACGCGCTGTGGCTCGTTCTTGTCCTACTGGTCGCCTCGTGCTCAGATTTGATCGACACGCCGGCGCCGACCACGACCCCAACCTTGCCGCCACCCACGGCGCTACCCTCGGCTGTCGGCGCGGCGCTGGCATTCGTCGATGCGCTGAACGACAATGATTACGCGACAGTGTATGAATTGCTGGACGAAACATCGCGATTCGGCTTGGACACAGAAACACTGCGCCAAAACTTCGCCGCCGAGCGCGCCACAGCCACCGCCTTGACCGTGACGTACCAGTTGCGCGGGGGAATGCTGACCGAAGGCGACATCGCCACCACATCGCTTACCAGCGCATGGGACACCATCTTGGTGGGCAGCTTTCAGGTCAGCAGCATCATGCGCCTGCGTTTCAGGGGCAACACCTGGCGCGTGATCTGGTCCCGCGATCTGATTCTGCCGGGTTTATCGCGTGGTCGGCTGGTCATGCAGCGCGAAGTGCCACAGCGCGGCGCCATCTACGCGGTCGACGGCACAGAACTGGCAGTTCAAGAAGACCGGCTGACGTTGGGCGTGCGTCGCGGGCTGGTCGACAGAGCACAAGAGCCGGCCATGCTCGAGACGCTCAGTCAGATCACCGGCCTGGACACGGCGCAAATCCAGGCGCGCTACGCCAACGCTCCGCCAGATTGGTTCATCCCAATTGCCAGCCTGGACGAAGACACCTTGACCCGGCACAGCGCAACGCTGGCCCAGTTTGTCGCCGTGAGCGCCGTGCCCAGCTTTGCGCGCGGGTATCCAAACAGTCAGATCGCTCCGCATGTAGTCGGGTATGTGGGAGCCATTGCACCGGACACATTGAACGGCTATCGCGCGCGCGGATTTACCGGCGATGAACAGGTCGGCCTGAGCGGCGTTGAAGGCTACATGGACGCGGCGCTGATGGGACAGCCAGGAGGCCGGCTGCAACTGGCGCGCGACGATGGCAGCCTTGAGCTGGTGGCCGAGCGCCCGTTTGTGCGAGGCGTGGATGTCACCCTGACCATTAGCCCCGCTTTGCAGCTTGCAGCACAGTCCATTTTGGGCAATCGGGCCGGCGCAGTGGTTGTGCTCGATGCGCGCGACAGCGCCGTGCTGGCCATGGCCAGCTATCCAACATTCGACAACGCCATCTTCTCATCCACCACACTCGACAAACCCGAAGCGCGCGTACAGGTGCTCAACGATCAGGGTTTTCCTCTGGTCAACCGCGCCATACAGGGCAGCTATCCACCCGGCTCGACGTTCAAGATCGTCACGCTCGCCGCCGGGCTATCGGAGGTAGTCGCGCAGGCAGACGAGATATTTGTCGATCCGGGTTACTGGGATGGGCTGGGCCAGGAGTATCGCAAAACGTGCTGGCTCCAGCGCGGCCATGGACGCATCAGCTTAGTGGGCGCATTGAGCGCCTCGTGCAATGTGGTGTTCTACGAGGTGGGCAAACGGCTGGACGCAGTCGATCAGGCGCAGCTCTCAGCCTACGCACGCCGGTTTGGGCTTGGCAGGCCAACCGGCATCGAACTGGCCGGCGAACTGAGCGGCATCGCGCCCGACCCCGACTGGAAACGCGCCCTGCGCGGCGAGGTATGGACCTCTGGCGATACGGTGAACCTGTCGATCGGCCAGGGATTTATGCTGGTGACTCCGCTGCAAATCGCGCAGATGACGGCAGCCATCGCCAATGACGGCGAGATACGCCGGCCACATGTTGTGGCCCGCCTCAGCAGTCCAACCACTGAAACGGTCGTGGAAGCCGAAGTGACCGGCCGGCTCGACCTGAAGCCGGAAGTGCTGCAAGCCATTCAGGCCGGCATGGTGGGCACGATCAACGATCGCCGGCTGGGCACGACCGTGCGGCAATTCGAGGGCTTCGATTACTATCTGCTGAGCGATCAGACGGGCGGCGTCAGTGTAGTGCCGGGCCGCCGGCTCACTGCGCGCCAGCGCAGCCAGGCTCAGCGGTTGATCGTGGCAGGCAAGAGTGGCACGGCTCAAGCGCCGCAACCCAACACAAAGCCGCACGCATGGTTCACCGCCTACGCGCCGGCTGACGCTCCACGCGTCGTTGTAACGGTGCTGCTCGAGAACGCAGGAGAAGGATCGGTGCATGCTGCTCCGCTGGCAAGACAATTGATCGAAGCGTACTTCCGGCTACCCATCTCGACAGCAGTGCGCAGCCCAGTCATTACAGACTGAGTGCATCGCGCGCCACGTGCCATCTTTCACAACACCACCGTATGAAGGGACTGGTCATCAAAGCGCACAGCGGTTTCTTCACG
Organism: Candidatus Roseilinea mizusawaensis; assembly: GCA_016841965.1. Taxonomy (GTDB): domain Bacteria; phylum Chloroflexota; class Anaerolineae; order J036; family Brachytrichaceae; genus Roseilinea; species Roseilinea mizusawaensis. The sequence continues at coordinate 47,734 of JAEANN010000057.1, read as the reverse complement.
CTCTACCGGCTGGATAACGGACAACGCATCGTCGCCCGCGCAGCAGGGCGGCTGACCAAAGGCAAACACACCGAAGACGCGCTGGCTGTTGGGGATCGTGTCGAATTCGAGATGGTGCGTAGCGGTGATGCGGTCAGCGGGCGCATTATCTCGGTTGAGCCACGCACACGAACCCTTTCGCGGCATGACCCGATCGTTAGCACAAACGAGCGTCAAATCCGACAGGTCATCGTGGCCAATCCCGATCTGGCCGTGTTTGTGTTCGCCTGCGCCGAGCCGGAATTCAAGCCGCGTATGCTCGATCGTTACCTGGTTGGGGCCGAGGCGCAACAATTGCCGGCGCTCATTTGCGCTAGCAAGGTCGATCTGGTTGGGCTGGAACATGCCCAAAGCATGTTCGCCGAGTACGCGCGAATTGGCTACCGCGTCATTTACACCAGCACCCCAAGCGGCCTGGGCATCGACGTATTGCGCAGTGCGCTGCACGGCAAGTTAAGTGTGCTCACCGGCAAGAGCGGCGTCGGCAAAAGCAGTCTGCTGAACGCGCTGAAGCCCGGACTCGATCTGGCTGTGGGCGAGATCAGCAACCTGCTGCGCAAGGGCAAACACACCACTGTGGTGCCAGAGCTGGTGCAACTGGATGAAAGCAGTTGGATCGCAGACACGCCCGGCCTGCGCGGCTACAGCATCTGGGATGTGGAGCCTGAAGAGTTGGACGCTTATTATCGTGAAATTGCCCCGTGGGTGAAAAAGTGTGCGTTTTCAGATTGCACCCACATTCACGAGCCGGGATGCGCCGTTCAGGAGGCCGTGCGGCGGGGCGATATTAGCGCGGCGCGCTACGATTCTTATTGCCGGTTGCGCGAGGAACTGGCCCGGCGACGCAAGTGGTGAGGCGCAAGTGATGAGGGGAGCTGCTTGCAGTTGCGCGTCGAACGGGGACTTAAACGCGGATAGGCAGCAATGGGCGATGCGACTGGGCCGGAGAGAGCACGATGCGCACATCGCCGATCAACTTGGCGCCGGCCATGCGCGCCAGATTGTGTAGCGTTGGCAACATGTTGCGCGCCTCATGGCGGGCGCCGGCATCGGCAATCCACGAGAATGGCGGCAGGTTCAACAGCGGCACCGGCACGGTCATGCTGTGGGAGACCAGCGTGCTGGGATGCTCGCCGTGCGGCTCGAATTCAAATCCCCACAGTTGCCCGAAAGGCGGTTTGCGAAAGCCGACGCCAGACAGCCAGGTAAACCGATAGGGTGGATCACACACCTGCACGTAGGACTGCGTGGGATAGTGAAGCGCACCGATCTGCTGACGCGAGCGGAAAAGGGAGCCGGCGCGAACGGGCGGCGGCGTGACCAGCTCGACTCGCTGCACCTCGCGGCTGCCGGCCAGCTCAGGGTGACGGCTCACATCGCTCACAATCGCAAAGAGCTTTTCAGCCGGCGCGGTAATCACCCCGCTGACTGTGACACTCGAATATTTGACCATGCTTTCGGTTGATCTGGATATCAGGTTTAGATAAGCAAGCCGAAGTGTCACACGATCGCATGAGAAGCACATGAAAGCAGGCTTGGCATTGCGACGCACACATGCTGCAAGCGGGCGCGCAAATCTTCGAGGGTTGGTTCGACCAGCGTGATGTGCCCAAGCTTGCGGCCAGGGCGGGGCGACTTGTCATACAGATGCAGGTGTGCGCCGGGCAGGCTGAGCACAGATGTCAGGGCAGGCAGATCACCGATGATATTGAGCATGGTGCAACAGCCCAGCGCGCTGGCGTCGCCCAGCGGCCAGCCCAGAATCGCGCGCAGGTGGTTTTCAAACTGGCTGGTGCGCGCGCCTTCAATCGTCCAGTGGCCAGAATTGTGGACGCGCGGAGCCATCTCGTTGGCCAGCAGGCGCCCGTCATATTGAAAGAATTCGATAGCCAGCACGCCGACATAGCCCAACTGCTCCAGCGCGCGCCGGACATACTCCTGCGCCAGAGTTTGCATCTGGGCATCGAGACCGGGGGCCGGCGCGATCGACACACGCAAGATGCCTTCGTGATGCCGATTCTCAACCAGCGGATAACAGACGATCTGGCCGGCCGTGCTGCGCGCAGCCAGGATCGACAGCTCGCGGTCAAAGGGCACGAACTGCTCGAGGATGAGCGGCGCACTGCCGAGGGCAGCCCAGGCCGGCGCCAAGTCTGTGACGCTGCGCAACACGCGCTGCCCCTTACCATCGTAGCCCAAGCGCCGCGTCTTCAAGACGGCCGGCAAGCCGATCTGGTCTGCGGCCTCACACAAGGCATCCCACGTATCGACCGGCGCGAAAGCCGGCGTGGGAATGCCCAACGCGCGGAAAAAGGTTTTCTCGGTCAGGCGATCCTGCGCCACTTCAAGCGCGCGCGGCGGGGGATAAACCGGCAGGCGTTGGGCTAGAAACGTCGAAGAGCGGGCCGGCACATTCTCGAACTCGTAAGTGGCCACGCTTGCGCCGGCGGCCAGACGCTCCAGGCCGCCCACATCGTCGTAGGCCGCCACGATCAAGTCGGCCAGGCAACCAGCAGGAGATTGAGGAGCCGGATCGAGAAAGCGAAAACGCAATCCCAGCGGATAGCCGGCCAGGGCCAACATGCGGCCCAACTGGCCGGCGCCGAGCACAGCAACAAGGGGAGTCATGGGTCGCGCGGGTCGGGATGATCGAGCACGGCCTGAGTTTGATTGTGGCGATAAGCCTGTAAGGCAGCGCGGATTTCAGGATACTTGGCGGCAAGAATAGCGGCCGCGCACAAGGCCGCATTGATTGCGCCAGAGCGGCCAATGGCAAAGGTCGCCACCGGCACGCCGGCCGGCATTTGCACAATCGACAGCAGCGAGTCCAACCCCTGGAGGGCTTTGGATTCGACCGGCACGCCCAGCACAGGCAAATGGGTCTTGGCAGCCACCATGCCAGGCAGGTGAGCAGCACCGCCGGCCCCGGCAATGATGACCTCCAGCCCTCGGTCAGCAGCCGTCTCGGCGTACTCGAACAGCAAATCCGGCGTGCGGTGGGCCGATACCACGCGCACTTCATGCGGCACGCCCAACGTGTCGAGAGTTGCATTTGCCTGCGACAGGGTTTCCCAGTCAGACTTCGACCCCATGATCAGACCAACCAGCGGCCGGGCACGAGTGATTGATGGGCTTGTCATCGTGGCGAAGTATACAATTCGGCTGCGAGTTCTCAGCAGTCAGTGGTCAGTGGTCAAGAGTCAGATGAGTAGCGAAGCAAACACCCCCATCACACCATCCAGGGTGACGCGATCCAAGCCGGACATGCTGGCCAGCGTGCGAGGCATTCTGCGACGGCGCACGATCGAGCTGGACGCCATCCGCGAGATTTTCCGCGCCATCAACGCCACATCCGACCTGCGCTCGATCCTGGACACAATTACCCAGACAACTACACGCGCGGTGCGCGCAGACTCTACGTCGATTTATTTGTTGCAGCCGGCCACCAACAAGCTGGTGCTGAAAGCGACTACCGGCCTGTATCCCCACGCAGTCGATCACGCGACGCTGGAGCTTGGACAGGGCCTTACCGGCTGGGCAGCGCTGCACCGGCAACCGGTAGCCGTGCGCGACGCCTGGTCCGACCCGCGCTTCTTCCCGATTCCCGACACACGCGAGAAGCCGTTCAAATCGCTATTGGCCGTGCCGCTGGTCAGTCAGGATCGCGTGATCGGGGCGATGAATACCCAGAGCCACCAACCCCGTTCGTGGAACGAGGGCGACATTGAGTTTGTAGCGCTGATCGCAGATGTAGTGGCCGGGGTGCTCGAACGCGCCGTATTATACGAGCAGACCGAGCGACGCATGCGCGAGCTGGCAGCTGTAGCTGAGGTCAGCCGGGCTGTGATTGCGCCGAACTATGTGGACCAGACACTGCGAGTAGTGGCAGAGATGGCCGCTCATGCACTAGGGGCGCGACGGTGCTCACTGCTCTTGCTGGACGAAGACGCACGCGCCTATGTGCCAAGAGCGATCTATGATGAAAAAAGCAATACACCCGACGAACCGTGCTGGCCGCTGGATCGTGTTCCGCTGCTGAATGTGGAGAGCTTGTCGCAAGCGGTGATCGTGAGCGATGCCCGCGCCGAAATGGAAGCAGAACACGCCGGCTGGGTTGATCAAGCCGGACTGATGGGCCTGCTGTGCGTACCGGTCACCATTCACGAGCGCACCATCGGCATCATGAACGTATGGAGCGGCGTCGCCTCAGACTTCAGCGCACAACAAATGGAGCTGGCATCGACGCTGGCAAACCAAATCGGTCTGGCAATCGAGAACGCACATTTGATTGGCAATGCAGCCATTGTGCGAGAAATGAACCATCGGGTCAAGAACAACTTGCAGAACATCGTCATGTTGTTACAGCTTCAGATGAACGACGAGCGCAAGGTGACGGCCAAAGAGGTGCTGCACGAGAGCATCAACCGGATCATGAGTATTGCAGCGGTGCACGATGCGCTGGCGCACGAGGGATTTCGCCTGGTGGATGTCAAAGATGTGATCAACCGGGTGGTCTCGCTGGTGCATGCAAACATGGTGCGACCAGATCAGATGCTGGAGATCGAAGTGAAGGGAGATGCGCTGCGCCTGTCGTCCAAAGCAGCCACTGCACTGGCGCTGTGCGTGAACGAACTGGTGCAAAACGCCATCGAGCACGCCTTTGTAGACCGCACACGCGGCAAGATCAGCATCACCCTGGCAGATCGAGGTGGCACCCTGGAAGTAGTCGTCCGGGACGATGGGCGGGGCGATTCCGGCGGAGCAGAGCCGTCTCCCAGCCTGGGGCTTCACATCGTCGAGACACTGGTAGCCGACGATCTGCGCGGCACGTTTCAACTGAGTCGAACGGCGCAGGGCAGTAGCGCGTCCATCATAGCGCCAATCAGCTTCTCATGACACCTTCGGCTACCAAACGGGGTGTCAGCTCTCGTGCTTGATTAGAGGGATGGCTGGCCTATAGAGTCTGCTTCTGGAACAGCCACCCATCCACAGCAGCATGGCGCGGTCATGATGATGCAGCCAATCAAAACGGCAGGGTCGCTAAAACGTGACCCTGCCGACACAGCATATCTTTGATGAGGCTTGCGCCCTGGCGTTACGTCATCATGTAGCCAGAACCACGGGTATTGACGATACGCTCTGCCAGAGGCGGGTGTACTACCAGCTTGCGGCGCAGTCGCATCATGTGAGGCCGAAGTTGCTCAATAGCGGTTTTTTGATTAACATCCTGCTTCTTCAAGGCGTGCTGAATGAAGTCCTGAAGCGTGACCGTGTGGCCTTGATTCTTCAGTAACAGATCGAAAATGCGTCCCTCGATCGGGCTGAGATGGATGTACTTGCCGGCAACACGAATCACATGGGCCACTGGATCCCAGTCAAAATCATCACCGAGTTCGCCGCTGGTCGCGCTTGCAGGCGATGCCTCACGGCGCAACTCGACACTGGCATGAGCTAAAGCCCGCTGGGCTGCCAACTGAGCTGTAATCTCGCGCTCGATGGCAGGTTGGCTGGACAGCACATACGCCCTAACGCCAAACTCAAGCGCCTTGATGGGCACATAAATATCGTTGCCCACCCGGTCGAGCAGCAGCGTGGGGGGCATCTCGGCGCTGCGCTCGCGCAGCAAGGCGAGCAGCGGCATTGCGCCGGATTGCACCTCTGCCACTAGTAAGGGGACTTCGCCTTCCGGCAGTGATCGAATCACCTCTAGAGTTTGGGCAATGCCATGAGTTTGTGTGACCTCACAGCCTGCGCCACGCAATCCCTGCAATATAGCCTCGTCAGGGCCTTCACCATTGGTCATGTAAATTGCGCTCTTCCTTTGAGGGGCACTGTCAGACATCGATTCAGAACTCCTGTTACTAATGATAATCTAGCAAGTAGCTATCTGTGCACTGGCTTTCGCAGAAAATCATAGCACAGGTCTGACAGTTTGTCTGTCGGGAAAGTTTGACTTGCTCACTGTGTGTGTGTGAGTTTGAATAGTTAAATCGATCAGCGCAATTTATGTTGTAGACAAGCTGGCATCGCGCAAGCGTAGCACACGATCTGCCACACCGATGACCTCTTCGCTGTGCGTAACCATGACAAGATTCTTGCCCGCACGTCGTGTCAACTGGTCTAAAAGATCGAGAACGCGCTTTCCCGTGTCTGCGTCCAAATTTCCGGTTGGTTCATCAGCGAGGACAACAAGTGGGTCGTTTGCTAGCGCGCGGGCAATAGCAACACGCTGCTGCTCACCACCACTCAGCCGGTCGGGGAACGACCTGGCCCGGCTTTCCAGCCCCACACTGGCAAGCAACTCGTGTGCGCGCCGGGCGATCGCCGAAGTCGGCCGATGCCCATTCGCCAGTTCCACCGGCAGCATCACGTTTTCCTCGACGGTCAGAGTTGGGATCAGATTGAAAGCCTGGAAGACGAATCCAAAATGGCGACGTCGAAACAGCGTGCGTTCGTGGTCGCTCATGCGTGTCAACGACTGGCCATCGATGAGCACTTCGCCGGCAGTAGGGGTATCCAGGCCGCCGATGAGATTAAGGAGCGTACTTTTGCCAGAGCCGCTCTTGCCTAGCAGCACAACGAACTCGCCGCATCCGAACTCGGCGCTAATATCATTGAGCACCAGCCGGGTTGCGCCGGCTTCCTGATAGCTTTTGGTGACGTGGTTCAGCGTGATCATGCCGCGACAGCCGTTCATAGCAATTGCCAGCGTAGCCGAGCCAGATGAGAACACAACGATGCCAGGATGAGGCGGGAAACAAAAGCAAGATGGCGCGAGGCGTAATGGCGTATAATCTTCGGCGCGCAAAAGAGCCGGGTGGTTAGCTCAGTTGGTTAGAGCGCTTGTTTTACACACAAGAGGTCACAGGTTCGAGTCCTGTACTACCCATCTCTGCGATCGCGCCGCTGCAGATTGGTAGCCGGTTGAGGACGGGTTCGCACCTGCCGCCAGTGTGGCGTATTACGCGGCGTGTTACGTGGCGCATTACTCTGTTGCGCTCACCCGCCAATGCCGCTCCCCAGTCGCACGATCTTCGAGCGCCCCTCTTTGACCGAGGCGGTCGCGTTGCAACAGTCCACTACAGCGCGAGCATGCCTGACCACATACGCGTAGTCGATGCTGCGATGACCGGTAGCAATCACCACACAATCAGCCGCTTTAAGGCTGGCTTCGGTGAGAGGCTGTGACACCAATGACTCGACCTTGCGATGAAAGACATCGCCGCCAATTTGGAAACGCGGCACGTAGGGGTCATGATAGGTGACTTTTGCGCCGCGATTGAGCAGCAACTCGATGATCCGCTCGGAAGGGGAATTGCGCGCGTCATCGATATCGCGCTTGAATGCAACACCCAGCACAAGCACTTGCGCATCGCGCAAAGGCATGCCGATCGCGCTCAGCGCTATTTCGGTCAGATCGATCACGTGAAAGGGCATCGACTGATTGACTTCTGCCGCCAGTTCAATGAAGCGGGTGTAAAAGTCAAACTCGCGCGCTTTCCACGACAAGTAGTAGGGATCGACGCCGATGCAGTGGCCGCCGACGCCGGGGCCAGGCGTAAATGGCATATAGCCAAATGGCTTGGTTTTAGCAGCGTTGATGACTTCCCAGATGTCGATACCCATGCGCTCGCACAGGCGCGCCAACTCGTTGACCAGCGCGATGTTGACCGAACGGAAGATGTTTTCAAGCAGCTTGGTCATCTCAGCCGAGCGGGGTGAGGACACTTGCACAATCGGGGCGCCCATGATGCTGAGCAGTTCAGCGGCCCGTGTTGTGGCTTGTGGCGTGACCCCACCCACCACTTTGGGAGTGTTGACAACAGTGAAATCGGTGCGACCAGGATCGATGCGCTCTGGCGAGAAAGCAAGATCAAAATCAATTCCGCCTTTGAGACCACTCTTCTCTAAAATAGGCTGGACGATCTCTTCGGTGGTGCCGGGGTAAGTCGTGCTTTGCAGAACGACCAACTGACCGCGCTGCAAACGAGAGCAGATGCCCTCGGCGGCGCTGACGATGAAGGACAAGTCCGGCGCGCGCATGGCATCATACGGCGTCGGGACGCAGATAAAGATGACATCGCGATCTCGCAGCCGGTCGTAGTCTGCGGTGGCTTCAAAACAGCCGGCCTCCACGGCGGCAGCTACGTCTGCCGTGGGGACATCGGGGATATAGCTGACCCGCGCACCGAGCTGACTGACTTTACGCGGGTCGAGGTCCACACCTACCACATGACGCCCGCGGCGGGCAAAGGCAATGGCGAGAGGCAGACCAACATAGCCCAGGCCTATGACTGCGATACGTTGGTCTGACGGTCTTTGACTACTCCATTGGGGATCGTTTTGAGCTTCCAAGGTCCAAACTCCATGTACCAAAGCATATAGCCTGCCACACAGGCAACCGCAATGCCCAGGATGCGCGCGGCGGTCTCATTGGCCGCCGAAACAAGCAACGCCACAAGGCCAAGTGCACAGCACACCAAATATAGGATCAACACCGCTTCGCGCCGGCTGAATCCATGCTCGGCGATGCGATGCGACGTGTGATCCTTGCCGGGTGTGGTCAGTGGATTTTTGCCACGCCGCAGACGCGAGATGACGACCATGGTGGTATCGAACACCGGCAGCGCCATCACGATCATAGGCACCATCCACGACACACCCGGAGACTGAGCGACGAAGCGCAGCTTGATCGCCACACACGCCAGCAGAAAGCCGAGAAACATACTGCCCGAATCGCCCATGAACACGCTGGCCGGGTTGAGATTCCAGAACAGAAAACCGATGCAAGCGCCCATCAGCGCAGCCGAGAACGTGGCTACCAGCACCTGGCCATTTAACACAGCCAGCACCAGAAAGAAGCCCGCCATGATCGCGCTGATGCCGGCCAGCAGGCCATCCATGTTGTCGAGAAAGTTCATTGCGTTCGAGATGCCGACAATCCACAGCACGGTGAGCGCGGCGTCGAGCCAGTCGATGGAAAACATCCGGATGCGGATGCCGGCAAACCAGACAAACAGCGCAGCGCCAAATTGCAGCACCAGCCGCAGATAGGCGCTGAGGGTAAATCGATCATCGGCCAGCCCCAGAAAAGACATGAAGGCAGCGCCGAACAGAATCGCTGCAGTCTGTTGCACCTCCTGCTGCCCGCCAAACAGCACCACAACAACCATAACCGCCACAAAGATGGCCGTCCCGCCCATGCGCGGCACGGGGGCAGCATGGATTTTTCGGGCGTTTGGCTTATCCATGACTCCTACGCGCGGCGCCAGCCACTTGCTGACCGGCGTCATTGCAGTGGCGATCACCAACGCGCCAACAAAGAGAATGATGACTGTGGTAACGATGTCCATGCCTGTGTGAGCGCGATGCAACGCAGGCCTACGGCGCACTGCCGCCTAGTTGCGTGATCCATTGCTGGAATATGGCCTTTTGGTCTTGGGGCGCTAACTCAAGGGCCTTTTGAGCCGCCTCGAGCGCAAGATCCATCTGATTCGCGTCTCGATACAGCAGGGCCAGATTCCTGTAAGCATTCCAGTCTGTGGGGTTTAGGTCGATCAACGCCTGGGTAACGCTGATGGCTGAAGCAATGTCGCCAAGTTGCTGATCAATGTACGTGAGGACGCTGTACGCTTGGGAGCTGTTCTGATTGACGCTGATGGCATTCGTGAATTCAATGCGGGCTTCGCGCAACTTGGCACGGAAAGCCTCTTCGGCCGCCTGTTGCGCCGCCTGTGCCTGCTGCAACGCCTGCGTATCAGTGGCCGGGGTGGTCGCAACAATCTGGGCCGCAATTTGACGTTCCTGATCCAGGCGAGTTGCCTGCTGCATCAGCAGTTCGCCACGCAACAAGTAGGTCTGGTCAAATTTCTTGTCGATGCTCAACGAGTGGTCGAACTTCTGCATCGCCTTTTCCATATCATTGAATGAATAGAGATACAACGAACCCCATTCATTCCACAAGACGGCATTCTTCGGGCTAAGCATCGTGGCCGTTTCGTATTCCTTCGACGCCTTAAGATATCGCTGCTGCCTGACCTGGGGATCGGTCGCAATGTCGCCAGATTGCCGCCACATGCGAGCCAGGTTGGCGCTGTGGTCGGTATTGAGCGGATTGATGATGCGGGCTTCGTTGAGAATGACCTCAGCAGCAGTAAGCAAATCCTCGCGGCTCATAGTTGCCGATGGCAGGGTGTTCGGCAACCGGTTCCAGTTTTGCGGGCCGTCGTCGATCACTTTTGTGAAGGAGACGTTATCGGGCCAGGTGCGCAATGCCTGCACGTTCTGTGTGGACTTGGCCTTCTCGAGCAGGGCGCGGCCCAGCCACAAATAGTAAAAGTCTTCGTTGGGCGCCAGCGCGATGGCGCGGCGGTAGTGTTCGATGGCCATGTCCCAGCCCTGCACATTGGTGCCCGGCTGAAGGACAGTACTTCCCTGCTGGTCCCAGGGCGAGGCTTGCTTGTAGACAATATCGGCAGCAATCGGCTGAAGATTGCTGGTTGACATCGTCCACAGACCGATCGGGATGGCAACCAGGGCGAGGGCCAATCCACCGGCCGTCATGGCTTCGCGGGGTTGTGCAGGCTCCTCGCGGCGCATCAACAACGCGGCCACCACCATCACCACGCCGATCAGCACGTACAGGTAGGCCGGGAACGCGCCGAGTTGCTCGGCAATGCCCAGGATGGTATCGACGGTGTTTTGGCCGACGGAGACAAACTCCACCAGCCGGCCGGCGATGAATGTGCCAAACGCCACCGTGATCAGCAACGACACCGACATGCACAGCGCCACAGCCGTGGCAAGCGGCGCGACATTGTCTTTCTCGCGGATCATCAGCGTGCCGCTGCGATGCGCATCGCCTACCAGCAACAGGCTGCCAACGATCCAGGTCAGCAGGAACATGATCAGAACGCCATAAGAATTCTCGCCGCGCACTTTGGTCAGCGCGTCCCAGAACACGCGAGCCGGCGTGGTATTTCGGTCGGAATTCGTGGTGAAGTCGAACGCCAGAATGCCCAGCATCAAGCCCAGGAAAAGCCCGCTGACCATGACCGACCCAAACCAGGGCGGCAATGCAAAACCAGAAGACGACTTGCGACTGGCCGAAACAACCGCCTGCTGGGCAGCGCGACGCTGGCGCCGGCTGGCGGCGGCTGCCCGTGAAGCCTCGACAGCCCGAGGTCTGGCGCCGGCGCCCAGGGTGGACAGACTGGCCGCCGATGCGCCGGCATCCTGATCGATGGCAGGCGCAGGGTCGGCCGGTGCAGCAAGCCGAGAATCATTCAGCCACCCCAAACCAAGCACGACCATCATCGCTGCAAATGCCCAAAAATGCGTACGCGTCGACGCGATGGCAATGCCCAGGTGGATCTCGATGAAGTGCGCCATCACCGCCGAGAGCAGAGCAATGACCATGACCTGATCGCGCAAGCGCATGTTAGAATGCATCTCGACGCTGGTCTTGCCAAACGTGTTGATCAGGACGCTGACAATGACGTAGAGCAGCAATGCCAGGGCGATACCAAAGGCCACACCCACCCCAAGGGCGCTCAGGCCAACCAAGCTGATGAATGCGATCGCAGAAACGATACTGCCAATCAGCAGCAGCAATGGAAATAGAATGCTTTCGAATCGCGTTCGGATCAGGCCGATCCACTTAAAGCCAAAGTAGAAAAGAGTGCCAAACAGCAACATATAAGCCAGTAGGCCGAAAGCACCCGTGATCACCAGCGCATCCCATGTCTCGTTGTGACTGCGATCGGGCGAGGCATTGCGCGCCTCGAAGTGCGCCAGCTCGGGCTGATAGAAACGGTTATAGGCCACATACATCGATTCTGGCCCATAGCCGATCAGGGGGCGGATGGCGTTGCAGGCGTCTATGTTATCAGGGCCGACGCAAATCATGAAGCTATCGTTGGGCTGTTCTGGGAAGACGAGGGGATCATGTGGGGCTACCAACTGGCTGGCGCCTACCCATATCAAGTTGCGCACGGCGTTGGTGCCCTCGGTAAAGGACAACGCTGTCGCCAGCCGGCCCAGGATGGGCATCTGGCGCAGCCCGTCAAAGGGCTTAAAGTCCGGCATGTTCAGTAAAAGCAGGAACACACCGCCCACAAGGCCGACGCCGATCCAGCCGAACGTCAGCAGCAGACGCAATCGCTTGCGCCGCAGCAGTTGCGACAGCAGTAAGATGATGAAGAACAAACCGGCCAGCATGCCCAACTGCGGTCCGCGACTGCCGGATAGGGCTATGACCACAAAGCCATTCAGCAACGCAATGAAGATATAGCCGACTGTGCGCACCGCATCCACCAGCCGCACTTCGTCGCTGGTCAGCACAGAAGCAATCGCGTCTGCGATCTTGCCCAGGGCCACAAAGAACGTCATGATCAGGTAGGCCGCAATGAAAATGGCATTGCCCATGTTGCCGGCCACGCGCTCGGTGACATCGCCGCCCCACGGCAGCGGGTCCAGCATCGCGCGCTGCAACATGCCATACATGGCGATCGGCAGCGAGTTTAGTATGACCAGATTGACCAGCCGGTCAACCTGCGCCCGCGTGCGCAGGTTTTGCAACATGAGCAAAAAAATCACGATATATGAAAAGGTCGTGTAAGTGCCCTGCAAACGTTGATATGAGCCGAGCAAACTTGTGCGCGGCGCCACCGACAGCAGCGAACTGATCATGTAAACGGCAACCAGGATCAGCGTTGGCAAAACCAACGGCGTGCGCCATGTGACACGCGCTTCTGGCGCCGGTCGGCGGCGCTCCTCGACCCATTTGACCAGCCATGCAATGGCCATCATCAGCGCAATCGACCGCACTGTAGTGAGCTTATCCGGCTCGAATACGCGGCTGGAATAGATGTTGAAGAAAAGCGGCGCGACGATGAGGGCAGCCAACCAGCCGGCTTCAATGAAGCGCTCGCACCACAAGCTCAGCTTGCTCGATGCGACACGCGGTTCCAGTGCAGAAGCGGCTTCTACAGTCTCAGCCACAGTGCGCCCTGACACGGGCGCGAGAGCGGATTCCATCCGCGTTGCCATGTGCGATTTACCTCACAACAAAATTCAAGGCCCAATTAAGAATCTGTATATCTTAGCGTATGACACTCAGCAAGCGTTCGCATCACTGAATTACATCTTCGGAGGCGCTTGGCTATTGGGGTCGAGTGAATGTCGGCCAGACAGGCATGCCCGCAACAGAATACATTCTGACCCTAGGGCCTGGGCTGCTCCTGACCTACCGGCACATCGAGGCGATATCGGCCTCGGTCGGGCGTGAACACTCCGTGAACAGTCGTGTAGGGTTGAGACGCTTGCCGGCAGGTCGCGCTACGAGTCATCACAATGCCGCCACAGGCCGGTTGAACCCAGCCGGCGGCGCTGGCAAGGGCGATGCCGCCGATCAACAGCACAATTCCTGCCGCCAGCGCAGCGACTAACATGACGACGACCCGATCACGTCGTTCATCCGACAACTCTGGCGTTGGCGCATGCGCACGCATCTGCGCCCCATTGTCGTAGCCGCTGCCATAGCCGCTGTCATCGCCTTGGCCTCCCCTGCCAGAGTCGTCGTTATTGCCGTCATCGCCGCCAGTAGTGTCGTCCCCGTCAAGCACAACCACGATCACCGAATCATCGACACTTTGATCGGCATCTGTGCCAGCAGCTATCTGGTCGTCGCTGGCGCGATTTGGGTGTGCGACACAGCTTTGGTCAGCTATGCACCGATTGCGCACATGTGGCATCAGTGTCTCTACCGATCGTGTATCCATCGCAGCACCCTGCCAGATCATCATCCAATTTGTGTGGGACGTCTGGGGTGGAATTGTAACCTTAGCTGGTGTGATAATAGCAGTAGGCGTGTGCTGCTGGCACAACACCTCTAGCGCAAAGCCGGCGGCGCAATCGCCACGCGACCAACACCGTTAATGGATAAGGAGATCACAATGAGTTCAACAGTCGATACAACCGCGCGATATCTGAAAACCCATGAATGGGCGCGTCCCGATGGGGAGCTTGTGGTGTGTGGCATCAGCGACCACGCACAACAAGCTATGAATGACCTGGTATACGTCGAGCTGCCGCGCGTAGGGGATACACTCAAAGCCGGCGATCGGTTCGGCGCTGTGGAATCCGTCAAGGCAGCATCGGATGTGTATATGCCGGTGAGCGGAACCATCACAGCCATCAATACTGCGCTGGAGAAAGCGCCCGAAATCATCAACAAGGACCCTTACGGAGAAGGCTGGATGGTCAAAATCAAACCGGACAATCCCGCGGACCTTGAAAAGTTGATGGATGCAACCGCCTACCAAGAACTTCTCAAAGCCGAAGAAAACTAGACAAGTGATCGCAATATCTTGGGCTGCATTTTTGTGCGCAAGAGCGCATCTGACAGCGCTGGACAACATCGCGTCACAAATGCTCGGCCGATACATCACACCCTTCACCCGATAAGCAGACTGCTACGATGAACTATATTCCTCACACAGACTTCGAGCGGCGAGAAATGCTGGACACGATTGGGGTCAATAAGCTCGAGGACTTGTTTGACGCTGTTCCGGCCAAATACCGCTTTCCGGAGTTGAACCTGCCCGAGGCATTGACGGAAATGGAGGCGTTCTGGGAATTGCAGAGCCTGGCCGACGCCAATGCCGACATGAATCACTACGCCTGCTTTCTGGGGGCCGGCGCATACAACCACTACATTCCCAGCCTGGTCGATCATGTGATCCGGCGTGGAGAATTTTTCACTGCCTACACGCCATACCAGCCGGAAGTTAGCCAGGGCACCTTGCAGGCTATTTTTGAGTTCCAGAGCATGATCGGGAACCTGACCGGCTTTGAGATCTGCACGGCCTCGCACTATGACGGCGCCACTGCTTTTACCGAAGCGGCCCTGATGGCAATCAACACCACAGGGCGCGGGAAAGTCGTGGTGTCGCCGGCAGTGCATCCACATTACCGCGAAACGCTGCGCACCTACACCCAGTTCAGACCAGAACTGCACATCGCCGGCGATGAAGTGTCGGACAACAGCCCCACAGGCCGGCAGCTCGAAGCACTACTCGACCTGGTCGATGAAGACACAGCTTGCTTGTGCATTGCCAATCCCAACTTCTTCGGCCAATTCGAGGCACTCAGCGGAATCGCGGAGCGAGTCCACGCAAAGGGCGCCCTGCTGGTGACGGCTGTCAATCCTATCTCGTTAGGCTTGTTCAAGCCGCCGGCCGACTATGGCGCCGATGTGGCAGTAGGCGAGGGCCAACCGCTGGGTATCCCACTCAGCTTCGGCGGGCCGTATCTGGGCTTCTTCGCCACCCGGCGCGAATTCATGCGCCGGATTCCCGGGCGCATTGTGGGTGAAACAGTGGACAAAGATGGCCGGCGCGGCTATGTGCTCACGCTCAAAACGCGCGAACAAGATATCCGACGCGACAAAGCCACCAGCAACATTTGCACCAATCAAGGGTTGATGGCTCTAGCTGCCTGCGTGTATATGAGCGCGCTGGGCAAGCAGGGGCTGAAACAGGTGGCCGGCCTGTGCTATCACAAGGCGCATTACGCAGCAGACCGGATCAGCCGGCTTGACGGCTACACTGTCTGGAACAACGGCCCCTTCTTCAACGAATTCGTGGTGCAATGCCCCTTGCCCGTGTCTGAGATCAACGACTATCTGCTGAACGAGCACGACATCATCGGCGGCTTTGATCTGAGCAGAGACTATCCGGCTCTGCGCAATCACATGCTGGTGTGCTGCACCGAAACCAACACCCGCGACGAAATCGACGAGCTGATCGAGGCGCTGAGCGAGCTAGCCTGAGCCAGAAGGCTGAGGAACCCAGAGACGGATCAGCAGAGAAGCAGGTGAGCACAGTCGAAGAGAGGCGCCGGCTGCCCCGCTCATTTTTCGCGCGCGACACCCGGCTGGTCGCGCGCGATCTGCTTGGCATGCGGCTAGTGCGCGTGTTGGAAAATGGCGCGCGGCTGAGCGGCATCATTGTTGAGACGGAAGCCTATCGGCCCGGCGACGCAGCTATGCATGCCTACCGCAAGCAGACGCCGCGCAACGCGCCGATGTTCATGCAGCCGGGCGTGGCTTACGTGTACTTCATCTACGGCATGCACTACTGCTTCAACGTGGTGACGGAGCGCGCCGGCGTGCCAGCAGCCGTGCTGGTGCGCGCCCTGGAACCGGCCGAGGGGCTGGCGATCATGCGCAGCAGACGCGCCCGACCAGACCATGCCCCGGCTGACCGAGACCTCTGTCGTGGGCCGGCGCGCTTGTGCCAGGCGCTGGCGATCGATCGCACCTTCTCCGGCTACGACATGCTGCAAGCCGGCAGCCGGCTATTTATCGAACATGGCCGGCGGATCCCCGACGAACGGGTGCGGGTATCGTCGCGCATTGGCGTCACCGGAGATGAAGTCGCCCGTAGCGTTGAGTGGCGTTGGCTGATCGCCGATAGCCCGTTTGTCTCACGCTAAAAGCAAAAACACTCACTCCTCGAGGATTGGTTCCTCGCCATCATCCTCGCCAGCCTCTGGCTTGGTGAGTGGCGCCACTTTGGCTGCCGTGCCGGCGGCAATGCTGCCGCGCACCGCCTGCTCAATGCGATCTGCCACCTCAGGATGCTCTTTGAGATAAGTCTTAGCGTTTTCGCGCCCCTGGCCAATGCGCGCGCCCTCGTACAGGATAAACGTGCCGCGCTTCTCCACGATGTTCATGGCAATCGCCACGTCGAGCATGTCGCCGAGTTTGCTGATGCCTTCGTTGTACATGATGTCGAACTCGGCCTCGCGGAACGGCGGGGCCACTTTATTCTTGGTGACGCGGACACGAGTGCGGCTGCCCGTTACTTCGCCCCCGCCCTTGATGGCCTGAATCCGACGCACATCAAGGCGCACCGAGGCATAGAACTTGAGCGCCATGCCCCCGGTGGTCGTTTCGGGGTTGCCGAACATGACGCCGATCTTCTGGCGAAGCTGGTTGGTGAAGATAACAGCCGTGTTGGTTTGCTTGATGACACCCGAGAGCCGGCGGCACGCCCGGCTCATCAGGCGCGCCTGAATGCCGGGTTGCTGATCCGTGATCTCGCCCTCGATTTCGGCTTTGGGCACCAGGGCTGCCACCGAGTCAATCACCAAGACATCAACCGCGCTGGAGCGGATGAGCTGCTCGGCAATGTCGAAGGCTTGTTCGCCGGTGTCGGGCTGCGACACAATCAGCTCTTCGACATTGACGCCGCAGCGAGCAGCATAGGACGGGTCGAGCGCATGCTCCATGTCGATGAAGGCTGCCACCCCGCCGCGTTTCTGTGCTTCGGCCACAACATGCTGACAGATAGTGGTCTTGCCCGATGACTCGGGGCCGTAGATTTCGGTGATGCGACCGCGCGGGATGCCCCCCACGCCAAGCGCGATGTCGAGCGCCAGGCTGCCGGTGGGAATGATGTCCACCTGCATGTGCGTCGCCTCACCCAGGCGCATGACTGCGCCATCGCCGTGCGATTTGAGAATGGATGCCATGGCGATTTCAAGCGCCTTCTTCTTGCCATCGGTTGAAGCCATCGGGTTCCTCCGCTCGTTTTTTGGTTTAATTGCAATCTGACAGGGTATCTAGAACAAAAGTTCTAGAGGCGATTATACGCGAATCGCGACATCGTCAAGCGGGTGTGGATAGCTCAGTATGCCCTAGCGCACCAGCATCTGGTCGCGTTCGGGTCCGACGCTCACAATCGACACCCGCACACCTACCAGCTCTTCGATGCGTGCAATATAAGTCTGCGCATTGCGCGGGAGGTTGGCAAACGCACGGACGCTGCGCACATCCTCGCGCCAGCCGGCAAGCTCCTCATAGACTGGCTCGCATTCGGCCAGCGTCTCGCTGTCCTGAGGCAAGTCATCGATCTTGACACCCTTGTGCGTATAGGCCACCGCAATCTGCAAGGTGTCCAGGCCGCTCAGAATGTCCAGCTTGGTCAGCGCCAATTCATCCATGCCGTTCATGCGCGCCACGTAGCGCAGCGCCACTGCGTCGAGCCAGCCCACCCGGCGCGGTCGGCCGGTCGTCGATCCATACTCGTCCCAGGGATTTGCGCCGGTGCCGCGCAGCCGGGCAGCCATGTCGCCGTGCAATTCTGTCACAAATGGCCCGCCACCCACGCGCGTGCTGAATGCTTTGGCCACGCCCACGACGCGCCGGATGGCTTTCGGGGGCACACCGAGGCCAGTGCAGACACCACCAACAGTTGCGCTCGATGAGGTAACAAACGGATACGTGCCGTGGTCGATGTCGAGCAACACGCCCTGCGCACCTTCGGCCAGCACGTGCTTGCCCTGCGCCAGCGCATCGTTCACCGTCAGCACCGTGTTGGTCAGGAATGGCTTGATGTGGCGCGCTGCGGCGGCGTACTCTGCCGCCAATGCATCCGCGTCCAGCGTCGGTCTGTTGTAATCGCGCTCCAGGGTCTTATTTACGGCCAGAATATGTTGATGAACCTTGTCGGCAAACCGCTCGGGGTCGCACATTTGTCCTGCGCGCAAGCCGGTGCGCGATGCCTTGTCCATGTACGCAAAGCCGATGCCGCGCTGCGTTGTGCCGATTGCGCTGCCGCCGGTCGCCTCGCGGGCCGCGTCGAGCGCGATATGCCCCGGCAAGATGACATGTGCATTTTCACTGATGCGCAGCCGGTCGGGGGTCACGGACACGCCGGCTGCCTCGATCTCGGCCATCTCCTTGAGCAGGTTGCGCGGGTTCAACACCACACCGTTGCCGATGATGTTAAGACAGCCGGCCCGGAAAATGCCCGACGGCACCTGATGCAGTCGCACAACCTGCGCGCCGATGGTAATGGAATGGCCGGCGTTGTCGCCGCCATTGAAGCGCGCAACAACTTCGGCCTGTGCCGCCAACGCATCGGTAATTCGGCCTTTGCCTTCATCGCCCCATTGGGCGCCAAGTAGAACTGTGATGGACATTTCGATTTTGGATTTTGGATTTGGGATTACGGCAGCTCGTGTGTTGCCTTGACCCGGCGGATGATTGGCTCTGCCGACACCGGCCGGTCGGTGAACGGGCCAGGCGGATCGAGCGCAACATCGGGACTTTCGCCGCGCAACACACGCAACGTGTTCAGCACGCCGTAGCTTAGCACATCGTGGTCGTAACCACCCTCTAGCGTCGCCACCAGCCGGCCTTCACACAGCTCGTCGCTCAACTCAGCCAGGGCAGCAACAATGCGCGCAAAGCCGCGCAACGACACGGCCATACCGGCCAGTTCATCAAGCCAGTGTGCGTCGAAGCCGGCCGACATCAGCAGCAATTGAGGCCGGTATCGGCGCGCCAGGGGGACCACAATTTCGTCCAACACGCGCGCATAGCCATCGTCGCCCACGCCGGGGGGAAGCGGCACATTCACGGTGGTCCCCCACCCCGCGCCGGCCCCGACTTCATCGACACGGCCAGACAACGGATACAACGGCAATTGATGGATCGACACAAACAACACGCGCGGGTCTTGGTAGAAGATCGACTGGGTGCCGTTGCCGTGATGCACATCCCAATCCACGATCATCACGCGCTCGAGCACAGGTGGACGGGCGCGTGTCGAATTATCGGGCGCGTCGCCCAACGCGTATTTGGCCGCCAGGGCGATATTGTTGAACAGGCAGAACCCCTCGCCGTGATCGGCGAAGGCGTGGTGGCCAGGCGGCCGGACGAGCGCGAACGCGCGCTGGACATCGCCGGCCAACACTGCCCGTGTCGCAGCCAGGGCTGCCCCGGCTGCCGCAGCGGCAGCTTCGAATGAGGCTCGATTGATATATGTATCCGGCCCCAACATGGCGCCGCCGCGCGCAGAGAGTTGCTTCACCAACTCAACATAGGCATCGACATGCACCGCGCAGAGCTGCGACGCCGTAGCCGGCGCAAAAGGCAGCTCGGCCAAACGATCCAACTCGCCGCTCTCGCGCAACAGCGTCATCACCGCTTCGAGCCGGGCATGGTGCTCCGGGTGGTGTGGCAAGGTGTGCGCCAGGAATATCGGGGCATAGAGGTAGCCCACCGCGTGTCTTTGGCTCAAGTAGCTCCTTAAAAATACCGGTCTCGCCCAGGGTCACTTGCCGCTGGACACTGACGGCACGCGCTTGCGCCAGGGATCGCGCAACATGAACAGCACCAGCGCGCTGCCCAGCAGCAAAATCACCGCATTGGCTACAAATGGGCCGGCGCGAAATTGGTCGTATAAAGCGCCCATCACCAATGGGCCGGCGATGCGGCCAGATGACTGCGCCAGGGTGTATAAGCCAAAACCGACCCCGCGGCGCTTGCCGCCGGTCATATCGGCCACAAACGCCTGCTCGGCCGGCACAGCCGCCGAATAACACAGCGCCTCGATCGTGGCAAATAGCGCCAGCGGCACAATAGTCGTGAGGAAGGGGATCACAGCAGAGAACAGACCGCTCATGGTCAAGCCCATCGCAATGGGCAGCTTGCGGCCAAATCGGTCGGCAATCAATCCCATACGCGCCGGCATGAATCCCCACACCAGCGAGGCCGGCAAGTAGGCCAGCGCCAGGAGCGCCAGATTTTGCGTGATGTGATCCTGGATGAACTTCAGGATGAACGGCGCAATGCCGGCCGATGATGCGCTGGTGAGCGCCACAATCACCATCAGCACATAGAGCTGTCGGTCGATCTTGTTGGCCTCGTGACTGATCGGCTCGCCGGTTTCGGGTGGGCGCGCATAGGTCTCGCCAACCCCAAATACGGCAATCGCAAGGCCGACAAGGGCGCCCAGCGCAAAGATCATAAACAGGATGAGCCAGGCATCAGGCGTGATGCGCAAATTGCCAGCCTGATCAAAGCCCGTGAACACAAGCACCGGCACAGCCAGCAGGCCGCCATACAGCCCGCCGCGATACTGCGATTGCTCGGTGCTGCCGAAGCTGCCTCCCCGCCCACTGCGCATGGTTAGGTCTGCCGTCATGGCATAGGCCGACAAGAGCATGGTGCCGGTTCCAAACCCCTGCGCGGTGCTGGCCAGCAGCAACATGCCAATATCCCGCGCCAGGCCGTACAACACCATCGAGGCAGCGACAATGATGATGCCGGCTATCAGAAAGGGCCGGCGGCCATGCAAGTCCAACGCCCGGCCGATCAGTGGGCGAGGCAGCGCCGTCGTCAGCGCGCCCACGGCAAACACGCCACCTAGCTCAAAGCCCGACGCGCCAATCTCGGACAGGTAAATCGGCAAGCCGGCTGTGATGACAACGATCCCCAGCGATGACAAAAGAATAGACAGTTGCAGCCTTGACAGAGTATCCTGAGGCAACAACGTGCACCACCTTGAACGGCCTGACACCGGCATAGCTTTCCGATTCTACATGAGGCGTCTGACTCACAAATAGGCCGTGGCCACTATGAGCCAGGCAAATGCTTATAATCGCCGCGTGCGCCGATTGTTCATTGCGCTGATGGTGTGCTCGCTGGTAGGTTGCTTCGGGACTGGGTGCATTTCGTCCGACTCCTTGCCCAGGCCGGTGGTGGCTATCATATCGCCGCCCGACGGGGCGCAGCTTGAAATCGGCCGGCCTTTCGATGTGCACGTCGCGGCTGCCGCCACGCGCGGCGTGGCGCTGCTGGAAATGCGCGCTGGCGATCTATCCACCAACGCGCTCGCATCTCAGGCCAATACCTCGCTTTCAACAACCTTTTCCGCACGCCTGCCGTTTACACCGACGCAGGCCGGCCAGGTCGTTCTGCTCGCCACGGCCCAGGACGCATCCGGCGCAATCAGCGCCCCGGCCAGCGTGAGTGTGAACATCGTGGAACGGGTGGCATTGCTCACCGTTCAGAACCAGCCGGCTGACGCAGGCGGCAGCGCCGACTCGCCGGCCGGCGCTTGTCAGCCCGACGCCGACTTTGTCGCCGATATCACGATTCCCGACAACACGCCAATCAAGCGCAAGACACCTTTCGTCAAAACATGGCGCGTGCGCAACTCCGGTTCATGCGCCTGGCAGGGCGATGTGGTGCTGGTCTTCGTGCGCGGCGAACGCATGAGCGCCCCAGGACAAGCGCCGGTCGCAGCCACCGCGCCGGGGGCAACTGTCGACATCAGCGTGGCGTTCGTGTCGCCAGACAAGCCCGGCGTATATACCAGCACCTGGCAGCTTCGCAGCCCACAGGGCATCCTGTTTGGCAAGTCGATCTTCGCCGTGATTCAGGTACCATAGCATTTCCGATTTTGGACTTTAGAGTGGTGAGTGGTGAGTGGTGAGTGGTGAGTGGTGAGTGGTGAGTGCTGGATTCGAGATTTTGGATTTTCTACTATGGCAGAGCAACGAGCAGCATCCATGACACCAGAGCAATTCGCCGACATCGCCACGCGACTGGAGCAGCAAGTGTCTCGCGCGATTGTCGGCCAGCATGACATCATCCGGCACACACTGATCGCAATCATTGCCGGCGGGCATGTCCTGCTGGAGGGCCTGCCGGGACTTGGCAAAACGTCGCTCGTGCGCGCGTTTGCAGATGCACTCGATTTGCGCTTTTCACGCATTCAGTTCACTCCCGACCTGATGCCGGCGGATATCGTGGGCACCGACATCCTGGAGGAACAAGAGAGCGGCAAACGCGCATTCCGCTTTCAGGCCGGCCCCATCTTCTCCAACCTGATCCTGGCTGACGAGATCAACCGCGCCACGCCCAAGACACAGTCGGCGCTGCTCGAAGCCATGCAAGAGCGCACCGTGACTGTGTTGGGACGCACCTATCGGGTCGAGCCGCCGTTCTTTGTTCTGGCAACCCAAAACCCGATCGAGATGGAGGGCACCTATCCATTGCCCGAAGCCCAGCTCGACCGGTTTTTGTTCAAGCTAAACGTCGCCTTCCCCAGCACAGATGAGTTGGCGACCATCATCGAGCAAACAACCGGCGACAAAGCTGCGCGTGCCCAGCGCGTGACCGATGGTAGGACACTGGCCGCAATGGGAGCGTACATCCGGCAGGTGCCGGCCGCCTCACAGGTGACACGCTACGCCGCAAGACTCATCGCCGCAACACATCCCGACAACCCCGGCGCAACTGAGATGGTGAAGCGGTACGTGCGATTTGGCAGCAGTCCACGTGGCGCTCAGGCGCTTTTGTTGGGCGGCCGTGTGCTGGCCCTGCTCAACGGGCGCTTCAACGTGGCCATCGACGATCTGCGCGCGCTGGCGCCGGCAGCGATTCGCCACCGTGTGCTGCTCAACTTCGAAGGTCAGGCTGAAGGAATCCGGACGGACGATATCATCCAGTCCGTCATCGAATCGATCAAGACGCCGTAAGCAGAGCAGCATTGCCGTCACCCCGTGCGCATCGGTCAAGGGCCTGAGTCAAAAGCCTGAGGCAGGTACTTGAGGAAAATCAGCCCGCATTCGAGCCGTCGAGTATGATTTCAGTTGTCAATGCGCAAGCTTACTCGCCGGGATCTGCTTCGGCTGGTGCTCGCCTCTGGCGGTGCGGGCGTCGCTGCCACAGCCACCCTCCTGTACGGCCGCAGGGTCGAGCCGTATCGGTTGGTCGTCGAGCACGTCGAGGTGCGGCCGGCGGAGTTACCGCGCGAACTGGATGGGCTGAGACTGGGCCTGATGAGCGACTTGCATCGCGGCTCGTACGCCAGCGAAGCGTTTATCGAGCGCGCTGCCGAGGCGCTGATGAGCCTGGCGCCTGATCTGATCGCCCTCACCGGCGATTTTGTGCAGGGCTACAACTTCCAGGGGCCATCGGTGGCGCGGGCGCTGCGCGCGCTCCACGCGCCGCTGGGCATCTATGCTGTCATGGGCAACCACGATCACTGGCTCGACCACGAAGCCATCGAACGCGCATTCCGGGGCCAGTTTGCCGATCGGCCATTCGAGGTGTTGCGCAACGCGCGCGTCCGGCTGGAAGTTCGCGGCGCACCGCTGCATGTTGTCGGAGTGGATGACGTGATGGTGGGCCGAGATGATCTCGACCAGGCGCTGGCCGGCATGCCGGATCGCCAGCCCGCCATCCTGCTGGCGCACGAACCGGATTTTGCCGACGCGGCCTCGCAACGCTACCCGTTTGTGTTGCAGGTGTCCGGGCATAGTCACGGCGGGCAGGTGCGCCTGCCTGTCATCGGCGCGCCGATTCTGCCGCCATTGGGCGAAAAGTATCCGATCGGCCTGCAACAGGCCGGCGACATGCTCGTCTACACCTCACGCGGCCTGGGCATGATCTACCCGCCGCTGCGCTTGATGTGCCCACCCGAGGTGACGCTGATCACCCTGCGCGCTTGAGCGCGCAGCAGACCTTTATAATCTTTCCAGTGTCTCACGGCAACTACAACGACCCCGCTTCCCCAAATGAGCGGATGACATCCGCAGTGACTCGGCCCAATATGGCATCTGTGTCGCCTCCCCCCTCCCGAACCCGCCGCCACCTGGTGTCGGCATTGGGTTTTTTGGTGTTTCTGTGTGGCATGGCCGGCATGATCGGACTGGCGACCTACGGCGGCATGCGGGCCGGCGAAGGCGAGCGCAGCGTGCGCAGCACCGCAACTGCAAATGCCTATTTGCTCACACTGTTTCAGCGCGGGCTGGATGAACTCAACAGAGGCAATCCCGTGCTTGCCCAGGCCTATCTCGAAGAGGCATATCGCATCCAGCCGGGCAATGCCGGCGTGCGCGATCTGATCCTGACAGCCCAGTTTGCGCAAACGCCAACCCCCACGCCCGTTCCCCCTACCCCAACACCGATCATCACAGACAAGGGCGATCTGCTGGGGCGTATGCAGACTGCATACGCAGAACAGGACTGGAACACCGTCATCAATCTGGGCGACCAGTTGCGCGCCCTGGACAGCGCCTATCAAGAAGCCGCCGTCAACGATCTGCGATACAAGGCGTTGGTGGCTCGCGGGCTGGCGCGCATCGCCGGCAACGAGATCGAAGCCGGGCTATACGACCTCGACATTGCTGCAACGATACACCCGTTGGACAGCGCAACCGAAGGGACTCGTCAGATTGCGTCGTTGTACCAGGACGCCATCACATATGTTGGGGCAGACTGGTCACGGGCGATCAAACTGCTCAAGCAGGTCTATACCTTGTCGCCAAGCTTTCGAGATGTGGCGAGCCGGCTGTTCGAGGCATATCTGGGGGCCGGCGATGCCTATGCGGCAATCCAGGATTGGTGCCCGGCCGAGCAACAATATGCCGGGGCGCTGAGTGTGCGCAACAGCCCGTCCATCGAGGCCAAACGGGCCAATGCACAACAACGCTGTCTGTTGGCAACGCCGGTAGTCGTTACCGGTGGTGTGCTTCAGGGCGTGCCGGGCATGACAGGCCGGCTGGCTTACGCCGCGTTCGACCCGAATCAGGATTTCTACACACTCTATCTCTACGATAGCGGCGCCGGCCAGGTCAACCCCATCGAAGCCGGCGGCATGCAGCCGTCGTTCCAGCGCGCCAGCGGTGCGCTCGTCTATACCGTAGGCTCAGCGGTGCGCGCCTACTATTCCGGTGAGGGCGCCGGGTCGCTGTACAATGGTCCGGCCGCGTGGCCCAGCCTGTCGCCAGATGCCGGCCGGATCGCTTTTGCGGTGTTCGAGAACGGCGCCTGGGGCATCTACATCGCGCCCACAAACGGCGCAAGCGGGCCAGTTTTTCTCACCCATGGCACCCATCCAGCCTGGGGGCCAACCGGCCTGATCGTCTATCAAGACTGCCCAGACGGCTTGTGCGGCCTCTATGTGATCAACCCCGACAATCCAATCGACCGGCGACGGCTGACTACCTCTGCAGGCGACCTCAGCCCGTCATGGTCACCCGACGGTAACGAGATTGTATACGTGACCAACTTCACCGGCGCCTGGGAGCTATACACCGTGTCGATGGCCGGCCAGTTCCGCCAGCTCACCAGCATGGGCGGCGAGAAGAGCGGGCCGGCGTTCTCTCCAAATGGCGCTCAGATCGCCTTCGCTTCGAACCACGAAGGATCGTGGGCGATCTACATCATCAACGCAGATGGCGGCAATTTGCGCAAGTTGGGCAGTCTGAGCGCCAGCCATCCGTACTGGCAAAACGAACGGCTGGCGTGGGGGCCTTGACGATTTAGGATTAATGACAGAGCGCGCAGCCTGAAGAGGTCTGCGCGCTCTGGTTGCGGCATCCGGTTTAGAGATCGCCGATGGCCGGGATTACCCGCCGAGGAACTGCCAGTACAGTTCGATCAGCGAGGTCCCCGCAACTTGCAAATACTCGACACGGATGGCATGCGTGCCGGCCGGGAGCCGAATATCTCCAATCCAGGTGCGCGCCGATTGCTCACCCCAGTGGTCGATGACGAGTTGATCGTTCACATACACCCGCACGCCGTCGTCCGAGGTAGCAACGAAGCGGTACACGCCGGCGCCGAAGTAACGGAACTGCGAGAAGCGCGCCGACCAGTAGTTGGCCGGCACACCGCTTACCGGCGCCTTGCCGGCCCAGTCGAACTTAAGCGTGTTGTAAGTTCGGACGGCGACAGGCGCACCCTGCAACTGCATGTTGTTGAAGAACTCGGTGCGCCACGGCCCGTTGCTGCCGCTGGGCGGTTGCTGACCGTCCCCACCGACACGGGCGAAGTTCAGCGTGACGAGCGACTTGCCGGTTCGCTCCACATAGTCCACGCGAATGGTGTGCACGCCGGCCGCAATCTCCACATCAAACTGGGTGTTCAACTGGCCGACAAAGGCGTACTGGTCATACACCACGCTGTTGTCAACCCATACCCGGATGCCATCGTCCACCTTGAACGTGAAGCGATAAGCGCCACCCTGGAAGTTCAGCGTACGGACGAATCGGGCCGAGAAATTGTCGGCAAACACGCGGGCCGGATCGGGCGAGCCAAAGCCCCAGTCGAAGTTGATGCCGGAAATCGTGCGCACCACCACCGGCGAGCCAGATTGCTCGGTGTTGTTCCAGAATTCGGCGTACCACGGGCCGGCAGACGGGGGCTGCGGCGTGGGAGACGGCTTGGGACGCGGAATGCACAGCCGCTGACCAACATAGATGCGAGTCGTGCGCAAGCCATTGGCCCGCTGGATTGCCTGAACAGTCACGCGATAGCTGTTGGCAATTTTTGTGAGTGTGTCGCCGCGCCTGACGACATAGTAGACGCACACATAGTCAGCGCCGGGCGGGCGTTGCATAGCACCGGCGGCAGGGCTTGAGTCAGAACGGGCCGTAGAGACAGCCTGCACTGATTGGGTCGCGACGGCAAACAACGAGGCACACCACACCAGCACAGCAGTTAAAACGCGCATCGGTCTTTGCATCGGTCTTGTCATGACAGTCTATCCTTTTGGGTTGGTTAAATAGCCTCTAACGCCGCTCACATTCCACACTCCGCCACCTGCAAGTGGACGGTCAAGTGGACGGTGAAGGGGAAACGACGCGCCCGATCAATATTGCCCGATCGTCCCAGCTTTCCAAGGCTCAGACGTATTGTACTATTCCTCTGGGTATAATGCCGTGTTTGCGCATCCGGCGCAAGCCCAACTATCTGGAGGCTACACTTGCGAATCAGTAAACATTCAGCTGTCGCAGCGCTCACAGCAGCGTTGTTACTGACAGCGTGCGGCGCAGAGCCGGCTCCCCTGCCAACGATCACCCCCTTCCCGGGCACGCCCACGTCCGGCGTGCCTACCCTCGCGCCGGCTATAAGCCCCACACCGCGCGGAACGGCAGCAAGCGCGCCGGCAGCAGACAACGAACGCCCGTTTGCGGCGCTCACCACCGAAGAGCGCGGCAGAATCCGAACCGATCCGCCGCCGGTGACGATCGATCTGTCAAAAAAGTACATCGCATCTATCCAAACCGAGAAAGGTGTGATCGAGGTGGAGCTTGACCCCTCTGCCGCACCGCAAACGGTCAACAACTTTGTTTATCTGGCCCAAAACGGCTTTTATGACGGGCTGACTTTCCATCGGGTGGAGCCGGGTTTTGTGATTCAGGGCGGAGACCCAGCCGGCAATGGCACCGGCGGCCCCGGCTACAACATTCCGCCGGAAATCAAACTGACACATGAAGAGGGCGCGATCGCCATGGCGCGCACCAATGGCCCGCCAGAGACCACGCCCAGCAGCGGCAGTCAGTTCTACATCACTCTGGCAGCCCAACCTGGACTGGACAATCAGTACACCGTTTTCGGCAAGACCATCAACGGCATGGATGTAGTCAATCGGATTGCCGTGGGCGATCAGATCATGCGCATCGATGTGCGGGCCAGCGACGGCGGCGCAGTGGCCGTCGCGCCGGCCGGCACTCCCGTGCCCCCTCCGCCGGCGACATGCCAGCCCTTCGCACTTAATGTGAACGCTGCCGACCGCGTGCTGGGCAACCCCCAGGCCATCAGCACCATCATCGAGTACTCCAACCCCATGTGCCCGGCCTGCGCCCAGTTGCACGCGCCGCTCAGAAGCGTCATGCAACAGATCAGCGACACCATGCGCCTGGCATACCGCTACTTCCCGCTCACCCACGCCAATGACAAAGCCCGCATCGTCTCTCACGCGCTCGAAGCTGCCGGCAACCAGGAGCGATTCTGGCAATTCCTCGATGTGGTGAACGAAAATCACAACACGCTCGAAAACCTTAACTTCACCCAAATTACCGACACGCTTAAGAGCTACGCCGAAGGCTTGGGGCTGGACATAGTTCGCTTCGAGACAGACCTGGCCAGCGACGAAGTGGCCGCACGGGTGGAGCGCGACATTCAATCGGCGCAAGCGTTGATGATCAACGGCACCCCCACGCTCTTTCTGGATGGCAGATCGATCAACCCTGCCGCGTTCACTCAGCCCGATGTCATCACCCAGGTACGCGACTATATCGCCAGCCGCCAACAGCAATTTGCCGGACTCAGTGCCGTGACATTTGATTACACAGGCCCAGAACAAGTCGTGGAGCCCGGCGCGCGGTACGAAATGACGTGGCAAACATCCAAAGGTAGCGTCACCATCGAACTCAACCCGGCTCTAGCGCCTGTCAACGTGAACTCGGTGGTCTATCTGGCACAACAAGGTTACTTCGACGGCTCACCACTGCTGCTGAACGATAACCAGATCGGCGCGATGTTGTTTGGCCCGACCACACCTGCCGGCAACCCCGGCTACGATTGCAGCGTCGAGAAGCCAAAATCGGGGGCCTACGCCGAAGCCGGCGTTGTCGCCCTATATGGCTCGCCGGAACGCACCGCCGCAATTCATCGTGACCTACCAGCCGGTATCGCAATTCGAGGGCCAGTTCGTTGTGATCGGCAAAGTCACAGCCGGCCTAGAGCTGCTGAAGAGCATGACCGGGACAGTTGGACTGGATACGATCGACCGCATTAAAAACGTAACCGTTGTGAAGAAGTGATGCCGGGCGTGGCATGCGAGACAGACAGTCGCCGGCGCGACACTGCGCGCATGCCACGCCTGATTGGCTATGTTTGTCCACACGCTTATCGTTCGCTTCCGCGATCTGGACGCACTCAATCATGTCAACAATGCGGTCTACCTGACCTATCTCGAAGAGGCCCGGCTGGCATTCTCGGCCGAGATGGGGGTAGACTGGTCGCGGTTCCAGCAACAGGGCTTCGTGCTGGCCCGCTGCGAGATTGACTATCGCCGGCCGGCTGTGCTGGGCGACATGTTGCGCATCGAACTCAGCGTGGGCGCCGTCGGCAGAAGCTCATTCGAGTTTGTTTATCGCATCACACGGGTGGGCGATGGACAACTGATCGCCGAAGCCCGCACAATCCAGGTCTGTTTCGATTTCATTCAGAACCGGCCCGCGCGCTTGCCCGATACATGGCGCGCGGCGCTGGCGCGACACCAATCCCATGAATCAGTCTCATCCCCCTGCCCTGCTAGCGCTTGAGGACGGCACCTTATGGCCGGGATTCGGCTTCGGCGCCGTTGGCGAGACAACCGGCGAAGTGGTTTTCAACACCTCCATGACCGGCTATCAGGAGATCATCACCGATCCTTCCTATCATCGACAGATCGTTGTCATGACAACGCCGCACATCGGCAACGTGGGATGCAATCCTGAAGATGACGAATCGGCGCGCGCATGGGTGGCCGGCTTTGTTGTGCGTGAACTCAGCCCGGTGGTGAGCAACTATCGCGCCCGCCAATCTCTGGACGAGTATCTGCGCGAACGCGGCGTTATCGGCATTTCGGGCGTCGCCACCCGGCCTCTGGTCAGGCATATCCGCACGCAGGGCGCTATGCGCGCTGCCCTCTCATCAGTCAACACAGACCCAGAGCGGCTGATTGACCTCGCCCGCCGCAGCCCCAGCATGATCGGCGCAGACTTGGCCCGCGAAGTGACGTGCGAAGAACCCTATTCCTGGCTCGAGGGGGTGGACGCGCAATGGTACCCGCAAGGGGCGAACCCAACCACCAGCGCGCCGGTCGAACGTGAGCACAGCCCACTGGTGGTAGCCTATGACTTTGGCATCAAGCACAACATTCTGCGACTGCTTGCCTCGCGTGGCTGCCGGGTGCGCGTGGTGCCGGCCACCACGCTGGCCGGCGAAGTGCTGGCGATGAAGCCAGATGGCATCTTCCTATCAAATGGGCCGGGCGACCCGGCTGCCTGCGACTATGCCATCGCGTCTACCCGCGAGTTGCTGGGCAAGGCGCCTATGTTTGGCATCTGCCTGGGCCATCAGATTATCGGGCTGGCGCTGGGCGGGCAAACCTACAAGCTTAAGTTTGGACATCGGGGCGGCAACCAGCCGGTTGGTGCGCCGCGCGCGCTTGGCAAAGATCGCCCCATCGAAATCAGCAGCCACAACCACGGCTTTGCAGTTAGAGCCGAGGGACTTCCGCCAAACGTAGAGATCACACATATCAACCTGAATGACGGCTGCGTGGAGGGGCTGCGCGCCAAAGACCTGCGCGTGTTTAGCGTGCAATACCACCCTGAAGCGTCGCCGGGGCCACACGACGCAAGCTACCTGTTCGACGAATTCATACGCGCCATGCGCGGGGAATGAGCGGGCCGGCCCAGCGTTACACGTCCCGCGCGTAGACGCGGTGATTTTTATAGGCCCGAGCGCCCAAGTTCTCCAGGTCGGCGCGCATCTGAGTGGCCGTTTCGGCCACCTGCGTCAGATCGCCGTGCTGAAAGTGGAACGCGCGCAGCGTCTGTTCCATTTCAGAGTACAACAGCGCATTACCGCCCCGCCCGTGATATTCCGGCAGAATGCCGGCCCCATTGAACGCCACCCACTTCGTGCGGCGCATCTCAATCAGCAAGTCGACGATGGCAAACGGAAACAGCCGGCCCTTCGCGCGCTGCAACGCGGCAGACACATCCGGGAAGGCAAACAGAAAGCCTACCACACGCTCGCCGTGCGCAATGATTTTGATCAGACGCGCATCTGCCAGCAACAACACATTGTCGAGCACCAGTTTGATCTCCGGCCAGGCAAGCGGATAGTACTCCCAGTTGTTGACGAAGGCTTTGTTATAAGCCTCGGCGATCTTGGGCGCCCATTTGACTACCTCGCGCTTGCGGGTGAAACGCAGCACTTTTAGGCCAGACCGCTCCGCCGCGCGGCGCGCAATAGAGTGCACACGCTCCGGCAGCCGGAACTTTTGCGCGTCGATGTAGCACGACACGAAATCGACTTCCTTGCGAAAGCCGGCCCCCTCCAGCAGCGCCGGGTAGTAGGAATAGTTGTAATTCATCATCGTCATGAGCTGGCGATGTTCGAACCCCTGCACCAGAATACCGTATCCGTCGAGGGGGCCAAATCCTTTTGGTCCGACCACGCGATTCAGGCCGCGGGCGCGCGCCCACTCCAACACCGTCTCCAAAAGCAGCCGGGCTGCTTCCAGATCGTCTTCGGCGTCGAAGCAGTAGAACTGCGCCTGGCGCGTGTTGTGATAGCGGTTGTAAGCGCGATTTTCCAGCGCCGCAATGCGCCCCACATCCCGCCCATCGCGCGAGACGATGAAGAAATCTGCGTCCGAGTGCGCGTAGTAGGGGTGTTTGTGGCGGTTCAGCATCAGCCGGGCGTCGCCAAGCAGCGGTGGAACCCAGCAGGGGTGATTGGCATACAGCCGATGCGGCAGCCGGACAAATCGCTCCACCTGCGCGCGGTTGCGCGTATCGATTTGTTCGATGGCGAGCATGAAGCCGAGTGTAGCACTCACCCTCCCACAGACTTGAAGCCTGCAGGAGGGTGAAGTGGAGATGCCGGGAATCGAACCCGGGTCCGAAATGAACCTACCGCGAATGACTACGAGCGTAGTCGTCGTTTTCGTTTCGCGTGGCGCACCCGCGACGACACGGTTAGCGCACCGCTAGCTCGTGGTTTCGGCTGTCAGCCAGCAACCCGAACGGCCTACGAGCTTCGGCCGGGCGCCCGTTGGCTTTATTACGCCGCAACCAGATCCCACCAACGCGAGGCTCTGGGCGACGCCGGCGTCAATCAAGCGCCGGATGCCGTCTGGCTACCGCTTACGCGGCGACCGGAACAGCATTCCAGTTGACATTCTTGGCACTTCATGTGCTGCGCGCTGTTTAACGAGAGTCGCATCTCGGCTCGCCACTCGGGGCCTGCCCATTCCGTCGAAGCCATTACATCCCCATGTAGGGTATGCATTATACCGCAGAGGGTCGGGTACAATCCGGGCTTGTTATGAAGCTGGTTCAATCCACCTGGCGGCAGCCCGCTAGTTTGATCATCGCGTTCAGCCTGTGTGCAGTGTTGAACGCTGTGGAGATGCCGGCGCAACCTGCGGCGGCCCAATCCAATCCGCTGGCCCGCATCGTCTCACCCTCCAACGAGCAATCAATCCGTGGGAATGTCACGATTCAGGGGACAGCCAACTCCGGCCAGTTTGTGCGTTACGAAATTGCCTACGCCAGCGAGCCGGACCTTGCGGCATGGATCGTAATTGGCGGCGACACGCGGCCGGTGGAAAACGGCATACTCGCAGTGTGGAACACGCGCCCGCTGCCCGATGGGGCCTATGCCTTGCGTGTGCAGGTCATCAACGCAGATGGGTCTGTGTTCGAGGGGTTTGTGCGCAACCTTAAAACGACCAATGCTGCCGGTCAAACGCTGGCGCCACAACAAAGCGCCGGCCAGTCGGGACAGACAATCGAGAACACAGAGAGCGAGACCGATGCAGCAGGGTTCGATTTGGCCGCCATCCCGGCCGCATTCCTGCAGGGCGCGCGCATGGCGCTGCTGGCATTCGCAGGGCTGGGGGCATATATCGCGCTTAAGCGTGTGATTGCTGTCTTACTACGCCGGTTTTTGGACAGGCCGGTAGACTACGGACGCTGACCAGCGACTCTCCATCTGACTGATAAACCGGACTGATAGACATGCCAGACCAGCACCCAATCGACGTGTCATCGCACCGCTGGCGACTGATCGTCGGCCTCGGCAATCCAGGCCGGCAATATGCCGAAACCCGCCACAATATCGGCTTCGCCATCGCCGATTTGCTGGCCCAAAAGCATGGGCTGAAGTTCACCCAAATGATGAATCGCGCCCTCATCGCCATCGGCGAGATCGAAGGTGAAAAAGTTGTGCTGGCTAAACCACAGACGTTCATGAATGACAGCGGCTCGGCGGTCAGCCCAATCGCCCGGTTCTACAAGGTTGCCCTGCCCGATCTGATGGTGATCTATGACGAACTGGACATCCCATTCGCCCAATTGCGCATGCGCCCCTTTGGCGGCAACGGCGGTCACAACGGCATGAAGTCAATCATCGCTCGCCTGGGGTCGCAGGATTTCCCCCGCCTGCGGGTGGGTATCGGACGCCCACCGGGCAAAATGGACGCTGCCAGCTTTGTGTTGCAACCGTTCAGCGCCGCCGAACGCGCAGAAATGGCAGAAGCCAGCGAGCGAGCAGTCAAGGGACTGGTCATCTGGTTGAAACAAGGCATCGACCGGGCGATGAACTTTGTAAACGCCAGCCGGGCCAGCGCCGGCCCAAGCACGCATAACGCTGCTGGGCCACGCCATCTCCCTACCCCAGCCCAGGCAGACACAGACTGAAGCGAGCAGGCGCCTAGCTGCCCGGTGCAGCAGTCGGTTGCAGTGTGGCCGGCGGCGGGGGCAGACGCGGAATGTCTTTTGCGGGCACGATGTCCACCCACTGCCTGTCTCCATCCAGCTTGACGACACGGGCAGAGACCCAGGCTGGCTTGCCGTCCAAATCCACCCGCCACCACCCTTGATCTTGTACCACGCCGGTGACAGTGATGAACTCGCCCCGCCGCAATACGCCGATGACAGCATAGCCCAAACCCGGCCCAAATCTAAGGTTGACAGCCGACGTGCCGTCGATCGGTGTCACACGCGCCACAGGCAAGGGCGTGGGAGTAGGCGTCGGCGGTGGGGTGGCAGTGGGCGCGGGCGTAACTGTCGGCGGGGGCGTTGGCTCAGGGGATGGCGTCGGGGTGGCAGCCGGCGTGTTTGTCGGGGCGGGTGTTGGCGTCGATGTGGGTTCGGCAGTGGCTGTAGCAGCAGTGGCCGTAGCAGAGGGCGCAATATCCTGAGCAACTGATTGGAGGGGCGCAGGAGAAGCCGTTACGGCTTGGCGCGGGGTTCGGCTGGGGCGTTGGGCCGGCGCTTGAGCAATAGCAGGCTTAGGCGTGTCGATCAGCGCGTCGGGCACACTGAACAAATATTGCAGTGGCATGGCAACCAGCGAGATCAGCACCAGAACGCCGGCGCAGCCAAGCGCCATGCCGCCGGCAACGCGCAGGCGAGAACGGCTGTGAGTGCTACGATTGCTTTTGAGGCCCGACATGGCAGCGCGCCACCTCGTCAGTCAGTATAGCAGAGCGGTGGCTGATATAGCTACTCATCGATCCGCCGCCACCCAACGGTCGATGAGCGCGCGCAGCGTGCCATCTGCGCGCATGTCCGACAGTGTCGCATTCAAGGCCGCAAGCAGGCGCGTGTTGTCACGGCGCACAGCAATCGCGTATAAGCGCGGCTCGACACTGACCCGTGTGAACGCATCATCGGCCAGGTCACTGGTTGCGCGCAGCGCAGTCCACGCTTCGACCAGGGCTGCATCAGCACGGCCTGCTCGCGCAAGCGCCACTGCGCCGGCCTCGTCTTCTGTCGTGACACGGCTCAGATTGGCCACCCGGCGTTCCCAATAGCGCGCCAGACGATCTGCGTCCGAACCCAATGCCACAGCCACGCGCCGGCCTTCAAGATCGCGGGGATGTCGAACGGTGGGATTGCCAAACACAACCATGTGAATGCCGGCGTCGAAGTAGGCCACGCTGTAGGCGATGGTCGCCGTGCGCGCGGGATCGATGACGAGCGCCGACACAGCAATATCATCGCGCTGGAGATGCAGCGCATCATAAATGGCGTCATAGCCAACTGGGTCAGGCTGGACGGCCAGGTGCAGCCGGCGGGCGATCTCGCGCGTCAGGTCTGCGTCCAGGCCCTGCCAACCGGCATCATCGAAAAACGAGAATGGCCGCCAGCCGGGGTCCATGGCTACGCGCAAGGCCCCGCGTACTTTGATATCATCCCACTGCCCGATGGCAATCTGTTCGTCGCGGACACGCGACACTGCGCATGGAACAGCGACGGCTAACGCACAGCACAGCGCCAAAGCGAGAAGAAATTTGCGCGACACACCGTGTGACGCGCGCTCATCTGTGGGCATGATTTTTTGACCCTGGCGCCCGCACCCGGCCTAACGAATGACCACCAACGTGCCCCTGGGCGCCCAGGCATACAGCCGGCGCGCGAAAGACACAGGCAGGTTCACACAACCATGGCTCATGGGGCGACCAAAGTTGCTGTGCCAGTACGCGCCATGGATGGCATAGCTGCCAGAATAGAACATCGTATAGGGCACGCGCGGTAGGTCGTAGCCGGGGCCGCGCATACGCACCGCTCTGTACTTTTTCTGAATACGAAAGGTGCCACGCCGGGTCGGCGTGCGCGGCAGGCCGCTAGAAATGGGCGAACTCATCACAGCCCGGCCATTTTCCCAGGCGATCAGCCGTTGTTGAGACAAAATGACTTCGATCCACTTGCCAGATTGGGCGCCGAGCAACGACTGCGCATCGACGTCAACCGGCGCCGACACAACCGGCGCCGACACAACCGGCGCCGACACCAATGCCATTGAAAATGTCAGCGCCGGCAGCAGCGCCAAAAGCCTATGTGCCATGCGCACCCTCATGGTAACCCGATGAAGCACTCCAAAGGGGATTTGAAACTTTCGCACGTGATCGTGTCCTCCCAAACCGATTACCTCTAGGGCGTCTCACCATTCAGGTAGCACAGAATACCATCCACAATGCCCTGGGCCACTTGGTCAGCTTTGCGGGTCAAGAGGGTACGGTCAAGGTAGAGAAATCCAGTTTCGATGATAGCCGCCGGCGTGGCACGATCAATCTCGTAAAACGCATGGTACTGCGTCATGTCGTAAGTGACAGTGTTAGCGTGGAAGCGGAGACCGGTTACCCGTTGATAGCGCGCAGTGAGACAGACGACCAGACGATCATCGGCTTCGGGCAGTGGGCTGTCCACGGCGCGCGTGACCTTGAAGCCAGTAGCCAGATCGTTGATGTAAGCGCAGGAATCCGCGTGGATCGACACCAGCACGTCTGCCACATAGCCGCGCAGTCGCGGGTCAAACTCTTCGAGGATATCGACGGTGTATCCCTGTGCGCGCAACAGACTGGCCACGCGCACCGCATGATCAAAATTGACCTGCGCCTCTGTCAAGCCGTCGGCGCACACAGCGCCGCTGTCGTTGCCGCGATGCCCGCTGACAATACCGATGCGGGCCGGGCCGGCTTTTGGCGCAGCCAGCGTCGAGGCCGGTTCGCTATTCGACAGGTCCGTGTAGCCGGCGCTTTGCAACGCTACAAAACCCTGCCAGTTCTGGGCAACCACCAGGCCGATCAGCACCAATCCAACCAGCACAATAAGCACAACAAACGCGCGCCGGAACTGAAAAGGCAGCTCAACTTGCGCCCCCGGCAATACATCGAGATCGGGGCGCGGAACGACAACCTTGTCTGAATCATACTGCGCAGGCGATAGGCGTCGCGCCCCCTGCGCCGCCTGTCTTCGGCCTGCGCGCTGAGCACGTTGAACTGTCGCGCGCTGAACTTTAGCCGCGTCTCGCGCTTTCTTCCTGGTCAAGCCTTTCTTCATAGCGATGACATCCGGCCAGGCGACCGACCGTTTGAGGCGCCCTTGAGGCGCCCTCTAGATCAAGACACATCACGCGCAGGCGCAGCCTGATAGGCCGAAAGCCAAACCGACGGTAAAGCCCAAGCGATATGGCATTGCTGGCCTGAGTGTTCAGGGTGACATTCTGAACAGCGCCATCATCGAGCAACCGGCTCAGCGCGCTGTGGAGCAAAGCCGAGCCAATGCCACGGCCCTGCTGATCGGGACGCACTGCCAGGCGTGCAATGTGAGCGTCATTGCCCAGGCGGGTCGCCAGGACATAGCCGGCCACCTGGCCGGCGTACTCAGCCACCAGCAACACCGAAGCGACACGCCAGGCACGGACAAAAGCTTGCATAGACATGCGCCAGGGCGCTTCAAAAGCGCTGTTGTCCACAGCCAGCACAGCCGGCATATCAGACGCTTGTGCAGGTCGTATGTAGATCGCGGCCGGTGAGCGTAGGGCAGGCGCATCGGCGCGCCAATCAGTCTGACGCAGCACAAGGGTCACAACTTCGTCCACACGCCGAAAGCCCAGATCGCGCAGATGGGGTGTCAACCAATGAACCGATTGGACAAGGCACATCAACCGACGCACGCCAGCCTGTTGCAGCGCACTGCTGCACACTTCGACCAACCGGCGAATAAGCGGCGTGGCAGACACGTTGTCGCGAATAGCGCACCAGCTCAGCCAGGCCACATCCGAACGGGCGCTAGCAAGGTGATCGATATTGTCGAGCAGAGCCGGCGCCGCAAGCATCGCGCCAAGCAACTTCCCTGCTTGCCCTGCGGCGACAAACGCATCGCTGGCGGCCCAATCTTCCACGAGCCACCAATCCAGCCGGTCTAGCAACCGCCGACTGGCGGCCAGATTCGCCAGTTCGACTTGACTATAGTCGGAGACTAACCCCAGCTCGAAAGCAGGCTGTTCGTCGAGCAGCATGGGCACGCCCACAATGTTCATTGGTGCTGCCCGACTGTATCATCGGCACCAGCAGATGTCAAAGGCCGGGCAGGGGCGCACGGGCATTGCGTCCACAGAGGGCTACAATTTGCCGCATGCGCATCGAGCTGACAGAGATGTCGCCCAGTGGCGAGGCGGTTGGCCGGGCCGCGGGTCTGGTAGTCTTCGTCCGCTATGGCCTGCCCGGTGAGATCGTCGAGGCAGCCATTACTCACCGACGTAAATCCTACGCGCGTGGCACAGCCATCGAGATTATTCGCAGGTCGCCCGCCCGTGTAACGCCGCCTTGCCCGCACTTTGGCGTATGTGGCGGGTGCGAGTGGCAACACGCAACATACGAGGCGCAAGTGAGATTCAAAACACACATCGTCGCGGAGCAACTTGGGCGGATCGGCAAACTGCCAGATATCAACGTGTTGCCCTGCATTCCATGCCCGCTGCCATATGGTTATCGCAATCACACCCAGGTTGCCATGTCCACAGATGGCGCGATTGGCTACCGCAAGGCCGGCTCGCAACAGATAGTGCCGGTGCATGACTGCCCGATTCTCGATCTATCTCTGCAGCAACTGCTGCACTTCCTGATCCAGGCAACCATTCACCCACCCGATCATCTGCGAGAGATACACCTCCGAGCAGGGGTAGCAACCGACGAGCGAATGATCGTGTTTGAGCTTGACAGGGATAGCCTCGAAGAGGCCGCCCTCGAAGAGGGCACCCTCGAAGAGGCCGCCCTCGAAGAGGCCGCCCTCGAAGAGGCCGCCCTTGAAGAGGCCGCCCGCAAAGTGGCCGGCCTAGTGGCCGGCCTGTCGGTACCGATGCGCACGGCCATCGCGGTAAGCACCATTGACGGGAAAAGTCGCATTGTCGTCGGCAGTTCTTGGTTGCGCGAGCGGGTGCAGGACATCACCTACAGGTATTCAGCAACGACGTTCTTTCAGGTGAACACAGTAATGGCCGGCCAACTGGTGGACACGGTCATGCAGGCGCTGGAGCTAGATGGGACAGAGCACGTGCTGGATCTGTACTGCGGGGCCGGCCTATTCACCGCGCCGATCAGCGCTCGCGCCGGCCAGGTGATGGGCATCGAGTCGAGTCCCAGCGCCGTGCGAGATGCGCGCAGGAATCTGCATGGGCAGAAGAACGCAACAATCATCCAGGCCGATGTCAGGCATGGTCTGCTCGATAGCCGGGTGAACGGGCAAACGTGGCAGCGTGTGGTGATGGATCCACCGCGGGCGGGAGTCGATGCAGAGGTCCTATCAAAGATTGCGCAAATCGGCGCGTCGCGATTGGTGTATGTGTCCTGCGAGCCGGCTACATTGGCGCGCGACGCCGGCCGGCTGGACAACTTGGGATACCGCTTGCAATACGCTCAACCGCTTGATTTATTTCCACAGACACACCACGTCGAAACTGTAGCCGTATTCGACTATGTGGCGCAATGAGTTTGGCGGACAAGCAAGCTGATTGGCCGCAGGCGATCAGGCAGCCGAGCGTCGGTACACCGTGAAGTTCAATGTGACACGGTCGAAGTAACTGTTGGGAGGATTGCCATCGAGGTTGTATTGCAGGCCGGTAACTTGAACGTGAACTCGCAAGGTTGAAGTAAGCACCTCTATCACGCCGTTATTTTGGGCCAGAACCGGCTCACCGCGCGCCGTTAGTTTGCTGCGAATGTTCGGCTCTTTATAGGCATACTCGCTCATCAGCACTTTGGTGGTGCTCTGAAAGTCATTTTTGTCGAACACCCACACTGCCAAAGCCGAAACGCGCGCCGGCGTGTCAAGGCCTAGACGATCGGCAATGCTTGCTCCGCATTCACCAATCAATTCACCCATCGAGCCGTTAATGGCGAAATCTTCGTCAAACTGGTCATCTCCATGCACATAGGTGCACGGCGGGAATGAGGCCAACAGCGGTTCAGAGAATGGCGCAGCAACCACGGTGGGCGCGGGCGCAGTTATCGGGCCGGGCGTGAAGGGTGAAAGGGGCGGTGCGTTTGGCGCGCCCTGCTCGGTGACGCGCCCGGCATCAAACGACGGCGCGTTCACTGCTTGTGTTGACGGGCCAGCATCCGTCTGGCGTTCACTCGACGATTTGACCACCGTGCCCACCGCTTGATCGACCACAAACACCAGGCCGCCGGCCAGCGCCATCACCAACAACAGCGCAATACCACCGACTACGCGTGATTGGGTGCGCGCCTGGGCCGGCGCGCCGGGCTTAATGTCCTCGGGTTTAGGGCCTTGCCCGTTGTCCAGGGCAGTCTTCAACGCCTGCTCCAGCGCAGTCATCGCAATCTGGTCGTTCTCGTTGAAGCGCCGCAGCGCCGGATCGCGCTGGATATCCTTGCGCGCCACCTCGTTCGCCAGTGCGACCATATCATAGGCCTTTTCCAGTGTGACATCGCCCGTAGTCACGCCCAGCAGATCATAAGCCTCTTGAAGTGCCGCTTGATTGGCCCCCATCGCATAGAAGCGGTTCGCCACGCGCGCGACGTAGACTTCACGATACTGAGGGAATTCTTTGCCAACAGCTAGGTTATAGGGCGGGGAATCGCGCAGAACCTGTTCGGGCGGAACCCAGGCATAGTACACATAGACACCTGCGCACAAGCCGATGACTAGGCCGGCCAACAATGCGGTAACCAGGGACCAACCACGATTTGCTTTCATGAACGCGCCTCTCCTTGCGCCCTGATTCTACTCGTAGATCAGGGCTTGACAAGAAATACCATAGCCAGTATTCTATTCGCCATCGTAAAATCGAATACGCGCTCACAGCGAGCACAGTTCACCGTGAGCGCAGCTCTTATCCAGAGAGGCAGAGGGACCGGCCCTGTGAAGCCTCGGCAACCTGAGTTCAAGGTGCCAACTCCGGCAGCAATCGGCTGGAAGATAAGAGAGGCGAAAGCAAAGCATCTGTACAAAGCCC
The DNA here is from genome assembly GCA_016841965.1 of Candidatus Roseilinea mizusawaensis. Taxonomy (GTDB): domain Bacteria; phylum Chloroflexota; class Anaerolineae; order J036; family Brachytrichaceae; genus Roseilinea; species Roseilinea mizusawaensis. The sequence continues at coordinate 6,552 of JAEANN010000057.1, read as the reverse complement.
TCTTGTCGTATCCACGCAAGAGGGTTTTTGTTTGCCGTGCCAGGCTGCTGACGCCGGGATGTGGATACGAGCGTGCGTGCAAGCCGGTCCGAACAACACATGCAAACAGATCATTGTGAGGCGCAAGCGCCGGCCCGGGGCCCCGTCGGCTGCCTGCCAACACAAGGTCTGAATCGCAGAAGAATATGCCTGAAGAGTGCAACACTGAGGAGAATGAATCGAGATGGCTGAAGAACACAAGTTTCACTTCGACACCGTTTGTCTGCATGGCGGCACACAGCCCGATACGGCCACAGGGTCGCGGGCGGTGCCGATCTACCAGACCACCTCATATCAGTTCAAGAATACCGACCATGCGGCTAACCTGTTCGGCTTGAAAGAGTTTGGCAACATCTACACCCGCATTATGAATCCCACCAATGATGTGGTAGAGCAGCGCCTGGCCGCGCTTGAAGGCGGCGTGGGCGCGCTGGTAACATCATCGGGACAGGCTGCTGAAACCCTAGCTATTTTGACGTTGGCCAAGGCCGGCGATCACATCGTCAGCTCGGCTTCGCTATATGGAGGGACCTATAACCTGTTTCACTACACGCTACCCCGCGTGGGGATCGAAGTGACGTTCGTCGATCCTACCGACCCGGAGAACTTTCGCAAAGCCATTCGCGCGAACACCAAGGCCATCTACGGCGAGACGGTCGGCAATCCCAAGCTCGACCTTTTCCCATTTGAAGCTGTGGCGAAGATCGCGCATGAGAACAGCCTGCCGCTCATCATCGACAACACGACTGCTACGCCCTATCTGGTGCGGCCGTTCGAGTGGGGCGCAGACATCGTGATCCACTCCACAACCAAGTACATCGGCGGACACGGCTTGTCAATCGGCGGCGTCATCATCGACAGCGGCAAGTTCGACTGGTCGAAGAGCGCACGGCACACAGACTTCAATGAGCCAGACCCCAGCTATCACGGCCTGGTGTATTCGGCGGCGCTTGGGCCGATTGCCTTCATCATCAAGGCGCGCGTGCAACTGCTACGCGATATCGGCGCGTCACAGGCGCCTTTTAACTCGTTCCTGAATATTCAGGGTCTGGAGACGCTGCCGGTGCGGATGGAGCGGCATATCGCCAATGCCAATGCAGTGGCAGCGCACCTGTCCCAAAGCCCGTATGTGTCATGGGTGGTGCATCCCAGCCTGCCGAACTACCCTCAGAAGGAAGAGGCAAAGCGCATCGCGCCGAAAGGATTGACGGCGCTGATCGGGTTTGGCATCAAGGGCGGGCGTGAAGCCGGCCGGGCGTTCATCGACAACTTGAAGCTCTTCTCGCATGTGGCCAACATCGGCGACGCCAAGTCACTGGCAATCCACCCGGCCACCACCACCCACTCGCAATTGACGCCAGAGGAGCAGGTCAGCACCGGCGTGACCGATGATTTTGTGCGCCTCAGCATCGGCCTGGAGGATGTGCGCGATATCATCTGGGATTTGGACCAGGCGCTGGCTGCGGCTAGTGCGGCTGTCAAAGCATGATCGTTCAAACGCAATATGTAACCTTCGAACGCGAGCTGAGGCTGCACAGCGGCGCGACGCTGGGGCCAATCACGCTCGCCTACGAAACCTATGGCACGCTGAATCAGGATCGCAACAATGCGATCCTGATCTGCCATGCCTGGAGCGGCGATGCGCATGTGGCCGGCTACCACACACCGAACGACTCCAAGCCAGGCTGGTGGGACGAAGCAGTGGGGCCGGGCAAGGCATTCGACACGGACAAATATTTCATCGTGTGTTCGAACACGATCGGGGGATGTTCGGGCAGCACCGGCCCGGCCAGCATCAACCCAAAGACGGGCCGGCCCTATAGCCTGTCATTCCCCATCGTCACCATCTCGGACATGGTGGAGGCGCAACGCTGGCTGATGGATCACCTGGGCCTGCCCTACTGGGTCAGCGTCACCGGCGGCAGCATGGGCGGCATGCAAGCATTGCAGTGGGCAGTCTCGTATCCCGAGCGCACACGCAGCGCAATCGTTCTGGCGGCCACAGCAGCCCTGTCGCCTCAAACCATCGCGCTGAATGAAGTGGCGCGACAGGCCATCTATGCCGACCCAAACTGGAACAAGGGCGACTACTATGGCAAAGCGCCGCCCAATGCCGGCCTGGCCGTGGCGCGTATGATCGGTCACATCACCTTCCTCAGCGACACCTCAATGCGCGAGAAGTTCGGACGCCGGCTGAAGAACGAAAAGTTCGGCTACAGCTTTGAGACCGAGTTTGAAGTCGAGAGCTATCTGCGTTACCGCGGCAATGCCTTTACCAAACGCTTCGACGCCAACTCGTTCCTGTACCTCAGCAAGGCAATGGACTATTTCGATCTGGCCTATGGGCTGCCGTCGCTGGCCAGCGCCTTCCGCCATATCGTCGACACGCGCTTTTTGGTGGTCAGCTACACCTCAGACTGGCTGTATCCTTCCTGGCAGTCTAAGGAACTGGTGCGCGCCCTGTTGCAGAATGGCCTGGATGCCACCTATGTCGAGATCGACAGCACCTATGGCCACGACGCATTCCTGCTGGAAGTGGATCGCCTGGCCGAAATCACGCGCGACTTTCTAAAAAGAGTGGAGACAACCGATTGGCGAGTCACCGTCTCGATCTAGAAGCTATCATTGATTTGATCCCACCCAAAGCACGCGTCCTAGATCTGGGATGTGGCGACGGACTGCTGCTGGCGATGCTCGCTCAGCGCCGACAGGCTATTGCACGCGGGGTAGAACTGGTGGAAGCCAACGTGCGCGCGTGCATTGCGCGCGGTCTGTCGGTGCGCCAGGGCAACATCGAAGAAGGCTTGGCCGATTACAGCGACCAGGCTTTTGACTATGTGATTCTCAGCGAGACGCTGGCCTATCTCGATCGGCCTCTGCCGGTGGTCATAGAAATGCTGCGCGTCGGCAAACATGCGGTGATCTCATTCGATAACGCCGGCTACTGGGCAGATCGTTGGCGTGCTCTGCGCGGGGACGCGACGGGCAATGATCTGTGCTCAGGAGACCCACGCGCGCGCGCTATCACACTACCACAGTTTGCCACGCTTGTGGCATGCGCCGGCGCGCGCGTGGAACAACACATCTTTGTGGGCCGGCGGGGACGTGTGCATCACTGGCCGGCCCTGTTTGCCAGGATCGCCGTTTACGTCATCAGCCGGTCATGAGTGTGGTATCGTGCATGCTGCGCTCTTGGGGCCGCAAGGCCGCGCAGTACTTTGGCGGCAGCATGTTCCCATGTTCTACGATGAAGCAGAAATTACAGTGGTGGCAGGACGCGGCGGCGACGGCGTCGTCAGTTTCCGGCGCGAGTCGATGGTGCCGCGCGGCGGGCCGGACGGCGGCAACGGCGGACGCGGCGGCGATGTCATCTTGATTGTTGACCGGCATCGCAACACCCTGTTGCCCTTTCGCTATCAGCGCCGCTTTGTCGCACCAGACGGCAAGCCTGGGCGCGGCAAAAATCAGACTGGCCGATCAGGCAAGCCTCTGTACGTCAAAGTGCCACCGGGCACTGTCGTGCGCGACGCAAGCACAAACGCCGTGATTGCCGATCTGGTTGCCCAAGGCCAGCAGGCCATTGTGGCCAGAGGCGGGCGCGGCGGACGCGGCAACGCCATGTTTGCTACCCCCAACAACCAGGCGCCCCAGATGGCAGAGAATGGCTCGCCGGGCGAGACCCGCGATCTCATTCTTACGCTCAAGTTGATTGCCGATATCGGGCTGGTGGGCATGCCCAACGCCGGCAAAAGCACGCTGCTGGCTGCACTCACAGCCGCCAAACCCAAAATCGCCGACTACCCGTTCACCACGTTGCAGCCCAACCTGGGCGTGGCCGAGATCGACGCCACACGCACCGTCGTGCTGGCCGACATCCCTGGCCTGATCGAAGGCGCCAGCCGGGGCGCCGGGCTGGGGATTGAATTCCTCAAACATATTGAACGCACCCGTGTGCTCATTCATCTGATCGATGGCCTCAGCGAAGACCCCCTGCGCGACTACGAGACTATTCAGAAGGAACTGGCCGCATTCGGACACGGCCTGATCGACAAGCCCCAAGTGCTGGCCATGACTAAGATGGATCTGCCCGACGCACAGGCAGCCTATGAGTTGTACTGCAAAAACAACCCAACGTCGCCATTGCGCGATGCCATGCCTATATCGGCTGCCAGCGGCAAAAACGCACGCGCTTTGCTAGAGCAAGCCATGCGTATCCTGGACGAATTGCCGCCCCTGCCAGACGAAACACCGGTTGCATTGCAAGAACTGACTCCAACTGAAAGTGAAATGGGCTTCACGATTACGCGCGAGGGCGGCGGCTTCCGCATTCACAGCCCAATGGTGTTGCGACGGGTCGAGACAACGCGCTGGGACCTGGACGAGGCTACACAACGTTTTCAGCGTTTCTTGGAACGCAGCGGCATCACCGCCGAACTGGAGGCGCGCGGGGTCAAGCCAGGCGACACCATCTACATCGGCGAATACGAACTCGAATGGGGGGAATGAATTTCAGATTTGGGATTTGGGATTCACAATCGCAAATCCAAAATCCAAAATCGAGAAGATGCACATCGGGATTCTGGGCGGCACATTTGATCCGCCCCACATCGGTCATCTGGTCATTGCGGATCAAGCCTGCGCACAACTCCGGCTTGATCGGGTGTGGTTTGCGCCGGCCGGCGACCCACCCCACAAGAGCAACCAGGCGACGCCGGTCGAGCATCGCATAGCCATGCTGCAACTCGCCATCCAGGACAATCCCCGCTTTGAGTTATGCCGGGTCGATGTCGAACGCCCCGGCCCGCACTACAGCTTCGAGCTGGTAGAAATCCTCTACGCACACCATCCCGGCTGCGCGTGGCATTTCATCCTGGGTGCGGACTCGTTTATGGAAATGCCCCATTGGCGCAACCCAGAGCGATTGATTGCGCTGGCGCGCCTGGGCGTGGCACAGCGCCCCGGCACATCAATCGACACCGGCACGGTCGAACATGCCCTGCCCGGTATCACGCAGCGGGTCGACTGGGTTGACACACCGCTGATCGATGTTTCGTCGACCGATCTGCGCCGGCGCGTGCGCGCAGGATGGCCGCTGCGCTACGTGACGCCGGAAACAGTCGTGGCATACATCGAGCGCGCCGGCCTATACCGCTGACGATCTTTCTTTAACGCTTTAACGATTTCGGCACAGGCTCTGGCCGAGTGCACCGAAAGATGACATGCTATGCCCACCAAACGCGCGTCTCCACGATTGCGCGGTGCGCGATACGCTTGATACGCTCGATAAGGAGAAAACAATGCCGGTCAAGATTGGTATCCTTGGCTTCGCACACGGGCATGTCAACATGTACTGCAATCAATGGCGCGACAACCCGGCGCATGACATCGCTGTGACCGCCGGCTGGGATCACGACAGCAGCCGGCTGCAACACAACGCCGCAACTTACGGCTTCACCCCCTATGCAGACCCGCAGGCACTTCTGAGCGAGGCCGGCGTCGACGCGGTTGTAGTGGCTGCCGAAACATCATTACACGCGCAACTTGTCGAGCAAGCTGCCGCAGCCGGAAAAGCCATCATCCTGCAAAAACCAATCGCGTTGACCCTGGCCGAAGCAGACCGCATTGTGGCAGCCGTCAATCAGCGCGGGGTCGCGTTCAGCATGGCCTGGCAGATGCGCGTCGATCCGCAGAATATCCAGATCAGGCAGTTGTTGAAAAGCGGACAGTTTGGCAAAGTCTTCATGGTACGTCGGCGGCATGGGCTGAACACGCACGAATGGCCGACTTTCACATCACTGTGGCATGTCAAGCCAGAGCTGAACCGCGACATCTGGGCTGACGACGCTGCGCACCCCATCGACTTTATTTACTGGCTGCTGGGCGCGCCGGAAACGGTCACTGCAGAGATCGACTCGCTGTTTGACCCGCGCGTGCCGATGGACAATGGCATCGCCGTGTATCGCTACGCCGGCGGGCCAATTGCAGAAGTGGTATGTTCATTCACATGCCCGGCCGCCGAGAACACCGTCGAGATCATCGCCGAAAAGGGCAGCATCATTCAAAACTACGGCGATGTGCCGAGCTGCAACGTGCCACGCGCAGAAAATGCTGTGGGGTTGAAGTGGTATCTCTCTGCAACCAAACAGTGGACATACAGCGAGATTGCATCGCCGCCAAACCACGCATATCGCATTGCGGGGCTGGCAGGCCCGATCGCCGATTTTCTGCACGGCAAGCGTCCGCCCATCGCCACTGCCGAGGAGGGACGCACCGTGTTGCGCATGACGCTGGCGTGCTACATATCCACGCGCGAGGGCCGGCGCGTCCGCATCGACGAACTGTAAGCAAGAGCCTGCCCTCAAGTCGTTGCATGTTGCATGGCAGGCGGGTGTAGCGCAGATTTGTGACAGTCACCGCCGGCGGCACTGACGGATTGCGGCGTCTAGCCGATTGCTGTGCAGTTCACACAAGGCGGCGAGCATGGCCGCAGCATGCCGCCGTTCCCAGCCCCGA
>JAEANN010000045.1 GCA_016841965.1 Candidatus Roseilinea mizusawaensis | reverse complement strand
GGTGATGCCGGGAGACAACGTGACCATGCGGGTGAAGCTGATCACGCCGGTGGCGCTGGAGCAAGGGTCGCGCTTTGCCATCCGCGAGGGCGGCCTGACGGTGGGCGCCGGCACCATCACCAAGGTGCAGGAATAGTTCGCCTGTGAGTTCAAAGTTCTGAGTGCCGAGCGTGGAAGGCGCAATACTCCAACGCCTCGACGTTCAGAGTCAACCACCCGGCACTCAGCACTTGTGACTCAGCACTGAAAGAATATGGCTAAGCAACGAATTCGCATCCGCCTCAAGGCATATGACCACCGCGCGCTCGACCAGTCTGCGCAGCGCATTGTTGAGACTGCCGAGCGCACTGGGGCGACAGTTGTCGGCCCGGTGCCTTTGCCGACGCATATCGAGCGCTACACTGTGCGCCGCTCGCCGTATATCGATAAGGACTCGCACGAGCATTTCGAGATTCGCACCCATAAGCGCCTGATCGATGTCGTGGATCCAGATTCCAAGACGATTGATACATTGATGCGCTTGAATCTGCCGGCCGGCGTCGATATCGAGATCAAACTCTAATTTCCGATTGACGATTTTTGGATTGACGATTCGCAGATGTCGTTTCAATCGCAAATCGTAAATCGCAAATCATAAATTGACATGAAGAAGTTAATCGGACGCAAAGTTGGCATGACGCAGCTCTTCGATGAGAAGGGCAATGTCACCGGGGTGACTGTTTTGGAAGCGGGTCCCAACTACGTCACGCAGGTGAAGACAGTGGAGAAGGACGGCTATAGCGCCGTTCAGCTCGGCTTTGGGCCAACGCAGCCGCGTAAACTGACCCGTGGGCAGTTGGGGCACTTGGGCCAGTTGAAACCCAGCGAAAAGCATCCCAAGCGTCGCACGTTGGGTGATGGCAACATCCCGCCCCTGCGAGTGCTCGTGGAGAACCGGCTGAAGCAGGTTGATCTTGTCGAGGGACAGACCATCAATGCCGGCATTTTCACAGTGGGAGAGCTGGTGGATATCACCGGCGTGACGAAAGGGCGCGGATTTTCCGGGGGCATCAAGCGCCATGGATTTCATCGCCAGAAGAAGACCCACGGCGCATCAGACCGTGAACGCGCGCCGGGCAGCATTGGCGCCGGCTCTACGCCGGGGCGTGTCGAGAAGGGCACCCGCATGGCTGGCCACTATGGCGCTGCTCAGGCTACTTCAATGCGGCTCAAAGTCATGATGGTTGATCCAGAACGCAATCTCATCGCAGTGCGCGGCTCGGTGCCCGGGCCAAATGGCGCCATTGTGGTGATCAAAGAGGCGCGCAAGGCGTAATGGACATGAAACTCCCTGTAAAGAATCTCAACGGTGAACAAGTCGGCGAAGCCGACCTGCCCATGAGCGTGTTTGGCGCGCCGGTTAGCAAGGCGCTGATGCACCAGGCGCTGGTGCGACAGAACGCTAACGCACGCCTGGGCACGCACAAAGTCAAAACCCGCGCGGAGGTCAGCCGCACTACAAAGAAGCTCTTCCGCCAGAAAGGCACCGGCCGCGCGCGCCAGGGCAGCATGAAAGCCCCACACTGGAAAGGCGGTGGGGTGGCTTTTGGGCCAGCGCCGCGCAGCTATGAGCAGGCCATGCCCCGCAAAATGCGCCGGGCAGCGGTGCGTAGCGCCCTGTCTCAGAAATTGCTCGACGAGAGTATCGTGCTGGTGGACAAGCTTGAGATGGAATCGCCGCGCACCCGCGACCTGGCGGCTGCCATGTCGTCTCTGGGTGTGACTCGGGGCTTACTGGTGCTGCCAGGGCGCCAGGAGGCGGTGGAGAAGTCGGCGCGCAATCTGGCTAACGTCAAGACCTTGCTGGCGGGATATCTGAATGTGCGCGATATCTTTAAGTACGATCAACTCGTCATCCCGCTCGACGCGCTCAAGACCATCGAGCAGTGGCTGGGACAGCCTGGTCGAGAGATCGCTGTTGAAGATAGCGCTGCCACAGACGGCACCCAAGGCGCAGCCGGCCAGAAGCATGAGTGAGCAAGCGGGCAGGCCAGCGCGCCGCTCACAACTTGCAGACTCAGGAGTGAACGATGCATCCATACGAAGTGTTAAAACGCCCGCTGATCACTGAAAAGACGCAATGGCAGGTCGGCTATGAGTCGCCACAATATGCCTTTGAAGTGGATAGACGGGCGAACAAGGCTCAGGTCAAAGAAGCCGTAGAGGTAGCTTTTGACGTGACGGTGACGCGCGTCAACATCATCAACGTGCCGGCCAAGCGCCGTCGAAATCCGCGCAGCCGCATTCTGGGTGCTAAGGCCAGCCAGATTGTGCGCGCCAAGCCGCGCAAGAAGGCAATCGTGCAGGTCAAGGCCGGCGATCGTATCCCGTTGTTCGAAGGAGTGGCCTAACCCATGGCTGTCAAGACGTATAAACCGACGACGCCTAGCCTGCGCGGCACCGTGGCAAGTGACTTCAGCGATGTGACGCGCGACACACCCGAAAAGTCTCTCGTGACTGACCTGCGCAAGCGGGGTGGCCGAAACGCGCGAGGCAAGGTAACTGTGCGCCACCGTGGCGGTGGCGCCAAAAGAGCCTATCGACTGATCGATTTCAAGCGCGACAAATTCGGCATCCCTGCCCGTGTGGCCACAATTGAGTACGATCCGAACCGTTCTGCGCGTATTGCATTGTTGCACTATGCCGACGGCGAGAAGCGATACATTCTCGCGCCGTTCGGGGTGCGCGTGGGCGACGAGCTGATGAGCGGCCCCCAAGCGGAAGCGCGTGTGGGCAATGCGATGCCGCTCGCAAATATCCCGGTTGGCAGCCAGATTCACAACATCGAATTACGCCCTGGCCGAGGCGGGCAGATCGTCCGCTCGGCTGGAGCTTCGGCCCAGTTGCTGGCGAAGGAAGGTGACTATGCCACCATCCGCTTGCCAAGCGGCGAGATGCGCATGGTGCTGCAGGTCTGTATGGCAACGATGGGCCAGGTTGGTAACCTGGATCATGGCAACATTAAGCTGGGCAAAGCAGGCCGCAAGCGCCATCTTGGCATTCGTCCGACTGTGCGCGGCTCGGCCATGAGTCCGCGCGATCATCCACACGGCGGCGGCGAGGGCCGGTCGCCGATCGGCATGCCTGGGCCACGCACGCCTTGGGGCAAAGTGGCTCTTGGCCGCAAGACCCGGCGCAATAAGCGCACCGACAAGTTCATTGTGCGCCGGCGTGAGAAGAAGAAGAGGTAATACGTAGAGCGCAAAACGTGGCGCATTGCGGCGCCCTTTAACGTTTTGTGTTTCACGAGGTAGAGCATGTCCAGATCTCTAAAAAAGGGGCCATTTGTTGAGCCAAAGCTGCTCAAACGAATTGAGTCGATGAACACGCGCGGCGAAAAGAAGGTTGTGCGCACGTGGTCGCGCGCCTCCACCATCTTTCCCCAGATGGTTGGACACACGATCGCCGTCCACGACGGCCGCCGGCATATTCCGATTTACATCACCGAAAACATGGTAGGTCACAAGCTGGGCGAGTTCGCGCCTACGCGCACGTTCCGTGGCCACGTAGCCAAAGACAAGGATGAGGGAGGCTAGAGTCGACCATGGCCCAAAAACTGGCAAGCAAACTGGATAGCAACGAAGCGTTCGCCTCCATGCGATACGTCGGCATGTCGGCGCAGAAAGTCCGGCTGGTGGTTGACCTGGTGCGCGGCAAGAAGGCAGTCGATGCGCTCACACTACTGCGCTTTACACCAAAAGCTGCCGCTGAGCCGGTGAGCAAGGTGATTGCGTCGGCGGTTGCAAACGCCACCGAGAACAAGCAATTGAACCCGAACGATCTTGTGGTGAGTCGCATCTGGGTCGACGGTGGCCCAACCCGACAGTGGCGCCGATTCGCGGCGCGCGGTCGTTTCCGTCCACTACAGCGAAAGAGTTGTCACATCAACGTGGTTGTGAGCGAGCCTGCAGAGGAGACGAGCAAGGAATAGGGACATGGGACGCAAAGTTCATCCGTATGGCTTTCGATTGGGCGTTATCCGCGACTGGAAGAGCCGCTGGTATGCGCCAAAGCGTGAGTACACGAAGCTGGTCAGAGAAGACTATTCCCTGCGCAGTTATCTGCAGCGCGAGATGGAAAAGGCCGGCGTAGGTGACATCATCATCGAGCGATTCCCGCCCAACCAGTTGCACGTGACAGTGCACACGGCACGCCCCGGCGTGGTGATTGGGCGCAAGGGCGCGGCTGTCAAGGGCATTCGCGAAGGTATAGAGAAGCTGACCGGCAAAAAGGTCAAGCTGGATGTCGAGGAGATCAGCAAGCCGGAAATGGTGGCGCAGCTCGTGGCCGAGAACATCGCTCAGCAGATCGAGCGACGCATTCCATACAACCGGGCGATCAAGAAGGCCGCCCAGGCCACTATGCAAAAGGGCGCGCTCGGCGTGCGCATTGAATGCGCAGGTCGCCTCAACGGATCGGAAATGAAACGCACAGATAAAGTGATGGAAGGGCGGATTCCACGCAGCACCCTGCGGGCGGATATTGATTTTGCCAAGGCTGAGGCGTCCACGACGTATGGCCAGATCGGGGTGAAAGTGTGGATTTACAAAGGCGACATTCTGCGCCCCTTGACGCCGGAGGAACAGCCTGCGCCGCGACGCAGTCGAGATCGCGGAGAGCGAGGCGACCGCGTGGAGCGCGGCGATCGCGGGGATGGACGCGCCTGATTGAGCAACCGGCTGAGCGTTGGGTAACACCTGGCGCCGTCCCCCGAAGAGGATAGAAGCTATGTTAATGCCGAAAAGAGTGAAATACCGCAAGCAACAACGCGGCCGGATGAGCGGCATGGCAAGCCGCGGCGTTGAGATCGAAGCCGGCGAGTTTGGCTTGCAGGCGCTGGAGCCGGCCTGGATCACAGCACGTCAGATCGAAGCAGCGCGCCGCGTGATCGTGCGCGAAATGAAGCGACGTGGCAAGGTGTGGTGCCGCATCTTCCCGGACAAGCCGGTGACGGCCAAACCCGCTGAGACCCGCATGGGCAAGGGCAAAGGCTCGGTCGATCACTGGGTTGCCGTGGTCAAGCCGGGGCGGATCATGTTCGAGGTGGCCGGCGTTCCTGAGGACATCGCCAAGGTTGCGCTGAGCCAGGCCGCCTACAAACTGCCGATCCCCACGCAGGTCATCGTGCGCAGCGATATCTCGTCGAGGTGAGGAGGCAAGATGACTTTTCTTGAACTGGTGGCTCTGACGACCCCAGAGCTTGAGAAAAAGCTCGACGACACGTATCGTGAGCTGTTTAATTTGCGCTTTCAGCGCGCGCAGAATCAGTTGAAGGACACCAACAGCATCAAGCGTGTCCGGCATGATATCGCGCGCATCAAGACAGTGCTGCGCCAGCGCGAGCTGGCCCAAGCGATGAACGCCGCCCAGGCGCAGCCGCGAGGTGAGGCATGAGCAGAGAAAATCGACGCCGGATGGTGGGCATTGTGGTGAGCGACAAGACAGCCAAAACCATTGTGGTCAAAGTCGATCGCACCGTGCGGCATCCTGTCTACCGCAAGGTGTTGCGCCGGAGCCAACGCTACATGGCGCACGACGAGCAGGATGAAGCCAGGGAAGGCGATCTGGTGCAAATTGTTGAATCTCGCCCCCTCAGCGCGCGCAAGCGCTGGCGGCTGGAGCAGATCGTCCGCAAAGCAAACGCGTAGGGCGCCGGGCCGCCACAAGCCTGACGTAATAGGAGCTTAGTCATGATTCAGCAGGAAACGCGTCTGCAAGTGGCAGACAACACAGGAGCCAAAGAGCTTCTGTGCATCCAAGTGCGGGGCGGCAGCAAACGCCGCTATGGCGCTGTGGGCGACGTAATCGTGGCGACGGTAAAGTCTGCCAGCCCGACCGCAGATGTAAAGAAGAGCAGTGTCGTGAAAGCGGTTATTGTGCGCGTGGCAAAGGAATATCGCCGTCCGGATGGTTCGTACATCAAGTTCGATGATAACGCGGCGGTTATTCTGGCCGATGACGGCGTCAACCCGCGTGGCTCGCGCATCTTTGGGCCGGTGGCACGCGAATTGCGTGACAAGGGATTCATGAAGATCGTGTCTCTGGCGCCCGAAGTGCTGTGACCGGCTGCGACTGGAGGTCTTGAAATGAAGATCAAGAAAGGGGACACCGTTGAAGTGATCGTTGGCAACGACCGCGGCAAGCGCGCCGAGGTGATTCGTGCGCTGCCGAAACAGGGCAAGGTTGTTGTGCGAGGTGTCAACATCGTCAAGAAGCATGCCAAGCAACGTCGGCAGAATCTGCGCGCTACACAGACCGGCCTGGTCGAACTCGAGATGCCCATCGACGTGTCGAACGTCAAGTTGGTGACGCCCTCTGGAAAGGCGACCCGCGTCAACTATCGCGACGAGAACGGCGTTCTCAAGCGCTACTCTAACAAATACGACGAAGTGATTGACTAGCAGGTACGGGAGCAGTCAGTCGTCAGTGATCAGATCGCTGTCTGACTGCTGACTACTGGCTACTGACTTACTGAGACAAAATGGCTGACTACAAAAAGAAATACCTGGACGAGGTGAGGCCGGCGCTGGTGCGGCAGTTCGGGTACAAGAATCTCATGCAAGTGCCGAAGATCGAGAAGATCGTCGTCAATGTCGGTGTAGGGCGCGAGTCGGCCGATAATCCGAAGGTGCTCGACTTTGCCGCTAACGATGTCATGGCGATCACAGGGCAGAAGCCGGTGATTACCAAGGCCAGGAAGTCGATCGCCAACTTCAAGTTGCGCGAAGGCCGGCCAATCGGCGTGAAAGTGACGCTGCGCGGCCCGCGCATGTGGGATTTTCTCGACCGCCTGATCAATCTGGCGCTGCCCCGTGTGCGCGACTTTCGCGGCGTGCCCGCCGACGCGTTTGACGGGCGCGGAAACTACACGTTGGGTTTGCGCGAGCAATTGATCTTCCCGGAAATCGAATATGACAAGGTCGACAAAGTCCGCGGGTTGGAGGTCACGATTGTGACATCGGCCCGTAATGACGATGAAGGGCGCGCGCTGCTGGCGCTGTTTGGCATGCCGTTCGCCAAAGCTGGAAACGAGGCCTAGGAATTCATCAGCGCACAGACTGCGCGGCGTTGTGCCGGCCCAGTCTGGCGACACAAGTGGAGTAAACAGCAAGCATGGCAAGAAAGTGCATGGCTTACCGAGAGATGAGGCGCAAATATCAGACGCGCGTGCGCAATCGATGCTCGATCACAGGTCGCCCACGCGGGTATATGCGCAAGTTCGGTCTGTCACGTATTGCGTTTCGTGAACTGGCATTGCGCGGCGAGATTCCCGGCGTGCGCAAGGCGTCCTGGTGAGCCTGTCCGGCCCGGCTCAGGTCACAGCCAGGGTCAGGGCCCAGGGTCAGGGCGAGAGTGTGAGTGTGAGTGTGAGTGTGAGTGTGAGGGAGAAAGACAACTCATGGTTACAGATTCTCTAAGCGATATGCTGGCCCGCATCCGCAATGCCGCCTCTGTTGGCCACGTCTCGGTAGCGGCGCCGGCATCCAAGTTGAATATCCGAGTAGCCGATATTTTGAAAGAGGAAGGCTATTTGGAGAACTATACAGTGATCGAGTCTGGCGCGAAGAAGACTCTCAATCTGACACTGCGATACAGCGGTCAGCGCCGTTCGCGTCGGCCTGTGGTCACAGACTTGCGCCGAATCAGCTCGCCGGGACGGCGGGTGTATTGCGGCAAGACTGAGATTCCGCGCGTGTTGAGTGGAATGGGAGTAGCAATTCTGTCAACGCCCAAGGGTGTTATCACCGGCAATCAGGCGCGCCGCCTGGGTGTGGGCGGCGAGGTGTTGTGCTACGTGTGGTAGCCGGCGATCGCGCGGCATGCCGGCCGAGATGTGGCAGGTTGACCCGCGAGGAGTTGAGCGATGTCACGAATAGGCAAGAAACCGATTGAACTGCCCAAAGGCGTTGATGTCAAAATCGAAGGCTCTACAGTCACGGTCAAAGGGCCAAAGGGCGAATTGAAGCGAACTTTCGACTCGCGGCTACAGATTGCGCGCGAAGATGGGCGTTTGGTCGTTAAACGCACCAGCGACGAGCGCCAGATTCGTGCCTTGCACGGCTTGACCCGCGCGTTGATTGCAAATATGGTCACCGGCGTGTCGGCTGGCTTCACACGCCAGCTTGAGATTGGCGCAGAAAGCGTGGGCTATCGCGCCGAGATGGCCGGCCAAAAATTGGTGCTCTATCTGGGTTATTCGCACCCAATCGAGATGACGCCACCGGCCGGGATTACCTTTGCAGCAGACTCGAAGACGCGCACGATCACTGTGAGCGGCCTGGATAAGGAACTGGTTGGTGAGATTGCGGCGCGTATTCGCAAACAGCGACCGCCAGAGCCATACAAGGGCAAGGGCGTCCGCTATGTGGGCGAATCGGTCAAACTCAAGCCGGGCAAAGCAGGCAAGACAGGCAAAGGCAGCAAGTAAGCCTGCGACTTGGCGGCGCAAGTTTAGCGGCGCAAGTCTAGCGGCGCAAGATAGAGCTGGCTGGCAGCCACCAGAGGCCGACGAGCCAGTCTCAACACAAAACTCTGGAATTGGAGCAGCAAGATGGCAATTACGAAAGCAGATCGGCGTGAACGCCGGCGGCGTCGAGTGCGCGCAACTGTTCATGGCGTGTCAGAGCGACCCCGCTTGAACGTTTTCCGTAGCTTGAAGCACATTCACGCGCAGTTGATTGACGACGATGCGGGCCACACCCTGGCAGCCGCATCCAGCCTCGAAGCGGCAATCAAGTCGCAGGGCTTGAAGAAGACCGAAGAGGCTACACTCGTTGGTAAGCTGCTGGCGCAGCGGGCACTTGACAAGCAAATCAAGCGGGTGGTGTTTGATCGCGCCGGCTATCGATATCATGGGCGCGTCAAGGCCGTGGCCGATGGCGCGCGTGAAGGCGGATTGGAGTTCTAACGCATGGAAAAGAGACAACGGCGCGAGCCTCGGCAGAGCAATCGCCCTCAGGATAGGCCGCAGGACGAATTGGATCAGCGCATCGTTGATGTTGCACGGGTGGCGAAAGTCATCAAGGGCGGCCGGCGGTTTGCCTTCCGCGCATTGATCGTGGTCGGCAATAACAGTGGCAAAGTCGGCGTCGGCACCGGCAAGGCGCGCGGTGTGCAGGATGCCATTCGTAAAGCCACCGAGCGCGCGCGCAACAATATGAAAGATATCACGTTGAGTGGGGGTACCATCCCCCATGAAGTGATGTTCAAATATGGCGGGGCGAAAGTGCTGCTTAAGCCTGCATCGCCCGGCACCGGCATCATTGCCGGCGGCGGGGTGCGTGCTGTGCTCGAGGCGGCCGGCGTGAAGGACATCCTGACCAAATCGCTCGGCTCGTCTAGCAAACTCAACGCGACGTTAGCCACATTCAACGGGCTGTTGAACTTGAAAAGAGTTGACGAAGAGGCTGTGCGCCGCGGCAAGCCCGTCGCGCATCTGAAGCCTTTCTGGGAGCGCGGTGAACGCCATGAATCTGAGCAATAACGTAATCGGCCAGTCCAGGCGGCTGATTGTTCGATGGGTGAAGAGTGCAGCCGGGTACAGCATTCGCCAAAAGCGAACCATCAAAGCGCTCGGACTGAGCCGGCTTGGGCAAGTGGTTGAGCATGACGACACACCGCAGGTGCGCGGGATGATCAATGCAGTGTCGCACCTGGTAGATGTGCAAGTGCAAGTGCAAGTGCAAGAACAGGAGCAGGCAAGATGAAATTGCACGATTTGCAGCCGCCAAGCGGCTCGCGCAAGCCGAAGCGACGCAAGGGCATCGGGATTGCCGCCGGCCAAGGTAAGACTGCCGGCCGCGGCCAGAAGGGCCAAAAGTCGCGCTCCGGCGGTGTGAAGCGCGGCTACTTCGAGGGTGGTCAGTTGCCGCTCGTGCGCAAGCTGCCGTTTGCGCGCGGCGTGGGGTTCAGCAACCCATACCGCATCGATTACGCGCCCGTCAATGTCCGTGATCTGGACATGGCCTTTCAAGCTGGCGCTGAGGTCACGCCGCAAGCGCTGGTTGAAGCAGGCCTGGTGGACAAAGACGAGAAGTATGTCGCCATTCTCGGCGACGGCGACCTCAGTGTTGCGCTGAAGGTGACTGCTCACAAGTTCTCTGCGGCCGCCAAGGCCAAAATCGAGCAGGCCGGCGGAACCACTGAGCAGATCAAGGTGACCCGGGGCGGGTATCGCACCAGGTAGATCGAAAGCTGACCGCTGAAGGCCGGATGCCACAGTGCTGACGGCAAGGACTGATCGGGACACACATGCTACAAGCTGTACGAAACGCGCTGTTGATGCCGGAGCTGCGGAACAGGATTCTGTTCACAGTCTTCATTCTGGCGATCTATCGATTGATCTCGCACATCCCAGTGCCGGGCGTGGATATCATTGTCTTGCGCCAGATTCAGGAGAGTGTGCAGAGTGGGGCAGCCGGCGGCCTGGGCAACCTGGTTGGCCTGTTGAGCCTGCTATCTGGCGGCGCCGTAGCCAACTTCTCCGTGTTGTCGATGGGCGTGTACCCCTACGTGACAGCGCAGATCATCCTGCAGTTGCTGATTCCGATCATCCCCCGGCTGGAAGAAATGTCCAAGGAAGGTGAGTCGGGCCGGCGCAAGATCAACCGCATCACTTACTTTGCCACAGTGCCCATGGCCATGCTGAACGCAATCGGCCAGGTTGCAATCTTCGAACAAATAGCCGTCGGCGCAACCGGCGGCACGGCACGGGTGATGCCAGCTTGGGGCCTTGTGCCGGCTGAGAATATTCTGCCGACACTGGTCACGATCATGACCATGACGGCCGGCACCATGTTTGCTATCTGGCTCGGCGAATTGATCACCGAGCAAGGCATCGGTCAGGGACTGTCTATCATCATCTTTGGTGGCATTGTGTCGAGATTGCCCTTCAATCTGCTGCGCATTGCCGGCACATCGCAGGATGCAGTCACAGGCATTGCTACGGTGGTGTCGTTCCTGGTCATTCTGGTTGCCATGGTGATGGTAATCGTGGTGATTCAGGAAGGCGAGCGACGGATACCGGTTCAATATGGCCGGCGTGTGCGCGGACGGCGCGTCATGGGCGGGGTCGGCACGCACATCCCACTCAAAGTGAACTCAACCGGCATGATCCCGATCATCTTTGCCCAGGCTATGCTGGTCTTCCCCGCAGTGATTGCTGGGTTTTTCGTGAACAGCACCGATGCCAATGTGCAAGAGATCGCTAACAGCATCGTGCGCTTATTCACAGGCAGCCGGTTCGGAATGGGCATCTCTGCAGAGCTGGTCATTTATACCGTGCTTTATTTTCTGCTGGTGGTAGGATTTACCTACTTCTATACCAGCGTAGTCATGGAGCAGCAGAACCTGGCTGAGAATCTGCAGAAGCAAGGCGGGTTTATTCCCGGCATCAGACCCGGCAAGACAACTGGCCAGTATATTATGCGCATCATGCGGCGGCTCACCCTGGTGGGTGCGTTGTTCCTGGGCGTTCTGGCCGTGACGCCGTATCTCATTGAGTTTGTCGCATATGGCCTTCGCTTGACATTCCTGCAACCGTTGGGTGGCAACTCACAGCTCATATCCGGCGCAGGATTACTGATCGTAGTCGGCGTGGTGCTCGACACAATGCGCCAGCTTGAAGCACAACTCATGATGCGGCGCTACGAAGGATTCATTCGTTAGGCCACGCTTGCGTTGCCTGAGATGACATCGGATGGTGGCGCACACGCTCTGAGGGAGGGCAGACATCATGAGCACATCGATGCACTGCTGGCGTGGCATCATCCTATTAGGCGGTCCAGGATCGGGCAAAGGTACACAGGCCACCCTGTTAGCGCAAAAACTAGGCGTGGCGCACATTTCGACAGGCGATCTCTTCCGCCAGAACATTAAGCTGGAGACACCGCTGGGCAAGCTGGCCAAAGCTTACATCGAAAAGGGTGAGCTGGTGCCAGATGATGTGACTGTCAGTCTGGTGCAGGAGCGGCTGAAGCGGCCTGATTGCGCAAATGGATTTATCCTGGATGGCTTTCCGCGCACAATTGCCCAGGCCGATGCGCTTAACCGGGTGCTTGCCGATATGCAGCTATCCCTGACAGCAGTGTTGAACTTGCGGGTGGCGCCGGAGGTGCTGGTTGACCGTCTCTCGCGGCGGTGGACGTGCAAGTCATGTGGGGCGGTGTTCCCGGAGTTTTCTCTCCCGCCGCGCGCCGGCTGCAAGAAAGATATATGTGACGGCGAGCTGTATCAGCGTCCCGATGACAGGCCCGAAACTCAGCGTCACCGTATCGAAGTCTATCACGAGCAGACAGCGCCGCTAGAGGCCTACTATGCCGCGCGCGGCCTGTTAATTCAGATTGATGGCGAGGGCAGCATAGAAAGCGTGCACCAACGCATCATCGAAGCAGTCCGTTGCAAAGACTAGGCGGCCCAAGACAGCCAATGATCGTCCTCAAGTCAACCAACGAAATTGCGCTTATGCGCCAGGCCGGCAAGATTGTGGCGAACGTCCTGGCTGAGTTGAAAGAGCGTGTGCGTCCGGGCGTGTCGCTGCTGGAATTAGATCAGTTAGCCGATGCGCTCATTCGAAAGCAGGGCGCTGTGCCATCGTTCAAGGGATACCCAAGCAACGATCCGAAGGTGCCGCCCTTTCCGGCGTCAATCTGCGCGTCTGTCAACGACGAAATTGTGCATGGCATCCCTTCTGCGCGCAGGTTGAAAGAAGGCGAATTGCTAAAAGTAGACGTTGGCGCCTGCTACAAAGGCTATCACGGCGACTCGGCCGTCACTCTTCCGGTTGGGGCAGTGAGCGCAGAGGCGTGCAGGTTGATCGAGGTCACTCAGGCGTGTCTGGCCGATGCGATCGCAGCGGCGGTGGCCGGCCGGCGCACTGGCGATATCGGGGCAGCTATTCAGCGCAGGGCCGAATCGAATGGATTCAGCGTCGTGCGCGAGTACACCAGCCACGGCGTGGGCCGCGAACTGCACGAAGGGTTCAGCATGCTGAATGTCGGCAAGGAAGGTCAGGGGATGCTGCTGCGCCCTGGCCTTACGATTGCTATCGAGCCGATGATCAACGCCGGCAAGTATGGCACCAAAGTCAAACGAGACGGGTGGACGGTTGCGACGATAGATGGTAAACTATCCGCCCATTTTGAGCATACCGTGGCGATCACCGAGGGTGAGCCAGAGGTCTTAACAAGGCAAGAGTAAGGATACGGTTCATTGGCCATCCGGCTTGCGCGCGCGTCGATGCAAGTCGGATTTTCTACGTCTGGCCGTAGACGGAGTGTGACCAAATGAAAGTGGCATCGAGTGTGAAGAAACGCTGCCCGAAGTGCAAAATTGTCAAGCGCCACGGGCATGTGTACGTGATTTGTGAAAACCCGAAGCACAAACAGCGACAGGGTTAAGTTGATCGAATAGCGCATATTGCCTGCGGGCGCGAAGGATTGAAGGAGTCGTGCCGGCCCAAAGCCGCTCTGTAAACTTCACGTTGCCGTGGGCGCAGTCATGCAGGAGAAAACATGGCGAGAATTGCAGGCGTTGACTTGCCCCGAAACAAACGAATTGACATCGGCCTGTCTTACATCTACGGGATTGGCCGGCCTTTGGCCTCAACGATTCTGGGCCAGACCGGCGTCAATCCGGCCACTCGCGTCAAAGATCTTACTGAGGCCGAAGTGGCGACCCTCCGTGACATCATCGAGAAAGAATATCGCGTTGAAGGAGACTTGCGCCGCGAGGTTCAACTCAACATCAAGCGCTTGATCGAGATTGGCTGCTATCGCGGATTGCGCCACAAGCGAAATCTGCCGGTGCGCGGGCAGCGCACGCGCACCAATGCGCGCACGCGGAAGGGCGTTAAGAAGACCGTTGCCGGGCGCGGCCGGCGGCGTGGCGCAAAGAAGAAGTAAGCTGTGAGCGGGGGCGGGCCGGCGTTTGTACATGCTGCAATGCCTACTACAGCAGTCATGTGCAGCAGCAATGTGCAACATGCCCACTCCTCACACGTAGCACGAACGAGGGAATGATTTATGGGACGACCATCAGGACGCGGCGCGCGACGACAAACTAACCCGCGCCGGGCACGAAAGAACGTGGCATATGGCCAGGTGCATATCCTGGCGACTTTTAATAATACTATCGTCACCATCACTGACCGAGCAGGGGGCACAATCTGCTGGGCAACCGCCGGGTCAGCCGGATTCAAAGGCAATCGCAAGAGCACGCCCTTCGCGGCTCGCGTGGCCATGCAAAATGCCGTGCGATTGGCTCTGGATAACGGAATGCAGGAAGTCGATGTGTACGTGAACGGCCCCGGCCCTGGCCGCGAGGCTGCTATCCGCGCTCTGCAGGGCGCCGGCTTGCGTGTGCGATCCATCACAGATGTAACCCCTGTGCCGCATAACGGCTGCCGGCCGCCCAAGAAGCGCCGCGTCTGACCCATTTGGATTTTGGATGTGGGATTTTGGATTTTGGCCTGTATTTGGCCTATAGTTGAGCGGTTCATGGCGATCCGTTTGTCCAGAATCTGCAACCCGAAATCGGCAATCAAAAATCGGAATTAGGGACATGGCACGACATATTGAACCTGTATGCCGCCTTTGCCGGCGCGAAGGCGAAAAGTTGTTCTTGAAAGGCGCGCGCTGCCTCAGCCCAAAATGCGCAATTGAGAAGCGCGGCTATTTCCCCGGCCAGCACGGGCCAAATGCGAAAATGCGCCGCGCCAAGGCGAGCGACTATCAAATGCAGTTGCGGGAGAAGCAGAAACTGCGCCGCATCTATGGCTTGCTGGAGTCGCAATTCCGGCGCTACTTCCGCCAGGCCTTGAAGGCGCGTGGCGTCACCGGCGCACAGTTGCTGGTGTTGCTCGAACGGCGGCTTGACAATGTGGTCTATCGGGCCGGCCTGGCCGCGTCGCGCTCTGCCGCGCGCCAGTTGGTCACACACGCGCATTTCTACGTCAATGGTCACCCGGTTGATATTCCGTCTTACCTGGTGCGACCCGGTGACACCATCACTGTTCGCGAAACTAGCCGTGGCCAGGCATACTGGAAGCAATGGCTCGAAGAGAGGAACGACGTGCCGACGCCGCGCTGGCTAAGCGCCGATCGCGCGAATCTGTCGGCAACTGTGCAGGCGCTACCTACCCGCGAAGATATCGAAGTGCCGATCAAAGAGCAGTTGGTGGTCGAATTCTATTCGCGGTAGTGTTGTGGCGGCCAGCAGACAGCTTTCTGCCTTCAGCGCTGGCTCGAATGCCAGGCAGCCCCTGAAAGCAAGTCACTGCCGGCTGACCTTCAACGGAGGTTGCGTTGTTAACGGCACCAGTTTTCCCGAAAGTTGAGAGCGATGTTCTGACCCGCGATTACGGGCGCTTCATCATCGGCGCCATGGAACAAGGCTATGGCGTTACGATCGGCAATTCGCTCCGGCGCGTTTTATTGAGTTCCTTGCCGGGCGCAGCCGTCACGTCGATGCGCCTGACCGATGTCCATCACGAATTCTCTGACATCCCGCATGTCAAAGAAGACGTGATGCAGTTGATGCTGAACGTCAAGCAGATTCGTCTGCGCATGAAGGGCGATGGCCCGATGCGCATGCGCATCGAAGTGCGTGGCGAGGGGGTGGTGACCGCCGGCGATATCATCACTCCGCCAGAAATCGAGATCGTGAACCCTGATCTGTATCTGTTCACGACCGATTCGAACAAGGCTCGCTTGGACATTGAGTTCCAGGTGGAAAGCGGACGGGGCTATTCGCCAGCCGAGCAGCGCGGCAAGCTGCCTATTGGCGAACTCCCTGTGGACGCTATCTACAGCCCGGTCCGCCGTGTGAATTACGAGGTAGAAGCTGCGCGCGTCGGCCAGATGACCAATTATGATCGTCTGGTTCTGGAAATATGGACCGATGGCACCATTCGCCCACAGGATGCCCTACGCCAGGCAGCCATGATTCTCGTCCAGCATTTGCAACTCATTGCCGGCGTCTCGGTCGACGAGCTGACACCTGAAGGCGCTGCAGAGAGCAAGGGCATCCCCAGCGAAGTGGGCGCCAGACCGATCGAAGACCTGGAGTTGAGCGTGCGTGTATACAACGCGCTGAAGCGCACCGGCATCTCGACCATTGGCGATCTGCTCGACATGATCGAGAAAAACGGCGGCACGCTCACGAATCTGCGTAATTTCGGCGATAAGTCGATGGCAGAGTTGAAAGAAAAGCTGAAGGCACGCGGCTTGTGGCCACGCGAGCCTGAAACACAAGCGGCGTTGACCGCGGAGGAAGAGGGTTGACATGAGACACAAAGTTGCTGGGTACAAGCTCGGCCGGTCGACCGCACAGCGCACCAGCCTGCGGCGGTCGCTTGTCACTGAGTTAATCGATCACGGCCGGATTCAGACAACCGAGGCCAAGTGCAAGGCCATCCGCGACCAGGCAGAAAAACTGGTCACAATCGCTAAGGAAGGGCTGGCGGCGACCGATAAAGCCGCGCAGGTTGCGGCGCGCCGGCGTGTTGCAGCGCAGACAAATGGCGGCGTGGTCATCGTGCGCAAGCTCTTCACAGAGATTGCGCCGCGCTATCAAGAGCGCAAAGGTGGCTACACGCGCATCTACAAGCTTGGCCCGCGCAAGGGTGACAACGCGCCGATGGCGCTCATCGAGTGGGTGTAACAAATAGCGCTTGCGGATTGCTTGCCGTGTGCAAGCATCCGCAATTTTAAGTCCGGAGTTCATAATGGAATGCGGCTGCGCGCCACGGTTGCCTATGACGGCACGGATTTCCACGGCTTTCAGCGGCAGGCAAACGCGCGCAGCGTGCAGGGTGAGTTGGAGGCGGCGATCGGGCGAGTATCTGATCAGGTCGTAACGGTGGTTGGCGCCGGGCGCACAGACGCCGGCGTGCATGCCACCGGCCAGGTCATCGCGTTCGAAGTAGCATGGCGTCATACGTTGCCTGAGCTTCAGCGCGCGCTGAATAGCGAGTTGCCCGAAGATGTGGCGATCAGTGATCTTGCGCTGTGTGAGCCGGGGTTTCATCCTCGCTTTAGCGCGCGCAGCCGAGTGTATGAATACCGCGTGACTGAGACGCCGATCCGCAAGCCTTTGACAAGACGGTATGAGTGGCAAATCCATCATCACCTGGACGCTTTGGCAATCACAAGAGCTGCCGGGTGGTTGGTGGGCACGCATGACTTTGCAGCGTTTGGGACGGCCCCACAAGGCGAGGCAACGGTGCGCACTGTGATGCGCGCAGATTGGGCCGGCGTTGCCGGTAGTTGGCGTTTTACAATCCAAGCAAACGCATTCCTGTTTCGTATGGTGCGCCGAATTGTGGCGACATTGGTTCGAGTCGGATCAGGACAAATCGATCCTGATGAGGTAAAAGACATTCTCGCCAGCGGCGACTCGCGGCGTGTCAAGGGCGCGGCTCCAGCCTGTGGACTGTGCCTGGTGCAAGTAGATTATTGAGGTGAGAAACGATGGCGGTGACAAAGAAAACATACGTGGCGAAGCCTGACGAGGTCATGGCCGCCAAGGCGTGGTATGTCGTGGATGCCGAAGGGCAGACCTTGGGCCGCCTGGCGACAAAGATTGCCAGGCTGATCATGGGCAAGCACAAGCCCATCTACACACCTAGCCTGGATTGCGGCGACTTTGTCGTGGTGGTCAACGCATCCAAGATCAAGGTTACAGGAAATCGACTGACCGAGAAGAAATACTATCGGCATTCGATGTACGCCGGCTCAGGGCTGAAGGAAGACACGTTGCAGACGGTGCTTGCCAAGCATCCAGAGCGTGTGATCCGCGAGGCTGTGTGGGGCATGATTCCGCATGGGCGGCTTGGGCGTCGCATGATCACCAAGCTGAAAGTGTACGGCGGCAGCGAGCATCCACATGTGGCGCAGCAGCCGGTCAGACTCGATCTCTAGACGAACAGCAGCGGAGGGCCGATGACGGACGGCGAGCGCACTCGGATTACAGCATTGGTTCGTCAATCGTCATCGGCTTTTCGTCAGGTGAGGTAAACGGAACTTATGGCAGAGACACAACAACAGCAGTATTACGAGGGTGTCGGTCGCCGCAAAGAAGCTACGGCCCGGGCGCGTTTGTATGTGGGTGGCGCCGGCAAGATCACCGTCAACGATCGTGATTTAACCCAGTATTTTGGCCGCGAGATCGACATTAACGCGATTAAAGCGCCGCTGGCTCTGACCGGCGCCGATGCTCGCTACAATGTGAGCGTTCATGTCAAGGGTGGCGGCATCACCGGCCAGGCTATCGCGTCACAAATGGCGATTGCGCGTGCCTTGCTGAAGATCGATGAAGAGTACCGTGGCGCGCTCCGGTCGGCGGGCTACTTGTCACGCGATGCCCGCGAGAAGGAACGCAAGAAGCCTGGCCTGAAGCGCGCGCGCAAGGCGCCGACTTATACCAAGCGCTGACGATTGTGGTTGCTCAGCCGGCAGTTTGGGGTTGCAACGTGCCATTCCCGACCCTCGGCGAGCTGCAGTCCACAATCCGAAATCGGAGTTATCGAAATGAATCTCGTAGAGTCTATCGAGAAGAGCTTGCAGCCCAATCCAAAGGTGCCGGCTATACAGCCCGGCGACACAGTGCGTGTGCATCAACGTATTGTGGAAGGGGACCGCGAGCGCATTCAGGTTTTTCAGGGCGTGGTCATTCGGTTGCGCAAGGGCGGCGCAAACGCGAACTTCACCGTGCGTCGCATCGCCAGCAACAACATCGGTGTAGAGCGCACGTATCTGTTGCACTCACCCCGCATCGACAAAGTGGAAGTGCTGCGCCACGCCAAAGTGCGCCGCGCGCAGTTGTATTACTTCCGCAAGTTGCAGGGCAAGTCGGCACGGTTGAAAGAGCGCATCGGCGCGCGCGCAAAGCCGGACGCCGTTGCAGCGCCTCAGACGCCTGCTGACTCGTCCACTCAAGGGCAAGCCTGAGCGTTTCTAGTCGGACGTGTGTCCGTCCTCTGGCGCTCTGACATCACCCGCAGCCTGATTTGCACGGCGCGCAGGACAGCCATGCTGCCCTGCGCGTTGTTCTTTAAGGCGATGTCGATCTGCCGGTCGTATCTGTTCACAGCCGAAGATGTCGCGCAGCTTTGCCGGCTGGGTTTCTAAGTTGACTTTGGCGTCTTTGCGGCGGACATGCATTGAGCCTGAACCGGGTGAGACATTTGGATAGTGCAACCAGATCCACTGTTCGCCAGGCCGGCTTCAGCAGCTTGATCCGGCTGGCGCCGTTCATGCTGCTGGCGGGCGTCATTGCCATTCTGGCTGTCTACTTCGTTATCTATCTGGTTTATGCCCGCGCTCTGTTTGCCTTTCCATTTGACTATGACCAGGGCGAAGGGTTTGAGTTGTATGACGCCATCCGGCTTGCCGCCGGCCAGAATATCTACCTCGACAATTCCATCTTTCCCTTTTACTCGTCCAACTACCCGCCGGTTTACCGCCTGATGGTTGTGCCGCTGATCTGGCTGTTTGGGCCTCATATCTGGACTGCCCGGCTGGTGACGTTTGTCTGCTCGCTTGTGATCGGCGCGTTGATTGTGGCGGCGGCGCGGCGGGTGATGATGGCGCAAGGGCGCCCCTCCACAGCTCTCGGCCGGCTTGCCGGCGCGTTGTTCTTGCTGGGGCCGGCTGCGGCGGCGCTGGCATTTTTTGCCGCCAACTATGTCTATTACATTGGGCCACTGGCGCGCGCGCATATTCCCATGGTCATGTTTGGCTTCGCTGGCATTCTTTGTCTGGATATTGGGTTTGCCGGCGACCGCGATGCATCGCAAACGCGCGTGCGGCTGCGCTGGGTCACTGCCGGCGTGACCCTACTGATTGTGGCCGGCTTCACCAAGTTGCAAGCCGTTGACGCGCTGGCGGCCGGTTTTGGATTCCTGCTCTTTCGCCATCCCAGACTGTGCTTCAAGGCCCTGCTGACAAGCGCCCTAGCCACGGCGGTCATTGTCGTGGCGTTCAATCTGGCGACAGGCGGTCAGTTTTGGCTGAACGTGGTGCTGGCGAATGTGAACGAGTATGATATTCAGCGCACCTGGCTGTTCTATGGACAGTGGTTCCGCCTGCAAGGGGCGTTGATTGTGTGCAGTGGGTTGTATGTGGGGTGGGACGTGATCGCCGCAATCCGAGCACGGTCGCTGAAACCGATCACCATTTGGTCGATGTACTTTATGGCCGGCGCGGCGATTGGCATGCTCACCGGCAAATGGGGCGCCGGCCCCACTTATCTTGTGGCCGCTATTGCTGCGTCTTGTGTGTGTACGGTCGGCTTTCTATGGCGTGCGGCCCATTGGGTCGCCGACAGGATTGCTGCACATCCCCCAATCGCTGCCAACCATTTCACGCGCAATGCGCTGTTTGCCTTGCTGATGGCGGTTGTGTTTTTGGCCCAGGCATCTCTGAATGTGCACCTGCCTACCAGCGGGCGCGTGTTCGGCGCGCTGGCGCGGATTTTGAACATCCCCTCCGGCGCGTCGGCCTGGCAGGGCTATCCATACTACGATGTAATCGGCGACACGCAGTTGGGGCACCTGCTCGATCCGGCCGATATACAGGCCGGCTGGGAGCTGGCGCGCCTAGCCCGCGAAGCGCCGGGGCCAGTGTGGAGCGAAGAAGCCATGATTACACTTCATGCCGGCAAAGGCGTTGTCACCAATCCGACTCAGCTTCTCAATCTCTCCAAAAGTGGCTATCTCGACACATCGAACATGATTCGCATGATCGATGCCAGGGAATTCGGCGCAGTTATCTTTCGCGCCCAGTTCTATCCGCACGACGTATTGCTTGCCATTCACGAAAACTATCAATGGGGCCGCACGGTACGCATGAACGGCTTCGATTACCTGGTGCTTTATCCGCGCCCGGCCAAACAGACCGAATAAAGCATGGATGGCGCTACCTCTGCTTTCGAGACTGTGCGTGACAGTTTTAGTCTGCGCTTGCCCAACTACGAAGGCCCGCTCGACGTGTTGCTGCGCCTGATTGAAGAGCGCCACCTGGACATCACCGCTGTTTCGCTGGCTAAAGTGACCGATCAATTCATTGCATATATGGCCGTCATGCCGCGTCGCGATCCAAGCACGATCAGCAATTTCCTGTCGATTGCAGCGCGCCTGATTGTGATTAAAAGTCGCGCGCTGTTGCCGCAGGCCACGCCGCCATCGGAGGAAGAGCAGGCCGATGCGGATGATCTGGTGGCTCAGTTGCGCGCGTATCAGGTGTATAAACGCCTGGCGTGTTGGCTGCGCGAGCGTGAGAAAGCCGGCCTCCGTGCTCTGCCTGTGTCGCCGCCGCCGGTCGCCCGACCGCGTTCGCGGCAATTGCCGCTGGACAATGTCACGATCCAGATGCTGACGCGCATGATGCAGCGTGTGATCGACCGATGGATGCCGCCGCCGCTGGCTGACGAAGTGGTGGCTCCCTTGCCGTTCACGGTCAATGATTGCATCGCCCGTATCGAGTCTGCCGTCGCTACTCGTCCGCGCGTCACATTCAGCGAATTGTTGTCCGGCGTCCATCTCCGTTCGGAGATCATTGTCACCTTGCTGGCGCTGCTGGAGTTGCTGAAGCGATACGCTGTGCGAGCGTATCAGGACACGCTGTTCGGCGAGATCGTCGTCGAGCCCCTGCCGCCGGAGGAACGCCCTCAGCCCGCCGATGAGGCTGGGGCTGTAGGCGGCGGCGCCGTGGACGGCGAGGACCGGCCGGCTTCCCTCACCCAAGTGTCCGAGAGCGTATGACGGTTGGCGCAGCCGGTTAGCCTGCTTGTTGCCTGCTCATGGCGCACAGTCGATCAGCGAGCGCTGTGATCTCTGGGCGCAGCGCCAGTTGTTCCAAAGGCTGGTTGTCAGGCAAAGCACCATGTCTGTCAGTCGCATTTCGCCATTCACTACCTCAGGCCTGTCGCACAATGACAAGCACATTGACGCTGGCGTTCGTCGGCATGGTAGCGGAGTTGTTCCCACAGAAAGAGGCCGAACGCCAAGAAACCCGGACTCGTTGATCATTTGTTATCTCAGGACGGTCGGAAGGTAGACCTGTCGCACAATGACAAGCACGTTGAAGCTGGCGTTCGTCGGCATGGCAGCAAGGTCCTGGTTGAAGATCGCCCATCTGTTCGGGAAGAATAAATTGCCGCCGGTGTACCACACGCCGGTGTTGTGGTTGTTGTAAACACCACTTCCTCCACCGGGGTTGTAGTTATCCGTGGCGAATACGAACGCCAGCAGATTGCTGTTGGAGAGAGCGTGATTCAGCGCGGTCGAGTTCCCCAAAGTGTTGCCACTCGTAGCTGTATGGACAAACGCCGCTTTGGACCACGGCAGAGCAGTGAGGTCGTTCAACACCATCACGTTGAAGCTGGCGTTCGTCGGCATGGCAGCGAGGTCCTGGTTGAAGATGGCCCACTTGTAGGCGGCGTAGTACACGCCGATGGCATGGTTGTTGTGGGTGTTGCCTACGCCGCCCGGGTTCCAGTTCTGGGTCACCAGGAAGACAGCGTTGGGATTGCCGTTCAGCAAAGGATGATCAATGACAGTGGCGTGTGGGTTGCCTGATGGGATGTTGCCGGACGTGGCCTTGTGAACAAACACGTTCGCCCCCGGCGGCGGGATGAGCACGTTGAAGCTGGCGTTGGGCGGCATGGCAGCGATGTCCTGGTTGAAGATGGTCCACTTGTTGAAGGTGCTGGAGTAGTACACGCCGATGGCATGGTTGTTGGGGGTGCCGCCCGCGCCGCCCGGGTTCCAGTTCTGGGTCACCAGGAAGATAGCGTTGGGATTGCCGTTTAGCAAAGGGTGATTCAGATAGGTGACATGGCCGGCGATATTGTCGGACGTGGCTTTGTGCGCAAAAACATCGGCCCTCGTGTCAGGGACGAGCACGTTGAAGCTGGCGTTCAGCGGCATGTTCGCGAGGTCCTGGTTGAAGATGGCCCACTTCGAGTCGGTATACCACACACCGATCGGGTGGTCGTTGAAGGCGCCGCCCGGGTTCCACTTCGGGGTCACCAGGAAGATAGCGTTGGGATTGCCGTTTAGCAAAGGGTGATTCAGATAGGTGATATGGCCGGCGATATTGCCGGACGTGGCTTTGTGCACAAAAGCGGTGCTTGCGGGATTGGCCACGACAACGTTGAAGCTGGCGTTGGGCGGCATGGCCGCCAAGTCCTGGTTGAAGATGGCCCACTTACTCTGCGAGATGTTATACCACACGCCGATGGCATGGTTGTTGTAGGTGCCGCCTACGCCGCCCGGGTTAAAGTTCTGGGTCACTAGGACGATGGCATTCGGGTTGCCGTTCAGCAAGGAGTGATTGAGGTAAGTGGAATTGCCGCTGATATTGCCGCTTGTTGCCGTGTGAACGAACACATGTGTCCCCGGCGTGGGAATGAGCACGTTAAAGCTGGCGCCCACCGACATGGTAGCGCCGTCCTGGTTGAAGATGGTCCACTTATTCTGCGAGGTGTCATACCACACGCCGGTGGCGCCGCCCGGGTTCCAGTTCGGGGTCACCAGGAAGATGGCGTTCGGATTGCCGTTGAGCAAGGGGTGATCAAGGGTAGTAAAATGGTAGTATGTGTTATCAGCCGTGGCGATGTGAACGAAGCGCACGCCGGGCAGGCTGCTGGCCGCGACGCTTGAGGCATATGAATTGACGGTAGAGTTTCCCGCATACGCCGGCGGCGCGTTTTGCCCGGCCAGCAGGAGCGCAACCAGCAGCAGCGCCGAGAGAAGACGAAAGGTTATGGTTCTCATCGTTCAGCCTCCTAAACTGTGAATCTGTGAGTCTTCGGGTTTCATCGTTTCCGGATCGGTGATTGCTTTGCTCTGAATGAGCAATCTCCACAGTTCTTCTGCCGATTTGAAAAGCCTTTCCTGGCTGCCATCCAGTGCGCGCAGCACGCCGCGCCACTCACCGGGAGGAGAGACCTCGCTCGGCTCCTGCCAGATGCGCAGGATATAGGTCATTTCGCGGCGCGGTTTGTTCGTTGTCATGGGCAATCGGCACCTCGGCAGAAAGCAGGTAGATGCTTCAAGCGTAGAGAGCATCTTGATGCTAATTGTAGGAAAGAAGCGTCCTCCAAACGTCCTCAACAGGCATCCGGAACACACGTCATTTGGGGAAGAGGGGGAAATACGTGGTAAATCACGCTAACTGCCTGCCATGGCCGCGAAGGTCACGGCAAGAAGCAGAACAACATCGAAACGATCCCCCGCTTAGGAGAGATCGCTTCGGTTTCGTACCGGAAGTGAGGAGATTAGGGGGAGATCGGCCGGGCAGTTACGAATGATGGACGATGATTTCCCGCAAAGCTTCGGCAGAGGGACAATTGAAAGCGAGTTGGAACGGGGCAAAGGCGGTTTCGGCCAGAGAGAGCAGTTCGGCGCGCGCGGTTTGGGCTTCATTCTCTTGCCCCATCGCCTGATACATCCCCATCATCAGCCCGAGCGACTCGCCGATGAGCATTGCGTCAGGGCAGGCGCGCGCCAGGATGAGGGCTTCCCTGGCGGCGGTCAACGCTTCGGCGGGACGGTTTTCAGAACGCAACATTGCCGCCAGCGTGAGTTTCGCCAATGCCTGCTGGGGCACTTCGCCGGAACCTCCCGCCTGACAGGTGAGAGTCTCCCACAGTTTCCGCTCTGTCACGCCGCTGTGCGCCTGGGTGTAGAGCCATTCCAGTTGCGCGGTTTGCAGGAATTGTGGAACGCCGCTGGCTTGCGCCGCCTGAATGGCGCGCCGATGCGCCTCATCCGCCTGTTCCCAATCCCCTGCCAGCCGCCGCAGCCGGGCGCGGAACAGCGCGGTGAGCAGGACAACCGGATGTAAATCCAGGGCAGCGGCCTCGGTCTCCAGCACGGCGAGTGAATCGGCAGGCGCGGGCCCGGCAGCCAGCGCCGTGAACGCCAGATAGCCTTGCATAAGCAACTGCCCGTAGCGGCTTTCCACCTGGCGGGCAATCTCCAGCCCGCGCTCGAAATCAGATTGCGCCTCGCGCAGCCATCCCATGCGCAGATACGCTGCGCCGCGCCCGGCAAATTTGCCCCACAGGCCGGGCAGGTGTGAATCCCCAGCCACCTCGATCGCCTGGCGGTAGGTTTCGATGGCCTGGGCATACCGTCCGCAATTGAGCGCCACCTGTCCTTGCATGGTCAGCGCGGCAGATTCCACGCGGCGCAGACCGCCGCGCCGCGCCAGTTCCACCGTTTTGGCGAGGGCTTCGCTTGCCCCGGCATAATCCTGAACGAAGACCAGCGCCGTCCCCAAGTAATTGAGGCTTTGCACCGTTTGCACGGAGGGCGCGGCGTGGGCCGCCTCTATCGAGAGCGCCTCGCGAAGATCACGAATGGCTTCCTGGGTACGTCCCAACATCATGGCAGCCATCCCCCGAGTGTTAAGGGCGCGGATGATGGCCTGGGAATCAGCCAGGGCGCGGGCAAGCATGAGCGATTCGTCAGCAGATTGCCAGGCTTCGGCGTAACGGTCGCTGGCGTAGAGCGCGTAAGCCAGGCGGGCGAGGGCATGGGCGCGGACGGGCGGAAAGTCGCTCGCAAGGCGCAGGGCGTCTTGCAAGAGCGACAAGGCCTCTGAGATTTGACCGCGATAGTAGGCAATGACGCCGCGCTGCAGAACGGCCTGCGCCTGCACTTCACGACCTTCAAGGGATGAGTCGCTTCCCAGCAGAGATTCGGCGCGTTCGATGGATTGCAGTGCCGCTTCGAGTGCTGCCAGGTCGGTGTTTTCGCGGGCGTGCTCCAGCCAGAAGCGCGCCGCGGGCAAAGGCAAACCGCCAGCCTCGTAATGCGCCGCAATCCGCCCGGCAAATCCGCTCTCGTCCGCGTGAACCTGCTGGAGGGCAAGGGCAGCCCGCCGGTGGAGATGAACGGCGCGCGCGGGGGGAATCGTTTCGAGGAGGATTTCGTGAATCAACTGATGAGGAAAGGCATAGTCCGGCGCGCCGGGCAGCGAGACTTCGGTCAGGAAGCGGCTGGCTGACAGATTATCGAGCGTGGCGGTAAAGGTGGATTCCGGCCAACTCAGCAGGGCTTGCAATTCGCGGCTGGAAAACGCAAAACCCAGCAGCGCCGCGGCTTCGAGCATCTCGCGCGCGGCGCGGCTCAACTCTCCCAGGCGCAGGGCAATCGCATCGCTCAGGGTGGGCAGCGTCGGGCGTCTCCCGCGCGCGTGATGGATGCTTTCGGCGGCTTCGCGCAGCAGGAGCGGCAAGCCGCTGGCGTAGCGGGTCAATTCTTCGTAGAGCGAGGGCGGCAGGGTTTCTTCGCGAAGCAGGGCCTTCAGAAACAACCGCGCTTCATCGGGGGTGAAGGTCTGAAGCGGGAGTTCAATCAGGGCGCGCCGCTGGCGCAGCGCGCGTTTGAGTTGCACGAGCGGCAGGGGCAGGTCATCCAGGCGGTGCGTGACGAGAATCAGCAGGGGGAGCACCGGACAGGTTTCGCTCAGTGCTTGCAGCGTTTCCAGCGAGGCGTCATCGGCCCAATGCGCATCCTCGAGAATCAGGATGAGCGGACGGGCGAGCGCCAGGGCGTGCAACGCTTGCCGCAAGGCGGCGCGCAGTTCGTCGGCGTTGGGCTGCGAATGGCCGAGCAGGCCGTGCTTGAGCAGCGCCAGGTCGGGGACGAGCGGCAGGAGGCGGTTCAGCCATTCGGGGGAAATCTGCTCGCTGCGCGCCAGCAGGGGCGCGGCGGCGTTGAGAATTTGCGCCCAGGCTGCGTAAGGCCGCGGCGGAGAATCGCGCAGCGGCGGTAGCCAGGTCCCCCACAAGACGCGCGGCGCGGCTGCTCCCAAATCTTCGGACAGGCGACGCAGAGCTTCTTGCAGGAGCGCCGTCTTGCCGACTCCCGCCAGGCCAGAGATGAAAACGATCCGCCCCTGCCCATTGACGAGGCTGCGGAACAAACCAGACAGGTGCTCCAGCTCCGCTTTGCGGCTGACAAAGGGCGGCGCGGCGGCTTTTGGAGATAGGGACGGGCGCGCCAGCCGGTTGTGCAGGATGTCGCTGTAAAGCGCCATCGTCTCCGGCGTGGGCTGGGTGTCCAGTTCGCGCTCCAGTTCGCGCGCCAGGTTTTGGTAGGTGGCCACAGCCGCCGCGCGGTTGCCGGTTTGGGCCTCGAGGGTCATCTTCAGGCGCACCGCTTCTTCGTCCCAGGGTTCCAGGGCAATCAGGCGGCGCGCCCGTTCGAGAGCGCGGGCGAATTCCCCGCGCTCAAAATAACCCTCTGCCAATTTCTTGAGAAAATTCAGGTAACGATTGCGCAGAGCTTCCCGGCGAGCAATCAAAAAATCATCGTCATCTACTCCCAACGCCAGGTCGCCACGATACAATGCCACGGCC
Organism: Candidatus Roseilinea mizusawaensis; assembly: GCA_016841965.1. GTDB lineage: Bacteria > Chloroflexota > Anaerolineae > J036 > Brachytrichaceae > Roseilinea > Roseilinea mizusawaensis. The sequence continues at coordinate 1,882 of JAEANN010000045.1, read as the reverse complement.
TGCTCAAGCGCCTCGAGGCTTGCCCCCGACTGTTCGAATTCATTTACATCTATCCAACACAAAGGAGAATTTTGCCAACATACGCTCTGCGGCAAGACAAGAAGCAGACCTTGCATTTCAGCCGGCAGAATATGGCGCAGGAGATACAACTGACGGCGCAAATTGGCAAGCGCTTCAGACTCGGGGACATCGGGCCAGAGCGAAAATGCCAGTTGCTTGCGTGCAAGCGTTTGCCCCGCTTGCAACGTCAGGCGCACGAAGAGGCGCAGCAAACTTTCACGTTGGGGCAGCGAAATTCTTTGTCCCTCATACTCCAGGTGCGGCTCGCCGAAGAGGAAGATCTGCAAAACGGGCGCAAACATCATTCGACTTGTTGCACAATACCAAAGGCGCCCATCCAGACTGTTGGGGAGGATCATCACCAACAAGCCTGGGCGCTGATTCAGACCTTGCTGCTCGACGTGTATGATAACTCTGCCATATCTGCCCAAGACCTGATCACTGCTCCTACCTCTGTCCAGGTTCAGGATTGCCGATCTCCTTGCCTTCGCTACCCTCCCTGCACGGTACTGTCTCTAGAAATTATAGGAACACAACCGCGAGAGATGAGGGGGGAGGGGTGAGTGCTGAGGGGTGAGTGATGAGTGATGAGTGGTGAGGGGTGAGGGGTGAGTGATGAGTGCTGAGGGGTGAGTGATGAGTGCTGAGGGGTGAGTGATGAGTGCTGAGGGGTGAGTGATGAGCATGTGTTTTGAAGTGTCGGGTGCGCCTTTCACATGGTGCGGTGGCTGAGGCGGGCGCTGGCAGCCCTGGAGCGGGAGCTAGACGAGTCCGGCGTGGCGCCGGCGCAGCAAGTCTGGGCGAGGGTGCAAGCGCGCGCGCCCGACGGGGGTAAAGCGTTGTATGGTGTGGATGAGCGCCTCGTCAGACCGTTGGGGCGTCGGTAGCGCGGGGCGCTGTGGGAGCTGGCGCAGATCGCACTGCGGCTGTCGAATCTGCGGGAGCGGTATGTGCCGGATCGGAGGCGGGCGGAGGCGCCGGCGACGAACCATCGTGTTGAGCGGATGATTGGGCGGATTCGGCAGCGTGTGGTGGGGATGCGCGGGGTAAAGCGCGTGGCGGGACCGAAGCGGGCGATGGGGTTGTCGTTTGTGCAACCGGGCTAGATACCGCCTTGTACCCCGTGGTCGAACGGCAAACCGACATCCACCAACGCGCCCAGCAGCATGTCGCCGCTGGCGCCCGAGACCAAATCTATGTACGTGATTCGCATAGACAGTCCCCTTTGATTTTGTGCGCCAGCGCCGCCGTGGCGTACGCACGGATGGACGCCTCGCAGGCCGGATGGCGCAGCGCTTGCTCCAGCAGCGCCCGCGCCGACGCGATGTCCCCTTCCCGCAGCAGGATGTCCGCCCGCTGAACCAGCGCCCTGGCGGCGCGGAAGCCGTTTTCCGTAGCCTGGATCAACCCCTCGGCTTCCGTCAGGGCGCGGTGGGCAGCGGGGAGGTCACCGCTTGCCAGCGCGATTTGGCTCAGCAGCAGCAGGCTATCCGCCATCCCATCCCGATCCTGCATCGCTTGATAGAGCGCCAGGCTGCGCTCCACCAGGGCCTGCGCGGTGGGCAGGTCGCGGCGCAATAAGGCCGCATCGCTCAGGCCCTTCTGGCTTTGCGCGTTGACCCATGCATTGCCGATCTGCTCGCCGATGAGCAGGCTCTTTTGAAAGTGCGCTTCGGCCTCTTTCGCCAGGCCCTCGGCCAGCGCCACCAGCCCCAGGTTGATGCGCGCCTGTGCCACGCCCCACAGGTAGCCGATGGCGTCGCAAAACGTCATGTTCTCCTCGAAACAGCGGCGGGCGGCGGCATAGTCCCCCTGCGCGCGT
>JAEANN010000044.1 GCA_016841965.1 Candidatus Roseilinea mizusawaensis | reverse complement strand
CTCTTGTGCTCGGAGATGTGTATACCAGAGAGCCCTTCCACTTCGTGCGCTTTGTATCTTAGTTGTTCAATCCCCCACCCATCGACTTCGTGCGCTTTGTTTCTTCGTGGTTCAATCCCCCACCCATCCACTTCGTGCGCTTTGTTTCTTCGTGGTTCAATCCCCCACCCATCCACTTCGCGCACTTTGTTTCTTCATGGGGCAGAGAGATTGCGCTATGCGTGTTTACGCCATGTCGCACCCTACCCGCGCCGGCTCATGCGCGGGTCGAGCAGGTCGCGCAGGCCATCGCCCAGAAAGTTCAACCCGATGACCGCTGAGAAGATAGCCAGGCCCGGGAAGGCGGCCAGCCACCATTCGAAGAACTTGTGGCGGCCGGCGGCGACCATCGCACCCCATTCGGGTGTCGGCGGCACGGCGCCCAGCCCCACAAAGGAGAGTGCAGCGGTCAGCAAAATCGCGTTGCCTATGTCGAGGCTGGCTTTGACCAGCATTAACGGCAGGGTGTTGGGCAAAATGTGCTTAAAGAGTGCGCGGCGACGTGATACACCGAGCGCCGTCGCCGCGCTGACGAATTCCATCTCGCGCAGCGCAATGACTTGACTGCGGATGAGCCGAGCATATTCTGGCCACAAGACCAGCGCGATAGCCAGCGCGGCGTTTTGCAGCCCCGGCCCAAGCGCAGCGGTGATCGCGATAGCCAGGATCAACGACGGGAACGCCAGCACGGCGTCGGCGATGCGCATGATGATCTCGTCGAGCAAGCCGCCAGCGTCGCCGGCTGCAGCGCCTAGCAACACACCTACTGAGCCGGTCAACGCAACGACGGCCAGCGCCACCGGCAGCGAGACACGCGCGCCATACAGAACACGGCTGAAAATGTCGCGTCCCAGCTCGTCGGTGCCGAACACGTGCTGCGCGTTGGGTGGCTTCAAACGGTTGGTCACTTGCTGCGCCGTGGGCGAGTATGGCGCAATGAATGGCGCCATCAGCGCGACGCAAAGCCAGAACAGCACAACGACGCCGCCAATCATCACGGAGCGGTTGCGCAGCAAACGGCGCAAGTTACGCCTGAGCACAGCCATGCGTTCGGTGATTAGCGCCGGCGCGGCAGGATACGCGGAACCAACAGCCATATTACGACAATCGTACGCGCGGGTTGAGCAGCGCGTAGGAGACATCTACCACGAAGTTGATCGCGATGTAGATCACCGCGACCAGCAGCGTCACCCCCATGATCGGCGCGAAGTCGAGTTTGGCGGCCGATTCGACGGCATAGCGCCCGATGCCGGGCCAAGCGAACACCGTCTCGGTCATCACCGCGCCGGCCATCAGATTGCCAAATGCGAGGCCGATGGCCGTCACAGCCGGCAGCGCGGCGTTGCGCAGCGCATGGCGCATCACGACGACGCGCTCGATCAGCCCTTTGGCCCGCGCAGTGCGGATGTAATCCTGTTGCAGCACCTCGATCATCGCCGAGCGCACGATACGCATGATCAGGCTCATACTATATGCGCCGAGCACCAGCGCCGGCAACATCAAGTGGTGCAATGCATTGGCAAACACATCGCCCCGACCGGCCAGCAAGCTATCCACAGTAAGCAATCCGGTGACCACCGGCGGCGACTCCAGTCGTGGGTTCATCCGGCCGGGGCCAGGCATCCATTGCAATCGGTAGTAGAACAGCGACAGGGCCAATAACCCAAGCCAGAACACCGGCACGCACACGCCAATCAGCGAGGCCATCCGCGCCAGATGATCTACCAATGTCTCGCGCTTCACTGCAGCAATCACGCCCAGCGGCAAGCCTAGCGCCACGGCAATTAGCGTTGCAGTGACTGCCAGCTCCACCGTGGCCGGAAAGTAGCGCGCGATATCCACCGAAACCGACTGCTGCGTAACGATAGATTCACCCAGATCGCCGCGGATAAGGTTGCCAATATAGGTCAGGTAGCGCTCGTGCGGCGGTCTATCCAGCCCCCACCGCTCACGATAGGCTTGCACGATCTGCGGATTGGCCATGGCGCGCTCGGAGAGCACCATCGCCAGCGGATCAGCAGGGATCAGGTATGTGATCACAAAACCGAGCAACGTCACCAGGAGCAACAAAGGAACGGTGACCAAGACTCGGCGGATGAGATAAGCGAGCAGTGACATGCGGGGGTTGAGGCGATATCTTCAGGGAGCATCGGCGCACGGCTATGCTGCAGCGCGCCGGATGCGACTTCAAGAGAGAGGAGCCACCCATTGCCGATGGCTCCCCTCTCTTCCCAAATCAGACTTACTGCGACATGAAGTAATAGTCCAGGAAGTACACCGGGTTGTAGATCACGTCCTTCAGCTTCGCCGAGGCGACGATCTGCACTTTGGGCTGGATCAGGCCGATGAATGCCGCATCGTCGAGCATGATTTCCTGCAGCTTGCGGTACATTTCGGCGCGCTTGGCCGAGTCGGTGATCTTGGCGGCATCCAAGGCAAGCGCTTCAGCCTCTTTGTTCACGTAGTACACACGCTTGGCAGCCGACGCGCCTTCCACGGCAAATGCCGGCGCCCAGCCATGCGGGTCGAGGAAGTCCGGCGTCCAGTCGGCGATGGTAGCGGTGAGCTTGCCGGCGCGGTAGTCGGCGCGCCAGGTGCTGGCGTCGCGCGGCTCAACCTTGAGCGTGATGCCCACTTCAGCCAAGTCCTCTTGCAATTTCGCCACCAGCGTATCGGCCAGGATGACGTTGCTCATCTTGCGGTCGCCGGGATAGACCATCGTCAGCTCAAAGCCGTTCTCGTAACCGGCTTCTTTGAGCAGCGCCTTGGCTTGCGCCACGTCCCGCTTCGGCGCCAGGGCCGGGTCGGTGCCCAACAAGCCCAACGGAATGATGGTCGGCAGATGCAGAGCCATGCCGCCGAGCAGGCCGTTGATGATGCCGTCATAGTCAACCGCCAGTTTGATCGCCTGGCGCACGCGCTTATCGGCCAACGGCTGGGATAGCTCCGCATTCATCGTCAGCGCCAGATAAGTCATGTCTAGCGTGTTGCCGAAGATGATTTGCAGATCAGGGTTGCCTTCCAGGCGCTTGATGGCGTCTACGTCAAGGCCGACAGCGATGTCGATATCGCCGCGCTCCAGCGCTTGCTGGCGCGCCGCATCGTCGGGGATTTCGCGGAAGATGATGCGGTCGAATGCGACTGCCCCACGCCAGTAGTTCGGGTTGCGCTCAATCACCACTTGCTCGCCGCGCTTCCACTCTTTGAGCACGTAAGGGCCAGTGCCCGCGGAGTTGTTGTCCAGCCAGTCGGTCGCTTTGTCGGTGTCTTTGGCGTCATCGGCATCTGTGCCGCCTTGCTCCTTGACCACCTTGGAATCCACCACAGCGAAGTTGGGCGACACCAACATGGACAGAAACGCCGCATTTGGCTCTTTCAGCGTGATCTTCACTGTTGAGGCGTCGGGGGCTTCGATGCTCGCAACATGGTCGTTATATAGCCAGGCCGGGTTGTCCTGCAGCGCGCCCATGCGCTTGAACGAGAACACGACATCCTCGGCAGTCAAGGGGTTGCCGCTGGCGAACTTCACGTCGCTGCGCAGCTTGAAGGTATACACCAGCGCGTCGTCAGAGACCGTATAAGACTCGGCCAGCAGCGGCTCCACGCGGTCAATCGTCGCCCCCTTGTCAGGCAACGTGACGAGCGTCTCGTAGGTGGCGCGCATGATCTGCGGTGGGGCGATCTCATACTGCCGGTGCGGGTCGAGCGTGCGTGTATCGGCTTTGGGCAGGCCGACTACGAGCGTCTTTGCCTCGGCCGGTACTGATGGCGCAGGGGCTTCGGTAGCTGTCGGCTGGGCCGGCGCCGATGGCTGCGCACATGCTGCGAGCATCAGCCCCAATGCAACAGTCAATTCGACGAACGGACGATAGCGATTAAGCATCTTCATTTCTCTCACCCTTCTGACTCAGAGTGTTTACGGATACAACGTACTAACAGGCTTACGGTTCTAGGATCACTTTGACCGCCTCGCGGCGATGGATGAGCTGGAGCGCTTCGGCCATGCGCGACAGTGGCAAGGTGTGGGTAATCAGCGGCATGGTTTGCATCCGCCCGCGCGCAATCAGGTCGAGACTCGCCTCGAAGTCGTCCCAGGTATAGCAGAAGCTCCCTTCGACGCGCAACTCCCGGCGGATGATCTGCGCCGGGTCAAACACAGCGCGCTCGTGGAAGATGCCGAGCAGCAACACGCGCGCGCCCGGCGCCGCTGCGCGATACAGATCGGCAAACACGCTCGGCTGGCCGGTCGCTTCGATCACCACCGAGGGCAATGCGCCGCGGTTGGCCGCGCGCACGGCCTCAGCCAGGTCGCCGCAAGCCGCGGACTCGATCACTGCGTCGGCGCCGATGCGATGGGCAATCTCGCTGCGCAGGCCACGGCGCGGGGTGATGGCGATGACACGCCGGACGCCGTGTGCGCGCACGGCCTGCAACGCATACAAGCCGATCGGCCCCAGGCCGAAGATCGCCACGTCATCACGCGGTTGCAAGTTCAGACGACGGATGCCGCGATAAGACGAGGCGAGTGGGTCAACCGATGCGCCATCGGCGAAGCTCAAATGATCGGGTAAACGATGCAGTGTCTTCGTCGGCGCCAGCACATACTCGGCAAATGCGCCGTTGATGTGGATGCCGATCTCGGTGATGCGCGGGCACAGGTTTTCCTCGCCGCGATAGCAGGCCGGGCACGCGCCGCAGCCGATCACCAAGCCCACCGCCACTCGGTCGCCGGTCTGCCAATCGGTCACGCCCGGGCCGAGCGCATCTATCTCGCCGGCAAATTCGTGGCCGGGGATCAGCGGATAAGGCACCGGCCGAATGCCCTCAAAGATGGGAATGTCGGTGCCACAGATGCCCACCGCGCGCACGCGCACGCGCACCCAGCCGGCCGGTGGCTCCGGCACGGGCACATCTTGCAACACAAACCCTGGCCCAGGCGATGCTTTGACTACGGCCAGCATAACCCAGCTCGTTCGAACTTAAATAACCAGACTGTGCAACACCTCGATTACCCGCGCCACGACCTCGTCTGCTTGCTGCTCGGTGAGGATCAAGGCCGGCGCAAAGCGCAGTGCGCTGGGGCCGCACTTGGTCATTACCACCCCGTGCTTGCCGAGCGACTTAATCACCTGCTTCAGAAGGTCGGTGCTTAGGGATTGGCCTTGCGCGTCCACCAAGTCTACAGCGACCATTAGCCCACGGCCACGCACCTCACCGATCATCGGCACATGCGCGCGCGCGGCGTGAAAGCCGTGCATTAGCCGCGCGCCGACGCGCACCGCGTTCTCCAGCAGGCCTTCTTCGCGCATGATGGCGATCGTCTCCAGGCCAGCGCGGCAGGCGATGGGGTTGCCGCCAAAGGTGCTGCCGTGCGCCGCCGGCCACCAGCGGTCCATCAGATCGGCGCGCGCGATGATGCCGCCCAGCGGCAGACCGCCGCCGATGGCTTTGCCCAGAGCGACGATGTCGGGCGTGACGCCACTATGCTCAAACGCGAACCAACGGCCGGTGCGTCCCAGGCCGGTCTGCACTTCGTCGGCGATCAGCAACGCGCCGGTGCGGTCGCACACCTGACGCAGGAAAGGCAGAAAGTCATCCGGCGGCACGATGTAGCCACCCTCGCCGGCAATCGGCTCGACGAGGATCGCTGCCAAGTCGTCGGGATGCACCAGCTTGTCGAGCGTCATCTGGATGAACGTTTTCCACTGGCCACAGCAGTCCTGTGGCGCGCGCGGCCCATGGCCAAAGGCGCAGCGCCCACAGCTCGGATAGGGCACGTGCTCGACGCCGGTCAGCAGGCCGCCCAAGTGCCGTCGATAGCCACTGCTGCTGCCGGTAGCGGCCAGCGCGCCCATCGGCCGGCCGTGAAAGCCGTCAATGAACGCCAGCACCATGCTGCGGCCGGTGACCGCGCGCGCCAACTTCAGGGCCGATTCCACCGCTTCGCTGCCGCTGTTGACCAGCAGCGCTTTGCCAACGTCGAGCGGCGGTGGCATCAGACTGCGCAACGTCTCCGCAATTTCCACGTAGGGCGCCATATAGCCCACGTGCGAGGCAGCATGGATGAGTCGGCCGGCCTGGTCGGTGATGGCCCGTACCACGCGCGGGTGGCAGTGGCCAACGTTCATCGTAGCGATGCCGGCGGCCATGTCGTAGTAACGATTGCCCTCGAAGTCATAGAGGAACACACCCTCGCCGCGCGCGAAGGCGATATCGGTATAGCGATAGATTGCCGGGCTGACCACCGCGCGGTCACGGGTAATAAGGTCGTTGGAGGTAATCTGGCCAGCACGCCCGTTGGCTGTCGCACCATGTGTAGGCTGAATCATGAGGAATCTCCGCAATTATTAGGACAGTTGCTCAGTTGAAAACCTACCGATTCGAGAGCGCACGCAGCGGTGCGCATTGTAGATGAAAGATTTGACGCGGCGTTCGCAATTTTGGCAGGCACACTTGACCGAACGAATGGCATCACCGAATTGGCGTTGGCTGACAAAGCAGACAGTTTCATGCTTCCAACGTTGGCCAAACAAGCCGTCCATACACGCATGAGATAGCACGTCAACTATCTGCGCCTTGGGTTCAGGCGCCTTCACAACATTGCCACACGGAATGGGGGCATAATATCATAGGGGGCGGGTATTTTGTTGTCTGTGAATTGAAGAAGCGCAGTGCCTTTGCCGCGCTTGATTCCCCGCTTAGCTCCCGTTTAGCTCCCGTGAGCGGCGAGATGCTTCGCGATGGAACGTTTTGGGTGACTGGATGGATTAGCGCCGCTCAGCTCCAGCAGGATTGAGCGCATGAGCCGAGCGCTTGACCCTGCACAGACGTGCAGCCGGCAATGCCACCCAACACGAAAAGTGAGATTGCCTATCGAACGCAGCCTGTACCCTAATACCGTCTGGTTTTAAGGATCGCCTAAGTTTAACCGTTCACGATGGTCGTGCCTGTACACAGGCCGTCGAGCAGCTTTAGGTCGCATAACAGCAAACGGCCACACCAGGATTACTTCTAAACAACACCAACTGACATGACTTGCACAAGCATCTCATCCGTTCGAGCAGGTTTTCTGGTTCTCGCATGGATTGCAGCGATGATCTTTTATACGCCGGCGCAAGCTGGCCAACGCGAGGCCGGACTGAACCAGATTGCCGAGGCAAGCATTCCCACCAATCAGATCATCCTCAAGTACCGGGACAGCGCGCAGACCAGTTCAGCCATAGCGCCAGATGCGCCGGCCCGTATGCAGGCGCTGAGCGCGGTCGCTGGCGTGGAACTGGCGTACAAGCGCCCCATGTCCGGCGACGCCCACGTGCTGCGTCTGCCGCAGCGCATGCCAGTCAGCGAGGTCGAGGCAATCAGCCAGAAACTGAGCGCGCTGGCCGAGGTCGAATACGCCGAGCCGGATTACATCCGGCAACCCCTGCTCATGCCCAACGATCCGCAATACGCCAGTCAGTGGCACTACTATGAGACCTATGGCTTAAACCTGCCGGCGGCATGGGACATCATCACCGGCACAGCCAGCATTGTCGTGGCAGTGATCGACACCGGCTACCGCCCGCACGTCGATCTGTCCGGGCGTTTCGTGCAGGGCTACGACTTCATCGGGGATGTGCAGGTAGCCAACGACGGCGACGGACGCGACAACAACGCGCAGGATCCCGGCGACTGGATCACCGCTGCAGAAAGCGCCAGCGGATACTTCGCCGGCTGCACGGTGACCAATAGTTCCTGGCACGGGACGCACGTGGCCGGCACGATTGGCGCCAACAGCAACAACAGCGTTGGCGTGGCCGGCGTCAACTGGGGCGCCAAGATATTGCCGGTGCGCGTGCTGGGCAAGTGCGGCGGCTACGACTCGGACATCGTAGATGGCATGCGCTGGGCAGCCGGACTGTCGGTGTCCGGCGTGCCGGCCAACGCCAACCCGGCCAAAGTGCTCAACCTGAGTCTGGGCGGCTCCAGCGCGTGCCCGACAAGCTATCAAAGCGCCATTAACGCCATCAACGCGCTAGGGCGCATCGTCGTGGTGGCGGCCGGCAACAGCAACGCCAATGCATCGGGCTTCACCCCGGCCAACTGTGCCGGCGTGATCACTGTGGGCGCTACGAACCGCGCCGGCCTGCGCGCGTTCTACAGCAACTATGGCGCGGTGGTGGATGTCAGCGCGCCGGGCGGCGAAACCAGCCCGACCAATTCGAACGGTGTGCTTTCCACACTGAACAGCGGTACGCAGGGGCCGGTGGCCGACAACTACGTGTACTACCAGGGCACCAGCATGGCCACACCACACGTGGCCGGCGTCGTCTCGCTCATGGCTACAATCAGCCCAACCTTGAACTACACGCGCGCCGAACAGATCCTAAAAGCAACAGTGCGCACATTCGGGCCGGGCAACGACTGCGCAATAATGGGCTGCGGCGCCGGCATTGTCAATGCCAGGGCGGCCTTACAGCTCACAGCGGGGCTGAATCGGCGCACCTATTTGCCGGTTGTCTACAAGGCTTATCCGGGGCCGGTGAGCGGCATCATCAATCCCGGCTTCGAGAGCGGGCAGACCGGGTGGACAGAGTATTCTGCATTGGGTTTTCCTTTAATTCTGTCATCTGGATTCCCATCCGGTGTGACACCGCGTAGCGGCAACTGGGCCGCCTGGCTTGGGGGCGCCAACAACGAAACCGCCTACATCCAGCAGCAAGTGACCATCCCGCCTTCGGCGCCGGTGCTGCGCTACTGGTACTGGATCGGATCCCAGGACGCGTGTGGCTACGACTTTGCCAGCGTGCGCGTGAACGGCGTTGCCGTGCAAACCTATAACCTGTGCTTGTCCAATAACACCGGAGGGTGGGTACAGGGCAGCGTGAATCTAGGCAGCTACGCCGGCCAGTTGGTGCAGTTACGGTTCCACGTGACAACCGACAGTTCGCTCAACAGCAACTTCTTCCTCGACGATGTGTCACTGGCAGCCAGCCTGCTTGCGCAGTCGCAGCATGAGCCTGCACCGGCCGAGTTGGACAACCAGACCCAAACCAAGCCGGAAGCAGCGCCGGCCAATCCATCGCCCGATGCACAACCACGGGTGCGCTAATCGCCGGGGCGGGCTTTGTCCCGACCCCTGAACCCCTGAATGCCCCTGAATCAGCCGTTGACACATCGGCCCCTGCGTGGTATTAGTGTTGCGCCATGAGTTCCGCCAGCGCGACGCGCACCAGCGCACAGTTTGGTAAGCAAAGCAAGAAGCGAGGCCAGACCACGTCTGGTTAGCTCTGGTTATCGAGCGGCGCGGCGAACGCAGCAGGTGATCAACAAGCTCCCAGACGACGAGTGTCTGGGAGCTTTTATTTGGAGGTTAACCGACACATGTTCACTGCCGAATGCCCTGAATGCGGGGCGACCATCACGTTCAAGACACAGCCGGTGTTGCACGAGCTGGTGCGCTGCCCGGAGTGCGGCGCAGAGCTGGAAGTCGTCTCGCTGGAGCCGCTGACCCTGGCGCTGGCGCCTACCGAGGAAGAAGACTGGGGCGAGTAGACAATTGACATATTGACAATTGAAAATTGACGATTGACGATTGACCGTTCTCAATCGTCGATTGTCAAGCCTCCGCAAATCCGATGAAGATTGCCATCATTTGCTCGTTGGTGCGCCCCGAAGAGAAGCTGTTGCTGGAAGCATTTGCTAGGCGCAACATTCCCGTCGAAGTGATCGATGATCGGGGCATTCATTTTGACTTGCACGATCTGGGAAGATGGAAGCAGTATGACGTAGTCCTCGAACGTTGTGTGTCGCAGAGCCGGGCGCGCTACATCCTGCGCGCGCTGAATCTGGCCGGCGTGAAGACGGTCAACCGCCACGAGGTGGTCGAGAACTGCGGCGACAAATTCATCACCTCGCAACTGCTCGTGCAGCATGGCGTGCCCACCACGCGCGTCAAGCTGGCCTTCACACCCGAATCGGCGCTGGTGGCCATCGAAGAAATGGGCTACCCGTGCGTGCTCAAGCCGGTGGTCGGGTCGTGGGGGCGCATGGTGGTGCGCGTCAACGACCGTGACGCAGCGGAGGGCCTGCTGGAATTGCGCGACGTGCTGGGCGGCTATGAGCAGCACATCTACTATATCCAGGAGCACGTGAAGAAGCCGGGGCGCGACATCCGCGCTTTTGTGGTCGGCGACAAAACTATCGCTGCTGTTTACCGCACGGCCGAACACTGGATCACCAACACCGCGCGCGGCGGCAAAACCAGCAACTGCCCGGTGACGCCGGAACTTGATCGCATCTGCGTGGCGGCTGCCCACGCCGTGGGAGGGGGCATCGTGGCCGTCGATGTGTTCGAGGATGAGACGCGCGGCCTACTCATCAATGAAGTCAACCACACGATGGAGTTTCGCAACAGCATCGCCCCGACCGGCGTCGATATCCCCGGCGCGATTGTCGAGTACGCGGTCGCCCAGTCACCCAACCCCTGAATGACGCAATGAGCAAGCTTAAATGCACGATTGTCGGCGCAACCGGCTACACCGGCGGCGAGTTGCTGCGCATTCTCAGCTTTCATCCGCACGCCGAAGTGACGCAGATCACCTCACGCTCGCGCATGGGCGAATATGCGCACGCGGCGCACCCAAACTTGCGCGGCGTCAGCGCGCTGCAATTCATCCGCCCCGAAGACGCGCAGCCCTGCGATGTGGTTTTCCTGTGCCTGCCGCACGGCGAAGCCAGCGCGCAGATCGAGCGCTGGGCCGGCCTGGCCGAGCGCATCATCGACCTGAGCGCCGACTTCCGTTTGCGCAATCTGGCGGCCTACAAACGCTGGTACGGCCATGACCACCCCGCCCCGCACTGGGTCGAACGATTTGTGTATGGTCTGCCCGAGCTGACGCGCGAACAATTAAAGGGCGCGCGCTATGCCAGCGGCGTGGGCTGCAACGCCACCGCAACCAACCTGGCGCTGCTGCCGCTGGTGAAAGCCGGCCTGATCGACTGGTCGCTGCCGATTGTGGCCGATGTGAAAGTGGGCAGCAGCGAAGGCGGGGCAGAATCGTCGCCGGCTTCGCACCACCCCGAACGCAGCGGCGCGGTGCGCTCGTACGCGCCGGCCGGTCACCGCCACACCGCTGAGGTCGAGCAGATGATCGTTCAGGTTAGGCAGGCCAATCAAGTTGATGTTGACAACCTTACGAACTTTACCCACCTGCACATGTCCGTCACCTCCATCGAAATGGTGCGCGGCGTGCTGGCGACGGTGCATGTGTTCCTGAAACAGCCGGTTCAGGAGAAAGCCTTGTGGAAGGCGTTCCGCGACGGCTACAAGAACGAGCCGTTCGTGAGGCTGGTGAAAAGCAGCGCCGGCATCTTCCGCGCTCCAGAGCCGAAAATCCTGGCCGGCAGCAACTGGGCCGATGTGGGCTTTGCGCTCAGCGAAGACGGGCGCAAGGCCACCTTGCTGTGCGCCATCGACAATCTGATGAAAGGCGCCGCCGGCTCGGCGGTGCAGTGCCTGAACGTGATGATGGGCTGGGACGAGCGCGCCGGGCTGGAGTTTCCGGGATTGCATCCATAAAGGCGGCAACATGAGTCAACTCATTGTGGTCAAAGTCGGCGGATCGGCCGGCGTGAACTATGACCTGGTGTGCGACGATATCGCCGGGCTGGTCAAAAGCGGTCAACGCATCGTCTTGGTGCACGGCGGATCGCGAGAGACGAACACGCTCTCGGAAAAGCTGGGCAAGCCGCCGCGCATCCTCACCTCGCCACAAGGCTTCACCTCGCGCTACACCGACGCCGAGACAATGGACATCTTCGCCATGGCCATCGCCGGCAAGATGAACACGCGCATGGTCGAGCGGCTGCAACGGCGCGGCGTGAATGCGATTGGATTGAGTGGGATCGATGGCCGGCTGCTCGAAGGGCCGCGCAAAGCCAGCGTGCGCGCTGTAGTGGATGGCCGGCAGGTGCTGGTGCGCGACGACTACACCGGCAAAGTGGAAAAGGTGAACGCGCCGCTGCTGCGCCTGTTACTGGACGCCGGCTACACGCCGGTGGTGTGTCCGCCGGCGGTCAGCACCGAGGGCGAAGCAATCAACGTGGACGGCGACCGCGCAGCAGCTATGATCGCCTCGGCCCTGGGCGCGCAGCAGCTCATCATCCTATCCAACGTGCCGGGGCTGTTGCGCAACTTTCCCGACGAGAGCACGCTCATCCCGCGCATCCGCTATGGCGAGCTGGAGCAGGCGCTGTCATTTGCGGAAGGGCGCATGAAGAAGAAAGTGCTCGGCGCCAGCGAAGCGATCGCCGGCGGTGTGGCGCAGGTGGTGTTTGCCGACGGGCGCATCGCCGGCTGCGTGCAAGCAGCCATGGCCGGCCGGGGAACGCTTATCGAGCGGTGAGGGGAGAGAGCGTATTGCGTAGTGCATATTGCGTAGTGCGTAGTGCGTAGCACGTAGCGCGTATTGCGTAGTGCGTATTTCGTATTGTATGGAGGCCGAGGCATGAACTATGAGGAATGGGAGAATACGGTGCCGCCCACGATCACCGGCGATAGTTTGTGGAAGATGCGGGTTTATCGGCTGGCGCTGTTCGCCGGCGACATCGGATGGCATGACGTGACAAAGCTTTCGATGGATAGACGCACCCTCTCTCTGAGCGACCAGCTCAACCGCGCGCTCGGTTCGATCAGCGCCAATCTCGCTGAGGGTTACAGCCGCTGCTCCGGCAAGGATCAGGCCAGAATGCATGAATATGCGCTCGGTTCGGCCAGAGAAAGCCGCGACTGGTACTGGAAAGCCCGGCACATCCTCGGCGAGGAAGTTGTCGCACATCGTCTTGATCTGCTTACTCAAATCATTCGTCTTCTTCTCGTTATCGTGCCGGCAGAACGCGCCGCCACTCTGCGCGACGACCCCGCCGACTACAACGCCTGATACGCAATACGCAATACGCAATACGCAGTACGCAATACGCAGTACGCAATACGCAATACGCAGTACGCAATACGCAACACGGAATACGCACGCCATGACCTACCAATCTCTTGAGCAACAACACACCTCTGGCGTCTATCCCAAGCGCGACCTGACGCTGGTGCGCGGCAAAGACGCCACCCTGTGGGATGACCAGGGGCGCGAGTACATTGACTGTGCCAGCAACCAGGGCGTCAGCACGCTAGGGCACGGCAACGAGGCCGTGGCGCGCGCAATCTACGAACAGGCGCTGACCCTGTTGAATTGCAGCGAGATTTTCCACAACGACCGGCGCGCCGAATTCCTGGACGCGCTGTGCAACGTGCTGCCGGCCGGCTTGCAGCGCGTGTTTCTGTGCAACTCTGGCGCAGAAGCCGTTGAAGCGGCAATCAAGTTTGCCCGGCTGAGCACAGGCCGGCCCAACGTGGTGGCTGCCGTGCGCGGCTTTCACGGGCGCACGATGGGCGCGCTATCGGCCACCTACGAGCCAAAGTACCGCGAGCCGTTCCAGCCGCTGGTGCCCGGCTTCAGCCATGTGCCCTACAACAAACTGGACGCGCTGGCCGAGGCTGTCACCGATCACACCGCGGCCGTGCTGATCGAGCCGGTGCAGGGCGAGGGCGGCGTTCACCCCGGCGCAGCGGAGTACCTGCGCGGCGCGCGCGAGATCTGCGACGCGCGCGGAGCGCTGCTCATCCTCGATGAAGTACAAACCGGCTTCGGACGCACCGGCAAATGGTTTGCCTGCGAGCACAGCGGCGTGACGCCCGACCTATTGGCGATGGGCAAGGCAATTGGCGGCGGGGTACCGATGGGCGCAGTGGGCATCGGCGACAGCGTGCGCAATCTTGCGCCGGGGACACACGGCAGCACCTTTGGCGGCAACCCGTTGGCCTGCGCAGCCGGCCTTGCATCGCTCAGCGAAATGAAACGGCTCGACATCCCGCGCCTGGCCGCCGAAAAGGGCGCGTACTTCATGGAACGACTGGAAGAAATCAACGCGCCGGTTATCCGCGAAGTGCGCGGGCTGGGCTTGTTGATCGGTGTGGAATTGAAAACGAAAGTGGCGCCGTATTTGCGCGCGCTGCAAGCCGAAGGGGTGATTGCGCTGCCGGCCGGCCTCAACGTGTTGCGCTTCCTGCCGCCGGCGGTCATCACCCACGAACAAATCGACACAGTGGTAGACAAAACCGCAAAAGTGCTGGCCGGCTGACCATGATCGAGCTTCTAGAACAATGTGTCCGCATCCCATCGCTCAGTGGCGAGGAGGAGGCAGTAGCGCAGTTCCTGCGCGACCAGATGGCAGCGCGCGGGTTCGAGCGCGCCTTCATCGACGAAGCCGGCAACGCCGTAGGCATCATCGGCAACGGGTCGCGCCAACTGGTCATGCTGGGCCACATGGACACGGTGGGCGGCCAGGTGCCGGTGCGCTATGAAGAGGGCAACCTGTACGGGCGCGGCACGGTCGACGCAAAGGGGCCGCTGTGCGCGTTCATTCTGGCCGCCGAGCGCGTGGGGCAATGGTTGCGCGCCGGCGCGCCAACACAGGCCGGCCAGTGGCAGATCGTCGTCATCGGCGCGACACAAGAGGAGGCAGCCAGCTCGAAGGGCGCGCATTACGCGGCGCAACACTACGCGCCGGCGCTGTGCATCATCGGCGAGCCGAGCGGCGTGAACGGCGTCACACTGGGTTACAAAGGCCGGCTGCTGGTCGAGGCGCACTTCGAGAGGCCGGCCCGCCACACCGCCGTCCCCGAACCCGGCGTCATTGAACACGCCGTGCAGTTGTGGAACTGGATCGACGCCTACGCCCGCGCGTACAACACCGACAAGCCCAAAGCGTTTGACCAGATCATTCCCTCACTGCGCGCCATCCGCTCGGACACCGACGGACTGCGCGATTGGTGCACTGTGTTGATCGGATTTCGCCTGCCGGTGGAGTTTGGGCCGGACGCAATGACCAGCGAGATCAACCGCTGGCTAAACGATTCCGGCATTCACAGTGGTGATGAGACTGCGAACTTGATGTACTACGGGGCCGAGCATGCGTATCGCGCTTCAAAAGATACGCCATTGGCGCGCGCATTTGTGGACGCCATCCGCGCCGCAGGGTTGAGGCCGGCGTTCAAACACAAGACCGGCACAGCCGATTTCAACGTGGTCGGGCCGGTGTGGAATGTGCCCATCGTAGCCTACGGCCCCGGCGACTCTGCGCTGGATCACACGCCAGACGAGCACGTATCAATCGCCGAGTTTAATCAGAGTGTTGACATTTTGGAGCAAGTGATCCGTAAGCTAGTTGTATGACGATGAGACTCCTTTTCCGGGACTATCAGCCGCGCGCCCTTGAAATTATCGACACGACCCTGCGTGAAGGATCGCAGAGTTCCCTGCTGCACGATCACTACAAATACTTCTTCACCACCTCGGACAAGGTGGAGATTACGCGCGCCTTGATCACTTATGGGGTGAAGTTCATCGAGACATTCGCGCCGAATGTCAGTCCCCAGGAGGCGCAGGACTTTGCAGCCATCAAGGCCGCGCGCGACGAGATGATCTTGCAGCGCGGTTACACCTTTCTGCTGGCGCATGTGCGCTGCCACCCCGCCGACATCGAAGCGGCCATCCAGGCCGGGGCCGACGGGCTGAACATGTACATCGGCACATCGGACACCGCGCGCAATCACAGTCATGGACGCCGGCTGGAAGAGATCGCCCACCACGCCCGCGCATTGATTGAAGACGTGCAACGCAACCATCCTGACCTCATCATCCGCTTCAGCGGGGAAGACGCCTTCCGCACGCGCGAAGAGGATTTGTTCCGCGTGTACGACGAACTGGCGCCGCTGGTGCATCGCTTTGGCACGCCGGACACTGTGGGTGTGGCCACCCCCCAGGCCGTGCGCCGGCGCGTCGAGTTGTTGCGCGCGCGCTATGCGCATGTCGATCTGGAAGGTCATTTTCACGACGATCGGGGCTTCAGCCTGATCAATGCGCTGGAAGCCGTCAAAGCCGGCATGCGCTACCTCCAGACCACGTTGCTGGGCATCGGCGAACGCTCCGGCATCACCTCCATGACCGCCCTGTTGTTTAACCTGTTTGTGGACAAACACTACGACAAGCTCGACGGCTATCACCTGCGCGGCTCGTACCCGATCAACGTGCTGATGGCCGACAAGCTGCGCAAGCTGGTGCCCTCCAAAGAGCCGGTCAGCCTGACCAACCGCACGCACGCTGCCGGCGTGCACGGCAAGGCAGTCATCAATTCGACCAGCACCTACGAAGCAAACCCGCTCGACCAGTTTGGGGTGACCGAATCGGAAATCCTGCTGGGGCCGCTCAGCGGCTGGAATGTGATCCATTACTTCCTGAAAGAGATTTGCGGCTTTAATATGGACGAGGCGACCGCCAAATCTATCGCTGCCTCGTTCAAACAACAGGTGTACAGCATTCCGTTTGGCGCGTCGCCGGCGCAACTGTTGATCGAAATCGCGGAGAAAGAGTTTGGCCTGCAACCGATCCACGTGCCGGAGGAGTATCGCGGCCGCATCGCGCAGAACCTGACCGACACTTCGCGCAATGGCGAGGTGGGCGAAGTATCTCACGCCAGTGGGGTGATGTTGCGGTCGAAGCGATGAGCGAGGCGCCCCCTATCGTCCTGTGCATCCCCGGCGGCTGGGAATCACGCACAGCCCTGGCGCAGGCGCTGGCCGGCGCCGGCGACACCGTTGGCTTGTCGGGCGACATGCTGAATAACGGCGTTGCCGCGGCGCGCCTGGAGTACATGGGGCATGATCCCGACTTGCGCGAGCTGTTTGCGCGCGCCGGCCGACTCTTCAGCGAGACCGATTTGGCCGCCATTGCGACGCATCGCAGCGTGATCTACCTGATCGGCGAGGGCGGCGCGCTGCCGGCCGCGCGCAACATGATGGCGCTGGCCGGCGCCGTATTGCAGGCCGGCGGCCTGGCCGTGAAAGTCGAGACATCTGGGGTTGCCCATCGCGCACAGGACTGGCTGGAACACGCTGCGCGGCGTGAAACCCATATCGGCGCGCTGTTGATCGCCTATGTCGCCCTGATCGGCGGCTGCGAGGAGGTGTACTCTTGCGGAATGCACATGCTGGGTTTGCCCGATGCCGTGGTGAGCGGCGGACTGCCCCCGCAGCAGGCCGGCCAGTGGTTGAAAGATTTTCTGCTCTATGTGCTGCACGAACAGCCAGCCCTGCATACCGGCCAGATGTTCGGCGTGGCCGGCGAGCCAGATCACTTCACCCTGTCCCACGAACCCTGCCGCCGGTTTGCGCCCGATGATTTATTCTTCAACCCGTTCGGCGTGTGGCGACTGACCCCGCACGCCGCCAAGAGGAGTCCAGACGCATGATTCGCTTGATCGTCGTGTGCTCGGCCTACATTGCAGCGCAGATGATGGCCGATATCACCAGTCTGCGCATTGTCGTGATTGCCGGCCTGTCGATGGATGCCGGCACGCTGATCTACCCATTCACCTTCACCTTGCGTGACATGGTGCACAAAGTGGCCGGGGTTGCGGCAGCGCGCGCGCTCATCATCAGCGCGGCAGTGATCAACATCGTCATGGCGCTGTTGTTTTCGCTCGTAGCGCAATTGCCGGCCGACCCAACTGTGGGGCCACAGACCGAGTTTGCTGTAGTGCTGGCGCCGGTGTGGCGCATCGTCTTCGCCTCCATCGTGGCCGAAGTTGTCGCAGAACTGGTGGACACCGAAATCTACCGGTTATGGGTGACGCGCATCACTCGGCGCTATCAGTGGGCGCGGGTGCTGACCAGCAACGCTGTCAGTGTGCCGCTCGACAGCCTGCTGTTCGCCTGGCTGGCATTTGGCGGGGAGTTGCCGGCCGAGGTGGTTTGGGCGATCGTGCTGAGCAATATTCTGATCAAGGGCGTCACAACACTGATCAGTCTGCCTGGCATCTACCTGGTGAAGGAATCGGCTCCGCCGAAGATTCCCACCGTTCAGAGCGAGTGAAAAGCGAAGCGGCGATCGGTTCGACATACTCACCGACCGCCGGCATCAGGTTGAGGACATGGACCTGAGGGGATTCGAACCCCTGACCTCCTCAGTGCGATTGAGGCGCTCTCCCAACTGAGCCACAGGCCCTCGCGGCAAGGCTAAAAAGATGAGGGATGAAGGAAGAAACGTTGATCCTTCATCCCTCTTCTTTCTTCCCTATCAAGCGGGCGACGGGATTTGAACCCGCGACCTTCTCCTTGGCAAGGAGACGCTCTACCACTGAGCCACACCCGCATTCTCGAACTGAGTGCCGACGATCAGTCTCGAACTGATGACCCCACGATTTTCAGTCGTGTGCTCTACCAACTGAGCTACGTCGGCGCACCGGATACGTTCAAGACCTGTCGCGCACGCGAGGCTAGTATATCCGGCCGGCAAAGATTGTCAAGCGCGGCTCGGCGGCGGCGCGCGCTAACGCTGGATGATGGGCAGATACACCATCGCCGGCTTGACCACAATGGGCAGGTATGCGTAATAAGGTTCCAAAGTGGTGGTCACCGGGTTCGACGTGAGCGTGACTCCACCGACCTGGCCGGCGATGGCCGTGTTGACCAGCGGCCCCAGCGGAGGCAATGTTTTAGTCAATGTGGCTCTGAATGTGATGGTGACCGTGTCTGGCGGGGCCATTTGGCCTGACCAATACAGGGTATTGCCAGAGAGCGTCACGCTGCCGCTGCTGGCTGCCTGCGATCCCGGCACAATCTGCGCGATTGGGTCCAGCGTGTCGGTCAGCACGCCGGCGATGGCGCTGCTGCTGGCGGTCGTCAGAATCAGGGTATAGGTGATCGTGTCGCCGACTTTGGTGAGGGTCGTGAAGCCGGCTTCATTGCGGTCGGCCACAAGTTTCAGCGGGCTGACCAGCGGATCAGACTGCCAGGGCCGTGCGGGAAGCACGCTGCTCAGGCCGGCGATGAGGGCAATCGCGGCAATCAGCGGGCCTATGACCGTGATGGGAGGTAGGACTTTGTTTGACATATCGCTCCTTAATTATTTGCAGTTCGTCGCTTCCTATGGCAACAGTCTTCTGGCAGCCACAGACTCGCTGAGCAGCCATGCTATGTCTGGCATCGACGCCACCAGATATCGGATGATAAACCAGCACGATTTCCGGCTTGCCAATAAGCTGTGTGACGATTAGTCGGAGTTCACCGGACTTTGGTACCCTTCCTCCCACTTGCGACTTGCGACCTCTGCTCACCCGCCCCGCCTACGCTCAATCTCCGCTCGCTATAATGCCCCTGGTGATTCGCGGCCAGAACTCCTTGATGCACTGGTTTGTCAACAACGTCGGTCTGATGTTGCTGGCCCTGCTGTTTGCTTTCGCGACCTGGCTGATGTCCACCCTGCAGGATGACCCCATCGTCGAGCAGGCCGTGCCGGCGCGCGTGAATGCAATCGGCTTGGAGCAGTTGGGCGACCGAACCTTGCTGAATGCTCTGCCTCAGGTGGTGACGGCAACTCTGCGCGGACCTCAAAAAGCTTTCCAGTCACTACGATCGACCGATCTGACAGTGAACGTGGACCTCAACGGCCTCGATGTGGGCGCCCACGTGATCACGCTGACTCCCACACTCAATCGATCCCCACTGCGCATCGAATCGTGGTATCCCCTGACAACAACCCTGATCATCGATCGGCTGATCAGAACACAGATGCCGGTGCGGGTCAGCGTCGTAGGCAGCCCGGCGCTGGGTTTCAGGGCCGGCACGCCGGCCGTCTTCCCTCAGCAGGTCACTGTGACCGCCTCGCAACAGATCATCACCCGCGTCGCCGGCGTCAACGTCACGGTGTCTGTGGACAGCGCGCGCTCGTCGGTGCAGCAGGATGCGCGCGTGTATGCGCGCACACTCGAAGGCGATCTCGTCGTCGGCGTGACCATCGCGCCGGATACGGTGACGGTGCGCATTCCGATGGAACAGCTCAGCAACTACCGCGATTTGCCGGTGGTTGTCAAATGGCGCGGCCAACCCGCCGAAGGCTATGCCGTCACCGATATTTCGGTCGACCCGCCGATCGTGACGGTGTTTGGGCCGGTGGATGCCGTTCAGGCCACCAAAGGCTACATCGAGACCATGAGCGTATCGATCGCCAATGCCCAGTCAGACATTGACGAGGCTGTGGGCCTGAATGTGCCCGCCGGTGTGTCACTGGTGACAGAGGCCCAAACTGTGCGTGTGCGCATCCGCATCCAGCCACTGCTCGGCTCGCGCACGGTGACGCGACAGCCTGAACTGGAGGGATTGGGCGACGGGCTGAGCAGCGACATTTCGCCCGATTCAGTTGACATTGTGCTGAATGGCCCCCTACCCCGCCTGAATGATCTGACCGAAGAAGATGTGCGCGTGATCGTGGACGTATCCGGCCTGACAGCGGGCATCCACCAGGTAACGCCGCGCATTGTGACACCAGAGGGCATCACGGCCCAAAGCGTGCTGCCGGCCACGATCCAGATCGAGATCAGCCCGGCCTCAAAATCGCCCTGAGGGGGTCGATCCGGTTTGGCTTTACAATCCCCCCTCGGTGACGCACAACGCACAGACACAAACTCAACACCCCAGGCGTCAATGACGAATCGACATGAGTCGCTATTCTTTTAGCCCAAAACTAGATCCCAATCGTGAGCGCCGGCGCCGGCTTGCGCTGGGCGCTGCCGCGTTTGCGGTGTTGCTTTTCGTCGGCATCGCATTGTTTGTCATCGGCATTCGCGCGCTGACAGGCGGCGGTGCAGCGCCGGCCCCGACCAAAGCGCCGTTTGTGCCGGTGGTGACCATTCTGGCGCCCGGCGGCCAGGCACAGCCAGACGGGGCCGGCGCGCCGGCAGAACCTGCCACACAACCACCGGACACGCCCGGATCACAGTTGCCGCCGGCAACAATGGACCCACGCGGCGCGCTGCCCGGCCTGCCGGATTTCGTGTGCCCCAATCCACGCCCTGCGCCGGCCGAGTTCGGCTATGGCATCCAGAGCAACTGGCCGGTCGGCGATATTGGCCAGTTCAACACCATCATGGCCGAGCAGTTGAAGATGAACTGGACCAAGGCTCAGGTGCGCTGGGTGGATTACGAGCCGGAGGACGGCAAGATATTCGACTTCAAGTGGCAATTGCTCGACGCCTTCACCGCCGACGCGAACAAGAAGGGGCTGAATATTCTCTTCGGCATCATCGACGCACCGGCCTGGACCCGCTCGGTCAACGAACCCGGCTTGCTTGGGCCGCCCGATGACTTCCAGCAGGCTGCGCGCTTCTTCGCCAAAGTGGCCGCCCGTTACAAAGGCTGTGTGCAGGCCATTGAGGTGTGGAACGAGATGAATCTCGACCGAGAGTGGACCATTCCCTCGCGCCAGATCAATGCCGCAGACTACGTGCGTTTCCTCCAGACGGTCGTGCCGGCCATCCGCGCGGTAGATCCGAGCATTGTCATCGTCATGGGCGCGCTGTCACCCACCGGCAGCACCAACCCCGGCAAATGGATGGACGACTTCGAATACATGGATCAGTTTGTCGCTGCGGGCGGCCTGCAATATGTCGATTGTGTCGGCGTGCACCTGAACGGCTACAACCTGCCGCCCGACAAAGCCTGGGACGAGGGCTATAACGATCCAACCGCTTCCTTCCGCGGCCCGTTCGATAATCCCAATCACTCGTGGTCGTTCAAGAGCACACTCTTCGGCTACTACGAGAAAACCAAAAAGCAGATGTGCGTCACCGAGTTTGGCTGGGCCAGCATGGAAAATCTGATGACCCGCGGCGATTCGCCACAGCCTCTCAACCCGCCCGCGCCGCCCGGATTTGAATTCGCGCTCGACAACACCGAGCAAGAACAGGCAGATTGGATCGTGCAGGGCTTCCAGATCATGCGCGAGAGCGGCTTTGTGCGGTTCGGCATTGTTTTCAACCTGGATTACATCATCAAGGTGGGCGGCGAGCCAAACCAGGAAAACGTGTCGCCCTACAGCATTCTCAACCATCAGGGAATGCCGCGTCCGGCTTTCTACGCCATCCAGAACATGCCCAGGCCGTAGATGATGCGACGCAGCAGCCTGCTCATCGCGCTGATCTGTCTGGCCGGCTGCGCTGTGTTTGCGCCGCCTGCTCCCACTCCGGCGCCCACCGCTACCGCGTGGCCGCGCACGCGGACGGAATCGCCGGGCTATGGCTTCGAGGCCTATCTGTGGTGGAAGCCGGAGATCGCTACACGCGACCTGGGCTTGATCCGCGAGGCCGGGTTCGGCTGGGTCAAGCAAACCTTTGCCTGGCGCGATATCGAGATCGAAAAGGGCGTCTACGACTGGTCGCGGGCCGACGAAGTGGTATTCCTGGCCGGCCACTTTGGCCTGAAGCTGCTGGCGCGTCTCGACCGCGATCCACACTGGGACCGCACTTACGACGACAGTAGCGGGCGCATCGCCAGCGGCCCGCCCGGCGACCTGCGCAACTTCATCGATTTCTGCGGGGTCATCGCCGCGCGCTATCGCGGCAAAGTGGCCGCCTATCAGGTGTGGAACGAGCCAAACCTGGCGCGCGAATGGGGCGGACGCGCGCCAGATCCGGCCGCCTATGTGGAGATGCTGCGCGGGTGTTACATCGCTATCAAACAGGCCGACCCCGGCGCGCTGGTCGTCAGCGCCGGCCTTGCGCCCACCGGCAACGGCCCGCCCGATGCCATGCCCGACGACCAGTTTCTGATCGCCATGTACGAAGCCGGCGCCGCACCCTATTTCGACCTGCTGGGCGCGCACGCGCCCGGCTTTCGCGCCCCACCCGAAGCTTCGCCCGACGAGGTAGCCCAGAACAAAGAATGGGGCGGACAGCGCTTCTTTTGCTTTCGTCGCGTCGAGGATTTGCGCGCTATCATGGAACGCTATGGCGATAGCAGCAAGCAAGTGGCCATCCTTGAATTCGGCTGGACAACTGATCCGGTCAACCCAAGTTACTCCTGGTTCGCCATCGACGAAGACCTGAAAGCGGACTACATGGTGCGCGCCTATCGCTTTGCGCGCGAGCACTGGCAACCCTGGATTGGCCCGATGATTGCTCTGTCACTGCCGCAGTTTGACTGGACGCCGGACAACGAACAATACTGGTGGGCCGTCATCGATCCATCCTATCCCACCACCATCACTCGGCCGGCCTACGACGCGCTGAAGGCTATGCCCAAGTAGCGCGCGAACGGCACACGGCAGATGACAGAGCGCAGGATGGCCGGTGAAGCCGTCAATCGACAATCGGTCAATCCGTCCGTTGTCAACTACTCGCTGCCAGCCCAAGTAAAATGGGTCACATTCAAGGCTATGGGCAGCCAACCACTAAACACATCTACACCCTCATCGGGTCTAGCGCTGCTGAACGGGCGCTACCGCCTGCTGGCTGTGATCGCAGGGGGCGGCATGGCGACTGTTTACAAAGCGCAGGACACGCTACTTGGCCGGCTCGTGGCAGTGAAAACCCTGCGCGACCGGCTCGCACGCGATCCTCTATTCGTGCAACGCTTTCGCGAAGAGGCGCAAGCCGCCGCCAACCTCAACCATCCCAACATCGTCACCATTTTCGACGTGGGGCGCGATGTTGCCGACGGCGCAGAGCGCCACTACATCGTGATGGAATACGTCGAAGGCCATGACCTGAAGCACTTCATCCGTGAGCGGGCCGCCGCAGGGCAGCGATTCGGCATCGAGGAAGCCGTTGACATTGTCCGGCAGATCTGCGAAGGGGTCGGCTATGCACATCGTCGCGGATTGGTTCATTGTGACTTAAAGCCACAGAACGTTCTGATCACCCCCGAACGCAAAGCCAAAGTGGTCGACTTCGGCATTGCCCGCGCTTACACGGCAACGGTGGCCGAACGCGCCGATGTGGTATGGGGGACGCCGCAGTACTACGCGCCAGAGCAAGCCACCGGCGCTGCACCGACACCGGCCAGCGATGTCTACAGCATTGGCATCATCCTGTACGAAATGCTGGCCGGCCGACTGCCCTTTGACGCGCACGACGCGCAGGAACTGGCCCGCTTACACCTGAACGCAGAGCCGACGGCGCTGCATCTGCTGAATCCGAATGTGCCGCTGCAACTGGAAGCCATTGTGCGCCGCGCGCTGGCTAAAGACCCGGCCCAACGCTACCGCGACGCCGACCAACTGGCGCGCATCCTGACGGCATACCTGCAACAGGGCGAGGAACAAACGCTGAGCCAGCCAACTTATTCCCCGTTGCAACCTCAGCCGATTGCGCCTAATCTATCTCACTCACAACCCCAAACGCGCACGCCGGCGTATTCGCCGGCGTATTCGCCAGCGTCTTCGCCAGCGTCTTCGCCAGCGTCTTCGCCAGCGTCTTCGCCAGCGTCTTCGCCAGCGTCTTCGCCAGCGTATTCGCCAGCGTCTTCGCCAGCGTCTTCGCCAGCGTCTGCACAAAGCCGGCCCCGCGCCTCAGGCGTCCCATCTGCACCCATACCCATGTCTGCCTCGCAGGGCGTCAGCCGTAGCAACACTGCCTATCCGATTGCCACGCCAATATCACAGGGCATGCCACCCGCCGCCAACTCACCCACAGCAACGCCGCGTGCTGAGGGTGGCACAGACCTGCTCGTCTGGCTGCTTGGAGCCGTAGCCGTTCTGTGTGTGCTGGGGCTGATCCCTCTATACGCCTTCGTGATCCGCGCCTATTCATCGCCGGCAGGAGGTGCTACGTCTCGGCCTGGTGGTGCAACCGTCTTCACACCCACCATTATCATCGCCATAACCCCTGAAACGCTTGTGCTGCCGTCCTTTATCGGCCTGAACCTAGAGGAAGCCCAACGGAGCACCAGCTTGTTGGGCCTGCAGGCGCCTGCCGTCGAGACTTACCCCGATCCCAACGTGCGCGAACCAATTGTCTTCGGACAACGTCCCCCACCCGGCACCCAGACATCCAGAAACGTTTCGATCACATTTGCGGTGAGTATGCCGGCCCAATCTCAACACGTGCCAGTTGATCTGGTGGGGCGTGTGCTCGACGACTCGCTCAGAAAAACCCTGAGTGATGTGGGCTGGCGTGTGGCAGTGTCCGAATCCGTTGCGTTCGAGCCGGAGAATGTCATCCTGGCGTGCGATCCGCCTCCTGGCTCGCGGCTGGCTCTCAGCAGCACCCTGGTGCTGACCGTGAGCACCGGCGGCCGGGTGCCGATCGAGGCCGATCTCTCGCCCGTGCTGCTGGAGTGGGCCAAATTCAGCCGCGATACCTATATTCCCGGCCAGACCCTTCAGTTCAGCGTGAACTGGCGCGCCACGGCAGCGGTGAACAAGGGATACAAGGTCGGCTGGTACCTGCTTTCGAGCGCCGGCGAGATTGTGGCCCAAGGCGAAGACCGGGAGCCGCGCCACAACGGCACGCCATCCCCCACCAACACCTGGGGGCGAAATACCGTGGTGTTCGACACTTATTCGCTGGTTATTCCGGCCGGCCTTGGGGCCGGCGCCTATCAGGTCGGCATTCTGCTCTACGACGATCAGGGCCGGCTGCCCGTGCTCGATCCGGGCCGGGGCAGCGTGCGCAGCGGCATCGTGCTGTTGCAGGCTATTCAGGTGCAGTAGAGCTGTCCTGCAGTCCAAGTCTCCCGTGCAACTTTCGCTGAACTGGTTCGTACTACAGACCTCACCTCGCGCGCCGGCAGCAGGGAGTGGCACAAGGCGCCCTCATCGCGCACCAGCGAGGCCGGCACGATGACATGCCCCACGGCCAGCGCGCTGTCGAGCAGGCCGGCCCCGCCGCAGGCGACAAACTTGTGGCATCCCAGCACGACGGCTTCCTCCGGTAGGCCGGCTGCCAGCGGCGCACCCACGCCAGGGCGAAAAAACGCCAGCCGCGCGCCGTCTATCTCTATCTCTATCTCACAGAGTGGGTGCTCCCCGATCTCGCTGCGCAGGATGTGAGCGCCACCCACAGGCCGGCTGGCGATCACATCCTCCAGCACATGCTAAAAAAGCACACCACACAACGGTCGATCACGTCGATCAGCTTCAGCAAGCGGGCCGGCTCAATCAATGCCTCGGCGGCGCTATCCCATTTGAGAGTGGGATATGCGTTTGGCAGTGGCGATCACAGCCCTTTTCAAAATAGTCCGACGACTTTGCCATCGATCAGATCCACATTTTCATACGCCGGATGGGCAGACAGGCCCGGCATGGTGCGCATGTCGCCGCACAGCGGATACAGGAATCCCGCGCCGACCGAAGCGCGAATGTCGCGCACAGGCAAAGTAAAGCCGGTGGGCGCGCCAAGCAACTTCGGGTCGTGCGACAGGCTGAGGTGCGTCTTGGCCATGCAGATGGGAAGGCCGTTCAGGCCAAGTTGCGTGAACTGTTTGATACGCTGCTCGGCTTCCGGGGCATACTCCACGCCGGCCGCGCCGTACATCTCGCGGGCAATGATCTCGATCTTCTCCTTGATCGGCTCATTGCAGGTGTACAGAAAACGGAATTGGGCCGGCCGCTGGCAGGCCGCGACCACTGCCTCGGCCAGCTCGACGCCGCCTGCCCCACCCTGCGCCCATACATCGGACAGATAAGCGCCCTGTGCGCCGGCCTCAATCGCTTTGTGGCGGATCAATTCGATCTCGGCCGGCGTATCTGTGGTGAAGTGATTGATGGCCACCACAACCGGCACGCCAAACTTGCGCGCGTTTTGCACCTGGCGCGTCAAATTGGCGCAGCCGCGCTCTAGCGCCGGCAAGTTTTCATTCATCAATTCCGGCGGCAGCGGCTTGCCGGCCACAACTTTGCCGGCCCCGCCGTGCATCTTCAGCGCGCGCGCCGTCGCCACCAGCACCACACAATCCGGCTTCAGACCGCTGGCGCGGCACTTGATATCCATAAACTTCTCCATGCCCAAGTCGGCGCCGAAACCGCTTTCGGTCACCACGTAATCGGCCAGTTTCAGCGCGATTTGATCGGCCACAATGGAACTATTGCCGTGGGCGATGTTGGCAAAGGGGCCGGCATGTACGAACACGGGCGAATGCTCCAGCGTCTGCATCAGGTTGGGCATCAGCGCATCTTTCATCAGCACAGTCATCGCGCCGGCGACCTTGAGGTGCTCGGCTGTGATGGGATTGCCGGCCTTGTCGAGCGCAACCATCATGCGGCCCAGTCGCGCGCGCAGATCGTCGAGGCCGGTCGCCAGGGCGAGAATGGCCATCACTTCCGAGGCGACCGTAATGTCGTAGCCAGTCTGGCGCGGCACGCCATCTTGTTTGCCGCCCAGACCGATGATGATATTGCGCAGCGCACGGTCGTTGATGTCTACCACACGGTTAATGAGGATGGCATACGGGTCGATGTTGAGCGCGTTGCCGTGAAACAGATGCGCGTCGAGCGCAGCCGCCAGCAGGTTGTGCGCCGCGCCGACGGCGTGAACGTCGCCGGTGAGATGCAGGTTGAAGTCCTCCATCGGCACCACCTGAGCGTAGCCGCCGCCGGCTGCTCCACCCTTGATGCCGAAGGTCGGTCCCATGCTGGGCTGGCGCAGACAGGTGAACACTTTGCGCCCCGTGTAGTGCAGCGCCTGTGACAGACCCACTGTGGTCACCGTCTTGCCCTCGCCAAGCGGGGTTGGGGTAATGGCGGTGACAACGATGTACTTGCCGTTGGGCCGGTGGGCCAGACGATCGCGCACCCCAAGGCGCACTTTGGCTTTGTAGTGGCCGTAGGGTTCAAGCTCATCTTCGCGCAGGCCGGCTTGCATGGCAATGTCGCGGATGGGCAACAGTCGCGCTGCCTGCGCAATTTCGAGGTCTTTGGGAATACTCGATTGGGTTAAGGGTTGGATTGACATCGTGGTCCTCCAAAGCCCATCTTATTACAGAGCAACAAAAGCGCCAGCTAGCACAACGACTGAGGCCGGTTGGCGCCAGCAATCCAACCTGCGCATTGCAGCCCCTTGATGACCGATTTATACTCGCGCCGATCATCTGGCCTGGAGATTACACAAACAACCATGTCTGGACCCCTGGTGCTGATTCCCACTGCAATTCAAGACGATCAGCGACGCGCATTCTCGATGGGCAAGAACTATGTACGTTCGCTGATCGGCGCCGGTGCTGCCCCGTTGTTGGCCCCGGTGACGCTGGACGCGCGCAACCTGCGCACGCTGTATGAGCTTGCCGGCGGTGTCATGCTGACCGGCGGCGCTGATGTCGATCCGGCCCTGTTCGGCGAAGCCCCACACGAAAAGACCGCCGGCATCGACCCCGATCGTGACCGCGCCGAATGCCTGCTGGCGCGTTGGGCAGTTGCCGACGACAAACCGCTGTTCGGCATCTGCCGAGGCATTCAGTCGCTGAATGTGGCGCTCGGCGGCTCACTGATCCAAGATATTCCGTCACAATGGCCGACCCCGGTGCGGCACAACGGGCACTACGATGGGGCCGCGCGCGATGAGGTTCTGCACACTGTGCGCGTCGAGCCGGGGTCGCGGGTGGCGCAAATGCTGACAGCCAGCGAGGTCGGCGTCAACAGCTTTCACCATCAGGCGGTCAAACGGGTTGCGCAAGGCTTTGTCGTCACGTCGCGCGCGAACGATGGGGTCATCGAGTCAATCGAGATGCCGGGCAAACGATTCGTTGTCGGGGTGCAATGGCATCCTGAAGAAATGTCGGAGAGCCGGACTGACATGATGAACCTGTTTGCGACGTTTGTGAATAGCATCACAAACGGCTGATGTGCCAGTATACTTGGGGCCGTTTGGAGGTATTGCTGTGATTAAAACTGGCTTTGTAAGTTCGATAGCAGTTTTTCTGACATTCGGCGCCGGCCCGGCTGTGGCTGCGTCGCCTGGGCAGTCTGCAGCCGACGGCGCTGTCGACCTGACACTGGTGACTGTGATCACCATTGCAGCCCTGGTAGCAGCGGTTGTGGTTGGTGGTATCGTGATCTCGGCAATTGCTGCCGGCGTTAGTCGCTTCCTGGGCAAAAACATGCCGCCCGCCGATGTAATCACCAAGCTGGACAAAGAGCAGATCGCCTGGGTTTCTGTGCCGCGCAAGCGAATCAAGCTCAGCCCCAACTGGGAGCCGTTTGTGATTGCCGCTGCAGGATTCATTGTGGTGTATATCCTGGCGGCGCTTTTTGTCCGCCCGGCTTCGGAGGCGCCGGCTGCCGACGCAGCAGCCGCGCCCACCTCTGAAGCCGGCGCTCAGACCGGCGCAGCCGGCGAAAGCCGGTCTGCCACAGCCGGCACACTGACATCGCTGCCCACTAGCGGCGACTTTGAAGCCATCGTTGGGCAACTGCCAGTCGGCGACGCCGACAGCGGAGCCAAACTGTTCGCCTCCATTGGCTGCAACGCCTGCCATGGTTTGCAAAAGGATCAGCGCCTGGTTGGCCCCTCGTTCTATGGCCTGTGGACGCGCTCGGCCAGTAATCCTGCCGGCCTGTCGGCCAAAGCCTACTTGTATCAAAGCATCGTGCAGCCCAACGCCGTGATCGTGGAAGGCTTCCAGCCCAATCTGATGCCGCTCAACTATTCCACGGTGTTGAGCGTGCAGCAGATGGCCGACATCCTCGCCTATATTGAGCGTGACCACGCCGAGAAGTGAACAAACAAGACGTGCTCAGCCGGCTTGAGGCAGAACGCGCTGCACTCAACGGCCTGATCGAGCCGCTTACACCAGAGCAATTCCTGGCTGCCGGCCAGGGCGGCTACTGCGTCAAAGACATACTGGCCGTCCTGGCCGTGCGCGTCTCGCGCGTGGTCACACTGCTGTTCAGCGCAGAACGCGGCCGGCAGCCCCCTGAGCTTCACGCAATTCTGGGCGAATCGGGCAACACCGGCGCGCAGGAATCGGCAGAACTTGACACTCTGTCGGACGCACTGAAAAACCGCCCGCTGCACCTGGTGCTGTCCGACCATCACGGCGCGCATCGGCAATTGTTGAGGCGGCTCGCCGGGTGGAGCGAGGTGGACCTGATTGACAGGCGCAAATACCGCTGGGCGCGCGGTCATTCCATCGCAGATTTGGTGTTGTCGCAGGTAGCCGAACAGGATGCCGCTTGCCGGGCGATAATTGCCGCCATGCTGCAAAAGCCATAGCGCTTGGCATTGCGCCGGGGAGTGTGTCGTGTTGTCATGTATGTGTTTGATCTGTCTGACAGATTTGGCCGGCTGCGCCTGACGGGCAGCACGCGCCTGGATTTCGTCCACCGCATGTCCACCGGCGACATGCGCGCGCTCAGCGCCGGCCAGGGGCGCGCCACCGTTTTCACCACCCCAATCGGCCGCATGGTCGATCACGTCATTGTGCTGGCCACTGCGGACGCACTAACGCTGATCTGTGGCGGCGGCAATCAACAGCGCCTGCTGCGCTGGCTGCGCAAGTACATCCTTTTCAACGACGATGTTCAGGTGGCCGATGCGAGCGAGACTGCACCGATCTGGGGAATCTTTGGGCCGGGCGCAGACGTGTGGGCGGACGCCATTCACCCCGGCGCGTCAAGCTGGCCACGCTACGCCCATCGCGCTGAACTGGTGAAAGTGGCGCCGTTGGAAGGAGCCGGCTATTACTGGATCGGGCAAACCGCACCGATCCCTCAGGCCCCTGGCCCTGTTGGTGAATATGAACACTTGCGCATCACTGCCGGCTATCCTGCTTTCCCCAACGAGATCAACGAGGACTACATTCCGCTCGAAGCCGGCCTGCTGGACGCAATCAGTTTTACCAAAGGCTGCTACATCGGCCAGGAGATCATCGCGCGCATGGAGTCGCGCGGTCAACTGGCAAAGAAGCTGGCCCGTCTGCAATTGATCGGCGTAAGCGACACGCGCCCCCAGCGCAATGACCGCCTGCTGATCGAGGGCGCAGAAGTGGGGGTGATCACCAGCGTTTCGCCGGTTGGCGCTGCTGCACTGGGCTATGTGCGATCGGCGCACGCGCAGCCGGGCACGCGCCTGAACGTGGCCGGACGGACGGCTCAGGCCATCATCCTATAAGATCACCGCCACACCAGTCGCAGCCGGCTGCGGCTCACGCCGTCGAGTGAGGTGAACAAGAAAGTCACGCCGGCGTTGTCCGTCACCAGATCGGCGTGACCCAGCCCGATATTGCCGGGCAGATCCACCAGAATCGGGTTGCCGGGAAATTCCTCCCACGGCCCGTCGATTGCGCCGGTGACCGAGCGCGCCAGCCCCAACCCAAACTGACTGTCGCCCGCGTCCCCTGGCCCTGGCCCGCGCGTGCCCTCGAACAGCATGTAGTAGCGGTCATCCACGCGCGTCACTTCGGCGGAAGAGATGGTGCGATGGTCGAAGTAAGGATTGCTCATTGCGCCCCTGTCCGTCGAGTCACCGTAGTACTGCGCGCCGGTGAACAGGGGATTGTCGGCGCAAGGCTTGAAACGCAATCCGGCAAGATTGCGCAGTCCACGCGGCGTGGGGCTAAGCGCCGCTTTCAGGCAGCCCATGTGCCCGGGGTTTTGTCCCATCCCCACAAACACATACAGCGTCTGATCTGCAATAAACAGGCCAGGGGGAGCTCCGGCCAGGCAATCGAAGGGGGTCGTGGCGAAGTGATGCGGGCCAATCTCCTCATACGGCTGGCATGAACGATTCAGCTTTGACCACACGCCTGTGCCTGTCACTCGGACGGCTTCGCCCCAGCGCACGCCGTCGCGCGAAACGCGCAGCATGACGCTGGCGCCCAGCTCGTAGGCCATCCACCACTCGCCCTGGTATCGATACACGCGCGGGTACTGCTGTTGAAAGACGTGATCGCGCTCTGGCTTGCAGGGGCAAGTCCGGCAGGCAAACTGGCAGAGCGGCTTGTCGAGACTGAAATGATGGCCGTCGTCCCGGCTGCGATAGATAACGACACAGCCAGGGAACTCTACCGGCTGACCGCACGAATCGCGCACTCCTGCGGAACGATCACTGGCGTGAACATAGGACCACCATTCGCCGTTCGGGGCGATCACGGTGTCCGATTCGCCCATCGGCAGGCCGGTGTAAGGCTCATCGACGACGAAATGAGCGGCGCCTTCCCAGAAATCGGCCAGAGTGGGCAGATGAGATTGGATACGAGCGGATGAGAGCGGCCGGGCGGCCGGGGCCAGATGGGGCAATGATCCCACAGCAGGCTCGACCGAGAAGACAATTGCGGTGCCGGCTGTAACGCTAACCAGAACAAGCATTGTCATCCAGCCCGGCAACTTGCAAAATGCTCTTGCCATATTTTTGCTCGGTCAAAGATGTGTATTGCTGGCGCGCGCCTGTGCTGCGCGGCTGATTTCGATTATCGTTGATACATCCCGCCGGCCGGAGGGCCAGACCGCCGCGCGGCCATGCGGTCGTTGACTTGACGAAACGCACCGGCAACATATAATCGCGGCTTGTACTTACGGCTGAGTATATCGTCGGCCGGCGCATAGAGTTGCACGATTCATTGAGTCACCCAGAGGTGATGGCTTCGCAGAAACGCAAATGCCATCACCTCTTTTTTTGGGCATAGCAGCAGCAGGTGCTGGGCCTGCGAGCGCCTTTGAGCCGCTCAATGCGGAGGCTGCGCGACGCGCATTCGGTGCGGCCGAAAGTCTGATCAATCTGTTTGAATGACAAGACGCACAAGGAGACACCATACATGAGCGAGAAATTGTCTGTGCCAGCCGAATCCCTGCCGAGTGGCGGGTATGCGCCAGCAGCGCCGCTAAAGACAGCATCGGATGTCCTGGAATTTGCGCGTTCCAAGAAAATCGCCCAGGTCGATGTCAAATTCGTCGATTTGCCAGGCCAGTGGCATCACTTGACTGTGCCGGTCAACCGGCTTAACGAAGACGTGTTTGCCGAAGGTCTTGGTTTTGACAGCTCACTGATTCGTGGACTGCAAGCCATCCAGCAGGGCGACATGCTGCTCATCCCAGATCCGGCCACAGCGGTCATCGACCCGTTCTCGACCGGCGCCCCTACCCTGTCGCTGATCTGCAACATCAAAGATCCGATTTCTGGCGAGATGCACGCCCACGATCCGCGCTACGTGGCCGAAAAAGCCGAAGCCTACTTGAAGAGCACCGGCATCGCCGACACGATCTACTTTGGTGCAGAGGTAGAGTTCTTTGTGTTCGACTCGGTGCGATTCGACCAGAATCAGCATAGGGGTTATTACTTCATCGACAGTGATGAGGGCGTGTGGAATAGCGGCCGCCAGAACGACAGCAAACCGAACCTCAGCCACCGGCCGCGCTACATGGAAGGGTATTGCCCCGTGTCGCCGCTGGATTCGCTGCAGAGAATCCGCACAGAGATGACGATGACCCTGCTGTCATTAGGCATCAACGTAGGGGCGCACCATCACGCGGTCGCCACCGCCGGCCAATGCAGAATCGAGCTGCAGTTCTCGTCGCTCACACGCATGGCCGACCACTTGCTGACCTGCAAATACGTGGTTCACAATGTGGCCGAACGCG
Organism: Candidatus Roseilinea mizusawaensis; assembly: GCA_016841965.1. Taxonomy (GTDB): domain Bacteria; phylum Chloroflexota; class Anaerolineae; order J036; family Brachytrichaceae; genus Roseilinea; species Roseilinea mizusawaensis. Next base: position 403,315 of record JAEANN010000044.1, on the reverse strand, counting down.
AAGACAAGACGGCCACATTTATGCCGAAGCCGCTGTTTGCCGAAAACGGCTCTGGTTTACACTGCCACCAGAGCTTGTGGCGAGGCGACCAGCCCTTGTTCGCCGATCCGCAAGGTTATGCCGGTCTTTCACAAATGGCGCTGTGGTACATCGGCGGCTTGCTGAAGCACGCGCCGGCCTTGCTGGCCCTCACATCGCCGACCACGAATTCTTACCGCCGGCTGGCGCCGGGTTGTGAAGCGCCGGTGCAGGTGGCGTATTCGCAGCGCAACCGCTCGGCAGCCTGTCGGATCCCTATGCACAGCCAAAACCCGAAGGCCAAACACGTCGAGTTCAACTGCCCAGACGGGCTGTGCAACCCCTATCTGGCGTTCAGCGCAATGCTGATGGCCGGGCTGGACGGGATTGAGAACCAGATCGATCCTGGCGCGCCGATGGACAAAAATATGTCTGAACTGGTGCAGGCGGAGAAGGCCGGCATCAAGACTGTTCCCAGCTCGTTGGAGGAGGCGCTAGCCGCTCTCGAAGCCGACCACAACTTCTTGCTTAAGGGCGGCGTGTTCACGACTGAACTACTGGAGACTTACATCAGCTATAAGCGCAGCCACGAGATTGACCCGATTCGCCTGCGCCCACACCCCTACGAGTTCTATCTGTACTATGAGCTGTGATGAGGGAGGAGTGAACGCCGAGGGCAAACGCACGCGCCCAATGCTCAGCAAACGCCCCCCTGGCAGTCGGCATGGGCAAGCGTGGGGTGGCATCGCCGCTACAGCTTCGCAAACCGGTATTTTAGAAGCGCGCGGATGGCCGGCCAGCCGTCCAGCGGCGATAGCTTCTTGTGTTCGTGCCGCGCCGTGTAGTGCACCGGCACTTCCACAATCTTGTAGCCGCGCCGGGCGATCTTGGCTGTGATTTCGGCTTCTACATCGAAGCGCCGGCATTCCAGCTTCAGGCCCTGCACCACCTCGCGGGCCATGGCTTTGTAGCAGGTCTCCATATCGTGGATGCGCAAACCGTATAGCACATTGGTGACCAGGGTTAGGAACTTGTTGCCGGCTGCCATATACCACTTCTGCGAAATCAGCGATCGCACGCCATACACCACTTTGGCTTGACCGTTCACAATCGGCGTCACCAGCGCGTGGAAGTCATTCGGATCGTATTCGAGATCGGCATCCTGAATAACCACAATGTCGCCGGTCACATGTTCTAGCGCGGTTTGAATCGCTGCGCCTTTGCCGCCGTTGACCGCGTGTGTGATAACGCGCAGGTTGCGGATGTGCGTCTGCGATTTTAGGATGTCGGGAGTTTGATCGCGCGAGCAATCATCCACCAAAACAATCTCTTTTTCGATCGGCACTGCATCGACACGGCGCAAAATTTCAGCAATGGTGCCGGCCTCGTTGAACACCGGCATGACAACAGATAACTTCATCGTGATCAGTATCCTCGCGCGAAGTCAACGCGATTGAGCAACGGCCGACCAGCGGCATAGCGGCGTAGGTTGTCGGCAAATAGCGCCGCGGCCCGTTCATCATATTTAGGCGTGATTCCGGCAATATGCGGCGTCAAAATCACGTTGTCCAGTCGCCACAGCGGGCTATCAGCCGGCAACGGCTCCTGTTGGAAAACATCCAGGGCCGCGCCGCCGATACGCTTGTGACTGAGGGCATCGATGAGCGCGGCTTCATCCACCACAGCGCCCCGCCCGATATTCACCAGCACAGCATCCGACTTCATGCAGGCAATCGCATCACGGTCGATCATGTGATAAGTCTGAGGAGACAGTGGCACGGCCAGCACCACATAGTCCGCGGCAGACAATAATGCGTGTAGATTGTCGCGCGCCACAAACTCGACGCCCGATTGCACCGGCGCAGGGGATGCCGAATGACGCATTGCCAGCACGCGCATACCAAATGCCTGGCACCGGTGCGCCACTTGTTGGCCAATTCCTCCATAGCCGATGACGCCTACGGTTGCGCCATGTAGTTCGGCCGGCAAGAAGGCCAGACGATCGTTGCTCCACACGCGACGCTGCTTCATCTCAAAGGCGCGCTGCAAGCGGTGGGCAAAAGCCAGCATCATCAGCAGCACATATTCGCTGATATTGGGCCCGTGCACGCCGGCTGCCGTCGTCAATGCGATAGGCCGGCCGGATTGTTCGGCGCGCAAAAATAGCGGATGGCGAATCATGCTGTCGACGCCGGCAGAGTGCGCCTGCACCCATCGAAGCGCCGGCACCGCCTCGGGCGCAGGCAAATCGCCGGCGGTATATAACACTTCCGCTTCAGCCAGCAGTGCGGGCGGAATATCGCCGAGATCGTGAGTATCAAAAATGCGCAGGTGGGCATTCGGGACCGCCGAACGAAGGCGGTCTGCCACCTCACCGGCAAATCCATGCGCTACCACTACGAAAATCATAGGTGTTTGCGCTGCAGAAGCGCCAGCAGACCAAGCACAATGACCATTGCCTGGGCCACAGCAACCCCCGGCAGCACCCAATCCGGCAGGGTGGCATCTGGGCGAGATAGAGCATCAGCCGGAGCCGGAGCGCCGGTCAAATCAGGCTGAGCAGTTGCACCGGCATTAATTGATGTTGTCGGCATGGGAGGCGGGTTATTCGGCGCAGGTGAAACCACCGCGACGAGCGACTGGCCGGCAGCAGTCGCGTCTGGCGTCGGTCTGGCAGTTGCATCTGCAACCGGCTGCACGGCATGTTGATTAGCCGCGCCAACAGGAGCTGGTGCAGTAGCCGTCTCAGCGGTGTTTCCCGGCGTATTCTGAAGGCCGTCTTGTGCGCCAGGGCCGACGGCAATCACCACCGGCGCGCTGCTGGGGTTGTATTGGATGCTGGCCGTCGAAACTGTCATGCGATCGCTTGCATCGCGGTATTGCACATAGATCGTTTTCAGGCCGGGTGTGTCGTCGAATGTGAAAGGCAAAAGCATCTCCCACGGTTGCCAGACAGCGCCCGCAAAGCCGGGGTCGGCGCTGATGCGCACCTCAATTGCCCTGCCAATCGAATTGCCTTCGCCTTCGGGCGCCACAGTCTCCTGGGTCAGACGGATGGCAACCTGGGGCAGATTGGTCACGACCGCGCCGTCATTGATAAACACCGGCAGCGCATTGGGTTGCGCGCCCAACACCAGCGCCCAATAGGCAGTGGTCACGCCGGCCGGGCTAGTGTTTAGTGCGACGCCAATGCCGATCTCGCGGAAGCGCGAGTCGAGGAGAATGCGTTTCTGTGCGTTATCTGACACCCAAAAGGCCAGGGCCTCGGCAAAACTGCCGTCGCCGGCATAAACCAGCTCGGCCCACACGCGCTGACCGATCCACGAGGAATAGCCGGCTGCCAGCACTCGGTCGTCGAGTTTTGAGCCATCGGAGCCAATGTGGTCCAGGAACCCCTTATCGGCCATGTCCTGACTGTGGCGTTGGGCAGCCTTTTCCAGAGCTGCGTTGAGCGCCAGCGGCGATGCGCCGTTGAGAATCCTGGCCCGATTGATCTGGGACAGGGCGTCTGCCTTATCCACAGTCTGCGCGGCGGCTTGGGGCGGTCTGAAACCCAATGCCATCCCACAACACAAAATTGCCGTCATCATTCGCAACCAGCAAAGCACACAGCGCATTGCAGTCTCAATTCTGTTCATTCGCCTTGATTGCGCACAACAGGCAGATAGAGTCTGTTATGCGGCGCGAGTGTGAAGCTGCCTAGATATACCAGATTGTCCCGGGCCGGCGCGTCATTTTGAGACGCCGGCCAGCGCACAATGTCGCTGCGATTATAGATGCCGGCATACAGGCGGTATTCGCCTTCCGGCGCAAGAAAGGGCAGGATGATGCGATGCAGTTGTGCGATGCCATCCTCTGGGCGATAGGTCAGCGTAGAGCGCCTGCCGTATTCTGGCGGATTGTCATCCTGGGCGACCAATCGACCATCTGGGTCGATCACATGCAAGAAAATCACACCATCCCGTGCGACCGGTGATTCGACTTGCCAGTAGGTGTAGATATCGAGGGGTATGGAGCGCGCCGGAGGCTGGCTCACGCTATAGCCCAGTAGCCGCAATTCGCCGACGCGCGCATTCACACGATTGGGAATGTCGGTTGCCACCGGCGTGTGCGGATAGTCTCTAACCTCAAGCATGCCAAGGTGCGCACGGCCGATCACGCGACCGTCTTCAGTCTGCATTTCCATGTCCAGGCGATATAGACCAGAGCGCGTCTCAAAAGGCAGCGGGAGAGACTGCATGTCGCGCACAGGTTGGCCGGCCGGCCATCCACCAATGGGTGTCAATCCGTCTCCGGTGACACCGGTGGCGGTCACCACACTGCTGCCGAGCAATCCGCTGAACGAGAGAACCGTGCGCCAGGGACGATTGGTGGGCTTGTCGAGCCGCCAGGTCAACACCACGGGCAGAATCTCGCCGGCGTAGATGGCCGGCTTGTATTCCACCTTGAGCAACGTGACGCCGTCTGCGCTCCATACAGGAGGCGCAGGCGGAGCAGCCGGCCAGCGCAAGATGCGCACGCAACAGCGCACCTCATCCGGCATCAGATCGAACTCCATGGCTTGAAACACCTCTGTTTTGACGCCGGCCCGCAGGGCAAGCTGCAAGCGATAAGACTGGAAAGGCAACCCCAGCGGCACGGGGATCAAATAGTCCACCCGGAAGATCGCATCGGCGCTCAGATCGTCTGGCATAGATTCCAGCTCTGCCGGCACAAACCAGTCGTACCAGACCTGGCCGCTTTGATCGCTGAAGCGCAACGACACAAAGATATCTTGCACGTCGCGCTGGACTCCTTTCTTCCAGTACAGTGACAGCCATAGATTAGGCTGAGGATTGCGCGGATTGCCCGGTTTGATCTCGTAGCCGACCAGGGCAGGAAAGCCGGCCGGCTCTGGCGAAGACAGGGGCTTTGCCGAAACGGGGAGCCGGTCATACACCGGCGACTGAAGCTCGAATAACTGCAGTTCAATCAAACGGGTGCGGGCCGGGAAGAACACCTGTTTGCGACGCAGTCCGTTTTGCAGCAGCCATTCGTACGACACTTGATCTTCGCCCAGTCGCGTGATAGTTGAATTGGTCAGCCAGACGCGGCGATACCGCCGCACCAGATCACGGGTAGGCGGCACAGCCTTCGCCAGATCGGGCGCGTATAGTGACACAGTGGCAGCCTCTAGCGGCGAGCCAAAGACAAGCACGTCGCCTTCCTGCCAGTGGTCGGTCACATATCGCGCCAGGCCGCGCCAATCATCGTGCCAATCAGGTGTACGCTCGAACTGACGCAGATTGCCGTAGCCCTGGGTCACCAACAGGGCAGCGATGCCCACAATGCCGCCGGCCGTCCAGGCCCATCCCCGCCCGTGGTGGTCGGCCTGCAGATGGCGGCGTCCCGCGTCCAGCGCCAGCGTCACGGCCCGGCTGAGGGCAATCGCCACGAATGGCAACACCAGAATCAGATGACGTACGCCCTGGAAATTAGGCTTGATGAACGATAGGCCAAACCACACCAGCACCGGTCCTATCGCGGACAATCCCAGCAACAGCCGATCAAGCCGGGAACGGCCAGCCTGCGCGCCGTTCGACGGCGCCAGCACACCTGCCAGGCACACAGCAACCCACAACCACGTTGCCAGGCCGGCAGTGGGGTCTGTGGCATTCATGCCGAAAGTGTGGCCGGCCACAATACTGGCCACTATTACGTCGAGCGGCACAAAATGGTAATCGGCTTCGCGGCCCCCGATCAAGCGCGTCACAGTCAGCTGCACGAACGGCAGCAACAGCAGACAGAGAGCCACAATCACCGCGCCGGCAACTACCATCCGCCGGATCAAGCGCCGGCGCGCCGCCTCATTTTCCACGGCCATGCGCTGCATCAACACAATGGCAACAAACACAAGATGAGCAAGTGCCAGGCCGACGAATGAGTAATGCGTGCTGATCGATAGAAACGTCAGCATGCCCCACGCAATCCAGGCGTGTATCCGGCGTCGCAGCCAGCGATCGGTTGGCCTGGGTGTGATCAGTCGGCACATGGCATAGGTTGTTAGCGCCGACAACGCCACCACCAGGGAGTACATCCGAATGTCGTGGCTGTACCATTGAATGGCGGGCGAAAGGAGCGCGGTCACCCCGGCCAAGACGCCGGTTGCCGGCGTGAACATGCGCCGGGCCAGGCTATAGGTCAGCGGCACGACGATAACGCCCGCCAGCACTGACACCCATTTGAGCGCGAATTCGCTCTGGCCGGCAAAGACCACCCACGCCTTGAGCAGCACGAAATATAGCGGGGGGTGCGTGTCGATCGTCGGCACATCGTACAGATAGACGATATTGAGCAGGTTATCCGGCCACGACGACGCGAGGCGCAACAGGGTAACGCCGTCATCCAGCCACAGGCTGCGCCCCATCACGTCGGCGGCGCGCAACACCAGCGCCAGCAGGGTCAGGCCGGTCATACATGCCAGCTCGCGCCGATTGACGGCCGAACGCGCGAGCGGCTGCGTGGCCGAGCGAAAGGCTGCATTGATCCTGGCGAGAAGCGCGGTTGCCTCCATCATCGCTGCGTCACCCGCACCACACCCAGCAACACAGCGTCGCCGGCTTGCGTCGCACGGCTCGAACGAACCGGTAGGCGAACGCCTTTCGCATCGTAAACGCCCATCACAATTTGATAATCACCTGCCGGCAACTCTGAGGGCACGACTGTGGCATACGCATCACGCACCATTTGCCCTACCGGCCAGCGCGAAGTCGGTAACAACTCGTTCAGCGGTTGTTTGTCTTTCTGAAATCGCATCTGACCGTCGGCATCCAGCACATGCACAAACACGCGGTAATCTGTCGCCGGCGTCCGCAGGACACGCCAGTTCAGCACGACATAGAACCAGTCGCCGGCAAACGCCTGCGATGACGCCCAGAAGCCGGTCAATTCCAACTGATCGTCAAACGTAGCGCTCACGAGCTGCCATGGCAGGCCCTGGATGGGTAGACGGGTCAGTTGATACAACGGCAGGCGAATGGAAGCGAAATTGTATTCGCCGATCTGATAGCCATGCGGCCACAGGGTTGACTCGACGATCGACTGAGGATCAACCACATGATCCTGCCAAAGCAGCAGGCGCACACGGTTGGGCCGTGCCGCGTTGATGACATTGATGAGTTGGGCGTCATCAGCCAGCACGCCGTGCAGGCCGGCGGGCATGGCGATCAAGCGCGCAGCCTGTGCAGAGACATCTCCAGCGCGTTGCGTGGCAAACATGGGATAGTAATATCGCACGGCGAAGTTGTCACGCGACATGACGACCAGATCGCCGGGCTGCAGCGCTTCGACAACATGCTGTGTGGCTGCCCGCACATTGTCGCGGGCGACGGCAGGATCAAAGTAGTTGGCAGCCAGCGCCGGCGCCCATAACACGCCGGCCAGCGCGACCGACATGCAGCCCAGGACAGGAGCACCCTTCCGCGCCCGAGGCAATACACCGGCGCCCCCGCCGGCCATCGCCGCCAGAAAGACGCACGCCGGTGGCGTAACATAGATCAGATAGCGCGGATGGAAGACCGAACGATAGGGGTAAAAGAGGCGCACTGCAATCGCTGCCGACAGCACCGGCAACACAACGAGCGCCAATAGCGCCAGCAGCTCGCGCGAGCGGCCGGCTACAGCAAACCCAAGCGCCGCCGCAAGCACGGCGCCGCCGGCCAATAGCGACCAGGTTTCGGGCAGCGCGCGCGCCACGCCCCCGCCGGCCAGCGCAGCCGCCCACTCTGCCAGTCGCACATCAATCGCATTCAACGGGAAAGCAAAACCATCGTCATAGGCAAAGCCGGGCGACGCCGTCAACAACCACGGCACAAGCCCCAGGCCGGCCAGCGTCACTGAAAACAGCCAGCCCCAAGCAACACGCCGCCCGGCGCGCAGACGATCCCACAGCCGCTGTCCACGCGGGGGGTGGGCAGGGTTTCCGGGCAGCGCAATAGCAAACAGCACCAGCGCTGCCTGGGCCGGCAACAGAAAGACGGCGTAATAGTGGGCATAGGCAGCAGCCATCCAGGCAAGGGCCGAGGCTGCCAAGGCCGACCAACCGCCAACGCGCAGCCATCTCAACAGCCAGTAGCTTGACAACGTGCACAATGCCGACACCAGAGCATACATGCGGGTTTCCTGGGCATACCACACGGCAAAGGGGCATGCGGCATACAGCAACCCGGCTGCCAGCGCCGGCCTCCATGTCCCAATTACGTCGCCCCACCAAAGGCGAAACAGCGCGCGCGCCAGCGTCAACGCCAGCGCAATGGCCGTGACATCAGCCATCAGCGACAAATAGCGCATGGCGAACTCCGTCTCGCCTGCCAGCTTCAGCCAGACATGCAAGACCGCGTAATACAGCGGGGGGCTTCGATCAGCCGCCGTCGCCGCGGCCATTTCTGCCAGCGATAGATTGGCCAGGTGCCACGACCAGCCTTCATCGAACCAGAGGCTCTGCGTCTGAAGATGGAAAATGCGCAGACAAAAGCCAAGCAGGACAACACCGGTGAGCAGCGCCGCCGGCGCGATGCCCCCTTTTACAGCCGCCCGGCCCGGAAGTGTCGACACGGGCAACCTCATTCAAACCCCAGTCCTCGTTCCTTCAGGCTGACATAGGCGTTATGAGCGATGACCAGATGATCGAGCACCTCAATGTCAAGCAATTTGCCGGCTTCGACCAGAGAACGCGTCGCGCGTACATCCTCACTTGAAGGGGTGGGATCGCCAGAAGGATGATTATGCGCCACAATGATCGAAGCGCAATTATTACGAATGGCGTCTTTGAACAACTCGCCGATACGCATACTCGCTGCATTCAAACTGCCACGGTATACCATAGACATCGACACCACCCGATTGCGCGTGTCAAGATGAAGCGTGCGCACTTCCTCCTGTTCCAGAAATCCCATCTCAGGCATCAGGAGCTGCGCGGCATCGGCAGGCGTTTTAATCTGGGGGCGCTGGTCGGGCGTGCTGTATATCATACGTTTGCCAAGCTCCAGCGCTGCTTTGATTTCAATCGCCTTGACTTGCCCCATCCCACGCACGCGCTGCAACTCTTGCACACTGGCCCGCGCCAGGCCGGCCAGCCCACCAAATTCTTTGAGCAAACGATCAGCCAGCACCATGACGCCGTCGCCGGGCGGCCCATGCCTCAACAAGATCGCCAGCAGCTCGCGTTGCGACATACCCGAAGCCCCCACCTGCATGAATCGCTCACGCGGGCGTTCGCCTTCGGCAATGTCGCAGATCAGAAGCCGGTATTCCGGATTCTCTTCCTCAGTTTTTGGGGTATTGCTGTTTGCAGATGGCACACGGCGCCGGCGAACAGGGCCAGGCAGGCCAGCATGGGGGAGGAGAGAGGGCACACCTGTCAGACCGTTCGCGGCGTCAGCATTTTTGTCTGTGGCGCGCGCATGGTCGTCAGTGTCAAGCGCGTTCATATTGCGCACCCCAGTATAATCGCGTTGGAGTTATACAATGATCGAAAACATCAGCAATCTGATCGTCGCCGCCGCCGCCATGATTGGGGCCATTTCTGCTGCACTGCTGGCGGGTCTTGCCATATGGACCTTTCGCGATATCCGCTCGCGCTCGCGCGATGTGCTGGTTCAGATCCTGGCAACGGTCATGGTTGCTGTGGTGCCGGTCGCCGGCATCCTGATCTACTTCATGCTGCGGCCCCGCGAAACCCTGGCTGAAGCCTATGTGCGCGCGTTGGAAGAAGAATCGCTCCTCGCAAGCATCGAGCACCAGGAGTTTTGCCCGTCCTGTGGCCGACGTGTGGACAGCGACATGCAGTTTTGCCCGTCATGCCACACCAAACTGCGCAACCCATGCCCTGCCTGTGGTCGCGCTGTTCATCTGAGTTGGGATTTGTGCCCATATTGTGGTGCGACGCTCACGCCCGAACTGCCGGCGGTCAAAAAGCCGGCTGTGCGGCAGATCTCACGTCCGCCCACCCGCGCAGCGCCGGCAACGGCCATCCCAAACCGTGCTATGGCGCAGCCCCGGCCAATTGACCGGCCCAGCAGGATGCGCCAGTTGCAGGCGCCGGCGGAGGAGGCCCTGCCGGCGGATACTACTCCTGCCGCAGCGCGCATGTCGCCCGGCGAGGCTCTCTGGGCTGTGCTCGATAAAGTGGGGGGCGCAATCGAGCGTGTTGTCGATCGCATCGGCGCCGGCAAACCGCAACAGGCCCCCTCCCCGGCCGAGGATGATCACTTGCCAGAAGCGCCTCCAGCGCGCAAAGCCGCCGAACGTTTGACAGGAGAATTGCGCGCCACCCAGTCAGAACTGCGCGCGCCACAAAAAGGCGCACCGGGTCAGTCCGGCCAGCCTACGACACAGCCCAGAAAGCCGGTCGACCTCGGCGCGAACGGCCAAAGAAGTGTCACAGGCAGCACCACTCCGATTAAACCCCTGATCAGCCGCGATGAACCGCTCGAATGACTCTGGATTTTGGATTTTGGATCTTAGACTTTGGATTCTAGATTTGGGATTGGCAATTTGACTGCGCCAAGCTCAGGTAACCGTCCAACATCCAAAATTGCAAGTCCAAGATTGTTCAGACCTCGTGCACCTTGATGAGATTAGTCTTGCCCATACCGGCCCCTAGCGGCAGGCCAGCCGTGACGACAATCAGGTCGCCGGGCACGGCGTAGCCCTCTTGCTGAGCCACGCGCGCGGCAACGGCAAGCATCTCGTCGGTGCTGGTGAACACGGGCGCCAGCACTGCCTGCACCCCCCAGATGAAAGCGGTGAACTGGAACGTGCGATAGTGCGGTGTCAGCGCCAGAATAGGCCGGCCCGGGCGATGCCGCGCCATCATACGAGCGGTGTGCCCGGTGGTCGTGGTACACACAATTGCCTTAGCGCCCACGCCATCTGCAATTTCTACAGCCGCAGACGTGATCGCCTCGGTGACATCGTCAGGGGCTGGCATAGTGCTCCTGAGTACGGGCGGCTGCGGGGCAAAGGCCGGCGACCGACAAGCCATCCAGCCGTGCTCTTCTGCATGGTGCGCAATATTAGCCATCGCCCGCACCGACTCCACAGGATATTTGCCGACTGCTGTCTCGCCGCTGAGCATCACCGCGTCAGTGCCGTCCAACACGGCATTGGCGATATCGCTGGCTTCGGCGCGCGTAGGAGACGGCAACTCGATCATGCTCTGCAACATCTGCGTGGCCGTGATCACCGGCACGCCGGCGTTCAAACAACTGCGGATGATCGTCTTCTGGTGAAACGGCACCTGTTCGGGCAACGCCTCGACACCTAGATCGCCCCGCGCGACCATGACGACGTCGGTTGCACGCAGAATGTCCGGCAAGTCGTCGAGCGCCTCGGGCTTCTCGATCTTGGCCACGATGACAGGATCGGCGCCCAGACTGCGCACCAGATCGCGCAACTCGATCAGGTCTTCATGCTTGCGCACGAATGACAGAGCAAGGGCATCCAGGCGCTGCTCCACTGCGAACTGCACATCGGCGCGATCCTTGGCAGTGATGGCAGACATAGTGAAATGGGCGCCCGGCGCGCTGACGCCCTTGCGCGAAGTTAATATCCCGCCGCTGACCACATCGCACAGCACCGAGTCGCCAACCGGATCGGCCGCTGCGCGCAGAATCAGCGCGCCATCATCCACCAGCAGGCGCTGGCCGGCCCGCATGGCGCTGATGAAATCGGGGTGTGGCATCGGGATGACCGGCAGCGCGCCGTCGTTGGCATAGGGCCGGCCGGCCGACAGGGTGAGCTGGCGACCATCCTCCAGCAACACGCCGCCGGGCGGCAAAACCCCAATGCGGAACTTTGGCCCCTGCAGGTCGCCCATGAGGGCGACCTGGGCATCTTCCTCTTGCGCCAACCGGCGCACCAGGCCGATCCTGCGGGCATGGTCGGCCTGCGTCCCGTGCGAGAAGTTGATGCGCGCCACATTCATGCCGGCATGGATGATCTGCCTCAGCACGCGCTCGTCGTCGCTGGCCGGCCCCAGGGTGCAAACAATTTTGGTGCGCATCATGGCGGATAGTGTATTCCGTGTTGCGTGCGCCGCGGCGCCGACTAGGCAATGTAAGCCACACCCACGGCGCCGGGGCCTGCATGGGTAGCAATTACCGGGCCGGCTTCGATCATCAGCGCCTCATCCAGTTTCACTTCCGAAGCAAGCGCATTCTTCAGGTTCTCGGCTGCCGACGGCGCAGCGGCGTGCATGAAGCATACCCGGCGATATGGCTGCCCGTTGAGATCGTGCGCCGCCAGCTCTTTCAGCCGGGCGACTGCTTTGGACATCGTTCGCACCCGCTCTAACGGCTCGACCCGGCCATCCTTGATCGTGATGAGGGGCTTGAACTGCAACATGCTGCCGAGGAAGGCCTGCGCACCACCAATGCGGCCGCCGCGTCGCAAGTTCTCCAGCGTCTCGACGGCAAAGATCAGGCGCGTGCGGGGCACCAGCGCCTCAATCTGTGTCTTGATCTGCGCGACAGTGGCGCCGGACTTTGCCAGCCGGCAAGCCTCGATGACCAGCAGCGCCAGACCGGCATTGACATTCCGGCTGTCGATGATCGTCACGTTGGCCCCAACCAAGTCGCGTGCGGCCTCCGCCGAGGCAATCGTGCCGCTCAGATCACGCGAGATGTGAATCGAAAGAATCTCATCTCCTTTGTACTGCTCGTAGATCTTGGCGAAGTCGCCGATCGAGGGTTGCGAGGTGGTGGGAAAGCTGGGATGGGTCTTGACCAACTGGTGGAATTGCTGACGATTGATGGTGATGCCATCCTGGTACTGGTCATCGCCAAAACGCACATACAGCGCAGCAATGGCTGCAATACCCAGTTGATTAGCTTGATCGGAAGTCAGGTCGCAAGTCGAGTCCGTCACAATTCTGATCATGTGTGTAGCCCTTTCAAAAACAGAGATTTGTTGTGCTTGTGAATCGCCGGCACACATCGCGCCGTGCCTGATTATGGCATAGAGCAGGCATACACCGGCTCCGACCGTGTTGCGTCCCGCGTGGGTTATAGTTCACCAAGATCGAAGATGAAGCCGAGTCTCAATGCGCCCACGCGCGCGCCGAACGTCCGCTTGACGCCGCGCCGGCTCCTGATAGTGATCGTCGCTGTGTTTGTGATCGTGGGCGCTGTCTACAGCGTCTCCTCGCCCTTCATGGAAGTGTCGGACGAGGTCAGACACTACGCCCTCATCGAACATCTGGCGCAGGGCAACGGGCTGCCGATTCAAGACCCGGACAATCGCGGATTCTACGAACAAGAGGGCAGCCAGCCGCCCCTATATTACGCGCTGATGGCGTTGTTCATGCAGCCATTCGACCGCAGCGACTTTTACGCGCTGGCGCAGTTCAATCCACATGGGCGATTGGGTCGGGCGGACACAACCAACAACTGGAACCAGTTGATTCACACCGAGGCCGAGCAGTTTCCCTGGCATGGCGCAGTGCTGGTCATGCACATCATCCGTCTGCTGGGCGTGGCGATGGGCGCTGTCACCGTGGTGTGCGCATGGCTGCTGGCGCAGGAACTGGCCGGCCCCAATACCCCCCACCGCAACTTCATTGCGCTGCTGGCAGCAGCATTGGTTGCATTCAACCCGATGTTTGTGTTCATCAGCGCATCGGTCAACAATGACACACTGGCGACCCTGTTGTCGTCAATCGGGCTGGTATTGGGCGCGCGTCTTGTCAACCGGGACATCACGTCGGGCCGAGCGCTGGCTCTGGGCATCGTGCTGGGCTGCGCCGCACTCACCAAGTCCTCTGCGCTGGCGCTGGCAGTTGTCATCCCAATCACGCTGGTGATTGTGGCATGGTTGCGCTGGCGGCGCGCCGCTGCGCCGGCCGGATTGCCGGACCTGTTGAATGCTGTGTCCCCTGTGCTTCTGGTGGCATTGCCGGTCGCGCTGATCGCCGGCTGGTGGTACATCCGCAACCAGTTGCTCTATGGCGACTTTACCGGCACTACGATGATGGCTTTGATTGCCGGGCCGCGCGAGCGATTGCCCACCCTGCTGGAGCTAATCGGCGAGTGGGATGGTTTTCGCAAAGCGTACTGGGGATTGTTTGGCGCGGTCAACATCCCGATGGCGAACTGGATTTACGTCGCGCTTGATCTTGCGCTGATTGTGGCCGGCGCAGGACTGGCGCCGGCTATCCTGCGCCGAATGCGCGCATGGCGACAAGCTGGCCTGTCCGCTATCCAGACACGCGACATCGCCGCGCTGATGTGCCTGGGCGTGTTGACGGTTGCGTTGGCAGCACTGGCGCGCTGGACATCGATCACGCTGGCCAGTCAGGGCCGGCTGCTGTTTCCCGTCATCACGGTCATCGCCGGCTTCATGGCCATCGGCCTGGCGCGCTTTTGGTCAATACGCACTACGCACTATGCAATGCGTGGCTACGCTCAGATCGGCTTGCGGCTGGCGCTGTTGGCGCTTCCTGTTGGGCTGGCCGCGCTGACCTTGCTGGCGCCGTTTGTGTACATCAGGCCGGCCTATGCGCTGCCGCCTCGTTTGAGCGAGCTATCTGAATTGCCAGCAGAGCTGACGCGCACAGAGGTGCGCTTCGGCGATTCTATACGCTGGATCGGCTACACAGCAGAGCAGACCCGCATCGAGCCGGGCGGCGAATTTGTCGTCACACTGTACTGGCAGGGGCTGAAGCCGATCGGGACGAACGACAGCGCATTCATCAGACTGTACGGGCGCAACAACCAGCAGGTTGCCCTACTCGACACCTATCCCGGCGGTGGCATGTGGCAAACCACACGCTGGATTCCCGGCGAAATCATTGTTGATCGTTATCGCCTGCGCATCAGCGATACCTTGTCTATGCCTGCGGTGCTGCGCATGGATGTTGGCTTTTGGAACTTCGACACCAAAGTGTTCCTGCCGGCCTACGATGGCGCAGGACAACCGATCGGCCGACCGCGTTATGAGGTGGCGGGGATCAGCAGCCAGAAATCAGCAGTCAGCAGTCAGAAGATGAAGGGGCCGCACTTAAGCCACGCTATGCCAATCAGCCTGACCGCGCGACAGGAGGGCCGGCAAGTTCGCGTGACCACGCGCTGGCTGGCAACTCAGGACTTCATCGAGGAGTTCACGATTTTCATGCACCTGGTGGATGATGTGGGAAGGTTGATTGCGCAGGCGGATGGGCCGGCGGATAACGGCAATTTTCCGATTCGCTGGTGGCGACAGGGCGATCTGGTGGATGACGAACGAACGATTCATCTGCCGGATGGATTGGCGCCGGGCTTGTACCGCTTGGAGTATGGTTTCTACCGCCCCGGCGACGGCTTGCGGCTGCCGGCGTTCGACGCGCAGGGCCGGCCCATCCAGGATGCGGCGCTCCGGGCAGAGATTACGATTGATGCAATTGACGATTGACGATTGAGAATTGATGAGTTGCGCATGACACGTTGGGTTCAGCGCTGTTTTGCCATCGTCTGCCATCTGTCTTCTGTCTTCTGTGTTCTGGGTTCTTTCTTCTCCCTATGACTGAATTTCTCTATGGCCGACATGCAGTGCTAGAGTGCTTGCGCGCCAACCGGCGCAAAGCACAGCGCGTGTTGATTGCCGAAGGCGTGAAAGATGCCCCGATCCTGCGCGAGCTGACGGCGCTGGCAGGCGAGCGACATGTGCCTGTGACACGTGTAGCGCGCCCGCTCCTCGACCGGATTTCTGACCACCATCAGGGCGTGGCGCTGGAAACAAGCGCCTATCCCTACACCACCATCGACGACATGCTGGCGCTGGCCGGCCAACGGAGCGAGCCGCCACTGCTGCTCATCCTCGACACGCTGCAAGACCCACAGAACTTCGGCAACCTGATCCGCACCGCCGAGGGGGTCGGTGCGCACGGCGTCATCATCCCCGAACGGCGCAGCGCGGCCGTGACGCCGGCAGTGGTGAATGCGTCTGCCGGCGCGACCGAGCACCTGCGCATCGCGCAAGTCGTTAATCTGGCGCGCGAGGTGGAGACGCTGAAGGCGCGCGAAGTGTGGATTGCCGCCCTGCAAGATGATCCACGTGCGCAGATGTTTTACGCCAGCGACTTGCGCGGGCCGCTGGCGCTGATTGTCGGCAGCGAGGGCGAGGGGGTCAGCCGGCTGTTGCGCGAGCGCGCCGACTTTGTGCTCAAACTGCCCATGCGCGGCCAGATCGCATCGCTGAACGCATCGGTGGCCGGCGCGGTGGCGCTGTACGAAATTCTGCGCCAACGCATGTCGCGCTTATAATCGCCCGTCATGATCCGCGATCACCTGAAACAGCTCGTCACGCAAGCCATCCAGGCCGCGCAAGCCAGCGGTGATCTGCCGGGCTTCGACATGCCGGCCTTCACGATCGAACATCCCAAGCAGGCCGGCATGGGTGACTATGCCGCATCGGTAGCGATGCAACTGGCGCGCGCGGCGCGCATGGCGCCGCCCCAGATCGCGCGCAAGATCGCCGACTATTTGCAACTGGGCGACATCGCCAGCGCAGAGGTGGTCGGCGGCTACATCAATTTTCGCCTGACGCCGCAGTATCTGAGCCGGCAGGTCGATGCAATCCTGGCAGCCGGCAACGCCTGGGGCAATATCGACATCGGCGCGGGGCAATCGATCCAAGTAGAGCATGGCAGCGCCAACCCCACCGGCCCGCTGACTGTGGCGGCGGGCCGCAACGTGGTGATCGGCGACACACTGGCAAATGCGCTGGCAGCGTCAGGCTACCGCGTGCACCGCGAGTGGTATGTTAACGATGCCGGCAACCAGATTCGCCACTTTGGCGCCAGTGTGTATGCGCGCTACATGCAACAGCTCGGCCACAACGAGCCATTCCCCGAAGACGGCTATCGGGGTGACTACATCATCGACATCGCCAGACAGATTATCGCGCGCGAGGGCGATCGCTACGCCGGGCTGCCCCGCGACGAAGCGCGCCGGGCGCTGGGCCGGCTGGGCATCGACGCGATGATGGACAGCGTGCGCGCTTCACTGGCGCGCATCGGCGTGCACTACGACAACTTTTTCTCGGAGCGCAGCCTGTACGAAAGCGGCCTGTTCGAGCGCGTGCTGCCCATCCTGCGCCAGAAGGGGTTGCTGATCGAGCACGACGACGCGCTGTGGTTCAGCGAGGACGGCTCGCCAATCGCAGATGCCGGAACGCCAATCGCCGACTTGGACGACGCAGCGAAATCCAAACTCCAAAAATCCAAAATCGTGCAGGCGGTGGTGATTCGTTCGCCAAAAGTAATCGCCGACCCTGCCGAGCGCCCGACTTACTTTGCCAGCGACATCGCCTATGTGTGGAACAAACTGGTCGAGCGCGGTTTCGACCGCGCGATCTATGTGTGGGGCGAAGATCATCAAGGCGATGTGCCGCGCCTGATCGCGGCAACCAAAGCACTGGGGCTGGACCCGCAACGCATCTCGCTGCTGATCTATCGTTTCATCACGCTCATGCGCGGCGGGCAGGAAGTGCGCATGGGCAAGCGAGCCGGCAACATCATCACCCTGGACGACGTGGTCGATGAAGTTGGCCCAGACGCCACCCGCTATGTGCTGCTATCGCGCTCCATTGACACCAAGATCGTGTTCGATCTGGACGCTGTCAAACAGCAATCCGAAGACAACCCGGTGTTCTATCCACAATATGCGCACGCGCGCATCTGCTCGATCTTCCGCAAGGCAGCCGAGGTGATGGGTGAAGCAGCCGGGCAACAGGCGAGCGCGAGCGAGCAAGAGAGCACAAGCCATGAATATGCGCATCCCGGCGAACTTAACCTGATTCGCAAACTGTTGGAGTTGCCGGAAGTCGTGGAACTGGTAGCAACCAGCCTGCAACCGCATCATCTCACCACATATGCGCAGAGCCTGGCAGCGACCTTCAATGCGTTCTACCGCGATTGTCGGATCATCGGCGAGACGCCGGCTGTGTATGCTGCGCGCATCAAGCTGGCGCGGGCCAGCCAGATCACCCTGGCGCGTGTGCTGGGGCTGATGGGCATGAGCGCGCCGGAACGCATGTGACCATTTTGGATTTGGGATTTGACGCCCGCCGGCCCAGGTCATCAATTTAAAATCCAAAATCGAAAATCAAAAAGTGGGTATCAAACCAGATCACTGGATTCGCCGCATGGCGATAGAGCACAGGATGATCGAGCCGTTTGTCGAAAGCTCGATTCGCAAGGGTGTGGTCAGCTTTGGGCTGTCGTCGTATGGTTACGACATCCGTATCAGCAACGAATTTAAGATATTCACCAATGTGAACTCGGCCATCGTCGATCCGAAACGTTTCGACTCCGGCTCATTCGTTGACTTCACCGGCGACGTGTGCATCATCCCACCCAACTCGTTTGCGCTGAGTCGAACGGTGGAATACTTTCGCATCCCGCGGGAGGTGCTGACCATTTGTGTGGGTAAGTCCACTTATGCCCGGTGCGGGTTGATCGTGAACGTGACCCCGCTGGAGCCAGAGTGGGAAGGGTACTTGACGCTGGAGATCAGCAACACCACACCGCTGCCGGCGAAGGTGTATGCCAACGAGGGCATCGCGCAACTGATCTTTCTGGCCGGGGACGGCCTGTGCGAACAGAGCTACGCCGACAAGAAAGGCAAGTATCAGGGGCAGAGCGGGGTTGTGCTGCCCAGAATCGAGCAATAGAACAGCAGAGCGCACTTCCAGCAAGCATGAGCGAGACCAGCACACAACCGACGCAGCCAGCACCAGCAAACGGGCAAAGCCCTGAGCAACCGCTAGCATACCGCGCAGTGCGCAACGGCGTGTGGGTGGCGCTCGGCTCATACTGGGTCATCGGCTTTGGCTTTATCGCCAATATCGCGCTGATCCGTCTGCTCACGCCGGCCATCTACGGCGAGTTCGCGCTGGCGATGTTTTTCTACACCCTGTTCGACCTGCACAGCAAAGTGGGGTTGAATTTTGCTTTTGCGCAGCAGCGCGAAGTCAACGGCGAGACGATAGGAACACTGTTTGCGATTAGCTTATTTTTAGGCGCGGGTACGTTGATCCTTGGGCTACTGGCTGCGCCGGTTCTGCAACTGGCCGGCTACCCTGCTGCAGTTGCACTACTCACCATTATCCTATGCGCGGTCGCCTTTGTGGCAAGTTGGACAGCCGCTCTGGGAATCCTGTTAGAGGCCGACCTGCACTATAAGCCGCTGAGCATCGCGACATCTGTCGCCGTGCCACTTTCTTATGCGCCGGCTTTCTGGCTTGCGTATCAAGGCTGGGGTCAGTACAGTCTGATCAGCCAAACTGTGACTTACCAACTGACGATGATCGCGGCCACATTGCTATATTTCGTCTATGCGCGGCGCAGTGTGCTACGCTTGCGCTGGCGCTTCAAACCGGCATTGGCGTCTCAGTATGTGAAATTCGGGTTGGCAGCCGGTCTGAGTCAATTCACCTCGAGCTTGTTGACGCAAGCCGACAATTTCATTTTGGGCACACTGACGGGGGCGACCACGCTGGGCTATTATGATCGCGCCTATCGCGTCGCGCAATGGCCGGCACTCTTGCTAAACACGCTGCTCGGACGAGCAGCAACATTCACCTACGCCCAGGTGCGCAACGATACACAGCGCTTGAAACGTTCGATCGAAATGGTGCTGTGGATATCAGCCCAGGTTGCCGCGCCGATTGCGCTGATGCTGTTTATCAGCGCGCCTGACCTGGTGCAACTCCTCTTCGGCGCACAGTGGTTGCCAGCCGTCGCGCCGCTGCGCATTCTGCTCCTGGCCGCTATCATACGGACGCTATGGGAGAACATCTGGGCTGTTTTCATCGGCACCGGCCAACCGCGACGGATCATCCAGCTTTCTCTCTTTCAACTGGCGATTCTCGGCATCGCCGGCACAGCGCTCTCGGCGGCGCTATCCGCTACCGGAATGGCGATCGCCGTTGTAATCATGTTCACTGCCGGGGTGATGGCGGCCTACCGCACGCTGCGACGCAGCTTGCCGTTGCAGGGCCGCCAGGCACTCTCCGGCCCGCTGATCGCATCTGTCCTGACACTGGTCGGTTATCTGATTCTAACGCGGCTGATCGGCAGCGCATACCCGCTGTGGCTCTCTGTCGTGTGGAAAGCGAGCTGGGCATTGCTAGGGTTTGGTCTCTTTTCACTGTTGGCACAACCCAGACAGTTCATTGCGCGAGTCAGCTACACCTGGAAATTGTTACATGGGCAATCTTAAAATGTGCGACAAGCCCGCTGTAGTGATATCTTTTGCAAAAGTGTTCTTCAACTTGCTGAAGTCTTACCTGCGCACATTTCAGATGAGGCCGCAAAAGGGGGAAGCAGCTTCATGAAAGTCGTCATCCTTGCTGGCGGCCTAGGGACGCGTCTGGGTGAAGAAACTGTCGTGCGCCCGAAACCCATGGTGGAAATCGGCGGCCGGCCAATCCTGATTCACATCATGGATTGGTATGCTTCATTTGGCTTCAAAGAGTTCGTCATCGCGCTGGGCTACAAAGGCGAGGTGATCAAGCAATACTTCCTCAACTACTACGCTTTGAACAGCGACATCACGGTCAAGCTTAGCAGCGGCGAGGTCACCTTTCACAACGGGGGGCAGAAAGATTGGACAGTTCACTTGGTGGAGACTGGCCTACACACGATGACTGGCGGCCGGCTGTTGCGCCTGAGGCCCTGGCTGGGCGACGACTGCTTCATGATGACCTACGGCGATGGCCTAGCCAATGTCAACATCGCCGATCTGGTTGCCTTTCATCGCGCCCACGGCAAGCTGGCCACGGTCACTGCTGCACATCCGCCAGCACGCTTCGGCGACATTCAACTAGACGGCGATCAAGTCACGCGCTTCGCCGAAAAGCCACAAGCAGGCGCAGGCTGGATCAATGCCGGCTTCTTCGTCCTTTACCCTCGCGTGCTTGATTACATCGCTGGCGACGACACCATTTGGGAGCGTGCGCCGCTGGAGAAACTAGCCGAGGATGGTGAGCTGATGGCTTACCGCCACACCGGTTTTTGGCAACCCATGGATACCCTGCGCGAAAAGCAGCTCCTCGAAGAAATCTGGCAAAGCGGACGCGCCCCTTGGAAGGTGACATGAGCCATTTCTGGCAGGATCGTCCCGTGCTGGTCACCGGCGCCACGGGACTGCTGGGCGGCTGGTTGGTCAAGCGCCTCGTTGCTCACGGCGCAAATGTAATATGCCTCGTGCGCGATTGGGTGCCGCAGTGCGAGCTGATGCGCACCCGGCTGATCGAACAAGTCAAGATCGTGCGCGGCGACGTGCGCGACCAGCCACTGCTCGAACGCGTGCTGGGCGAGTATGAGGTGGACGCGGTGATGCATCTGGCCGCGCAGACGATCGTCGGCATCGCCAACCGCAACCCCGTCTCCACATTTGAGACGAACATCCAGGGCACCTGGGCCTTGCTGGAGGCATGTCGCCGCAGCCAATCCGTCAAACACATCGTTGTGGCTTCATCGGACAAAGCTTATGGCGATCAGACTAAGCTACCTTACGATGAGGATACACCGCTGCGGGGGCGTCACCCATACGACGTGAGCAAGTCCTGCGCCGACCTCATCGCCCACGCTTACGCGCACAGTTACCAGTTGCCAGTGGTCATCACCCGTTGTGGCAACTTGTATGGCGGCGGCGACTTGAACTGGAACCGCATTGTGCCGGGCACCATCCGCGCCGTGCTGCGTGGTCAGCGGCCAGTCATCCGCTCCGATGGGCACTACATCCGCGATTATTTTTACGTGGAGGACGGGGCCGCTGCCTACATGTTGCTGGCCGAAAAGTTGGCGCAGAACCCGATGCTGAGAGGTGAGGCGTTCAACTTCTCGAATGAACTTCAGATCACGGTGCTTGAGTTAACGCAACGCATCCTTAGCCTGATGGGATCGTCGCTTACCCCAGAAATTCACAACGAGGCCAGCAACGAAATTCGCCATCAGTTTTTGAGTGCGGAGAAGGCCCGGCGCATCTTAGGCTGGCGACCCCTGTTCAATTTGGAGGAGGGGTTGCAGCGCACGATTGACTGGTATCGGAGGTTCTTTGATGGCGAGCGACAATGCTGAGCGGCTGCGAGCAGAGATACAGCGTCTGGTGGCAGAGTACTACGCCGAAGCCTTCGCTGTGCGCCCATTTGAACCCGGCGTGTCGCCAGTGCCGGTAGCCGGCCGTGTGTTCGACGCCGATGAGCTTCAGCACCTGGTGGAAGCGAGTCTGGATTTCTGGTTGACCAGCGGCCGCTTTGCGGCGCAATTCGAGCGCGCGTTTGCCCGCTTCATGGGCGCGCATCATGCCATTCTGGTGAACTCCGGCTCATCAGCCAATTTGCTAGCACTGAGCTGTCTTACGTCACCCAAGCTGGGCGAGCGCGCGCTGCGCCCCGGCGACGAGGTCATCACCGTTGCCGCCGGCTTCCCGACAACAATCAACCCGATCTTCCAGAATCACCTCACGCCAGTGTTTGTGGACGTGACCATTCCCACGTACAACATAGACACATCGCAGCTCGAAGCCGCGCGCTCAGAACGGACGCGCGCCGTGATGATGGCGCACACGTTGGGCAACCCGTTCGACCTCGACGCCGTCACCGACTTCGTCCGCCGCTACAACCTGTGGCTGATTGAGGACTGCTGTGACGCAGTTGGAGCTACCTACCGCGGCCAGCCTGTGGGCACGTTCGGCGATCTGGCCTCGGTGAGCTTTTATCCGGCTCACCATATCACGATGGGCGAAGGTGGCTGCGTGCTGACCAGCGATGGCCGGTTGAAGATGCTGGTTGAGTCCTTCCGCGATTGGGGAAGGGATTGTTGGTGCGAACCAGGTAAGGACAACACATGCGGCAAGCGCTTCGATTGGCAGCTTGGGCAACTGCCTCACGGCTACGACCACAAATACACCTACTCACACATTGGCTACAACCTCAAGGCCACTGACATGCAAGCAGCAGTTGGCGTTGCGCAGTTGAAGAAACTACCAAGTTTCATCGCTGCGCGGCGGCGCAATTTCGACCGGCTGTGGCAGGGCTTGAGCGACCTGCAGAAGTTCTTGATCCTGCCCCAGGCCACGCCGCAGGCTCAACCAAGCTGGTTTGGATTCCCCGTTACTGTCGCCGAGGGTGCACCATTCACGCGCAATGCGCTGGTGCGTTTCCTAGAGCAGCGCAAGATCGGCACCCGGTTGTTGTTCGGCGGCAACCTTACACGCCAGCCGGCCTATCAACACCAGCCTTTCCGTGTCGTCGGCGATTTGCGCAATACTAACCGCGTCATGCACGACACTTTCTGGATCGGCGTGTATCCAGGCCTCAGCGAGGATATGCTGAGATTCGTCATCGACAGCATGCACGAATTTATACGAGGGTCAGGAAGAAAACGGTCATGAGGCGAGTCGTTGTCAGCGGCGCATCGGGCTTTCTCGGTAGCCACCTGGTACGGCAATTGGTTGGAGAAAATTACAACGTGGTGGCGCTGGTTCGTTCGAACAGCAACCTGCGCCGTCTTGCCGGCCTGATGGAGCAAATCCATATCATCTGCCTAGATCAGGAATCCTTAGATGAGCTTTTGCAGCGCCTCAAGCCAATAGCTGCCATCATTCATACCGCGGTGGACTACGGGCGTGGCAAGGTGGCATTGAGCAGTTTGGTCGAGACCAATGTGCTGCTAGGAGTACGGCTGGCGGAAGCAGCTCAACGTGCTGGGGTTGAGTGCTTCATCCATGCTGGCAGTGCACTGCCACCGCAAGTCAGTTCCTATGCGCTGAGCAAGAGTCACCTTTCCGATTGGCTAAGACAGCTCGCACAGCAAACGCGTATGCGCATCGTCGATGTGGCGCTCGAGAACATGTACGGCGAGGACGAGGATGAAAACCAGTTTATTCCACGGGTGATCATCGGGTGTCTGCGTCACCTTGAGCGCCTGCCACTGACCGCTGGGGAGCAGCAGCGCGACTGGATCTACATCGAAGATGTCAAAAGCGCGTTCGCGCTTCTGCTCCGGCAGAGCTTGCAGAATCCCAAGTGGGAACACGGCTACACGCGGTATCCCCTGGGCAGCGGGCGCGCGGTGCGCATCCGCGATGTAGCCTGTATGATTCAACGGATCACCGGTGCATCTACCAAGCTCGATTTCGGCGCAGTGCCGTACCGTCCCCACGAGGCGATGTTTTCACAGGCTGATCTATCGGCGATGCAAACATTAGGCTGGTCGCCACACTATACCTTAGAGGAGGGGCTGCGGCGCACAATAGCATGGTGGCAAACACACTTGCAGGGGGAACAATCATGCGCTGGTTGATAACCGGCGGCTGTGGCTTTGTGGGTAGCAATGTAGCAGATGCATGTCTCTCGCGCGGCTATGATGTGGTGATTCTGGATAACCTGAGCCGTGTGGGCAGCAAACAGAATCTGAGCTGGCTGCGCATGCGTCATGGCTCGAACTGGCGCATGGTCGAGGGAGACATTCGAAATGCAGATCTTGTAACCGACCTCATTCAGAAATATCGGCCACAGATAATTGCCCACTTGGCCGGCCAGGTAGCCATGACCACTAGCCTGTCCAATCCGCGTCTAGACTTCGAGATCAACGCGCTTGGCTCGCTTAATGTGCTGGAAGCCGTGCGTCTGCACTCGCCCGAAACAATCGTGCTCTACTCCTCCACCAACAAGGTTTACGGCGATTTGGAATGGATTGACTACAAGGAAACGACAACCCGGTACATCGCCCCCGACTTTCCTGCTGGGTTTGACGAAAGTTTGCCGCTGTGCTTCGCATCTCCGTATGGCTGTTCAAAGGGCAGCGCAGACCAGTACATGCTCGACTACGCACGCATATTTGGTGTGCGCACCATCGTCTTTCGCCACTCCTCCATATACGGTGGCCGGCAATTTGCCACCTTCGATCAAGGCTGGGTAGGCTGGTTCTGCGTTCAGGCACTGGAGACAGTCCGTAAACGCGACCACACGTTCACCATCGCTGGCAACGGCAAACAAGTGCGCGACGTGCTGCATGCAGACGATCTGGTGCGGTTGTACGTGGATTGTGCGCCAGCCTGCATCGACGTCGCCGCCGGCCAGGCGTTCAACATTGGCGGGAGCATGACGCAGAGCCTGTCAATCCTGGAACTGCTTATGCATCTCGAGCAAATGCTCAGCGTACAACTCCACCCGCGGCATCTGCCGCCGCGTGCTAGCGATCAGAAAGTCTTCGTTGCTAACAATGCCAAAGCCACGCGAATCTTGGGTTGGGTGCCGCAGATAAACACAAGCACAGGACTCCAGCAAATGCTGGCCTGGTTGGAAGAATCACTATGAACAACCCTTTACTCACCATCGCCATTCCGACCTATAAACGGGCACAGGAACTAGACCGGCAGCTTGGTTGGGCAGTGAACGCTATTGCCGGCCGCTGGAATGAGATCGAACTCATCGTGTCAGATAACGCCTCGCCTGACCAAACACCCCAGATCTGCCAGACCTGGCAGCACCGCAGCGAGAACCACCTGCAAGTCTTTCGCCAACCGAACAACATCGGTATGATTCGCAACTGTCTGTTCTGCATCCGCCAGGCACGCGGTGCGTATGTATGGTTAGTCTCTGACGACGACCGCATCGCGCCCCACACCTTGAGTAGCGTGTTGGAGCGGCTGGCTTGCACAGACCATGCGCCACTGACATTTCTGCACCTCAACGGCAATAAATCTACATCAGATGGCGCCATCGTCAGAGCAGGGATCTATCCCTTTCAATGTGATTTATCTTCTGCGCCGGGGATTAATCTCTTTCAACAATGCGTGAACATCTACGAAGACTGGATGATGCTGATCACTGCGAACATCTACGCCACAGCAGTAGCAAAAGAGGCTATCCAACACTGGCCAGGCGTATCGAACAATCTGGCCTTCCCACTATATCTGGCTGGCTACGCTGCTGCGCGCGGTACGATGGCAGTATGCGCAAGCCTATGCATCACCGACAATTTGGCCTACTCACGCTCAAACTGGATTCAGATCGTCTTTCATGACATCCCTGAGGTCTATTGGAATTTGCGCGGCACCAGCCTACCGGATAGCCTCATCCGACGACGGATTATGATGCGGATCTCGTTCCTGGCTTATATGGCGCGCTTCCCGAAGAGTTTCCTCCGTTCATTGCGCTTCTACTGGCAGGCGGCGCAACTGTCCAAAGACTGACCAACCGTGTGTCTCGGAGCATCATGCCACAACTCAGCCTTATCTTCACCGCTCCCCGCATCAACCCAGGCTTCATGACCACCGACATCCGCTTGTTGTCGGAGTGGGCTGAAGTGATCCCGCTGGATTTAGCGGAATGCGCCGGCTTTCAACGTTATACCTATTACACGCGCCTGCTCGATGCCCTGATCCGCCGGCGCGCCGACGGCGTATTTGCCTACTTCGTGCTCGCTAAATACACGCCGCTGCTGGCGCTCATCACCAAAGCCCTGCGGCGCAAGCTGATCATCGTCACCGGCGGCATAGACGCTACCTGGGTGCCGGACATTCAATGGGGGGACATGGGCGATCCGGTGAAGCGCAAACTATTTGCCTTTGTGATGCGCCTGAGCGATGCCGTGTTGCCTTTCTCCCATATCTCCGCAGAGGAGGTGCTGCGCTACGGCCGCCCACGTCGCATGCGCACGGCCCACCTGGCCGTGGACACCGACCTGTTCAAGCCTGGGGAGGGATCACGTGCGCAGCGCGCTGTCACCGCCTGCCACGCCATTTCGCGCGCGGCGCTGTTGCAAAAGGGGATCGAACCATTTGTACGCGCGGCTGCTTACCTGCCCGACGTCGAATTCTTGGTGATCGGTGCATTTGTGGACAACAGCGTGGATTATCTGAAGCGCATCGCCGGACCAAACGTATGGTTCACCGAGCGGCGCCTTTCGGCTGCCGAATACGCGCAGGCGTTTCAAGGAGCGCGCGTCTACGTCCAAGCTTCGGCTCACGAGGGGTTCGGGGTCTCGTTGGCCGAAGCGATGGCCTGTGAATGTGTGCCCGTGGTCGCCAATCGCTATGCCATGCCAGAGACCGTGGGCGAGACCGGCATCTTGACGCCGTTCAACGATCCGCTGGCGCTGGCCCGCGGCATCGCTGAAGCTCTCGCCAGACCGGAGCTCGGCGAGGCGGCCCGTCAGCGTGTGGTCAATCACTTCACGCTGGCCCATCGCCGGCAATTGCTTAAAGAAGAACTGGAAGCCGTATTCAGGAGAAAACTGTGAGCCTATGTGCGGCATTGCAGGTATTTATCATCTCGACGGCGCGCCGATCAACCTAGCCCAGCTTCAGCGCATGGCCGGCCTGTTGCGCCATCGTGGGCCGGACGATGAGGGCCTCGCGCTGTTCAACACGCAAACCGGCGCCGCGCTGTATCTCAAAGGGCCGGACAGTCCACCCGGCGTGGATTTGCCGGACATTCGCACTCTAACCGAACGCCCGCATGTTAACCTGGGTTTAGCCGAACGTCGGCTGGCCATCCTTGACCTCAGCCCGGCCGGGCATACCCCGATGACCACAGCGGACGGTGTATTGACTCTTTGCTTCAACGGCGAGATCTACAACTACGTTGAACTGCGCGCCGAGCTGGTCACGCTCGGCCACGCCTTTCGCAGCAGCGGCGATACTGAAGTGCTACTGGCTGCCTATCGCCAATGGGGTGAGGCTTGTGTGCAACGTTTCAACGGCATGTGGGCATTCGCCCTTTGGGATGCCCAACGACGGGTCTTGTTCTGCAGCCGTGACCGCTTCGGCGTGAAGCCCTTTTACTACGTCAAGACGCCAACGCTGTTCGCGTTCGCTTCTGAGCCAAAAGCGCTCTGGGCTAGCGGCCTTATCCCCCCACAGGTGGACGAGATTATCCTCGAAGACTTCCTGGCCGGCTACGAGGCCAGCCGGCTCGATGGCGCCATGTTCGCCAACATTCGCCAACTGCCCGGCGGCCACTCGCTCAGCATCTCCGAGGGTGCGTTTGCAATCAAACGTTACTGGTCACTGCCGGTCAACCCCGACATTGGGCCGGCGCAACCGGACGACGGGCCGGCGCAGCGCGTGTTGGAGTTGCTGACCGACGCGGTGCGCCTGCGCTTGCGCAGTGATGTGCCGGTAGGCACGTGCCTCTCCGGCGGCCTGGATTCGTCAGCTATTGTGGCGCTGGTCAACGTGCTCATGCAGACGGAGCACGGCATACCGCGCGAGCAGCTTGGCGCACGGCAAAAGACCTTCACCGCTGCTTACGATGACCCTGTCAGTGACGAGCGGCCCTTTGCCCAAATCGTAGTCGAGCAAACCGGCGCCGAATGGCACTGCACCTTTCCCACCGCAGAGGGGCTACGAGCCGATCTGGAACGCTTCGTCTGGCATCACGATGAGCCGCCGATCACCACCTCGATATATGCGCAGTGGTGTGTGATGCGCCTGGCGCGTGAGCACGGGGTGACTGTGCTATTGGACGGGCAAGGGTCGGACGAGCTGCTGGCCGGTTACCTGCCGTTTGACGTATGGGTATCGCAATTATTACGCGCCGGGCGTTGGCGGCAACTGTGGAGAGAGACGTTAGCCATCCGGCGCGTTGGCAGCCGCGGTCTGGCGGGCGTGCTTGCGCGCGGCGTGGCCTACCAACTGCCGTCGGCAGCCCAACGTTGGGTGCAGCAGCGCTGGTCGGGACGCATGATCGGACTACGCGCCGGCGTCGCCGAACGAGCTATTCAGCGACGCCAACGTGCTTTCCCAGCAGAGACATACGCTCACCTGCCCCGCCACCTTGCCCATCTCACTCTGTACAACCTGCCGCGCTTGTTACGGGCAGAGGATCGCAACTCAATGGCATTCTCTATTGAGGCGCGCACCCCCTTCCTCGACGTGCGATTGGCCGAATACATCAGTCAATTACCGGCGGTGTATCGCATGCATGCCGGCTGGTCGAAATACGTCTTGCGGCGGGCGGTACGAAACCTCTTGCCGTCAGCGATTGTATGGCGGCGCGATAAGAAGGGCTTTGTCACGCCCGAACAAGCATGGATGCGGGCGCTGCGTCCATTTTGGCGTGAGCTGTTTCACGACCGGCCACGCCTGAGCGACTGGCTGGACGTGGGCTTGGTGCGCAAGATGCTTGCAGCGGAAGACACGCCAGATGCCTCAATCACGGACGCCAACCTGTGGCGCTGGGGGGCAGCAGAGGTATGGCTGCGCCAGATCGAGAGGCGCGCATGAAAATCTACGTTTACTACAAGGTTGATCGCGCTTACTACGAATCGGCCTATCAAAGCTGGCGGGTACAAGGGGGCGATTTCAATACGCATCTGTTGCGCACCCAGCACACGCTCTACAGTTGGAAGCGTGAATTCGAGAAGCTGGGCTGCCAGGTGGCGGTGGACATGCGCAGCAGCTTCTTGTTGCCCCAGCATCGCCGCGCGCATCTGCCGTTGCCGCTGGCCAAGGTCATGCGCGCCGGTCTGTGGGGCACGCGCCTCGACGTGTGGCTGCTCCAGCGCAGCCTGCTACGCCGCATCGAGCATTTCAAACCCGATGTGGTGTTCATCCCGCTCGGCAGCAGCATCTGGCGATCCACGCTACAGGCGCTCAAACAGCGCGGCCTGACGCTGGTGCAGTGGTGCGGGTTGCCGGCCAACACCATGCTGCCGCGCGACCGCGCCAATCTGCCCTACTTCGATCTTATCTTCCAGCCGGCCAATTTAGAAGCCGGCCTGCGCGCAGCCGGCGCAGCCGGGCGCATTGCGTATGTGCCGATAGGCATTGACCCTGAAATCCATCGGCCGGTCGAGCTCACAGAAGCCGAGCGCACCCGCTACGGCAGCGATGTGTGCTTCATCGGTGGCCTCAGCAGCCGCTTCCATCATGCGCGCCGGCAAATGATCGAACTCGCCATCGCCCGGGGCGTGGACGTAAAGGTGTGGGGCGGCTACCGTGAACACTTCATCGGCAGCCCGATCTTGAAGGCATGGCAAGGGCAAATCTGGGGCGAAGCGCAGGTCAAGGCGCTATGCGCAGCCAAGATCGGCTTGAACTTCCACGTGGATCATCAGCCTGGCGAACTGGATCGCGGCTTGAACTTGCGCGCTTTCGAGCTGGCCGCCTGTGGCGTGTTTCAGTTGCTCCAGCGCGTTCCCGGCGTGAATGAGTTTTTCGAGGAAGGCAAAGAGATCGTGTGCTTTGACACTGCCGAGGAGATGTTGGACAAGATTCACTACTACCTGAGCCATGAGGATGAGCGCCGACGCATTGCTGAGGCGGCGCGCGCCCGCGTGCTGCGCGACCACACGTGGAAACAGCGCGTTCAGACCATGTTGCGCTTGATGCAGGAGGTGCGGACATGATCAAGGTAGGCCACGATCTTACGGATGCTGAGATTGCGGCTCGCTACGACGCTTTTGGTGGCGAGCTATCCATGCACTCGGATTTCTACCCGGCCGTAGCCGAGTTTATCGGTGATGTAAAGGGACAGCGCGTGCTCGACGCGGGCTGCGGCGCCGGACAGCTTTTGGTCGAGCTTCATCGGCGCTATCCAACGGCAGAACTCTACGGGCTGGAGATATCGCCAGCCAATGTTGATAAGGCGCGCGCTCATCTGGGGGATGCAGCGCATATTATGCAGGCGAGTCTTACGAATCTACCGGCATTACCGGCAGCGTTTTTTGATACGATCATTCTGACCGAGGTCCTAGAACACCTGCGCTGGCCGTTGCAAGCGCTGCTCGCCCTCAAGCCATTGCTCAAGCCCGAGGGAGCGTTTGTCATCACCTTTCCCAACAGCGCGGCATGGCTGCCCTTCAGTGTGCCGACGGCGCTATTGGCGCCGTTGATCCGCCCTATGCGCGGCTTTCTGCCGCACGAACACCCACTGCGCACCGAACAGCCGATTGACACGGTATTCTCCCAACATGAGGTGTTTGCCATCCTTCACCAGGCCGGGCTGCGCATCACCGACCGTGCCTGTCGGGAGACCTTTCCTTACGTGCTGGAGTTTTTCTATAAGTTCGGACGCATGGCTAATCCGCCGCGCATGTGGCAACGACTCGACCGTTGGGTATCACAACGGGGCTGGACCGTTTTAGGTTACCGTATCTTTGTGCGGTGCCAGCCGATCTAGGCCGCGCATTGTGGTGGAATGAACACGGTGATACAGCGTGGTCAAGCTACGGGAGGAGGGCAGATCGGTGCAAGTGCTCGTCATTATCACCGCTCGTGAAGTCGGTGGGGCAGAACGGTACGTCGTGCAATTAGCCGGCGCCTTGGCGGGGCATGCTCGCTTCAGCTTTGTTCTACCCGATCATCCCAACCTGCGCCCATTCACAACAGAGCTGAGCGCCATCGGCGCAGTGCATTCGTGGCCGCTTGACCGCCCAACACAGTGGCCAACCGTCATCCCGGCGCTGCGTCGCTTGAGTCGGCAGCACGACGTTGTTCATCTCAACTCGAATCATCCGGGTAGCCGGCTAGGAATTGCCTTTAGCTTTGCTTTATCTGGGACGGCAACCCCGTTGATCTGCGTTGAACAACGTGTATCGCCACTGAGCGATATCGTCATCTCCCCGGCGCTTAAGCCCATATTACCGACGTTGTTCCGCCTGTCGCGACGACACGCCGCGCGCGTCGTCGCCGTCTCGCACGATAATGCCGAGAAGTTGACGCAGCTCTACGGCATTCCGGCAACGCAGATCGAGGTCATTCACAATTGCGTCTCCTTGCCGACGTTCGAGCCGTGGTTCATCACCCAGGCGCGGGCCGAGCTACGCGCAGAGTTACGCCTTGCAGCAGAAGACGTGATTGCGCTGACATTAGCCCGCTTGGCGGCTAACAAAGGGCATCGTTTTTTGATCGCGGCGCTGCCGGCGGTACTGCAACGCTTCCCACGTGCTCACTTCATCTTCGCCGGCGCGCCGGATGAACAAGCGGCGTTGGCGCAACAAGCTGCTGCGCTCAACGTGAGCGACCACGTACACATCTTAGGCTTTCGCACCGACACGCTCCGTTTACTGGCCGGCAGTGACCTATTCGTGCTCCCCTCATTGGGCGAGGGGCTGCCCCTATCGGTGATCGAAGCGTTGGCCGCCGGCTTGCCCGTCGTAGCCACGCGCGTCGGCGGCATTCCGGAAGTGGTGGTGCATGGCAGACACGGCCTCCTCGTGCCGCCCGCGGACACCCCTGCCTTGCGGGATGCGCTCCTCAGCGTGCTCGGCCTTGACGCGAGCACGCGGGCGCAGTGGCAGCAATCGGCGTGGGAAAGAGCCACCCTGTTTCGCGCCGAAATCATGGCCGAGCGCATGCTCGATGTGTATCGAGCAGCCAAGGACACCTCGTACCCTAAAAGGTTTTGAGCTATGAAGACTATCCTCCAATTCGCCATCATCGGTTGCGGACGCATCGCGCCTCGCCATGCGCAATCCTTAGTGGATTTGCGTACGTCCGCCAAACTGGTTGCCGTCGCGGACGTGATTGAGTCGCGGGCAATCCACCTTGCCCAGCAATTCGGTGCACAACCGCTCACCGACTATCGGCGCGTGCTAGAGCGAAAAGACATTGACGTGGTGTGCATCTGCGTGCCCAGCGGACTGCACGCGCAGATCGGCATCGAGGCCGCTCAGCATGGTAAACACGTCGTGGTTGAAAAGCCGATGGCGCTCTCGTTGGCCGACGCCGACGCCCTCATTCAGGCCTGTGAGCGCGCCGGCGTGACCCTCACCGTAGTATTGCAAAACCGTTACAACCCGCCGATGCAAGATTTGAAGCGGTTAGTAGATTCGGGCCAGCTTGGTCGGCTGCTGCTCGGCAACGCCACCGTGCGCTGGTATCGGCCGCAGAGTTACTACGAGGATGGCTGGCATGGCACGCGGGCAATGGATGGCGGCGCGCTCATGAATCAATCGATCCATCATATTGATGCGCTCCAGTGGCTGATGGGCGACGTGGATAGCGTGTTTGCCTATGGCGCGACGTTGGCGCACCGCATGGAATGCGAAGACGTAGGTGTGGCCGTATGGCGTTTTGCCTCGGGCGCTTTAGGCGTCGTCGAAGGCTCCACAGTGACATGGCCGGAGAACTTGGAAGGCTCGGTGGCGATCTTCGGCGAGCGCGGCTCGGTCAAGGTGGGCGGCACAGCGCTAAATCGCAGGGTGCTCTGGAAGGTTGAGGGACAGCTCGAGCAAGAGCGGCACCTGATTAGCGCCGAAGCAGTTGATCCACCCTCGGTATATGGGACGAGCCATCGCGCGGTGCTCGCTGACACCATTGCAGCCATTCACGACGGACGGCTACCGCAGACGCATGGCCACGAAGGCCGCCGTTCACTGGCGTTGGTATTGGCAATGTACGAGTCTATGGCACGTGGTGTGGAAGTTCGCTTGACAACGCTCCAGCACCCACCTTCGCAGGATGTGGAGAAGACATCATGAGCGACACCGACGCGCAACGCCACCCCACATGCATCGTCTACTCCGGCGTCGTGCTCGGCGAAGCAGTGACGCTCGGCGCCTTTGTCATTGTCGGCGAACCGGCGCGCGGGCGATTGGCCGGCGAGGTAGCAACCCGCATCGGCGCGCGGGCCATTGTGCGCTCACATACAGTCATCTATGCCGGCAACCAGATCGGTGACGATTTCCAGACCGGTCATGGCGTGCTCATTCGTGAGGACAATCAGATTGGCCATCGGGTCAGCATCGGCAGCCACAGCATTGTCGAGCATCATGTGCTGATCGGGGACGATGTGCGCATTCACTCTAACGCCTTTGTGCCGGAGTTTTCAGTCCTAGAGGAGGGCTGTTGGATCGGGCCATGCGTAGTGATGACCAATGCGCGCTACCCGGGTTCACCGCGCGCCAAAGCACAATTGCAGGGCGTCCATATTGAGCGCGGTGCACGAATCGGCGCAGGGGCAATTCTGCTGCCGGGTGTGCGTATCGGCGCTGAAGCACTGGTGGGAGCCGGCGCAGTCGTCACGCGCGACGTCTTACCACGCGAAGTGGTAGTCGGCAACCCGGCTCGCGTAATCAATTCCATTGACTACATTAGGGCTTACCATGAGCAAAATCCCACTCATTGACCTGAAAGCGCAGTATGCGACGATCAAATTCGAGATCGACGCAGCGATTCAGCGCGTGATCGAAACAACGTCTTTTATTAACGGACCAGATGTACAGACATTTGAACAGGAGTTCGCTCGCTACTGCGGTGCAGCGCATGCGGTAGGCGTGGCGTCGGGCACAGCGGCGTTGCAATTAGCGTTACAGGCTTGCGGCGTTCAACCCGGCGATGAGGTAATCACCGTCGCACACACCTTCTGTGCTACCGCCGAGGCGATTGTTCATGTAGGAGCCAGGCCTGTGTTCGTGGATATTGACCCGCAGACCTATACGATCAGCCCAGAGGCAGCCGCACGGGCGATTACGCCGCGCACCAAGGCAATCGTGCCGGTACATCTGTACGGCATGCCGGCTGACATGGACGCCATCCAGGCGTTGGCTCAGCAGCATGGTCTTGTCATCATCGAGGATGCGGCGCAAGCACACGGGGCCACGTATAAGGGGCAAAGCGTAGGAACGCTCGGGCATGCAGCCTGTTTCAGTTTCTATCCGGGGAAAAACCTGGGCGCGTATGGGGATGCCGGCGCCGTCACCACAAACGATCCAGCGCTAGCGCAGCGTGTGCTCGCGCTGCGTGACCATGGGCGAGCAGTTCGACCTGATGGAAAGCGCGCCAAGTACGAACACGATCAGGTCGGCTATGGCGAGCGGTTGGACACCTTGCAAGCGGCGGTTTTGCGCGTCAAGTTGCGGCATTTGCCTGATTGGACAGCCCGCCGTCAAGCGATTGCTCAGCGGTACCTAGAGCTGCTGGCTGATATGCCCATCGGGCTGCCGTTTGTGCCTACAGATTGCGAGCCGGTGTGGCACCTCTTTGTGATACGGGTGCCACATCGCGCTGAGGTACAGGCATATCTAGCCGCCCAAGGCATCGAGACCGGTATTCACTACCCAATCCCGCTGCACTTGCAAAAGAGTTTTGCCGGCCTCGGCTATCGGGCCGGCGACTTGCCGCACACCGAGGCCGCCGCGCAGGAAATCCTGTCGTTGCCGATCTATCCAGAACTGAGCGAGGAGCAACAAGCACATGTGGCGCGCGCACTGCGCGCAGCAGCTCACGAACCGGCTAATCGGCCATGACCAAACACACTTACCGCCAAGCCTATCATGCAGCGCACCTGACTGCGCATCCAGCCCGCGCCGGCGTGTGGGAGGTGGTCAGCGCTTTCGTATCCCTCTACATCCCAGCCGACGGTCACGTACTCGAGTTGGGCGCAGGATACTGCTATTGGATCAACTACACACGGGCAGCCCGCAAGGTCGCTATCGATCTCTGGGAACGCACGCCGGAATTTGCTGCTCCAGACGTGGAGGTCCTCCTCCACGATCTCTCCACAGGTCTTGCCTGTCTGGGCGATCAACAATTTGACGCTATCTTAGCGTCAAACGTGCTGGAACATTTTGAACCGAACAACGTGACGACGCTGGTCAAGGAAATTCACCACCGTCTTCGTCCACGCGGCCGGCTAATCGTCATTCAGCCCAACTTTTACTACGCCTATCGCCACTATTTCGATGATTACACGCATCGTTCTATCTTCACTCACATCTCGCTCCCAAACCTGTTGCGCGCCCAGGGATTCCGCATCGAGAAAGTCATGCCGCGCTTCCTGCCCTATAGCGTGCGTGGCCTTAATATGGCTGTGCCGGCCTGGTTGATTCGCCTATATCTGGCATCGCCGTTCAAACCATTTGCCGGCCAAATGCTAATCGTCGCACAAAAACCAGATTCATCATCGAGAGAACACCATGTATAACGGCAAACGCGTGAGCGTGATCTTCCCGGCCTACAACGAAGAACAATACATCCGCCAGGCTGTGGAGGATTTCTGGATTCCAGACGTCGTGGATGAAGTAATCGTGGTCAACAACAACTCGCGCGATCGCACAGCCGAGGAGGCGGCAAAAACGCCGGCCCGCGTAGTGCTCGAAACCCAACAGGGCTACGGTTATGCGCTACGACGTGGCATGCGTGAAGCGATCGGCGATCTGGTCATCCTGGCTGAGCCAGACGGCACGTTCGTGGGCCGCGACGTGCTGAAGCTGCTCGCCTACGCCGAGGAATTTGAGATGGTGTGCGGCACGCGCACCACCCGCGAGATGATCTGGAAGGAAGCCAACATGGGCTGGTTTCTGCGCGTGGGTAACTGGGCAGTCGCCAAGATGCTGCAGTTGCTCTATAACGGCCCTTCGCTCAGCGACTGCGGCTGCACGTTGCGCCTGATCCACCGTTCGGCGCTTGAACGCATTCAGGATCATTTCACCGTTGGCAAGTCTCACTTCCTGCCCGAGATGGTAATTCTGGCTTTGCGCGCCGGCATCCGGGTCATTGAAGTGCCGGTCAACTATCGTGGGCGTGTGGGCGAGTCCAAGATCACCGGCAACTTTAAAGGCGCACTGCGCACCGGTCTGCGCATGATCGGCCTGATTCTCAGCTACAGGTTCAAGTAGCTTTCAGTTCCTCTTTTTGCCTGACAGACGTATGAAGAGCCTTTGGGTGGCGAGACTCCGCGCGCTTTACAGCAGGCCAATCTGGCCGGCGCTGGCAGCATTGACAGGGCTGTATGTGTTGATCTTTGTCTTGTCTCAGGAGAAGCTGATCTACACCGACGAGGTTGTCTTCGCCCAGGATTTCGCGCGCATTGCGCGCGGCGCCTGGAGCGCAATAGCCATTCCCCATCCACCGCTCTACATCGCATTGGGTAGCCTGGCGATGCAGGCATTCGGTTACACGCTGCCGGCCATGCGGCTGGTCGGCGGGTTGAGCTTCCTGGCTGTGCTGTGGCTGTTGCCCATGACCTGCTTGGCGCTCAGCGCGGATGTGGCGCGCGCCCGGCGCGCCGGCCTCATCGCTGCCTCGATCTGGGCGATCCATCCGCTGGCGCTGCAGGGCAGCCTGCTGCTTGACATTGATAACACCCTGTTCCCGCTCGGCATGGTGGCACTACTGCTGGCGCTCAGCATCACTGAGACTGCGCCTTCAGCGCAACGCGTTGCATGGATTGGCTTAAGTTGGGCGCTGCTCCTTTGGATCAAATGGTTGCCTTCAACCCTGCTGTTAGGAGCCGCCTTGCTGATCGTGTTGCTGTTGCGACGCCGGCGTGTGGCCAGCGCGCTGATGGGCTTGGCCCTAGGTAGCTTAAGCTTTGCCCTCAGCTTTCTGCTCTTCATCGCATGGAGCCAATTCCCCATCGAGGCGCTGTGGCCATCCATCACCAGAGTGCAAGCGGCCAACAGCGGAATACAACGCACCATCTCGCGCATCCTCATGGGCGGCGGCATCACCAGTGTCTGGATCGGCATCCCGTTCGTCGCGGCCTGGCTGATCGTCGTTGTGCATCGCATCAGACAAATGGCGCGCGGCGCAGCAATCGGTTACGCCGACGCCCTGCTGCTTTTCAGCCTGCTCGGCATGGCGCTTTACAGCGCCGGCAACGAACTGCCAATGGGCTTCCCGCGCTACCACTACCCGGTATTTTTAGGCATGTTGATCCTGGTCAGCCTGGCGCTGGCCGAAAGCCCGACATTCAAGGCGTTGTGGGAGTCGGCGCGTCCTCGAAGCGCTGTTCTGGCCACTGCCGCAGCATGCGCGTTGTTTTTTGCGCGGGTCTTGCCAGACCCATTGCTGCCGCAGTATGCGCTCACCTTCGAGACGAACGACTTGTGGACGCGACTACGCTTCGGCGCACAGTTGCAAGTCATCGCGTTGGTGATTCCACTTGGGCTAGCAGTGCTGATATGCGGGTTGGCGCTGCGACGCGTCCGACCGGCGCTGCTGGCCGGCGCCGTTGCCTTCAGCCTGGCCGGCTGGACGGTGACCACAGCCACCCAGACCACCGCCGACTACGCCACAATCTACGAGTATGGCCGGCGCGGCGGCCGCGAGATCAGCGCCATCATCGCCTCCAAAACCGCCCCTCACGACCGGTTGATCGCCCCCAAAGAAATTCTATGGGCGGCGCAACGCGACGGCGATTTCGTCGTAGAGCTGCTGGCCTGCCCCACCTGCACCGCTCAGCAAATCGTCGAGCGCTTGGAGAACGACCCCCCGGCCGCCTTTGTGCTGACCACCAAAGAAGACGGCCGCTACACCCACATCACGCGCGATCCCACATTGACCGCATTATTGGACCGATGTTATTCCGCGCCATTGAAGGTGGGGTCTTATCTGGCTTACTTTCACGTCGGCGGAGCATGCCGATGAGCGTTTCCAGACAATCTCACCTGCGCAATTGGGCGCGCCGGCATATCTTGGCAATTACCCTTGCTGTGGCTGCTGCGTTCACCACAGTGTGCGCGCTGCGCATGGGCTGGCAGCCCCTCAGCGCCGACGAAAACGACTTCTTTCTAGCCATGGCATATTGGCCGGAGTGGCGCAAAATCATCCCACACCCGCACCTGTACGTTCACTGGGCGCAACTGCTGTTGAGCATCTTTGGAGCAACTGTTGAAGCCGCCCGGCTGAGTGTGTTGATTCCGCATTTACTCACTTTGCCACTGTTAGCATGGCTGGCGCGTTTGCTTTACCACAATATGCCCGGCCGGCCCAACTGGCAAACTATCGCGCTTGTAGCAATCGGGCTATACGCGCTCAATCCACTCATTGTCCAGAACAGCGTGCTGATTGACATTGACAACGGACTATTGACGACGGCGCTCATAGGCTTGCTGTGCTTGTGGCTGGCGCTGCGCAGACGCTCACCGGTCATGCGCGTTTTTGTCCTGAGCATTGGATTTGCCATTTGCCTGTGGATCAAATTGCCCACCCCGCCAATGCTGGCGGCAGCGCTGATCGCCGGCGAGCTTGCGCGTCGCAACTGGCGCGAGGCCGGCATAGCAGCCACATTCACCGCAGGCGGGGCGGCGCTGTTTGCAGTGCTGCACACCGTGTACGGCTGGTTCACCGGCTACACCCTGATCGACGCTTTCGCTGCGTTTGCCTGGCGCGCCGGCAACGAAGGCAGCATCCTGACTCAGGCGCCGAACCATTTCATTCAGACCAGCGGTGTGATGGTTTTCTGGCTGGGATTGCCAATTGCGCTGCTTGGCCTGTTGACAATTTGGGACAGCGCCCAGCGCTGGGCGCGCCGGCAAATCGACGACGCAGACATTGCCCTGTTGTATGTAGCCGGGGTGTTTGCCTTCTATGGCGCGATGATTGTGCCGGCCTGGGGATACCCGCGCTATCACACGCCGGCGCTTCCTGTGCTGATGGTCATCATTGCAGCGTGGGTCAGCCGGCAAATTAGACAACCGGATCGCGTCTTGTCGCGCATCGCACTGCCAATTATGCTGGGCGGCACGCTCTACATGCTGTTCATTGTTGGCGACCCAATGTACGACATCTACCGCGCGACCTTTGAAACCACTGTGCTGGCCGAACGATTGCGCATCGGCGGCCTGGCCGTGGCGCGCCTGGCGCTGCCGATGGCGCTGGTGATCGGCCTGGGCTTCACACTAGCGCACCGCGTGCGCATGACGCGCACAGCACTGTTGGCCGGCGGACTGGTCGCGTTGACCCTGGGCAGCTACCTAGCGACAGATCTGGTTCAAGTCACTGCCGAATACAGCACGCGCTATCGTTACACCTACAGGTATGCAGATCGGGCGCAGGCAACCGCCGCCGTGCGCGCCAACGTTCCGCCGGGCGGTTATTCGCTGACGGATAAAGATTTGCTATGGTATGCCGGCCGGCCCGGCGACCAGATATATCCGTACCTTGGCAATCCAGACCTGTTAAAAACAACACTGCGCGCGCGACGGGTAGATGTTATTGCCTGGGCGCAGAAAGAACGTCTCAAAGCAACCGCGCTGAACGCGGATGCCGAAGCGCTGGCCATTCTGGAGCAGTGCTATCGCTCACAGCAGTTCGGCGTATTCACCGTGCTGACGCGCACCGGCCTCGATCCGTGTTTGGGCATCCAATAACAAACCGGCGCTATGAAAATCGTGCATGTGTATAAAGACTACTTTCCGGTGTTGGGAGGCATCGAGAATCATATCCGTCAACTGGCCGAGGCACAGGCTGCGCAGGGACATCGGGTGACAGCACTGGTGACTTCGCCGGGCTGGCGCTCGAATGAACAGATGTTGAACGGGGTGCGCGTCGTGAAAGCCGGCCGGCTGTTGAATGTGCAATCTGCCCCCCTCAGCGCGTCATTCCCGCTTTATCTGCGCCGGCTGACCCATCAGGCCGACATCGTTCATCTGCATGCGCCCTATCCGCCGGGCGAAGCGGCCAACCTATGGTTTGGTCGCGCGCGCAAGACAATCATCACCTGGCACAGCGACATCGTGCGACAGAAAGCCCTGCTGCGCGTCTACGGCCCAATTCTGCGCCGTGTGCTGGACAAAGCCGACTGCGTGATTCCCACCAGCGAGCCATACGCGCGTTCTTCGCCGTGGCTGCAACCGCATCTGGGCAAATGCGTTTCGGTGCCGCTTGGCATCGACACACACCGCTTTCGCCCCAACGCTGTGGCCCCCGAACGAACCGGCGCGTTGCGCAGCGAGTGGTTGGCGCGCTGCGCTGCGCCGCCCGAAACACCGATCTTGCTCAGCGTCGGGCGGCTGCGCTACTACAAAGGTCTGGACGATCTCATTCGCGCAATCGCCGCGCTGACGAACGTGATTGCTGTAATTGCCGGCGACGGGCCTATGGCTGCGACGTGGCAAACGCTCTCGCATGACCTGGGAACAAGCAGTCGCGTATTATTTCTGGGCGAAGTGAGCGATGCCGACTTGCCGGCGCATTACTGCGCCGCCGATATCTTCGTGTCATCGGCTAATGCGCGCGCCGAAGCATTTGGCATTGCAATCCTGGAAGCAATGGCGTGCGGTTTGCCGGCCATTTCAACCGACGTGGGCACAGCTACCTCGTGGATCAATCAACACCAGATCACCGGACTAGTTGTGCCAGCCCACGCTCCAGCAGCGCTGGCGCA
This sequence comes from Candidatus Roseilinea mizusawaensis, assembly GCA_016841965.1. Taxonomy (GTDB): domain Bacteria; phylum Chloroflexota; class Anaerolineae; order J036; family Brachytrichaceae; genus Roseilinea; species Roseilinea mizusawaensis. The sequence continues at coordinate 362,212 of JAEANN010000044.1, read as the reverse complement.
GGCGATTGCCACACTGTCGAGCGATCCACAGCGCCGCCGGCGCATGGGCATAGCAGCTCGGCAACGCATTGAAACGCACTTCAGCCAGGAGCAAATGATCGCCGGGGTGAATGCCGTGTACGAGCAAACACTGGCCGCCGGCGTGTCTGTCAAGTAAGATTGGGCACGCTAAATTAAGATTGCGCCCATCCTATCGGCTTGCGCTCTGGCTGCCGGCATCAAAGGGCTTCAACTATGCGCACAACGATCGTCTTGCCCACCTACAACGAAGCTGAAAATATCCGCCGCTTGTTGCCCGAGCTGCTCAATCTGCCAGATGACGTGAGCGTTTGTGTGGTAGACGACAATTCACCCGACGGCACTGGTCAGATCGCAGAAGAGTGGTCGGCGCACGAACCGCGCCTTAGCGTTGTGCATCGCACTGGCAAACTGGGCCTGGGCACAGCCTATATCGCCGGCTTTCGCCACGCCCTGGCGCACAACGCAGAGGCCGTGCTGACCATGGACGCCGACTTCTCACATCATCCGCGCTACATACCCGCCATGCTGGAAAAGGCAACGCAGGCCGATCTGGTGATCGGATCGCGCTACGTGCCGGGCGGACATGTCGCCTATCCCTTTCACAGGCGCGCGCTCAGCAGAACTGCCAATCTGGTAGCACGATTAGCGCTGGGATTGCACGCCCAAGACTGCACAGCCGGCTTCCGGCTCTACCACGACTACACACTGCGCAGTATCCCGCTCGACCGCATTTTCTCCAATGGCTACTCTTTTTTGGTCGAGATGCTTACACTGATCGAACAGCGCGGGTATCGCGTAGTCGAGGTGCCGATCATATTCAACGACCGGCAATATGGCAAATCCAAAATCTCCTCGCGCGAGATCATCAAAGCAATGTATACCGTGGGCCGTCTGGCCGCACGACGCGCGATAGGCCGATTATGACCTTCAGGCAAATTGAGTATCTGTGAGGAAAAGATGGGCAAGATTTTAGTCACCGGCGGCGCCGGCTTTATTGGTTCGCATGTGGTTGAAGAGCTGGTTCAGCGCGGACACGACGTGGTCGCGCTGGATGATCTGAGCGGTGGATTTGCCGACAACGTATCGCCCCAGGCCAGACTGGTTGTCGGCAGCATCACCGATGCCGGGCTGGTACAGCAATTGTTCGAGGCCGAGCGTTTTGACTATGTCTACCACCTGGCAGCCTACGCAGCCGAGGGCTTGAGCCACTTCATCCGCCGCTTCAACTACGAAAACAACCTGATCGGCAGCATGAATCTGATCAACGCTGCCGTCAACTACGATGTAAAGTGCTTTGTGTTCACTTCATCCATCGCAGTCTATGGCCCCAGCCCAGAACTACCCATGCGCGAAGAGACCCCGCCCCACCCCGAAGACCCTTACGGAATTGCCAAGCTGGCCGTCGAGCAGGACCTGGCGGCTTGCCGGGGCATGTTTGGGCTGAACTACGTGATCTTTCGTCCGCACAACGTATATGGCGAACGCCAAAACATTGGCGACCGTTACCGCAATGTCGTTGGCATTTTCATGAACCAGATTCTGCAAGGCAAACCAATGACCATCTTTGGCGACGGGCTGCAAACGCGCGCGTTCAGCTACATTCGCGATATCACGCCAATCATGGCCGATGTGATTGACATGCCACAGGCGTGGAACGAAGTGTTCAACGTAGGAGCCGACCAGCCCTACACAGTGCGCGAGCTGGCCGAACGCGTCGCGCAGGCCATGGGAGTCATCCCCAATATTCGCCATGTGGCGGCGCGCAATGAAGTTGTGCATGCCTATTCCTCGCATAAGAAAGTGCAGCAATTTTTTGGCGAGCGCCCATTGCACACGCTGGATGAAGGTCTGGCTGCTATGGCTGCCTGGGTCAAACAACACGGCGCGCGCAGCAGTCAGAAGTTTAAGGGAATTGAGATCACGCGCAATCTGCCTGCGGTTTGGCTGGAATGACACAGCAAACTGCCCGCGGCGCAGACGCTCGGCGTCTCAGGCGCTATGTGTTCGACGCGCGCGTCATCCAGGATCACTTCCCCGGCATCGGACGCTATGCATATAACCTGCTGGCGGCGCTGCCGGCCGAACTGGACGAGACCGAAAGCATCGTCGCGCTGTTTGATTCCTCGGCGCCAAACACGCGCTTCGACCTGTCCTGCCTGCGGCATCCCCGGCTGGAATGGGTCAAACATCGCGCGCCAATCTTCGGGCTAAGCGCTGTATTGCGTGGGCCGGCCCGCCAGACCGAGACATGCGCTGCGCAGCATTACCCATACTACGTGCGGCCATATACTGGCTCTGGCCATGTGCGCTCACTGACGACGCTGCACGATTTAATCCCCCTGACACAACCGCAATTCACCTCCTCGGCCAGAGATCGTCTGCTCATCCGACTGTTGATGACACTGGCAATTCAAGCATCGCAGGCAATCATCACCGTTTCGGAGGCTTCCGCGCGCGATATCCGGCGTTGCTGGCCACGCATGCGCGCAGCCCTGGTTGTCACGCCAGAAGCTGCCGATCCAATCTTTACCCCCCAGCCGGCTGAGCGTCGCGCTGCGGTGCGCGCCAAATACGACCTGCCCGAACACTTCACGCTCTACCTTGCCAGCAACAAACCACACAAGAATCTGATCAGGCTGATCGATGCCTGGGCGATTTTAATTTCACAATTGCCGGTAGCAGAACCAGACAGCGCCTCATCGCAAATCCTGGTGATTGCCGGCCACCAGGACCCACGCTATCCACAGGCGCAGGATCGCGCGCAGGCGCTGGGGATTGCAGATCGAGTCCGCTTCATCGGCGAAGTGAGCAACGCCGACATGCCGGCGTTGTACTCGGCCTGCGCGCTGTTCGTCTTTCCTTCGCTATACGAAGGATTTGGATTGACGCCGCTGGAAGCGATGGCCTGCGGCGCGCCGGTGGCGTGTTCTGACGCCTCTTCGCTGCCCGAAGTGGTCGGCAACGCTGCGCTGTTGTTTGACCCCACTCGTCCCGAACAAATCGCGGCGACATGCGCACGCATCCTGAACGACGCCGCACTGCAACAACACTTGCGCGCGGCCAGCCTGCGCCAAGCTGCCCGTTTCACCTGGGCCGAGACAGCCCGCCGCACACTGGCGGTATATCGAGAAGTGGCTGCGTCTGCAAGCGGTTAGAATGGCGGGCATGGCAAAGCAATACAAAAATCCGCCCCCGATGACAATCGACCCCCAAAAGAAGTACACCGCCCGCATTAAGACAGGCAAGGGCGACATTGTCGTCGAGCTGTTTGCAGACAAGGCGCCAAAGACGGTCAACAATTTCGTCTTCCTCGCGCGCGAAGGCTACTACGACAACACCACCTTTCACCGCGTGATCAAGCCATTCATGATCCAGGGCGGCGACCCGACAGGCACCGGCCGGGGCGGCCCTGGCTATCGCTTCGAAGACGAATTTCACACAGATCTACGACACGACGCCCCCGGCATCCTGTCGATGGCCAACGCCGGGCCGAACACCAACGGCAGCCAGTTCTTCATCACCCACATCCCTACGCCACACCTTGACAACCGCCACAGTGTGTTCGGTAAGGTGATCGAGGGCATGGATGTCGTGAACGCCATTCCCGAGCGCGATCCGGCGCGCGCCCGCGAGCCAGGCGAAAAGCTGATTACCATTCAGATCGAAGAATCCTAAATTCATGTTGGCGGAGCATGTCGTGCTGCAGTCACATGCCGCCTCACCAACAGCATTTGTCCAGCCTGAGTGATGCCGCTCCTGACACCCATAGATCAACCCATCCTGACCGACAACTACGAGGTTGGCCCCTTCTTCGACGAGATGTTCGAGAGCGATGGCCAGCCTCGTTCGCATTACCGCGTCCTATACGAACATCTGTCCACACTCAACCGTCAAGCCTTTGAGGAACGGCGTCGCGCGGCCGATATTTCCTTTTTGTACCAGGGCATCACCTTCACGGTGTACGGTCAGCAGGAAGGAATCGAACGCATCTTTCCATTTGATCTTATCCCTCGCGTGATCCCGCGCGCCGAGTGGGATATGCTCTCGCGCGGACTGACCCAGCGCGTTGTAGCGCTGAACCATTTTATCCACGATGTGTACCACGACCAGCACATCGTGCGCGACCGGCGCATTCCTGCTGAGCTGATTTTCGGCGCACGACATTTCCGCCGCGAAATGGTCGGCGTTGATGTGCCGCGGGGCATCTACGTGCACATCACGGGCACAGATCTGATCCGCAACGAGCGCGGAGATTACTATGTCCTTGAAGACAATATGCGCTCGCCCTCTGGCGTCAGCTACATGTTGGAAAACCGCCAGGCCATGAAACGCACCTTCGCTCCCCTGTTCGAACGCTACGGCGTGATGCCAATCGAGCATTACCCACAAGAGCTGCTGAACACACTGCGCTCGGTCGCGCCCGATCGCGGCGTGGAGCCAACAGTGGCGCTGCTAACGCCAGGGGTGTACAACTCGGCATACTTCGAGCACTCGTTCTTAGCTCGTCAGATGGGCATAGAAATTGTCGAAGGGCGAGACCTGGTTGTGCACGATGGCAAGGTCTACACGCGCACCACGGCTGGCCTGCGCCAGGTAGATGTGATCTATCGCCGCATCGACGATGATTACCTGGATCCGCTAGCATTCCGCAACGACAGCCTGCTCGGTGTGCCCGGCCTGTTCAGCGCCTACATCATGGGCAATGTCACGCTGGCCAACGCGATCGGCACCGGCGTGGCCGACGACAAAGCTATTTATGCCTTTGTGCCCGAAATGATCCGTTACTATCTGTCCGAAGCGCCGATTCTTCACAACGTGCCGACTTACCTGGCGATCAACGACGCGGATCGCCGCTATATCCTCGATCATCTGCACCAGTTGGTTGTCAAATCGGTGAATGAGAGCGGCGGCTATGGCATGCTGGTCGGCCCGCACGCGACGCGCGAAGAGCGTGAGATGTTTCGCCAGCGCATTCTTCAGGCGCCACGCAACTTCATCGCCCAGCCTACCGTCAGCCTGAGCCGGCATCCTACGTACATCGACAACGAGTTGCGTGGCTGCCACATCGACCTACGACCCTACATCCTCTACGGCGAGCAGGTCACCATCGTGCCGGGCGGTTTGACTCGCGTCGCCCTGCGCAGGGGGTCGCTTGTTGTCAACTCTTCTCAAGGTGGGGGCAGCAAGGACACCTGGGTCTTATACGACTAATGATTCCGAGTTTTGAATCAGCGCAATTGAAAATCACAAAGCCAACATCATGCTGAGCCGTGTTGCTGAATCTCTGTACTGGATGTCACGCTACATTGAGCGGGCCGAGGATATCACGCGCATTTTAACCGTCAACTTTCACGCTCTGCTCGACACTCGGCTGGAAGATTTGCAGCGCGGCTGGCAGCCGTTGATCGCAATCACCGGCGACGAAGGGCTGTTCTCGCAGCACTACAGCGAATACAACGCCCAGACGGTGAGCGAGTTTTTGCTGTGGCACCCAAGCAATCCAAACGCTGTGATCGCCTGCATCAATCGCGCGCGAGAGAACGCGCGCAGCGTGCGCGAACAGATCAGCAGCGAAATGTGGGAGCATATCAATCGGCTGTACTTTCTCATTCGCGGCGTCAACACCCAAAGTGTGCTGCGCGGCCCCCACGAGTTCTTCAGCCAAGTGCGGGATGGGTCTCAGGCGTTTCAGGGCGTCACCGATGCCACAATGATCCATGGTGAGGGCTACCAGTTTATTCAACTGGGCAAGTTTCTGGAACGGGCTGAAAAGACGTGCCGGATTCTTGATGTCAAATATGGCATGCTCAACGCTATGCGCGAAGGCACACCTGAGGCGTCGCTCCAACTGATCGCAATGCTGAAGTCGTGCAGCGCTTTCGAAGCGTTTCGCAAACAGTCGGCGTTCCAGTTGCACGCTGGGAGAGTCGCTGAGTATCTGCTGCTCAGCCGCGAGTTTCCACGCGCCGTGCTATTCTGCCTACAACGTTGCCAACAGGCGGTTGCGCTCATCTCGAAAGGAACGAATAAGCAGAGCGATTCAGCCTCGGTGTCGCAACGCGCACTGGGCCGGCTGTGTTCTGAACTGGAATATCTGGACATTGAGGAAGTGCTCGACGAGCGCATGCATCCATTCTTGACCCGGCTGCTGCGACAGGTCAACCTAATTGGCGATGAGATCACGCGCGCCTACTTCAACGCCCAGATCATCCTGCCCAGTCCACGGCGGCAGCAAGCCCAACAACAGCAGTGACGCGGTCATTCAACGCCTCAATTGCCCAGTCCCGCATGCCTTGCATATGCCATGAGATTGTTCATTGAACACATCACCACACTGCGCTACGACACCCCAATCAACGAAGCGCACACAGAGGCGCGACTGAGGCCATCCGACAGCGGCGGCCAACGGTGCCTATTTTTCAAGCTCACCACAGACCCCGTGCACGCCACAATACTGACCTATGCCGATCATTTTGGCAACATCGTGCGCTACTTCGACTGGCTGCAGCCGCACACACGGCTGACCATCGCCACAGCAAGCGAAGTGCTCACGTCGGATATTTTCGCTGCCTCTCAGCGCGAACTGACTCCTCTGGAAAGATATGACTATCTCCATCCTACCGCGTATGCGCCGGCCGACGAAGCAATCTGCCGGTTTGCCGGCCCGCATGTCGTGGAAAACGATCCGCTCGCCACAGCGATGCGATTGATGCGGGCGGTCTTCCAGTCGCTGAAATACGAGCGCGGAGCGACCGATGTCAAAACCACCGCCGATGACGCGCTATCACTCGGGCGCGGCGTATGCCAAGACTTTGCTCACCTGCTCATTGCAGCGTGCCGTTGTCAAGGCATTCCCGCGCGCTATGTCAGCGGCTATCTTTATGACCCGCAATGGTCTGGCGACAGCGCGGCTACCCATGCCTGGGTCGATGTTTTCATACCAGCACGGGGGTGGATTTCACTCGATCCCACGCATAATTGCGAGCAGAACGAACGGTATGTGCGCGTAGCGATCGGACGTGACTACGCGGATGTGCCGCCCACACGCGGCATCTTCAAAGGCAACGCCAAAGAGATGTTGGAGGTGCGCGTCAACATTCGCGCGCTCTGACCTGCCCGTCGGTGAGGCCAACGCCACATTTTTCCCACACGATATCCCACACACCGCGTGGGATAAAAATCGGCCTGCAGTTTGCACTGCAGGCCGATCGAATTTCAAGCGCAAGACGGGTTACCTGGATCGGGCACGCGCGCGTCCGTCGCTACTTTGCAGCCGGCTTCACGGCGGGCGCTTGTTCGGCAATCGTCACTTCTTTCTTGCTCTGCGCCAACGCCCAGACCACACCGACCAGCAGCACAAGCGCCGCGCCATAGCGCGCCACATCGGACTGGATAGTGACCAAAATCGGCGCGATGATAAGCGAGACCAGGTTGACCACCTTGATCATCGGGTTGAGGGCAGGACCGGCAGTGTCCTTCAGTGGGTCGCCCACTGTGTCGCCCACCACCGCAGCCTTGTGGCGTTCACTGCCCTTGCCGGTATTGGCCACCAGATCGCGCGGCTCGTCCTCAACAGCTTTCTTGGCGTTGTCCCAGGCGCCGCCGGCATTCGACATGAACACCGCCAGCAACTGGCCGGACACAATAATCCCCGCCAGGAAACCACCCAGCGCCTCGACGCCCAACACCAAGCCCACGACGATCGGGACAAACACAGCGATCAACGCCAGCGGCACCAGCTCTTTCTGCGCAGACGCCGTGGAAATGCCGACGGCCTGGCGATAGTCCGGCTTGACCGTGCCTTCCATCACGCCGGGGATGCGAAACTGCCGGCGGACTTCCTCAACGATCAGGCTGGCCGCGCGCGACACCGAGCGAATGGACAGCGAGCTGAACAGCCACGGCAGCGCGCCACCCAACAACAGGCCGACAAACACGGTCGTGTCCGACACACGGATCGCGTTCAGCACATCGATGCCGGCCTGGCCGGCCGCAAGCAACTGCGCCTGCACGCGGCCCACATCGGTGATATATGAGGCGAACAGCGACACCGCCGCAATCACCGCCGAGGCAATCGCGATACCTTTGGTGATGGCTTTGGTGGTATTGCCCACGGCATCGAGGTCGGCCATGATCTGGCGGGCCTGTTTGGTGTTGTCGTCTTCCATGCCCGACCACGCCATTTCACCGATGCCGTTGGCGTTGTCGCTGATCGGCCCGTAAGAGTCCATCGCCACATTGTTGCCGGTATGGCTGAGCATACCGATGCCGATCATGCTCACAGCGTACAGCACATAGAGCGGCCCATCTGCCTGGAAGAGCAGCAGCGCCAGCACAAAGCTGATCACGATCACCACTAATGCCCAAACTGTGGATTCATAGCCACTGGCCAGGCCGGATAGGATGGTTGTAGCCGGCCCGCCTTTGGTCTGCTTGACAATCTCCTTGACCGGCGCTCTGCTGGTTGAGGTGAAGTAAGAAGTGAGCGGGTTGAACGCCACAGCCAGCCCAACGCCAATGGCCGTGAGCGCACCAAAGCGCCAGTCGCCCTCATACAGAAACGAGATGGCAAATGCCGTGACAATAGTGATCACGCTGGACACTTCGTACGAGCGGAACATGGCTTCCTCGGCATTGTGGGCGCGCAGGAACTTGAGCGGGAAACGCTCCCAGATCGGGACGGTGAAGGTGCCGATAATGGAAGAGATCACGCCGACACCGCGAATCATCAGTGGATAGATAATCCAGCGTGCCGGGTTTGCATCTGCAATGCCGGCGGCCTGCTCGGCCGCCATCACTGCCAGACCCAAAATCAACGCCGAAACGATGGTGACTTCGTATGACTCGAAAATGTCGGCGGCCATACCGGCGCAGTCGCCCACGTTATCGCCCACCAGGTCGGCCACCACAGCGGCGTTGCGCGGGTCATCTTCAGGAATATCTTTCTCGACTTTGCCCACCAGGTCGGCGCCCACGTCAGCGGCCTTGGTGTAGATGCCGCCGCCCACGCGCATGAACAACGCCAGCAGCGTGCCGCCGAAACCGAAGCCCAACAGCGCATCTGGGGCAGCTTTGCCAAACACGATGAAGATGATCGTGCCGCCCAGCAAACCCAGGCCGTCGGTCAACATGCCGGTGATGGTGCCAGCGTAGTACGCGATGGACAGCGACTCATTGAAGCTGCGCCGCGACGCCGCCGCCACGCGCACATTGGCTTGTACCGCCATGCGCATGCCATACTGTCCAACGATCAAGCTGAACGACGCGCCCAGGATGAAAGCGATGGTGCGGCCAATCGCGACGATGATGCTGGCATTGTCGCCGAACATTTCATGCGCTTCGCGGCTGGGCGGGGCCACATACACACTCAGGAACAGAGCAACAGCCAGAATGCCAATCAAGGGCAGAATCGTGCGAAGCTGCCGGCTCAGATAGGCGTCGGCGCCTTCGCGAATGGCATTCCAGACTTCCTGCATCTTGGCAGTGCCCTTGTCCTTCTTCATCACGAGCGAGCGCAGGAACCATGCATAGAGCAAGCTGATGATGGCAACGGCAATCACCAACCAGGGAACGATGCGCTCAAAAGCATTGAGATTCGTCATCTGAAACATTGCACTAAACCTTTGCTCCTTGTCTTCAATGGGCTAGCAGGATGGAGGATCAGGCGGCAGGCTCACGAGTCTGCCCGCATCATGGTGGGCAGCGCAGATGACCGTCGTCTCGGTCCTTCTGACTCTAGACCCTGTTTTGAGGTATCAAGGGCAAATTGTAGTAAAGAATCAGTATCGCGCAAATTGCGCTGCAGGCAAAAGGCGCGCCACAGACGCCGGGTAGAATCCGGCCCATCATGAGCGCAATCTATGACCTGCGGAGCTATCTAGAAGTGCTTGAGCAGAACGGCCAGTTGGCGCGCATACAGCAGCCGGCCAATCTGCATCATGAGGCCGCAAATGTTGGCGCCACTGTCGAGCGCACAGGCGGGCCGGCGCCACTTTTCGAGCAGATCTACTACGATCCATCTTCTGATGCGCCAAGCAATGATGCCCCGCGCACGTTTCCAGGTTGGCGTTTGTTTAGCAGCGCTGTCGCCAATCAAGAGCGCGTGGCGTTGGCATTGGGCTGCGACAAAACCCAGGTGACCGCTGCGATGGCCCGCGCGCTGGAGCCGGCCAATGCCATTCCCCCGGCCTTCACCGAGCACGCCGCCTGGAAACGCCACATCCTTAGCAACCCGGCTGAGATCGACGTGCGTGCGCTGCCCATCCCCAAACATGCCGCCGGCGACGGAGGACGCTTCATCACCGGCGGCGTTATCGTCAGCAAACATCCGCAGACCGGCATGGGCAACTTGGGATACAACCGCATGGAGATTCTGGGGCCGCGCACACTGGGCATGAACATCAACCAGTGGCGCGATGTCCAGCGCGCCCATGCCGCCGCCGAGGCCCAAGGGCGGCCGTTGGGCGTGGCTGTGGCGATTGGCCTCGACCCGGCGCTGATGATTGCTGCCGGCTGCAAGTACGAGGGCGACGAGAACAACATCGCCGGCGCCATTCGCGGCCGGCCGGTCGAGGTCACGCGCGGCGTCACGGTCGATGTGGACACCATCCCCGCCCATGCCGAGCTGGTGATCGAAGGACATGTGCTGCCCGGCGCACGACGTGAAGAGGGTCCCCTGGCCGAGTTTCACGGCTACTACGGTGAGCCATGGCACTCGCCCGTGTTCGAGGTCACAGCAGTCTGCCACCGCGAACAGCCGATTTACCAGACCATCGTACCGGGATGGAACGAGCACATCTACATCGGCAACGTGCTCCCGCGCGAGCCTTTGCTGATGCGATTCGTTTCACATGCCAGCAAAAATGTCCGCGCCGTTCACATCCCCCCGTATACCAACGGCTTTCTGGTAATCGTACAACTGTCAAAGAAGGCCAACATGGGCGAGCCGCGCAATGTAGCCCTGGCAGCCTTCGCTGCGCACCCCAACTTCCGCATTTGCGTGGTGGTGGAGTCCGACGTGAACATTTACGACCCGTCGGATGTGATGTGGGCGCTGACCACCCGCGTGGACTGGGGGCACGACGTATTCACTGTGCCGGGCGCGCAGGGACACGAGATGGACCCGGCCAACGATAGTAAGGGCATTGGCACAAAGATCGGCATCGACGCCACGTTCGACAAGGGGCGCCGGCCCTATGGCCAGCGCGTCAGCTACCCGATGGTCGATCTGGCGCGCTATTTTGCCCGCCCCGCCGGCGCGGCACCTCATGATGCGCCCGACAGCGCGCCTGATAGCTCTCACTCGCGCCAACCAAGATGACGGGATCTTCGTAAGCAGCCGGCTGGCCGTTGATCAGCCGCTGGGTGCGCGTAGCCGGCGCGCCGCACACGACACAGATGGCATGCAGCTTTTCCACTTCTTCGGCCTGCGCCATCAGGATTGGCATCGGGCCGAACGGCTCGCCGCGAAAATCCATATCCAGGCCGGCCACGATCACACGCTTGCCTGACTCGGCAAGCTGATCACACACGTCCACCACATCCCAGTCGAAGAACTGCGCCTCGTCAATCGCCACAACATCTGTAGCCGCATCGACCAGTTGAAGAATTTCCCTCGCCCGCGACACCGGCACAGCGCCCATCTGCGCCCCGCTGTGCGAACTGACGCGATCCTGCCCATAGCGCACATCCAGAGCCGGCTTGAAGACCTGCACTTTCTGCCGGGCAATCTCGGCGCGGCGAATGCGGCGAATCAATTCTTCGGACTTGCCACTGAACATGCTGCCGCAGATGACTTCGATCCAGCCGCCATTGGGTTGTTGTTTCATCGATGTTCACCGTTCACAAGCGCCGCGCCGCAACGCGCGCCCAGATTTGCACGCGAGATTATAGCGAGCGGAATATAGCAAGCGAAGTAGCCGAAGATACCTTGACAGCTTGCAACAAGCGCAGCAGCCTATACTACGGCGCGGCCCCCGGCCTTCCGGGGCTATAATTAAATAGATTCAGATGAACATTATTTTGTCGGGTTTGCAGCCGAAGGCGCCTGGAACCCGATCGGATTGGAGTGGAACATGAGCACACCAGACTACGCGCATCCCGAAGCCCTGGTCAGCACCGAATGGCTGGCCGAGCATTTGAACGATCCCGGCATCCGCATCGTAGAGTCGAACGAAGACCCGTTGTTGTACAGCGCCGGCCACATCCCCGGCGCGGTCAACATCGACTGGACCGCCGATCTAAACGATCAGATCGTGCGCGATTACATCCACTCGGACAGCTTCGCCCGCTTGATGTCGGAGAAAGGCATCGGCAACGACACGACCGTGATCTTCTACGGCGACAAGAACAACTGGTGGGCTTGCTACGCCTTCTGGGTGTTCCAGTTGTTCGGCCACACCAACGCCAAAATCCTAAATGGCGGGCGCAAGAAGTGGGTGGACGAAGGGCGGCCAATGACGCGCGACGTGCCGGCCTATCCTAAAACCGAGTACCGCGCACCGGCGCGCGACGACAGCCGCTACCGCGCTTTCCGCGATCAGGTGCTGGCGCATGTGCGCGCGAACGGCACACTGGTCGATGTGCGCAGCCCGCAGGAATACACCGGCGAGCGTCTGCACATGCCGGACTATCCCAACGAGGGCGCGCTGCGCGGCGGGCACATTCCCGGCGCAAAGAGCATTCCCTGGGCGCAAGCTGTGCGCGAAGATGGCACGTTCAAGTCTTACAACGACCTGATGGCTCTATACGCCTCCAAAGGCGTTACCCCAGACAAGGATATCATTGCCTATTGTCGCATCGGCGAACGCAGCTCCCACACCTGGTTCGTGCTGAAATACTTGCTCGGTTTTGAGCGGGTGCGCAACTACGACGGCAGTTGGACAGAATGGGGCAACAGCGTTGGCGTACCGATTGAGAAATAGGCTGCCAACTGAACTGCTGGGGCGCCGTGATCTGCTCGCCGGTCGGCGCCCCAACGCAATCCAAGGAGGCACAAGCCTTCATTACGGATGGCGGCCAACAGCGCCCCGACCTGGTGTTGCTGGACATCATGCTGCCCGACATGGACGGCTATGAAATCTGCCGCAGGCTGCGCGCGCGACCCCGCCCGGCTCATCGTGTTCTTTGGACTGGGCGGGTTGGTGCTCTGGTCGGCGTATCGCAGTCATGATGGCCGGCGCCGACTTCATCAAGACCTCGACCGGGAAGGCAGCGGTCAACGCAACGCTGCCGATTGGCCTGGTGATGTGCCGAGCGATTCGCGACTACGCCGCGCGCACAGACTACCCCATGGGGTTCAAGCCAGCCGGCGGCATTCGCACCGCCAAGCAAGCGCTTGACTGGCTCGTAAGTGACCTGTGTCGAGGTCGGTCTCTACATCTTCCTCGGTCATGAAAGACTTCATCGTGCTGATAGGGCGACATCGCGCCTTCAGCACGCGGCCGATGGCAGCCGCCGTCAGCCCTTTGCCCACCGAGCTGACGACGCCGCCTGTGCAAAAGCGGCGCGTCGCATTATGGCGCCGACAGGTGAACCGATTTGCAAAAACCTCTCGCACTTGACAAAGGATACTATGTTGAGTAGATTATTGCCCGTGTTGCTTGGCCAGCTTACATCGAGCGCTCATAAGGCTACGCACGCGTAAACATGTCAACCTGATTCGCCCTTGTGTTCTGGATTAGCTAGAGTCAACCAAATCTTTCAAAGGAGTGAGAAAGAGCTATGAGATATCAAGCCAGTAAACTGTTGCTTACCACATTCTTGATCGGTGCGCTCGCTGCATGCGCACCGGCTGCGCCGGTCGCTCCCACGGCTGCGCCGGCCGCGCCTACAGCCGCGCCAGAACCCACGGCCGCGCCTACAGCCGCGCCGGCCGAACCCACGGCCGCGCCGGCCGAACCCACGGCGACGACGGCCCCCGCCGCGCCGGCCATGAGCGGCAAGATCAAGATCGCCACGCAAAGCCCACTCTCCGGCCCACAGGCTGCGCTCGGCACCGGCATCCGCAACGGCGCCGACCTCGGCTTGCAGGATATGGGCAAGATGCTGACCGACATGGGCTTTGAAGTCGAGCTGGCGCCGTTCGACGACCAGGCCAAGCCGGAAGTCGGCGCTGCGAACGCTAAGAACATCGCCTCCGACCCCGATATTCTCTGCATCGTCGGTCACCTCAACTCCGGCGTCGCGCTAGCTTCGCTGCCGACCTACAAGGACAACAGCCTCGCGATGGTCTCCCCGGCCAACACCAACCCGAAGATCACGGAGAGCGGATATCAAAACGCCTTCCGTGTGGTGGGTCGCGATGATGTTCAGGGCGCCGTGGGCGAGGAGTTTGCCCGCACCGAGATGAAGATCAAGAGCGTGTACATCATCCACGACAAGACGGACTACGGCCAGGGCGTCGCCGAGTTCTTCCGCCAGCAAGCCGAGAAGAACGGCATTCAGGTCTTGGGCTTCGAGGGCACGGAGGAGAAGTCGAACTTCGAGTCCATCCTGACGCCGATTCAGGCCGCCAACCCGGATCTGATCTACTTCGGCGGCATCTATGACCAGGCCGGCCCGTTGTTCCGCCAGGCACGCGATCGCGGCATCACGGCCAAGTTCCTCGGCCCCGACGGCTTAGACTCGTCCGAGCTGCTGAAGCTGGCCGGCGACGCGGTGAAAGGCATGTACTACACGTCGGTGGCCGCGCCCGTCAGCCAGTTCCCCGATGCCGCCAAGTTCGCCGAAGACTACAAAGCCAAGTTCAACGAGGATGCACCGCCGTTCTCCGCGCAAGCCTATGACGCGATGGGCATCTGCATCCGCGCGATCGCGCAGGCGGCCGAGAAGGCCGGCGGCAAGCCCTCCCGCGAGCAGGTCGTCCAGGCCATTCGCGATGCGGGCGAATACAAGGGCATCACCGGCGCCTACACCTTCAACGCCAAGGGCGATCCCGTCACCTCCACCTACTTCGTATTGCAGGTGAGCGATAAGGACGGCGAACCCGGCGAGGTGTGGAATGCAAACGCCGTGGTCAAGAAGCTGGACATCCCGGCGCCGTAAAGCCCATCCGATCACCGCTGCCGCATGAAACGGGCGGGGGAGTTTCTACCCTCCCCCGCCTGTTTTGTATTAGACTGTGCCGCCAAGCGGCGCAGACGCGCCTGCGCCGTCGAAGATCGAGAGAGCCGAAACCAAAGCTAGTCAGTCCACCTCCCTATGGCGATTACAGCAGATGCTATTCCCGCCCCTGCCAGCCGCCGCACGCTGCGCATGACCTTGGCCGGCGTGTTCGGACCGCTGGGACAAGTGTTCATCTTCGTCGTCGGCAGCGCCATCGTGCTCAGCGTGATCACGGTGCTGGTCGCCTTTCTGTTGCGCGGCACGCGCACCAACGTAGACCTCGTCCAGGCGACGCTCACCATCCTGCCGCAGGTGATCGTTGACGGATTGGTGCGCGGCTTCCTGTTTGCCACGATCGCGCTCGGCTACACCATGGTGTACGGCGTGCTGGAATTCATCAACTTCGCGCACGGCGAAATCTTCATGGTCGGCGCGTTCTCCGGCGCTGCGCTAGGCGCAGCATTAGCCGCATCGGGAATAGTGAATGCCCTCCCGCCTTTGTTGTTCGTCCTGATCGCGGTGATCGTGGGCATGGCGGTCAGCGGCACGCTGGCCGTCACAATCGAACGCATCGCCTATCGTCCACTGCGCAACGCACCTCGCCTGGTGCCGCTGATCTCAGCCATCGGCGTTTCGTTGTTGCTGCAAGACGGCATGCGCCTGATCGCTAACGTGACCGGCTTGGGCTTCAACGCGCGCTTCCCGACGCCGAACTTCGGCCCACCGTTGCAACTGGCGCAGATCCCCGCGGCCGATGGGCGCACCATCCCGCTCATCCTCGACGTGCGCGCGCTGATCTTCATCGTTGCCGCCACGCTGATGTTGATCGGGCTGAACTACCTGGTCAACGCCACCAAGCTGGGCACGGCCATCCGCGCCGTGGCGCAAGACCGCCCAACAGCCAGCCTGATGGGGATCAACGTCAACCAGATCATCGCGCTCACCTTCCTGATCGGCGGCGCGCTGGGCGGCGCGGCCGGCGTGCTCTTCGGCATCCGCGTGGGCACGGTCAACCCCTACATCGGCTTTCTCCCCGGCCTGAAGGCGTTTACCGCGGCGGTGCTGGGCGGCATCGGCAACATTCCGGGCGCGATGGTCGGCGGGATCGTCCTGGGCTTCCTGGAGGCGTTCGTGGCCTCTTATCTGTCGCTGCTCACCGGCGGCGCATTCTCCGGCGCCAGTTACGCCGACATCGTGGCGTTCGCCATCTTAATCCTGATTTTGATCTTCCGCCCCTCCGGCCTGCTGGGCGAAGCCGTCGCGCAAAAGGTGTAACCCATGAGCACGACTTCTCTGCCGAACTCTCCGTTCGCCGCGCTGAATCGCGGGCCGCTGGCTTACGTCGCACTCACGGCCTACATCCTCGTGACCAGCGCCCTGATGCTGATGAACACGCGCACCAGCCTCGGCACGGATGTGTTGTTCATCTTGTTCCTGTTGAGCTTCTTGTTGCTCTACCGCGCCAAGGTATCGAACAGCTATAAGCTGGCGCTCGGCGCGATCATGCTGATCGGCGTCGTGCCCTACTTCGGCACGATGAACGCCTACTACATCGAGTTGGCCATTCAGGCCGGCATCTTCGTCGCGTTGGCGATCGGGCTGAACGTGGTGGTGGGCTTCGCCGGCTTGCTCGACCTCGGCTATGTGGCCTTCTTCGCCGTCGGCGCGTATCTCTGGGGCATCTTCAGCACGGATCAGATCGGACAGATCTCGCCGGGCGCCTCCCCGGTCGCGTCACAGTTGTTCTATCTGTTCATGGCGCTGGGGCTATTCGTGGGCGCGTTCTTCGGCGTCTTGCTGGGCTTGCCGGTGCTGCGGTTGCGCGGCGACTATCTGGCCATCGTCACGCTCGGCCTGGGCGAGGTGATCCGCGTGCTGGCGGTGAACCTAGATCGGCCGATCAACATCACCAACGGCTCGCAGGGCATCAAGTCGATCGCCCGGCCCCCGTTGCCCGACTTCTTGCGCGCGCTCTTCCCGGGGCTCAACGATCCACAACTCTACCAACTCTTCATCTATGCGCTGGCGCTGCTGGTGGTGGGCCTGACCGTGCTGACCGTCTTCCGGCTGAAGCACTCGCGCATCGGCCGCGCCTGGGAGGCGATCCGCGAGGATGAGACGGCAGCCATCGCCATGGGCGTCCCGCTGGTGCGGATGAAGCTGATGGCTTTCGCCGTGGGCGCGTCGTTCGCCGGCGTGATGGGCGTGTTGTTCGCAGCCAAACAGCAGTTCATCAATCCGCCGACCTTCGACCTGATCCGCTCCATCGGTATCCTGGCCATGGTGATCCTCGGCGGCATGGGCAGCATTCCCGGCGTGATCCTCGGCGGCGTGCTCGTTACGCTGCTCGACTTGCAGATCCTGCCACGCATCGCCACCGAGCTAAGCGCGCTCAAGCGGCAGGGCATCGTCATTCCAGACTGGTTCGACCCGGCACAATACCAGCGCGCGTTGTTCGGGTTACTGCTGATCATCATGATGATCTTCCGGCCGGAGGGCATCTTGCCCGACCAGCGCCGGCATGAAGAAGCACACGCGACTGAGGATCAGGAGGCATTGGCCGAAGTCGAAACCGGCGAAGCAACGCCGGCGTAGAGGACAATCATGGCGCTACTCGAAGCACAAAACGTCACCAAGTCCTTTGGCGGTCTGACCGCAGTGAACAGCGTCTCGCTCACCGTCGAACGCGGCAGCATCGTCAGCGTGATCGGCCCCAACGGCGCCGGCAAGACCACGTTCTTCAACGTGCTGACGGGCATCTACAAGCCCGATCACGGCAGCGTCATCTTCGACGGCGCATCCATCGCCGGTCAGCGTCCCGACCAAATCACCCGGCAGGGCATCGCCCGCACCTTTCAGAACATCCGGCTGTTCAACAACATGACCGCAATCGAAAATGTGCTGGTGGGGATGCACGCGCGCTTAAGCGCCAAGATGTGGCAGATTATCTTCCAAAGCCCAAGCGTGCGCGCCGAGGAGCCGCGCGCACGCGCCCGCGCTCGCGAGCTGCTGAAGTTCGTTGGCCTGGAAGGCCGGTATGACGAGCTGGCCAAGAACCTGCCCTACGGCGACCAGCGCCGGTTGGAGATCGCCCGCGCGTTGGCTACTGAGCCAAAGCTGATCTTGTTGGACGAGCCGACCGCCGGCATGAATCCCCAAGAGACGCTCGAAGCGACGCGGCTGATCCAGCGCCTGCGCGACGAATTGGGGCTGACGGTGATCCTGATCGAGCACGATATGCGCGTGGTCATGACCATCTCCGAGCGCATCTCGGTGCTGGACTACGGCGAGAAGATCGCCGAGGGCAAGCCGGAGGAGATTCGCGCCAACGCGCGCGTCGTGGAGGCTTATCTGGGACGCGGCGCGGCGGCCGGCCATTGAGCGCCATGCTGGTCTAAAGCGTGGAGGGTGAAGGCGATGCCTTCGCCTACGCCGATATGACCAGATAGACGTTACACGACTTAACCTTAACCAGTGATCGAGCGCAGCATGACACTACTCGAGCTGAAAGACGTCCACACCTACTACGGCAACATCCACGCCCTCAAAGGCATCTCGCTATCGGTCGAGAAAGGCGAGATCGTCACGCTGATCGGGTCGAACGGCGCCGGAAAGAGCACCACGCTGCGGACAATCTCCGGACTGCTGACGCCGCGCCACGGCGAAATCTTGCTGGAAGGGCAGCGGATTGACCACCTGCCGGCGCACGAGATCGTCGCCCGCGGCGTGTTGCAATCCCCCGAAGGGCGGCGCATCTTTCCCCGGCTGACGGTGCGCGAAAACCTGGAGATGGGCGCCTATCAGCGTCGCGACGCCGACGGCGTCCGACAGGATATGGAGCGCGTGTTCACACTCTTCCCGCGCTTGCGCGAACGCATCAACCAGCGCGGCGGCACGCTCTCCGGCGGCGAGCAACAGATGCTCGCCATCGGCCGAGCGCTCATGGGCCGGCCGCGCGTGTTGTTGCTCGATGAGCCTTCCATGGGGCTGGCGCCGGTGTTGGTGGAACAAATCTTCAACATCATCCAGGAGATCAATCAGCAAGGCACCACCATCCTGCTGGTGGAACAGAACGCACGCCTGGCGCTGGGCATCGCCCACCGCGGCTACGTGTTGGAAACCGGCCGGATCACGCTCTCCGGCGAGGGTAAGCGCCTGCTCGACGATCCGCGGGTGAGAGCCGCCTACCTGGGCGAATCGGGACACTGACGTGAGCAACTACCGAAGGTCGCCCCGCTATGCAAGCGCTCGCGCCAGATCGGCGATGATGTCATCGGCGCCCTCGCAGCCGACTGATTCGCCAGCGCGCTGTTGGATGAAGCCGAATGCCGCTCGACCTTCCCACAGCGCATTCCTCGCGATGATGATGTGCGATGTTATTGTGACCTACACGCATGGCTCCGGCCGCCCCGCCTCTAGAGCGTTAACCACCTTTTTAAAACCTGTTTACGCCCGCCTAACCACTTTACCTCTAGCTTTGGTTATCCTCATCAGCGTAACCAACATTACACTGATGGAGGATAACAGATGAATCGCTTTATCAAAGCATGTGTCGCCGGTATCGCGGCTTTCGCGCTAGCACTGGTCGCCTTACAACCGGCTTTCGCTAAACCCAACGACGGCAACTTCAAGTTCTACGGCACCGTGCAGAGCCTGCCGGCCGGCCTGTACGGCGCATGGGTAGTGGATGGCCGCACCGTCAACGTCGGCCCCGGCACCGCGATCAAGCAGAAATACGGCCCCATAGCGGTGGGGTCCTACGTAGAAGTGAAAGGCTGGTTACAGCCAGACGGCTCGGTGAACGCCACGAAGATTGATGCCAAGCGCGGCAACGGCGGCGGGCCTGGCTACTATGACAAGTTCTACGGCGTGGTGCAAAGCCTGCCGGCCGGCCTATACGGCGCATGGGTAGTAAACGGCCGCACCGTCAACGTCGGCCCCGGCACCGTAATCGAGCAAAAGTACGGCCCCATCGGCGTCGGCTCCATCGTCGAGGTGAAAGGCTACCAGCAGCCGGACGGTTCGGTGAATGCCACAAAGATTGAAGGCAAACGCGGCAATGGCGGCGGGCCTGGCTACTATACGAAGTTCTACGGCGTGGTACAAAGCCTGCCGGCCGGCCTGTATGGCGCATGGATGGTGGATGGCCGCACCGTCAACGTCGGCCCCGGCACCGTAATCAAGCAAAAGTACGGCCCCATCGGCGTCGGCTCCATCGTCGAGGTGAAAGGCTACCAGCAGCCGGACGGTTCGGTGAATGCCACACAGATTGAAGGCAAGCGATAAGCAATATTCCCGGCGAGATCACCCAGCAGAGTGGGTAGCCCGATCGGGCTACCCACTCTGTTTGCATGAGACACTCGATGAACATCGCAGCCTCCGATCGAGTGCGGCACAGGCCTGACGCTGTTGCATCGAGGCCAGATGTAGGATTCTGACCATGACATCCGAACATGGCCCATCCGAAAGATGCACGCAACCGCGCTCGCCGCTGTTGCAGATCATCGAGGACGACCCCACGATTGCCGAGCCGCTTGTCTTTGGCCTGGCGAAAGAGGGCTTTCAAGTCATGCACGCCAGTAATGGAGCAGAAGGGCTGGAGCAAATCGGCCAACAGCGCCCCGACCTGGTTTTGCTGGACATCATGCTGCCCGACATGGACGGCTATGAAATCTGCCGCAGGCTGCGCGCGCGCGACCCCGCCCTGCCCATCATCATGTTGACGGCGCGCGGGCAAGAGATGGAACGTGTGATGGGCCTGGAGATCGGCGCCGACGATTACATCGTTAAACCGTTCAGCTTCCGCGAGCTGGTGGCGCGCATCCAGGTACAGCTTCGGCACGTCGGCAGGCAACCAGCCGAGACATCGTCGGCCCTCTCCATCGGCGACATCACCCTCGACATCCAGGCCCGCCAGGCATCACTGCGCGGACAGCCGGTCAAACTCAGCCAGCGCGAATTCGACCTGTTGTTGGCGCTCATGCAACATGCCGGCCAAGCGCTCTCGCGCCAAGAACTACTGGACCGGGTGTGGGGTGAGACATGGGTGGGCAATCCGCGCGTGCTTGATGTCTATATCCGCTGGTTGCGCGAAAAGTTCGAGGCCGATCCGGCCAACCCGTGCTATCTGGAGACCGTCTATGGCTACGGCTACCGCTTCAAGCGCCCAAGCGATCGCTAAACCCAGCAAGCGACGTTTGACGCTGCGCGCCCAACTCATCCTCACCCACTGGCTCATCGTGTTCTTTGGACTGGGCGGGTTGGTGCTCTGGTCGGCGTATCGCAGTCAGGTCGAAATTATCGAAAGCGCCGAGCATGACCTAGAGATACAGAACCACCTGCTGGCCATCGTGTTGCACGATCAAATCGAGGCAACGTTAAACGGCTATCTTTCGTCTGAAACGCTGCGCGAGGAGTTGGTTCTGCACCGCGAGAACCCAGAGATGCGGATCACCGTGCTGGACGATGAGCTATTCATGCTGGTGAGCACCGATCCGAAGGTGCCGATCGGCAGAGAGGATCAGCACATCGAACTCTTAGCCGCTCGCAACCGCCGCGAGGAACATGACATTCGCTGGGACTCCATCAGCAACGCCGAACGGGTATTCACAGCAGCGCCGGTGCTGGACGCTAACAAAGAGCCGATTGCCTACATCCAACTTTCGGCGCCCATGCAACCCGTGCGCGAGCGGATCTATGCGTCTTGGAGCATGTTGGGCGGCGTGTGGCTGCTTATCACGTTGATCGCCGGCGGGATCGCCGTCGTCACCGCCCGGCGCATGGCGCAGCCACTGACCGACCTGACTCGAGCAGCGCAGTCCATGGCGCACGGCGAATTGCGCCAACAGGCTGCGATCGGCGGGCCGCAGGAAGTCGCCAAGCTCGTCGAGGTCTTCAACACCATGTCCGAGCGACTGGAACGGATGATCAACCGGCAAAAGCAGTTCGTCGCCAACGCCGCCCATGAATTGCGCTCGCCGCTCGCCGCAATGCGCCTGCGGCTGGAGATGATGCAAGCGCAGCGCTTAACGCCGGACGAGACGCCGCAATTTCTGGATGCGGTGTTGCGCTCGCTTGATCAACTGCACCACACGATTGATCAATTGTTGATGCTCTCTGCATTGGACGAGGGCAATCATCCGCCGCTGGCGCCGCTAGACCTTGCGCCCATGCTCTATGATTTGGCCGACCAGGTGCAACCCCTGGCGGACACGGCCAACGTCATGGTCGAGGTAGACGTGCCCCCGCACCTTCCGCCGGTGCTGGCCAACGCCGAGCAGATGCGCGTGATGGTGTGGAACTTATTGGACAACGCCTGCAAATACACGCCGGCCGGCCGACGCATTGGCGTGCGGGCCGAGGCCAAAGACGGCCAAGTGTGCGTGCAGGTGTGGGACAACGGCCCCGGCTTGCCGCCCGACGTGCAGGCACACCTGTTCGAGCGCTTTCAACGCGGCGCGCGCGATCGCCACCGGCGCACCGGCAGCGGGTTGGGCTTGGCGCTGGTGCATGAACTGGCCCAGGTCAACCGCGTCCGAATCAACGTGGAAAGCCGGCCCGATCGCGGCACGACGTTCACCCTGTGCTGCGACGCTCACCGCGCGGACACACCTCGGCAGCGGTAGTATCGGCAATCGGCACAGCAGGCGTTGAATGTGCTTGTCGTTGTCCCAATCCTACTCCGCCGCGATGGGCATACGCTATACAGCACATTCAATGGGCGGCGCACGGCGCGGCGCACGGCGCAGCGCACGGTGCAGTCAACTTGCCGGGCGACGCGCTTGATCCCCAGATGATGTAAGATTTTCAAAGAAGTTAGATGCCGACATCGAGCATTGAATGTTAAAGAATCGAGGAACATCATCGTGTCTGAGTTTGTGTTTGCGGCAAAAGCCGAAGCGGTCAAGGAGGGTGAGATTCTGACCGTTGAAGTGGGCGAGCACACGATTGGTCTCACTCGGCTGAACGGCCAGGTGTGTGCCTTCCGCGATATCTGCACTCACGACGACGGCCCGTTGGCAGAAGGCGCAATCGAAGGCGAGGAAATCGTTTGTCCGCGCCACGGCGCGCGCTTTCACCTGCGCACCGGCAAAGCCACTTTCCCGGCGCCGGCCCCTCTGCCAATCTATGAGGCCATCGAACAGAACGGGGAAGTCAGAGTCAGGGTTGAAGGTTCTTAAGGTTGGTCAGGTTCAAAGGTTGGAGGTTCAAAGGTTCAAAGCAAGCTTTGACAAAATCGATTGATCAATCCAGAATCTGAACTCTAAAATCGAAAATCAAACAGCCTTCGGGGCAGGGTGAAATTCCCGATCGGTGGTCTGGCAGGTGAGTGATCTGCCATACAGCCCACGAGCGCGTTGAGAGGCGCGCAGGATCCGGTGAAATGCCGGAGCCGACGGTTATAGTCCGGATATAAAGAAGGCTCGCAAAACGTGACAGGCGGCATGTCAAGTCGGTGTTGGCATGTCGCGTGAAGCGTTTGGAGATTTGCTGTAGACCCCGAAGGTGTGAAATATTTCACGATCCGAGGGGTCGAATAATGTCAGCAATTAGCCAGGCCAGTAAACTTAGGTCAGGTGCGCAAGCCAGCTCAGGAGCGCAGGGCAAGCACAACGCCGGCCCACGCTGGCGCATTTGGGCTATGCGCATGGGGCCAGCGGCGCTTTTCATGCTCTTTGTAGCAGCTTGGCACCTGGCCAGTCTGCGTTACCCGCCTTTCATCTTGCCGGGGCCGGCCCCAGTAGCCGGCCGCTTCCTGGCCGAGCTATTCAGCGGCGCCCTGCTCTACCACACTGGCGCCACATTGTCCGAAGCGTTGCCGGGCTTATTGATCGGCGCACTGGCGGCATTCCTGCTGGGCTATCCCATCGCCAAATCGCGGCTGGCAGACCGGCTGTTGTCGCCCTTCATCGTCGCCTCACAGGGCATCCCCTTCATCGCCATTGCGCCGCTACTGCTGATCTGGTTCGGCCCCGGCGCAGCAGCCAAGATCTTCCTGTGCGCCATCGTGGTGTTTTTCCCGATCGCGGTCAACATCATCGCCGGCATTCGCAGCATCAAACCGCTGTTGCGCGACCTATTCCGCTCGATGAGCGCCACACACTGGGAAACATTTGTCAAGCTAGAGTTACCGGCCGCACTGCCCATGAGCCTGACCGGCCTGCGGATTGGTGCAACCCTGTCCATGATCGGCGCGATCACCGCCGAGTTTCTGGGCACCGATCGTGGCCTGGGCTTCCTGATCAACCAGGGACGTGGCCTCTACGACACCGAGCTGGTGCTGGTCGGCATTACAGCAACGGTCATCACTGCTTTGTGTATCTACGGAACAGTTCGGTTGGCCGAACAATGGCTGACCGGCTATCACAGATAGATCGACAGGAGACAAAACCCCATGCAATCTCACACTCAACGCTTGCTGCTCATTGCAGCACTCACATTGGGCGTTGCCGGCTGCCGAGTTGCGGCGCCCTCAACCGCCTCCCCTAACGCAATGACCAAGGTCCGTCTGCCGATGGGCTATATTGCCAACGTGCAATTCGCCCCCTATTACGTGGCCGTCGAACGCGGCTACTTCAAGCAAGAAGGGATCGAGGTCGAGTTCGACTACAAGTTTGAAACAGATGGGGTCAAGCTGGTGGCAGCCGGCGAATTGCCGTTTGCAGTCGTCAGCGGTGAACAGGTTGTGCTGGCCCGCGCGCAGGGATTGCCGGTCAAGTACATCGCGCAGTGGTATCACCAGTTCCCCGTCGCTGTGATCGCGCTGGCGTCCAGCGGCATTAGCACGCCGCAAGACCTCAAGGGCAAACGGGTTGGGTTGCCCGGTTTCTTCGGCGCGACCTACGTCGGCTGGCGCGCCTTCCTGAAGGCGAATGGCCTGTCAGAATCTGATGTCACAGTGGTGGAAATCGGCTTCACTCAGGTAGCCGCGCTACAACAAGGCAGCGTCGATGCTGTGGTTGGTTACACGGTCAATGAACCGATTGTGCTGGCCGAGAACGGCTATCCCGTGGTCGTGTTCAAGGTCGCCGAACAGGTGGATATGGTGGCCAACGGCGTGCTGACCAGCGACAGGATTGCCAAAGACAACCCAGACCTGGCGCGCCGTTTTGTGCGCGCGTTGTTGCGGGGCATCGCAGATACCCTTCAAGACCCCGACGCAGCGCTGGCGATCTCTGTTAAATACGTTGAGGGCCTGAAAGCCGACGATCCCATCCAGCGCAAAGTACTGCTAGAAAGCATCGAGATGATGAAACCCGGGTCGAAAAAGCCGGGCGAGTCGACAGCAGAAGCATGGCGCAACACCCAAGAGACGCTGCTGGCGATGGGGCAGGTGAAAGAGGCCGCAGATGTTAACACCTTTTTCACCAACGAGTTTCTGCCATAGAGCGATTGCAAGCGCCGGCGCAGCATCAGGGCATGCGAGTGCCATTGATGCGACCGGCCCACGATATTCCATGAGCGCCTATTTGATTGCCGACGCCATCAGTGTGACTTACGCAAACGGCGTGGAAGCGTTGCGCCGTTTCACACTGGAAGTCAAGCGGGGCGAGTTTGTAGCCGTGGTCGGGCCAAGCGGGTGCGGCAAAAGCACATTGCTGCGGGCGTTGGCCGGCCTGATCGTGCCCAGCGCCGGCCAGGTGCGTCTGGACGGGCACCCTGTCACGCAGCCCTCGCATCAAGTGGGCATGTTGTTTCAGGAGCCGGCCTTGCTGCCATGGCGCACCGTAGAGAAGAACATCGGCCTGCCGTTTGAACTGGGCAACAATGCGTCACGCCTGCCGCCCGGCGATGCCACATGGTTACGTCGCCGGATCGCCGATCTGATTCAATTGGTAGGACTCAGCGGCTTCGAGCGCGCTTATCCGCGCGAACTGAGCGGCGGCATGGCGCAACGCGCTGCGCTTGCGCGCGCATTAGTGACCGAGCCGCCTATTCTGTTGCTCGATGAACCGTTTGGGGCGCTCGACGCCCTGACTCGCGAAACATTGACGGCCGCGCTCGAAGGCATCTGGCGCGCCTCTCACACGACCGGCGTGCTGGTGACTCACTCTATCCCAGAAGCAGTGTTCTTGGCCGATCGCATCGTCGTCAGCACGCCGCGGCCTGGGCAGGTGTCCGGGGTGGTCGAAGTTCCGCTGCCCCGCCCGCGTGCGTGGGAGATGGAGCGCTTGCCCGAATTTGTCGAGGCTATGCAGACTGCGCGCAGCCTGCTGCGCGCAGCCTGCTGCGCGACGACAACGGCTGAGACAGGGCGGGACGTCACCGCCCGCGCGGCTTGAACCAGGTGGTGGGCCACATGCCGGCCCGCCGCAACCCCAGCCCAGGTTGCAGCAACTCGATCAACGCGCCTTCCAGGCGATTTGTCTCAACCGCAAAAATCAGCCGGCCTTCGTGCGCAATACTCGTCGTGCCACGCTCTTCGGACACGATAATCGCTACCGCGTCGGTGCCCTCGGTCACGCCGATGCCGGCGCGGTGGCGCAACCCCATGTGATAATCGTCGATGTGCGATGCCGTGAGCGGCAACACGCACGCCGCTGCTGCAATGCGGCCCTGTCGCACGATCACCCCGCCATCGTGCAAAGGCGTGTTGGGATGAAAGATGGTCAACAGCAATTCGGCCGACAATGCCGCGTCGAGCTTGACGCCGGTGTCGATCAAGCTTTGCAGGCCGGTGTCGCGCTCCAGTACAATCAGCGCGCCGTAACGATGCGCCGCCAGCCGTTGCACCGCGTCGCTGATCACGCGCGCCTCGGCCTCGATCTCGTTTCTGCGCGGCTGAACCAACACTTCATTGAACCGGCCCAGGCGCTCCAGGGCGCGACGCAGTTCGGGCTGAAAGATAACCGGGATGGCGACAAGCAGCGCCGGAATGGCCGAACGCACCACCAGGCCGAAGGTCGGCAACTGCGACAGGCTGCCCAACAGCAAGCCGATGGTGATTAGCACAAACACGCCGCGTAGCAGCGGAATAGCCTGCGTCGCGCGCATCAGCAACAGCACGAGAAAGAAGACGATCGACACCAGCAAGATGTCGAGAATCGCCAGCCCATCCAGCCGTTGCAAAATCCAGCCGAGATCAGACATTGTTTTCCGGATCGGGCGCAGATATTGCGCGCCGCGCTTACCCTTCGATCAGCGAGACCAGACGGCGACCGGCCTCGCGCGACTCAGCCCATCAGCGTCGCCAGCACAGCTTTCTG
Source organism: Candidatus Roseilinea mizusawaensis (assembly GCA_016841965.1). GTDB lineage: Bacteria > Chloroflexota > Anaerolineae > J036 > Brachytrichaceae > Roseilinea > Roseilinea mizusawaensis. The sequence continues at coordinate 334,880 of JAEANN010000044.1, read as the reverse complement.
CGCATGCATACGGTTTTCGGCCTGATCCCACAGCGCCGATTGCGGCCCATCGGCCACCTCGTCGGTGATCTCCTGGCCGCGATGAGCCGGCAAGCAGTGCAACACGATGGCATCCTTGCGCGCCAGCGCCACCAGCGCCTGATTCACCTGATATGGCGGAAAGACCTGCGCCCGCCGCGCAGCTTCAGCCTCCTGGCCCATACTGGTCCACACATCGGTGTAGATGGCGTCTGCGCCGCGCACAGCCTCTTGTGGGTCCGTCATCTGAGTCAAGCTTCCGCCGCCGGCCTGAGCAAACGTTGCAGCGCGCGCTGCTACATCGTGTCGCAATTGATACCCATCTGGCGCGCCGACGCGCACATGCGCGCCCAGCAAGGTCGCGCCAAAGACAAGCGAGTTGGCCACATTGTTGGCATCGCCAACATAGGCGATGGTCAAGCCTTTGATCGCGCCTTTGTACTCAAGGATCGTCAGCAGGTCGGCCAGCCCCTGACAGGGGTGTGTGTAGTCCGACAGGCCGTTGATGACCGGCACGCGCGCGTATTGCGCCAGGGCTACCACATCGGCGTGCGCAAACACGCGCGCCATGATGCCGTCCACATAGCGCGACAATACGCGCGCCACATCGGGCACGCTTTCGCGCTTGCCCAGTTGAATCTCATCAGGCGCAATATACAGAGCGTGTCCGCCGAGGTGACGCATGGCCATCTCGAACGAGACGCGCGTGCGCAATGAGGGCTTGGTGAACACCATCGCCAGCGTCTTGTTTTTCAACACCGGCGCGTTGCCGCCGGCTTTCCATTCGCGCTTTAGTTCAACTGCCAGATCGAGCAACTTCGACAATTCGGCAGGGGTCAGGTCGGCGAGTGAGAGAAAGTGTTTGTGTGCCTGCATGACTGAGATTCTATACTACGTCCTCACCCAAAAACTGCTGAGACAATAAGACTTATGCAGCGCATCATCGGCCTGATTCTGATTGTCGCCTTGACGATCGCAGCCTCGCTGGCGAGCCGTTTTCGTGACACGCTGTGGGCCGGCTACCGCGACTATGTCAGCCCTTATCTGACTGAATTGCCGGCCGGCCCGCCGCGTCCGGCGCTTTCACCACGCATCGTAGTTGTGCTGGTGCGCGCGCTGCGCATGGACGCCTCGCGCCAGATGGACACGCTGAACGACCTGCGCCGGCGCGGCGCCGATGTGACGCTCATGCTCGATGCACCCACCTACCGATTGCCGCGCTGGTTGACGCTGATCTCTGGCGCGTCAGCTCAGGTGCACGGCGTGACGAACAATTACCCGGCACGGCTCGGCAGCGCCGATACCCTCATCCGGCAGGCACAAGCGAACGGGCGCAACACAGCTTTCATAGGCTCGCAGCAGTTCGACGAAGTCCTGGGGGCCGGGGCAGGCCGATTCGAACTGACCGAAGGGCTTGACATCAACGCGCGCGATGACGTCGCCATCACCGCCACGTTGTCGGCCCTGAATGACCCACTCACACCGTCATCGCTGGTGTTCACCGAACTAGCATTGCTCGAAGAGTCTGCCCGCTTCGGGCAGCGCAGCTACGAGAGCGCCATCAACGCAACTGACCGGCGGTTGCGCACGCTGCTGGATGCCATTGACCTCAACACGACCACGCTGATCGTCGTCTCGGATCGTGGCGTGATCTTCGGGCCAGCCGGCGCGTTGGATGGCGGCGACGAGTCAGAAGTGGCGCGCGCGCCGATGGTGCTGGCCGGCGCCGGCATCCGACCCAACTCGCAGGCGTTGATCTACGCCACCGACTTTGCGCCGACACTGGCCGCCCTGACCGGCGCGCCAATGCCGGTTCATGCTCAGGGACAGATTGCCTTGTCTGTGCTGACCGCGAGCGGCGCATCAGCCACAAACACAGCGGGCGCCGACACGCCGCCGATGTTCAATGAATTGATGTGGGCCTCTGCCGCGCAATTGGCCGCGTTCTACGAAGCATGGAGCGAAGTTGTCGACACGCCCCGCTTCGCCGCCGAAGCGTTGCGCTTGCATGAAAGCCGCATCAGAAACGGCGAAGTCGCCGCATACCAGAGCTTCGTGATGAGCGTGACCGCCCAGGCCCAGGCAGCGCGCGACAGACGGCTGGCAACCGAGCGTGCACAACGACTGCCGGCGCTGATGGCGGCCGGCCTGCTGGCGCTTGCCATAGCACTGATCACGATCGGCCGGAGGATGTGGCAACCTGTGGTCGGCGCCGCCCTGTATTTGCCGGCCTGGTATGCGTTTGCTTATTTCGCACGGCGAGACAGGCTGTCCCTCTCTCTGTTCCCCGACAGCAACCCGGCGCTATTTTTTACCGACTTCGAGCGCAGCGCTGCCATCTCACTGGGTCTGCTATGCCTGTTGGCGGCCGCCACAACCGGTGAGCAGGAAGATGGACTGGAGGCAATTAGCACGGTCATGAGCACCTTGACGATTGTGATGATCGCTCACCTGGCAATAGTGATAGGATTCTACTGGCAATGGGGCTTCGATTTCACCTGGAACTTGCCGGCGTCATCGGCGTTGGTTATGGTCTTGCTGGCACTGTCACATGTCAGCGCGCTCTCGACACAAGTATCGCCCACCCTACCCGATCTGCCTGTGCCGTTGATTGCAGCCATCGTCACACTGGTGGTGTATAGCCTGGCGCGACAACGGGCGGAACGCAACCGCCGGCGCTGGTGGCGCTGATCGGCGCAGCGCTATTCCCTACCGGCGCGCATTGAGCGATATTGAGCGATACTATGTCCCAATTTGACACACAGCAAGAGTGTTGACCAAAGATGCCACGCCTGAAGACACGGAATACAGGCGTATGTCCCAATTTGACACACAGCAAGAGTGTTGACCATGCCTATCAAGATTGCCATGATCGGAGCCGGCTCGATCGGCTTTACCCGTCGCCTGATGCGCGACATTCTCTCCGTCCCCGAACTGCAAGACACGATCTTCGCTTTCACCGACATCTCAGCGCGCAACCTGGACATGGTGGCGCAGTTGTGCAAACGGGACATCGAAGCCAACAGGCTACCAGCGCAGATCATCAGCACCACCGACCGCCGCGCAGCCATCGCCGACAGCGACTACATCATTTGCATGATCCGGCAGGGCGGGCTAGAGGCGTTCCAGCTCGACATCGACATCCCGCTGAAGTACGGCGTCGATCAATGCGTCGGGGACACACTGTGCGCCGGCGGCATCATGTACGGCCAGCGCACCATCCCAGCATTGCTCGACTTCTGCAAAGACATTCGCGAAGTGGCGAAGCCCGGCGCGCTGTTCCTGAATTACTCCAACCCCATGGCCATGAACACATGGGCCTGCAACAAATACGGCGGCGTCAAGACAATCGGCCTGTGTCATGGCGTGCAAGGTGCGCACTGGCAGATCACCAAAGTCATCGAGTTGTGGGCGAAGAAAGAGGGGCTGCTTAAGCCAGACGAAGCGCTGCACCGCAAAGCGGTGGACGTGGTCGCCGCCGGCCTCAATCACCAGACCTGGTTCATCAAGGTCGAATGGCGCGGCATGGACATGATCCCCATGCTGCCGGCGCTTTTCGAGGCCCACCCCGAATACCGCCAGACCGAAAAGGTGCGCATCGACGTGCTCAAGCGATTCGGCTACTACAGCACCGAGTCCAACGGCCACCTGAGCGAGTATCTGCCGTGGTACCGCAAACGTACAGGCGAGATCATGAAGTGGATCGACCTGTCGAGTTGGATCAACGGCGAGACGGGCGGCTACCTGCGTGTGTGCACCGAGGGCCGCAACTGGTTCGAGACCGATTTTCCCAACTGGATGAAGGAGCCGGCCTGGGATATGTCCACCTACCAACGCAGCGAAGAGCACGGCTCGTACATCATCGAAGGGCTGGAAACCGGTCGCGTGTATCGCGGCCACTTCAACGTGGTCAACCAGGGTCACATCACCAACCTGCCCGATGGATGCGTGGTGGAAATCCCCGGCTACGTGGATCGCACCGGCATCAACATGCCGGTCGTCGGCGCGCTGCCCCTGGCATGCGCAGCAACCTGCTCGGCCAGCGTGCGCGTGCAGGAGATGAGCGTCGAAGCCGCCGTGCGCGGCGACGTAACCCTGCTGAAGCAGGCCATGCTGCACGACCCACTAACCGGCGCGGTGTGCGATCCCGAAGAAGTCTGGCAGTTGACCGATGAAATGCTGGTTGCGCAGGCGCAATGGCTGCCGCAGTATGCGGCCGAAATCCCCAGAGCCAGACAACGCCTGGAGGAAGCTGTCAGGAATGGCACGCGCGTCCAACTGCGCCACACGCAGGGAGCGGCGCGCCTGCGCACAAAAACAGTTGAGGAGATGGCCACCGAAGCCGCAGCCGCGCGCGCCAATGCACAGGCCGCCGACAAGGGCAAGATGACTAAGCAGGGTTGATAAGGTTCGTACAGTTTGCAAGGAGCCAACACATGAAACCATTCCCAATCTCCGTTCAACTCTATTCCGTGCGCGAGGCGGCCGCCAAAGACTTCCCAGCCGTGCTGAAGCGCATCGCTGAGATGGGTTACGCCGGCGTCGAGTTCGCCGGCTTTCACGGCTACACGCCCCACGCTTTGCGCCAGATCGTCGATGATCTGGGCCTGAAGGTATCGTCGAACCATGGCCCCATCCCGACGAAGGACAACGTCAGCGAAATCATCGACGCCGCGCATACGCTGGGCTACACCCGTCATGTGGCCGGCTTCGGCCCCGACCGGTTCACCACCAAAGCCGACACGCTGAAGTGCGCCGAGATCGCCCAAACGGCAGCCGAACTGCTGAAAGGCAGCGGCGTCACGTTCGGTCTGCACAACCACTGGTGGGAGTTCGACAAACAGTTCGACGGCCAGTACCCGCACGAGATCATGATGGCGGCTGCGCCCGATTGCTTTGCCCAAATTGATACCTACTGGGTGAAAGTGGGCGGGGCAGACCCGGTGAAGATCATCCGGCAATATGGCGCGCGCGCGCCGCTGCTGCACATCAAGGACGGGCCAGGCGTGAAAGAGCAGAGCATGACCGCCGTGGGCGCCGGCATCATGGACTGGAAGGCCGTCATCGGCGCCGCCGCCGACACGACCGAATGGCTGATCGTGGAGCTGGATCGCTGCGACACCGACATGTTCGAAGCAGTGGCCGAGAGCTGCCGCTACCTGGTCAGCAATGGCTTCGCCAGCGGCCGGTAATCTTATTGAACCCCGCTATGAAAATTGTTTTCCTTGCCTCCGAATGCGTGCCCTACGCCAAGACCGGCGGCCTCGCCGATGTGGTTGGCGCCCTACCCCAGGCCCTGCAGCGCCTGGGACACGAGGTCATCGTGGTCATGCCACGCTATGCCGACATGAACACGGCGCGCTACTCCTTGCGCCCGTTTCTTGCGCCGATGGGTGTGTGGATGGGCAACACGGAGGAGTGGTGCGCCGTGCACACTGCCGACAACGACGGCGTGCCGGTGTACTTCATCCAGTTCGACAAGTATTTTGGCCGGCCCGGCCTGTACCACGACGCCGATTTCAACGACTACCTCGACAATCCGCGCCGCTTTGGCTTCCTCACCCGCGCCGGCCTGCAATTGTGCAAAGATATCGGCTTCAAACCTGACATCGTGCATGCCCACGACTGGCACACTGCTCTGGCAGCGGCCTATCTCAAAATCTGGCACTGGAATGATCCGCTCCTGGGCCGCGCGGCCAGCGTGCTCACCATTCACAACATCGCCTATCAGGGCGTGTACAGCGGTGAGCATTACGACTACCTCGGCCTGCAATGGCCCAACTTCACGCCGGATAAGTTCGAGGATCATGGCCGCATCAATTTTCTGAAGGGCGGCATCGTGTACGCCGATGTGGTCAACACCGTCAGCCCGACCTATGCCAACGAAACGCGCACGCCGGCCGGCGGTTATGGCCTGGCGCCTTATCTCAACAACAAAGGCGATCGCTACGTAGGCATCCTGAACGGGGTGGACTACACGCGCTGGGACCCGGCCACCGACCCGCTCATCCCGGCCCGTTATAGCCCCGCCGACCTGTCGGGCAAGGCGCTCTGCAAGCGCGAGTTGCAACGGCGCTTCCTGCTCGATGTGAACCCAGATGTGCCGGTGATCGGCGTGGTCAGCCGGCTGGTGTCGCAAAAGGGTCTCGACCTGCTGGCGCAAACCATTGAGCGCATCGTGGACACCATGCTGGTTCAATTTGTGATTCTGGGGTCAGGCGAAAAGACGCTGGAGGCGTTCTACGGCGAACTGCCGGCGCGCTATCCGGGCCGCATCGGCAGCTATATCGGCTATAACGAAGAACTGGCGCACTGGATCGAGGCCGGCAGCGACTTCTTCATCATGCCGTCCATCTACGAGCCATGCGGGTTGAATCAGATGTACTCGCTGAAGTACGGCACACTGCCGATCGTGCGCGCCACCGGCGGGCTAGACGACAGCGTGCAGCAGTACGACGAAGGCAGCGGCGCCGGCACCGGATTCAAGTTCTACGAGCCGAGCGCCCATGCCATCTACTACACCGTGGGCTGGGCCGTCAGCACATACTACGATCGCAAACCGCACCTGCGCCAGATGATTCAGGCCGCTATGGCGCAGGACTTCTCGTGGGAGCGCAGCGCGCGCGCCTACGAGCGCCTGTATATGCAAGCGCTCGCTGTCCGATAACGGAGCACACAAAGACTTGATTTAAGATTGTTAAAGGAGCGCATTGCCATGTCCATTGTCTCGTTCAATCCGGCCACCGGCACAACTGCGCCAATCTACGTGCCGGCCTCCGATTCGCCCAAAGCGGTCGAAATCGGCCAGAACTACTTCTGGCTGCAAGTCAAAGCAGCCCAGGCATTCTTCGCCGACGACAGCTTCTTTCGCCAATATCTGGGCTTCAGCCTGGACAAGATCAAGAGCATCGTGGTCACCTCGCGGATCAAGGTGGACGCGCCGGCGCTAAGCGAAACAACCTACGGCATCAAGCACGCGCGCGAGTTAAAGCGCGGCGTGCCGGAACTGCTCGGCCTCAGCCCTAACCTCATCAACTTGATGCCGGCCACGCTCACCCAAGCCTCGGTATCGCTGGAGATGTTGGTGGACACCGAAAACCAACTGGCCCGGCTGGCCGGCATGATCAACAGCGACAGCCTGTTTGCGCCGCTCTCGCTGGCGCCGGGCGCCCTGGCAGTCGCCAAGGCCATCAGCGCGCTGGCGCAAAAAACCATTCAGGCTTTCATCCCACCCAACGAACAGAAGCCAATCCTGCAATTCGACGGCGATTTCAACTTCGCCGCCGGCGCGGCGCAGGAGGGCTACTACGTCATTCTCGGCGCGCGCGACGCTTCAGCCCCCCTGCCGCCACCTTCAGCAACACTCGACGTGCAGGGCAACGCACTGCTGATCGATGGCCAGCCGGCCACGCGGCTGTCGTATGTCATTCTAGAGTTGCGCACCGCCGAGGCGCGCACGCGCGCTGCCGGCAGCGGCTCGCCGTGGGACGCAAAACTGCGCGAAGCAGAACGCGAGGCGCAACTGGTCGGCCGCGATCCGCTGGCCACCGACGACCGCCGCAAGGCTGCCTGGGAACGGGTGATCACCCTGTTGCGTGAAGCGCATGTATTGCTGGGGGCCGACCCGAACTATCTGCCCGACGAAGCCGAGCGCATCTACTGGGCGTCTTACGACACCTGCAAGCAAATTTTGTTCGACGGCCAGCGCGCCATCTCAAAGAGCTGGGCTGCGCCGTGGACGCCGGATGAAGCGCAGAGCCGGGCTGCACTGGGCATCCCAGAGTCTGTGGACCTTGACACAGCACTGAGCCTCTACCACGAGCAAGAAAAGCGCACGCTGGAGCACGTAGCACCGCTGGGCGTCTTGTAAGGCGCCGGCGTCATGTCACCCGCTTGAGATCGCCGGGGTCAAGCTGCGCGCACCCTAAATGCGCCATCTGCAACCTGCACAGTCAGCGCCTCGCCGGCGGCCACATCACCGACCGAATGCACCAGCGCGCCGTCGCGATCGCGCCGCACGATCGCATAGCCGCGCGCCAGGGTGGCTGCGGGGCCGACGGCCCGCAGCCGGCCATACAGACCATCCAACTGCGCACGCCACAATCTGAGCCGGCCGGCCAGTGCTGTGTCCAGCCGCGCGCGCAATTCTCCTATCTGCTGGCGCGAGCGTGTCAGTTGGCTGATTGGGCTGAGCATACGCAGAGCACGGCGTAATGTTTCCAGATCGGCGCGCGCCGTGTCGATGCGCGCCTGCATGGCTTTATCCAGCTCCGCGCTCAGCACATCCATGCTTTGGCGCAGCTCGACGATGTCGGGCGTGATCATCTCGGCAGCAGCCGAGGGTGTAGGCGCGCGCACATCGGCGGCAAAGTCGGCCAGTGTGAAATCGACCTCATGTCCGACGCCGCTGACCACCGGCACGCGCGAGCCGGCAATCGCGCGCACGACACGCTCATCGTTAAAAGCCCATAGCTCTTCCAGGCTGCCTCCGCCGCGCGCCACCAGAATGACATCGCAACCCAGGGCCGGGTCATTCAACGTTTGAATCGCCTGTGCGATCTGGGGCGGGGCTTCTTCACCCTGCACCAGCGTAGGCGCCAGGACAACCTCGATCAACGGGAAGCGCCGGCGCAACACATTCAGAATGTCTTGAAAGGCTGCGCCGGTGGGCGAGGTAACGACACCCAGCACGCACGGAAAGGCCGGCAAGGCGCGTTTACGCGCCGTGTCGAACAAGCCCTCGGCTTCCAGCTTTGCTTTCAGCCGCTCGAATTCCTGATACAGGTCACCGACGCCGGCTGCTGCCAGTGAATCGGCGTAGAGCTGATATTGCCCATCTCGTTCGTACACGCTGATATGACCACGCGCAATCACGGCGTCGCCGTTGGCCGGCAGCCGGCGCAGGCGCGCCGCCGCCGAACGCCACATCACACAGCGAATTTGCGCGCCGGCATCTTTCAAGGTGAAGTACACATGCCCCGAAGCCGGGCGCGACAGATTGCTGATCTCGCCGGCCACGCGCACATCGGCGAGTGTTTCATCCTCTTCAAGCAATGCCTTGATGCGCTCGGTCACTTCGGACACGCTCAACGGCTCGTTGGTGAACAGCACAGATTGAAACATGACATGGCCATTATGGCCCAGGTGTGGGCCAGGCGCGAACACGAGCAATGCCCAACCGACTCCAGAAAAACAAAACGCTCGGCCAGCTTCAAAAGCCGGCCGAGCGTTTCGGGCTATTTAGCTCGGCGCTTTACGGCGCGTTTTTGCGCACCAGCATGAAGTAAACCCGATAGGGGTATTGATACGTTGCCTGTCCGTAATGGGTTGGCCGCCAGGCATGGCTTACCTCAAACGGCGATGCCAACAAGCTCTGGGGTAGCCCAAAGCTGGCCTGGGCTTTGAACACGATCTCAACAACATCGCCTGCCGGCAGATCACCTTGCCAGATCAGACGTTTGCCCACACTATCCCACGTGACAGTCCCGCTGCCGACGGTCAGCACGCCGATCCACTGGAAACGGCTATCAGTCGGTAGCGTCACGACTGCCTGTGCGCCCAGCGCGTCCGCGTCGCCGGTGTTGCGCAGTTGCCAGGTGTAGGTCAATACGTCGTGCACAAATTCCTGTTGCCCAACAAGTTGCAGCGCGCTTGCGCGCAGGTCGGGCGCGCGCACACGCACGCGCGCCTGCTCGGTCTGCCACACCTCGCCGTTCAACAGCAACTCCACCGTGGCCGTGATCTGCTCTGCGCCATACGGCAGCGGCGCCAGCGGCCGAATCGCGTACGCGGCCAGCGTCGTGCCCGGCGACAGGATGCCAAGGCTCAGGCTGACCGTCACCGGCCCATTTTCCGCCGACACGTTGTTCAGCGCCCACGGCCCCTGCGGCACGCTCACACGGGCGCTCAGGGTGCTCATCGCCTGCGTCCCCAGGTTGGTCACGCTCACCGGCAACGTCGCGCTCTGGCCGGGCACGGTCTCGCCATCGGCCACAGCCATCGCGGCGGCGAAGCGATATTCTACGGTAGCCGTCGTCACGGCCAAGCCGAATGCGCCGGGCGTGCTGGCCGTGGCGGTGACCACGTAGCGGCCGGGGCGCGGCAACCACAGCGCCAGCCGAGTAGCGCCCTCTGCTTGTGGCAACAGCATCCCGTAGGGCGCGTTGAACACGTGCGCCGCCATGCCGTCTGCGCCGGCTATTTGAATCTGCACCGGCGTCGCCGCCGCCGAGCCGACGTTCTTCAGCAACAGCCATGCCTGCGCGTTTGGCGTCTCGACCAACTGGTACGTCGGCGTGATGTCGGCACGCAAGGCTGGCCGGCCGTTGACGATCAACCAGCCGTAGTCCACGCCGCGCACGCGCGCATCATTCACCGATTGCGCCTGCACCGGCGCCGGATGCAAGCCGGACGGCAGCGCCTGTGTCGCCTCACCGGCCAGCACGAAGCGCGCCACCTGGCCGGGCGCCAGCTCTACACTGCGCTGCACGATCACACTCCCGCCGACATCCAACACCAGGCTGGTGTGCGAAGCCAGCAAACCGGTGGGCGAGACGATGAAACGATCGACCAGCGTGCCGGTGTTGGTGACCAGCACCTCAAACTGGAACGCCTCGCCGGTCGTCACTGTTTGGGTCGTTGGGCGCACGCTGACCGCTACGCCGCGATCCAGCACTGTCACACGGCCTATCGCCTGCGCCGTCACCTGCGGGTAGCCGGTCATCACCGCGGTCAAGGTCACGTCATACACGCCGGCCGGCGTGCCCGCTGGCGGCTGCACAATCACCTCACCGTGCCGGATGGCCTGGCCGGCAGCCAGATGCGTCGGCGCTTGCAGAATCTGCCAACCGGGGGGTGTCTGAATCGTGATCAGCGCGCCGGGCAGAGTTGCTCCGGGCAGGCCGGCTGCTGCCTGCGCCACTGTGCTGGTCAACACGGCCGGCATGCCTGCACCGACCGTCGCTGAACCCAGGGCCGTGTTCAGGGTTGGCAGAACCACTTCGAGGTAAGCGCTGGCTTCTGGCACGAAGTGACCACCGCGGGCTGTGACGCGCAGAGCATATCCGCCGGCTACCGCCGGCGCGGTCAATGTCCATGTCAGCACCTGCGCAGCGTTGGGCGGCAGGCTCAGGCCGGCGGCCAGCGTGATCACGCTGCTGCCGATCAGCTCGCCCAGCACGTCTACGAGCGCGCCCGCGCCGGAGAGGTCGCTGACCACCACCGTGTAGCTCACCGGTTGGCCGGCCGGCGCCGTGCGCTGTGTGGGTCGCAGCGCAACGGCAACATCGCGCACCACCTGCAACAGAGCGTGATCACTGTCCTGCCCTTCGTTGACCTCTGCGCGCACCGCGTGCTGGCGCGCCGGCGTCCACACGGGCGCGTCGAACGTGATCACTTGTTCGACCTGTCCGTTGGCCGGCGCCACTACCTCGAAGTACGACGGGACGCCGTAGTCCTCCAGGCCGGTCAGGACAACTTCGTAGGTCGTCTGATACGGCAGCGGGTTATTGAGGGTGAGCGTGTAGCGCGCGGTGTGGCCGGCCCCGACAACCTGCACGGCGGGTGAGAGCTGGACAATCTTGACTGCCTGCACATAGCTGCCGGGCAGGGCAATGCGATTGCTGCCGCTCTCGATGGTGTAGGTCACCAGGGTGCCCAGCGTGAGCGCGCGCACCTCGCCGGGCCTGAGGCCGGTGAGGACGCTGGTGTAGCTGATGACCTGATAGCGCATGGTTTCGGGCTGGTTGTAGAACCAACTGCGTTGCTCGCCGCCGGGCAGAAGAACAGTGCTCTGCGGAGGCAAGTTGAAGGTGTTGGTCAGCACCCGCGCGTGGGCCGGCGTGTCATGCAGCACATCCAAGCTGTAGCTGCCGATGCGCTCATAGATCAAGGGGAAAGCGAAGTCCACCCAGGTAGTGGATGCAACCGGACTGTCAGCGTACACGCTATACCACCGGCCAACACGCCACGAGGTGTAATTGTTGCCGCTATTGTAGTTCCAGTCCTGTTTGTCCAGCAAGAACTCGGTGGCGCGCAACAAATTGATATCGGTCGAGCGCACGCCCTGACGCGCCAGGGCATACAGCGCCATCGCGCTGACATATGGATCTGACGGATTGGCGACGGCGTTTTGCAGGTTGTAAGCGCGCCAGCCACCGTCGTTGGCGTTGACGGCGGGGGTGATTTGTTGCGTGACACGCAAGTCGTTTTCGAACGCAGCCAGCGCGTTGCGCACACTCTGCACCTGAAGCGTGTCGGTCATCACATCCACAGCTTCTTGTAGACCCAGCATGGCCAGCGCCGTGAAGAGAGGATAGCGCTCTCCGCCGCAGGTGCCGCGCCAGTTAACCTGAGTGGCCAAAGCTATCGCTGCGCTGGTCAGCCGGCTGAGATAGGCAGTCTCGCCGGTAAGGTCGTATGCAATACGCAGCGCATTCATCATCAAGTAGGTCGTCATCGGCGAAAAGCCGCCGGGGCCGCCGCAGTAGAAAGCCACTCCTCTAGTCCAAGGGAAGGAGTTATGGTCATTGCTCCAAAGGTTATTCCACACATACTGTGGCATCAGCCAGTTGACGGCTCGCGTCAGGGCTTGGGTCACTGTGGGACTGGGCGCACGGCCTAGATTCATCTCCATGCGCAATTGCTCGGCCCAGGCCCAGGTCGGCAGAGCAGTGCGCTGATAGGGATAGCTATGATAGCCACCTACCCAGCCTGAGCTATCTTGCCAGTTGCGCAGGCGCAGGCTCAGCCATTCCATCATGCGTTCGTCCACCGGGCTGGGGCGCAATTTGGTGTTAAGGGCCGAAAGTCCGGCGATGCCCTGAGACTGAATATGGCATCCGTTGCAATTCCTGTTGCGTGTGCCCAGCGGATGTGCGTCGGTTGAAGCGCCTGTCCAACGATCCCATTGGATTGCATCCAAGGCATGACGTGGTGTGGCGTGGTGCATGGCAGTCTCCATGCGCCGGCGCAGAGTGTTATCCGGATAATCCACTTGCACCACCCGCGCAGTAATCTGGCCGATATTGGCGCTGCTGCCGGTCAAGGCCGTGTCAAAGATGTAGAAGGCCAGCGTTGTCGTGTCGGTCACGCGGATGCGGATGAAGCGCCCGGCGTGATAGGCGCCGGCAGCCTCCAGAGTGGGCAAGCCACCAACAAAAGGATCGGCGCTGCCCAGCGCTGTGTTGACGCCGTGGCCCAGGATGTAGTACTTACGGTTCGACAAGTCCACAATGTCGAGCTGGCCGTACCATTGGCCGCCGTTGTGCCAACGCACCGCGCCGGTGATGTACACAATGTCATAGATGCCGGCGGGCGCGCTGATCAGCACGCCGGCATACGGGTTGAGATTGCTGGAGTGCAGCGCAGCATCCACCGTCACAGTCAGATCAACCCCACCGGAGATGGGCACACCCACGCTAAAGGTTGCGCCGCTGCCATACACGGTGCGCTCGGTGGTGATCCAGGTAGTAGCAGTTAGATTCCCAGGCGGCACAAGCAGTGGCGCTGAACGGGTCTCGACACGGATGCCCGCGCCGGCGCTCACGCCGCCCAGCGCCGTGCGTGCCTCGCCCACCAGCTCGGCGTGCAGCTCGTACACGCCGGCCGGCGCGTTGATGAATGTCGCCGTGCCCAGCGGCACGTTCGTCACGCCACGCATCAGGGTGCGGGTGACCTGAGCCGTGTAGTAGACGCCGCCGCCCGGCGCGGTCATGGTCAGCGCGATTGTGACCGGCTGCGGCAGCGGAGTGTGGTTCACCACGTCCACGCTGAGGGCCGACGCACTGGAACCGGTCTCCACAAAGTTCGGCGTCCCGCGCACAGCCAAAATATCCACCAGTCGCTCATAGGCCAGTACGCGCGCCTCGGCGCGCGGCGCGATCTGCGGCGCCGGCCCGTTGGCCGAAGCGCTGAAGGTGTATTCGCCTTCTGCGATTGGCGCAAACGTCAGCGTGTGCGTGAAGCGTTGACCCGGCGCCAGGAACGGGGTGAACGTCTGCGTCGCACCCAGCGCATCGGTAACCACCAGCGTAAACGTCCCGCTGATGCGTCCGGTGTGGGCCAGAACGACCGGGAGCGTGGCCGGCTGGTTCAGCCGCACCGCCGACAGCGCCGGCGCGATGCTGATTTCGGCGCGGTAGTCCAGCGCCTGCTCCACCTGCTCGGAGAGCAAGTCCAGCGCGTCCACCAGCGGCTGGGTCTGCGTGGGAACCAGCGTCAGCGCCGTGCTGATCGCCTGCGTGCCGGTGAAGGCGCCGGTTTGATGCAGACACCCCGGCGGCAAAACAGCCAGCATGTTTTGTCTGTTCCGCTCAACATCAGCCAGCGGCAGTTTGCCCAGCCGATACAGGGCAATGCTCTGCGCCAGGAAGTAAACGCTGCGGCCCAGCGGCAGGGTGCATTCATCTTCCAGCAGCACGTATGATCGCTCAAACAACGCCGCATCCTCAACCGAAACCACCGCCAGCTTTACGTGCGTCATGGCCGTGCGGGTGTACAGGTCGCCCGGGCGAGCCGTGACCATCACCGGCACAAACTGACCCGGCAGCGCCGTCGGTGTGATCGCCACCGGCACACTGATAACACCGCGCGCGGGAACCGTTGCCGTCGGTGGGTATGCCAACACCGCTCCGGGCGTGATCGGCAATGTCATTGACAGCTTAAATGTGTCGGTGATCGCGCCGGCGTTAAACACGAACAAACGCCCTGCCAGACGCTCTCCCGATCCAACCTCTGTGCGCATGCGCGGGTCGAACCATACCCCAGGCAAGCCTGACTCCGGCGCGATCCACTGGTGCGAGGCGCTCGCCACCAGCGGCCCGCTGACCTGACTAACGGTGACCGTGAAGGGCAACACCGACTCGGGCAGGGGCAACGCTTCGACGGGCGGCGAGATCACCAGCCCGACCCCCAGCGCGCCACCCCGCGCAAAGTGAAGTTGCGAGCGGCTGAGATACACCCAGCCTGCCGGCAGGCCACTCACGGACACATCGAACGTTGCCGAGGTCGTTGCGGTGTAGGTGACAAGCACTGTGTGCAGCAGGCCCATCACGCCATGATACGGGAAGTCGGCCCAGATATGACGATTGATCTGGTCGGTTTCGACACTGACTTGCAGCCCGGCCGGCTGCGCCGGCATGGCCAGCGACAGCGGCGAAGCCAGCAAGGTTCTGCGATCGCTGATGCCGCGCACGACGTTTAGTCCACTCAGCGTCTGGGCCGATTGATCGGGTTTGAGCACAACGCGCCCTCGCCGTTGAGCGTCATTCAGCCAGCGGAAATCAACATGCGGCGGCGTCTGGATGCCAAGCTGAGCCGGAGCAGAAACATTCGACGCATACCCTGGCTGAATCAGGTAGCCGTTGCCATCGCTTGTGGCAAGCGTGGCGCCGGCCAGCGTCGACTGCGCTGTGGCGGATAGATTGACTCCCAGCGCCGAGGGCTGCGCGGAGACGGTCAATCCGCCGTTCCATTGCCCCAGGTAAATCGGCACAGCCGAGGCAAAGCCAGGCAGGCCACTGGCCTGGTCAATCCACAACCCCTGTCCTGCGTTGACTTCGACGGGCTGGGTTGTCTGCCACGTCGCGCGCCGTATGCCACGCCAGAGGGAAGTCGTGTCTGAGATCACCAGTCGTACGGGACGCTCATAACGCACTCCATTCACCAGCGCACCACTCCCCAGCATCCAGCTCTGTGGCCCGCTGTGGGTGAGTGTCATGCGGCGTGTCGGCGTTACCAACTCGGTTTGCCCGCGCATGGATCCGTTTTGTGACCACAGCGCCAGTGACTCCACACCCGCAAACGAAACATTGAGCGAGGACAAGCCACTGTCCAGTCGCGCGTCAGATTCACTGAGGGCCAGGCGCAATTGACCGTGTGTAATCAGCGCGCCAGACAAATCGAACAGGGCGGCATTGCTCAGCGTGGTTTCTCCGCCCTGCCAGGCGATCTGCGCCGGCGATGTTACGAGAAACGCCGATGGTCTGTGCATGTTGAGATGCTGCGCGCCGGTCGCCAGGCTGATGGGGGTGTTCAAACTTCCCGCAGGGGTGAACACTTGCGCGAATTCAATCGGGCGCGGCCCTTCAGCAGTCAAGTCATATACGCTCTCCGGCAGCGCATCCGGATCTTCGCCGGCTGTGTTCTTGATCAGAAAGCCAGCCACCGACGCGCCCTGGTCGAATCCGCCCACGCGCAGCTTGATCTCTGCCGCGTCGTAACTCACAAAACCAAGCTGAACCAGCATATTCTTTGAAGAAAGCAGTTCATCAAATGCCCAGTCTGCCGTTTCAGTGGCCAAATTGTTGCCAAACAAGGCAGCGAAGAGATCCATCGGGCCGCGCATAATATGAGTCCCAACCTTTGCCGCCAGCGCAATGCATTTACTCTTCCAGAATGCAACGCTGTAATCAATGCCGCTCCAGTAGGCACTCATGTTGTCCCGGCTGCCGTAGATAGGGTCGGGCCATTGTTCGCAGCCAAGGTTCGCTTCTCGAAAGAATCGCACCCAAAGAGAGATGACGAACCAGAGCCTGGCGTCGTAGAAATTTAAATAATCTTTGACAGAGCAAGGGCGATCCGCCCATTCGGCACAACGCTGAGCCGTAGTTGGCGATATGCTGCCAGTTGCGTATTCCACCACAAACTGCAAAGAGGCTGTCAGCCTGGTAAGCACACGATTGACAAAGCCAGAGATGAACCCCATTATTGCAAACCGCGCATCGACGGCCTTGCATTCCACTTTTTGAGAGCCAGGTTGATCCAGACCAATTGTGGCTTTGCACTTGTTGACTTTCCACATATTGTCCAGCATGCGGTACTCGACCATGGCGCTGTGTCCGCCGAACTCGTCCTGGTCTTCGATCAGCCCTGTGACGGGATCAATCTCTAACCACGACAAATGCGCCGCCTGCGTCGGCTGCCGGCGGGGGACGATCACAAATCGCTGTTTGTCCTCGACTGCTGACAACATCAGGGCTTTGGCATCGCTGCTGACTTGCAGCGCCATGATCTGATTACGCTGCCCCGGCTCGATATACGCCAGATCAATCCCCTCTCTTGCAGCCGCTTCCAGAATCCCGATCGCCGACTGCACCCCCTGCGTGCCGGTCACTACCTCCTCATCAGCTAGCATCGCCAGCGCCAGATGCTCGGCTGACAAACTGCGCACACCATGCGCAAATCGCAGCCCAAACGCCGCCGCTGCGCTCTGGCCGGGATGGGCCACTACCTCAATATCCCTGCGCATCAGGTTTAATCTGGATTCGATCCGCAACGTCTCGCTGAGCGCGACGCTGAAATCAGGCAGCTCCACGGCTGAAGCCATCAGACGTGGGGCGTTGAAATAAGCTCGCACCTTCCCCATCGCTGCGTACTGTCGCGTGCCGTCATCCGCTGACTTCATTGCCAACAGGCCGTTCAATGAGGCGATCTCAGTCCCACTGAGATCGAGCGCGCCATCCAGAGCGCCAATTTGCTGCTCCAGGTCTTCTGAGTCCGGCTGAGTCGCAGCGGTCTCTCTGGTTTGGGCTGCTTCCACTTCGGCCTGCGCCACCTGCCGCTGCAAACGTCCCGCAGCCCGCGCCACCGCGCGCTCTGGCACCCACGTCGGCGCCACGAACAGGCTGACACCTTGTCTGTCGCGCACGATCGGCTCGGTGCTGCTCAGGCCGGCGGAGTTAACCGTGCCCCCTTGCCGGCGCGCCAGCTTGCCAATCCGATCCACGACCTCGTCTTGGTAGGTCTGCAGTGGCACATCTGGCCCCCAGATCGTCACGTCATACGAGGCTGCTGTGACGCGCTGGCTGGCCAGCGGGAAGTTGGTGATCTGCTCAAAGTATTCGTCCCCACGATAGATCGTCGCCTCTGGGCGAATGCCGCCGATGGCGATGAACGGCGTGTAATAGTGCCGAATGTTATAGAACACGGCTCCCCCGTCAAAGGTGGAACGCACAAAATGGCCGATCACCGTGGGCAGGCCGGCGATCTGCGCGGTGGGCAGGGTCACTTCGAATGCTTTGAAAGTCTCCAGCTTGCCGGCCGGCCCGGTCAACGCCGGCAAGTGCTCCACCGTCAGGGCGAGCTTTGTCCAGTGCCGGTCGGTGTCGGGGATGCTGTTCACCACCTGTCCCGCGCTGCCATAAAGCGCCCCAACCGTCGCTCCACGGAAGTTCACGTCCAGTGGCTGCCAGCCGCTGCCCAGGTCAGCTTCCACCCACCAGTGATCGTTAGCAATCCCAAGCAGCTTCGCGTCGCTATACGGGTCATACTGATTCTGCGGCGACACCAGCCCCATCTGCGAGGCGCTGCCCTCGAACATCTGCTCGATCAGCGCGCGCTGCTGCGCAACCGGCAGCGTCCCGCGCATATAGCGGCTGGGCACGCCGATGGTGCGCAGCACGCCCAACAAGAGCGAGGAGCGATCGAGCGCGTTGCCGGCTTCGCTCCACCACGTCCCGCGCGCGCCGCGCAGGCTGCCGCGATAGGCCTCCCAGCGCGTCGCATCGCGCACCAGCGCGAACGCCTGGAGGGGGTCCTGTTCGGTCAGGCCGGCGACTTCCAGCAAATCCACGTCGTTAAACATGAACTCGGGCTGTTGGCCCAAGAAGGGCGCATAGGCATCGCTGATCAGCCGGGCCGGCGCAGTTTGGGCAGAAACGCGCTGATTGGCAAAGCTGGCCGAAGCGCGCGCGCCCAGGTCGAGGTTGCCCGGCGTGGAGGGCGCACTGACCACAATGGACACCGATGCGCCATCGGCCGGCCCTATCTCTCCCAGCGCGAACGACAGGCTGCCATCTGCCAACGTCAGATACGCCGGCCCAGAGACCAGATCGACACCAGGCGCGAGCTTCACACTCACCTCGGCGCCGCTTAGCATGTCCAACGGCAAACGGTTTACCAGCGTGTAGGTGATGATGAGCGTGCCACTTACGAGCTGGCCGGGCGTGTAAGCGGATTGCACGCGCGCCAGCACCAGCGGACGGGCCGAAGGCGTGGGCACATGTGTGGCCGTTGCGCTGGCGAGGGCGCCCAACGCAGAGGCGCCGGCCGGCATGGGCGATAGCGCTTCGCGCAAAATGGGCTGCATAGCCGCAGGCAATGCTTCCAGAGCACGTGCGGCCGGCGCGGCGACTGAAACAGGTCTCACGCTTGCCTGGGCCGGCTGCGCCGACGACAGGACAAGTGAAACAACCAGCAACGACACGATGATTTTGTAAAACATGGCACTCCGATCCAGTCTGGCGGACAACACAGCAGGCTGCTGTAGCCGTGCGCCGTTCAAAGTTGAACTCAGATCGGATGCTCATATACGCTACATCAGTTAAGATTACTTGAAATCCTTGTGATCCGCAGTCTAAATTTAGTTTAAATACAAAGTACTAAAAAATACACAGTATTGCGTTGCAGGTCACAGCGAAGACATCCCCTACAGACAGGATTTTGGCAAAAATTGCAGGGTGTGGGCAGCACATTACAGCCGGCCCGCTATTGCTTGCGCCTCGCGCAAATGAATGGCTCAAGCGTCGATGTGTTCACTCAGCCATTGGCTGACGTCGTCGAGGCTTTCGTCGGTGATCTGGTGGCGCATGGGATATTCGCGCCAGGTGAGTGTAAGGGGCAACGCGGAAAGTGCATCACGCGCCTGGCGGCCTAATCCGATCGGCACCACATCGTCGTCGGTGCCGTGAGTCAGGATCACCGGCTTGTTGGCCAGGGCTGCACAGTGCGCAGGGGAGGGCGCTTCAGTCGGCAAGAGGAAGCCGCTCAGGGCGGCGACGCCGGCTACTTTATCCGGCGCGCTCAACAACACGCGCAAGGCCATGCTGGCGCCCTGGCTAAAGCCGAGCAGAAAGACGCGCTGCGGATCGGCATCATAAGCGCGCACCGCATCTTCGATGAACTGACTTAACAGCCGGCTGCTCTCATCGGCGGCAGCCAGATCCACGGAGAATGGCGCGCCTTCTCCGGCTACGTCAGTCCAGCCACCGACGAAGGCAATCCGAAACCAGGCATATGCGCCGGGCGACAACGTGATCGGCCCACGCGCGCTGATGATGACACATCGCGCGTCGAGGTATGGCGTCAGACTGAACAGATCTGCTTCGTTGCTGCCATAACCGTGCAACAACACGAGCAGGGGCGGCTTGACGCCGGCCGGGCGATCGAGCGCCGGCCGCGCCAGATGATGAAGTGACAGCGGCATCATTTTCAGGGGCCGATTGTAACGGCAGACGTTTCGTAGGCGCCGCAGTTAATCCAAACTTAACGTCAGGCCAACCGGTTCTTAAGATGCGCCGGCTATAAACGCGTGCAGAGATCAGCCGTGGGGCTATCTTCCTCCTTCCTCTCCTAATGCGTTGGACTGTCCCGCCGGGTAACGGGACAGTCCATTCGGGCCGAGTCGTTACTGCTCCAGTTGCGTCACAGACCATCGCGTAAATCTGAAAGACCGGATGCTGGGATTCGCAAGCGACGCACCCGGCAAACACGTGCGCCCTGCTCCGGCGCCGGCCCGACCCGTTATATCATTGCCGCCAGAGGATCATCTACGCATGACACACCATCTGACCGGCCTGATTGCCGCCCCTTTCACCGCCCTGCGCGCAGACGGCGCGTTGAATCTCGATCTGATCGACCGGCAGGTTGAAAGCCTGTTGGCCAATCAGGTAACCGGCGCATTCGTGTGTGGCACCACCGGCGAGGGCGTCTCGCTCAGCACCGAGGAGCGCATGCGGGTGGCCGAACGCTGGGCGCAGGTCAGCCAGGGCCGGCTGACTCTGATTGTGCACGCCGGCCATAACAGCCTGCCCGACGCGCGCGCACTGGCTGCCCATGCCCAGCACATCGGCGCGCAGGCTGTCGCCATCACCGCGCCCACTTTTTTCAAGCCGGCCGGTATCGAAGACCTGGTTGCCTTCAGCGCCGCCGTGGCCGGCGCGGCCCCCGACCTGCCGTTTTATTACTACCAAATTCCTTCATTTACCGGCGTGGCGCTGCCGGTGTACGATTTTCTGGTCGCCGGCGTCGAGCGCATTCCCAATTTGGCCGGCGCCAAGTTCACCTACGAAAACCTGATGGATTATGGACGCTGCGTGCGCGATGGACGCTTCGACATGCTATTCGGGCGCGACGAGATCTTGTTGTCGGCGCTGGCGCTGGGCTGCCGAGGCGCAGTGGGCACCACCTACAACCTGGCCGCGCCGCTGTACCATCGCATCTGGCGGGCTTATACCACCGGCGATATGGCAGCCGCGCAGGCGGACCAGGCGCGCGCCATGCAGTTCATCGCTGTGTTTGCGCGCTATGGCGGCCTGCCGGCCGCCAAAGCAACAATGAAAATGATTGGGCTGGACTGCGGGCCGGTGCGCCTGCCCCAGCGCACCCTCAGCGCCCAACACTACGATCACCTGAAAACCGAGTTGGAGCAAATCGGCTTCTTTGAGTATTGCTCGAAAGTTTGACCCTTGCATCTTGATCGCTTGCATCTCGATAAGGACACGCACAAGCCGGTTGCAAGGCAGATACCCCTCGTATTACACAAGGCTTTTGCGTGTATCATCGGCCCATACATGTCCGACAGCGACTCGCATCTTGACGATATTCGGCTCGATCAGTCCAACCGGATCGCGCGTCGTGTCGCGCATGGCGCCTACCGCATTCTGCACGCGCATCGGGTCGTGGGCGACGAAGTATGGGGGATTTTCGGAATGTTTAGCGGCGGCTACCGGCTGCTGACTGAGATCGAGCAAGACTGGCCGGTGCCCCACCAGCAGCGCATTTGTCTTGACCTGGACTCGCACTGGCAACCGAAGACCTTGTGGGTGCAGTTAGATGCCGAAGGAGAGCGTCACAACGCTAAATTCACTGTGGCCGGCAGCGTGGTCAGCATCAACATCCAACAGGCTGCACTTCAGGCTGATGACCAATCCGCGCGCGCTCCGAAAGTATCGCGCAGCCAGGTGCAGGTCGGGTTGCAACCGGCCGGCTCAAGCACAACCCACAGCGCCGGCCAACCCGCTCGCATCCTCCTGGATCGTGCAACCGTTCAGGAAGACGAGGCGCTCACGTCACCTTTCGACAACAACCGCATTCAAGCGTCTACAGCCACCCGCCGAACGACGAATCGCGTACGGCTACCGTTTGGCGCTGCGACGCACCTCGACTTTGCTTCAGCCCTGTCGAACTTCATTGTCTTGCAACGCGCCGATCTACCGCTGAGGGGAGCGATCTGTCTAGACGCCATTGTGCCGAGGCTGCCCGAACTGACTCCACTGCGCATCGAACAGACCTACACATGCGAGGGCGAGGAACCGCTGCGGGGAGACCCAGCCAGGCCACTCACCCGGCGCTACCAGATCACCGAAAGCCAGCAAGGGAACACGCCGGCCGCCGTAACAACACCAACCATCTTCTGGGCCGATGAACACGGCATCGTCCTGGCGCAAGAACTCAAGATCAACGGCGAACCGCACGGCTGCGAAATGGCGCGGTATACGTGGCTGGGGTGACGGTGAGATTTCCTCGCAGAGTAGAGAGTACAGAGTACAGAGTACGGAGTAGAGAGTACAGAGTACGGAGTACGGAGTACAGCGTGATTATCGACGACTTCAGTTGATCCGTTATCTGTGATCTGTCGTCTGTGATCTGTCGTCTGTTGTCTGTTGTCTGCTGTCTGTTGTGTGCCGTCTGGCATCTGCCGTCGCCTCACCTCGGCGACCAGAAAGCCAGCGTGCCACGCCCGATAAACCTCGGCGCGATACTGCCAGTTGCCTCGGTCTCGAAGATCACATCTACCGAGCCGCGACTTGTGGTTACCTGGAGAGGGAAAACCAGCTTTGTGCTGTCCGGCGACCAGATGTTGGCCGAGCGGCTGAAACGATCGAACTGCGTGATCAGCGCCCGGAACTGGTCGGTTGGCTCGAAATACGCCAACTGGCGGGCATTGCGCGTGTTGATATCGATTGTTTGCAGCATCAACACATATTCGGGCTGGCTGGATGTGTAGTCGATGCCAGGCAGATCGGGAGTGATATCAGCCGGCCGCATCGATGAAAACGCTGCAATGCGCGAACCATCGGGCGCCCAAAAAAACCCAACCGCCGGTTGCGCCGACAACGCTTTGTCTTCGCCGGTGTTCACATCAACCATGCGCAACAAGCCGCCGGCCTGCGCTGTGCTCTGCCGGGTGATGTAAGCCACCACATTTCCTGCGGGCGACCAGGCAAAACTCACGGCGCCTTCGACCTCACTCAGGCGGCGAATCAATTTGCCCTGCCGATCGACCAGCGCAAGATAGGATCGATCACCTTCAGCGATGGTGGTGAGAACATGCCGGCCATCTGCGGAAAACTGCGGCGAGAAAAAGGGCAACACACTGCCCGATGACAGCACGGTGGGGCGCTGGGCGCCGGCCATATCGAACAAAGACAAGACTGGCAATGCGTTCGCAGCCGCCGGCCGGATACGAGCCAACAAAGCGCCGCCATCCGGACTCCAGTGCCATGCTGCAGAGGAGCCTTCGAAAAGCCGGCGCGCCGGCTGCTCTGGTGAGTTGGCGCCGACCACGCTCAAACTCACCCGGCCGGTCTCGGTGTCTTCGGATGTGAAAGCCAATTGCGCGCCATCGGGCGACCAGTCCAGATAGGTGATCCAGCTATCTTCCGTCGCATGCACCTCGAGCATCGGCAATTTGCCGTTGGCATCGGCCACATACACAGCGCTGTACACCAACTCGCCCCGCCCGCTGTTGGGTTCGATGACCACCCGGGCCGGCTGTTCGACACGATATTGCGTGTTCGGCACGCTGCGTTCTATCTGTCCCTGCGCGCCGACAATCAGCGTGCGACTGGCTTCGCCCCGGCGCACAACAATCTCATCCACGCCATACTCGATCACGGCGCTGACCTGTGGCTGCCGGACCACCACCTCGACCAGCGCCAATTTCGAAGCATCGGGCGACCACATCGGCCAGGTATAGGCAGTGGTGCTGCCACCCGATGCGGCGCCAAGATTGCCCTCTCGTGTGATGTTAATCGCGCTGCGACCGGTCTGGTCTGTGACAATGATATTCCCTGCCTGATCAACGATAGCAATCCGTCCCGAACGACGCTCGAGGACAGTGGCGAGATCATTCTGAGGCAGGCGCACCTGTTGCGGCAACTCAATTCTCGGCGCGCCTCCTTGAGGCGCAGCGCAGGCAGCCAACAAAGAACCGGCGACGGCGCACGCTATCGCGCGCAGTGTGCTGTAGGCAAACATGACTCACCATACCATTGCTGGATGAGCCAACGCTGAGCGGCCTGCCCGCGCACAACGCAATCGATGGATCGGCGCTGTGTCTGCAGGGCACCACAAACAGCAACTGGATTGGCGCGTTTCTATCGGGCGCGCTCCACTGACAATGGCCGCACATGGTCAGCGCCGGCCATACGATGCCAGCCGATTGCCCCTGCTGAGCAATGGAAAAAGCCCGGCAGCGCAGCGCTGCCGGGCTTGATGCTGGTTCGATTCGGCGCTTGCGCCGTCGCCTACTTCAACACCAGCGCGTCGCCGTCGGCGTCCACCGTCACAACGCTGCCCTCGCGGTAGCGGCCCTCCAGCACGGCCAGCGAAAGCGGGTCTTGCAGTTCGCGCTGGATGGCGCGTTTGAGCGGCCGCGCGCCGAACGCCGGGTCCCAACCGGCCTGCGCCAGATGCCGCTTTGCTGCCTGGGTGACATGCAGCGTGATCTTGCGCTCGGCCAGCAATTGCTTCAACCGCGCCAACTGGATGTCCACGATCTTCATCAGGTGCTGTTCGTTCAGGCTGTGGAAGACCACAATATCGTCGATGCGGTTCAGGAATTCAGGCCGGAAGAACTTCTGCAACTCGCGCAGAAGGTCATCGCGGCTGGCGCGCGCAATGTCGAACCCGGCAAAGGCCGGCCCGTTCAGCAGGTTGCTGGTCATGATGATCACCGTGTTCTTGAAATTCACGGTGCGGCCCTGGCCATCGGTCAGTCGGCCATCGTCCAGCACCTGCAACAACACGTTGAACACCTCCGGGTGCGCCTTCTCGATCTCGTCGAACAACACCACTGAATATGGCTTGCGCCGCACGGCCTCGGTCAATTGTCCGCCTTCTTCATAGCCGACATAGCCCGGCGGCGCGCCGATCAGCCGCGATACGGTGTGCTTTTCCTGATACTCACTCATGTCGATGCGGATCATGGCGTGTTCGTCGTCGAACAGGAATTCAGCCAGCGCGCGGGCAGTCTCGGTCTTGCCCACGCCGGTGGGGCCAAGGAAGATGAAGGAGCCGATCGGGCGGTTGGGATCTTGCAGGCCGGCCCGCGCGCGGCGCACTGCGTTCGCCACGGTGCGCAGCGCGTCGTCCTGCCCCACCACGCGCTGTTGCAACCGCTCTTCCATGTGGATGAGCTTCTGCATTTCGCCTTCCAGCATCCGGCTGACCGGCACGCCCGTCCAGCG
This sequence comes from Candidatus Roseilinea mizusawaensis, assembly GCA_016841965.1. Taxonomy (GTDB): domain Bacteria; phylum Chloroflexota; class Anaerolineae; order J036; family Brachytrichaceae; genus Roseilinea; species Roseilinea mizusawaensis. Next base: position 309,393 of record JAEANN010000044.1, on the reverse strand, counting down.
CGACACAACGCCGGCGATGTCATCGGGGCCGACTTCCTCTTTCAGGAGCGGATTGCCCTTCTGCAAGTCGGCCAGCTTTGCCTGAGCCGCTTTCACCTGCGCTTCCAACTCGCGCAGTCTGCCATAGCGCAACTCGGCAGCCCTGCCCAGATCGGCGGCGCGCTCGGCCTGCTCGATCTGCACATTGACCTGCTCGATCTGCTCGCGGATGGCGCGCACAGCTTGAATGGCGCCCTTCTCGCTTTCCCACTGTGCGCGCAGGGCGTTGGCCTTTTCCTTCTCGCTGGCAATCTCGGCTTCGATCTTTTGCAGGCGTTCGCGGCTGGCCTCGTCGGTCTCGCGTTTCAGCGCCTCACGCTCGATCTCCAGTTGCAGCACACGCCGGTCGATCTCATCGAGCGCAGTCGGCTTCGAGTCGATCTCCATCTTCACGCGGCTGGCGGCTTCGTCGATCAGATCGATCGCCTTGTCGGGCAGCTTGCGGTCGTTGATGTAGCGCGCGCTGAGCGTGGCCGCCGCAATCACTGCGGCGTCCTGAATGCGCACGCCGTGGTGAATCTCGTAGCGTTCCTTAAGACCGCGCAGAATGCTGATGGTGTCCTCGACGCTCGGCTCGTCAACCAGCACCGGCTGGAAGCGCCGCTCCAGGGCAGCGTCCTTCTCGATGTGCTTGCGATACTCGTCGAGCGTGGTTGCGCCGATGCAATGCAGCTCACCGCGCGCCAGCATCGGCTTGAGCAGGTTGCCGGCGTCCATGGCACCCTCGGCCTTGCCGGCGCCCACCACGTTGTGCAACTCGTCGATGAATAGGATGACCCTGCCGTTGCTCGATGTGACTTCCTTCAGCACGGCCTTCAGGCGCTCCTCAAACTCGCCGCGATACTTGGCGCCGGCGATCAGCGCGCCCATGTCCAGCGAAACGATGCGCTTGTCCTTCAATCCTTCGGGCACGTCGCGGCGCACGATGCGCTGCGCCAGCCCCTCGGCAATGGCAGTCTTGCCCACGCCCGGCTCGCCGATCAGCACCGGGTTGTTCTTGGTGCGGCGCGACAAAATCTGTATCACGCGCCGAATCTCCTCATCACGCCCGATGACGGGGTCGAGCTTGCCTTGTTGAGCGGCCTGTGTCAGATCACGGCCGTACTTTTCCAGCGCCTGGTACGTCGCTTCGGGTTGCTGCGTGGTGACGCGCTGGTTGCCGCGCACCTGCACCAGGGCTTTGAGGATGGCGTCGCGGGTAATGCCAGCCTCGTTGAGGATGCGTTGCGCGGGGAATGGGCGCACGCCGGGGCCGGGATCAGCCAGCGCCAGCAGCAAATGCTCGGCGCTGACATACTCATCCCTCATCTGCTCGGCTTCCTTCTCCGCGCGCTGCGCCACGGCGCTCAGCTCGCGCGACAGCGTAGCCGTGCCGGTTGACCCGCTGACCTTCGGCTTGCGCTGAATATCGCGCTCTGTTAGGCTGCTGAGATAATCGGGGCTGACGCCCAAGCGTGTGACGATCTGTGGCACGATGCCGCTTTCCTGCACCAGTAGGGCATGCAGCAAATGTTCCGGTTCAATTTGCGCGTTGCCATATTCCTGGGCTACACGCTGCGCGCTCAGCACGGCCTCCTGCGCTTTTTCAGTGTATTGATTCAAGTTCATGGCTCACCTGCCCCTCACGGTTACATATCTGGGTGAATCGTCCAACGCTCGCGCCAGATGAATGTTAACGCCGGATTGGCGATATGTTGGATATCCCCGTTTATAATCCTTCGCAGCGAACTAGAACAGGTGTGCAAATGGCGTCAAAACGGTCGGCAAAAATGCCAGCAAATGGGGAAAACAAGCCGCACATGGCTGAAACAGCAAGCAAGGGTAGCAAAGACGGCGCGAGCGGCATTCCTCGCAATGGACGTGCGTCACCGGCGCAGATGACCCTGGAGATCAGCCCGTTTGGGCGCATCCGCCCGGTGGACATCGACGCGCAGATGAAGGATGCCTATCTGTCCTACTCGATGAGCGTGATCGTGTCTCGCGCGCTGCCCGATGCGCGCGACGGCTTGAAGCCGGTGCAGCGACGCATTCTATTCGTCATGCACGACACCGGCCTGCGCGCCGACTCGCCCTACCGCAAGAGCGCCCGCATTGTGGGCGATGTGCTGGGCAAATATCACCCTCACGGCGACCAATCCGTCTACGACGCCATGGCGCGCATGGCGCAGGACTTCTCAATGCGCTACCTGCTGGTCGATGGGCAAGGCAACTTCGGCAGCGTGGACGGCGACCCGCCGGCTGCCATGCGCTACACCGAAGCGCGCCTGAGCAAGCTGTCGATGGAGATGCTGGCCGACATCGACAAGAACACGGTCGATTTCCAGGAGAACTTCGACGGCACATTGATGGAGCCGACCGTGCTGCCGGCAGCCGTCCCCAACCTCATCGTCAACGGGGCCACCGGCATCGCCGTGGGCATGGCGACCAATATCCCGCCGCACAACCTGGCCGAGATCTGCGACGCGACCGCTTTCATCATCGACAAGATGCTGCAAAGCAAGAAACGCTGGGCGCAGGATGACCCACTGCCCGACGTCGAGGTGGATGTCGATGACTTGCTGAAGTTCGTCAAAGGGCCGGACTTTCCCACCGGCGGCATCGTCTTCCGCTACAACGACAAGGTCGAGGGCGGCGACGCCCTGCGCATGATGTACGCCACCGGCCGCAGCAAGCTGATCGTGCAAGCCAAAGCCCACATCGAGGAAGGCCAGCGCGGCAAGACGCACATCATTGTCACCGAGCTGCCCTACGAGGTGAACAAGTCGGCCTTGATCGAGCGCATCGCCGAACTGGCGCGCGATGAAAAGATCCCCGGCATCACCGACATCCGCGACGAGAGCGACCGGCGTGGCATGCGCATCGTCATCGACGTAGGGAAAGGCGAAGACCCGCGCAAGACGCTGGCCGGCCTGTACAAGTACACGGCCATGAAAGGCACGTTCGGCGTAACCATGCTGGCGCTGGTCGATGGCGAGCCGCGCGTGCTGCCATTGCGCCGGCTGCTGCACGTGTTCATCGAGCACCGGCGTGAAATCGTGCGCCGGCGCAGCGAGCACGATCTGTTGCGGGCCAAAGAGCGCGCGCATATCCTCGAAGGTCTGGTCAAGGCGCTCGACATCATCGACGAGATCATCGCTTTGATCCGCGCTTCGCGCGACACCGACACCGCCCGACACGGCCTGATCCACAAGTTCAAGTTCACCGAAGCGCAGGCAAACGCGATTCTGGAGATGCAGTTGCGCCGGCTGGCCGCCCTGGAGCGCAAGAAACTGGAAGACGAGCTGGCCGAGAAGCGCAAGCTGATCAAATACCTCGAAGATTTGCTGGCCCACCCGAACAAAATCCTGGGCGTGATCCGCGAGGAGCTGATGAGTCTCAAGGAACGCTTCGGTGACTCGCGACGCACCACAATCATCGGCGATGCCAAGAAGAAGGGCGTCAGCGCCGATCAGGTCTTGACCACGCACGAATTGCTGCCGAACGAGAAGGTGGCAGTCATCATCGGCCAGAACGGCAAAGTGGGCCGAGTGAGCGATTCGGTGCGGATCACCGCCTCGGCCCAGATGATGCCGGCGGCGATTGTGAAGTGCACGACCAAGGATCTGGTGTATGTGGTTGGCGCGTCGGGCAAAGCGGTGGTGCTGTCGGTGGCCAATCTGCCGGCAGAGGATGTCACAACAGGCGGCGGCGCAGACCTGAGGGCAATCGCCTCTGCTTTTCCGGGGGGCGACGATGTGATCGGGGCGTTTGCGCTGGCGCGCACAGACAGCACAGGGTTCGTAGTGTTGGCGACCAGCGCCGGCATGGTCAAGCGGACAGAGGTAAGCGCGCTGCCGGGAGCAACCGGCACGGTGTTCCCGCTCATCGGCCTGAACGAAGGCGATTCGGTCATCAGCGTAGCAGTGACGCGCGGAGACGAGGATATCGCATTGTTCACGCAGCAGGGCATGGCCATTCGCTTCAAACAGGACGAAGTGCGCCCGATGGGTCTGCCGGCTACCGGCGTCGTCGGCATCAAACTGGCCGAGGGCGATATGGTCATATCCATGGCAGCGCTCATCCCCAAAGACAAAGAGCGGGATGTGGTGTTGGCCACCACCGACGGCAAGGCTAAGCGGCTGGCAGCGAAAGAGTATCCCGTGCAAGGGCGAGCCGGCAAAGGCGTGACCTCGGCCAAACTGACGCGCGATGTCACTGTGGCCGACGCGGTCATGGCAGCCGGCGACGACACAATTGTGTACATCACGCTGAAAGGCACGGCCAAATCGCTCAAAGCCAAACACCTGACACGACGCGGCCGGCCGGCCGGCGGCGACGAAGCGATTGCACTCAGCGCGAACGACCGCCTGGTGAAGATGCTGGTGATGAGCAATTAAGGGTCGCTATAATCCCGCGTATGGCTTCTGACCCTCGCATCGCGCTACAAATCGGCCCGCTGGCCGTGCACTGGTATGGCATTTTTGTCACGCTGGGAATGACGCTCGCCACCTACCTGGCCGGCCTGGAGGCCAAACGCCGGGGCGAGGATCCCAATGTTGTGTGGGATGGCGCGCTGCTCGTCATCCTTCTGGGGCTGATTGGTGCGCGGTTGTACCACGTGTTTTCCTCTCCCAACGACGGCAGCGGCAGCGGTTGGGCCTACTATTCCCAGAATCCCATTGAAATCATCGCCATCTGGAGAGGCGGCCTGGGCATCTTTGGCGGGTTGATCGGCGGATTGATCGGCATTATCTACATCATCTGGCGCAGACGGCTGGCGCTGCTGCGCTGGCTCGATATCGTCACACCAGGCGTGCTGATCGCGCAAGCTATTGGGCGCTGGGGCAACTACGCCAACCAAGAGCTGTACGGCGGGCCAACCGGTTCAGCCTGGTGGGGCATCACCATCGCGCCAGAGTTTCGGGTCAAAACAGGAAAGATCGACTTCACCGACCTGGCCGCCTACCCTCCCGATACGCGCTTCCATCCCACGTTCTTCTACGAATCGGCCTGGAATTTCATCGGCTTCATCTTACTGATGTGGGCCGGCCGGCGTTTCCAAAATCGCCTGCGCGACGGCGACATTTTGGCCGGCTATCTGTTCTGGTATGGTGTGGGGCGAGGATGGGTCGAGCTACTATTCCGGCCCGATGCGTGGACAATCGGCGCCCTGCCGACGGCGGTGTGGGTGTCGATCGGCTTGATGAGCGCCGCAGCTCTGATCGTGCTCGTCAATCACGCCGTGCTGCCCCGGCTGAGCCTGGCCCGCCATGCCGGTTGATGGCCGCACTGCGGGACTGACGCCATGAAACGCATCGCCGACGAGTACGAACTGCCTGACTACGACGAGCCGGATGAGGGTCACATTGGCGCGTTGTTGCGGCGGCCGCGTCGGAGCTGGGGCCGGGTATGGGCCGCGCTCGGCATCATGGCTGCACTGGCTGGCTTCTTGGGCAGCCTGCTCTACGTCGGCCAGGCCGAGCGCGAAGACAGCTTCTGCATCGGATGTCACACTGTGCCAGAACAGACCTACTTCGACCGCGCCAGCGCAGCACTGGCCGGCGCATTGGCGATTGATCTGTCCAGCTATCACTATCAGCAAATTCGCGGGGCCGGCGATGCCATCCACTGCATCAACTGCCACGAAGGCGACGGCAGTGCAGCCCATGCCGTAGATAAGCGAGTGTTGGGTTTACGCAACCTGGTCGAGTGGTTTGTCGGGCGCAACGACCCGGCAGTGGAAAAGTTACGCGTGCGCGCGCCGCACCTGTCGAACGACGGCTGCGCGGCCTGCCACCAGAAGACGTTGCTGGTAGCCGGCCTGGACAATCACACCCACAATATGCTGCCGCTTAGCTACGCTTTGTGGAAGGACGGCGCGCGCCTGATTCCCCCCCCCAACGCCGCAGACCCACAAGCCGTCATGGCGGCCGGCCTGTTGCGCTATGACACCCGCGTGCAATGCTCAACCTGCCACCAGACTCACCGTTCCCTGGAGACGCCGCGCTATCTGGATGCGGCTGCTGTTCAGCGCGGTTGCGTGCAATGTCACGTCGAAGTAGGCCAGGGGCCGCTGGATGTGACGGTGACGCTAGAAGAATAGGGCTGGCGCTCAATCGGTCTTCTGCGGCGTGGCGCAGGCCGGCGAAGCCCCCGGCAAGCGATGACGATTGCGCGCCACCCAGCGATACGCGATATCTTCAGTCTGGCGAATACCCGGCACAATGTAGAGCCACGACAGCACCCGCCACAAACCGCCCAGCTCGCGCAATGCCCGGTTGGCGGCAGCGGCTGCCCGATACTGCCGGCCATCGGGATACACCACCCACACAGCTTCGGCGCATTGGGCCGGCGTCAGGCCGGTCTGTTCAAGCAGCCCCGGCGTCTGCCAGGGCAATACCGCCAGGCGTGCGCGACGATCCAACCGACGCACTACATCGGCCACCCGCCCACAGATGCCACAATCTCCGTCGTAGATCAACACCGGTTTATTCATCGGCCTGGAGCTTCGAATCAATGCTGAGTGCGCTGTGATATTGCAATCCCATCGCGCCGACCTGCGGCCTCAGCCGGCCAGAATCTTTTCGATCTCGGCGATGTCCTCTGGGGGCAACACAAAGTCGCCGGCCTGCGCCGTCTCTTCCATCTGCGCTGCGTTGCGCCCGCCGACAATGGCCGAGGTCACTTCGGGCCGGCGCAACACCCATGCGATCGCCAATTGCCCCACTGTGCGACCGTGCTTCTGTGCAATCGGGCGCAGCCTGTCCACCAGCGCCAGGTTGGCCGACAACTGCGACTCGATAAAGCGCGGATCGTTGCGGCGATGATCGTTGGTCGGCAGCGCTTGGGTGCGCTCGCGCGTCCACTTGCCGCTCAACAAGCCCTTGACCATCGGGCTGTACACCACCACGCCGATATTGTTCGCAGCGCAAAACGGCAGAATCTCGCGCTCTACGTCGCGGCTCAACAGGCTGTAGGGCGGCTGCAGCGATGCCACAGGATGGATGGGCAGGATGCGCTGGAGCTGAGCCACATTGAAGTTCGAGACGCCGGCGTAGCGCACTTTGCCGGCTTTCACCGCGTCGGCAATCGCGCCCCAGGCTTCTTCGATGTCCTGCTCCGGCTGCGGCCAGTGAATTTGATACAGATCGATCACATCCACGCCGAGCCGCTTCAGGCTGGCGTCCAGCTCGGCCAGCACACTGGCGCGTTTCAAGTGGGCCATAGGCGCGCCGTCCGGCCCTTTCACCCGTCCGCACTTGGTGGCAATGAAGGGGCGCCGGCTCAAGCCCTTCAACGCGCGCCCCACCACTTCCTCCGAGTGGCCGAAGCCGTACACGGCTGCCGTATCGATCCAGTTCACGCCCAGATCGATGGCGCGGTGAATGGCTGCTATCGAGTCGTCATCATCCTGAGGGCCCCAGCCAAACTTCCAGTCGCCGCCACCAATCGCCCAGGCGCCAAAACCGACGCGGGTAAAAGGCAGCCCTGTCCATCCAAGCGGTTGTGTTTGCATGCCCAGCAATCTGTAAGACCTGACTTATTGTACCCGCGCTATAACAGCGGCTCGCCGGGGCTATCCTGCCCGGTTGCTTGCAGAAAGCGCTGCTCGATGTGAGCAATCAGGTGGTTCACATCTTGGCCGTGGAGCGGCACTTGACCGCCGGCAACTGTGCCGTGTCCGCCGGCCTTGCCGGGCGGCACGATGATCTGCTGGATCAACAGGCCGGCGTCCTGTTGCATGAACTCGATGCGCAGCGATAGATGCAAGACGTTGCCGTGCTGGCCCAGGCACAGCACAGCGTGCGCGCCTTCGAGCCGCAACAACAAATCGGCCATCTCCGCCGCCAGGTCCGGCCGGTCCATCAAGCCCAGTTCAGCAATCACGGCGCGACCGTACACGCGGGCGGCATTCAGGCCGCGACTGAAGGCGCGAAAGTAATCGCGGGGCAGCCCGGTATGCTCCACCTGAATCAATTCCAACCGATTGGCACGCGCCAGCAATTCGAGATACACCGCTTCGTCAGCCGGCGTGGCCCCACGTAACAAGTCCTCGGTATCGGTCTTCAGGCCGTAGAACAACGCTGTGGCCAGCAGGGGATCGGGCGTCAGGCCGGCAGCCTGCAAGTGCTGATAGATCAGCGTAACCGACGCGCCAATCTCTGGCCGGACATCGACATACTGCACCTGAGGAATCGTATCTCGCAGCGGATGGTGATGGTCAATCACAATGCTGGGCAGCATCGGCGCAGGCAGTCGGTTGTTCCCAGCAGTGGGTTGCGAATCCACCAGCGCAATAGCCGGATACTGACCAAGAAAGTCAAGTGTGTCGCTGTGTTCCCACTGTGGCGTCAGACGATTGAGCATAGCGCGATTTTCGGCCCGCGCCACTAGACCGCTATACACCATGCGGTTTGGAACGCCCCATGCGGTCAACAAGGCAGACAGCCCTTGGCCGGTCGCCAGCGCGTCTGGGTCGGGGTTATCGTGGGTGAGAATCAGCACAGGGCCATCGCCCGCTGCGCGGCGCAGACGGTCAAGTTGCACCTGGGTGATTGGGTTAGGGACATGGGTATGCATGGCTGTATCTGCGCTCCCCTGTATACGATCGCGGCAGACGAGCGTCGGCACGGCGCTCTTTATCAGCAATCCTACTCGCTATACGGCAAATTCATCACGCCGATCACACTGGAGGGATGATAGCGACGATCGACGCGCGGCGGTTGGCCAGCCTCGCTGCGAAAGACAGCTACGCGCTCAAAGGGTGGCGTCAGCGCAACCAAGCCAAAGCGTTCCAGTTGGGCGCGGCGAATGGCGCGCTCGGCGCCGGCGCGGATCATCGCGCGCGCCACTTCAGGATGAACATGTACCGCGCCAGTGTTGCGCGCCATATAAGAGGCTGTGTCCAGTTCGTCGCCGGCGTGCGGACCGGGGCCGGGCGTTGTGCCGCGCTTGACACTCACGGTTTCAATACCGGGCACAAGCTGTTGCGCCTCGGCGCAAGCCGCTTGATCGCCAGACAGAAAGATCGCCCGCACACTCAGTTCACTGGCGCACATGGCCAACTGTCCAAACTCGCCAATCGAGACGCCGTTGATCGACAGATCGATCCAGTTGAACCATTGTGTATGCGCGAGGTGGGCATAGCCGGCCCCGGCTTTGGCATGCTGGCCGACCCACGCCGCCACATCGAATCCTTCATCGAGCAGGAACGGCCAACCCATGCCAAACCCGCGCATCAACTCTACGCGCGAGTCAAGCAACAGCGGGTTGATGGCGCCGGCCCCATGTCCATCGGCCACCAGAACGCGCGTTGCGCCGCCGGCAAAAAACCCTTCAATTGCCGCGTTGACTTCGCGCGTGAGCAGTTCTTTGGCCAGTTCGTAATAGCGCGACTCGGGCAGACACCAATCGACAAAGTTCAACACGCCGGCCACACCTTCCAAATCGGTCATTACATAGACTCGCATGTTCCACTCCACTTGCAGAGATGCCTACGCCTTCAGACGAATGGCCGGCTTGACTATCTTGCAGTGGCGCAAGCTGTTTGCCAATCCCGTCTGTGGGCCGGCGATCAGGAGCATCTTGTCTCTCGTAGCGGCTCAATGCGGCTCAATGCGGCTCAATGCAGCTCAATGCGGCTCAATGACCCAGTGACTCAGGCGACAAGGCCCCCTCGCCGAAAAGTATTGGATACGTCTCGCCGTTGTTCGCTTGCGTGCGCCCATCCATGTAGCACACACTGAAGGCGCGACGCGGAATATCGGTGTGATTCACGTCGGAGGCGTGCAACAACCAGTTGTGCAACAACATCACCTCGCCGGCCTCCAGCTCCAGGTTGACGATTTTGTCAGGCGGCGCATAGTGTCGCGTCTGTTCCTCGGTCAAGAAGCCGGAGGGATGCGATGGATTAATCAGGCCGTGTCGGTGACTGCCGGCAATCACCTGCACGCACCCATTGGCGATTGTGGCTGGGTCGAGGGCGGTCCAGACGGTGATTAGCGGGTCACGGTCGAGATGCGTCCAGCGATCCTGGTGCCAGGGCAGCCATGTACCCTGACGGGCCGGCTTGTTCATGAACATCGCGCGGAAACAGGCAATCGGCGTATCAGGCCCATACACCCGCGCGCAGATGTCGCGGAAGATCGGGCGCTGCATATATGCCAGGAAAAGGGGATCGAGTTCCAGGTCCTGAATTTTGCGATAGGCCAGTGTGGGCCCCTTCCAGCCTTTGGTCTGTGGGCCGGCGTCGTTGTATTTGCCGGTTGTGCTGTCGAGCTGCATCAAGACGCGGTCATAGTCGATGTGCGCGCGTCCCAGCATGATATCGTCGATGCGCTGTTGCAAGGCTGCCAGTTCTGTGTCACTCAGCAGCCGGCCCAGCTTGAGATAGCCATCCCGCTCATACTGCGCCCATTGTGTGTTTGTGATTGCACGACTCATCCCGTACCTCACCTCTCGTTGCCAGATTGGTTAGTATAAAACCTGTCCGGGCAATATCGCTACAATCAACCCCGTGAACAGCAAGGCACGTGCGCGCCTCGACGCGCCGCATGATCGACATCGTGGCGCCTGGGGGGATTCTGTCTCGCGCCCGATCACAATCTCATGCTCGATAAGTCCCCCCTGAGCATGTGATTGCCCTGTACGATGAGGCTATCCCTACAGCGAATACAGACCGAAGGAGTGACATGCTGAAACTCAAGTCATTGATCGAATCAGGCGACCCTGAACAGATTAGCACCGGCTTTCAGTTCACCGAAGGGCCGGTCTGGTTGCCCAGCGGCTATTTGTTGTTCTCCGACATCCCGGCCAACCGCATCTATAAATGGACTCCCGGCAACGGCGCGATGATCTGGCGCGAGCCAAGCGGTAACTCGAACGGTCTGACCCTCGACCGCGAGGGCCGGCTGGTCGCCTGTGAACACGGCAACCGGCGCGTCTCGCGCACGGAATCTGATGGCCGCATCACCGCGCTGGCCGATCGCTATCAGGGCAAACGCCTGAACAGCCCGAACGATGTGGTCGTGAAGTCAGACGGCGTAATCTATTTCACCGATCCTCCCTACGGCATCGACCCCAAAGACCGCGAGCAACCGTGCAATGGCGTGTATCGCGTTCTGCCGGATGGAACCATCGAGCTGCTGGCAGACGACTTTGACCGGCCCAACGGACTGGCCTTCTCGCCCGACGAGTCGGTGCTGTATATCGACGACTCGCCGCGCCGGCATGTGCGCGCCTTCGACGTGCGGCCCGATGGCACGCTGGCCAACTCGCGCATCTTCGCCGACATGGACCACCCGCAGCCCGGCTCGCCCGACGGCATGAAGATCGACGCCGAAGGACATCTGTATGTCACCGGGGCCACCGGCGTGTGGGTATTCGAGCCAAATGGCGAGCTGCTGGGCGTGATTGCCACGCCAGAGCGCCCGTCTAACTGCGCGTGGGGTGATGCCGATCGGCAGACGTTATACATCACAGCCCGCACGTCGGTCTATCGCATCCGCGCCAAAGTGCGTGGCTTGGGGCCGGCCTGAGTTCGTAGTTCGTATGCACTCCGCGCGCGTGACATGCAGGCCGAGATCATCAAGGGCGGGCCATCACGGGCATAAACGCGCGCGGGATCAAAGCCGCCGGCAGCGTCATGACCAACCTTTTCAGTGCGCCGGTTGTGGCCGAGTTTTTCTGCGTCAGATACAGGTTGCCCTGTTCATCTTCGCCAAAAGACGACAGGCTGGTCGCGCCACTGAGCTTCAATGCCCCCACCCAGGCGCTGCCACTGCGCTGAATGGCCCAGATGTTCCCAGAGCCGTAGTCGCCGTAGAAATAGATGCCGCTCAGCAGAGGATACTGCGCCCCACGATACACATATCCTCCGGTCACCGCTACGCCGTCGACGTGCCCATAGGCGGTAATCGGCAAGGTGGTGTTCGGCGCAGGCGGGTTGTCGCAATCGCTGAAGTTTGCTGTGTTGAATCCGCGCAGGCCCTCGTTCAATCGCCAGCCATAGTTTTCACCGCCGGTGCTGCCGGCCGGCTGGAAGTTGATCTCCTCCCAGCAATCCTGGCCCACATCGGCGATGTACATATCGCCGGTCAGCCGGTCGAACGAAAATCGCCAGGGATTGCGCAATCCATAGGCCCAGATTTCAGGACGCGCGCCAAGTGTGTGCAAGAAAGGATTGGTTAGCGGAATGGTGTAGGTGACAGCGCCCCGCGGATTGATGCGCAACACTTTACCCAGCAGCACACCCAGATTTTGGCCGTTGCCCGTGCTGCCCCATGGGTCTCCTGACCCGCCACCGTCCCCTGTGGCGATATACAGAAAACCATCCGGCCCGAAATGCAGTTGCCCGCCGTTGTGATTGCTGGCCGGCTGCGGAATCGTCAAAATAGGGGTAGCCGCAATCACATTGGCAGTGTTGGCTGCCGGATTAGAAACCTTGTAGCGCGCAACAACCACATCACCCACACAGCAGGGCGCTTTTGTGGTGTAGTACAGATAGAACTCGCCATTGCTCTCGAAAGCCGGATCAAAAGCAATGCTCAGCAGACCGCGCTCGGAAGCCGTGGCCTCCACCTGATCTGTAATGGTGAGATAGGGAGCGCTTAACAGCGTGTAGTTCTGATCAACAATACGCACGCGCCCCGGCTTTTCGACCACAAACAACCGGTTGCCGCCATCGCCGGCATGGGTGACATCCACCGGATTGTTCAGACCAGACGTGACGATCGTTTGCAAACTGAGCGTGAATCCGGGCAACGATAACGCCACCTGAGGCGCAGCCAGTCGTTGAGGCCGGCCTGTCCCTGCCCAGGCATCCTCCGCTTGTCTGGCTACCGCCAATCCGCCAAGGGCGAACACAGCCCCCATACTGCCCACAACAACACCCGTCACCACTAGCAACACACGCGCTGAAAACCATCGCATCCGCCACCTCCAACATAGCCCGGCAATCCGGCGCCTTTTGAAGAGCACCATACCACACGGGTTGCAGGGCCGGGTGTGGGCACATGCATCTGCGCCGCTTGTCCGCGCCGGCTCAGCGACTGCTATCCATCGCCGCGCGAATCAGCTCCTGCTTCAAATCCCACAATCGCTGCGTCAATGAGACATGGTAAATGTGCGGATTGACCAGACGCCGCACGCCGGCATCCAGCCGGTTAACATCGGCCACGCGCTGCTGACGAATCTGATCGAGCGTCGGCCATGCATACACCAGCCGGCCCTCCTTCAAGATATCGACCAGCAGCGGCTCCATCTCGCACACATCTTTCTGGTACAGCGCGCGTTGCTGAGTGTGATCGGTCGGATGACGCAGCACCAGCCGGCCATCTGCAGCAGCGAGTATCTGACGCGGGTCTTCATCCTCCAGGCTGAGCAGATCGGCCGTGGCATTGCAGCGCGCATCGTACAGGCGCCAGGCCAGTTTGTGGCCGGGGTTGGGGGTCTTCTCGGCCGATTCAGAAATCTTGATGGCCGGCTTCCAGCGGCCCTGGTCATGCACAGCCACCAGCTTGTACACCCCGCCCAGCGCCGGCTCGCCCCACGACGTGATCAGCCGTGTGCCCACGCCGTACACCATCCGCTCGATCACCCGGTCAGCGTCCACCTCCCACCGCTTCGCCTCTTGCCGAATCTGGGTAATGATCTGCCAGATCAGCAGTTCGTCCAGATCGTTCGACAAGACGATCGATGTATCGGGAAAGCCGGCCGCGTCGAGCATCCTGGCCGCCTGGATCGTCAGATAAGCCAGGTCGCCCGAATCGATGCGCACGCCCACCGGCTTGTGACCCTTGCACGCCAGCTCTTCGAACACGCGAATGGCGTTTGGGATGCCACTTTCCAGCGTGTTAATAGTGTCCACCAGCAGCAGACAATCATCGGGGTACACATCGGCAAAGGCGCGAAACGCATCCAGTTCGCTCATGCCGAGCGACATGAACAACTGCACCATACTGTGCGCGTGGGTACCTTTGGGGGTATAGCCCAGCACATGCGACACGCCGACGTTAGAGGTGAAATCAGCCCCGCCAATGAGTGCAGCACGCGCGCCGGCATTGGCGCCCTTCTCCTGCCCCCGCCGCAGACCGAACTCCAGCACCAGGCTGCCGTTCGCCACATCGCGGATGCGCGCGGCCTTGGTTGCCACCAATGTTTGATAGTTGATGTGGGCCAACAACGGCGTCTCCAAAATTTGAGCCATTGCCATCGGCCCTTGCACCACGGTCAGGGGCACATTGGGATGCACCACGCGGCCCTCGGGAATCGCCTTGAGCGTGATGCCGTCGAAGTTGCCATGTTCGCGCAGCCAGACCAGAAAGTCCTCACCAAACACCGGCGCGCCGGCGCGATTGCGCTGGCTGCGCAGATAGGCAATGTCTTCGTCGCGGAAACGCGCCTCGTGCATCCAGTCGATCAGCCACTCTAGGCCGGCGCAAATGCAATAGCCGGCTTGATGGCTGTCGTAGTCAGGGTAACGCCGGAAGTAATGGTCGAACTGCCCCGGCTTTTCGTGCAGGCCCATGCGAAAGTAAAGCTGGGCCATGGTGAGCTGGTATTGATCGGTGAACAAGATGCCCTCTGCGGTGGCGCGCTGTTCAGGTTTCATGGATATGCCTCTAGCGTGCAACAAACGCCTCAATCTGCTCACGGCCCCAGGCGCCGTCGGCAATCACGATGCGATAGGCCAGCGCCAGGTCATCGCCCGGCGCCAGAACATATTCCTCATCGAACGAGAACGCAAAGCTGACTGCGGCAAACGGATCGTTGCGCACAAACCACTTGTTCGGGTAGCTGACATTACCCGGCTGATCAATAAACACCAGCGTAGAGTAGTCGGCGCTGCCGTCGTGCATGCCGATGTAAGCCAACCAGGGCGCGCGCCGGCCCATAATCTGCGGCCCCTCCAGCCCGCCGGCCGCCAGTAACTGCCCGCCTGTAAAAGCACGCGGGCCGCGCCAAAACAGCCCCCCATAGCCGGCCATTGGCCGCCCCTGCGTGGTGGGCGAGCCGAAGACCAGCGGCGCGTTGCGTACATTTTCCAACCTGAACTCGAAGTCAAGGCACCAATAGCCGCCGGCCGGGTTGATCTCGCTCACGCAAATGCGACGCTGCTCCTTGATCCACGTCTCGCCGGACGCAGTGATCCATCTGAGCTGTTCGCGCAGGTCAACCTGGTCGTTCTCAATATGCAATTCGCGCCATCGTTCATGTTGAATACGGCCATTGTTATTGAGTTGCACATAGCCTTGTCCGTTCACATAGGTCGGCCCGCCCCAGAAGTTCTGGCCGGACAGATGCGCACAGGTCATCTGTAGGCCTTTGTGCCAGACATGATCGTGCGGACGGTAGATGGTAAGCTCGTTGCCGGCCAGCGTGCACAGCGGGTGGAAATACGGCTTGGGTGACTCCATCGCCGGCATATCCGGCTCGTAGACATACCGAAACAAGCGCTGGCCGGCATAGCTGAATTCAACGGCGTTATGCAGGGAATGTATCAGGCGTGTTCGAGTGGTCATAGGACTGGCTTGCCTCCTAGCGAGTAAACTCGTGTCGATAGATCTGGGCCGCGTATTGTGCCTCAAAATCAGCGGGGGATGATAATGGGCAGCATGCGCCGACGCGACGTGTTGCTCACTTCGATCATCGTGCTGCTGGCCTGGCAGGCGCTGGCGATGCTGATCCAGCGCAGTATTGTGCCGACGCCTGCGCAGGTGCTTCAAGCCATGATCGGCTATGCCGGCGAACTGAGCCGGCATCTGGCCGTCAGCGCGCTGCGCGTGATCGTGAGCATCGTCATCGCAGTTGCATTGGCGGTGCCGGCCGGCCTGGCCATGGGCCAGATACCGCGTCTCAACCGCATCTTTGCCCCCCTGGTCTATCTGATCTACCCGATTCCCAAGATCGTATTCTTTCCCATCATTCTGTTGATCTTTGGCGCCGGGGACGCAAGCAAAATTCTTGTCATCGTGATTATTCTGTTCTTTCAGATTCTGGTGCCGGTGCGCGACGACGCGGCCAGCGTGCGGCCCGAACTGTTGAACTCGGTCAAGTCGTTGGGTGCAGGGCGGCGGGCGTTATTCCGCTTCGTGTATCTGCCGGCGTCGTTGCCGGCTGTGCTGACAGCGCTGCGTCTCAGCATCGGCACTGCCGTTGCCGTGCTTTATCTGGCCGAGACCACCGCCACGCTATACGGGCTGGGCTACTTCATCTACTACACGGCCAGCACCCTGTTCGACTATGCCGCCACCTATGCCGGCGCCATCGTCATGGGGCTGCTGGGGCTGGGCTTGTATTTTGTGATCGATGGTCTGGAACGGCGACTGTGTGCGTGGAAATTCGCCGTCTAACCTTGGCGCGATCACATAGCAAGAGCAACGAGCGATGAGCGATGAGCAACGGGCGATGAGCAACGAGCGATGAGCAACGAGCGATGAGCGATGAGCAACGAGTGATGAGCGATGAGCGATGAGCGATGAGCAACGAGCGATGAGCGATGAGCAACGAGCGATGAGCAGCCAATCAGACAAGCCGGCGCGCGTGCAGGCCATGTTTGCGCGCATTGTGCGCCGATATGACGTGATGAACCGCATCATGACACTAGGGCGCGACCAAGCCTGGAGGCAACTGACTGCCCGTGCGTTGCAACTGGAAGGGCCGGCCCCACGCGTGCTCGACCTGGCCACCGGCACCGGCGACATCGCGCTGGCCATCGCGCAAGAATATCCGGCCGCCACAGTCATCGCCGCCGATTTCACGCACCCCATGCTACAAGCCGCGCAACTCAAATCGCGCCGGCAGGGCAGGCCGGTACGCCATTTTGTGCAAGGCGATGCGTTGTCACTCCCCTTTGCCGATGCCAGCTTCGACGCGCTGACGAACGGTTTTCTGTTGCGCAATGTGGCCAGCCTGAGGCTTGCCCTGCGCGAGATGCGGCGCGTAGTCAAGCCGGGCGGGCGGGTGGCCTGTCTGGAGATCACCCACCCCGGCGCGCCTGTTTTTCGCCAGCTTTTCCAGCTCTATTTCTATCGTGCGGTGCCTGTGATTGGCCGGCTGGTTACCGGCGACGCACAGGCATATACCTACCTGCCGAACTCATTGACCGATTTCCCGCGCGCTCCGCACCTTCGGGAAATGATGCTCGAAGCCGGCTTCCGCGACGCGCACTACCAACTGCTCGGCTTGGGCGCCATGGCGCTGCACATCGCAATTGCGTGAGAACAGTTGCCCAAGAAAATGGTATACTGTCGCCGCCCTTGGGGCGTGGCCAAGTGGTAAGGCACCTGACTCTGGATCAGGGAATCGTTGGTTCGAATCCAGCCGCCCCAGCTTTCAAGCGCTGAAGCACGGAGGACGAGCGACGAAAAGGAGATTCGTCATTTGTCCTCCGTTGTTCGTTATTGTGTCGCCATGCATTCCACCCAGACTGAGGACCCACCTTTATTGAAGCAGGCGGTGCGCGCCGGCGTGGCAAGCGCCGGCGTCGCAAGCGCCGGCGTCGCAAGCGCCGGCGTCGAAACGCAGGTTGTGATCCTGGCGGCCGGCAAAGGGACGCGCATGAAATCCAACCTGCCAAAGGTTCTGCACCCCCTGCGCGGCCTGCCCCTCATCGCGCACGCGATTCGCCTGGCCTGGGCGATCACGGATGCGCCGCCGCTCGTCGTGATCGGTCATGATGCCGAGGCCGTGTCGGCAGCAGTGGGCAACACCGGGCAGTGCGTGCTGCAATCTCCCCAACTGGGCACCGGCCACGCTCTGATGGTGGTGGCCGACCGTGTACCAATCGCCCCAAACCGCGTGATTGTGATGGCGGCCGACATGCCGCTCATCCGCCAGGAAACTATGCGCGCCCTGATCGAGGAGCAAAACCGCGTGCAGGCTGCTGTGGCGTTGCTGTCCGTCATTGCAGACAACCCGCGCGGGTTCGGTCGCATCGTGCGCGACCTCGCCGGCAACGTGCAGGCAATTGTCGAAGAGATCGATTGCTCACCCGAACAGCTTGGCATCCACGAATTGAACGCTTCGGTGTATTGCTTCGATGGCGCGTGGCTGTGGCAAGCAGTGCGGCAGTTACAGCCTAATCCGCGCAAAGGCGAATACTTCCTAACCGACCTGATTGCCCTGGCCGCACAAGACGGGCGGGCTGTCAGGGCCATCGTGGGCGATGCAGAAGAGACGATTGGTGTGAACACGCTGGCCGATCTAGCCGACGCCGATGCCGCCCTGCGACGGCGCATCAACCGCGCGCATCTGCTAAACGGTGTGCGCATCGTTGACCCGGCCACAACGTACATCGACCTGGACGTGCACATCGCACCAGACGCACAAATCCTGCCCAACACGCATCTGCTGGGCAACACCCGCGTGGGCGCACAGAGCGTCATCGGGCCAAACACCGTGTTGCGGAATGCCGTCATTGGCAGCCATTGCGAAGTGCGGCAGTCTACGGTGGAAGATGCACGCATGGACGATCACAGCGATGCCGGCCCCTATGCACACTTGCGCGGTGGGGCGCATGTGTGCGCCGGCGCGCATGTGGGCAACTATGCGGAAATCAAGAACAGCACGCTGGGGCCGGGCAGCAAAATGGGGCATTTCAGCTACCTGGGCGATGCCACCGTCGGTGCGGGCGTCAACATCGGCGCCGGAACAATCACTTGCAACTACGATGGCGTGAATAAACATCCGACGCTGATCGAGGATGACGCCTTCATCGGCAGCGATACACTCCTGGTGGCCCCGGTCACCGTGGGCAAAGGGGCGCGTACAGGGGCCGGGGCTGTGGTAACGCGGAATGTGCCGCCGCACACGCTGGTAGTGGGGCTGCCGGCGCGCGCCATTCGCAAGCTCAAGACCGAATCATAGCCCCAGCCTGCACCGGCGCCAAATACGTAATCGCTAAATTCGTAACACGCACTATGTCGATCCTCTTATTCGTTCTGGCCACAGCCGCGCGTGCATTTTTCGCGCTGGCGCGCAGCGGGTTGGTCAACGTGCGCCGGCCCCGGTTGGTCGAACTGGAACAAAAGGGCGTTACATCAGCGCGCGTCATTCAACGTCTGACCGAAAACTCCAGCCAGTTGCTTGCGACGGCCGAAGTAGGGGCGCTGTTCAGCCTGGTTATTGCGGCCAGCATTGCCACGCTTGAATTTGTGCCGGCAGTGGCAGGCTGGCTAGGCGCCTGGGAGGTCGTCGCCATCCCACCGGCGCTGGCCGGCCCTCTGGCATATGTCATCGTCATCTTGCTCACCAGCATGGCGCTCTACATCTTTGGGCGGCTGGTGCCAGAGGCAATCGGGGTGCGGCACGCCGAAAAGATCGCTCTGGCCAGCGTCGGGCTGGTGCAATTGAGCAGTGTGTTGTTGTCCCCCTTCGTGCGCGTCGCAGTGGCGCTCAGCAATCTGCTCTCACTGCCACTGGGTGGGCAGAAACGCGATAGCGCTACCCTGGTAACCGAAGAAGAGTTGAAAACCATGGTCGATGCCGGCCAGGAAGAGGGCCTGATCGAACAGGACGAAAAGGCCATGATCCTGTCAGTGCTGGACTTTGGCGACACAGTGGCGCGCGAGGTGATGGTGCCGCGCATCGACATCGTGGCGGTGGAGGTGAATACCCCGCTCAGAGAGGCCCTGGATGTTATCATCAGCGCCGGCCACTCGCGCATTCCCGTATACCGCAATACGATCGATGACATTGTGGGCATTCTGTACGCAAAGGATTTGCTGCGCCTGTTGCGGGACAACCTGAATCCACCGCTGGCCCAGGTGCTGCGCCAGCCCTACTTCACACCCGAGTCTAAGAAAGTAAGCGAGCTGTTGCAAGAACTGCAAAGCCGGCGCGTCCATATCTGCATCGTCATCGACGAATATGGCGGCACAGCCGGCTTGGTCACCATCGAAGACATCCTGGAAGAAATCGTCGGCGATATTCAAGACGAATTCGACGCCGAGGAGCCGGACTATGTGGCCTTGCCCGATGCAGCCGGCTACATCCTGGACGCCAGCATGAATCTGGATGACGTGAACGAATTGATGCGGGTGCAGTTGCCAACGGACGAAAGTGACACCCTGGGTGGCTTTATCTACGATCAGCTCGGCGAAGTGCCCCGCGCCGGCGACACGGTGCGTTACGGCGGCGTATTGCTGGAGGTCATGGAAGTCAATGAGCGCCGCATTCTAAAAGTGAAGGCGACCTATGAGCAATCGCAAGACACACTCCGCCAGGAAGAACACCAAGCCAACAGGGACGAAGACGGATCGGAGGCCAGCCAAGAAAACAGGCAAACAGACTTCTCAAACAACCAAGCCGGCAACAACGGCGGGGCCACCCCCCCGAGCAACGAATCAACCAGACGCCGGCTTCGCCCGACTGGCTGAATCCGACATCCAGGTGCTGATCAAAGTGGCAACTGAAACACGCCGGCTAGCTTATGCGCCCTATTCGGGCTATCAGGTTGGCGCGGCGCTGGTCGGCGTATCGGGCATGGTCTATAGCGGCTGCAACGTCGAGAACGCTTCGATCGGCCTCACAATCTGCGCCGAGCGGGCCGCCGTGGTCAAGGCGATCAGCGAAGGCGAGAGTGGCTTCCAGGCCATTGTGATCGTCACTCAGGACGGCGCGACGCCGTGTGGCGCATGCCGGCAAGTGTTAGCCGAATTCAACCCCGACATGGAGGTGTATACGGCAATGCCAGACGGCCATTACGCACGCACAACAGTCAAGCAGCTATTGCCATATTCGTTCACTTTACAGCGCTGAATTCTCGTCCGCGTGTCAGACGATCGTGGTCTGTTAATCAGGGCGCATTAAGATGATCGCGCTATGATCGCCCGCGAAATGTGGAAAAAGATTGTCAAGGCCGGCGTAGCCAGCCTGATCCTCGTTAGCGCGCTGCCTTTTTTTGCCCGTTGGGTTGTAAATATGTGGGCGCAGGAGCGGCTGTATAACAGCCCAATAAGCCTGCCGGCCCAGCCTGTGGCGATTGTGTTTGGGGCCGGCGTGCGGGGTGAGCGCCCCAGCCCAATGTTGTATGACCGGGTGGCTTCGGCCGTCGATCTGTATCACGCGGGCGCGGTGCGCAAACTGCTGATGAGCGGCGATAATCGCTTCGACAACTACAACGAGCCGCGTGTTATGCGCAATGTGGCCATCGAGTTGGGCGTGCCCGAACAAAATATCGTGCTGGACTATGCTGGCCACAGCACCTATGACACTTGCTACCGCGCGCGGGCCATCTTCGGGGTGACGCACGCCACACTGGTCACCCAGCGTTTCCATCTCGATCGCGCGCTGATGACCTGCAACGCGCTCGGCATCGAGGCGATAGGATATTCTGCCGACCGTCGTCCGTATCGCAGTGTCTGGTGGAACGAACTGCGCGAGCTGCCAGCGCTGATGAACGCCCTGGTTGAGGTCTACGTCACCCAACCGCTGCCTATTCTGGGCGAGCCAACTCCGATTGCGGCCGAGTGAAGCCGCCGGCAACGCCCTAGCATGATCCGCCAACGTCTCATTCGCAGGCGCAGCAGTAAGCCGGCAGCCTGCGCTGCAGATGTCAATCGCCCGCGGACAGGGCCGGCCAAAAGTTTGATAGACTCCCGTCTCGACTATGACTGCCAATACCAGACAAGCAGCCTGGGAACTGGTGAACGAATACACCACCGATGCTAACCTGATCCGGCACATGCTTATGGTGGAAACTGCCATGCGCGCGTACGCCTCGCGCTTCGGCGATGACCCAGACCTGTGGGGCACCGTTGGCCTGATTCACGATTTCGACTATCAGCGATGGCCCAATCTGGATGGGTCTGGCCATCCGAATATCGGCTCAATGATCCTGCGCGAGCAGGGCTGGGATGAGACCATCGTGCGCGCTGTTCTGGCACACGCAGCAGAATTGACCGGCGTCAAGCCCGAAAGCCTGATGGAGAAGACGCTGTGCGCTGTGGACGAACTGGTGGGCTTCATAGCGGCTGTCGCCTATGTGCGGCCCTCGAAAAACGTGGCCGATGTGCAGGTCTCGTCCATCAAAAAGAAGTGGAAGGATAAGGCGTTCGCCGCCGGCGTGCACCGCGACGAGATCGAGCAGGCCGCAGTGGCGCTGGGCGTGCCGCTCGATGAACACATCGCAGTTGTGCTGGCCGCCTTGCAGAACAACGCGGCTGCGCTGGGGTTGGACGGGGTCAAAGCCTGACCGCTGGATGACTCTGCCAGTATGGAAACACCGCACTCGCCTGCCTCACGAAAAGTGTACCGTCGTTGCCCATCATGCAATTCGCGCGTTGGGCAGCATGAAAGTAGCTGCCCGATCTGCGGCCACATCTTCGTCGCGCAGCCAGCCGGCCCGTCGCCACAGGCGCCGGCAGCACAGGCCGCCCGCACGCCAAAAACGCTCGGCCCCAAAGACATGGAGCGATCCACGCCCGGCGGGTCGATCCAGAGCCGCCGGCCTTTCCTGTCACAACTCCCCTGGGGCTTGATCGGCGTTGCGTCCGTCATCGTGGCGCTCATCATTGGTGCGGCGCTTCTGTTACGCGACATGGACGGGAGCGAGCAGCCGGCCCCAACGCCCAGTCTGGCCAGAGCAACAATCCAATCCGCGCAGAGCGGTCAGCCAAACCAACCGGCCACGCAAGAACCGACGACAGCACCCGCAATCACGTTTGCAGACACACCGCCTGCCGCCCAACCCACCGACACGCCAATCCCCGAACCGCCTACGCTGCCGCCCCCTACAGACACGCCGGCGCCGCCGCCCGACATCGAGCACGAAGTACAGGCCGGCGAGACCTGCGGCAGCATTGCCATCAAATACAACGTACCGCTAAACGTCATCGTCAGCTACAACAACCTCGACGCCGCCTGCTTTCTGCGCATCGGCGACAAACTGCGTATCCCGCAACCGACACCAACACCGGGGCCGGCCCCAACACTGCCGCCAGATGCCTCGCCTCCTGACACAGCAACGCCTAACACGGCACAGCCCACTGAGCCGGCTTTGCCGACGGCGACGCTTCCTCCCCAAATCGTATACACCGTGCGCGAGAGCGATACCTGCAGCGAAATCGCGCAGCGCTTCCGCATGTCGGTCAACCAGCTCATTCAGCAGAACGGGCTTGACGACAACTGCCTGATCCGCATCGGCCAGGTGTTGACGCTTACATTTGCCACACCCACACCGGCGGTCTCACCCACACCCATCATTGCCCAAACGCCTACGCCACGCTCCGGCTACCCCGCTCCGCAACTTGTGTCTCCCATCGAGGGTGCGTTGATTACCGAGTCAATCGAGTCGGTCACCCTGGCCTGGCTGAGCGTCGGCCTGCTGAAAGAGAACGAATGGTATGTGGTGCAGGTGCAGCCGGCTGGGGCAATCACCGTTCCCGTCTTCGAGACTAAAGCAACCTCCATCCGATTGACCCGCGCGATTTTGGGCGACCTTGACGAACGGTCGTTTGCCTGGTGGGTGCAGGTGAAGCAACTGGTGGCAGTTGACCCGCGCACGAATGCGCGCGTGTACAACGACCTCAGCCCGGCGAGCGCCGTGCGTCGATTTGTATGGCGGCGCCCAGCCCAGACGCCGGCATCAAACGGCGGATGAGCATGGGCCTATGTCTCCCAACTCCTTTTACGAACAGGTCTATGCAGTGACGCGGCTAATCCCAAAAGGGATGGTGATGAGCTATGGGGGCGTGGCGCGGCAGCTTG
Organism: Candidatus Roseilinea mizusawaensis; assembly: GCA_016841965.1. GTDB lineage: Bacteria > Chloroflexota > Anaerolineae > J036 > Brachytrichaceae > Roseilinea > Roseilinea mizusawaensis. The sequence goes on along the minus strand of JAEANN010000044.1, from coordinate 285,666 downwards.
GCCGGCCGGGACTGGCGCGCACCGTGGGGTACGCTTTGCACAACCTGCCTGCCAACACCGACGTGCCATGGTGGCGGGTGGTCAACACTCACGGTCGCATTTCCAACAGCTACTCACCCGAAACGCAGGCCGAACGGTTACGCGCAGAGGGCGTCGCAGTAGACAAGAACCTGCGGTTGAATATGCGCCGACACGACGCAGAGAGAATCGTTTACCACAAACTGCACCGGCGGATGCACGCACAACGGCGCAGAAGATCGGTGGCACGGGGCTAACACCCACGGGGCTAACACCATTGGCCCTCGTCTGCTGCTACTGGTCGCTCAGATAGTCACGCAGACGCCGGCTGTAATGAGGATGGCGCAGCTTGCGCAGCGCCTTGGCTTCAATCTGCCGCACCCGTTCGCGGGTTACGCCAAACGCCTGGCCTACTTCTTCGAGGGTATGCGTTCTGCCATCCTTGAAACCAAAGCGCATCTCCAGGACATTGCGTTCGCGCTCGCTCAAAGAAGACAGCACCGACCGCACCTGTTCCTTCAGCATTTCGAGCGTGGCCGAGTCGATCGGCGACATTGCGGTCTGATCCTCGATAAAATCGCCCAGCAGGCTGTTCTGCTCGGTGCCCACCGGCGTCTCGAGTGAGATCGGCTCGGCCGATACGCGTATGATCTCCTGCACGTGCTTGACAGCCTGTTCCAATTTGCGCATGAGTGCCGGCTCGATGGGTCTGCCGTTCGACTGAGCCTCCATAATCATGGCCAATTCGCGCTCGTTCAGCAGGTTCATCTCCAGCGCCAGATCCTCGGTAGTTGGCTCCTGTCCCATCTCCTGGGTCATCCGGCGCTGCACCCGCGACAGCTTGTTGATCGTCTCAACCAGATGCACAGGAATACGAATGGTGCGAGCCTGATCGGCAATCGACCGGCTGATCGCCTGACGAATCCACCAGGTGGCATACGTGCTGAACTTGAACCCACGCCAGGCGAAAAACTTCTGCGTTGCGCGCAGCAACCCCATATTGCCTTCCTGAATCAAGTCGAGGAAGGAAATGCCGCGACCCAAATAGCGCTTGGCAATGCTGACCACCAGCCGTAGATTGGCAGCAATCAGCGCACGGCGAGCCTCGTCGGCCCGGCGACGCATGTCTGCAAGATGTTCTTCACAGCGTTCCGCCGGCGGCATCCAGGCAGACGCCTCGTCCCACTCAATCCACTCGCCGGCGCCGACATGCTCAAAGTGTTGAGCCAGTTGATCAACAAACTGTGGCGGGAAGATGATCGCGGCCAGCAGGACCTCGAACAGTGGCCGGCTGATTTTTTCGACAGTCACATCTTGCCCCCACCCGATCTCGCGCAGATAGCGCTCCATGTAGCAGGGAATGGGCGCCGAGTACTGCAACGGCATGTCACGCGCTTCGCGCAGGATTTGTGGGAGGTCGGGGGAGTTCACCTGACGCTGATCGCACGCTTCCGTCACGGCGCGCCAGGAGTTTTGCAGATAGGTATACGTCGTCAGCCAGATCGAGACGCCTTCTTTGCCGGCCTTTCCCTCAAGGGTGTTAAAAAGTTGTTCGGCGCCATACGTTGCGCACAAACGCAACTCCTGGTCGGCAGTGAGCAACGGCGTGGCGCTGATTTCCTGCAGGTACATGCGAACGGGATCGTCGCTGGATGCGTCGCCTGCTTCGGCAATACGGCGCGTGTCCAGATCCGTCAGATCATCGGCCAGCACATCGTCATCCTCGTCCGCCTCGGTTAGCGCATATGCCGCGGCCAGTTCAGCCTGGTCATCTAGATCAAGGTCTTGCTCGCGCGTGTTGGCTTCGGAGTCGTCGAGGGCATCACCGACCAGCGCATCAGCCTGCAGGAGATTAGGATTGTCTACCGCAAGATCATTAAGTTGATTAAGTTGATTAAGGCCATAAAGGTGATTAAGGCGATTGTCCTGCGCGTCCAGAGCGCCGTCGCGCGCCCAAGCCGAGGAGCCGGATGATCGACCATCGCGGTCGCCTTTGCGCAAGTCAGCCTCGCCCGACCGGCGGGCGCCGCGTCGGTCTAGGTTTTGCCGCGTTGACTTTGCCCGCGAGTTCGTCATAGGATCATTCGCTTTGGACACATATCCGGTGAGGTCAACTGACCACCACAACGCCTCTCAGGCGAAGCGCCTTCTGCGCGCGCAGATGCTTCGCCGAAACATCCATGAGTCTGAGATTATACTGTGCGACTCGCTCAAAATCACCACTGCTGCGCGCGTCATCGATCATGAAAGCTAGTCCGGCGCGCTCTCGCTGCAAGTTCTCCATGCGCAAGCGCAGCGCCGTTCGGATCGCTTCCTCGCGCAGCAATGCCTCTGCGCCGGCTTCGCCGTCGCTCCAGGAGTAATCTGCAATCAAGCTCAGCCAATCGTCATTGTATTCGCTCTGCGGCTGGCCGGTGGCGGCGCGGCTGAGTTGGACAAAACCCAGGCGCAGGGCCGGATTCACAAAGTCGTCAACGCCCAGCACCTCCAGGTTAGCGCGCGTGAGAGCCACGTTGGCATCCGTAAGCAAAACGGGCAAGCGGGCCAGGATGGCGATCAAATGAAGTTCAAGATCAACTCTGCCGGCTCTGGCCGGCGCGCCGGCCGGAGCAAGCGCATCGGGCGGGTGATGCGCCGGCGATGTCTGATCGGCACTGCGCGCCCCTGCGCTTGCCGCCGGGCGCGTGGTGCGTGGGGCGGCCCAGGCCAGCCCCATCGCTTCGATTACGGCGCGCGGGTTGAGTTGGAGTCTGCGGGCAATCTGCTGCAAATACACGTCACGCTGAACCGGGTCGGACAAATCGCGCAGAATAGGCGCGATCGCTTTAATGGCTTCGGACTTGCCGTGCGGCTCTGCAATGTTGAAATGAGCCAGCAGCGCATCGACAACATGCTCGACGATCGGACGGGCCGCAGCGATTACCTCTCGCCAGCGGTCGGCTGACGCCAGCACAATTTCATCGGGGTCCATCCCTTCGGGCAGAATGGCCACGCGGATGTCTGCATTCAACTTCGATTCATGGCGGATGATGCCGCGTGGGTCGAAAGTCGGCGCATCATCGCGCTCCAGGCTGTCGCGCGCCACATCGAGGCCGCGCAACACAGCGCGGGTGCCGGCTGCGTCGGGATCGAGCGCCATCACGATGCGCGGGGCGAGCCGCTTGAGCGCCCGGAACTGGCTTTCTGTCAGCGACGTGCCCATGCCGGCAACGACATTGGTGAAGCCGGCCTGGTGCGTGCCGATCACATCCATATAGCCTTCCACCAGCACGGCGGTCTGTTCGTTACGAATGGCGCTGCGCGCGCGGTCGAGGCCGAAAAGCAGCCGCCCCTTGTCAAATATCGGCGTCTGCGGCGAGTTCATATACTTCGGCTCGCTGCCGTCCAGCGAGCGAGAACCGAACCCGACTACGCCCCCCTTCTCATCTCGGATGGGAATCATCAGCCGGCCGCGAAACCGGTCGTAACGCCGGCCCTCCTCATTTTCGACGACGAGTCCGGCGTCGATCAGATCGCGCACATCAAAACCGCGTCCCGTCAAGTGATTGGTCAGCGCATGATAGTCCATCAGGCTGTAGCCCAATTGCCAGGCCACGATGGTTTCGGGCGTCAGATGCCGCTTGTCCTGCGCGTAGGCGCGACAATGGGCTGCCTGCGGCGCGGTCATCAGCAGGTGGTGGAAGTACTCGGCCGCCTGCGCCAAGACTTGGCGCAGCCGAACGTTACGATCCTCAGCAGCCTTGTCCTGTTCGCTGCGCTCGTGAATTGCGATGCCGGCGCGCCGGGCCAGTTCGTGCAGCGCCTCATTGAAGGTCAGCCCTTCCTTCTTCATCAGGAAGGAGAAGACATCGCCCTGCTCGCCGCTTGAGAAGTCTTTGAACGTCTGTGTCTCAGGAAAGACAAAGAAAGAAGGGGTCTTCTCTGCCTGAAACGGTGACAACCCGCGATAGTTACGGCCACTACGGGTGAGCTTGACGTAGGGGCTGATCACATCGACGATGTCGATCTTACTTTTCACATCCTCGACAACAGACATGCAAATGATTATAGATTGCTCGATATGGGCCGGCCACTTCACCTCAGACCTGCTTGCCTGCGTCTAGCCTCTGCTGGAATGGCGTGGCGGCAGCACAACTTGAAGGCTGCGCTTGCCCTTGCATGCAGTTAGAAAATGCGTCGATGACAGTCGTTGGCTGCGCTATAATCGCGCCCATGCTTAATGTATTTCTCGGCATCGCCCAGATTCTGCTGGCGGTCGCATTGGTGGCGGTGGTGCTGTTGCAAAGCAAAGGTGAGGAGCTTGGCGGCGTGTTCGGCGGCGCTCAGAGTGTCTACCAGACCCGGCGTGGCGTAGACAAGCTGCTGTTCACGATCACTGTTTTCCTGGCCATTGCTTTTTTCGTCCTCGCCATCTTCAACGTCATCCTGTCTGCCCCACGATGATTGACGCTTAGCTGATTGCCGATTGCGAAGAAAACGCCACACTCGTCCATCAATCGTCAATCAGGGAATCGTAAATCGAGATGCGCTCGTTTCGTCTGCCGCTGCTCCTGATCGCCATAGGAGTAGTAGCTGTCGGGTTCGTCGTCTCCCAACTTCTCGTCCCGCGTAGCACTGTAACGGTGCCGGATGTCGGCGGCACGTACATCGAGGGCGTGGCTGGGGCGCCGCAGTACATCAATCCTTTGCTCTGCCAGTTGCACGACGAGGATCGCGATCTGTGCAGCCTGGTCTTTGTGGGGCTGACTCGGCTCAATGAAACCGGCGAGGTCGTGCCAGAACTCGCGTCCAGTTGGGAGATCTCTGCTGACGGGATCACATACACCTTCAAGCTGCGCCAGGACGCGCGCTGGCAGGATGGGCAGCCCATCACCGCAGACGACGTTCTGTTTACCACGCGCCTACTACAAAACCCGGACTATCCAGGCCGGCCAGATATCAGCGCGCTGTGGCAGAGCGTCACTGTCATCAAGGTAGATGCCTCCACCGTGCAATTCCAGTTGACTCAGCCGTTGGCGCCTTTTCTCGATTTCACCACCATCGGGCTGCTGCCGCAACATGTGCTTTCCGGCACTTCGTCGGCTAATCTGAACCAGTTGCCTTTCAACTTACAGCCGGTTGGGAATGGCCCATGGCGCGTGGCCGAGGTAAACACGTCCAACAGTCGGGTCGCCGCGATCGCGCTCGAACCAAACAACAACTACTACGGCCCAAAGCCAAAATTATCTCGGTTGGTCTTCCGCTACTACCCCAACGCGCAGGCGGTTTTTGAGGCTTTGCGCGCCGGCGATATCGACGGCATGGGCAATCTGCCGCTATCACTGGTCAAACGTGCAGAAGCAATTCCGAACCTGACGATCTACAGCGCCACAAAGTCGCGCTATGCAGCCCTGTTCATCAATCTGCGGCCAGACAGCGGGGCGATTGCGCTGGCCGACAAATCGGTCAGGCTGGCGTTGATACACGCGCTCGACCGTGAACAACTTGTGCGCGACGTGCTGGGGGGACAGGGTGTTGTTGCGAACACGCCGTTCATTCCCGGCACATGGGCCTACGATGCCGGCGTCACATCGTATCCATACGACCCAGAGCGCGCCGTTCAGTATTTGCGGAGCGCCGGCTACGAGTTAGCGACCGTGGCCCCCTCGAACATCTCGGTGTGGCAGAAGAATGGAGAACCGATCGCTTTCACGCTGCTGACACAGGATGACCTCACCCGCCGCACCCTGGCAGAAGCGGTGGCCCGTCAGTGGCGCGACCTGGGTGTGCAGGTCAGTGTACAGCCGGTGCGCAACCTGGTGCGCGATTTTCTGTCGCCCAGACAATTTCAAGTAGCTCTGGTGGAAAGCTTGGTTGACGGCGATCCCGATCCCTACCCCATCTGGCATCGCAGTCAGATCGTGCCGCCCGGTCAGAACTACACCGGCTTCGACAATGCTGACGCCAGCGAATGGCTGGAGAAAGCGCGCCTGACCAGCGACCGCGCCACACGCTTTGAATACTATCGGCGCTTCCAGGCGCTCTTTGCCGAAGAGATGCCGGCCATTCCACTGTACTATCCCACCTACCAGTACGCGATTTCCACGCGAGTGAAGCGGGTTCAAATTCCGCCGTTGGTATATCCCAGCGACAGGTTGCGCACGATTAGCGAGTGGTATGTCAACGTGAAACAGATTCTGGCGAGCGAAGCCACTGCGCAGCCCCAATAGGTTGCAGACAGAAAACCACTGGCGCCTGACGGTGCGCTTGCACGGGCTGGGTCTGATAATATTGTGCCCCGATGACGAATCAACAGGCGCCACAGCAAACACCGATTCCCCCGGATCGATACGACGAAGCATATTTTCTGACCGCCTGCGAGGGCTACGAAGAATTCATCCAGAGCGAGGGTGAGCATCTATCGCGCCGCCTGAAGCAGGCTTTCGAGTTTGCCGATGTCGAGCGCGGGATGCGGGTGCTGGATCTGGGCTGTGGGCGTGGCGAGATCGTCCGCCACGTGGCGCGACTTGGGGCGCATTCCTTCGGCATCGATTACTCATGGGCCGCAGTGACACTATCGCGCCGGATCATGGAACGCGAGCCGAGTGCCGGCGCGCATGGCCTGGCACAGAGCGATGCCAAGCGGCTGCCCTTTCGTGACAACGTGTTCGACCGGGTGCTGCTATTCGATGTTGTCGAGCATCTGCACCCCTGGGAGCTGGACATCTGTCTGGGTGAAGTGCGCCGCACCCTGAAACCCGGCGGACAAGTTGTGATACACACCGCGCCCAATCGCTGGTATGACGTGTACGCATACCCAATCGTGCGACAGGTGCGCCGGCTGATGGGCCAGGGCGACCGTTATCCGGCCAACCCCCGCGCGCTCAACGTGACCATCAACACAGAAGTGCATGTCAATGAGCAAGATATCCTCCGTTTGCGGCGCGTGCTCAGCAAGAATGGGTTCAGCCGAGTCAAAGTGTGGCTGGACACGCCGCCTCAGCATCGCGCCGAAAGCACGCTGATGTCGATGCTGCGACATATCGCCTTCAACTGGATCCCCTTTGCCTGGTTCTTCGAGCGCGAGGTGTTTGCCATTGGGGCCAAGCTCGACTGACGTATGCGCACGCTCGCCGGCACTTTCGCAGACTACCGCGCCAGATCGTTCTGGTTGGAACAGGCTACAGCCGGCTATGTCGAAAGCCCCGCCTTGGAAGGCGTGGTGCGCGCCGATGTTTTGGTCATCGGCGGTGGTCTGACCGGCATTTCCGCTGCCTACCACGTCAAGCTTGCCGAACCCAGCCTGCGCATCGTTCTGCTCGAATCCGAAGTCACTGGCTACGGCGCAAGCGGCCGCAGCGTTGGCTTCATTGTTCCGCTGGTCAGCCCATCGCTCAGCTTGGCCACGACCCGGTTCGGCGCGCAGCAGGCGCGCGAGGCACGACGCTATGCAGAGCGCGCGTGCGCTTACCTGGTCGAGACTATCGAACGACGCCGGCTTGACTGCAACTATGAGGCGTGCGACTACTTGTGCGTGGCGCGCACGCCGACCGAGAGCAAGCGCGCACAACAAGAGGTTGCGCTGGCGCGCCGGCTAGATATCGAGGGCGTCGAGTGGCTTCCGGCCAGAGCAGTGCGCGATCAGATCGATTCGCCCACCTATGTCGGCGCCCTGCGCGAGTCGCAGGCCGGCCTGATCAACCCGGCGCGACTGGTGCGTGAGTTCAAACGCATTGCCATCGCCAGGGGCGTCGAGATTTACGAGCATAGCCCCGCGATCAATCTGCAGTTCGACCCGACACGTAGCGGCCGCGTGATCAGAGCGCAAACCCCGCGCGGGGCTGTTGAGTCTGATCGCTGTGTGATCGCGACCAACGCCTACTCGGCGCAATTTGCCGCCCTGCGCGCCAGGCAATGTCCGCTGCACACCTATGCTGTGCTCACCGAGCCGCTGACACCGGCCCAATTGAGCAGCCTCGGCTGGCAAGCGCGCCAGGCGCTGTCAGATGCGCGGCTGCTCCCCCACTACTATCGGCTGACCAGCGATAATCGGCTGCTGGTTACCGGCGGTAACGCACGCTACTTCCCAGGAAACCAGACCGCCATCAACCACGACACGCAAGCATTCGAGGACTTGGCTATCTTTATCGATCAGACCTTTCCATCGTTGCGCGGCATTGCCATCTCGCAGCGCTGGAGCTGGGTTGTGTCGGCCACCGCCGATCTGGCGCCGGCGCTGGGCATGCTCGGCAACAACCCGCACATTGTGTACAGCCTGGGAAACCTGGAGCACAATTCTGCCCTGTCGCACTTGAACGGCCGCACACTGAGTGATCTGCTGCTGGAGCGCAAGACTGATTTGACAGATGTATTTTTCGTCAAACGCGCTACAATTCCGCTGCCGCCCGAGCCGGCGCGCGCGCCTTTGGTGAACAGTGTGCTGAGCCTGTTACGCGCGCGCGACACACTCGACGAGCGGCAGGGGTTGGGCAACCGCGCAATCCGGCGCGCATAGCCTGGCCCGCGCCCAAAAACGTTTTATCCTGATCGGGAGTCTGAGATGTCAAAGAAACCACGCCGTCAGCGTACACCGAACCTGCCGCCAGAGGCATTTATTACGCCCCAGGCATCCCCAACGCGCGCTGCATCGGCAAATGCCGCCGCAGCAAAGCCGGCCCCCAGCATCGACACCAGTTCTGATACACCGGCCAAAACAATCAACTGGCAGCGCGAGTATGGTGCGGTATTGGGCGACCTGAGGCGCACCGGCATTCTGGCCGGCATTCTGCTTGCAGTCATGGTTGTGCTGGCCATCATCATTCCATAGTGCCCATTGCCATAGCGCCCATAGCAGCGCACACACCGTCACTCACAGCCGCCGGATTGCGCAGCGGCTGCAACGCGCCAGAGCTGTTCAGCCCTGGCGCGTTTATATCGCCACGCACGTACGCACCACGCCGCAGCATTGAGTGCGATGCGCCTGAGCAAGCTAGATCAAGATTAGAGTTTAAACGCCGGCTCATTACTCGCTCATCTAAGCATGATCGAATCAACACAAACGGAGATGCAACAAGCCATGACTCAATCAATCTATACTGTTTCGGTGAAAACTGCCAGCGGCGCTGAGCAGCCGTTGAGCAACTATCAGGGTCGCGTGCTTTTGATCGTGAACGTGGCGTCGAAGTGTGGGTATACACCTCAGTACACCGGGCTGGAAGCGCTGTATCGTAAGTACAAGGACCAGGGGTTCGAGGTGCTGGGATTCCCTTGCAACCAGTTTGGAGCACAAGAACCCGGCACGATGCAGGAGATTCTGGACTTCTGCTCGACCAAATACGACGTGACATTCCCCATCTTCGAGAAGATCGAGGTGAACGGGCCGAACCGCTCGCCGTTATACAGTATTCTGACGCAGGCCGAGCCGGCCGGCGACATCTCCTGGAACTTTGAGAAGTTCGTGGTTGGCAAGAACGGGCATGTCGTCGGGCGCTTTAAATCTAAAGTGGCGCCGGACGCGCCGGAGCTGGTGGCCACAGTTGAGCGCGAGTTGGGCCGCTAGCAATCGGTTGAGTTGAAAGCCAGGGCGACCGATATGGTCGCCCTTTTTGCTGCCAAGCGACAGCCCAGTCTGGCTCGACCCTGGCCAATCCAAGGCCGGCCAATCCAAGGCCGGCCAATCCAAGGCCGGCCAACACGGCGTCGACGCGGTGCTCGATGCCATGTCTCTGAAAACTCCCGCTACACCAGGTGGCTGATTGAGCGCAGTCTAACAGGCGGCAGCGCAATGTTAAGGGACGAAAGGCGCAGAGGCATCGCGCAGATGTGTGGGGCAACTCCTCGCGCGCCTCTATAATCGAATCCAGACTCGGCGGCATGCACCACGCAGCCGACACTGCCCCGGCAGGCCGCCCTCAACCAAAAGACACTGCGCGCGAACGATCACCGGGAGGTGTCAGATATGCATGTGGCCCACAGCACTGTGGATTTGCACCCTGCCAGTTGGCACATCGGCAACGACAGCATCATTTGTTCGGTGCGCGAAGTCGCAGGCCAGTTGTGGTGGCAGGTGATCGACCCCGTGCGTGGCCGGCCGGCCCTCCAGCCCTCGCACGCGCCCCGTGCGCGCATTGGCCCACGGGATGCAACATGGCATGGCGCCGGCATGACCCAGGAGACACACGCCGACGGCTCGATCGTGATGCGCTGCCAGGCCGAAGGCGATGGCATGCGGCTTACACGCCACTTCCAGATCTGGCCCAATTTCCCCTTTGTGCGCACTTGGGGCAGCGTTGACAACTGCGGCGACACCCCACTGATCGTGACAGACGCAGAGATTCTGAACCTGACGATGCCACCCGGCCAGAATCTTTTTCACGTCAACCAGTTCAGTTGGGTCTACCGCAACGACTTCTTCAGCCAGTACGATGTGCCACTGATCCCAGGCCGGGCGGCCACAGAAATTCGCATGGGATCGTTCCCGTCGAGCTACAGCGGCCCCAGCAGTTGCGCCTGGTTTGCGGCGCGGGACGGCGAAAGCGACTGGCACACGATGCGCTCGGACGACATCGCGCCGCACGCCGGCTACGGCATCGTGTGCGGCATCGAGTTCAACGGCAAGAGCCGGCTGCGCGCCTGGGCCTCGTCCGAAGCCGCCCACTTCGTCGGCGCGATCGACGATCTCCATCACCGCGTCGAACCGGGAGACTCGTTCGAGGTCCCGGCGTTTTTCATCGGCGTGTTCGAGGGCGACTGGGACGAAGCCGGCTATATCACACAGCGGTTCGCCGAGGCGCATGTGCATCCGCCGGCGCCGGACGAACGTCATCCCTGGGCACAGTACAACTCATGGGGCTATGGTCAGGAAATCAACGCGGCCCAGCAACTGGCCGCCATCGAACGCTGCGCACAACTGGGCGTCGAGGTCGTGGTGATGGATCTGGGCTGGGCAACGCAAATCGGCGAGTGGCGCGCGCACCCTGAAAAGTTTCCGCGCGGACTGAAGCCGCTGGCCGACCGCGCCCACGAGTTGGGCATGCGCTTCGGCCTGCACATCCCGCTGGCGCAGGCCAACGTGAACGCGCCGGTGGCGCAACAGCATCCCGACTGGCTGATTCATCGCCACGAGGATTACTTTGGCGCTGCGCCGCTGTGCCTGGGGCATCCGCCCTGCCGCGAATGGCTGATCGGCGAGATCGTCCGTCTCATCGACGACTACCACGTGGACTACTTCGTGCAAGACGGCGAGGATATGGTCAAAGCCTGCCACGAGAGCGGCTCAGCCTGCTCGACGCACGACCACAATTACACCAACTCGGTCGAAGGCATCGACCGGGTGATCGAGACGGTGCGCCGGCTGCGCCCGCAGGTGGTGTGGGAGAACTGCGAAGACGGCGGCTGCATGTTGACCTACAAGATGGCCCGGCTGTATCACACCACCATCACCGTGGACAACATCGCCACCTATGCCACCCGGCAGGGGGTGTACGGCGCATCCTACCCCTTCTCGCCGCGCTACAGCGTGCGCTACATGCAGGACGACCCCACGCCCTACAGCTTGCGCAGCGCCATTTTCGGCGGGCCGCTCATCTTGATGCAGCGCGTGACCGAATGGAACGAAGAGCAGATGGCCCAGACGCGCGCCGCAATCGCCGAGTACAAGCGCCTGCGTGCGCTGGTTCGGGACGCCAAAATCATCCACCTCATTCCCCCGCGCAACAACCTGGAGGGCAAAGGCTGGGGATGGGACGCCATTCAAGCTGTGTCGCCGGATCAAACGCGCAGTGTGGTGATGGTGTATCGCGCCCAGGGCGGGCCGGCCAGCAAAGTGATCCGCCCGCGCGGGTTGAAAGCCGGCTGCCTGTACGATGTGCGACTGGCCGATGCGCAGGTTACAATACATGCCGTTGGCGAAGCGCTGATGCGCGAAGGCGTCCATCTCAGCTTGAACGAGTTGGGATCAGAGATGATGGAGCTGCGCGAAAGAGCGTGAACACTCGTTGCACAGCGCATCGATCCACCCATAGACGATCTGCCACCGCACCCCCCAAAGCAAAGTAAAAAAGGAGGTGACAGCCATCTGATGAAGTGACAACTAGCCACCCGACAGATTTGAAAACAGTGACTGATTGCCTGCCTGCCGGTTACTGGCTGGTTGTATCGCGCCGCCAGGACGCGATGCGCGAGCGGTATCCCCAACGCTCGCCGGCTTCGACGACAAGGCCGGCAAGCGGACGTAGTGGAAATCTGTCAGGCGGCTAGAAGTGACAACACACCTCTCCAAATTCAATCTGGCATTGCGCCTTCATCGTTCCCGCGGCATTCAGAGAACAGCCTGTCTTAAACGCGCATGTAACTTGAAGAGGAGGACTTGAAGACTATGTCTGACACACGAGTAACCCGTCGCCAGATTTTGAAGCTGGCCGGACTGGGAGCTGCCGGCGGCGTACTTGCCGCGTGCGCGCCGGCCCAACCTGCGCCGACTGCCGCGCCCGCGCAAACCCAGGGAAGTGCACCCGCCCCACAGGCCGGCGTCGCCTATGAGCAGGGCGAGATGAAAATCCTGCTGTGCTGCTCTGGCCAGGATGAAATCGACCTGCGCGCCAAGTGGAACGCGCAGTTCGAGCAAAAATACCCCGGCGTCAAGGTCATCCAAGAAGTGCCGCCGCCCGGCACAGGATACTTTGAGAAATTGCAAACGCTGATTGCCGCCGGCACCCCGCCTGACCTGTTCGACATGTGGGAGGGCTACGTGCAACCTTACGCCGCCAACGGCGCGCTGCTCGACCTGGAACCGTTCATCGCCGGCGACCCCAAGATCAAACGCGACGACATTGTGCCGGCCGCCATCGAAGCCGGTTCGTGGCAGGACAAGATCCACGCCATGCTGATCGGTTTTATGCCCGGCCCAGTGTCGCTGTATTACAACCCCGATCACTTCACCAAAGCCGGTGTAGATATACCTAGCCCAGACTGGAAGTGGGATGACGTGCTCAACGCGGCCAAACAACTCACCGTTGACGCGGACGGCGATGGCAATCCAGAACAGTGGGGATTCTCGTACGGCAATTGGTTCGTCAACCATCTGTATACCGTGTGGTCGAACGGCGGCGATTGGTTCACTCCCGACAGCAGCAAATCCACCCTGACCGACCCAAGAACAGTCGAGGCGTTGCAGTACTGGGCTGACCTGGTGACCAAGCACAAGGTCGCGCCCGGCTCATCGGCCATGCAGGTCTTGCAGAGCAACGAAGAAGCGTTCAAAGCCGGCACGCTTTCCATGTATCTGGGCAATTACTGGAACGTCGGCGAGTTCAAGAACATCAACACGTTCGAGTGGAAGGCTGTGCTTACGCCGAAAGCCAATAACGGTAACCGGGTGTGGTACATGCACACTGCTTGTTGGTCGATCTCCCCACCATCCAAAGTCAAAAACGCCGCCTGGGAATACATCCGCGAGTTTGTGCTGGACAGCGTGATCGAGTCGCTGGTGCCTTACATTCCATCATTGCGCTCCATGATCGACCGTTTCTTCGACGTGCCGCTGCACAAAGAGCTGGGCTATGAACCATTGCGCACACTGGTCACCAAGCCTGATGTCATCCGCATTCCCGGCGCCGGCGAGAAATTCGACAAGATTCAGGGCATGATCCAAGCCGAGATCGATCTGGTCATGAACGGCCAGAAGACAGCCCTGGAAGCCATGCAGGCAGCCACACCTCTGGTCGACGCCGAGCTGGCCCGCAAGTGAATTGACCGGTGACACTTTTGGATTTTGGATTGCCGACATGTTCTGTCGTTGTCTCCCCAATCCAAAATCCAAAATCTGAAATCGAATGCGGGGTGCTATGGCAAGTGCACAATCAAGTCTGACCACGGCAGGCATGGCCAGTCGCCGACCATTCATGACGCAAAGCCGGCGCGAGGCACTGGTGGCCTATCTCTTTATAAGTCCCTGGCTGTTTGGGTTGCTGCTCTTCTTAATCGGGCCGATCCTGTTGTCGTTCTATTTCAGCCTGACCAAGTACAACCTGGCGCAGGCGCCACAATGGCTGGGACTGGCTAACTACGAGCGGATGCTCACCGACCCGTTTGTGGGTATTGCCCTGCGCGTGACCGGCACTTACACATTGCTGGCCGTGCCGCTCGGCACAATCGCTTCTCTGTTGATCGCGCTGCTGCTCAATCAAAAAGTGGCCGGCATCCGAGTTTTCCGCACCATTTTCTACATGCCCTCGCTGATTTCTGGTGTGGCTGTGGCGATCGTGTTCAGTTGGTTGTTCAGCCACCGATTGGGCATCATCAATTTCATCCTCAGCCGGCTCGGCATCCAGGGGCCAAACTGGCTGGGCGACCCGAATGTAGTACTCTGGACGCTGGTGCTGATGAGTCTATGGGGCGCCGGCAGCGGGGCAGTCATCTTTTTAGCGGCGCTACAGGGTGTGCCACAATCCTTGTACGAAGCAGCCGAGCTGGACGGCGCCGGTGCTTTCCGCAAATTCTGGCACATCACCATTCCGCTCATCTCGCCAGTGATCATGTTCTCGGTCATCACCGGCGTCATCGGCACCTTCCAGACCTTCACCATTTCCTACCTGATGACAGGCGGCGGACCGGGCTATGCCACGCTCTTCTACCTGCTATATCTCTACCGCAATGCCTTCAACTGGTTCGAGATGGGTTACGCCTCGGCGCTGGCCTGGGTGCTGTTCGTGATCATCCTTTTCTTCACGCTGATTTTGCTGCGCACATCCAGCTTGTGGGTGTACTACGAAAGCGCCGGGAGGGAACGCTGAGATGGCCGCTACAACCCAATCGCAGCCACGCCCCATCTACCAAACTCGACACTCGCTCCAGCGCACTGCCCGCGACACAGTGGGCATCGTGCTCGTGTATGCGCTTTTGATTGGCTTCAGCGTGCTGTTTATCCTGCCGCTGCTGTGGACAGTCTCCTCCTCGGTTAAGCCAATCGGCTCCGGCATGAAGTTCCCGCCAGAGTTTTTCCCCAGCCAGATCGTGCTCGACAACTATCCGCAGGTCTTTCGCATGATCCCGTTCGCCCGCTACTTTGCCAATAGTGCTTTCGTCAGCACACTGGCCGTCGCCGGCGAATTGCTGTCGGCTTCGCTGGTGGCGTTTGCATTTGCACGCCTGCGCTTTCCCGGCCGCAACATGCTGTTCTTGGTGCTATTGTCCACCATGATGCTGCCCGGCGTGGTGACCATGATCCCGCAATTTGTGATCTGGCGCGTGCTGGGCCTGACCAACACCTACGCCCCACTCACCGCCGGCGCCTTCTTTGGGCCGGCCTTCTCTGTGTTCTTGCTGCGGCAGTTCTTCCTAACCATCAACCTGGAGCTGGATGAAGCAGCCAAAGTGGACGGGGCAAATGAATTTCGGATTTACTGGCAAATCATCCTGCCGCTGGCCAAGCCGGCGCTGGCCACCATCGGCATCTTCTCGTTCATGGGCAGTTGGAACGACTTCATGGGGCCGCTGATCTACCTGAGCGACACCGACCTGTACACATTGGCGCTGGGCGTCAATTATTTGCGCAGCTTCCGGGGCGGTGGCGAACTCTCTTACCAGATGGCAGCCGCGACTATGTTCGTCGTTCCCTGCATCGTCTTGTACTTCATCGCGCAACGCTACATCATCCAGGGCATCGTCACCACCGGCCTCAAAGGGTGATATCGATTGTGGATCGCCCACTCACCACGCCGGCCGCATTGCAGGCCGAGTACGAGGTGGTGGCGCAGTACAAGTAGGTCCCCCCAAGACTTCGCGGGTTCTTGCAACCCGCGAGGTCTTTTCCTATGGCATCCTATGCCCCATGAACACCCTCATCTCGATCGTGCAAAGCGACTTTGGAAATGACGACGTGGAACGGCCGGTCATCACCGCGCGCGGGTTTGAGTGCCGCTGGCACAACGCCCAGACCACCGAGGCCATCATCGCAGCCGGGCAGGGCGCGGCCGGCATTCTGGTCGAATGGGTCAACATCACCGATGACATCCTGGCCGGCTGGCCGGAATGCAAAGTGGTGGCGCGCTACGGCGTCGGCTACGACAATATCGATCACGAGGCGGCGGCAAAGCGCGGCATCGCCGTGATGAACGTGCCCGATTATTGCCTCGACGAAGTGGGCGAGCATGCCATCGCGCTGATGTTGGGCGTGTCGCGCAACATCGTGCGCAACAACGACGAACTGCGGCGTGGCGAATGGCGCTCCAGCTTCTCCGGCTTCCGCACCCTCACCGGCAAAACCTTCGGCATCGTCGGCTTTGGGCGCATCGGCAAAGCGACAGCCAAACGCGCTGCCGGCCTGGGCATGCGGGTCATGGCCTACGACATCAACCCGGTGCCGCTGCCAGGGTTGGATGTCACCTTCACCAACAGCCTGGAGGAGTTGCTGCCCCAGGTGGACGTGCTTAGTTTGCATGTGCCGCTCACGCCACTCACCCGGCGCATGATCGACCGGAGCAAACTAGCCCTGATGAAAAAGGATGCCATCCTGGTGAACACAGCGCGCGGGCCGGTAGTAGTCCAACAGGATCTGGCCGACGCGCTCGTGCAGGGGCAGATAGCCGGCGCCGGCCTCGACGTGCACGAAGTGGAGCCGCTGCCGATGGATGCCCCCATCCGTCAGTGCCCCAACGTAATCCTGACTTCGCACATGGCGTTTTACTCGCCGGAGTCGCTGATCCGCATGCGCAGTTGGACGGCCCAAAACGCAGTCGACTTTTTGAGCGGCATCGACAACGGGCGGATCGTAAACGGAATCAAGCCGGCAGTGGGATAGTGGTGTAGTTGTAGGGCGAGCCGCCGCGTTTGCCCTGCGCCCGAAACTGTATACATGCCATGTACAATTTCCGGCATGGCTATGATTCAGCGCCACACCCTGTTCGACGAGCAAGACATCAAGGCGATCGAAAATGAGCAGGTCATCGCCGGCCGGCCGGTTAAGATGGTGCGCTGATGCCCTCCACACTCATCGACTCGATCTTCTTCAAAGACCTGTACGGCACGGATGAGATGCGCGCCGTATTCGGCGACATGAGCCTGCTGCAAAAGTGGCTGGACGCAGAAGTGGCGCTGGCGCAAGCTGAAGCCGAACTGGGGTTGCTGCCGCAATGGGCCGCCGACGAAATCGCGCGCAAAGGCCGGGCCGAACTGCTGGACACAGCAGCCATCAAGCGCGGCATCGACCAGACCGTGCATCCCATTGTGCCAATGATCCGCGCCTTCCAGGCCGTTTGCGAAAACGGGGCCGGCGAATTCATCCACTGGGGCGCCACCACACAGGACATCATGGACACGGCCAGCGTGCTGCAAATCAAAGAAGCGACCGCTATTTTCGAGGCGCGTCTGAGCCGGCTGGCCGACGCGCTGGCCGGCATGGCCGCACAACACCGCGACACCCCCATGCCGGGACGCACCCACGGCCAGCACGCTCTGCCCATCACGTTTGGATTCAAAGCCGCGCAATGGCTGGCCGAAGTGATGCGCCACCAGGAACGGCTGGCGCAACTCAAGCCGCGCACGCTGGTGGGGCAGTTTGCCGGGGCAGCCGGCACGCTGGCTTCGGTGGCCGAACATGGCTTCGAGATTCAGCGCCGCATGATGGCGCGCCTGGGTCTGGGCGTCCCGCTCATCACGTGGCACGCCGCCCGCGACAGCATGGCCGAGTTCGCCGGCTGGCTGGGCCTGGTCGCGGCCACACTGGGCAAGATCGCCCACGAAGTGATCTTGCTGCAAAAGACTGAGGTGTGGGAGGTCGAGGAGCCGTTCAACGCAGGCAAGGTGGGCAGCAGCACCATGCCGCACAAGCGCAACCCGATGATCTGCGAGGCGCTGCTGGCCCTGGCGCGCCTGGTGATGAACGCCGCACCGCTGGGGCTGGACGCCATGCTTCACGAGCATGAGCGCGACTGGACCAACGAGCACATCGAGTGGGCCTTCATCCCAGAGTCATGCATCATGACCGATGGCGCACTGGCGCTGACCATCCGCATTGTCGAGGGGCTGCATGTTCATCCGGATCGCATGGCCGCCAACCTCGACGCCACAAACGGGCTATGGCTGTCGGAAGCAGTAATGCTGGCGCTGGCAGAAAAGGTGGGCCGGCAAACCGCGCACGACGTGGTGTACCACTGCGCCATGCGCGTGGTGGATCAGGGCATCGACTTTCGCCGGGCGCTGGCCGAAGAAGACGCCGTGACACGCCATCTGTCCGAATCAGAGATCGAGCGCCTGCTTGACCCACGGCGCTACACCGGCCTGGCCGGCGAATTCGTCGATCGCGTGCTGCGGCGCTATCGGCCATACTAGGCGCAGAGAGAAAACAAACATGGACTGGCATTCGTGGATCACACAACAAATCCCGCGCACGGCCATTCAGCGCGGCGGGGCAACCGTTTGGCCAAAGGGCGGGCATGGACTGATCGGCGATACCCTGGGGCCGATCATGCACGCCCATCATCAGGCGTCTGAAATCTTCTACTTCGTCTCCGGCCGCTGCCGGCTGGAAGTCGGCGACGGCGAAGAGCGATTCGAGCCGGGCGACTTTGTGCTTGTGCCGCCCCTGCTGCCGCACAATTTGTGGAACGCCGGCGACGATGACCTGCTGGTGTTCTGGCTGGTCGCGCCCAATCTGATGCACGACAAATGGCACACCGAAGGCTTTACACCGGCCGAGATGAGCCTGAAGGTGGCGCGCAGCCATGTGGCCGTCGGCGCTGCGTTGCCGAGCGACGCCAACATCCGCAGCACCCTGATCACGCTATCTGGCAAAACAGAACAGGCCGGCGCGCACAACAGCCTGGCCGGCCAGACCCGCCCAGAACAAGAAACTGTGCTGTACATTGTGGAAGGTCAGGCCAACGTTCGCGTGGGCAAATTATGCGGGACGCTCGACGCAGACGATTTCATCCATGTGCCGGTGCAGACTTCCTACGCGGTGACGCCTGTGAGCGGGCCGGCGCTGGTGCTTGTGTTCGAGATGCCGGGATGAGGCCCAGCAGCGCGAGGCACTAGAGAAAGAAAGAGGAGACGCGATGTTGCTCAAAGATCGTGTGGCAATCGTGACGGGCGCAGGGCGCGGCATCGGCTATGGCATTGCCGAGACATTCGCCCGTGAAGGCGCGCAGGTCGTGATCGGCGAGTTGGTCGAGGCGCGCGGGCGCGAAGCCGCCGAAAAGCTGACGGCGCAGGGCTATCGCGCGCAAGCCATCCGGCTGGATGTGACTCAGCCGGAATCGTGCCGGCTGCTGTGCGAACAGGTGATGGCCGAGCATGGCCGGATCGACACCCTGGTCAACAACGCCGGCTTGTTTATCCTGCACAAAAGCGAAGACATGCCTGAAGCCGACTGGCGCATTCAGATCGACGTGATGCTGAACGGTGTGTTCTTCATGACGCAGGCTGTGGCGCGCGCAGCCATGATCCCGCAGCGGCGCGGCAGCGTGGTCAACATCGCCTCGATCGGCGGGATGGGCGGCTGGCCGATGCGCTCGGCGTACAACGCGGCCAAGGCCGGCGTGATCGTGTTGACCGAAGTGCTGGCGACCGAATGGGCGCAGTACAACATCCGGCTGAACTGCGTGTCGCCAGGCGTCACGCGCACCGAGATGATGGATGTGGCGATCAAACAGGGCGTGGCCAACGTGGCGAAGTATTCCAACCGCACCCCACTGGGCCGAGTCGCCGAGGTATCCGAGATCGCCAGCGCAGTGCTGTTTCTGGCCTCGGAGCGCGCCAGCTATGTGACGGGCGAAAATCTGCGCGTGGACGGCGGATGGGTGCCGTGGGCGAATCTGAATGCGGTGGGATTCCCGGAGTAGAAATGTGGAGAACCGAATCGTTGTCATCACCGGCGCCGGCCAGGGACTTGGCCTGGCGTTTGCGCGTCGCTTCGCGCAAGCCGGCGCACATGTTGTCATTGCCGAGTTAAACCCCGACACCGGCCGCCACGCCGCTGAATCCCTGCGGGCAGAGGGGTTCTCGGCGCAGTTTGAGCCGCTGGATGTGCGCAACCCGCAGCAAAGCGCGGCGCTGGTGGACAGGCTGGCCGTCCAGCACGGCCACATCGACGTATGGGTCAACAACGCCGGCATCTCGCGTCTGGCGCCGGCCGAGCAGATGCCGCTGTCCTACTGGGATGACAGCATCGCCGTCATGTTGTCCGGCGCGTTCTACTGTGCGCAAGCGGTGGGCCGGCACATGCTGGCGCGCGGCGCAGGGGTCATTGTGAACATTGCCTCGGTGACCGGCATGGCGCATCACCATGACCGCGCCGCCTACAGCGTGGCCAAGGCCGGCGTGATTGCGCTGACCGAGGCGCTGGGCATTGAATGGGCCGGGCGGGGCGTGCGCGTGGTCGGCGTCGCGCCGGCTGTCGTGCTGACCGAGATGGTGCGGGCGACCGTCGCGGAAGGCCAGGGCACACTGGATGTGTTCGAGCGCCGCACTCCCATGCGCCGGCTGGGAACCCCCGAAGAAATCGCCGAGGCCGTGTTCTTCCTGGCCAGCGATGACGCATCCTACATCACCGCCGAAACAATGCGCGTCGATGGCGGCTGGATAGCCTATCAGCTATTTTAGATTTCGGATTTTGAATTCTGAAGCGATGCCAGCCGCTCGATGGCCCCGATGCGCGGGCAGCCGGTCGAAGTGGAACACGGCCTAATGAATCTGACGCAGGAGCAGTCGCTGTATCGCGTCGGCGACACGGTGCTGGTCATGTCGGCAACGCGGCCCGATGGCAGCCAGTTGGTCATGATCACCGGCTACCTGCGCACGCGAGACATGGCGCTGCTGGCCGGCATGTTGATCACCTTCACCATCCTCATGAGCGGCAGGAAGGGGCTGCGCGCGCTGGTCGGCCTGGCGATCAGTTTCATCGTCGTGCTGGGCGAAGAAGGTCTGGCGACCGAATGCCTGCGCGCTGCGGATGTCGCCGCGCCTTCGATCACCGCCACGCTCGATTGGCAACCGCAATATTTGACGGATGCTTGTTTTTGCACTAACATGCGCGCACAAGTGAAGCACCTGCAACGCCACTCAAAGGAGGTCTAAAGTCATGCGCATTACAGCGCACATCAAGTTAGCCACAGTCACCCTATGCAGTATTGCGATTCTTGCCGGATGCGGAGGCGAACAGCCCACACCAGAGCCAACCGCCGCGCCGCCGGCAGAACCGACTCCTGCGCCGGCAGCGATGGTTGCGCGAGGCAAGGAAGTCTTTGTCGAAAAGACATGCCAATCCTGCCATGTCATCAAAGGATTTGAGAAAGCCGTCGGCATGGTCGGGCCGGAACTGACTCGAATTTACACCGATGCGCCGAAGATCATCGCATCTGACGCCTATAAATCCAGTCAAGGAACCGCCAAAACAGCAGTCGAATACATTCGCGAATCCATTCTCAATCCGAACGCCTTTATCTACCCGGATTGCCCCACCGGCCCCTGCCAACCTAACCTGATGATTCAGAACTTCAAGGAAACGATCAGTGATGCTGATCTAGAGGCGCTCATTGCGTACCTTGTCACACTAAAGTAGAGGGGCAGATCATTTATCTGGAATTAAGTTCTAACACCCAACATCAACAAGAACAGCCCGGCGCTTGTGCGTCGGGCTGTTTGTCGTCATCGCATCGCCGGGGGAGTTATTATGCTTCGACCAGCCGGGCCAGGATATCGTTGCTTTCCATGATCAGATAAGTCACGCCGTCCAGCTTGACCTCGGTGCCCGTGTACTTGGCAAATAGCACCTTGTCATCTACTTTGACTTTCAGATCGGGGTCGTCGCCAACAGCGACAACCAGACCGGTTTGCGGCTTTTCTTTGGCCGTGTCCGGCAGCAACAGGCCCGAAGCGGTGCGAGAATCCTGATCCAACGGTTTGATCAAGACGCGCGCGCCGATGGGCTGCACGTTAATCGGGTGGTGGGCTTGATGATTGGCTTGGTGATTATTGGAAGTTGCTTCTTTCTTTGCCATAGCAATAAACATCCTTAAAAGATAAGCGGATTATGCATATGCACATCTGTGCAGGGCGTCTGCATTTCAGCGAATGCCCAGCAATTGATTAATGCGATTGCGGTCAAAGCCGACTACGATGCGGCCACCGATATCGATCACCGGCACGCCTTGCTGCCCCGATCGACGCACCATATCGCGCGCAGCCGCTTCATCGCGGCTGACATCTACCTCGTTGAAGCGAATTCCTTTCTCGCGTAGGTAACGCTTGGCCTGGTTGCAAAAGGAGCAGGTCGGTGTCGTAAAGATGATCACACGAGGCTGAGGCCGCGGTGACGCTTTGTCTTGTTCCAGCATAGCTTTGTCTGCTTTCACTCCTGGCGATACATCGAGTTCACCCTACTGAGATGCGCAAGCGGCTGAAAAGTTTCGTTCGGGAAAACCAAAAGGCTCGCCCTTTTCAGGCGAGCCTGCGAGCGCATGGAGTGTGTTCAGCCGGCAGGGGGACTTACGCGCGCCCGGCCGTGTTCGGTCAGGATATAGCCTTGGGGCGCTTCGGTCACCAAGCCGGCCTGAACCAGTTCGCGCATGCTACTGCGCACGCGAAACAGAGGTAGGCCGGCCTGCTGTGCCAACGTCTCCACCTTGGCCGGGCCACTACTCAGGGCGTTCAGGATGGACTGCGCTGATGGCGCCAGTGTACCGTCAGGATTGATGCAAGCCATGGCGGCGCCTACACGCTCTTCTTAGCCAGATACCAATCCACCATCTCATAGCCGGCCTTGAGATTCTCTTCGACCATCTCCATCGTCTTGGGCGCCGGCACAATCACCTGATCGCCCGGCTTCCAGTTGGCCGGTGTGGCCACGTGATGTTTGTCGCTGGTTTGCAACGCATCGATCAGGCGCAGGATTTCCTGCATGTTGCGCCCGGTGGTGAGCGGGTAATACAGCATCGCGCGCAGAATGCCATCCGGGTCGATGATGAACACACAGCGCACCGTCTCTGTCGAGCTGGCGCCCGGCATGACCATGCCATAAGCCGTGGCCACCTTGCGATCCAGGTCGGCAATGATGGGGAACGGAATATGGACGCCGGTTTTCTCCTCCACGTTGCGCACCCAGGCGATATGCGAATAGACGCTGTCGATGCTCAAGCCGAGCAGCTCCACGCCGCGCTTTTGCAGTTCGGGGTAGATCTCGGCAAAGGCGATGAACTCGGTCGTGCAGACCGGCGTGAAGTCGGCCGGGTGAGAAAACAGAATCAGCCAACTTCCTTTGTAATCAGACAAGCGGATCGTGCCATGTGTTGTTACTGCCTCGAAGGCAGGGGCCGGCTCGTTCAAACGCGGCAGGCCATTGACAGAAGTTGTGTCAGACATTTGCGGTTCCTCCACAAAACAAGATAGGACTGTGTGGCCCCAAGCGCGGGCTACAGCAGACTATTTATAAGCCGCATGTATATGAAAATCATCATCGCGGAGCGTTCAGAACGACAATCTGCCCCACCAGAACGGCGCCGGGGGGCGCGTCAGCGCTCTACCGGCAGCCGATTGATTGACCAGTCCATCATGCCGCGCGCCACGTTGTAAATAGTCTTGAAGCCTTTCTGACCCAGCACCAGCGCCGCCGACAGGCTGCGACTGCCAGTGGCGCAGATCACCGCCACCGGCTGCTCTGGGTTCAGCTCAGACAGGCGGGCATGCAACTGGCCCAGCGGCATCAGCCGCGCGCCTGGCACGCGCCCTTGCGCGTACTCCCACGGCTCGCGCACATCGATGACAACGGGACGCTGCGCGTCGTCTGCATCCATAAGCGCTTTCAACTCAATAGCCCGAATATCGCGGATATCTCCGCTGGCGATGGGCAGCCCAAGCGCTTCCCACGCTTCCAAGCTCTCGGCCAGATAGCCGCGCACATCGTCGAATCCAACACGCGCCAGGCCAATGACAGCGGGCGCATAATCTTCGGGCCGCGCCAGCAATAGAACAATCGGTGTATCCGGCGGCAACACGAAGCCGGCTCGATTGCTGAACTGATCGTTTAGCTCCAGATGGATGGAGCCGGGCACGTGAGCCTGTACATAGTCTGCTTTGGGGCGTGCATCCAACAGTACTGCGCCGCGTTGCAGCAGGGGGATCGCTTCGCGGATTGTGAGGTCGCGCGGCACAATCTCACCCAGTGGTTTGGGGCCACGCCGGTTGATCGCCTTGATGCGCTGATGATTGCCCGGCTGCTCTGGCAGATCGCTAACCGCAAACTGGATGAACGACGCTAAATCGCGCGGCGCCAGGGCGGGATTGTGCTTGCGCTCGAAGCCCAGCGTAGTGGCGCGCACCGAACCAATAGACTTGCCGCACAAAGAGCCGGCGCCATGACCGGGATAGATCAACACGCTGTCATCCAGCTTTAATAGCTTATCGAAAAGACTGTGATGCATGTGCGCGGCCAGGCCACGCGCTGCCTCGGCGCCCACCAGATCCGGCCGGCCCATCTCGCCCACGAACAATGTGTCGCCGGTTAGCGCCATCCATGGTTCGTCGGCGCGAGTGGTGTCGCTGACGAGCAGCGTGATGCTCTCCGGGGTGTGGCCGGGGGTGTGCATCACGGTCAGGCGGACGGCGCCCAGTTCCAGTGTGCCGCCCTCGTGCAACGGCTCGTGCGGATAGCCGGCCCGCGCCTCGGCGTGAACATAGATGCGCGCGCCGGTGCGTGCCGCCAGGTCGGTGTTGCCGGACACGTAGTCGGCATGCAGGTGCGTCTCGATGATGTGGGTGATGCGCAGCCCACGCTCTTCCGCGGCTGCGATGTACTTTGCGACATCCCGATCTGGGTCAATCACCGCCGCAACGCCGCGTGATTCGCAGCCGATGAGATATGACATCGAGGCCAGCCCCTCGACAAAGAATTGTTGAACGTACATTGGAATCCCTTACCTCCAGAAAACCTACACAAGCAACTTGGGCGCGTTGTCGAACAGCAACAACACCGCCAGCAGAATGACAAACACGGCGAAGGCCTGACGCAGGCGGTGCACCGGCACACGTTGGGCCAGGCGCGCGCCCGCCAGCGCGCCGAACAGTCCAGCGCCGGCAAATACAAGCACCAGTGGCAAGTCGAGCGGGCCGGCGTTGATGTGCCCCAACAAGCCGGCCAGGCTGTTGGCAGCGATCACCGCCAGCGAGGTGCCTACCGCCTGTTGCATGGGCAGTCGCACCAGCAACACCAGCGCGGGCACAATCAGAAAACCGCCGCCCACACCTAGGATGCCGGTCAACACACCAACGCCGATACCGGCCACAACAACCCAGCCCCACCCGGCAAACGGGCGCTCGCTGCCCAAGGCTGGCCGCCCGGCGCCCGACAACATCAACGCGCCGATCGACAACATCAATACAGCAAAGGCAACCATCAGAGCCGCCGGTGTGAACAAGCGCGACAATCCGCCAGAGAGATAAGCCGCCACCATCCCAACGCCGCCAAACACCAGCGCCACAGGCCAGACCAGCGTATTCTGACGGAAGTGGGCCGCTGTGCCGACTAAACTGTTTGCTGCAACAATCGCAAGCGACGTGGTGACTGCTGCCTGAGGGGATTGTCCGATCAGATACACCAGGGCCGGCACGGTGAGAATTGACCCCCCGCCGCCCAACAAGCCCAGCGACAGACCGATGGCAAAGCCCAGGGCAAGCTCAAGCGCCAGCAGTTCCATCAGCGCGCACCACGCTTGACCGGCAGGCCAGCGTGCATCCAGCCGATCATGCCACCGCCAAGGTTGGCAACACTGAAGCCATCGCTTGCTAGCATGCGCGCCGCCACTCCGCTACGGTTTCCAGAACGGCACACGCACACTATGTCGCGGTCGCGGGGCAGTTCGGCCATACGCGCTTGCAGCGCCCCCAAAGGAATCAACACGCTACCGGCAATGTGCGCCTCTGCATACTCGTATGTCTCGCGCACATCTAATATGAAGGGCTTCTCGGGCCGGGCCAGGCGCGCCTGTAGTTCATGCGCGTCGATATCAGCCGGTCTGGCCGATGCGCCAGACATTCCCGAAACGCCGCCAAGTAGTCTGCGTAGAAAATCCATCCCTGCCACACCTTCACCGCAATCTCAGAGTCATCACAACTGGCAATCATCATCGTCTAGCCGGCATCGCTCACGCGTGCCGCCCCTGATGTAGATGCAGAGAGGGCGCAAAAGTAACAGGCCGGGACACGCCTTGTGAGCGCGCACAGCAACAGATCAAGCAGAAAAGAAGATGCCCGGCGCTGGCAGCGCCGGGCATGTTGTGAGAGCATTATGGCGTTCGTCCCAGGAGATCAGCGGCTCCCACCGTGTCGTGGGCCGCGCTCGCCGCGCGGGGCGCCGCGATCGCCGCCATCACGACGTGGGCCGCGATCGCCGCCGCGCGGACCGCCACGGTCTCCACCCTCGCGACGTGGGCCGCGATCGCCGCCGCGCGGGCCACCGCGCCGGTCGGCATCGATGGCCTCTTCGACTGTCATCCCCTCCAGAACAGCGCGCCGGCTCAAACGAATCTTGCCACTGTCGTCCACCCCTATGACCATGACGGTGACTTCCTGACCCAGCGACACCTCGTCAGACACAGCGCGGACAGGATGATCGGCCAGTTGTGATACATGCACCATGCCATCGGTCTTGGGCGCGATTTCAACAAATGCGCCGAAGTCGGTGATGCGCACGATCTTGCCGGTGTAGATGTTGCCAACCTTGACCGGAGTGGTCAGCGACTCGACCATCTCGCGGGCGCGCTCGGCCGCCATGCCATCAGACGACGAGATGAAGATGCGCCCGTCATCCTCGATGTCGATCTTGGCGCCGGTCTGCTCTTGGATGCCGCGCACCGTCTTGCCGCTTGGTCCGATCACCGCGCCGATCTTGTCAGGGTCAACCTGCACTACCAACATGCGCGGGGCATGCGGCTTCAGCGACGGGCGCGGCTCGGCAATCGTCTCGATCATCCGATCGAGAATGGCCAGGCGCGCTTCGCGGGCTTGCTCAAGCGCCTCTTGCAGAATCTGGGCCGACAAGCCGGAGATCTTGATGTCCATCTGCAAGGCAGTGATGCCATCGCGCGTGCCGGCTACCTTGAAGTCCATGTCGCCGATATGGTCTTCGAGGCCCTGAATGTCGGTGAGCACGGTATACTGACCGTTGTCGCCGGTGATCAGGCCCATAGCGATGCCGGCGACGGGGGCTTTGATCGGGACGCCCGCATCCATGAGCGCCAGCGTACTGCCACAAACACTTGCCATCGACGTGCTGCCATTGGAAGACAAAACCTCGCTCACTACGCGGATGGTATATGGGAAGGATTCCTCATCGGGAATGACGGCGAGCAGCGCCCGCTCGGCCAAGGCGCCATGGCCGATCTCGCGCCGGCTGCTGCCGCGCAACACCTTGGCCTCGCCGGTCGAATAGGGCGGCATGTTGTAGTTGTGCATGTAGCGCTTTTCATCAGCCGGGAACAACCCATCCAACTTTTGCGCGTCCTCTTTGCTACCCAGTGTGACAACACTCATGACTTGCGTTTCGCCGCGTGTGAACAGACCCACTCCGTGCGCGCGCGGCGACAAATGATCGCCGACTTCGCACCAGATAGGCCGGATCTGCTTGGGTGTGCGCCCGTCGGGTCGAACCCCATCGCGCAGAATGCGACTGCGCACAGCTTCGGCTGTCATATCCTTGACGACGGCGTGCAATTCATCGGCGTCTACATCGCCGATTGCCTGCATCTGGGCCAACACTTCGCCTTCGATTGTGTCGAGAAACGCACTGCGCTCGGCCTTTTCAGTTGTAGTGTCGATGACCTCGCGGATGCGGCTGCCTACGGCACTGCGCACCTGTTGGTTAAACGCCTCGTTCTTGCCGAAGCGGGGATAGTCGGCCTTGGGCTTGCCGATCTCGGCGCGCATCTTTTCCTGGACAGCGATGATCTCCTGGATGGCCTCGTGGCCGGCGCGCAGCGCATTGATCATGGTCGCCTCGTCCACTTCATTCGCGCCACATTCGACCATCACGATGGCATCTCTGGTTCCGGCGATGCGCAGGTCGAGGTCGCTGTACTCCATTTCGGGGATGGTGGGATTAATGACCAGCTCGCCTCCGATCAAACCAACGCGCACTGCACCGACCGGCGTGGTGAACGGCACGTCGGAGATGATCAGTGCGGCAGACGCAGCATTGACGGCCAGCACGTCGATATCGTTGACCTGGTCATGCGACAGGGCTGTGATGATGACTTGCACATCGTTGCGTAGATCGTCGGGGAACAGAGGCCGCAGCGGCCGATCGACCAAACGGCAGATCAGGATGCCGGCTTCAGCCGGCCGGCCCTCACGACGAAAGAAGGAGCCGGGAATACGACCGGCGGCGTACAGGCGCTCTTCGTACTCGACGCTGAGCGGGAAGAAATCAACGCCGGTGCGAACCTGGGGCGCCATGGTAGCTGTCGCCAGCGCCACAGTTTCGCCCAGTTTGACCGTCACCGCGCCGCCGGCGAATTTGGCCAGCCGGCCGGTCTCGATGGTGATCTGCTTATCGCCCACCATCGCAGTGTAGACATGGTTCTCGGGCTTTTGGCCCGGCATGATCAAGGTGATGTCTTGACTAGACATGATTGTGTTGCTCCGTATAAAAATCGCGCGCGAAGAAAATGCGTGAAAACAGCCCGGCCCATCCGCCTTCGCGCTTAGGGATGGCAGGCTATGGGTATGGGCTGGATGGGGAAGGAGGATAGAGGTTAGAGAACTGACATCGACTTGTTGCTTCACCTGAAGCGGCCTTCCCGCGAAGGCGTCAATGGCAAGTCTCTAATCTCTACAGCCTCCGTCGTCCACCATGCCGCCCGACATCAGACTAGTTCAAATTGATTGCGCATCACCTCACTTGTAACCGGTTTCAGTCCTAATCATACCTGAACCGGCGACGTAAACGCAATCAAGCCCCCAACAAAAAGGCCGACGCCTTGCAGGCGCCGGCCTGGTGCATCACTTTCTCAGGCCTAGCTTGGCTAAGAGCGCACGATATGCCGCTGGATTCGTGGCGCTCAAATATTTGAGATGCGCACGGCGTTTGCCCACAAGCGCCAGCATGCCATGCCGGGCGCTCTGGTCGTGCTTGTGCTGCTTGATGTGCTCGTTAAGCTGATTGATGCGAGCTGTTAGGATGGCGACCTGCACTTCGGATGAACCGGTGTCGCCGGGCGACTGGGCGAACTTTTCGATGATCTCGGACTTCTCACCTTTGCTGAGAGCCATTCTGGATTACCTCTGCTGTGTTGGATATGCGCGGCTCCGCCCAAAGGTGCAGAGTACCCGCGCGGTCTAAATTCACGAGCGGCAATTCTACCACTCTACCGGCTCACTGCCCCGGCTCACTGCCCCGGCTCACTGCGCGGCCTAGCGTCGCTTGAGCAATGTCTGGCGCGCAGCAGCGGCCGCGCCACGCAAAGCCTGTACATCCTTGAAGCGCGGGCGGGCGCCTAGCTCTGCCGCCAGATTGGGGGGCAGAGCGGCGCGCAAGCGTTGCAGGTCTGCGGCGCTGAACTGGCGAGGGCTGTAGGCCAGCGTCTCTGCAATCTGAGCAGCCGGCAGCGCCCAGGCAATGTCGCGGCGCAACTCATCGGCCTTGCTGTGGTAAGCGCGCTTGTCCCATTCGTTGGCGGACTTTTCGCCATCGGCCGCGAAACGGCGCAGGGTAATGGCGATAACAGCGCACATGTCTTTGCACAAATCTCCGTCGGCCAGCGCAGCCGGCAGATGTACTTCGACCAGCTCGGCCACCATGCGCAAGTCCTGGTTGCGTTCCTTGATCGTCATGCTTTCACGTTGCCCTATACACAATTTGCGACGCAATTTGCGCTCTGCCTCAAGCGGGCCGGATTATACACATGATCAGAACATCTGTGCTATTGCGCGCGGAAGACAGCGCCCTGGCGTGCGCCGAGGTGAACGCGCAGCAGACCGCCACTGACGGTCACAGAAGACACGCCGGATGCGGCAGCCTGCGTGGTGCTCATTTCGCACGCAAGCGTCACCCCCTCTGGCAAGCCGTAATGATCATGAATGACGATGTCCAGATCGGCCGGCGCATTGCCGGCGTTCAGCGCCACAATCAGCCGCTGCAGACCTTGTTTACGCACAAAAGCCACTGCTCGTCCTACGGCGTACACAAACTCAAAGTCGCCGGCGCGCAATGCTTCGTAACGCCGGCGCAAGGCGATGCATGTCTTGAAGAAATGCAAGAGATCCTGATCCCACGCTTCGGGCGTGTCCCATGGAAAGGCTTTGCGGCAGTCCGGGTCCTTGCCGCCGGTGATGCCGATCTCGTCGCCGTAATAGATAGAAGGCGCGCCAACATAGGTCATCTGGAACAGCGTCGCCAGCTTCAGCGCGTCGCGGTCGTTGCGCGCGATGGAGAGGAAGCGCGCTGTGTCATGACTGTCAAGCAGGTTGAGTTGAGCGCGGTTGATGGTCGGGTCGTAGAGGCTGAGCAAATGGTTGATGCTGTAGGCGAAGCCGGGCGCATCGAGAATGGGCACCGGCGCGTAGCCGGCGGCGGCCACCAGATTCTCGTCGAAGGGGCGCGCAAAAAAACCGACGCAGGCGCGCGTGAATTGGTAGTTCATCACCGCGTCGAACTGGTCGCCTTTTAACCAGCGCTGCGCCTCGTGCCAGATCTCGCCGACGATGTAGGCGGCCGGGTTAATGGCTTTCACACGCCGGCGGAATTCCTGCCAGAAAGCGTCGTCGTCGATCTCGCCGGGCACATCGAGCCGCCAGCCGTCGATGCCCTGCCGGATCCAGTGCTCGGCCACATCGAACAAAAACGCGCGCACAGCCGGCGTTGTGGTGTTGAGCTTGGGCAAAGCCGGAATGCCCCACCATGCCTCGTAGTTGAGTGGCTTGCCTTCATAGGCGTGCAGGGGATAGCCTTTGATGTAGAACCAGTCCACGTAGGGCGACGCGGCGCCGTTTTCCAGAATGTGATTGAACTGGTAGAACCCCCGACCGGTGTGGTTGAACACGCCGTCAATCACCACGCGGATGCCGCGTTGATGCGCTGCGTCGAGCAATTCGTGGAACGCCGCGTCGCCGCCCAGCAGCGGGTCGATGCGGTAGTAATCGTGTGTGTGGTAGCGATGGTTGGCCGGGGATTGAAAAACCGGCGTGAAGTAAATTGCGTTGATGCCCAGTTCTTGCAGATAATCCAGCCGCTCTGCCACGCCTAGCAAATCGCCGCCCTTGAATCCGTAAGTGGTCGGCTTCGAATCCCATGGTTCCAGATTGCTCGGCCTGGCCACCCGCGCCGAGCGGGCAAAGCGATCGGGGAAAATCTGATAGAAGATAGCGTCTTGAACCCAGTCAGGAATGTTGATCATTGTGATAGGGGAGTTATGCGGTCAGTCCAACCATGAGGGCAGCTACAGCCGCGCCGGCCAGTGAAGCCAGGAAATTGACCCAGTCATTGTTCAACCAGCGCTGGCCGCGCACAAGTGGGTTGGGCCGGCCATCACGCCCAACCGGCTTTTCGGTCTCTTTCTGCCGCGATGGATCGTAGTAGATGCCCTGCACCGTTGCCCCGAGCAAACTGTCGGCCAGCGAACCCACCAGGCCGGCCACAGGAGCGATCAGCGCCGGCATGACAATGCCGTCCGATGAAAAGACGGCTGCTGTGTGGCCTGCCGGCATATTCGCCAGCCACACACCGGGCATATAGCCCCAGCTTACTAACGATCTGGAAGCCGGCTCGCCGGCCAAGAGACCGGCTACGCCCCACAGCGCCACGCTCAACACCAACACCATCACCCCGATGAATGCAGCGCCAGCGGCGGCTGCCAACGTACCCATCGGCGTGATGCCCCCCGAAGTCCCCGGCTCAACAACGCGGCTGAGACGAGTGATCAGCCGGGGGGGATGTTTGCTCAACACCCCGATCTCGGTCGCCCACGTGTCGGCATTCACCGTTGCCAGTGCGCCAACCAGCGCGGCAAACAAGATCAAAGGCGTCTTGTCCGAATCCACGCCGGCTGCTCCCCATAGCCACATTCCGCTCAGCGCAGCAGCGATGGCTGCCACACCGCCATTGGCCAGCGCCTGCCCCAGATCGCGGCGGGCCGATTTGTCGAATTTCTCGGCCACGTTTTGCTTGAGGGCGGCGCGGTAATGGCTGAGCGCCGAGGAGGACACAAAGAACGCGATGAGCAACAGGCCGGCCAACAGGCCACCCAGGCCGAAGATCACCGTGCCGGTGATGACGGCGCCGGCGATGCCGCTGCGCGATAATGACCGACGGCGATACGCCAGCCAGCCGATCAGGACGCTGAAAACAAGTCCGAACGCAAGCCGGGTGACGATGATCGTGGCTTGATCCATCAGAGGCGCATTCTATCGGCTTTTGGCGCTGCGGGGGCGACGCAAGGTTCAGCAGAGTTAAGATTGGCTGTGGGATGACATTCGATGTGCATCAGGCGCTGTCGTATGCGCGTGGGGTTGCCCGGCCTCGGGTGACCGGCAGCGCCGAAAATCGGCGCGTGGCCGATGAGATCACCTCTCGGCTCATGTCCTGGGGCTATCAGATCACGCGCGAGACATTTGAGTTTTCAACCGCCTACAACAGGTTCATCACCATCGAGGTGTTGGCCTGCCTGCTGTTGGCACTCAGCGCGCTTGCCGTGCAGGCCATGTCGCCATGGGCTGCTGTGCTCTTCGCGGTGGGGATTTGGGGAATGATCGGGGTTGCACCGTGGCTGAACCGCGCCGCCCAAGCCGGCGCCATCGCGCCGCAGCGGGAACCGCGACACGTTGATCTCTGGCAACGCTTGTGTCTGCGGATAGGCCGGCGCCTGAGCGCCACGAACCTGATCGCCACGCTGCCGGGCGTTGCGGATGACGCAGAACTACCTCACCTGATGCTGGTCGCGCACTACGACTCGAAGAGTCAGCGCTTACCCATTGTCTTTCGCGTGGCATGTTTCGCGCTCAGCATGGCGGGGGGACTGGTGTATGGAGTTGCAACGTTGTTCTACGCGCTGACAGGCGCTGTGGCCGTCAACGGCCTGGCGACCGGCGCGGGCGTCATCGCAGTGGTGGCCGGCCTGCCGCTGCTGTTTCTCGACGTGGGCAACGCCTCGCCCGGCGCGATCGACAACGCATCGGGGCTGGGCACACTGCTGCACTTGGCCGAGATTCTGGCGCAGCAGCGAAACTGGCAAAGCCGGCTGCGCATCACTTTCTTGATCACCGACGCGGAGGAGATCGGGGTGTCGGGAGCAACGGCCTTTGTGCGCCGGCACATTGACGCGCTGCAGCGCGATGCGCAGGGCGCAGGATTGCGCGTTCTCAACTTCGACGGCGTGGGGGTGGACGCAGACCTGCGACTGGCCGGCGCGCGCTCCAGCCGGCGCAAAGGGGACTGCCTGGCCGGCCAGATTGCAGCAGCAGCGCGCGAGTGCGGGCTGCGCATCGAACCATTCTCGATGGTCGGTCTGTCATACGATCACGTGCCGTTTGCCGAAGCCGGCTTCGATGCTGTGTCGTTGATTGCGATTGGCCGGGCCACCTGGGCGGTGCATACGCCACACGACACGGCAGACCTGCTGCATCCCAGAGGCTTCGCACAGGCCGGCGCCATCGCGCTGCGTGTCATCGCACAGACGCCTTCCTCTTAAGACCTTCCTTTAAGACCTTTCTATCTACCCGACAGACCGCTTACTGGCTCGTCGCATCGCGCCGCGAGGGCGCGGCGTGAGAGCAGAGCGCCGGCCACACGCGCCCTGATGAACAAGCAGGAATAAGCTGGCCGTTTGTCAGCTTGTCCTACGGGGTCGGGGGTTGATACAATCACCGCGATATCCATGAAGACCAACACCCTTCAGCAATTGCTCGCCGCTTTGCCGGATACGCCTGAGGTCGAAAGCTCGATTGACCTGGCGCAGGTTGCCATCACCGGCATCACCAAGGACAGCCGGGCCGTGACACCCGGCACGCTGTTCGTGGCCTATCGCGGCGTGGAGAACGATCTGCACCGCTTCATTCCCGACGCGATTGCGCGCGGGGCAGCCGGCATCGTGTGCGAGGACGCACACTGGCGCGCAGCCGACACGGGCCGGATTCCCTGCATCGTGACGCCCAATGGCCGGCAGGCGTTTGCGCATCTGTGCGCGGCCTGGCACAACTACCCAAGCCGCGACCTGGTGGTAGTTGGCGTCACCGGCACCGACGGCAAGACCACCACTTCAAACCTGATCTATCACATCCTGCGCGCGGCGGGCCTGCAGGCCGGCATGATCAGCACGGTCAACGCGGTCATCGGCGAGCGCGTGCTCGACACCGGCCTGCACACCACTACCCCCGACGCAGACGATGTGCAGCGTTATCTGGCCGAAATGCGCGACGCACACTTGACGCACTGTGTGCTGGAAGTCACCTCGCATGGGCTGGCGCAGTATCGTGTGGACAGCGTGGACTTCGACATCGCCGTCATCACCAACATCACACACGAGCATCTGGATCTGCACGGCACGCGCGAGGCGTATCGCGCGGCAAAAGCGATGTTGTTCGAAATGGCCGGGCGCGCGAGGGGGAAAGGGCAGCTCAAGCCGGCCAACATCCTTAACGCCGACGACGAATTCTCGTTCGAATATCTGCGCGCCATTCCGGTGGCGCGGCAACTGATTTATTCGGCGCGCGCCGACACCGAGGCGACAGTCAGAGCCACCCACGTGGCGCACACGCCGGCCGGCCTGCTGGTGACGCTGGCCACGCCGCAAGGCGAGATGACGCTTGAGAGCGCCCTGATCGGCGACTTTAATGTGTCGAATATCCTGGCGGCCGTGAGCGCAGCCCTGGCGCTAGAGATTCCGCGCGAGGCGATTCAGGCCGGCGTTGCTGCGATGCGCGGCGTGCCGGGCCGCATGGAGCGCATCAGTCTGGGTCAGCCCTTCACGGCAGTGGTCGATTTTGCGCACACGCCGAACGCGCTGGAACAGGTGTTGCGGGCATTGCGGCCGCTAACGGCAGGCCGGCTGATCGTGGTGTTTGGCTGCGCCGGCGAGCGCGACAGGCTCAAGCGCCCGATGATGGGACGCGCTGCCGGTCAACACGCTGATGTAATTGTGTTGACCGCCGAAGACCCACGCCGCGAGTCGCTGGATGAGATCATCGATCAGATTGCCGCCGGCATCGACAATCCATCGGCCCAGGTGCTGCGCGTGCCCGATCGGGGCGAGGCGATTCGCACGGCGTGCGCGTTGGCCCAAGCAGGCGACATCGTGGTGGCATGCGGCAAGGGGCACGAGCAGTCCATGTGTTTTGGAACTACCGAGACGCCCTGGGACGACCGTGAAGCGATGCGACGCGTGCTGCGCGAGCTGGGATTTTAAATTTGGCATGCCCGCCACGCTCACGACGAATTGCCGCGCAGGGCGATAATGCGCTGCCGCAACTGTTCGATGTGCGGATTTGCCATGCCGGCCTCGCCCAGCCGAACAAGCTGGCGCTTTTTCTGGGCCAGTTCGGCGGCAGCCTGAACCAACGCGCGCCGGCGAGCCGGCGCAAGCCCCAACCGCGCCCCGGCAGCCGAGCGCGCCGTAATCAGGGCTTGATATTCGTCCGGCGCCAGCACTAGCGGCACTTCGTCAATCAGATAAGTCTTCATCACCTGCCGGTCGTGGTGCAGGGCGGCGAGGCTGGCGATCACCAAACCGGCCAACAGAAAGCCGTAATTGACCAGCGCAATCGGCAAGGTGCCGCCATTCGAGGCTTCAGCCAACGTCAAGGCGGTGTTGTGCAACACGTGCGAGACGATGGCGGCGCCGAGGCCGGCCGGGATGGCAACAACCTTGACCGCACCCGAGCGGGCATTGCGCGCGACGCCAAAGCCGATGCCGGTGAGCGCCGTCCAGAAGCCATGCATGAAGCCGAACACAATGACGCGCAGGAAGAAAAGCGCCAACCACTCCTCGACCGTCTCTGTGCCCATCAGGTACAGCACGTTCTCGACGAAAGCAAAGCCGAAGCCGGCTGCCGCGCCGTACACGATGCCATCTACCCAGCCGTCGAATTCGCGGCGGCGGGTGAGATAGATAATGGCCACTGCTGCGCCCTTCAAGATTTCCTCAGTCACCGGCGCGGCAACAGACGCCCCGAATAGCGCGCTGCCCAGCGACTCCTCGCCGAGGATCAGGGAAACAGGGATGGACAGGATGAGCTGAAAGATAAGCGCTATCAGCACGGCCGGCACTGCGCCCCACAGGAACGCGGCAATCAGATAGCGTGTCGGCTCCTGTTCAAACCGGTCAATACCGCGCATGATGCGGAAATACAGCCACGTCATCACACCCACCAGGGCCACTGTCAGCAAAAACATCACCACGCATAGAATTGTATCCATCTGATTGCTCCTCATCGTGAGCTGGCGCGGCGTTCGCGCGCTGCGAGAGGCGCGCCAAAAGGCAAATCACATGATCCGCGAACGTGAAATGGGAATAGTGCTGTCGGCCATACGCGCCGCCGAGTGCACATCGATTGTCGGCCTGAGCAACACAGGCAAGTCAACCTTGTTGCGGGCGATCTGCGCGCCGGAAGTGCGCGACATCCTCTGGCAAGAGGCCGAAAGCGACTGGCTGTTCGTGCACGTCGACTGCAACCTGATGCCGGAACGGAGCGAGCGCGCCCTGCACGAGATCGTGTTGCGCAACGCCATCGAGGCGTTGCGCCGCGCCGGCGCGCAAGACGGGCTGTTGCCCCGCCTGGACTGGCTATATCAGCAAGTGGTAGAGCCGCCGACCCCCTTGCGCAGTCCACTGGCGTTCAACGACGCGCTGACGGCGCTGTGCCAGGATTCAACTCGCCGCGTCGTGCTGGTGCTCGACGAATTCGACGATCCGTTCGAGAAACTGGACGGGCGCGTGTTCCTGAATCTGCGCGCCACCAAAGATCGTTTTGGCGAGCGATTGACCTATGTGACTGCGACCGACCGGCCATTGCCCGAGATACGCACCGACCGTGAAGCCGGGGAGTTTGTCGAATTGTTTGCAGCACAAACGCACTGGATCGGGTTTCTGAGCGCGGCTGAGTCGGGCGATCTGATCCGGGATATGGTCAAGGCCGATGGGCTGACGCTGGAGCCGGAGGAGCTTGATTTCCTGGCGCGCCAGGCAGGCGGGCATCCCGGCCTGCTGAAGAGCGTGACGCAGATCTATGCGCGCGTAGCCGCCGGCGCGCCAAAGAGCACGCAGCGCGAAGCACAATCGGTCGCCGCGCATGCCTTCGACAGCGATGCCACCATTCACCAGGAATGCGCCCGACTGTGGGCGCAAATCACGCCGCCTGAGCGCGAGGCGCTGATGGCATTGTTCAGCCATGCCCGCGCCGATAGCCGCGTGCTGGCCCAGCTTCGCGTCAAGGGCCTGCTGCCCAAAGCACTTGCCGACGATGTCCGCGACAACGAGGATGCGCCGGACATGAGCGATGCAGCTCCCCTGGTGGGGGAGGTCTGGCGGGCATTTGTGAAGCGGCACGCCCTGGCTGCCGATCAGCACGAGCGGGGCGTGCGAGTCGATGTGGACGCCGGTGATGTGTATGTAGATGGCCGGATGATCGAGCCGCTGACCGAACTGGAATACAAGCTGCTGCTGTTGTTATATGGCCGGCTGAACAAGATCGTGGACAAGTACACCATCGTCACGGAAGTGTGGGGCGAGAACTACCTGAACGATGTGGACGACGCGCGGATCGAGAAGCTGGTCAGCCGGCTGCGCGCCAAGCTGGAGCCAGGGACGCAGGAGCCGGCCTATCTGCTGACGGTGCGGGGCCGGGGTTACAAGCTGGTGGGATGACGGCAGCCTGGGCACATCAGCGTGTAGATTGGTCATTGATCCAGGCTCCTGTCGTCGCGGGCGGTCGCGTGTTTGACAAAGCGGCAGCCGTGCAGTACAGTCCTCAAGGACTAAGGACGATTGATCGCAAACCGGCCTCGTCTGCTCCATCACCCGAAGCTCCCGCGACCGGCTTCCGCGACATGAACGCGCAGGCGTCTTCTGATCTGGGATGTCACACTGGAATTGCTTGCTGAGGTTTTGGAAAGCGTCGTGCAGTTTCTGACCGTGGCAACCGCACGAACACCGGGCAGGCATAGAATGCCCAATTCGTGTGTCATCAGCATTATCGACAAGGACAAGGAGGAGTTGAGATGAAGACGAACAGGGTCACGTTGAGCCGCCGCAGCTTTCTGCGCGCCGCAACGCTGAGCACAGGCCTCGCATTGGCTGCCTGCGCAGCGCCCTCGGCGCAGACGCCGGGCGCTGCGCCGAAAGCCGAAGAGCCCGCGATTGGCGAAACACCTGTCGCGGAGCCGGCCCAGCCGGCTGCCCAACCCGCGCAGCCAGCTGCCGAGCGCGTGTTCACCATGCCGATGCTGGCCTACCTGGGCGACCCCGGGGCCGGCGTGGACCCGGGCACCTCTGGCAGCACAGCCTCGGTGATGATCAACCAGTTGACATTCAGCCCGCTGGTCTATTTCGACGAGAATCTGAAGGCCCAGCCACTGGCCGCTGAGTCCTGGGAGACCAAAGACGGTCAGGTGTGGACCTTCAAGCTGCGCAAGGACATCAAGTGGTCGGACGGAACGCCGGTAACGGCGGCGGACTATGAAGCGTCCATCAAGCGCAATCTGGCGCCAGATCTGGCGGGTGTTCTCTACACGCTGGAGTTCATCAAGAATGCCACCCAGTACTACAGCAAAGAGATCGATAACCCGGATGAGATCGGTGTGAAGGCGCTGGACGACTACACGCTGGAATTCACGCTCGAGAAGGTGACGCCCTACTTCGACATAGTGGTCACTTACCCCAACTATGCCGCTGTGCCGCTGAAAGTGATCGAGCGATACGGCAACGCAGACTGGACCAAGCCCGAAAACATCGTCACCTGCGGTCCGTTCAAGCTGGTGGAGTGGATACCCGATCAGCAGATGACGTTCGCGCCGGATCCGAATTACTTCGGCCAGAAACCCGGCGTGGACAAGTTCGTCATCAAGATGATCAAGCAGGAAGCCGCAGCGATGGCCGCCTATGAGACCGGCGAACTGGACTTTGCAGAGGTTGCGGTTGGCGACATCGCCCGCGTCAAGGCCGATCCAACGCTTGGCGCGGAGTACAGCAGCAAGCCAAATCAACTCACGCAGTACCTCATCATCCGCAGCCAGACGCTGGAACCGCTCAACGATCCGCGCGTGCGGCAGGCGTTCGCCATGGCTATTGATCGTGACATCGTGTGTAACGTCGCGCTGCAGGGCGCCTACATTCCCGCGTATCAGTTCATCGTGCCGGGTCTGCCTGGCTACGACGAGAATCTCGGCCAAGAGCTGGCTTTCAACCCCGGCAAGGCTAAGGAATTGCTCGCTGAAGCTGGCTATGGCGAGGGCGGCAAGCCAATGCCGACCCTGTACATCAACAGCAACCAGACCGACACATACCAGACCTTGTTCGAGACGATCCAGGCCATGTGGAAGGAAAATCTGGGCGTCGAGGTGACACTGGAGTTGATGGAAGCCAGCGCGCGCGGCGAGTGGGCCAAGCGCAAGCCGCCGATGCCGCACTTCTGGCGCCAGGGTTGGGGCAACGATTATCCCGATTCGGCCAGCGGCATGAACTTCATGAAGAGCACCCCCAAGAACGACGCAATCTGGACCGACAATCCGGATTATGCCTGGGTCAATGCGAAGTTCGACGAATTGGTGGACGCGGCAGCCATCGAGCTTGATGAGACCAAGCGCGCCGAGTTGTACAAGCAGGCTCAACAAATCCTGATCGTGGAAGACCCCAAGATCATCCCCCTGTACTACGGCGCAAACAACATCGTCGTGAAGCCGTATGTCAAAGGGCTGATTCAGAACGGCCTCGGAACAGACTTCCGATTCGTGTCAGTCGAGAAGTGATCTGTCTGTTTTGATGTGTTCCGGCGCGCGCGGTGTCAGGCTGGCGCCGCGCGCGCGATTTGTTTCCTCCGCGCGCAATGAGCAAGTACATCATCCGGCGGTTCATCCAGTCGGTCTTCATCCTGTTCGCCATCTCGGTCATCACGTTCGGCATCGCCAAAGCCACACCCGGCGGGCCGTTCGGGTTCGACGACCCGGATATCGGCGCGCGCATCCCCGAAGCAATGCGCAAGCGTTATCGTGAGGTTTATGGGCTGGATCAGCCGGTGCCGGTGCAGTACCTCAACTGGCTGAGGGCGGCCCTGCAGGGCGATCTGGGGGTGTCGTATGGCTCGCGCAACCAGAATGTGTCTGACATTCTCGGGCGCACCTGGCCCATCTCCGCGCAACTGGGGCTGATTGCCACATCCTTGGCGCTGCTGTTCGGCGTGACGCTGGGCATCATCGCCGCAGTCAACCACAACACGCTGACCGACTATCTGACCATGTTCATTTCAGTGGTCGGCACGACAATACCCACCTTTGTGCTGGCCATCATTGCCATTGTGATCTTTTCGGTCGAATTGAGATGGTTCCCTGTGTCAGGCTGGGGGACGCCCGAACGGATGGTCTTGCCGGTGTTCGTGCTGATGCTGGGCCCAATGGCCGGCGTGGCGCGCTACACCCGCACCAGCATGCTGGAGGTAATCAACCTGGACTTTGTGCGCACGGCGTACGCCAAAGGACTGACCCGACGCAGGGTCATCATCAAGCACGTCATTCGCAATGCGCTGATCCCTGTGGTCACGATCACCGGCCCCATTCTGGCCGGCCTGTTGACCGGCTCGTTTTTCGTCGAGACGATGTTCAGCGTGCCGGGCATGGGCGGTGCCTTCATCAACGCCGCAGCCAATCGCGACTACCCCATGATCATGGCAAACACGATGATCTATGCAGCGCTGATCGTCTTTCTGAACCTGGCAGTCGATGTCGCCTACGGCATCATCGACCCGCGCATCCGCTATGACTGACGCAGAGGAATGACAGCGTGGACAGCACCACCTCCACCCAAGACTCGCGCGCCGCAGATGGCGCACCCACCGCAGCTGAAACCGATCTCAACCTCAAACTACGCAGGCAAAGCAGCCTGTGGAGTGACGCCTTCCGCCGGCTGCGTCGCAACAAGGCTTCCCTGGTCGGCCTGGCCATCATCCTCATATTTGTGCTGATGGCCATCTTCGCTGATGTCATTGCCCCCTATGACCCTTACAAGACCGATTTCGCAGCCGTGCGTCAACCGCCCAGCGTGCAGCATCTGATGGGCACTGACAAACAGGGGCGCGACATCCTGAGCCGGATCATCCATGGCGCCCGCGTGTCTCTGGCGATCGGCTTTGCCAGCCAGGTGCTGGTCGCCACGATCGGCATTTTTCTCGGCTCGCTGGCCGGCTATTACGGCGGCTGGGTCGACACGGTCATCATGCGCGTGACCGACATCTTCTACGCCTTTCCCACTTTCCTGTTTCTGATCATTCTGATGGCCGCATTCGGACGTGGGTTTGTGAACCTCTTGTTTGCGCTGGCCTTCACCGCCTGGGTCGGGCTGGCGCGCCTGGTGCGCGGCCAGATGCTTCAACTCAAGCAACGCGAGTTCATCGAATCGTCGCGCAGCCTGGGCGCGTCCGACGCCCGCATCATCGTGCGCCATCTCATCCCCAATTTGCTCGGCGCCGTCATCGTGGCATTCTCGTTTGGCGTGCCCGGCGCGATCCTGGCCGAGACCGGCCTGAGCTTCCTGGGCATCGGCCTTGTGCCCCCCACGCCCAGCTGGGGCATCATGCTCAATGACGGATTCGCTGTACTGCGCAGCTACCCGCACATGGCCCTGTTTCCTGGCCTGGTGCTGGCGCTGACACAACTGGCATTCCTGTTCCTTGGCGACGGCCTGCGCGATGCGCTTGACCCGCGCATGAAACGCTGAGCGCCTTTGTTGGCTTGCGCCATAGCCCAGAAATTGCGCAGACCAGTTG
Organism: Candidatus Roseilinea mizusawaensis; assembly: GCA_016841965.1. GTDB lineage: Bacteria > Chloroflexota > Anaerolineae > J036 > Brachytrichaceae > Roseilinea > Roseilinea mizusawaensis. Next base: position 243,723 of record JAEANN010000044.1, on the reverse strand, counting down.
ACACACTTCTCGGCGAATCTATAATCCCGGCAAGGTCGCACCTCATCTTGACGTGACCAGCCAAACAGGAGCCGCGAAATCGGCAGCGCGTAAATCGACGAACCAGGTTTCATTCGTCAGGCAAGATTCTTTTATAGGAGGAGTGTTCCATGTCCACGAATTCGAACCGCATCAGTCGACGCAGATTGTTGAAGGCCGCCATGTTCACCGGCGCAACCGCAGGATTAGCCGCCTGTGGCGGCGGTGCCCGGCCGGCCGCCCCAGCCGGCGAAGCGCCCCCACCCACCGAAGCCCCACCCGCAGCCGAAGCGCCCCAGGAAGCGCCTGCTGCAGAAGCGCCTGCCAGAGCTGAGCGCGTCCTTTATCTGAACATGCCCTCGTTCTACGGCGACCCTGGCGCCGGCACCGACCCCGGCTGCTCTGGCGGCGCCAACACCGTCTTCACCAACCAGCTCATGTTCAGCGCACTGGTGTACCTGAACGAGAAGATGGAGCCAACCCCCGACTGCGCCGAATCTTGGACGCCCAACGAGGACAGCTCGGTGTGGACATTCAAGCTGCGCAAAGACTTGAAGTGGAGCGATGGCACACCCATCACCGCCAAAGACTTTGAGTGGACGGTCAAGCGTAACGTCTCGCCCGACATCTCCTGCGGCGGCGGCATCCTGTACATGATGGACATCATCAAGGGCGCAGCCGACTATGCCGGCAAAGTGACCACCGACCCCGACACCATCGGCGTCAAGGCGCTGGATGACTACACACTGCAATTCGAGCTGACCGGGCCGGCTGGCTTCTTCCCCATCATGGTCAGCTATCCGACCTATTCGCCCCTGCCCAAGGACCGCATCGAGCAGTATGGCAAGGACACACAGTGGACCCAGCCGCAGTATGTGCTCAGCAACGGCCCCTTCAAGATGACAGAGTGGAAGCGCGACGAATACATGACGTTGCTGCCCAACGAGCACTGGCATGGCTACACCGAGCAGGCCCCTGGTCTGGACAAGCTAACCGTCAGGATGTTGAAGAACCAGGCCACCGCCATCGCCGCTTATGAAACAGGCGAACTGGATGTGATCGAGGTGCCCACCGGCGACCTGCCGCGCGTCAAGAGCGACCCGGTTCTGTCGCAACAACTCATCACCTACGCCGAGTTGTTCACACAGTACATGCTCATCCCGGTCAGCGCCAAACCGTTCGACGATGTGCGCGTGCGCCAGGCACTGGCTATCGCCATCGATCGAGATGCCATTGCGGATGTGCTGGCGGGAACGGTCACCCCAGCCTATCAATTCCTGCCGCCGACCATGCTGGGCTACGACAAAGACCTCAACCCAGAGATGGCCTACAACCCGGATAAGGCCCGACAACTCCTGGCCGACGCCGGCTTCCCCAACGGCGAAGGCTTCCCCAAGTTCTGGATCAACTCGAACCACACCGACGACTACCAGACCATGTTCGAGGCCATCTCCGCCATGTACAAGGACGTGCTGGGCATCGAGATGGAGCTGGCGCTGATGGATCCCGGCGCGCGCGGCGCGTGGCGCGAACAGGAGCCGCGCCGGCTACATCTGTGGCGCGAACGCTGGGGGATGGACTTCCCTGACTCGCACAACTCCATGAACTTCATGGTGACCGGCCGGCTCAAGGGCGATTACAGCAAGATCCCCGAATGGGGCGGCTACAAGAGCACCGATCGGGTTGCGCCGCTGGTCGAGGAAGCGGCCCGGAGCGCCGATCCAGCCCGCCGGCATGAACTCTATCGTCAGGCCGATCGCATCCTGACCTGGGAAGACCCCTACCTCATCCCCATTTACTATTACGTAGCCAACCTGATGATGAAGCCGCGCGTCAAGGGCGTTTACGTCACCGGCATGGGGCCAACCTATCGCCGCGTGAGTGTCGAAAGCTGATCCAGCCCACTCTCAGGAGTCAGATGGCATTCGCAAGATGCCATCTGATTCCTGATCGCTGACCGCTGACTTGCGCACATCATGTGGCAATATATTGTCCGCCGCGTCCTTCAGGCGATCTTCACCTTGTTCGTGTTGTCGCTGATCACCTTCTTCGTCGCCAAAGTCACGCCCGGCAGCCCGCTCGGCCTCGACGACCCGGAAAACGCCGCCAAGATCACCCCGGCCATGCGCAAGCAACTGCTCGAGCAGTATGACCTGGACAAGCCGGTGCCGGTGCAATATGTGTTGTGGTTCACCAAATTCATCCGAGGCGACTTGGGTCTCTCGCTCACCTACCGCAACGAGCACGTGCAGGATATTCTCGCTCGCACATGGCCCATTTCGGCTCAACTGGGGTTGATCGCCGCGCTGCTGGCCATCAGTCTGGGCACATTGCTCGGCATCGTCGCCGCCGTCTATCGCAACACCTTCATTGACTATGCCAGCATGTTCATCGCCGTCATCGGTGTCGCCGTGCCCAGTTTTGTCCTGGCCATCGGGTTAATCCTGCTGTTTTCGCTGACACTCCATTGGTTTCCCGTCACCGGCTGGGGTACGCCCGAACGCATGGTGATGCCCATTCTGGTGCTCATGCTTGGCCCGCTGGCCACCACTGCGCGTTTCACCCGCGCCAGCATGCTCGAAGTGATCAAGCAGGACTACGTGCGCACGGCGCGCGCGAAAGGGTTGCTGGAGCGCGTCGTCATCCTGCGGCACGTGTTGAAGAACGCCTTGATCCCGGTCATCACAGTCGCCGGCCCCACGCTGGCCGGCATGTTGACCGGATCGGTGTTCGTAGAGCAAATCTTCACCATTCCTGGCGTTGCAAACGCCTTCGTCGGCGCCATCGGCGGGCGCGATTACCCCATGATCATGGCCCAGACTATCATCTTTGGCGGACTGGTCATCTTCATGAATCTGGCTGTGGATGTAGCCTACGGGATCATCGACCCACGCATCCGCTATTCATGAACGCGGCGGCCAGCGCAGACAGCGGGAAAGGAAGCAGAGTCACATGCTGGAAACGCTGAGAAAACGAGTTCGGAACGAGCAAAGTGCGCCGGACCATCCGGCCATGCGCGCGCCAGAGAACCCCTGGGCCAAGGCGTTCCGCCGGATGCTCAAGAACCGTGGCGCGGCCCTCGGCCTGTACGTAATCCTCTTCTTTGCGCTCATTGGCGCGCTGGCTGACATTGTCGCCCCATACGACCCGATCAAGCCTAACTTCACCGCCCTGCGCCAGCCCCCCAGCGCGCAGCATCTGTTCGGCACGGACAAGCAGGGCCGAGACATTCTGAGCCGCATCATTCACGGCGCACGCATCTCGATGGCTGTGGGCTTTCTCAGTCAGGGCCTGACCATCTTCATCGGCACCGTCGTGGGCGCCATCGCCGGCTACTATGGGGGCAAGGTGGACACGATCCTCATGCGGATCACCGACTCGTTGTACGCCTTCCCTACCATGCTGCTGCTGATCATCTTCATGGCCGCCTTCGGACGCGGCTTCATCAATCTGCTGATAGCCATGTCGATCGCGGCCTGGGTCGGCCCGGCCCGCCTGGTGCGCAGCCAGGTCTTGCAGCTAAAAAGCCAGGCGTTTGTGGAAGCATCTCATGCCCTGGGCGCGCCGGCGCGACACATCATCCTGCGCCACATGCTCCCCAACCTGATCGGCTCGCTGATGATCTTCCTGTCGTTCGGCGTGCCGGCCGCCATCATGGCCGAGGCCGGCCTCAGCTTCCTGGGCATCGGCCTGGTGCCCCCCACCCCCAGCTGGGGCGTCATGCTCAACGACGGATTTGCCGTGCTGCGCGCCCTGCCCCACGTCGTGTTCTTCCCCAGCCTCGTCATCATCATCACCATGCTGGCCTTCATGTACCTGGGCGACGGTCTGCGCGACGCCTTCGACCCGCGCAGTTCCTGACACGCATCACACCCGCGCGCGCAATCGGCCGGCTGTGTCACACCGACGCAGCCGGCCTTTTATAATCCCGCCGATGACAGACTCCCTCTTCGGCGAACTGCCCAATCAGGACCTGGCCGGCTTCACCCCCGTTGCCCAACTCTCTGACCTGCAACGTGGCCGGATGAGGCGCGTCGATGTGGACGGCGAACCGATCCTGTTGGCCGTGCTGGACAAAATGGACAGCCTGGCCGGCGTCGAAGTCGTCGCGTTCACGTCCCTCTGCCCGCACGCTCTCGGCGACCTGTCCTACGGCTCGCTTGACAACGGCACGGGTGAGGTCGATTGCCCCGATCACGGCTATCGCTTCGACGCCCGCAGCGGCGCATGTGTCTTCCCCAAAACGGGGCCGCGGCTGCGCACATACCCTGTGCATGTGCTGAGCAACGGCACAATCATGGTCAAAGTCGAGCGCCCTGCATGGATGTCGGCGCGCTCTTGACCGCCGGCAGATCAGGAGCATCCAACGCCATGAAAATCAAACTCGCATATGGCAAAAACGGTCTGTGGATCGACATCCCCGCTGCCTGGGGCGCGACGGTGATCGAGCCGGCCCATGCGCCCAGCCTGCCCGATCCCGCCCACACCATCCGCGAAGCCATGCGCGCCTTGCACGATCTGGGCAGCCTGCATCATCAGCGCATCGGCGTCATTTTCAGCGACATCACCCGCCCCACACCGAACCACATCATCCTGCCGGCTGTGCTGGCCGGGCTGGCCGATCTTGGCGCACCGCGCGAGGCCATCACGCTGTTCAATGCGCTGGGCACCCATCGCCCCAACACCCCGGCCGAGTTGCGCCAGATGCTGGGTGACGCCGTCGTGGATCAATATCGCATTGTTCAAAACAATGCCTTCGACCCATCGACGCAAGTATGCCTGGGGGTGAGCAGTCGCGGCCATGAAATCTGGCTCAACCGGGAGATGGTTGGGTGTGATGTAAAGATTCTGACCGGCTTCATCGAGCCGCACTTCTTCGCCGGCTTCTCCGGGGGCGGCAAAGCCATCATGCCCGGCATGGCCGGCCTGAAAACAGTATTAGGCAACCACGACGCCGGCATGATCGGCCACCCGAACGCCACGTGGGGCATCACACATGGCAACCCGATCTGGGAGGAAGCGCGCGAAGTAGCTTTGAAAGCCGGGGCCAGCACGCCCGACGCGCGCCTGTTTCTGCTCAACGTCAGTCTGAACAAAGACAAGCAGATCACCGGCGTGTTTGCGGGCGATCTGGATGAAGCGCACGCGCGCGGCTGCGCTTTCGTGCGCCAGACGGCTATGCGTCCTGCGCCACATCTGTTCGACATCGTGGTGACGACCAATTCTGGCTATCCCCTGGACATGAACCTGTACCAAACGGTGAAAGGGATGAGCGCGGCCGCGCAAATCGTCAAGCCGGGTGGCGCCATCATTGCCGCCGCCGAATGCTGCGACGGCATCCCCGATCACGGCCTGTACGGCCAGTTGTTGCGCGAATCGGCCGGCCCGCGCGAACTCCTCGACCGCATCCTGGCGTTGCGCGAGCCGGTGCAGGATCAATGGGAAGCGCACATCCAGGCGCTGGTTCAACTGAAGGCCGATGTGTATCTACGCAGCGATGGGTTGAGCGACGATCAAATTCGGGCCGCGCTGCTGAAGCCATGCCGGCGCATCGAGGATACGCTGGCCGAGTTGCGCGCGCGCTACGGCCCGCAGGCAACCCTTTGCATCATGCCCGAAGGGCCGCAAACGGTCGCCTACCTGCCGGCCGGTCAGAACGAGGCGATGGCCGCGTCCAGATCGGTGTAAATCTCCAGGAAGGCACTGAAGCCGGTGGTTGTCAACACCTTGCTGACCCTGGGCTGAGGGTTGAGCAGCTTCAGCGGCTGCGGCGTCCGCTTGCCCTGCTCACGCGTAACGGCCCGGTACGCCTCCCAACCAGCCTCGGTGTCGAGTGGTGGTTCGCCGGGCTGCGCGGCGTGGGCAACTCAAACGATGGCCGCTCGGGCAGCGCGCCGTCGATCCCGCCGGCAGCGAGGACCATACCCCACTCGCCAACCTCTTACCGGCAATTTATCAAACTCTTAGCCCCGGCATCATGCATGCGGCACCCCTCTGCGTAATAAAGATTGTGCACAGTTTGCACAGATAAGGATGGTTTGAATAATCTAGTCGGATGGAGTGAAACAGATGAAGAAGATGAATCGACGAACCGCCCTGCAAGCCATGGCCGCCGGCGCGCTGATGATGAGCGTAATCGCCAGCCCATCGCTCGCCTCGGCGCAACCCGCCAAGAACATAGTCGAGATTGCGTCAGAGACGCCCGGATTCAGCACGTTGGTTGCGGCCATTCAGGCAGCCGGACTGGTCGATGCGCTGAGTGCACCCGGCCAGCTTACCGTGTTCGCCCCCACCGATGACGCCTTCGCCAAGCTCCCGGCCGGCACGATCGACGAACTGCTCAAGCCGGAGAACAAGCAAGCGTTGATCGACATCCTGACTTATCACGTGGTACGCGGCAAGTTCGAGTCCAACAGGGTCGTCAAGCTGAAGAGCGCCCGCACGCTCAACGGCGCGACCATCGCCATCAAGGTCAACGATGGCAAAGTATTCATCAACGACGCGCAGGTAATCGTCGTCGACGTGCGCGCCAGCAACGGCGTGATTCACGTCATCGACACGGTTCTGATTCCGCCCGCCAAGCCAACCAACATCATCGACACCGCCATCGCCGCCGGCAACTTTAAGACGCTGGTTGCCGCCATCGAAGCCGCTGGCCTGACCGACACGCTGAAGAAAGGATCCTACACCGTGTTTGCCCCGACCGACGAGGCGTTCGCCAAGCTACCCGCCGGCACGGTCGAAGAGCTGCTGAAACCCGAGAACAAGCAGGCCCTGACCGACATCCTGCTGTACCATGTGGTGCGTGGCCGGCTCGCCTCCAAGACGCTGGCGCACCATAATAGTGTGCGCACCCTGCTCGGCGGTCGCGCCTGGATTCGCGTCGGCGAGGCGACCCTAAAGATCAACGATGCGAACGTGATCGCTGCCGATATCAAGGCCACCAATGGCATCATCCACGTCATCGACACCGTGCTGATTCCACCCAAGGACATCGTCACGACCGCCGTCGAAGCCGGCAGCTTCACCACACTTGCCGCAGCGCTGCAAGCCGCCGGCCTGGTCGAGACGCTGAAGAGCGGCACTTACACTGTATTCGCTCCGACCGATGAGGCGTTCGCCAAGTTGCCCGCCGGCACGGTCGAAGAGCTGCTGAAGCCCAAGAATCGCGCCCAGTTGCGCAGCATCCTGCTCTACCACGTGGCGCGGGGCAGCCTCGACGCCGATGCTGTGCTCAAGCACGGCAGCCTGCGCACGCTGCAGGGCAGCCGGCTGACTGCCACCGTCAGCGACACCGTCAAGATCAATGACGCCACGGTGGTTCTGGCCAACGTGTTTGCCGGCAACGGGATCATTCACGTAATCGACAGCGTGCTACTGCCACCGGCGCGATAAGTTGAGCGTGACAGGTCAGGACACTCAGTCCACTTGGAGTGACGGGGCGCAGCCAGCGCCCCGTTTTTTATCGGTCTGCCGTAGCGCGCAGGATGGTGTCACGGACATGGGCATAAACATGCAAACAGTTCCATATCGCACAGAGCAACGTGTGGCCGCCGCAACGGCAATGCTGCTACTGCGCCCCATTGCCGGCTTAACCGGTTTGTGGTTGAATGGATGGGCGAGGGACGCCGCAAAGGCACGCCCAATGATGACTTCAGACACACACGCAGACGATGCCCGGCTAGTACGCCTGATTGCACTGCAAAGCCGCGACGCATTCGAGATGCTCTACGATCGCTATGCCGGCCAGGTGTACGGCGTCGCGCAGCGCATTCTAGAAGACCGCGCCGCAAGCGAAGAAGTGACGCAAGAAACCTTTCTGCGCCTGTGGCGGCACGCCGAACAATTCGATGCAGCGCGCGGCAACGTGCGAAGCTGGCTGCTCACCATCGTGCACCGCATGGCGATCGACGCGCTGCGCCGGCGGCGCGCCAGACGCACGCTTGAGCTGGACCGCGACTCAGGCCAGAACACACTTGATGGCGCCGGGACAGCTCCTGAGGCTGAATGGGACATCCTCGACGAAGAAGCCAATGTGCATGAAGAGGCGCATCTGAACATCTCGCGCCAGCGTGTGCGCCAGGCCATCGCCGGCCTGCCGGAACCACATCGGCGCGTGATCGAGCTAGCCTTCTTCTCCGGGCTGACACACCGCGAGATTGCCGAGCGGCTGGGCGAACCGGTGGGCACCGTGCATAGCCGCGCACGGCAGGCGATGTTGCTGCTCAGACAAAAGCTGCCCGAGTTCGGGCCTGAACCCGGATTGGACGACGCATGACACAGGAAGAGAAAGTAACCCTCTACACCCTGGGCGCTTTGGAGGCGCACGAGGCTGATGAATTGCGCCTGGAGATAGCCGAATCATCGCAACTGAAAACGCAGCTAGCACGCGACCGGGCCATGGCAACGCTGATTCTGGCGTCGGTGGAACCGGTTCAGCCATCGCCGGCGCTCAAGCAACGTCTGCTGGAGCAGATCGACGCATCGTTGCCGGCTACACCGCCCGCTGCGTCATCGCCGGCTGCGCCGGCCGCCGGCCTGCGGCGCATTCAGCGCAAACCGCGCAACGCTTCGGCCGGGCCGAGCTTTACACGCCTGCGCGACGAGCGCTCACAGCGCGCCTGGCCGGCCTGGCTGTTCGCCGGACTATCGGCAGTTGCAGCCGCCGTTGCAGTGGCAGTCGCCCTGCTGCTGGCGATACGACTGCAAGACGCCGAGCAGGAGGCCACTGTGCTGCGCGAGCAGACCGCTCAATTGCAACGAGACGCCGGCGTGATCCAGAAGGCGCTCGACGCAGCGACAGCGCGCGTCATCCAGCTCGAACGCGATCTGGATCAGGCGCAGGCTACACTGGCGCAAACGCAGCAGGCACTTGCGCAATCTCAGTCCGAGGCACAACGGTTAACGCAGGATATAGCAACTTTGCGCGCGTCTATCAGCGAAAGGGAAGCTGCGCTGGCCCAGACCCAGATGGAAATGTCGGTGCTGTTGCAACCCAACGTGCGCGTGGCCACACTGCCCGGTATCGCCAACGCCTTCAGAAGCGCCACAGTCACTGTGTTCTACGCGCCACAGTCCACCATCGCTTACGTGTCGGTAGCCAATCTGCCGCCCCTACCGTCTGACCAAACCTACCAGTTGTGGCTCATCAACCGCAACCAGCGCTTGCCGTCGAGTGTCTTCAACACCGATGCATCGGGCGTCAGCCGGCTGATCGTGCGCAGCACCGAGCCGTTCTCAAAGTTCCAAAACATCGGGGTCACTGTCGAACCGGCCGGCGGCAGCGAGACACCCAATCCGGCCGGGCCGATTGTGCTGGGCCGGCTGTGACCGCGCCGGCTGAAATGCGCAGCTTCGCGCCTGCTTATACTTGCCACCTGCAAAACACTGCCTTAACCCATGATTCGACGAACAAAGCCGCGCCTAAAGCAGCGCCTTTACGTGACACTGGGACTGCTCATCACACTTGGAATCGCGCTGGCAGTTGTCGCCTATGATCTGAGCAGCCTGCAAGCCGGCGCACAGCGGCCGTCAGATGCGCTCATTCAGCGCGCTGACCAAGCTGGTGCCTCATTTACTGATCCAGATATCAGTTCGTATTCCTGGTTCGAGACACAGACAGATGCGATCGCCACTGTGCGTGTATACGCCGTTGAATCCGGGCACGACGCGAGCGTACTCATGATCCACGGCGCAGGCGGCGGGGCATGGTCTTGGGAGCCGTGGATGCGCGCCTTCAGCCAGGAGTTTAACGTGTACGCATTGAGCTGGCGCGGCCACTTTGACTCATCTGCTGTTCCTGACGCAAACCGCGCGGATTACGTGCGCGACACGCTGAGCGTCTTACGGGCAATTCAGTCGCGCAACGAAGGCAGACCCATTCAGCTCATCGCGCACAGTTGGGGCGGGCCTGTTGCCATCAGTATCACGTTGCAAGCCCCAGATGCCGTGCAGCGCATGGCACTGTTGGCCCCTGTCGTGCCGCTGGACTCGACGCCAATTCGGTCGCTGATTTTGCCAAACGTAGTGCGGCCGATTGTGCGACAGACATTGCAAGCCGGCCGGCCTGGCAGCGCCTTTCAAGGCATGTTTGTGTCGCGCGCGCTGATGCAACAGTATCTTGACAAGTACGCCGGCCGGCCTTTCTCGGTTGAAAAGCCGGGCCTGCTGGCCGATGATCAGTTCTTGCCAGAACGGCAGGCTGCCCTGCGCGCAGAGTGGCAGAAACTGGGCCAAACAGGTAAGCCTGTGCTGATTGTCATCGCCCGCTACGACAATGTTGTTTCTCCAATCGCCTTGCGCAACTGGAGCACCCAGGTGGGCGCCCAAATCGTGGAGTTCGACAGCGGCCATTACCTGCAGTTAGACTGGCTGCGTTACGACGTTGCAACAGCAGTGGCAAGCTGGTTACGACAAAACTGAAGCGCCCGGCAGAGATGCGGTCACCTCGAACAGGATGATACAGTCGTCTGGCGTCACCTCGCCGCCAGCAGCCAGCCGGTAAGGGTCACGGCGCTCAGCAGGGCCGTCCACACCACCATCTGCGAAGCCAACCTGGCGTCGCGGTTGTACTCCACCGCCGAGCCGGATGTATTCAGTGCTGCACTGAATTTCCATCAACACGTCGCTTTCTGCAATCGATCAACCGGCGTGCGGACCGAACCCGGCGCCGCGCGTGACTTCGTCATCCCTGAGTGTAACGCCGGCCGGCAATTGCGCCTGCGGACTACCGCAGATCGACTCGCGCGCTGCTCATGGTAGAGTCTTGGCAGATTAATCGTGGTTCAACCAGAAGGAGATTGAGAATAAAATGGAACCTTCATTTCAACCGCCCCCCCAGCCCAAGAACCGCACTGCCGCGTGGACATTGGCCGGCGTGGTGATCGGCTTCGCCATGCCCATCTGCGCGTGCCTGGCCATCATTGCCGCGACGTTCACCGGTCTGGCCGGGTTGACCGCCCCGGCGCGCGCCGACGCGCCCAGCACGCCGTTGTCCGGTGGGCCGGTGCACGTGTCCGGCCCAACCAGCGGGCCGGCAGTGGGCATCATCGACATCACCGGTGGGATCGTCAGCGGTGACGATAGTTCGCCCCTCAGCACCGACACCGTGGCTACGTCTGCCCGACTGGTGCCGCTCATCCGTCAGGCCGCCAAGGACGCCGATGTGAAAGCCATCGTCTTGCGCATCAACAGCCCCGGCGGTTCGGTCGTCCCCACGAATGAGATATACCAGGCACTGATAGAGGCCGACAAGCCGATTGTGGCTGTGTTCGGCGCCACAGCGGCTTCCGGTGGCTATTACATCGCCATGGCCGCCGATCACATCGTGGCCAACCCCGACACGTTCACCGGCTCCATCGGCGTCATCCTGAACCTGCAAGACCTGGAAGGGCTGTACGAAAAGGTAGGCATTCGGGTGAACGCCATCAAATCCGGGCCGTATAAGGACATCGGCAGTTCGGCGCGCGGCCTGACTGACCAGGAGCGCGCGTTGCTCCAGGCGATCGTCGACGAAACCTACGACTCGTTTGTGAAGGTGGTGGCGCAGGGGCGCAAGATGAGCGAGGCCGAGGTGCGCAAAATAGCCGATGGTCGCATCATGACCGGCCGGCAGGCGTTGCAGGCTAAACTGGTCGATCAACTGGGCAACATCGACGATGGCATCAAAAAAGCAGCCGAGCTGGGCGGCATCACCGGCGAGCCGCGCGTCATTCGCTATCGCTCCAGCTCAACGCTGACATCGTTCCTGGGCGGGCTGAGCCGGCAAGTGCTGTTTGCCCTGTTGGGACTGCCGATTGACCAGTCATTCAGCAGCGGGCCAGAGTTGGAATATCGCTGGCCGTAAAACAAAGGCGCAAGAGGAACAGAAGGAAGATGCCGAAGGTGGGAATCGAACCCACACTCCTTTAGGGAACACGATTTTGAGTCGTGCGCGTCTGCCAGTTCCGCCACTTCGGCGTGGGCCGATAGTATATCACGACGCCGGAGTTTAAAATTGAAGACGTTACGCCAACTCATCCTCATCGTCGCGCTGCTCGCGCAAGCAGCGCTTGTCGCCTGTGTCCCGCGCTGGAGCGGCGAAGCGCAATCCATCGCGGCCGAAATGACAGCCGAAGCGGCCCGCTTATGCCGGCTACACGTCGATGGCCCAGCGATCCGCGATGAAGCCGGCCGGCGCGTCGTCCTGCACGGCGCCAACCTCCCCACCCTGACCGAGATGAACGCCAGCGACTACAAGCCCGACGCCCGCCTGCGCGACCTGGCCGCAGCCGGCGCAAAGATTGTGCGCCTGCGCGTCGCCGACGATGAAATCACGCCCACTTTCATCCCCGGCCCCGTCACCGACTTCGTTCGACAGGCCAATCGCCTGGGGCTTCTGGTCATTCTCAGTTGGGGGGACATCGTACAGACGCCGGTCAATCAGCGCGTCAATGACGCTGAAAGCTGGCTGCGCCTGATGATCGACTACCTTAAAAACAATCCGGGTGTGTGGTTCGATCCTGCCGACGCCATTCGTGATGTCAGCCCAGTCCGCCAGCGCGCCATCGCTCAGCGCTTTGTGGATGTGGCGCGCGGCTACAACGCCCACAACATCATCGTGATCAATCAGCCCGACTGGCTCACCGATCCAGACCCGGACACACGCCAACTCCTGTCCGGCGACAACATCGTTTACGGCATCGATGTCGAGACAATGAACCGATATCTGCTGGATGCTGCGCCGTTTGTATTCACCCGTTGGCAAAACAGCCGGGTAGCCGTCGATGATCTGGGCATCGGTATGATCGCAAGCACATACACGCCGAACTCCACTAATCCTTCTAACGGCGTCACCCTGCAACGCTACTGGCAACAACAAGCGGCGCGCTACCCGTTCGATCTGCGCGACTGCCGATCGAGCGCGCCGCAACGGTGAACTGCTGTTCTCGCGCGGCTCTGCTAAACTGACGTTGAAAATCAGTCGGGGCAAGAAGAATGACACAACGAGCGATAAGGGCCGCGCTGGCGCTGGCGGCACTCCCTGTTTTGCTGGCTGCGTGCGCCAGCATGCCGGCGCCGGCCCGGTCACCGGTGGTCACGCTGGCCGTGACCCTGTTGATCCCCACAACGACGCCGGCCCCACCCACCGCCACCCCTGTCCCGCCGACCAGCACTCCCGCGCCGGCCACACCCGGCGCGTTTGAATCGCCGGCCGGCACCAGGTTGCAAGCCGCAATTCTCAAAACCAGCGCCGCAGCGTCGTATCAGATCGAAATGACGATGACAGGAGCAGGCCAGCCCTTCGCCGCGCTGTCAGGGGGCGAAGCGGATGCCGAGGTGACGTTGATGGCGCTCACCGGCCAATACAACCAACCCAACGCCGCTTTCACCATGAGCGGACTGGTTGCTGCGCTGGTGGGGGGCAGTCAGGACGGGGCGCAGGTGATTGCAGCAGATGGCAAAACCTACTTGCGCGGCCCGGCGCCCTTGCTCGGCGCGCTCGAAGAGCGTTGGTACATCCTGCCAGAGGCGCAAGCCGGCCTGGCGCAAGCGCCGGTGGACACGCTCCAGTTCCTGCGCCGATTGGCCGATGACAACGCAGGCCAATTTGCGTTCGAGCAGACAAGCAGCCAGGAATTCGAGGGCCGCTCTTGCGATGTGTACAGCGCCAATGCCCCGGCAACCCGTGAAGCGCTGGCCGCATTTGGGGCAAACGCTGTGCCCGGCATCGGCAGCCTGTCTGTGCGGGCGGGCGAATTCACACTCTGGGCCTGCGACGACGGCTACATCCATCGCCTGCAAATGAATGTTGACCTGGGCAGCACGGATGGCGAGAACAAAGTGATCGTGTTCAAGGCCGATGTGCGTTTGCGCGATCACGGCGCGGCGATCAGCATTGTTGCGCCGGCAGACGCCACCGCGCTCGACCTGCCGGGCGTGCTGTCTCCAACACCCTAGCGCAGGCCGGCGCCTCAGTCTGAAGGGGTGGAGGCCGGCCTGCCGCGTGACGCGCGCTTCAGCCGGTCGGCAATGGCCTCGCCGATGCCCTGGGCTTCCACTTCGCTGACCAGAATGACATCGACGCCGGCGCTGTCCAGGGCGCGCAGGCCGGCATATACATTGCGCGCCACACTATCCAGATCATGGCCCAGCGTGAACACCGGCGCCAGGCCGGCGCAATCGGCCTGTTGCGCGTCCATGATGAGCAACCCCACACTCAACCCCTGACCCATCAACACGCGGCGGGTTTCGATCAGCTCGGCGGTCGTGCGCGCCACGCGCAATTCGGCGCGCGGAGCATAGTGCTTGCTCAGCAATCCCGGCGATTGCTGGGGGCGCGCGTCATGCTCCGCCGAGTCCTCGGCGCCCACAGATCGATCGCGCAGCGGCCCAATCAACGCTTCGATCCGTGCACGAATCAAGCCGCCGGGCCTCAACACGACCGGCGGAATTTCTGTCAGATCCAACACCGTCGATTCGATGCCGATCGGCGTTGGCCCGCCATCGAGCACGACATCAATGCGACCATCCAGATCGTCGAGCACGTGTTGAGCTGTCGTCGGGCTGACATGTCCAAAACGGTTTGCGCTGGGCGCGGCAATCGGAACACCGCTGCAACGAATCAAGTCCAGGGCGATCGGATGAGCCGGCACGCGCACCGCCACCGTGTCCTGACCGGCGGTGACAATGAGCGGGACGCGCTCGCCGCGCGGAAGCACCAGCGTCAATGGGCCGGGCCAGAATGCGCGCGCCAGGTTCTGCGCCACGGCGTGTTGCGGCGCAGACAGCGCGCCCAGAATGTCTTGTCGGACCAACTCTGAAATCACGTCAGGTCGATCCTCTGTCGCGCCGACATGCACAATCAGCGGATCATTCAACAAGCGTTGCTTGGCGCTAAAAACTTTGGCGACCGCGTCGGCATCAAGCGCATTCGCGCCCAGACCATACACCGTTTCGGTGGGAAACGCGACCAGGCCGCCCTGGCGAATCACCTCTGCCGCAAAAGCAATTGCCGCCGGTTCTGTGCGCACATCGAAAACACGTGTCATCGGCGGAGATTATAGGCAGGCCGGCTGCGCTTCTGCCCACTGTAATGCGCTACAATAGCCGTCTCGATAGAACACCTGTCCTATGCGATACGATGCGCGCAAGCCTGCGGCCAAAGGCTCGCCCAGAAAAGGTAACAAGGCCAGACCGGCGCCGGACAAGCCGCTGCTCACCACCGATCAGTGGCTGGACCTGCTCGGCTACCTGCTGATCGGTCTGGCGCTGCTCACCATCCTGAGCGCATTGTCGCCGGGCGGCCAGGGAGAGATTACGGCTGACTGGCTGCGCATCCTGGGCGCGGCGTTCGGCTGGGGCGTGCTGCTGGCGCCCATCGTCATGGGCCTGTTTGGGTTCTACCTGGTATTGCGCCGGTTTGGGGATCGTTTTCCCCGCCTTGCGCCGCTGCGCATTCTCGGCGTGCTGATCGCCTTCGTCGCCGCGCTGATGACATTCCACATCATCGGCATGGCGATGTATCCGAACAGCGAGGCGCTGGCCGCTGCCAATGCCGGCGGTGGACGCGTCGGCGCCGGCCTGGTGGATGGGCTGAGCAGCGCGCTGGGCAATGTCGGCACATTGCTCATCGTCATGATTGTGTGGTGGGCGGCTATCATGCTGACCGCCCGGCTCTCCATCGCGCAACTGATTCAGTTCATTCGGCATCTCGTGGAGGGCCGCCCCACCGAGCGGGAGGCCGGCCCCGATGGCGTCATCGTGCCGGCGTGGGATCGCGAGCCGGGCGAGCGCACAAACCGGCGCGCCAACGACCGTCCGGCGCGCAGCACCATGGGCGACCTAATCATCAACGGCCTCAGACGCAGGCAGCCAGCGCGCAAGCCGGCCCTCTCGGATGCCGCCGAAGAAGCAGACATCCCGCCGGCCCGGCCCATCACAGGCAACGGACGCCCTGCTACGCCGCCGGCCAATCCCACACCGATGATCAACCCACCCGGCCGCAATCGCGCACCATTAGCAACTCCGGCCGAACCATCGCGCAAATTGCCCCCGCCGCGCATCATCGGCGGGCCAGACCCGGCGGCCTCAACCGCATCTGCTCAGCCGGTTGCGGCCGGCCCCGCGCAGCCACACATCACTTCGCGCATCGAAAGCCGTCAGGACTGGAAGCTGCCCGTTGTCGAAAAGGTGCTTGAACCCGGCAACGACGCCTCGCTCAAAGAAGCTGACATCCGCAAGCGCGCCCAGGTCATCGAAGAGACGCTGCGCTCGTTTGGGGTGCCGGGGCGCGTGGTTGAAGTGAACCAGGGACCGACCATCACCCAGTTTGGTGTCGAGCCGGGCTTCATCGACACCAAAGGCGGCAAGCAGATCAAAGTCAAGGTCAGCAAAATTGCGTCGCTGGCCGATGATCTTGCGTTGGCCTTGGCGGCCCCGCGCATCCGCATCGAGGCGCCCGTGCCCGGCCGGGCCATCGTGGGCATTGAAGTGCCCAACTCAGAAGTGTCGCTGGTATCGTTGCGCGACGTGATGGAGTCGGAGGAGTTCGCACATCTGGCGCGCAAGAGCCGCCTGCGGCTGGGGCTGGGGCAGGATGTGAGTGGGCATCCTGTTGTTGCAGATCTGACGGCCATGCCGCATTTGTTGATCGCCGGCACGACCGGCTCGGGCAAGAGCGTGTGCGTCAACGCCATCATCACTGCCTTGTTGTGTCACAACTCGCCAGAAGACCTGCGCCTGCTCATGGTCGATCCCAAGCGCGTCGAACTCACCGGCTACAACGGCATCCCACACCTGCTGTCGCCGGTGGTTGTGGATCTCGAAAAAGTCACCGGCGTGCTGGCCTGGGTGACGCGCGAGATGGAAAACCGCTATCGCGTGTTTGCCAAACACGGCGTGCGCAATATCGTCGATTTCAACGCAAAAGTAGGCGAGATTCAGGCGCGCCAGGATGGGGAAGCTGGGCGAGCGCCCGAAGATCTCAGAAAGATCCCATACATCGTTGTCATCATCGACGAGCTGGCCGACCTGATGATGCTCGCGCCGGACGAGACGGAGAAAACACTGTGCCGGCTGGCGCAGATGGCGCGCGCGACCGGCATTCACCTCATCATCGCCACGCAGCGCCCCAGTGTGGATGTCGTCACCGGGCTGATCAAAGCCAACTTCCCGGCGCGTATCGCGTTCACCGTCGCCACCAGCGTCGACTCGCGCGTCATCCTCGATACGCCGGGCGCCGAAAAGCTGCTCGGGCGCGGAGACATGCTGGTAGTCACGCCCGACAGCCCGCTGCCCACGCGCGCCCAGGGCTGTTGGGTGTCCGACAAGGAAATCAACACCGTTGTGCGTCATTGGCGCGCTCAGGCCGGCAGCGTCGAAACCGGCGATCCGCTCACCGCGTCGTTGAGCGCGCCCTCCATCCCCATGACCGGCACGCTTGACAGCGCTGCGCAGGCTGTGCAGATGCCGCTGCCCCAGAGCAGTGAGCCATTGACCTGGGACGAGGCCCGCGCTTTGTCTAGCGTGATGGAAGATGCCGGCGGTAACAAAGAGGACAAGCTGTTCCAGGACGCCGTAGCCACGGTGCGACTGCAAGGCAAGGCGTCGATCTCATTGCTTCAGCGCCGGCTGCGCATCGGCTATACCCGCGCGGCCCGCTTGATTGAGCTGATGGAAGAGCGCGGCATCGTTGGCCCCAGTGTGCCCGGCTCGCAATTCCGCGAAGTGTTGTCCCCCTCTAGCCAGAGCGAGCCGGATTTGGAAACGTAGAGGCAGGACTTGTACCTTCCCATTTGGACAAGCCCTATCTCTACCGCTGCGCTATGATGGCCGGCATGCCAAACGCTACCTCTACGTTCACCACTCGCCCGGTTGTCATGGGCACGCGGCGCGTCGTCACCTCGGGCCACTATCTGGCCACTGCCGCCGGCTTTCGCATCATGGAGCAGGGCGGCAACGCCATCGACGCGGCAGCAGCCATGTGCTTCTGTCTCAACCTGCTGGAACCGCAATCGTGCGGGCTGGGCGGCGAAGCACCCACCCTCATCTACGCTGCCAAAGCGCACAAGGTGTATTCGCTCAGCGGCATGGGCTGGTCGCCGCGCGCCTTCACGATCGACTGGTGCCGCGATCACGGCATCGACCTGATCCCCGGCGATGGCTATCTGCCGGCCTGTGTGCCCTCGGTGGTTGACACATGGGCGCTGGCCGTGGCGCGCTTCGGCAAGCTCAGCTTCGCGCAGATCTTGCAGCCGGCGATCGAACTGGCCGAAAATGGTTTCCCCGTCTACCCCGGCCTGCACAACAGCCTGAGAGCCAACGCGCGCAAGTTCACAGAGCTGTATCCAACGACGGGCGAGGTGTATCTGCCGGGCGGTCACGCGCCCGAAGTCGGCGAAATCTTGCGCAACCCTGATTGGGCCGGCGTGCTGAGACAGATGTGCGACGGCGAACGAGCCGCTCAGGGCAAAGGCCGGGTCGCCGGCATCGAAGCCGCGCGCGACGTGTTCTATCGCGGCGAGATTGCGCATCGCATGGTGTCGTTCATGCGCGAGCATCCGGTTGTCGATGCCACCGGCCAGGCGCACACCGGCCTGCTGAGTTACGACGATATTGCCGAATGGCACGCCACACTCGACGAGCCGGTGAGCTATCGCTACCACGGCCTCGATGTGTACAAGTGCGGCGCATGGACGCAGGGGCCGGTATTCCTGCAACAACTGGCGTTGTTGCAGGGGTTCGATCTGCCGGCAATGGGGCACAACTCGGTTGAGTATCTGCACACACTAATCGAATGCGCCAAGCTGGCTTTTGCCGACCGCGAGGCGTACTATGGCGACCCGGCCTTCGACAACGTGCCTTATGAAATTCTGTTGTCCGAAGACTACGCGGCGCATCGTCGGGAGATGATCGGGCGTGAAGCGTCGCGCGAGATGCGGCCCGGCGATGTGGGATATGGCGCGCCGGCGTACGCGACCACATTTGATGTGGCCGCCGACAACCGGCGCGCGCTACACCTGCTCGGCGAGGGCGTCGCGCGGCCCTATCGCATCAAACATGGCCATCTCGGCGATACCACACACCTCGACGCTGTCGACGCCGAAGGCAACATGGTGGCCGCTACACCCAGCGGCGGATGGATCGGCTCGTCGCCGGTCGTGCAAGGGTTGGGATTCCCGATGGGCACACGCGGCCAGATGTTTTACCTGAACCCCGAACGTCCGAACGCCCTGCAACCGCGCAAACGTCCGCGCGCAACGCTCACGCCGTCGCTGGTCATGCGCGACGGCGAGCCATACATGGTGTTCGGGACACCCGGCGGAGACAGCCAGGACCAATGGACGCTGCAATTCTTCTTGAACGTGGTCGACTTCGGCATGGACTTGCAAGCCGCCCTCGACGCGCCAAGCGTGCACTCGGTACACTTCCCATCCTCGTTCTATCCGCGCGACGCTTATCCGGGCCGGCTGGAAGCCGAAGATCGCATTGACCCGGCTGTGCGGCGCGGCCTGGAAGCGCGCGGTCACGAAGTGGTGGTGAACGACGGATGGAGTCACGGCAAATGCATGGGCATCTACCGCGATTCGAGGCGGGGCATCATTGCCGGCGGCGCGTCGCCGCGCACACAGATTGGCTATGCCCTGGGATGGTGATCGACGCAGGCGGGCGGGTCAATCCAGGTCGAGCCATTCACCGTTGAGCAGCACGCGCTGCACTGTCGTATCGAGCAAGGCATCCGGCTCGCAGCGCGTCACATCGCGCGACAAGACGACCAGATCGGCCAGCTTGCCCGGCTCGAGCGAACCGATGTCGCGCTCCATGCCGCCGGCATAGGCTGCGCCGATCGTATAGGCTTGGATGGCTGCCTCGATAGTCAGACGCTGTTCGGGATACCAACCCTGCGGGGCGGGATAGCCATCCAGCCGGCGGCGGGTCACAGCCGCATGCAAACCGAGGAAGGGGTTGAAGCTCTCCACCGGGCTATCTGAGCCAAAGGCCAGCCTGGCGCCGGCCTCGGCCAGCGCACGCCAGGCGTAGGCCGTGCGACAGCGTTGTCCCCAACAAACATCAGCCATGCGCATATCGCCAATCGCGTGAATGGGCTGCATCGAAGCCACGACGCCCAGCGCGGCAAATCGGGCGATGTCGTCGGGATGAACGAGTTGCGCATGCTCAATGCGATTGCGCACGTGCGCACCGCCGACCTGTCGTGCGGCAACTTCAAAAGCATCCAGCGCGTCGTGATTGGCGCGGTCGCCGATGGCGTGAATGACCGCAGCCAAACCGTGCTGATTGCAGCGCATCACCGTCTCGGCCAGTTGCTCGCGCTCGAACGTGCTGATTCCATAGTTGGCCGGCTCGTTCTCGTATGGTTCGAGCATAGCGGCCGTATGCGGCCCCAGCGCGCCATCGCTAAAAATTTTGATCCCGCCGATGCGCAACCAGGCGTCGCCGAAACCACTGCGAATACCGGCGCGCAACACTGTGTCAAACACCTCGACCCCCAGTTGCTTGACCACGCGCAAAGTCATGCGGCCTTGCTCGCGCAGGCGCTGATAGGTGTTGAACGAGCGCAGGCTGACCTCGCCGCCGTCCATGCAATGCGCCCCAGTGAGACCAACGCGATTCATGGCGCGCATGGCGTCCAGGGTAGCTTCTTCCTCTTGCGCCGGCGTTGGCGGCGGAACATGTCGCGCAACCAGCGCCATAGCGTTTTCCAGCAGCACGCCGGTTGGATTGCCGTGCACATCGCGCACGATCTGACCGCCGGGTGGATCAACGGTGCCGGCTGTGATGCCACACACCCGCAGCGCCACGCTGTTCACCCACGACGCATGACCGCTCTTGGCCGAAAGCATAACCGGATGCGCTTGGGTTGCCGCATCCAGATCACCGGCTGTGGGAAAGCGCGGAGGATCCCATACGTCCTGCGTCCAGCCTTCGCCGGTGATCCATTTGCCGGGCGGGGTGCGCTGCGCACGCTCGCGCACACGCGCGACAACTGCTTCGATGCTGGGCGCTTCGAAGACATTGACGCTTTGCATACCCAGGCCGGTCCATTGCAGATGGAGATGGGCGTCGATCATGCCGGGCATGACAAATGCGCCGGCCAGATTCACACGCTGTGCGTTGGGCAGGCGCACAGCGTCGATCTCGGCATCGCTGCCAACGGCCACGATGCGGTCATTGGCAATCGCAAGCGCCGTGGCGCGCGGTTGGGCCGGGTTCACAGTGTAGATGTTGGCGTTGTAAATGATGAGGTTCATGGGGCCGAGTGGCGTGTGTCGAGCGCCACAAGAGTGATTATTGCTGCCAGAGTTCCATCTGGGGCGCGCTGAGATATTCGGCGCCGGCTTCGGTCACCAGCACGTTTTCTTCGATGCCGATATAGCCATAGGGTGCAACCATCACGCCCAGTTCAATCGCGAACACGTTGCCAACCTCAACCGGTTTGTTCGGCAGATCGCCATACCTGTCCCACTGCGGCCCCAGCACGCTTCCGCCATCGTGTGCTTTTTGACCAACGTGATGACCGAAGGCGTGCATGTATTCGGGATAGCCGTGGCGCGTCAACTCGGCGCGCGCAGCCGCATCTACCTGCCAACCCAGCACGCCGGGTCTGAGGGCAGCCCGGCCGGCCTCTAGCGCCGCCCAACACACCTGCCAGGCGCGGCGCACATCCTCTGGCGGCTCGCTTTCGCCCTCGCGCCGTACATAGACCATGCGCTGCAAATCAGCGCAGTAGCCGTCGCAGCGCAACCCCATGTCAACGTGGACAAGTTGCCCTGGCTGGATCACCAGATCACCGGGCATGCCGTGGCCGATGGCCGAGTCCGCTCCGGCATTGACGATGGGATTGCCGGCGCGCTCCCAGCCAAACTCACAGCCGTGGCGCGTCACGATATCGCCGGTCAGCGCATGAACCTGCCGCTCGCTCATGCCAACCAGCGGCCGGGCAAACAACTCATCGTAGACTTGCTGTGTCACGTCAACGGCGCGGCGGATACGCTCCAGTTCGCGCGAAGATTTGCGTTCGCGCAGCCGCCGCACCACATCCTCTGCGCTGACAAACTGGGCGGCGTAGGGCGTGCCGGCCAGCAGCCGGGTCAGGCGAGCATACATGCCAAAGGTCAGGCCATCGGCGCCGGCGTCGCTCAGCGAGTAATTGAGGGCAATGCGCGACGGGTTCATCTGGGCCAGTTGCGCTTGCAACGGCTCGCCGATGCTTTGATCGTAGCCGATGACTTCATCGTATGCGTTCAGCCGGCGCACGGTGTCGGCGTCGAATCGCCCAACGATCGCTACCTTGCGCCCCGAACGAGACACGATTAGCGCCGATTCCCAGGTTAACCCCAACCCCAGAATCAGGTTAAGGGCCGGGTCGTACACCTGAGATGTTTCGCGCACGAATGTCAGCCAGCAATCAAGGTGGTGTTCGTTGAGCAGGCTGACAGCCTGGTCAAGTTTCTCGTGAATGATGGGGATGAGATCGGTCATGGCTCGTTGCCCACGATGCGCTCGTAGATGGAAGCAAACTCCTCGTCGGAATAAAACTCGATAACGATGCGACCGCCCTTGCGGCTGCGCTGCAAGGAGACACGCGTGCCCAGCGCAGTGCGCAGCTTCGACTCGTATTCCTTGGCCCCTTCCCAGCGTTCCGGCGCCCGCCCGTTTGGTCTGGGCGCGGGTGAAGCCGGCTGGGTCATGCGCCGCACCAGCTCCTCGGCCTGTCGCACGTTCAAGCCATTCTTCACAATTTCGTCCAGCGCCACCAGTTGATCGACGCTCGACGGCAGGCCGAGCAGCGCGCGGGCGTGGCCTTCGCTGATGACGCCCTGCATCAATGCTGCCTGCGCCTGACCGGGCAGCTTCAACAGGCGCATGGTATTGGTAACGGCGGCGCGGCTCTTGCCCACCCGTTCGGCCACCTGCTCTTGCGTCAAGCCAAACTCGTTAATCAGTTGTTGATAGGCGGCAGCCTCTTCAAGCGGGCTGAGGTCGCTGCGCTGGATGTTTTCAATCAGCGCCAGTTCCAGCATCTGCTGGGGGGCGACTTCTTTGATGATAGCCGGCAAATGGGTGAGGCCGGCCAGTTGCGAGGCGCGCCAGCGGCGCTCGCCGGCCACGAGCGTAAATGGCGCGCCGGGGCCTTGGGTGCGGGTGACGATGATGGGCTGAATGACGCCATGCTCGCGAATGCTGGCGGCCAGCTCGTCCAGTTTTAGCGCCTCGACGCCGCGCGACAGGCGCGGCTGGTGCGGATTGGCGCGGATTTCGTTGATCGCAATTTCGATCACGCCGCGCTGGTCGCCACCTCTGGCCGGCGCAGCAACTGGTTGGGTATCTGCGTCTGAAGCGCTGGGAATCAGCGAGTCCAGTCCGCGTCCCAGTCCAATCGGTTTAGGCATGGGTCACCCCCTCCCGTTCATTTTGAGCCAGCAGTTCTTGTGTCAGTTCAGCGTAGGCCTTGGCGCCAGGCGACCCCGGTGCATAGGTCAAAATGGGCTGGCCATAGCTGGGCGACTCGCTTAGCCGGACATTGCGTGGGATGCGCGTGGCAAACACGCGCGCCCCGAAGAACTTTTGCACTTCGGCCACCACCTGCTGCGCCAGGGCCGTGCGCGCGTCATACATGGTCAGGATCAATCCGCGAATCTCTAGTTGTGGATTCAGCCGCTGGCGCACCAGTTGCACGATGCGCGTGAGCTGGGACAGACCCTCAAGCGCCAGATACTCGCATTGCACAGGTATGAGGACGCCGCCGGCAGCCGTGAGCGCATTGACCGTCAACAGGCCCAGCGATGGCGGGCAATCCATCAGCACATAGTCATACTTGTCTGCCTCTGGCGTCAATGCCTGTCGCAGGCGATATTCACGCGCCAGTTCGCCGACCAGCTCCACTTCGGCTGCTGCCAGATTGGGCGAACTAGGAATGATCGCAAGATTAAGCTTGCCATTCCTGAGTGTGGCGCGGGCGGCTGTGATATTGCCCAACAACACGTCGTAACTCGAAGCTTCTACCTTGTCTTTGTTGATGCCCAGGCTGCTGCTGGCATTGGCCTGTGGATCCATATCGACAAGCAGAACGCGCTTGCCCATACTGGACAGATAAGCTGCAAGGTTGACTGCTGTGGTGGTCTTTCCCACACCACCCTTCTGATTGGCGATCGCGTAGATATAGGCCATGGGTGGGTTTCTCCAGATGACGTTGACTCCGATTCTAAATCACCGCTGCGGCGCAACGTTGGGCATCTTGGCGGGTGGGAAAGCCCTGCCCATGAGGGAAGGTGACGGAGTTGGCGGCGATGCAGTTGGCGATGGCGCAGGCGCGGGCCGGCTCGCAACCCTGTTGGAGGGTAATGAACAAGGCAGCGGCAAAGATATCGCCGGCCCCGGTCGGCTCGACCTGCGCCACAGGCGGCGCTGGCACATGGATCGGCGCGCCGTTCAGGAATAACATGCAGCCTTCGGCGGCCTGCGTGGCGACCAGAATGGAAGTCTGCGATGCCCAGTTGCGCACGAGGCGCCAATCGCCGGCCACGTCGTCGATGCTGAGCACAATGGCATTGGCGCGCGGCAGAATGATGCCGGCATCTTCCCAGCCGGCTGCGTACACAGTGCCCTGCTCATCCCATCGGCGCAGCCACCCCTGCGGCGTGACACCCACAAACGCAGCCGGCGGAATGCGCGAGAGCATGTCGGCCTCGACCTCATTGCACACCGGCGCCAGGTGAATGATGCGGCTGCCCAGCAGTTCGTCTGTCAGATGCCTAGCTCCAATGCGGACAGGGCAGGGCCAGACGATCTGCCGGCGCCCGCCGTTCGCGTAAATGTTGCGGAATTGCGTGGTAGACGGCGCAGGAATGCGGCGCACGTCAACGCCGGGAAAAGCAGCCGCGCTGTCAAAGTTGTCGCCGGCTGCGGTCAACACAGCGACATGATCGAGCCAGGCCAGCGCGGTGCGCGAGGCGTACATGACCGGGCCGCCCGGCGTCTTGCCATCTGGCCACAAATCTTCGGTGACGTGTCCGATGGCGAGATAATCTATCACAAGCTGGGGGATGAGGGGGCAAATCAGCGAGCCAATCGCTCGACGATGAGATTATTTCTTCAGTCTGATGACGACGCGACGCTGATTGCCTTCGCCTTCGCTCTCGGTATAGACGTGCGGATGGTCGCGCAGCGCCAGGTGAATTAGCCGGCGCTCCGCGGGCGGCATCGGCTCGAGCGTAATCGACCGGCCGGCGCTCACAACACGCTCGGCCAGACGGGTTGCCATCTGCTTGAGGCGTCGTTCGCGATTGGCCTTGTACTGATCGGCGTCGAGCGTGATGCGCGCGCTGCTCTTGGTCTTGTGCGCCCACATGTTCTGCACAACAAGCTGGAGCGCTTCGAGCGACTCGGCTTGATGCGCCAGCAGCCGGCTGGCGTCTTGGCCCGTGATGGCGACCCAGATGGAAACGCTTTCCTGGTCATCTGCCGGCTGCATCAGGCGTCCCACGCAAGTGGTCTTGAACTTCATCCGATCCAGCACAGCCTGCGTGAAGGCAGCAGCCAGGCGGGCGTCATCGTCAGTCAGCACACGTTCACCTTCAGACGAGGGAGATGTGTCTGACTCCGCAGAATCTTGCTGCGTTGTTGCATCGCGGGATGCGTCCACAGCGGTTTCGGCGGGCGACGCGCCCTGCTGCAGGCGCTCGGACGAGGTGTCCAATGCTGCCATCGTGCGATCTGCCGAGGCCGGTGCATCGGGCGCGACAGAGGCGGCTTCAGCTATTGCTTCAATCTCTGTATACGGCGTCAGCCGCACGCGGGCCGGGCGCGCGCCAATCCCCAGCACACCGCGACTCCCCTCGTCTAGCACCTCGATCTTGACTTCGGCGCGCAGCAATTGAAGTCGAGAGAGACCCTGATTGATGGCGGATTCAATATCGTGTGCGCTGATCTCAATTGCGGGCATTTCGCATCCTGTTGCTCTGCAGAAACCTGGCCGGCGCCAGAGGCTGTGCAGAGGCTGTGCAGAAACTAACGGCTATTTCTTGCCGCTTTCGGCGCCTGATTTTGCTATCTTGGCTGTGGATTTTGGCTTGACTTTGGACTTGGGCGGCGGCGCTTTCGGGGCAGGCGAGGCAACGGCCACGGCAGTCATCGTTGTCGCAGCCGGCGCAGCGTGCAAGGCGCGCGCCGAATCCAGCCGCGGCTTCAGCAGGTAATACTGTCCAATGCCGATCAGGTTTGAAATCACCCAGTAAATACCCAGTCCCACCGGGGCAGACAGCATGAAGAAGCCAAACATGATAGGCATCATCCAGCTCATCATCTGGTTGGTTTGCTTCATCTGTGGGTCGGTGGTAGGCGCCATGGTGAACTTGGTGGAGAAGTAAGTGGTTGCCACCACCAGGATGGGAACGACAAAGAACGGGTCGGGCTGACCCAGGTCCCAGAGTAGAAACTGGCTGTTGATCGGCACCAAAGAAGACAGGCCGGGTAGAAAGCTGTACACATGCTTGCCCAGCTCCAACAGGCTGAACGGATTGACCGCCATGGTGCGCATAATCGCGTTGTAGAGGCCAATCAGAATCGGGAACTGGATCAGCGTTGGCAAACACCCCGACAATGGATTGAACCCCAACTTGCGCATCTCTGCGGAAAGCGTCTGCGGGTCGTTCTTATATTTCTCCTGCAGAGCCTTCATCTGGGGCTGTAAGGCCGCCATTTTGATGCTGGAAACCATCTGCTTGAGGTTTAGCGGCAGTGTCAGTAGACGAATGAGGACCGTCAGCAGGACGATGGCGATCACATAGTTGTTGAACAGCCCGTAGATCAACAACATGATGTTGGTCATCGGGTTGACCACCAGGAAGTCGAAAATATTGCCCATAAGCCTTTAAGCCCTTACTCAAGCCCTTACTCAAGCCCTTACTCAGTATTGTGCTGGTCCTGCGGCGGTCGCCGCGCTCATCACGGCATGGTTGTGCCGGTTGGCGCCGCCGGCATGCGTATGCCGCGTTCGCCAGTTTTGGCGTTCAGCGACCAGATTTTCACCTCGCCGTCCAGCGGGGGCACCAGGAGATTATCACCGTAGATGACAGGTGTCGTCATCAGCCGACGTCCCAACGTTTCATTGCGCCATTTGGCAGCATTGCGGTCCACTTTGCCATTAGAATCCCGGCCGGCGCCCAGTGGATCGAGCGCATACACAAACGTGTCCATTGACACGATGTAGAGTAAATCGTTCGCCAACACTGGATGCGCTTTGATCGAATCGAGGGCGTCGAAGTGCCACTTGCGCTCGCCACTCTGAAGGTCGAAAGCATACACCCTGCCACGCACATCGCCCATATACAGCAGGGTGTCGCCCACGCTGGGATCCGTCCACACCCAACCATCCACAGGGGACTTCCACTTCAATGTGCCGTCGGCGGCATTGACGGCATAGGCATAGCCATCGAATGACGCGAAATACAACACGCCATTGCGCAAAGCCGGCTGCACGGCTACAGGCGCATTCGGGGTGTCGAAGCGCCAGATCTCCTGGCCTGTCGCAGCGTCAATTGCGTACAGTGTGTGGTCGAACGATGCCTGGTACAGCCGACCATCGGCCAACAAGGGGCGGCTCCACAGGCGGTTGCCGGTCTGGAACTTCCAGGCCACACGGGGTTCGCCGTTTGTGTCTCGGTTCGATGGATCCAGAGCGTACAAGACGCCGTCGCCGCTGGGCGCGAAGATTAACTTGCCGTCTGTCACGACACCATCGACGAATTCACGGACGCCAGTGAAGCGCCACACTTCGGCGCCAGTCGCATCCGACACGGCATATACATGGCGATCGTATCCGCCATTCAGGCCGGCGCTGCCGCCGATGATGATCCAATCGCCATATTTGGCCGGCGTGCCGGAGAAGGGGCCAATCGGCGTCGCGGTGTCCTGGGTGGCCGGGAACTGCCATACTTGCGCGCCGCTCTTCAAATCCCATTTGGAGAGGTGAAAATTGTTGGCCAGGTAGGCAAAATCGCCGTACACGCTCATACCCGGAAATGCCGAAGGGGGCGGCTCGCCGGCGCAGGCTGTCAGCAGCAAGATGCTGCCAATGATTGCGGCCAGTTTGCTGATCGCAGCGCGCTCACCAGCGCGCGGAGAAGATATTGTCTTCAACTCAAAGCCCTCAACCAAGCTGAGCAAAACGATGAATACGACACCGCGTAGATGACGCTCATCGGTCTCAGCTCTTACGGAACAGGATCATATCCGCCTGGGTGAAATGGGTGACAGCGCAGAATTCGGCGGGCGCCCAGCCAGGTGCCTTTCAGCACGCCGTAGCGGGCAATCGCTTGCAGGGTGTATTCGCTGCACGATGGATAGAACCGGCACGACGGCGGTAGAGCTTGGGAGATGGTCATCTGATAAAGCCGGATGGCGCCCATCAACAACCGTGAAACGAGTCGCGGTTGTAGTGCAGGCGGCTCCAGGTAGACGTCGCGATTCATATCTGGTTGTGATCCTGGGTTTGGGCCGGCATTAAGATGTGTGCTTTGGTCAGCAGCCAAATTAACTCATCCTGAACATCGCGCATCCGCACACCGGGTTTAACCAGCTCGCGCTGCGCAATCAACACAATGTCCCAATGCGGCGGCAAGCGGCCGGCCAACAGACGCACGGACTCGCGCAGCAAGCGGCGCGCGCGATTGCGATGTACTGCCTTGCCGAGCCTGCGTGGCGTGATGTAACCGACTTTTGGGGGATTTGTTTGCCAATCATCCTGGGTGATGGCGCGTCTGGCGGCATTCAGGGCGCATAGCCGGCCGCGCCAATAACCGCCCTCGCGCTTTACCCGTTCGAATTCCTCGGCGCTGCGCAGACGACCCAGCCCAGCCGGCATGATGCTTTATTTGCTTCCCTCTGTCCCGCGCTTGCTCCTGGCCGGCGAATACACTTCGTTCCAGTCGATCTGCTTGACATGGTTGTTCGCCTTGACGGTGAGCTGATAGCGCCCCCGTGCGCGGCGGGCAGCAAGCACCTTGCGCCCGCTTTTGGTCGCCATGCGGGCGCGAAAACCATGAACACGCACGCGACGGCGCTTGCGAGGTTGATAGGTTCGCTTGGTTGACATGTTGTCGTTGTCCTTAATCTCACTGGTGTAAGCGGCCCCGGCTTGAAAAGTATTGGCCAGCCGCCCGATTTGCATGGGTGGCGCGCGAAATCAAGTGCGCGCAAAGCCGGCAGATTATACCCCAACCGCAGCCCGCTCTGTGAAGATCGACGCCAGACGGATGCTGAGAAAGTATGCCGACGCGCCGACCCCGCCCGTGCGCCCGGCTGTGTTTTTGAGGTCGGCCACCTGGGTGCACAGCTTGCCGGCGTATTGGGCATACATCGGCACGCGCCATAATCGCTCGCCGGTGAAAGCAGCGGCGGCGCGAATTGCGCCGGCCCAGGCATGATCATTGGTGAATAAAGCCGCGGCGCCCCACTCGCCCAGCGCCACCACGCTGGCGCCGGTTAGCGTCGCCAGATCCACGACGCCGGCCGGCTGGTAGCGCTTGGCAAAGTGCTGCGCGTCTACCAGAATCATGCGCCTTTCGGCGGCCGGCCCGACGCACCGACATGTTCCAGAATGACAACGCGCGGGGGATAGGCGCTGCCCTGGGCCACAGCCAGCAGCCCCCCATGCCAAGCCCGGCGATGGCGCGCTCAGCCAGAACGGTGCAGGAGAGGCCGGGATCGCGCGCGAAGGCGAGTGCTGCCTCGGCCAGAGCCGGCGGGGTCATCGCATTGGCCGGCTGGCTGATCAGGTCGCGACTGGTGTTCACGGCGCGAGCCACAAGCTCGCCGGCGCGCGCGGCGGCAGCTATCCGATGCGGCAAGCGGGCCGGCTGCAAGGGCTTCGCCCTTGCTGAGGGTCAGGATCAGCGCATCGGCGGGGATGGTTTGAATTTGTCTGTGGAGCGCAATGATTTTCATGCCGGCCTCGCCGCTGCGCGCGCATAGGCGCGGCGATAGGTGTTTTGCATCAACACTGCATCTTGCTCCAAATTGGGCGTCTCGCACAAGACACGCCCACTCACGCCCAGATCGGCCAGCGCCTTGAAAAACGCTTTGAAATTAATATCGGCGTCCGCCAGATTCAGGTGATGCTGCTCGCCTTTGGCGCTGTACGCAATGCCGCTGAAATGGATGTGCATATGCTGGATGCCGCGCTGACCCAGGCCGGCCGCAATTAGCCGGATGGCGGCGGCAAATTCGTCGTAGGTGTTGAATGTGCCATCACCGGCGCGCGCGTGTAAGTGGGCAAAGTCAACGCAGGGCAGCACCGACTCGATCTGCCGGCTCCACGCGATCGTTTCCTCCAGGGTGCCCAACATGGCGCGCTTGCCCATCGTCTCGGGGCGCAGGATGACGGCGATTTTCTCCCGGCGCAGGGTGTCGGCAACTTCGCCGAGACGCGCCAGCGCGATCGCATTGGCTGTCTGGGGATCGCGCTTCATGTACGAGCCGGGATGGAAGATGATATCGGTTGCGCCGGCTTTGTAGCCGGCCCGCGCCGCAGCCAGCAGCCGCTCTCGGCCGGCCAGCCACATCGCCTCGGTCTCTGCGTTCAGGTTGATGTAGTAGGGCGCATGTACGCTGATTGCCACATTGTGCTGTTCGGCGGCAGCCTTGATCCGCGCGCACGCCTCATCGCTGGCAACCACGCTCTGTACCCAGGCCAATTCCAGCGCGTCGAGATTCAGCTCGCGGATGCAGGCAACCGCTGCCGCGCTGCCGCCACTTTTGGGCGTGATGGTAGGCGAACCCACGGTGCCAAAGCGAATGGGCAGATGACCGACGGTATGCGTTGGCGAGTTTCGGACCGCTTTGCTCATGGGCGCATTGTAGCGCGCAGTGGTACGATATTGGCGTGATCGGCGTTTTTGACTCTGGGGTAGGCGGACTGTCTGTCCTGCGCGAAATTGTTCGCCTGATGCCGGAGGAACCCTTCATCTACCTGGCCGATCAAGCCCACGTGCCGTATGGCTCGCGCAGCCTGTTAGAAGTGCGTCGGCTGACGCTGCAGGCAGTGGGTTGGCTGCTTAGACAGCAATGCAATCCGATTGTGATCGCATGTAACACAGCCTCGGCAGCAGCGCTGCGCCCCCTGCGCGAACTGCATCCAGATCGTCGATTTGTGGGGATGGAGCCGGCAGTGAAACCGGCAGCAACCCAGACCCGCACAGGGATAATCGGGGTTCTGGCGACGCCGGCCACTTTTCAGGGCGAGCTATTTGCGAGCGTCGTCAGCCGTTTTGCCGCCACGCTGCGCGTCATCGAGCAAACCTGTCCGGGATGGGTGGAGATGGTCGAAGCAGGCCTGACGCCGGCCAATCCCCGCTTATCAGACAGCGATCGTCAAGCCGGCCGGCAGCGCGTGGCGCGCTATGTGGTGCCATTGCTGGCAGCCGGCGTAGATACGCTGGTGTTGGGCTGCACCCATTTCCCTTTTCTTGCGCCCTGGATCGAGGATGTGGTGGCTGAATGGGAAGGCCAACACGACGCCGGGGGCACGCCTCAGTCAGTTGTGCGCCTGATCGACCCTGGCCCGGCTGTGGCGCGACAGACACGGCGCATTCGTGATATGATCGCCAACGAAACTCAGCAGAGCGCCGATCGTGCTTCCAACGGCGCCATCTGCCGTGTTCGAGAACAGCGCCGCGAGTTCTGGACAACCGGGGACCCCGACACATTCAATGCCATCGTGCAGATGTTGTCGCCCGATTGGCAGACAAAAGGCTCTAGACACCTGGCGTTGACAGAGCGCGACCCGGGATCAATGACCCTGATCGTATCGCGCAGCTAACATGAAATACGTGAACACTAGCCCGAGCGTATCCCCCACGCAGGACGCCCGGCGACAGGTTCGCTGATTCACCCATTCCATAGTTCATGCAACATGGCTGATAGAGATATAGAACGCATCAACAGTTTGCTCGAAGCCGCCGACGCCGTTGCCGAGGCGCAAGCCGAAGCAGAAGCCGAGGCCCAACACAAAATGCTCCAATTGAGCGACCCCAAAATGCCAGAAGCCGTCGCCATTCTGCCGTTGCGCGGCATGATCGTATACCCATTGTCGGCAATCCCGCTGCGGGTGGCCCAGCCGCGCTCGATCAAACTGATCGACGACGCCATCCAGCACAAAGCGCCGATCGGGCTGGTCGCCAGCAAAAACCCGGAAATCGAAGAGCCGGGCGCAAACGATATTTTCGACGTCGGCACGCTGGCCAACATCGTGCGCATCTTTAAGTCGCCCGACGGCATCATCAACATGATCGTGCAAGGCAGCGAGCGGTTCAGGATCGAAGCGTTCACCAGCAGCGAGCCGTATCTGACGGCGCGCATCTCGGCGCTGCCCGAAACGTGGGAAACCACGCTGGAGATCGAGGCGCTGCGACGCAACATCAGCCAGGTGTTCGCGCAAATGGCCGAGTTGATCCCCAACCTACCGGACGAGCTGGCGCAGATGATCCAAAACATCGAGGACCCGCGCCAGTTAACCTACGCCGTGGCAACCTACATGCGCATGGATATCCACGATGCGCAGAAGTTGCTCGAAATGGACGGGCTGCCCAACAAGATGCTGTTCTTGCTGCAGCTCATGAACAAAGAGCTGGAGGTACTGCAACTCGGCAAAAAGATCCAGACCGAAGCCCAGAGCGAAATGGAGAAGATGCAGCGCGAGTATTTTCTGCGCGAGCAAATCAAAGCTATCCAGCGCGAACTGGGCGAAGCCGATGAACAGACCATCGAGATCAACAACTTCCGCGAAAAGATTGCCGCCAGCGGCATGAACGAGGAAGCACGCCAGGAAGCAGAACGCGAGTTGGATCGACTGGCCAAACTGCCCCCCCAGGCCGCCGAATATGGGGTCATCCGAACTTATCTGGATTGGATGGTGTCCTTGCCGTGGCAGAAAGCAACGGTTGATAATCTGGACATCGCCCATGCACGCCAGGTGCTCAACGAAGACCACTACGGACTGAAGGACATCAAGGAGCGCATCCTGGAGTTTCTGGCGGTGCGCAAGCGCAAGCTGGAACTGGCTGCAGAACAGATAGGAGCGCCTGACGAGGGAGCCGCTGAAGAGGAAAAACAAGCCGGCGACAGCAGCACAGACACTGCGCCGCAGGATATGATCCGGCGCGAACGCGAGGGGGCCATCCTGTGCTTTGTCGGGCCGCCCGGCGTGGGCAAAACATCGCTGGGCGCAAGCATTGCGCGCGCGGTCGGGCGCAAGTTCATCCGGCAGTCGCTGGGCGGCGTGCACGACGAGGCCGAGATTCGCGGGTTCCGTCGCACGTACATCGGGTCGATGCCGGGGCGCATCATTCAGGGCATTCGCCGGTGCGGCACGAATAACCCGGTCTTCATGCTGGATGAAGTCGACAAACTGGGCGCCGACTTCCGAGGCGATCCATCCGCAGCTTTATTGGAAGTGCTGGACCCAGAGCAAAACCGCGAGTTTCGCGATCACTATCTGGACGTGCCATTCGATCTGTCGCAGACCATGTTCATCTGCACAGCAAACACGCTGGAGTCGATTCCGGGGCCGCTGCGCGACCGGATGGAAATCCTGCAACTGAGCGGCTATACGGAGCAGGAGAAACTGCATATCGCTCAAGGGTATCTGGTGCCGCGCCAGATCAAAGAGAACGGATTGCGTCCGGGCGAAGTGACGTTCGACGACCAGACGATTCGCGAACTGGCCCGCAGCTATACGCGCGAAGCCGGCGTGCGCAACCTGGAGCGCGAAATCGGCGGCATCTGCCGCAAGCTGGTTACCCGCATGCAAGAGGGCAAGCTGAATTTTCCGGTGCATGTGACAGCAAACATGCTGCTCGACTTGAGCGGCAAACCGAAGTTCTACGCTGAAGTGGCCGAGCGGACAGGGGCTTCGGGTGTGGCGACGGGTCTGTCGTGGACGCCGGTTGGCGGAGACATCATCTTCGTAGAAGCGACGGTGATGCGCGGCTCGAAAGGATTCCAGCTCACCGGCCAACTGGGCGACGTGATGCGCGAAAGCGCCCAAGCCGCGCTGTCATATGTGCGCAGTAAAGCCGCCGACATGGGGATCGATGAAACCCTCTTCGAGAAGAGCGACATTCACGTGCACGTGCCGGCCGGCGCGCAACCCAAAGACGGGCCATCGGCGGGCGTAACAATGTCCACAGCCATCATCTCGGTGCTGACCGGCCGGCAGGTGCGCCCCGATGTAGCCATGACCGGCGAGATCACCCTACGCGGACTGGTGTTGCCGGTGGGCGGGATCAAGGAAAAGGTGTTGGCTGCTCATCGCGCCGGGCTGAGAACGGTGATTCTGCCCAAACGCAACGCAGTTGACCTGGACGATCTGCCGGAAGACGTGCTGAAGTCTATGGACTTCGTATTTGTGGAGCGGGTTGAGCAAGTGTGGGATGCGGCGCTCATGCCGGCAAGTGGACGGGCCGGCCGGCGGCGCTCGCCGGCAGTGAAGGTGTTGCCAAAGCCGCGCAGCCGCAATGGGCGCAGGCCGGTGATCGGAAAGTAGCAGACCCCACCGTTGACGCCCTGGATGAACCTGATACAGCAGAAGGCTGGGGCGGCAGGATTCGAACCTACGCATGGCGGATCCAAAGTCCGCTGCCTTACCACTTGGCGACGCCCCAGTGATGGCACATGATCCTACCACAAACAGGCGGTAGCAACAATGGCCATGAGAACACGCGAACAACTCGAACAGATTGAAGCGGCCTATCTCGCGCCCTACGCGGTAAAAAGCGCCGAGTCGCGCGGGCGCGCATTCGTCGAGCCGGAGGCGCTGTATCGCACAGCCTTCCAGCGCGACCGCGAGCGGGTGTTGCACACCACAGCCTTTCGCCGGCTGCAAGGCAAGACGCAGGTGTTCATCGTGACCGAGGGCGACTACTATCGCACACGCATCACCCATACGCTGGAAGTGGCGCAGATTGGCCGCACCATTGCGCGCGCGCTGGGCGCCAACGAGGACCTTGTCGAAGGCATCTGCTTGGCGCACGACCTGGGGCATCCGCCGTTCGGCCATTCTGGCGAAGCCCGACTGAGCGAACTGATGCAGCATCACGGCGGCTTTAACCACAATCATCACAGCTTCCGCATCATCACAGAGCTGGAACGGCGCTATCCTGATTTCCCCGGCCTGAACCTGACCTATGAGTTTCGCGAAGGGATCGTGAAACACGAGACAGAGTACGACGTTGTGCGACCCGAAGGCGCTGAAGCTTACGAGATCGACCGGCGCGGCTCGCTCGAATCGCAGATCGCTTCGTTCGCCGACGAACTGGCCTACAACACGCACGACCTGGACGACGGACTGCGCGCCGGCCTGCTCGACGTCGAACAAGTAAGCCGGCTGGCATGGTGGCAACGCGCCCGCGACGCAGCAGCGGTGCCTGCCGAAGAGTCATTCAACGATCTGAAACGCCATCGCGTGATTCGCAAGTTGATCGGCCAAATGGTGACGGACCTTGTTCGCCACACCTCACAGCAGATCAAACAGGCCGGCGTCGCCAATGTGGACGATGTTCGGCGCCAGGCGCACAATCTGGTTGGCTTTCCACCAGACACACAAGCCATGAACCGCGAGCTAAAAACCTTCCTGTATCGCAACTTGTACGAACATCCGCGCGTGTTGCGCATGCAGACAAAGGCCCAGCGCGTGATCGCCGACTTGTTCGGCGCGTATCTGGCCGAGCCACGCATCCTGCCACAAGCAACGCGCGCCCGGTTGGCGTATACCCCCCGCGAGCGTGTGGTGTGCGATTACATCGCGGGCATGACTGACCGCTTTGCACTCGACGAGTACGCCCGGCTCTTCGACCCGCACGAGCGCGTTTGATACGCTGGCCTCCTGCAGAGATGCAGTTTGCCGGAGGCTGCTACACTCGGGGCAATCATTCGGCACAGGTCAATCTGTGCCGACCTTTCAGGAGGCGAGCATGTCTGTATTCACGATGCCTGCCGGCGCACTTGTCCTATCGGGCACCTATCAGCCCAACACCACCAACGTCACGCTTGCCATCGTGTTGATCGTGACCGTCATTTACATCGCTATCGTCGTAGCCGAGATGATCCTGGTAAGCCGGGCGCGCAGGCGGCGCAATCGGTGGCGCGAGAACAAGCAACAGGCCCTTGACCGGCTGGTCAATGCCCGCAGCCGGCTGACCGAGTTATCGATAGCCCTCGGCAACGGCAGACACGGCGAGCCTTACAAGTCTTTGCATGACCGCGCGCAACAGTTGATCGAGAATGGCTTCGGCGCCATCGACAGATTGCTGCAGCGCATCGAACAAAATGCGTTGCAGGACATCCCTGACCAGTCCGTGCTGAAGGCGCTGCTCTTGTTTCCACTGGCCGCCGAGATCAGACAACGCCAGCGCCAGCAGCGCGAGATGGATGCTATCGTCGACGAAGTCGGGCCGGCAACCGAGGGGGTCGCTCAAGTCGAGGCGCTGAGGGACGAGATTGCCACCCTCGGCCAGCGCGAAAAGATGTTCGCTGCACAATTGCGACAGAAGGCGCTTGAGTTGACGGCCAGCATTGAGGCAGAGACGCGCCCGGCACTACTGCTCGAAGACCAGCGCCGTCTGATGGCGCACGCCAGCCAGTCGCTCGACACGATCGAACATTTGTTGCAGGCCGAGCAACCCGATGAGACCCAAGTGGTGGCAGCCTTCCCCCTACGCGCCTACGTGGAAAACGACCTGGAAACAGTGGCCAATAACGTGAAACAGATTGTAGCGGCGCGCGAAGCAGCAGAAGCGCACGTGCGGAACGCCGGCAACCACCTGGCAGCTCTGCAACAGGACATCGATAGTGATGTGGCCGCCGGCTGCCGTCGTCATCGTCTCGCCGAACAAGCCAGGGCGTTTGCCGAGCAGCTTGACGCTCTGAAGCTTGCGCTCGCAGAGGGACGCTATGTCGAGTTGTCAACCGAGGCGGCCGACCTGATCGCCGGGCTGCAAGCGGGACAGGAGACAATCCGCCGGCTGCGCGCTGCGCGCGAGCGGGTCGCCGCAACCCGTGACGGGGCAGCCCTTCAACTGGAAGATATGCGCGCCGTGATTCGAGACACCCCTCCCCAGTTCGATCGCGATATCACCAGAAAACTGGCGCAACAAGTGGAGGAAGCAATCGCATCGCTCGAAGCGCTGCTTCCCTCCGAAGACCTCGACGCCATGGCCAGCGTGCAGACAATCGAGCAACAACTCGATGTCTGGCTGAAGCAGGCCGCGCAGGCGCAGCAAACCTTCGAGTCCAATCGCCAGACGCTGGAGCAGCAGACCGAGACGCTGAACGAGAGCACCATCGACGCCGCCATCGCCGCCGCAGACAAAGCAGCCGGCATTCTGCGCGCATGCCATCCCAACTACTGGAGCGGCACCACGCCCGACGCATTGCAGGCTGCCGGGGAAGCGCTGAAGAACAACTGGCGCGCGCTGGTGACCGACCTAACAACCGTTGCGGAAAGCGCGTTCGCCACAGCGCTGAATCAAGTGACCCAGGTCAAGCAACAGCAAGATGCTCTGGCGACACTCGCTGCAGACACAGAGCAGGTTGAAACGCGCGTGCAAGACGACGCCCAACGCGCGCGCAATCTGCTCGACGACCCGGAGTTGCTGCACCAACTGGAGGAGTTTGAGCTGGTCGCGCCGCACAGCGACGAACTGGCGCCCAGGGCCGGCGAGTTTGCTGCGATGTACCAGCAACTCAGGCAACTGGCGCAGGAACCAATGCCCTACTGGGCCGACATCATCACCCGCGCAACCTGGATGCGCGACGAACTGGCCTCTGCGCTGAACAGTTACCGGCAGCAACTGGATCGGGCAACCGGCGATCTCACACGGCTGAAGTCACGGCTGGAGCAGATGCGCGGCGCGCTGGAGTCATTGTCCAGCCAGCCGGTGCTGGATTTCGAATTCCACGCACAGGAGCCATTGCAGGCGATACAAGAGTGGCTGGCGACCTGTGCAAATGCTGATGTGCGCTTTTTGCGCGAGGCGCAGGCGACGATCAGCAGTGGGGAAGTCGTCCGATTGGAAGCGCAGAAACACATCTCTATGATGCGCCAACAGCAGTCTGCGTTTGTGGCGGGACAAACCGCAATCGAGGCAATTCTGAGCGAGGCCACTGCGCTCGTCAATCAGGCCGGCCAGTTACAGAAAGACGGCAGCCCGTATGGGGCAGCCATGTGGGCGCCGCGCAGGCTGGCGCCGGCTCGCCGCGCGTTGGCCGGCCTGACCGAGCGTCTGACACAACTCTTGCAGTCAGAATCCAGGCGCGCTGCCGAAACTGTGCTGGCCGATCTGGGCCGCATCCGATCAGACGCCGAATCGATTGTCGCGCCCCTCACGCAGGCAGTCAACGCGCTGAAAGACAACCTGCTCGAGTTGCGCGGCCTGCACGATGAGTTGAAACAACTCGAACAACAGGCACGCACTCTGAGCGCGCACAGCACCGGCCGGCTGAACAACTGGGCCACGACGCAGGAGCGCATCGCCGATTTGGAGGATCGCTGGACTCACGCGAACTCGTTTGAGGAGGCGCGCGACGCGCTAAAGGCCGCGCAGGAGTTGGCGCGTGAATTTATCGCGCCGTCGTCGCCGGCGCAATCTCAAGCGCCGGGCGACACTCGCGGCTAGAGCAGTGTGCGTATTTGCCGGCTTGAGACACATACTGCGGGTGATGCGCCGCTTATCAGGTCACCCAGTCAAACGTGCGGGTCACGGCTTTCAGCCAGCCGGCATACAGGCGTTCACGGGTGAATGCGTCCATAGCCGGCTGCCACTCGCGGTCTGCGCGCCAGTTGGCGCGTAAATCGCCGGTTTCACGCCATACCCCTGTGGCCAGGCCGGCGGCATAAGCAGCCCCCAGCGCCGTCGTCTCCGTCACTGTTGGCCGGATCACCGGCACATCCAGAATGTCGGCCTGGAACTGCATCAACAACTCGTTGAACACCATACCCCCATCCACTTTCAGGCGGGTCAATCTCACGTCAGAATCACGGTTCATGGCCTCAAGCACTTCGCGCGTCTGGTAGGCGGTGGCCTCCAGCGCAGCGCGCGCCAGGTGGCCTTTGTTGACAAAGCGCGTCAGACCCACGATCACCCCGCGCGCATCGCTTTTCCAGTATGGCGCGTACAGGCCGGAGAAGGCCGGCACAAAGTAGATGCCGCCGTTATCGCTGACTGTGCGCGCTAATGGCTCGATGTCAGATGACTTTTCGATCAACCCCAGGTTGTCGCGCAGCCATTGCACCAGCGCGCCGGTAATAGCAATCGATCCTTCCAGCGCATAGACAGCCGGGGCATTGCCCAGCTTATAACCCAGCGTCGTCAGCAACCCATTCTGCGAATGCACGATGCGGTTGCCGGTGTTGAGCAACATGAAGCAGCCGGTGCCATAGGTGTTCTTGGCTTCGCCCACCTCGAAGCAGGTCTGGCCAACCAAAGCCGCATGTTGATCGCCCAGATCGCCAGCCACCGGCACGCCTGGCAGCGCCACGCGCGCTTCACCGTACACCTCGCTCGATGGACGAATCTGCGGCAACATGACGCGCGGAATACCCAGCAGCGCCAGGATGTCTACGTCCCAGTCCAGCGTGTCCAGGTTCATCAGTAGGGTGCGCGAGGCGTTCGTCACATCGGTCATGTGCAGTCCGCCATCGGGGCCGCCCGTCAAGTTCCAGATCAGCCAGGTATCGATGTTGCCAAAGAGCAACTCGCCATGCAATGCTCGTTCGCGCGCGCCGGGCACGTGGTCGAGAATCCAGAGGATCTTCGGGCCGGAGAAGTACGTCGAGAGGGGCAGACCGGTCTTGTAGCGCAGGATGTCCTGGTCGGCGCGCCGGTCGGCCCCGGCTGCCAGTGCGTTGCAGATGGTGTCGGTGCGGGTGTCCTGCCAGACAATGGCATTGCAGACCGGCTCACCTGTGGCGCGATCCCACACCACAGTTGTCTCGCGTTGGTTGGCGATGCCTACCGCAGCCACATCGGCCGGCGTCAAGTTAGCGCGCGCCAGCGCCACAGCGATCACCTCGCGGGTGTTGCGCCAAATCTCCAGCGGATCATGCTCCACCCAGCCGGGGCGGGGGTAGATTTGCCGATGCTCCAGTTGCGCGCTGGACACGGGAAGGCCGGCCTGATCGAAAAGAATGCAGCGCGTGCTGGTTGTACCTTGATCGATCGCTGCCACGTAGCTAGCCATACAGACCTCCAGGGAGAATGTCAAACATATGTGTGTTGGGCTTGTGGTGCGGCAAGTATTCCACATTCTTGGCTGCAGAGCACAACGCATAATTAGAAAAAGCGCAGGCGCGGCAGCTTTGCAAACTGCCGCGCCCGGTTTCTCACCTGCGCATCCTTGCCTGAGCGACCTGGCGCTTGTGCGTCGGGGGAAGATACGCTCAGTCAGTCACGGCCACAAGCCGTGGCGTCGCTGCATTGCTCGTCAGTTCTGCGTGCTCATATCGCTGAGCGTCACCATAATGCCGCCCAGATTGATCATGAAGCTTGGATTACCGGCTGCTGCCACCTCGTTGCCGGTAGCGTTGAAGGTCAGACGCACAGGCCGCTGCTCACTCTCGGCGATCATTGTCGAATCAATCGTGACCACTGCCCCGGCGCCGGTCAAGCTGATCGCCAGCTCGTTCTTGGTGAAACCGAAGCCAGAGTTGATCATGATGTCCGGCAATGACACGCTCAGGTTGCCAGACCCGAACGAGAGACCATTTGCACCGATGGACACATCGGACACAGAGGCCGAGAAGAGGAACGGCACACGGATGCTCGCGCTCGCAGCAGTCAGGCCCTCGCTGTTGAGCTTGGTTTCGCCCAAGGCCAGCATCACGCCGCCCAGATTTAGCTTCAGCCCGGAGACCGAGCCTTGAATCTGGCCGTCGCCGCCGATGGAGAACGTGACATCCGCGGTCTGAGCCATGTCGGGCAGGTTGGTTGCCAAAGTGCCCTTAGCCATGAAACCATAGGCGCCATCGACGACGGCGATATCAGCCGTGGCATTGCTGATGGAAATCGCGCCGTCAGCCAGCACAATCTCCGGCAACACCAGACTACCGCCGCCAACGCTCAAGCCCTGGCCGGTGATGCGGATATCC
The DNA here is from genome assembly GCA_016841965.1 of Candidatus Roseilinea mizusawaensis. Taxonomy (GTDB): domain Bacteria; phylum Chloroflexota; class Anaerolineae; order J036; family Brachytrichaceae; genus Roseilinea; species Roseilinea mizusawaensis. The sequence continues at coordinate 202,565 of JAEANN010000044.1, read as the reverse complement.
TTGACAGCAGTCATGCCACCGCCAAGCTCGGCCGGCAGCGCCACCGTAGCCGCCGAAGCGGCCAGACCGTCGTTGGAGATCGACACATCGATCAGGCTAAGCACCACGCCGCCGATGTCGATGCCCAAGCCGCTCATGGCCCCGTCAATCGACACGCTGCCATCCGGCATCGCGGACATGGTGAACTTGATGGACTCACTCGTTTCGCCGATGCTCAACGACGAGGCGACATCCATGGCATAGGTTTGACCTGCCGGCTCGTTTATCACCTTCAGTTGTGCCGTGCTATCGGTGAAGGCCAGGCCTTCACCCAACGGGATTTCAGGCAGGATGATGTTGAGGCCGGCCGCGCCGAACGACAAGCCGTTCGCGCCGATGACCACCTGATCGACCGTTGCAGACAGACCACCCAGGTCAGACGGCAATGTGATCATGGCCTCATCAGCGCTCAAACCTTCAGCCGTCAACCTGGCCGGGCCTAGTTTGAGCACCGGGCCGCCGACATCAAGCATCAGGCCGGTGGTTTCTGCCGAGACCTGACCGTCGCCGCTGATCTTGAAGGTGATCGGAGCTGCCCTCTCGTTGCCGGGCAGTGTGACATTGAGAGTGCCCTGACCGGAAGCCACATAGGCGCCGTCGGCCACACCCAAATCGAGGCGCGCGCCAGTCAGCGTCAACACCCCATCCACGACGACGAGATCAGGAAGGGTAATAGCGCCGCCGGCCACCGAGACGCCATAGCCGTCAATTAGGACGTCGCTGACGGTAGCCACACCGCCGCCCAGATCAGCCGGCAAAGCAATTGAGGCGCTCTTTGCCATCAGGCCCTCGCCGGTGACTTCAACGTTGTTCAAGCCAAACACGATGCCGCCCAGGTCCAAGGAGAGCGCGCCCGCAGTACCTTTCAACGCGACGCTGCCATCCGGATTGGCGGACATAGCGAACGTAATCGGTTCGCTATCCGTGCCAGCAACCAGCGTCGAGCTTACATCGAACGCAAATCTCTGCCCAGAATCGACGACGCTCAGCTTTGCCATGTTATTGGCAAGGCTTAGCCCTTCGCCCAGCACAATGTCTGGCAAGATCACGTTAAGACCTGCCGAGCCAAATGACAACCCGTCGGCGCCGATGACCACTTGATCAACCGCCGCCGACAGACCGCCCAGTTCTGGCGGGACTGTGATGGCAGCCGATTCACTGGTCAACCCTGCACTGCCGAGCTTCGTTGCGCCCAACTCGAGCACCGCGCCGCCCAAATTGAGCTTCAGACCATTCACTTCGCCTGTGATGTCTCCATCTTTGGACATCACGAATGTGACAGCGGTTGCCTGGGTGTTCTCCGGCAACATCACATTCAATGTGCCCTGGGCAGCCAGCGCATATTGACCGTTGATCACAGACAACTGCGCCTTGGCCCCGCTAATGCTCAGGCCATCGGCCAACATCACGTCTGGGATGGCAAAGTCGCCGCTCCCAACGCTCAGGCCCTGTCCGTCGATGTAGACATCGGTCAATGCCATAGACGCGCCGCCCAGATCGGCAGGAAGCACGAACTGAGCCGTCTTGGCAGTCAGGCCGGCGCCGGTGATGTTCACTTCGCCCAGCTTCATCAACCCGCCGGCAACGTTCAGCTCAAATCCGGGCACATGGCCCATGATTTGCGCGGCGTAGCCATCGGAGGTCAATTCAAGATGGACCTGAGTGGACACCATGTTATCCGGCAGCGTCACATCGAGCGTTCCGGCTGCGTTGAACAAGTAATTGTTTGCCTGAACGTCATACACCAGCTTGCCCTTCATCCCCGACATCTTGATGTAGTCGCCATCGCCAATCCACATATCGGGCAGCGTGATCTCGCCGTTGCCTGTGCTCAGCACCAGGCCTTGGGCGGTGATCCCGAACCCGGTCAGGACGGTGGTCTGACCACCCAATTCGGGGGGCATTTGGAGCGTGACCCTGGAGGCGTAAATGCCGGTGTCGGTCACCTGCGCGCCTTCAGGAATCTGGAGGATGACGCCGGCAAGGTCGAACTCCATCGGCGGCACTTCGCCCATGAACGTTGCGCCTGGCTGCAACAGGAAGTTGACCGAGGACACTTTCGTCACGCCGGGGGCGGCAATGACGATGTCACCCGTGCCACCTGCTGTTCCCGCAGGGATGTTCACGTAAGTGATGGAGGCCGGTCTGGCTACCGCAAAGCCGGCAATGCGGTTGAGCTTGGAACTGACCGTTGGGTCTGGTTTGGCTAGTCCAGTCTTGCCCGACGCGGTGAACGGGCCACTGAACAGCTCCAGATCGCCATCGGTCAGCTTCAGCGTGCCCTGACCGACTAACGTCTCGCTATCGAAGACGACTTGATCGTCAGCGCCGGACAAGAGCAGTTTGTCGCCTAACTGCACATTGCCCGAGGCATACGTTTTTCCGTCACCCAGGTAGACAAACTGATCGGCCGTGATGGCAATGTTGCCAACCCAGCGCGTCTGTCTGCCAGAAGCGGCGACGATCACGGTGACGACGGCGGCCGTCATCGCCAAAGCGAGACAAACGAGGAGAAACGTTGATCCACGAATCCTTGTTTGTCGAGGCTTAAACCTGATCATCGAAGTCCCATCCTTTTTTGTCACAGCAGCAGACCATGCGTTCCCCGCGCGTGACCTGCCCCTGATGAGCGAGCAGCGACGCTCTTAATGATGAGCAGGCTTGCGACAAGATGAGTGTATCACAGAGATGGGAATCGTACCCTACGATTGCCTTTCGATCTGCGGCGTTGAATTTGCGTCAAGAAAGAGGGACGCGCAACGGCAGCAATCGGCGGCGAGACAGCAGCCGGCTGGAATGGGCGAATCTACCTGCACCGGCGTCACTGGATGATGATTGACCACACATCAGTAGCGGTCACATCAAAGACATAGATGCCTTCACGCGCGATGGGCAGCGTCACAGTTTGTTGCAACGGACCGATTGTCTGCACCAGCGGCGACCCAACCTGCCGGCCTGTTTCGGCGTCGTACAACGTCACGGAAAATGCGCCGCTGCCGGCGTGCTCGAAGCGTATTGCAATTGCCCCGCTATGCAGTCGCACAAAGCCGGTAGCCTGATCGCCCCAGCCCCTCAGAGAGGTATTGGGAGCAGTAAAAGGCGTTTGCAGCGGCGGAACCGGCTGGCTCACTGTCAGAGTCCAGGAACCGCCCGAAGTTGTGCTCACGTCAATGAAATAGACGCCGGCGTCTGGTATATCGATCACGCCGCTCTTTTCCGGCAGACCGGCAGCTTGTAACATGAGTCGGCCCGCCGATTCGCTTGCGCCACGCACCGACACCGCCACACTGCCTGCGCCGTTGTACATCAACCTGACCAGCAGCAGCCGGGTAGATGTGAGCACCAGCCCCGGCGTGGTCTGTTGCCCGGCGCCGGTCATCACATAGCCCTCGTCCGGCAACGCGATGGGGAGTGTGATGGGCATGGCCGGGGTGGGCGTCGGGCCGGCCTCTATGGTCGGTGTGGGCGTCACATCCGGAGCAATAGAGGGCGTCGATGCCAGGGTCGGTGTTGCAGTTGCGGCGTCGGGATTCAGCTCAACCTGGGTCGGCATTGGGGTCGGCATGACGATGATGGTGGGTGCGTCAATCGGTGTGGGGGCCGGCGCAGGTGTTGTGGCCGGGCCAGGCGGCGATTGCAGCGGATCGAGCAGGGGTGGCGCCGGCTGCGGCAACTGAGCAGGTGTTTGAGTTAAAGCCGGCGTGGCGGCGGGGCTACCCATATCTTCTTCGGGGGCGGACGCTCCTATAGCTCGGTCAGCCGGCGTTGCAGTCCAGCGCGCAGCCATCTCTGGCGTGGTCGTCGGACTCAACGGGGGCGATGTCGGCGCCGGCGGCAAAGGCAGGATCACACTTCCCGCGCCGGCTGCCAGGGTTGGGCGTGTGTTGCCGGTTATGATCTGTGATGGGTCGGGACAAACAACAATCTGATACGGCCCGCCAAAAGGATCGCACGCGGTGGGGTCGTCTGTGTTCAGCAATTGTGAATCCACACACACCATTGCATATTGCGCACCGACAGGGCGATCCCGGCACGTATCTGAATCAATGGCGCTGACAATAGGTTCGCGAGGCGGCGGGGCCGGCACAACATCATCGAGCAGCGGCTGCCCCAACCCGTTAAGCCATGCCACCAGGAGCGCGACTGTAGCCAGGCCGGCTACAAAGCCGGTCAGCCACATCGCACGTCGTCGCGCTGATTTCCGGCTACTCGTGCTCATGATCCAGAATGATTGTAACCCGGACGCCTGCCCCAATACCTGATCTGGGGCGTCGGCCATCTGAACAGCCTCTAGCGCATCAGCAGCAGTTCACCAGAGCGGTCGAATCGATACACCCACACCGCAGGCTCCACGATCACGCCCTGCGAGTCGAATCGAATCGGGCCAAGCAGACCGGTATAGGGGATCGTGCGTAGCGCATGGGCCAACTCTGCCCGGCTAGGCCGACGACCGGCCTGCGTCTGTGCTTGCAAAGCGGCCAGAATCAGGCGAGTGGCGTCATAGGCCGTGATGGCGCGCGGCCCAGGCGCGAAGCCGCCCGACACATCGGAAAAAGCAGACAAGGCGCGTTGTGCAGCCGGCCAATCGCGCGGATCGGGCGCGTCGGTGGCGAAACACTTGCCGGCCACGCGCGTGGCAAACAGACGTTGTACCGCGCCGGACTGAAGATCGGGCACAACAGCCAGGATTTGCTGCCGCAGCTCCTCATCGATACGGCACGACGCCGGGGCGCGTAACTGCGCAGTCGAAGCGCCCATGCGAAACAGCAGCGGATGCTCGGGCAGCAAGTCTGCCGGAACACCCGGCGCAATGACCGGCAGCCCGGCCTGTGTGTATACCGCAAGCGCGGCCAGCGTGGTATCCAGCCGATAGTGCCCGATGACTGCGACAACCGATTCGTCCAACACAACGTTGCGCGCCATGCGGGCAGCCTGTGCCGGATCGGCATTGTCGTTGTAAGCCACAAACTCAACCTGAAATCCGCCGATGCCGCCGGCTGCGATCTGCTCGCGCAAGGCGATGCGCATGGCCGGGAAGGCCTGGTAGCCCACGGCAGCAAAGCGGCCCTCGAACGGGGCGACCAGCGCGATTTTGACTGTGGGGAAGGGCGTGAGCGGGGCGCCGCAAGCCGGCGCAACCGTCAGCCCAACCAGCATCGCCAGCGCCAGTGTCGTGCGCTTCACGGCTTTTCTCCTGCCCCCGGCTCGTGCGTCAGATCGATCTCGGCCAGCACCAGCCAGTCGTCTGGCACCGGCTGGCCGGCATTGCTGGCCGGCAAGCGCGCCAGGGTGTTCGGATCGTACCAGCCGATAGCCAGCCGATAACGGGCGGGCGGCAGGCCGGTCAGGTCAAGCGCCACACGCTCGCTTACCACTTCGCCCGGCTGCCACACGCCAGTAGGATACAACCCATCCTGGGTCAAGCGATCGACCTGCCGCAGCGGTTCGGGGCGCTCCATCGGCGCAAGATGAACGAATAGCTTGTAGTCCTGCATGATGGGCTTTTGGCCCTGCCAGTGCAGAGTCAGGCTGAGTGACTGCGTGGTGGTCAGCAGATCGTATCCGAGCAAGCGGATCGACTCTGCGAAGAGCGCCGCGCTGCGCATCTGCATGGCCGGCGGCTGCTGGCGATGCTCGGTAATGATCAGGGCCGGCAGATGCACGTCCCACAAGCCTCGACCGCGTTCGCCGACCAGCGTAATCTCGCCTTCTGTGTGATTGTCGCGCAGCCGATACCAGCGCACCAGCAATGTGTACGGCTCACCCACGCCGAGTGTGTCGACCAGATCCACACAATAGTTATCACCCACCGGGGCATCGACCGGCCATGCCCAGGTGGGCGCCAGCCCGCCTTGCGCTTCGCCATCTGCACGGGCGATTTCGCGCCCATCGGCGCCGCGCAAGCGCAAGGCGACTTTCAGCGCATCGGGGCGGGGATGGAGGGTAGACCAGGTCAAGCGGATGCAAATATTGCGCTCGCCGGTGTGGAACCAATCGACATGGCGCAACACAATGCCATTGGGAAAAGTGCGAATGATCGCATCGGGCGGGCTGGGCCGGCTGTCGGAGAGGAGCAGGCCGGCCAGAATCGCGCCCCCCTCATACTCACCGGTTGGCACCGTCGGCGTCATGGGCTGGCCTGTTGCATCCCGCGCGACAAGGGTCAGCGGCATGGGGCCGGGCAGCGCGTCGGACAATGCGCGATGCACACTCAGCGCCGGCGGGCCAAACGACGCCTCGCGCGCGTAGCGGAACAGCAAAGCAAAATACCCGCCCTGCGGCAAGAGTTGTTGCACGCCGACCTCAGCCGGTGCGCGCCCACCCTCCCACTGTGTGGTCAAGGTGAACAGATCGCCGGCCCTGACACGCGTCGGCGACACATGCGCCTGTGTCAGGGTATAGGTGCGCCCCGCCGCATCAACAAAGGTCAGCGGCCCGCGATGGGGGAATGGCCGGCCGGCAAAGTCCAGCACCTGCATCGGCGCGGCATCTGCGCCGGGCGGATCGAGCCAGCGCACCAACAACGCCGTCGCCACAAGCGCCAGACCCGCCGCGACGCCCACAACAGCCCGGCGCGCAATCTGCCGGCCGGCGTTGCGCCATCCCTGCCGGCGCACCCACAGCATGGTTGCCAGCACCGCAAGTCCAGCGACTACAACCACAGCGAGCAGCGAGATCACCTCCCCAACGCGCTGTAAGGGTGTGGCCTCGAGCCATAGCTCGAGGCGGTGCTCCCCGCGCGGCAGCGACACTTGGACCCAGCCCGACCCCACAAACGGAGCCAGTGCGATTTCCGGGCCGCCCACGATGCGCGCGCGCCAGGCCGGCCAGTACAACAACGGCAGGATGAAAGTTGCGGCGTCATTATCCACCGTCACACGCCACACCTGACGCGCAGGGAATTCCTCCTCCAACGCCGAGACTGCCACACTGCCCGACAGCGCAAGCGCCCGACGCGGCATACCCACCACATCAGGGCCGGTGAACGGACGCGGCTGCGCCGTCACGGGCAGATATTCGGCGCGAATGGTCGTGCCGATGTTGCCGGTGAACCACTCATACAGCTTTAGAGATTCTGGCGTGACATCTTCCGCCTGCACATTCAGACGCTCATTCGGCAGGCCGGGGATCGACTGCACAACCAGAAGCACGAGCAAAGCCAAAACAACCCATCTGGGATTTTGGATTTGGGATTTTGCATTTGCGATTTGCGTGTTGTCCGTTGCGTATTCTGTATTCTGCGTTCTGTCTTCTGTGCTCTGAAACACCAAGCTGCCGACCAGCAAGGCGGCGAAAAGCGCTTGGACGGATAGAAAGCGCCACGGGAACTGGGCAAGGGGCAACAGCGGCGCCATCTCCCACACGCTGCGCGAGAGCGGAGTAATCATCCAGGTTGCTACGAGAAACAGAACCAGCCACACCGAGCAATCGGAGGAAAAATGCCGCGTGCGCAGCGCACGCGCCATGCACCACACCGCGCCGGCCATTGCCAGAACTGCCTGCGCCAGCCCCATCGCAAACGGCGAGTCGCGATAGTCAAATATCAACCCCGACTGAATCAGATCGACACCGCGAAAGTGATTGGCGAAATGAAAATAACCCGTCGTCTGATTGCCGAGTTGGACCAACGGCGCGTCGCCCAGCGCCGGCAGCCAGAACCATGCGCTGAGCAACACTGCTGCCAAAGCAGCCAGCGCCAGACGAATGACCGGCAACAGCAGCCCGCGCCGCTCGCGCCAAACTGCCGCCAGGGCATAGACCACGATGAATGGGGCAAAGATCATGGCCGACACGTTGTGAGTCAGCACAAGCGCCGCCACACACAGCGCCAGCATCAGCGTGTGAACAATATGGGCGCCGAAGCGAAGCGGCGGCGGCGCGGTATGCTGCCGCACGATGCGATCAACCGACCACAGAATCAGCGGATACCACACGAAAGCGTAGAACTCGGAAAGCGAGTCGCCGCGCACATAGACGTTGACGAGATGAAACGGGGCCAAGACGTAGGCCACACTTGCCAACGCGACGCCAAGAGGTGGCAGCCAGCGGCGCGCATAGAGCGCCATGGTCCCACCGGCAGCGAACATGCCGAGCGTCTGGGTGAGCTTGATAGCAACCAGCAGATCAAAACCGATCTGGTTCAGGACAGCGGCCAGATAGTAAGGCAACGCAGCATAGAAGTGAAAGAACGGGTAGCCCAGCCCATAGGCCGCATTCGGCATCCAGCGGGCAGGAAACTGGCCGGCGCGCAGATTGGCCGATAGCTCATATACCCGTTGCAACAGAAACGGGCTGTCGCCGCCGGCGCGGGTATTTAGGATGCCGGGGCCGAGCCAGATCGGTGCGCTTGCCAGCGCACACACCAGCAGCACGACCAGAACGACGCCGGCGCGAGATCGATCCGAAGGTCTATTCAACATGACCACAGATCAAGGAATTGGGGCGCTGCACACCGCCGGTTGGCTTGGCGCAGTCACATGCCAGACTCAGCGGCGAATAGCAGTGGCCGATCACTACAGCCGGCGGCTTTGCAGGAAAAACAGGACACCAAATCCTACTGCGCCCAGAATGATGAGTGCCCCGCTAATCGTAGCCAGAATTGCCAGCAGGCTTGGGCCGCCGGCGCTGCCAGAAGCAGCGGGGGAAGGCGTCGGCGTGTACTCGATCACTTTGTAAGCTGCGTCGGCGCGGCGGATGCCAAGCGAGAACAGCGCATTCATACCTCCGCCGACGTTAGCCGTATCGTTGAGCGGACTTGTTGCTACATAGTCTGCCCCGATCACGGCCGCAACGGTGTAGGCGCCCACTGCCAGTTCAGTAAAGCAATACGGCTCGCTGACGCCATCGCTGGTGTATGTGCCTTTGGACTCACCGCCCGATGTGACACTGAACAGAATGCCTGGAACTAGGTCTTCGCCGGGGTCGCGCACGCCATTGCCGTCGTTGTCGAAATAGGCTTGCACACACAGCGCGCCAACCGATGGCGTCGGCGCAGGCTCATTTTGCGCGACAGGCGTGGTCTCGGCCTGAGCAACGGCCATAACCGACTGGGGTTGTGCGCCGGCAGGATCGCCGGCAGCTCCGCCGGCATCTGGCGCAGGCTGTGTAGGCGCCGGCTCCTGCGGCGCCGGCGGCTCGATCACCAGCACCTGGCCGATGGATAACAAGTCGCCATCCAGTTGATTCAGCCGGCGCAGTTCGTCCAGATCCTTGTTGTATTGCAGCGCGATGCCAAACAGGGTATCGCCCTCCTTGACTGTGTAGGTGATGCCGCCGGTCATTTGCGCAGCAGATGCTTCAGAGCCGCCTGTTCCGATAGCCGTTGCCTCAGGCGTCGGGGCAGCAGCAGTGGGCGGCGTGTCAGACATAGTCTGCGCGGTCGCAGCCGGCGCGATCACCTCCAACAGCGCATCGTCCCAAAATACCTCATTGTGTCGCACCACATCTTTCATGGTGGCATAGGTCCACACAATGACCGTGCTGGTTTTGGCCTCGGCCTCGACGATAAACTGCACAAAAGCGTCTTTGGCATCCTGCTCGGTCGACCAGACCACGCGACCGTTAAACGGGCTGGGTTGTGTGTCGTCTCCAGCGGCAGGGTCGATCCCAATCTTGAGCTTGATGTCAGCCGAGGGACGGGCTGAAATCGGGCTGTTGTCGTTGGTGGACCAGGATTGCCCCCACATGCTGAAGCGCAGCTTCGACCCAACTTTGACGTTACTGACTATGCGATAGATGCCGGCGGTGAAGGTTCGATTCTCTGTAAAGAGACGCTGCGCGCCGGCCCCGCTTTTCACCCGGTTTGCGTCGCCGATCTGGCCGTATCCCGGCGGGTAGTTGACACCTTGGGGGTCGGTATCGCGATGTGGGATGAACCACACCCGCCAGCCCTGGGGGACATTGCATTTGCCGTCCTGGCAATTCGGATCATTGGCAAACTGCCCCTCGAAATCCTCTTGCATCAGCACGCTGGTGTTCTGAGCATTTGCCCCAAGAGCCACCACCAGCAGCGCCAATAACACCATCACGGCGCGTGAAAGCGCCCGCACACTCATTCTCATTGCCGTATCCATGCTACGATGCCTTGCAGATCTCAAAAGCGTTCAACAGGTCTCTGCCGACATCGTTTGAATCGTTTGAGATAACGCCATGATAGCAGCCTTCAGACACAAGATGTCGGTCGCGCGGCTGCATGGCGCACCTTTGGCGCCCCTTTGGCGCGCCTTTTATGATGGAGCCTCTCAGGCGAGACACACCCGGCCTGCACAGGGTGCAGGCCGATGTGGCGATATCTGACATAGTTTTATGGAGCAAACCCGATGAAAGCGATGACCAAACTAGAGCGATTCAATGCAGCCGTTCGCGGCGACGATCTCGACCGGCTGCCGGTATGCATGTGGGTGCACTTTGCCAGCGAGCACTACTCTGGTGAAGAAACTGCTCGACTGCATGTCAACTTCTTCAGGACATACGACTGGGATTTCATGAAGACGATGAACGACTATCGCCTGCCGTTGCCCGGCGTACCCAACGTGACGACTCGCGAGCACTTACTGGCGTTCAAGCCGCTGCCGATGGATCACCCCACATACGCCAATCAACTGGCCTGTCTGCGCCGGATTCGCGCGGAAATCGGGCCAGATGTGGCGATCCTGGACACGCTGTTCGACCCACTGCAAACGCTGGTGCGCGGGACAGGGCGGCAGGCGCGCGATCTGGTGCTCGCTCACCCAGAGGCCGGCCACGCCGCGCTGGAGGCAATTACGCAAACCCTGATTGCATATATCGGGGAGTTGCGCCGGCTGGGTGTCAACGGCCTGTTCTACTCGATCAACGGAGCAGTCGATCCGGCCAAAGGCGGCTTCACCGATGCGCAGTACGCTGAGTTCGTTGCGCCCTATGACCAGCGTATCCTGCAGGCCGCTGAAGGGATGACCCGTATTGCCCACGTGCATGGCTTCAACCTGCGCTTCGACCGCTGCTTGTCCTATCCGGTCGAGGTATTCAGTTGGTCGCACCTGGCGACGCCGCCCTCGCTGGCAGAGGCGCGCACGATGACGAGCGCTGCCCTGCTGGGTGGCATGGATGAAACGCGGATTGCCTATCAGTCGGTGGACGATGTCCGGGCAGACATTACACGCTCGGTGGAAGAAGCCGGCCCGCGTAAGCTGTTGATCGGGCCGGGGTGCACCGTGCCGCCGGATACGCCTTACCGGCTGCTCAAGGCTGCCGGCGACACGGTACGAAACTTGCGCCTGGGCTAGGCTCAACCAGGCAAGCAAGTAGGAGCGATCAACTGCTCGCCCCTAATACCTAACCGTTCAAGTTCTCGCGCTCCTGCACGCCAAACAGCCGGGGCGGCAAGACGACAAACAACAGGTTGAGCAGAATGCCGGCGATGGCGGCAAACACGATGGCCGGGATTCCATTGGGAAAGATGACCGGAATCTGGAAAGGGAACAGGCCGTTGGGCAGCGCCATCGACCCGCCGATGCCGGTGACCAGAATGATCGCCCCAATAGCCAGGTTGCGCGGCTCGAACAGATTGACCTTCTCGGACTGTATCAGCGCCACGCCCTGCATACCGATTACGCCGAAGAGGTAGATGGCCAGTCCGCCGGTGACGGCGACCGGAATGGTGCCGATCAACGCGGCCAGCTTGCCGATGAAGGCAAGGGCAATCGCAATCAGGCCGGCCACGGCCAGCACCCACGACGAGTAGTTGCGCGTGATAGCCATCAGGCTGTTGTTCTCGCCGTAGTTGGTGCCGGCTGCGCCGCCCAGCGCACCGGCCACCACATCCTGCGCGCCGTCGGCTATCAGATTCAGGCCAATCAGCTTCTTGATCTCCAGCGGAGCGCGGCCCAGTTGTTTGGCCAGCGCGTCGATGTACAGGCTCATCTGGTACAGGTGGGCCGTGCTCTCTGGGATGGTGGCAACAGCGATCAGCGCAATGCTAACCATGATCGACCACGCGCGGGGATCCTCGAAGGCCGGCAGAGTGATGCGGGGGGCGGCAATCCACTCGGCAGTGAGCACCTGATCAAAGTTCACCAGTCCGAAGGGGATGGACACGGCATACCCAACACCGGCACCCAGCAAAATGGGCAACATGCCCAGCAGACCACGATTCTGCAAGTACACTGAGAACGCAACAGTAGCCACGAGGGTGATCAATGCCACCAGCCAGGGGATGCCGGCCATGCTTTCGGGCAAGGGATTGCTTTGGTTGAAGACCGGCCCGCCGCTGGCGGCATTATTCAGTGCGGCGCCGGCCAGGGCAATGCCAATCACTACTGCGACACTGCCGGTGATGATGGGCGGCAGCACCCTGTCGAGCACAGCCTTGCCGGCCCGCATGATGAGCAGGCCGATCACAATCTCGACCACCGCCGTGCCGAGGATGCCAACCTGAACCAGTCTCACGCCCTCGCCACAATAGTTCAGCACAGGATTGTTGAAGCAATCGGGTACGAACAAGCTCATCGCGCTGATGACGACGGCGATGTAGCTAAAGCTGGAGCCGTAGTACAGCGGGATGCGACCTCTAGACACCAACAGCGCCACAATCGTACCGAGGCCGCTGGTGAGCAATGTGGCGCCCACATCGAATTTGGTGAGGATGGCAACGAGCACCGTCGCCGGAAACATCGTCAGGACTTGCTGGAACCCCAAACTGAGCATTGCGCCGGCCGGCGGTCTATCCAGCGGCATATAGCCTTGTACTTTGGTTTCTTGTTCAATGGCCATGTGTGATTTCGTGAATGTGATTGCGTGTCAGTCAAATCAAAGCTCGAATATCTCGCGGACGGAATGATCTGGCGTATCACATGCTTCTTGTCGTCACAATCTGTATGTGTTCACCTCCTGAGATCAGGCAGCAAGCCGGGTCGGATTTCGTCCGCACGCGATCCCAGCCGATGCAGACGCGTCATGGCGAAGCAGCAGGGTCGGTGGGCAAATTGCGCCAAGTATATCGATTTCGATGAAAAGTAGAGGCGCAGCTATCGGTCCTGCGCCGCGCGTGTGGTAACATCCGCGCGCGACGCAGCGGACTTTGTCCACGCTGAGCGCAGCGCCCATCACGCAGGATCGGCGTCAACTTGCGGGGTCCTGCGCGCGGCCGGCGATTGCGCCACAAGCAGGGATACATGCAGGCGATACAGCAATTCTCCAACCGGCTCATCTCGAATGTCGAAAGGGTCATCTTTGGCAAGCGCGAAACGGTCGAACTAACCGTCATCTGCCTCCTCTGCCAGGGGCACTTGCTCATCGAGGATGTGCCCGGCGTCGGCAAGACGATGCTGGCCAAAGCATTGGCCAAATCCATCGGCGGCGCGTTTAAGCGCATCCAATTCACGCCAGACATGCTGCCGGCCGATGTGACCGGCACCTCGATTTACAACCAGAAGACAGGCGAGTTTGAGTTCCGCTCCGGCCCCATCATGGCCCAGATCGTGCTGGCCGACGAGATCAACCGCGCCACGCCCAAGACACAAGCCGCGCTGCTCGAAGCGATGGAAGAGCGCCAGGTCACCGTGGATGGCGTGACCCATCCGCTGCATGCGCCTTTTCTTGTGTTGGCGACCCAAAACCCCATCGAATACGAAGGCACCTTTCCGCTGCCGGAAGCGCAGCTCGACCGCTTTCTGATGCGCATCTCGTTGGGCTACCCGACCCCAGATCAGTTGATCGCCATTCTGGACGCCCAGCAATATCACCACCCCATCGACGACATCACGCAAGTCACGTCCACCGCCGAACTGCTGAATATGCAAGAGCAGCTCAAGTCGGTGTATGTTGACCGGTTGATCAAGCAATACATTGTCGAGTTGGTGGACAAGACTCGCTCGCACCCCGATGTATACCTGGGCGCCAGCCCGCGCGGCGCGTTGGCCCTGTATCGCACAGCGCAAGCCCGCGCGGTCATGCATGGGCGCGACTACGTCATCCCCGACGATGTCAAGGCGCTGGCGCAACCCACGCTCGCCCATCGGGTCATCATCAGCCCGGCAGCCCGCATCAAAGACATCGACACGGGTGGGATTTTGGACGAATTGCTGCGCTCTACCCCTGTGCCGGGGGCCAAGGTAACCCGGTGACAGACTGACACGGTGACAGCTTGACTCGCTATCGCGTCATCTGGCTGCTATTCCTGGTGACGGTGGCCGGCGCGCTGAGCAGTGGCCGCTCGTTGTGGTGGAGTTTTGCCGGCGCGCTGTTCACGCTGATTGTCATCTCGGTGGCTTGGGCATGGGTGTCGGTCAACCGGCTGCGCCTGCACCGCCGCACGTTAACCCGTGTCGCGCAGGCCGGCCAAACATTTGAAGAAGAGTTCATCGTGTACAACCTCGGCCGCATTCCCAAGTTGTGGCTTGAGGTGCACGACTATTCCACATTGCCCGGCCACGCAGCCAGCCGGGTGACGGGACTGATCGGGGCCAGACAGTGGCGCGGCTGGCGCACGCGCACACTGTGCCGCGAGCGCGGCCGCTACACCCTCGGCCCCGTCGTGGTGCGCAGCAGCGACCCGCTCGGCATCTACCAGATGGAGCGCGCCATCCAGCGCGTGCACAGCATTTTGGTGTACCCTGCGACTGAGAACTTCCGCGAGTTCCCCCTGCCGACAGGCCAACTGCCCGGCGGCGACACCCAGCGCCGACGCACGCACTACGTCACCACTAATGCAGCCGGCGTGCGCGACTACATGAACGGCGACGGCATCAACCGCATCCACTGGCCGATCACCATGAAACGCAATCGGCTGACCGTCAAGGAGTTCGAGCTGGATCCCATGTCCGACTTGTGGATTCTGCTCGATCTGCACCGTGAGGTACATGTCAGGGCAGATGCGCCGGCGCGTGTGCCTGACTCTGCGCAGCCCTTCACGCTGCCGCCTGCCACAGAAGAGTATGCGATCTCCATCGCGGCCTCGATCACGCAGTACTTCCTGCGCCAGGAGCGGGCTGTGGGATTGATCGCATACAGCCGGCGGCGCGAAGCCTTGGCCAGCGAGCGCGGCGAGCGTCAATACGGCAAGTTGATGGAAATGCTGAGCGTGCTACGGGCTGAAGGCGACGTGCCCTTCAACCGTGTGCTGCGCGCCGAAAGTCCCTCGTTGTCGCGCGGCGCGACTGTCATCGCCATATCACCCTCCACCGACCTGAGCTGGACAGGCGTGGCGCAGCACATGAGGCGCGCCGGCCTGCGCATGGTTGCGATCGTGATCGATGCACAAAGTTTCGGAGGAACTGAGTCATGCGCCCCCGTCGTTGGCGCGCTTAGCGAGGCCGGCGCCATCGTGCGCGTGGTGCGGCGCAGTGAGTCGCTGGCGAGCGCCATCGAACAGCCCCCCTCAGCCCGGCTGCGCGGGCGCTCTACTCATTAGGCCAGCTCCCCCTGACCTGCTCGGTTGCGCAGGGCCAGGTACTGGCGCGCATCATAGACTGTGGCAAAGGCGGCAAACACCATCAGCACCAGACTCGATCCGACGACAAACACAAGCTGGCTGACCGGATACGGCCAGAACGAGCCGGCTGTCCGCACCAGCCAGGCCACCAACGCTCCCTGCGCAACAGTCAGCGGCGCAATCACAAACAACACAGACACGCCAAAGACGGCCAAGCGCACCAGCCAGGCGTGCATGACCACCGGCCCAAAACAGCAAACGCCCACGCGCAGACACGCCCACAGTGCGCGCGCGAATCCCCCGTTGGCCGACCCCATGATCGCGGCAAAGCGCATCCTCAACAGCGCATCCACCCCAATAATCGAGACGATGCCGGCAAGTCCAACCGGCCATGCACTGGAGACGGCGCCGGCGCCATACTGTTGGACCAGCCAGGTGTACGCCGAGGCAGAGCGTCGCATCAACACACGGGCATAGGCCAGCAGCTCGGAGAATGGCGAGCCGGGGTCTGGAATCAACGCGCCGATCGAACGGACTGTGATGGCGTAGGAGATGCCGGCTATGTCAAAGCTGATGCGGCCCAGGTTGCTTGGATCCATGCGCAATTCACGCAACCACACTGTCAACGCGGCGATGCCGGCCAGCATCAGCACGCCATACAGAGCAGCGGCAAGCAGCAAGGCCGGCCAGCGTTCCAGCGCGGCCCGACACGCTGCGCCCAGTGAGATGCGGCGTCCCGTGCCGTGGTTCAGCGCGATCCAGGTCACGCCGCCGCGCGCCAGCGTCAGCGTGAAAGCGCCGCACACCGCCTGCGCCAGATACTGCACCTGGAGATGGCTGAAGAAAGAGGAGAAGAAACTGCCGGTGCGGGCATAACTTTCAAACGTCAGCGCTGTATTGAGCAATTGTCCCACAATGTTTGCACCGGCAAAACCCAACAGCGCCAGTATCAGGATTGGCCCAGAGTGAGCAGACAGGATGGCCAGCGACTCACTCCACAAGCTAGCCACACTGCCGGCAGCGCGCTTGTGCTCGATTGGCTCAGCATACTGCACGACATGCAACGGCCGGCTCGCTATCTCTCGCATCGCTCACGCTTGTGTCCAGAATCGTGCCGGAAGTGGCCGGCGCGTATCCTTCCCATTCGACCGTCACACCACCCGGCCTTCAACCTTTAACGTTTAACTTTCGACCCGGGTGATGAATTTTACCAGCGCGCGCCGGGGCAAGCGACAAGGTGCGCTACGCGCGCTACGCGCTACTCACCCTGGCCCGATCACCACAACTGGCATGTTTCCACCACGCGGGGGATTGTATAGATCACACGTCTCCAGCGGGGCGCTGGGATCTTTGACAAAACCCATATCAACTCCAAAGTTGGAGCTGCCGAACACAATGTCCGTTTTGAGACGAAGCGCCACGGGGCGGTAGCCGGGCGGCGCGATCGGGAAGATATAGTATGAGCCGGGGTCGATGGAGACACGATACTGGCCATCGCCATCTGTGAACCCGCACATGAACCAGTTGCCGCCCGTGGTCAACTTGTAGTAAGCGTGCGGCAACACCGGCTCATCACGGTCGCGCGCGCCATTCTGGTTAATATCCTCATAAGAAATCCCGTGAATCTGGCTCTGGGACACATGTCGGCAATCCGTATAGGCGATAAAATCGCGCACGGCCGAAGCGCCTTCAGGATAGCGAACGAACAACTGGCCGACTACCCCGTCTGGAATAGGGACTTCGAACTCAACGAAGTAGAAATCGATCCAGCTTCCATCCTTGCGTTCGTAGGACCAGACGTAATCTAATTCTCCAGATTGGTCGCGCACGCTGTACGAGACCGTGGCATAGCCCGACTCAGTGCCGTAGACAGCGACCAACATGCCGCGTGTGCACACGTTGAACCCGATCGCTTCGATGGCGGCGCGCGCAGCCGGCGGCGCCGGCGACACCCAATAACCAACACTCGCTGCAAGAAGGACAGCCAGGGGAACCAAGAATGCTAGATGATGGGTGCGCGCTTGCATGATACTCCTGCTCTGTGCTCTGCCTGGGATTACTAAACATCTCAGCTTCACCAGTCCGCCCGGCGCGCTTCGCGAAATGGATCGGCTCGATCAGGCGACAACGGGCGACAAGAACGCCGTGCATTGTAGCGAACTTGTGGTTTACAGATTCGTTCACAGGCGCTGCCGTGATCTTGTACAACAAAAACAGGAGGAGTGTATTCAGACGCTCCTCCTGTTTTGGCTGGGCAGTTGCAGGGCAAGCTTAATCTTGCGCTTAGGGCCTGCGCTCTAATCGCATCAGCACTGGCGCAGCGGGACGAAGTGTTCCCATCATCTTTGGCTGAATTTCTTGATCTGTCTGTAATCGCAACCGATAGCGTTGCGCGATCATCGCTACGGCCAGATGCGCTTCTTGCAGTGCAAAGTTGTTGCCGATACAGGTGCGCGGCCCACTGCCAAAGGGGAAGTAGGCGTAGTGATGCCGCTTTGCAACCTGCTCCGGCGCGAATCGCTCTGGCTGGAAAATCTCTGGTCGCTCCCAGTGATCGGGGTGGCGATGGGTGAGATATGGACTGAGCACGATCATCGATTTGGCCGGGATGTGGTAGCCGCCGATCTCATCGTCGTTGTACGATTCGCGCACAAAGATCCACGCCGGCGGATATAGCCGCATTGCCTCTTCAACGGCCATGCGCGCATAGGGCAGATTCGGCAAATCGGCCAGCGTGGGCGCACGCCCACCCAGCACGCGGTCCACTTCATCATGCAGCCGGCGCTCTGCATCGGGATGCTTTGCCAACAAGTACCACAACCAGGTTAGTGTTTGGGCTGTCGTCTCGTGGCCGGCGAAGAAGATGGTGATCACCTCGTCGTACACCTGGCGATCGTCCATTGCCTGGCCGGTTTGGTCGTCGCGGGCATTCAGCAGCGTATCGAGCAAATCGTGCTGCTGTGGGCCGGCGCGCCGATGGCGTTCGCGCCGCTCGCGCACGACGCCACCCAGAAAATCCTGAATCAGCGCAGACGCAGCGTTGAAGCGCCGATTGGCCGGCGTAGGTATCCAGAGTGGCAGGCTAAACGCGGTCGCAGATTGCCGGCTGATGAATTCGAGCATGTACGCGAATGCGCGGCCGGCCTCGGCAGCATTGCCGGCAACATCATCGTGCGTGATGTCGATGCTCAGCATCGTCTCGGCGATCACGCCCATCGTCAGCGTCATCATCTCCTGGCCGATGTCGAGCACGGCGTTGGCCCGCGCAGGCGCCTCCCAACGATCGAGCGTGCGTTGAATCAGACCGACCATCGGCTCGCCAAACTGCGTGACGCCGCGCGGGGTGAACGGGGGTTGCATCAGCCGGCGCTGGCGCTGCCAGAATTCACCCTCGCTGGTGAACAGACCGTTGCCCAGCAACAGCTTCACCCGCTCCATGGCAACCCCTTTCCAGTAGTTCTGGCGATTGGTCACCAGCACATGCCGCACATGATCCGGCTGCGCAATCAGGTATTGATCGATCGGCCCCATGCGTACATGCACAACATCGCCGTACTCGCGATGCGCCTGGCTGTAGAATGAAACTAGGCTACCCTTTTGCCGCACCTGCGGCACATTGCCCAGAAGGGGAATACCACGTGGTCCGGGGGCGACTTGTCGGCCGAGGTTCGTGGTTGCACCCCTCACGTTGGTTACATGGTTCAAAGTTTTTATGCTCCGTATAGTTGGTGATAGTTGATGCGGCGCCGACGCAGCATCGACAACTTACTCTATCTTAGGTCTGTGGTCTGTGTCGCAGATGAGCAGCAGATGAATGAGACCAGTCACCATGAACATCGACCAGGACGAAATCGAGTGGCAATTTGAAGCAGATAGTCTGGCCGAGGTGGAGCAGTGTCTGGCGCGCACAGCGCGCCGGCATGGCCTGGCGCCGGCTCAAACGCGCGTCGAAACCCATCACGACACCTATCTAGACACCGGCGACTGGCGGGTGTATCGGGCAGGATACGGGCTGCGCCTGCGCCAACGCGCCGGCCGCGCAAATCGATCTGCCGAAGGGACCTTCAAATCGTTGGCAGCCGCCGAGGCAGGCGTTCGCCAACGCCGCGAGATCACCGAAACGCTGCAAGATGTGGACGGTGCACAGCCGGCGCTGGCGCTGCTGAAGGCGCCTGGCCCGGTGGGCGAGCGCGTCCGCGCTGTCGTCGGGCCGGCGCGCCTGGAGCCGATCTTCGAAATCGTCACACGCCGCAAGACGATACGGCTTTTCAAGGCCGACCAGCCGGCAGGCGAAATCGCGCTGGACGAAACGACGATCATCGGGCAGGCGCCGGTGCGCGTGCAGCGCATCGAGATCGAGGCTGCCCCCAACATGGCGCCGGTCTTGCAGCCCTTCGTGGACGAGGCGCGCAGGGCGTGTCGTCTGCGCGAGGCGGAACACGCCAAGTTCGAGATCGCCCTGGCTGCGCGCGGTCTGACGCCGGCCCACACCGCCGACCTGTTCCCCGCCTTGGCTCAACCCAGCGACGCTACACGCGACATGACGCTGGGCGAATTGGCGCTGATGATGTTGCGCCGGCGCACCCTGGAGCTGCTGGAGCACGAGCCGTCAGCGCGCATGGGCGACGACATTGAAGCCCTGCACACCATGCGTGTGGCAACGCGCCGCCTGCGCTCGATGTTGCGTTTGTTTGAAGACGCCCTGCCAGAACAAGCCATCGCACTGGCCGAGGAGTTGCGCTGGTTGGCCAGAGCGCTGGGTGAGGTGCGTGACCTGGATGTGCATCTCGAACAGATTGGCGCCTGGCTGGCAATCGCCGGTCCGCAAGCGCGCGCGGCGCTCCAGTCTCTGCAACATCTTCTGGAACAGGATCGCCTGGCTGCACGTCGTCAGATGCTCGACGCGCTGGACTCGGCCCGCTACGAACGGCTGAAGGTCAGCCTGAGTGTATTGGTCACGCACAAGCAAGACCTACCACGTCTGGCAGGCAAACCGGCGGCGCGGGTGATGCCACGCCTGATCCGGCGGCGCTATCGGCGCATGCGCCGACTGGCTGACGCGCTAAGCGACACATCTGCGCCGCCGGACTTCCACGCCGTGCGCATTCAGTGCAAACGCCTGCGCTATGCGCTGGACTGCGCGGAAGTGTTGTATGGCAAGCCGGCCCGCGCGATGATCAGACGACTGGCCAAGGTCCAGGACATTCTGGGGCGATATCAGGACACGCAGGTGGCCATCGCTCGCATGCGTGACCTGTGCGCACGACACGCGGCAGATTTACCCCCTGGAACTGTGGAGACGCTGAACAAGATCGCGCAGCAGCACGCCCGCCAGGGTGATGAGATCAAACAGCAGTTCTGGCCGGCTTACCAACGTCTGCGCGATTCGGCCTGGCACAAGCTGGTCGAGAAATGAAGCAAGGTCTGATTTAGACAAATAACGACACCGCCGCTATGGTTGATGTGTGGCGGCAGTCTGCCGCTGCTGCGCATACACCGCTTCGGGCACGTGCACGTCCTCCCATGAGCAACTGCGCGTGGGCTGCCCCGGGCCGGCCAGCTTCGGATCGCAGCACCAGTGATCGTTGCGATACTGCTCGCGCAGGGGCCTGTCGCGCAAGTCCGGCACGGTCAGCGGGGCGTTGCCCTCCCAGATCGAGCGATAGCCCAACATGCCGGGCAGGGTCATATCGAGAGCCTGATAGACGTCGATGATGTTGGCGCCGTCGGGCCGGCCCAGTATCGCCTCCAGGAAAAAGTGCATGGTGAAAAAGTCCGAGCCGCCGTGCCCGCCGATGCGCCGGGACAACTCCGTCTCCAGGTGTGGCCGGGCGGTATAGCTGGTGTTCGAGGCAGCGTGTTGGTCTCCCTCCACAAACACGTTGATGCGATTATAGAGTTCACCCCAGCGATCGGTCTCCATCATACCTTTCGTGCCGTATACGGCATACCAGATCGCCTCGGGCAGGCGCTTGAAGTTGGCCCACGGCAGGAACTTGGCCGTCGCGCCGTTGCTCATCTGGCACACTATCACGGCGCCATCAGCGCTGCGACAGCCAAAGCGGCGCTTATTGAGATTGGGCGTCTCGAATGCCACAACCTTCGTGGGGCGCGTGCCGGTGATCGTAACGATTGGGCCGATCGCATGCGTGCAATAAAAGGTGGACGGAACCCAGTTGCGCCAGTGATCTTTTTCGCCCCGCGTGATATCAACCCAGATGCTCTCGCAATCATGGACATATTCGCCTTCGCCGTGCAGGAACTCGCCGATCACGCCGGCCCGGTACAGGCGCTGCATCTCCATTGTGCCGCGAAAGTAACAGTAGTTCTCGGCGTAGGCATACACCTGTTTGGGGTTGCGCTCGACGGCTTCGACCAGCGCCACCGCCTCGGCCATGGTCTGCACGGCCAGCACTTCGCTGGTAACATGCCGGCCCGAATCGAGTAGCCGCACTGCATACGGCGCGTGCTCGGTGGCGTAGTTGGCCAGCACCACTGCGTCCATGTCGTGGTTCATAAACTGCTCGAAATCAGCGTAGCAGGTGATGGTGACGCCGTACTCGCCGGCCAGCTTCTGGATGTGCGCTTGGACGCGCGGGTCGTAGTCACACACGGCTACCAGCTCTGCGTCGGGATGGCGCGCCATCACACCTATCATGGTCGTGCCGCGCCGGGCGCCAAAGACGCCCACTTTGATTTTTCGGGTCATGGGTGCGCTCCTATAGCAAAAGTTGCAGAACGGGGGATAGAGAACTCGCTACCCGACAGATCCGGCGTGAGCGCAGCGCGCCGGCGCTTGCCGGCCTCATCGAACGACTCTGCAGCAGGATTTGGCTGAGATCAATGCCTTGTCGCGACCAGACGGTTGAAGTTGTCATATTCAATTTCTTGCGCTGTCGGGCGCGCGTTGATTTGTGCATAGCCCTGCCGGGCGAGCCCTCACGCCGGTCACCATGATACAGTTGCAAGCGCATCTCAGTGAGCAGATGCGGAGGCGTCGCATGAAGATAGCCGCGTTCCCCAAGTGCTATATCGACGACATCGCTGGCCGGCGCACGATGTCCGTCTTTCAATGGATCGATATGGCGCGCGAACTGGACGCCGAAGGGCTGGAAATGTACGACGGCTTTTTCACCAGCCTGGCCGATGACTACATCGACCACGTGGGCGAGGCCATTCACAAGGCCGGGTTCGCCATGCCCATGCTGTGTTGCTCGCCCGACTTCACCAACCCCGATCCTGATGTGCGCCGGCGCGCCTGGGATCGTGAATGCGAGTTGATCCGCGTCACGCGCCGGCTGGCCGGCCCACAGCAGCCGGGGCAGCCTCGCCCGGCCTGTCGCGTTCTCAGCGGCCAGCGTTTCCCCGAAGTGCCTCTCGAACAAGGTATCGCCTGGGTGGTCGATGCCATCACCCGGTTGATTCCCGTGGCCCGCGAATACGACGTGGTGCTGGCGATGGAGAATCACTACAAAGATGGCTTCTGGAAATACCCGGAGTTCGCTCAGAAGAAAGAGGTTTTCCTCAGCATCGTGAACGCTATTCCAGAGCGCGTCTACTTTGGCGTGCAGTATGACCCCTCGAATGCCATCGTGGCCGGCGACGACCCGATCGACCTGTTGCACGCTGTGAAGGATCGCGTGGTGACCATGCACGCCAGCGACCGCTACCTAGCAGAAGGCACAACACTCGATGCGCTGCGCCAGAGCGATGGCACGTTGGGCTACTCGCCCAACTTGCGGCACGGCGTGACCGGCAAAGGGCTGAACAACTATGACGTCATCTTCGCCATCCTGCGCCAAGCGGGCTACGCCGGCTGGGTCAGCATCGAAGATGGCATGAACGGCATGGACGAGATGCGCGAGTCCATCGCGTTCCTCAAGCGCATGCGCGACAAATACTTCACGCCCCGCAGAGGATAGGCGCGACGCACCTGCGCAGTTCAAGTCAATTGGCCAGGAGATCTGCCATGCGCACAACAACACCATTAGTTCAAGTTTCCATCGACGTGATCGATCTGGACGAAGCCATGCAACTGGCGCGCGCCGCCGTGCGCGCCGGCGTGGACTGGCTCGAAGCCGGCACCCCGCTCATTCTGGCCGAAGGCATGCGCAGCGTACAGGCCCTTCGCCGTGAATTCCCCGCTGTGCCCATCGTAGCCGACTTGAAGACGATGGACGGCGCCGGCCTGGAGGCCGAGGTGATGTTCAAGGCCGGGGCCAGCATGGTCGTAGTCATGGGCCAGGCCGCCGACGCCAGCATCGTCGAGCAGGTGAAGATGGCCAGACGCTACGGCGGCAAGGTCATGTGCGACGTGATGCTGTGCCCCGACAAGCCGGCGCGCGCGCGCCAAGCGCAAGCGATGGGCGTCGATTACATCATCGTCCACACCGGCTTCGACGAGCGCAACTACGCGCGCGAACAATTTGGTCGCATCCTCAGCCCCCTGGATGACCTGCCTGCCGTGCTACAGGCCGTCACCATCCCCGTGCAGGCCGTGGGCGGCCTGAGCATCGACCAGGCCATTCAGACCCTGGAGATGGGCGCGCAGATCGTGGTGTTCGGCGCGCCGCTGGTCATCAGCGGCCACGAATTTAAGGCGCGCGAAGGCTTCGGAGACAAACTGCGCCAGATCGTGCAGCGCGTCAAGAACATCGCCCCACATGAGCGCATGATAGATATGGTAGAATAGAATATATGTTCTAGGGCATTCCGGCCTATAAGCTGAGCGCACCGACACATGTGCGATGGACGCCCCCGGTGCATGAGGCCGGGCATAGCACTCCCCCGCCCCAGACAGCAAACTTTCACACGAAGAGTTGAACAGCGCGATTATGGCAGATGCAACAGCAACCACACCATTAGCGCCGCCGGCCGACTATGGCGCGGGACAGATTCAGGTGCTCGAAGGGCTGGAGGCCGTGCGGCGGCGCCCCGGCATGTACGTCGGTGGCACCGACAGCAAAGCCATGCACCACCTGGTGTATGAGGTGGTGGACAACAGCATCGATGAAGTGCTGGCCGGCTTTTGCGACCACATCGAGATCATCATCCATCCCGATGAAAGCGTCACCGTCAAAGACAACGGTCGCGGCATCCCGACCGGCATCCATCCGACCTTCCGCAACAAGAAGGGCGAGCCAGTCTCTGCGCTCGAAGTGGTGATGACGCACCTGCACGCCGGCGGCAAGTTTGGCAGCGGCGCATACACCGTATCCGGCGGCTTGCATGGCGTCGGCGTTAAAGCCGTAAACGCCCTGTCCACCTGGTGCGAAGTCGAGGTGCGCCAGGACGGCAAGATCTTCAAGCAGACCTACAAAGAGGGTGTGGCCACCTCCAAAGTCGAAGTGGTCGGCAAGACCAAACCCAACGACACCGGCACCACCACCACCTTCCTGCGCGACGACACCATCTTTCGCGAAGACAACAGCTACAAGTTCGACGTGCTGGTGCAGCGATTCCGCGAGATGGCTTTCATCACGCGCGGCGTGACCATCGTGTTCAAGGACGAACGCGATGACCGCGAGATGACTTTCTACTTCGAGGACGGCATCAGCGCCTTCGTGGGATACCTGAATCGCAACCGCGAGGTGCTGCATCCGGTGGTATGGGCCGACAAGAAGGTGGGACCAATCGGCGTCGAGGTGGCGCTGCAATACACCGACGCCACAGCATCGAGCGAGTTTTACTTCGCCAACACCATCCACACGCCGGATGGCGGCACACACCAAAGCGGTTTTCGCAGCGCGCTCACGCGCACGTTGAACGACTACGCGCGCAAAGCCGGCATCCTGAAGGACAAAGACAGCAACCTCGACAGCACAGACACACTTGAAGGATTGACGGCAATCGTCAGCATCAAGCACCCCGAGCCGCAGTTCGAGTCGCAGACCAAAGTCAAGCTAATGAACACCGACGCGCGCACGGCGGTCGAGCAGGTGACGCGCGAGGCGCTGGCGCAATTTTTGGAAGAGAACCCGCGCGAAGCCAAACAGATCATCGAAAAGTGCCTGGTGTCGCGGCGTGCGCGTGAAGCCGCCAAAGCAGCCAGCGAACTGGTGCGCCGCAAGAGCGCCCTGGAGAGCGGCACGCTGCCCGGCAAACTGGCCGACTGCTCGGAGCGCGACCCGCTCAAATGCGAGTTGTTCATTGTCGAGGGCGATAGCGCGGGCGGCAGCGCCAAACAAGGCCGCGACCGGCACTTTCAGGCCATCCTGCCCTTGCGAGGCAAAATCATGAACACCGAGCGCGCTCGGCTCGACAAAGTGCTGTCATCCGAAGAAATCAAGGCGCTCATCTCAGCCATGGGCACCGGCATCGGCGAGCAATTCAACGTGGACAACCGACGCTACGACCGTTGCGTCATCATGACCGACGCCGACGTGGACGGCTCGCACATCCGCACCTTGCTGCTGACTTTCTTCTTCCGCTATATGCAGCCGTTGATCGAGGGCGGGCACTTGTACATCGCTCAGCCGCCGTTGTATCGCATCGAAGCCAAGAAAACCAAAGAAGTGCGCTACGCCTACAGCGACGCCGAGCGGGATCAGATTTTGGAAGACTTGCGCAAGAAAGGCTTTGACACCGCGAACCCTGGGCAGGTTGTCGTGCAACGCTACAAGGGTCTGGGCGAGATGAACCCAGAACAGTTGTGGGAAACCACCATGGATCCACAAAAACGCACCATGCTGAAGGTGACTGTCGAGGACGCCGCCGAGGCTGATCGCACTTTTGACATGCTGATGGGTAATGCCGTGCCGCCCCGGCGCAAGTTCATCACCACCCACGCCAGGGAAGTGCGCAACCTGGACGTGTAGCGCCGGCTTGGCGCTTCAGCCATTCCCCCGGCTGTCGCTGCGTCACTGTCGGCGCATTGGCAGCCGGGGTTTCACGCATTTACTGGTATGCCTGCTTTAACACACCGATGAACGGCAGATTGCGGTATAGCTCGTCCACGTCCAGTCCATACCCAAAGACAAATTCATCGGGGATGACGAAGCCTCGATAGGCAACCGGAATATCAACCACGCGCCGCTCGCTTTTGTCGAGCAACACACACACCTTCAGGCTGGCCGGCTCGCGGGTTTGAAGCAGCCGCAGCACATGGTCCAGCGTGTGCCCGCTGTCCACAATATCCTCGACCAACAGCACATGCCGGCCGGCGATGTCGGTGTTGACATCCAGCACGATGCGCGGCGACCCGCTCGACACGCGCGCCCCCACCCCATAGGACGACACCGCCATGAAGTCAATATGATGCGGGATAGACAGGCTGCGCATCAGGTCGGTCAAAAACATCACCCCGCCGCGCAAAATGCACAGCAGCAGCGGGCATAAGCCGGCGTAGTCGCGCGAAATCTCGGCGCCCAGTTCGGCCACCCGGCCTTTCAGTTGCGCCTCGGAAATCAACACGCGCTCCAGATAAGGTTCATATCCCGACACAGGGTTGATCTTGGCCATGCGCCGAAGTGTAGCGCGAATCGTCGTTGCGATGATCCTATAATCGCCGGCAAAGGAGTTCCATGCATCCTCAATATGACCTCAACGCGTTGCGCCAACAAATCCCTGCGCTGCAATCCTGCATCTACCTGAACACGTGCGCCATCGGCCCGTGGCCGAATGTCACACGCGAGGCTGTGTCTCGCGCTGCTGACATGCTGGCCGAGCCAAACCGGATGTCTAGAGACTTCTGGGGGATTTTTAGCGCAGCCCGCGACACGATCGCCCGGCTCATCAACGCCGGCTCTGATGAAATCGCGCTGATGCAGAACACCGCCGAAGGCATGAATGTCATCGCCCATGCGCTGCCCTTGCAAGCCGGCGACAACGTTCTGATGTGCGATCAGGAATACCCGGCTGTGGTCTACCCGTTCATGAATCTGGCGCGCCGGCGCGGCATCGAGGCGCGCATCGTGCCACACGACGGCGGCGGTCTGACAATTGACCTGTTGGAGCGTTACGCCGACAGGCGCACGCGCGTGGTGGCCGTCAGCACGGTTGAATTTGTGAGCGGTTTCCGCACCGATATGGTTGCCATTGGCGAATGGTGCAAAGCGCGTGAGGTCTGGCTGATCGCAGACGGCATTCAATCGTTGGGGGCTGCGCCAATCGATGTAAAAGCGGCTCATATCGACGCACTGGCATCGGGCGGCCATAAATGGATGCTGGGACCGATGGGGGCCGGCTTCCTGTACATCAACCGCGATCGGCTGGATCAACTGGCGCCGCCATTCGCCGGGGCGCTCAGCGTGGTGGACGCCGAAAACTACCTTGACTACAACCTCACCTTCCAGCCCGACGCCCGACGGTTCGAGTTGGGCGTGCCAAACACAATCGGGGTTGCCGGCCTGAGCGCCAGTCTCAGCTTGCTCCTCTCGCTGGATATCCGCGCGATCGAGGCGTGGACATTGCATCTCTCCGGCCTGCTGCTGGAACATGTCGAACAGCTCGGTTATCGGCCATTTGTAGGCCGCGATTCAGCGCATCGTTCCGCCATCGTGTCTTTCGACACGCCTGACCCAGCCGGCGTGGCCGAAGTATCGCAACGCCTGACAGCGGCCAAGGTAATTCATACCATTCGCAGCGGCAAGCTGCGGCTTGGCATTCACGGCTTCAACTCCGAGGACGATATCCAGGCAGTGGTCGATGCGCTTGGGCCGGCTGCTGGCCGTGCAGGGTGATACAAAAAGCCCGGCGCAGCACTGCGCTGGGCCGGGCTTGAGCGGATTGGCTGTGTGGAAGATGCCCAGCCTCACGCTGAAGCCGGGCTGAAGCCGGGCTGAAGCCGGGCGTCTGAATGCGATCAGGCCGTGGCGTCGGATGCGGCCTCGGATGCGGCCTCGGATGCGGCCTCGGATGCGGGGAGGGCTTGTGTTGTGGCCGCAGCAACGGGCGCCGCTGCATCGGCGGCCGCGCCTTCGGGCGTGACAACGACATTCACCACCGGCACAATATCTGTGGCCAGGCGCACCTGAACCGGGTAGCTGCCCACCATACGAATCGGTTCGCGCAACGCGATCTTGCGGCGATCGAACTCCTTGCCCAGCACTGCGCTAATTCTCTCAGCGATCTGCGCGGTGGTGATGGAGCCGTACAGCTTGCCCTTTTCACCCGTGCGGGCGGTGAACGTGAGCGTCACCCCGTTGATCACCTGGGCGACGGCCTGCATGTCCGACTGCTCCTGCGCGCGGCGGCGCAATGCGGCAGCTTTGATCGTGTCGGCGCGCTTGACAGCGCCGGGTGTTGCCAAAACAGCCATACCACGCGGCAGCAGATAATTGCGGCCATATCCATCGGCAACCGTCTTCACTTCGCCAGCGTGGCCCAGATTGTACACATCTTGAGTCAACAAAACCTTCATAGCGATCCTCTAATGCTTGTGAGTTGCGGGCGTCGCATGCGCGCACCCTTCTTGCGCAGCGCTGATGCTCAGCGGCCAGCTACCCAAATGACCCGCCGGCGCGCCGGGACGCGTCTGGCAATCATATCGCAGAACGAGGGTTCGCACAAGCACAGCAGCGAAAGCGCCAAGGCGGTCGCCAGGGGTGTCTGTCAGCGCTCAGAAACCGGGGCCGTCTCACCTGCATCAGCGTCTGCGGCCAGCCAGTTTTCCATCGCCTGGGTGTCTGAGGCTTCAGAGGCTGCGGTATTTGCTTGCTCGTCAGACAGGCGCATGACGTGGTTCAGCAGGGCATTTCGCGCCGCGTCTTGTTCGGCCATTTGCTTGCTGGTGCCGTTGCCGGTGGCAATCACTTCGTTGCCAATCGACACCTGCACAGTGAAGATCTTGGCGTGATCGGGTCCTGTGGCAGACACCAAGCGGTAGCGAGGTGTGACCGAACAGTTGGCCTGGCTCCATTCTTGGAGCTGGCTTTTGGGGTCACGGTCTAGATTCTCCACAAGAATGGCCGGCATCGCGCGCTCAATGATGGGCACCAAAAAGTCATAGGCGGCCTGATAGCCCTGGTCGAGATAGAGAGCGCCCAACAGCGCCTCGAAAGCGTCGCCGAGAATATTGGCGCGATGCCGGCCGCCACTCTCCGTTTCACCCTTGCCCAGCCGCAGACGGTCGGGCAAACCAACCTGTTCGGCAAACTGGGCCAGCGTGGCGGCGCGCACCAGGGCGGCGCGCAGAGCCGTCAGGCGCCCTTCGTCAAAGTCTGGGAAGCGCTGATACAGCCAAGCGGCGGCAATGAAATCTAGGATAGCATCGCCCAGAAACTCCAGACGCTCGTTGTCCTGAACCGGCTTGCCAGCCTCGATGGCGTGCTCATTAGCGTAGGAAGCATGGGTCAGCGCGCGCAGAAGTTTGTCTGGATCACGGAATTCAGGCAGCATATCTAGGGATGACTGCATGATTTGCGATCGACGATCGTCAATTGCCGACGCAGCATCGGTCGTCAATCGCAAATTGTCGATCAAATATCACTCGAATCGCTTGAGGATAAGCACACTGTTGTGGCCACCAAAGCCAAACGAGTTATTCATGGCGTAGCGGATGGGCAGCGAGCGCGTCTCGTTGGGCATGAAGTCAAGTCCGGCGCATTGGGGATCGACTTCGGTCAAGTTGCGGGTGCCGGGAACCAGGCCGGTCTGAATGGCGCGCACACACACTGCCGCCTCCATCGCGCCGGCGGCGCCCATCATATGGCCGGTCATGCTCTTGGTCCCGCTGATAGCAACCCGGCCGGCATGTTCACCAAAAACTGTTTTGATCGCCTGCGCTTCGGCCACATCGTTCAGGGGTGTGGCGGTGCCGTGCGCGTTAATGTAGTCGATGTCCTGCGGGCGGATGCCGGCGCTGTTGAGCGCGCGCCGAATAGCCCGCGCAGCGCCGGCGCCGCCTTCTGCCGGCGCGATCACGTGGAACGCATCGGTGGTTTGCCCATAGCCGACGATCTCGGCCAGAATATTCGCGCCGCGCGCCTGCGCAAATTCGAGTGTCTCCAGCGTCATCACCACAGCGCCTTCGCCGATGATGACGCCATCGCGGTTCTTGTCGAATGGTTTGGGCGACTGAGAGGGAAGCGCGTTGTCGTGGCTGAGCGCGCCCAGCCGGTCAAAGCTGGCCACGCCGATAAAAGTCACGGTGGCGTCCGCGCCGCCGGCAATAGCCACCTTTGCGTCGCCTCGGCGCACCATCAGATAAGCCTGACCGAGCGCATCGTTGCTGGTGGCGCACGCGCTCACCGGCGAGTTGGATGGCCCTTTTGCGCCGATCTCAATCGCCAGCATACCCGACGCGCCGTTGTTGATCACCATCGGAATACAAAACGGGCTAATGCGGCGCGGCCCTTGCTGCTTGAGAATCTCATACTGATCAAGCAGTGTTTGCAGGCCACCGATGGCGGTGCCGATGACGATAGCGGCGTCTTCGGACAATTCGGGCGTGATCGACAAGCCGGCATTCACCATGGCCTGCTTGGCTGCC
Organism: Candidatus Roseilinea mizusawaensis; assembly: GCA_016841965.1. GTDB lineage: Bacteria > Chloroflexota > Anaerolineae > J036 > Brachytrichaceae > Roseilinea > Roseilinea mizusawaensis. The sequence goes on along the minus strand of JAEANN010000044.1, from coordinate 171,687 downwards.
ACGATGGCATATTGCTCGTACAAATCCATGCGGCGCAAGTCTCTGGGATCAATGGCCACTGTGGGATCGAAATTCTTGATCTCACAGGCAACTCGCACCGGCAGCTTGTCCGGATCGAAACGGGTGATGGGGGCAACGCCAGACTTGCCCTCCAGCAGCGCCTGCCAGGTGGTATCCAGATCATTGCCCAGGGGAGTCACCGCGCCGATACCCGTAATAACAACTCGCTCTTCCTTCATGCGTTTAAGCTCCTGTTTTGTCTAGCTTCCCAGTTTGGTTGTTCGCACGCGCCACAGACCTTTCAAGTCCTCAATCGCCGTCGAGACGATCTTGACGCGGGAATCCAGGTCTTCGATCCATTCAACCGGCACCTCCCACACGCGGTATCCGCGCTGCTCGGCGCGAATCAGCAACTCGGAATCGAAGAACCAGTTGTTGTCGACGATATGGGGGATCAGGTCACGCACAGCCTGCCGGCTGAGCGCCTTGAAGCCGCATTGCGCGTCGGAGAAACGGCGACGCGGAAACATGAGCTTGACAATGAGGTTGTAGCAACGCGAGATCACTTCGCGTTTAAGCTGGCGTGTCACGCGCGCGCCGGGCATCAGTCGAGAACCGGTTGCCACATGATATTCGCCACGCGCCAATGGCTCGATCATCGGCATGAAATGCTTGAGATTGGTGGACAAGTCAACATCCATGTAGGAGACGATATCGGCGTCTGAAGCCATCCAGGCAGCTTTCAGCGCCCGTCCACGCCCCTTAGCGTCCAGATGAATGAACGTCACTTCTACAGGATATCGCTCCGATAGCGATTGCGCAATCTCCAGGGTGCGATCCTTAGAGGCGTTATCGGCGACCATGATACGCCAGCGATAGGGGCAGTTCTGGCGCAGAAATGTCCGCAGTTTGGTCACGCTGGGCTCAAGGTCTCGCTCTTCGTTGTACACCGGGATGACAACATCAACTGTCACAGGCAAAACGCCGGGCGAAGAGCCGCTGAAAGACGGATTGAACGATGCGGATGTTGTGCTCAAGAAGCTATGCTCCGCGCTGATTATATTGCAGTGATCTTAGCCCGGATGGCTGATGTCGGGCAGTCGATAGGCAATCAGCAAGCCAGCGCCAACTGTCACAACGACGATGCCGAACACAACAGCATAGGGCAGTGTGCCGGTCAGCGCGCCGGCCAATGCGTCGATCAATGCGCCACCGAGCACAGGCGTCAGCGACGCCATGCCGCTGACCGTGTTGAACACGCCGACATAGGTAGCCCGGTAGCGCTCGGCAGCATTGTCCATCACATAGCCCAAATAGCCCAGCACCAGCGAGTGCGATATTGCACCGTTCAACGCCACAGCCAGCAATGTCATGGCATAGGCAACGCCGGCCACCTGCACGGACACAAAAGGCGCCAACGCAAGCACTAGGCACAGCGCCGGCGCCACAAACTGCATCGTCGAGGACGTCTGCAAGACGCGGCGCGTGCCGAAGCGATCATGTTGCCAGCCGAACAACACAATGCCGGCAATGCTGCCGAGGATATAGGCCAAACTGAACACGCCGATGGCTGAATCTGGCAGATCGAGCTGTTCGCGGCTGAACACCACATAGAACGGCGCAGCCATGACCTCGACCGTCGTCAACAGGCGGGCCAGTAGCGTGCGCCGGAACAGGACATCCGACGCCAGAATCTCGCGCAGGTCGGCAAAGAAGCTGGATTGCCGCGACTGCTGGACAGCCTCTTCGGTAACCGGGTTCTCACGCAGAAAGAACATAATGATCAGCGACGCCGTGAACGCCGTCCATGCGCAGGTGAAGATAACGGCGTAGTTGAGCGGGAAGGGCAGACCGTCGGGCGCAAGAATCCGCTCGACCAGCAGCCCAACGCCGATGCCACCGATGGCAGCGATCAACTGCCCCATGGCCATGCTGCGACCGCGCATGCGCGGCGTGAGCGCACGGCTGAGCATGTCGAACCAGGCCACGCCGGCCAGCGCGTCGCAGATGTTGAATACCAGAATCGCCGCGATCAACAGCCACACGGTCAGAATCGGCTGCTGCGCCTGGGTGAAGAACAGCCAGGCAGCGAACAAGATGAATGTCTGCCGGCCGATCAGGCTGGGGATAATGAGATAGGGCTTTTCGCGTCGCTTGCCGCGCACGATGCGCGCCGCGACCAGTTGCGGAAGAAACCAGCTCACACTCCACATCATGCCCACCGCTCCGATCAGCGCCTTGTCGTCGGTCAGCTTGCTGGCCAGGCCGACCAACACGGTGATGGTCGGGATGAAGTACATCCCGATGCTGAATGTGATGATGTCGCCGGTGAAGACAAGGAAATTGCGGCTGCTATCCAACGGCGGCGCGACAGGCAGGGCGAGCGAGGTTTGACCCGCGTCTTTAGTTTGAAGAGTCATTAGAGGGGTAATCATACGCGAGGGATGCGTTTCGTGGGCGCAGCCATCTGCTGGCGGGGGCACGCATTCAGCGAGTAGAATGGGTTTGCCGTTGAGCATAGCAGGCGGATAAATCACCAGGCATGGAATGAGAGAAGATGGGCAAAACATTCGCCGAAAAAGCGTTGGCGCGCGCGTCGGGGCAGACAGAAGTCACCGCCGGGCAAATCGTGGACGCCCGGCCCGACCGGATTCTGAGTCACGACAACACGGCTGCCATTTATCGGCTGTTCAAACAGCTCGGCGTGGACAGAGTGCAGCACCCCGAACGGCTGGCCGTCACGCTTGATCACGCTGTGCCGGCGCCAACCACCCAGCACGCGCAAAACCACGCTGAGGCGCGCCGGTTTGTCGAAGAGCAGGGCGTGAAGCACTTCTTCGAGGTGGGGCGTGGGATTTGCCACCAGGTGTTGAGCGAAGAGGCACTGGTGCTGCCGGGCCAGGTCATCCTGGGTGCAGATAGTCACACCACACACTACGGCTGGCTGGGGGCGTTCGGGGCCGGCGTGGGCCGCAGCGAAGTCGCGGCGTTGTGGGCCACCGGCGAACTGTGGCTGCGCGTGCCGGAAAGCTTGAAGATTGTGTTAAACGGCAAGCTGCCTTTCGGCGTCACCGCAAAAGATTTTTGCCTGAAATTGATCGGCGACCTGGGGGCAGATGGCGGCCTGTATGCCAGTGTGGAGTTTCACGGCGACGGCATCTATCACCTTAGCCTGGAAAGCCGCATGGTTATTCCCAACATGATGGCCGAGTTCGGCGCCAAAAACGCCTGGCTGCCGCCGGATGAAGCTGTGTTTGCCTACCTGGCCGAGCGACTGGAACGGCGCAGCAAGAGAGAAAACCAAAGCGCGCAGGACTGGGCAGCCGTTGCACGGCGCGATGCGTTGTATCCCGACGCCGACGCGCGATACGTCGCCACGCATGTTTACGACGCAAGCACTCTGGAACCGATGATTGCCAAACCGCACCGCGTGGACAATGTTGCGCCGCTCAGCGCAGTGCGGGGGACGCGCATTCAACAGGCATTTTTGGGCACCTGCACCAATGGCCGGCTGGAGGATCTGGCAGCCGCCTGCGAGGTGCTGCAAGGCAAACAGATCGCGCGTGGCACGCGCATGGTGGTGATTCCGGCTTCATCCGAGGTGCTGCAAGAAGCAACGCGACGGGGCTACATCTCGATCTTTCTGGAAGCCGGCGCGGTCATCGGCGTGCCGGGCTGCGGGCCGTGCATGGGCAACCATATGGGCATCCCTGCCCCAAACGAAGTGACGATCAGCAGCGCCAATCGCAACTTTCGCGGGCGCATGGGCACTCGCGACAGTGAGATTTATCTGGCGTCGCCGGCGGTGGTGGCGGCCAGCGCTGTGGCCGGCTATATCGCCGACCCGCGCGAAGTTTGAGCGTTCCCGTTCAAAACTCGCGCTTCCACATCCGCCCGCCTTCGAGCATGATGCAATCGCCGTTGATGAACTGTGGGCCGGTGATCAAAAACAGCACAATCTCGGCCACCTGTTCGGCGCTGCCTAGCGCATTCAGCGGGTTGGTCTTGCGCAAGCCCTCCCATTTCTCATCGCTGTAGGTGGGCGGCTTGAGAATAGGGCCGGGGCAAATGGCATTGACGCGCGCCTTTGGCCCAAAGATTAACGTCTGCGAACGGGTAAGCGCCAGCAACGCAGCTTTGGAGATGGCATGGGCCGTGTAGGTCTTGCTGGGAAAGAATGCGCCCTCGTCCACGATGTTGATGATGTTGAAGTACACGCCGGCCGGCAGTTCCTGCGCCATCATCCAGTTGCCGATGACCTGGCTGAGCGCAAACGGCCCCTTGCAATTCACATCCATCGCTTCGTCGAATTGCGCTTCGCTGGTGCTCAGATAGTCGGCTTCGACAAAGCTAGACGCGCTATTGATCAGAATATCCACCCGGCCAAAATGCGCCAGGGCTTGCCGGCCCAACTGTGAAGCCGATTGCCAATCGCCCATGTCGGCCTGCGCCAGCAGGACACGCCGGCCCAGCGCCTCGATCTCGCGCGCAGTTTCCTGCGCCGGGCCGGCGCTGCGCCCATAATGAACCACGATGTCAGCGCCCTCTTGCGCCAGAGCCAGCGCAATCGCCTTGCCTACGCGATGCGCCGCGCCCGTCACCAACGCCACTTTGCCTGTCAGTTTCATCAAGCGGTGCTCCTCGACAAATTTCGGCCCACAGTGTACCCGCAAGCCGGCTACCGGTCACAGCCGGGCGAGTGCAGTGAGGACAGGCAGCGCGCAGAGCATGCGCTCGGCGCAGGCTTCGTCGGGCTGGCCCAGCGTGGTGTAGGTGACGCGCATCGGTTCCAGGTCGAACCAGCCCAGCACGGCCGGCCGCATATCGGGCGTGTAACGGAAGGGATCATCACAGGCAAAGCGATCGGCAAAATTGCCCAGCGATTCGGCCAACGCAGGAGTGAACAGCAATTCGAGGGTCTGAGGTGCATCACTGGTCACGCGCCAGCGCGCGTCGATCCCTGCGCCGGTGGGCGCAGTCACCCAGCGGCTGGTCAGGGTGAGTGCAAACTGTCCCAGATCAGCCGGCTCGATCACAGCCTGAAACGGCGCTGGCATAGTACGCTCAAGCGCAAGGACACAAAACGACGCCCGCATATAGGGGCGCGAGTCCAAACGATTCTCATACCAGAAGCGCTGCCAGACGGTGGCCGGCCGGTCGTCAAGTTGTCCGCGCATCAGCAGGCGCTGCCAGCGACGCGGCAACTCGCGGGCTGCATCGGCGGTTTCTTCAGTCGTGTCGCCACTCACCTGCGTCAAACCCAGCCGGCCGGCCATGCGCCCAAGATCATCCTGTCTGCGCTGCAACAGCCACACAAACGCCCCGCCCCCCACAACCAAACTCCCCAGAGCTAGCAAAGTTTTCAGCATCGTTCTACGTTGTCCCATCATCGCCATTGCGCATATGGAGATGCCGCGACCACACCAATCAGCGGGCGCAGACGCGTCGAATCACTCTGAATCGTTGCGGTGGGATTCCCATTGCCCAGATAGTCTATCAGCGCGTTGCGGTCATCGTTGTGGATGGCGCGACCGATCAACCGCTCGATCAGCAAGTCTACTACCTCGGTGGCTGTTTTGGGCAGACCCAGCGCACTCTGCAAGAGGGAGTTGGTCGGCGCGCTGGTCTGGCTGGTCTGTTCGCCAAAGAAACGCGCCACAAACATGTTGGCCAGCGTCCAGCGGCCAAAGATGTGGTTGGTGTTCCACCAGGCCACGCCGATGTCGGGATAGCCGGTGGGAGCGGTAAGCTGAAAGAGCACCTGGCCCAGCGTGGCGAAGCGGTTCTCGAAGTCACGCGGGCCATTGGTCTGCCAGTTGTCAGGCAACAGGTTGATCATCTCACTCAGGCCAAGGCCGCGCAAGGTGGAAGCGATAAACTCGAACGGGCGCTTGATCTTCTGCCCCCAGCTCTGAGCGAACTTGGGATGCAACAAAATCGCGCGCACAGTTTGACGAATATCGCCATGCGAGTTCACAAAAGCCTGCGCGCCGGCTTGCACCGCATCGGGGCAGAACACATCTGGGACATCGCTGATAAAACGCCGGCATAGCTTGAACGAGATAAACCAGGCTGTGCTGGGATGCTCGGCCAGAATATCCAACAGTTGTTCGCCTTGTTCAATGCCGCCATAGGGGAAGTAATACAGAGCGTCGTTGCCGATCCACAGGTGCTTTTCGCTCCAGTCATGCCTGGGCCACGAGCGGCTGGCGTTGAACTGAAATGCCCTATCGGACGTGGTGTAATTCGTCCAGCCGCTGAGAATGCGGGCAGCCTTGTGCACGTCTTCTTCGGTGTAATTGGGCGCAGTGCGGTACCCTGGGCCGGGCACATAGCTATAGCTGCCGACGGTGTGCAGCTCCATCAGTTCGCGGGCGTAGTTTTCATTTGGATTTGCGCCATCGTTATAGCGATTGCTGAGAAAGGTCAACATGGCGGGGCTTTTTGCGCTGGCGCCCAACAGATCACGGAAGTTGCCCAACGCATGTTGACGAATGACGTAGTAGTCCTCCCAGTATTTGGTGTAATCGGTGGGGAAATCGGTGTGGAAGTGATTGGTCCAAAAATCCACCATCAGTTCAAAAAGCTGGCGCTTGCTCAACACGGCGCGGGCGTAAGTGGCCATCCACAAATATCGTTTAAGGGCTTCTTGGCGGGAAAAGTCGTTGTCTGCATAGGCGCGCAGATCGGCCAATGACGCATCCAGCGCCGGCACTGCGCTGCCATCTGGCGCGGTGTTGGGCATGGCGGACAGATAGGACTCGCAGATCGTGTCGTCGATTGCTTCGTAGTCAAGCTGTTGATCAACAAAACTAGTCAGGTCAAAGCCGCCAAACCCGGCGATATCTTCAGGGCGCGGGCCGAATGCAATGCGATTCCAGGCCAGGCGAGCCAGGGATGGCGCGCTGCCGGGGGGGTTGGAAAACTGAAAAGAGTTCATGCGCCTCACCGCCTTGCCAGGGGAACAAATATGCGCGGGACAAACGCCGTGTCACCATAGGTAGTGATCAGCACGCGCGGAGCGCGCCCACTGCTGCGGTCAATGAGCGCCACAATAAAGCGCTGGCTGACCGAATCGAACGATACACTGCCGGCGCTGTCGCCCTCGTACCAACTGCCTTCATAGTTGCCGGGGATTGTCCAGGCTGTGTTCGGGGCAATCGTGTGCGTGAAGACCAGCGCGCCGGCCTGCACCATTGCCGCCACGAACCCACCATTCCCGACCAAAAGCGACGGAAATACGGCCATGACACGCCCGCTTGATCCAATGGCAAGAGCCGGCCGGGTGCGCGCATCGGCGCTGTTGAGATTGGTTTGGGCCAGTTTGAGCGGCGCGCTCCAGGTCGCGCCCTGATTGGTGGAGTACGCGTAGAGTGCAAATCCGTCGAGCGGCCACGTGTTGGATGGATTGCGACGCAGACAGCCTGCCCAGACTGCGTGCAGCGCGCCGGCCTGATCGACTTTGAGCGCCGGCGCATAGTTCGGGCACCACGAGACATTCTGATCCTGGTCGATGCGGCTGTATGTCCAGTTGCCGGCGCCGCTCAGGCTGCGCCGGGCTAACATCAGCGCATCGCCCATGCCGGCGCGTGACTGCTGCCAGGCCACATAGATATTGGATGCATCGACTGCCAGCGCAAAAGGAATGCGCCAGGCGTCGCGCGGTGTGGTGAGCACGGCCGTTTCGGTCACCCAACCGGCGCCGGTGTTCCAGGTAGCATACAGATTGGCTCTGTTGGCATCGTAATCATAGCGCGTCCATGCGGCGGCGATGGTATTGCCAAAGGCAGCCGGAACAGCCAGCATCTCGGCGTCTGTTACCTCCCGGCTGAGGAACACCGGAGGCAACCAGGTCGTGCCGCTCAGGACTGAGTACACAGCGCGGGTGCCGCGTGTCCACAGGTCGTCGCTCCATACGGCGTGCAACCGGCCATCGGCGGTGAAAGCCAACCCGCCGCTGCCCACATCCAGCGAGCCACCTGTTGAGACCTGAGTCGGCAATGCCGCCGGTGAGGACGACTGGGTGAAGGACAGCATGCGCGACACATAGAGTTCTGCGCTGCCTTCGCGCCGGTCGGTGAACAAAGCCCAATTCTGGCCACCAAAGCTTGTCAACGCAGGATACATCTGGTATGGCAAACGGGCCGGGTTGGAATTGACGTGAGTCGCGCTGCTCCAGGCGCTGCCGTCCCAAGCAGCCGTGTAGACATCGGCCTGGCCGGCGCGCTCATCTTGCCAGACCAGGCGCACTTGGCTGGATGTGGCGCGCAAGGCCGGCAGCGTTTGCGCGCCGGCCTGAACAACGGCCGGGATTTCAGTCCAGGCGCTGCCGTTCCAGCGCGCGGTGTAGATGTCGGCATTGGCGCTGCCGTTGCGGTGATCCTGCCAGGCCACGAAGACGCCGGTCGGGCCGGCGGCGATGGCCGGATGGATGCTGCGCACACGCGCCGGCGCAGCGTCCACCCGCCAGGGCGTGCTCCACGCAGCGCCATCCCAGCGCGCCACATAGATATCAGGCGGCGCAGTTGGCGAGCCAGAACGATGCTCCCAGGCCACGTAAATGGAGCCATCGGGGGCATGAGCGACCGCCGGCCTGGTCGCTGCGTCGCGTGGGCCGGGCGAGGCGCCATCCAGCCGCTTATTCACACGCATATTCGCGCCCCATGTCTGGCCGCCATCGTTGGAGATGCTGGCGTAGATGCGCGGGAAGTTTATGCCGGCTTCGCGCCCATCTTCCCACACCACCACCACCTGATTGCCGTTGCGGCTGATGTCGGGAGCGCTCTGCGCGTGGATAGCCGTCGCATCGTCGTTCACCTTCACGTTCGACGCGCAACTGACCGGCGTGGCGTTGCCGTTGCAACGCGCGGCATAGATATCGCCGGGGCGAATATTGCCGGATGAATTGCGAAAATCCACCCAGGCCAGGTTGAGTTGACCGCTGCCGTTGCCGGCCAGTCGGGGGCGACGAGCGGTCGCCTCCCATTCGCTCAGACTGGTCACCTGCGTTGTGGATGTCCAGAGTGTGCCGCTGATATCGAACCGAGAGACGATGATATGCTGGTCGGTGCTCCACGCAAAGAAGGCGCGATCGTTTTCGATCACCACAGCCGGCTTGCTGGAAGCCTGCGCCGAAAAGTGTGGGGTGCGATTGGTGACGCGCATCTCTGGCTGCACAGCTCCGCTGATCAAACGAGCGGCGTACAGGTCGGGGATAGCGTTGCGCGAGTCGGTCCACACAATCATGCCGGCGTCGCCGGCCAGGGCTATCGCCGGCTCGCTTTGCAAGGTCAAACGCGCATCTGGTGCGATGGGTGTGAGAGGTGTCCACTCAAAGGCAAGCGGCGCGGCGGGACTGGCCTGTAGGCGGGTTGCGGCCGGCGCAAGCATTGCGCCGGCGGCAAGGACTGCGACGAAAAGCATTCTAAAGCGGTTCATGGCCTTACTTCGGAATTGCAATGCCCAAGCCGGCGGTGAACGTGAAGCCGGGGAAAACAGCGCTATTGATCAACGATTGAGAGACCCCCATGCGCGCAGTCAGCACGTCGGCAATCACACGGCGATAGTCGGTGGTGATCTGCAAGCCATCGTTAAAGCCGAGGTGAGTCAGACCGGGCCACTCGCCATAGATGCCGGCGTTGATATTCGGCGCGCCATATTGCCCGCCGCTGCCAATGACCAGCATGACATTGCCGCTGCCGTGATCGCTGCCGGCGCTCTGGTTTTGGTACAACACGCGCCCAAACTCGCTCAGCACAACAACCACATAGCGTCCGCGCCATTGCGGGTCGGCATTCATGTCGTCGCAGAAGGCTTTCAGGTTATTGGACAGATTGGTGATGAGGCGCGGGAAGCGATCGTTGCCGGTCCAGTCCACCGTGCCCTGGTTGTCGTGGGTGTCGTAGCCGCCGCCCACGTCAATCGCCGCCACGCGCAAGGGGTTACTGAGCGAGGCTTTGGCAATTTGGGCAACCACGCGCAACGATTGCGCAAAGTGGCCATAATCCGGCACATGAGAAGTGACGTCGAGGTAGGGAGCAGCCGGCGTGTACGTGGTTGCAAACACATTCGCCAACTCGTCATAGGCCTGAAAGCCAGCCTGCCCCACCGCTTCGATAAAAGTGCTGCCGCGCTGATACATCGGCTCAAGCAAATTGCGCTGCGCCTGTATCAGCGCCGCGCGGGTGGCATCGGGCATCCAGCTTTGTGTGGGCCATTGCGGGCCAAACTCGTCGCCGCTGGGCACGACCATCGAGGAACGACCGCCGGGCGAATACAAGGAAGGAGCCGGATTCCACTGCGGGGCGACGGCCAGGGCATCATTCGGTTCGCCGATTGCATCCAGATAACGTGAAAGCCAGCCGCCGCTGTTGAGGTTGTTCTTGCCGCCCATGTCTACGTACAGCTCGGTGTCGAAGTGCGAGCCGGTTACGTCGGGCGAACCGGCGGCGTCCACAATCGCCAGATCGCCGCGCGAATACAGCGCATACAGCCCGCCGGTGTCGCTGGCGTGAGGATTGGGCACGTTAACGCCGGCTGCGCCGCGGGCCGCGTCGGGATGTAGACCAAAGCGCCCATCCAGGTCAATTGCCTTGCGCGTGGCGCTGGAATTGGGGGCGGGAATATTCAGGGTTGGGCGCAGTGCGGTGTAATACTGCTGGCGATCTTTGGCGCCGGTGTTGAACGGCACAACCAGATTCAGGCCATCCAACCCGCCGCGCACAAACACCAGCACCAGCAAATCGCGATTGTTAGGAGGTGGCTGGCTTGGCGACTGTGGCGAGCGCACGCCGGGCAGCCGGGTCAACTGTGATTCAAAAACCAGATTCGTCAGGCCGAAGCCGCGCACAGCGGCAACAGCGGCAAAGCCGGCGCACCCCTTCAAAAAGTCACGTCGGTACATCGCTCACCTCATTCGCGTCGACGATATGCAAAACAGCCTCCTGGTTCAATCACAAGAGGCTGCTTGAACGCCAGGTGTATTGCGCCCCCGGCAGCCGATCACACATACGCTGCGCGATCAGATGATAACATGTCAAAGTAGCGCTGCACCGCCGGATCATTGTAGAACATCAGCGCCAGCACTCCAAGGACCGCCGCGATGATGTTGCCACCGACGATGGCGATGATCTCCATCACAGCGATGTGCCGCGCCGGCTTGAGCACGCCGGGCAGATTGGCCAACAGCCGGATGCCATAGCGCAATTCCAGGAACGCCAGCACCAGAAAGTAGATTCCCAGCGCCACCAGAAGGATGAACGCGACCACGCCAATCGCCAGCATCATCGGTCCCACGAACCTTGCGTCACGAAATTCGTAGGTGTTGAACATCTGCGGCATGAAGCCGAAGACAATGCCCACGAACACGCCTCACACCAAGACGCTGACGCCGCCCAGCAGGTTGAAGATGCCGCTGACCAGCGTCATGACGGCAATCGTCGTCACCAGCGACAGCTTGGCGGACAGGCCAGCTGTCGCCGGTATGTCAGCCGCGGGTGATAGTTGTGGTTGTGAAGACATTTCGCCTCCTTTGCGCTTGACTCGCAACACATTCATGGTGCATCGGCGGCGGCCGGCTTGTGTGACACGCCGCCGACAACCGGATGACACGCCGGACCAATGGCCCGATCACTTCATCGAGCACTTGTCTACGACCATACGCGATCCCAAGAAAACTCGTTGTCCCATTGATCTGTTGGCGCCCACAGGCCGGGCAAATCGGGGTCGATGTGCGCCGCCAGCACCTCATCGTTCAGGTCGTCGATGCCCAGGCCGGGCTTATCCGACACGGTGATAAACCCGTCCTTCACGATGGGCTTGGCCAGGCCGATCGCTATGTCATCCCACCACGGCACATCGACCGAATGAAATTCCTGCGCCAGGAAATTCTCGGTCGCGGTGGCGACATGCGCCGCCGCCATGGCCGCCACAGGCGACTCGGCCATGTGAATGGCCATCGCCGCGCCGTAATCCTGAGCCATGTCGCCGATCTTTTTGGTCTCCAGAATGCCGCCGGTGCTCAAGACATCGGGATGGATGACCGACACGCCGCCGGCTTCGAGCAGGGGCTTGAAGTTCTCTTTGAGGTAGATGTCTTCGCCGGTGCAGATGGGCACCGTCGTGGCGCGGCTCAATTGCGCATATTGGTCGGTGAACTGCCAGGGCACAAGGTCTTCGAGCCAGGCCGGGTTGTATTTCTCGATGCGCTTCGCCAGCTTGATGCAATCCTGAAGCGCGATGTGGCCGAGATGGTCGATCGCCAGCGGGACTTCATAGCCGATCTCATCGCGCACCTCGGCGATGTATTGCTCCAGAAAGTCCAGGCCCTTTTCGGTGAGATGCACGCCGGTGAAGGGGTGCATCACGTTGTGGAAGTCGTAATCGCGGTTGCGTATGGCGCGCTCTTCGGGCGTGTTGACTTTGCGCCGGCCGGCGCTGTGATACGTGCGCCACTTGTCCAGCTCGCCGGTGGGCATGCTCAACGTGCCCGGCTCGTGGATGGCCTGCCACATGCCCAAGTCCATCTTGAGGAAGGTAAAGCCCATCGCCATGCGCTGCTTGAGCGCGCGGCCCATGTCGCGGCCGGTGGGGCGGTCGCCGGCATCGGTGTCGCAGTAGATGCGCACGCGGTCTCGAAACTTGCCGCCCAGCATTTGATACACCGGCACGCCATAGGCTTTGCCGGCCAGGTCCCACAAGGCCACCTCGATGCCGCTGACACCGCCGCCCTGCCGGGCGTGCCAGCCAAACTGCTTGATGCGCCGGAAAAGCTTGTCCACATTGCACGGGTTTTCGCCCAGAATACGGCTCTTTAGCATCAGCGCAAAGGTGCGGCTTGCCCCGTCGCGCACTTCGCCCAGGCCAACAATGCCCTGGTTGGTGTAAATCTTGAGCAGGCAGCAGCGCATCGGCGCGCCGACAATATCGGTCACACGCAGATCGGTGATCTTCAAATCAGAGGGGCGGGAATAGGTGCGCACACGGTCCTGGATGGTTGGCTGGTCCACTTGAGAATCTCCTGTCACTTTGGCTGAATTCCAGCCTATTGTAGGCGCAACAGATCAACAAGCCCACAACAATTTGCGTTCTCATCTGATCTGTCGGACAATGCACCTGACACGCCTGGAGGATCATTCATGAAACTCGGATATCTGTGCAAGTTCTCGGTCGAGGAGGCTCGGCGCGCACAACGGCTCGGCTTCCAGTGCCTCGAAGTGCATGCCACATCACTGATCGAAAATCTGGACGCGCCGGCCGATCTGAAGGCAGTGGCCGGCCGGACACAGGATGTGCTGGACAAGCACGGTATCACCGTGTCGGCTATTGCCAACTATGGCAACCCGCTGTTGGACGACCCGGCGGTCACGCTGAGCCGGTATCGCGTCCTGTTCGAACTGGCCAAATTGCTGGGCGTGGGCGTCGTCACGTCGATGGCCGGCAATCTGCCGGAGCGCCCCTACAAAGAAGCCATGCAGCGATTCGAGTTGGTGTTCAAGCCGATCGCGCAGGCCGCCGAGGACATGGGTCTGCGCGTGGCGTTTGAGAACTGGCCGGGCATGTGGGGCGATATTCCCTGGCACAGCGTCAACCTGGCCTGGTCGCCGCGCAACTGGACCGAGATGTTCACCCGCGTGCCGTCGCAAGCGCTCGGTCTGGAGTTCGATCCATCACACCTGGTCTGGCAAGGCATCGATCACATTCAGGCCGTGCGCGATTTCAAGGATCGCGTCTACCACTCGCACGCCAAGGACACCGAGATGCTGCATCACAATCTGCGGCGCGAAGGCATCCTGGGCATCCACCACAACTGCTGGCGCTATCGCATCCCCGGCTACGGCGTGGTGAACTGGGCCGAGTACATCTCGACGCTGATCGAAATCGGCTACGACGGCGGCATTGCCATCGAACACGAAGACCCCGTGTTCTGGGGAGATCGTTTCGAAGAGGGTCTGGTGCGCGGCTTCCAGGTGCTGAACCCGCTCATCAACCCCGGCTGAAACGCGCGTGGTAGAGTGTTCAAGCACAATACGCGATACGCAACACGTGACACGTAATGCCCGTTCTCGAACCGCTGTCTTTCGAGTGCATCAGTCATAGCGCGGAGCAGACGCAGCGCCTCGGCGTGCGGCTTGCTGCAGCGCTGCCGGCCCACGCCATCATCGCGCTTTCCGGCCCGCTGGGCGCCGGCAAGACACAATTCGCGCGCGGCGTCGGGCTGGGCTGGGGCGCATCACAGCCCTTGCGCAGCCCAACATTCACGCTGGTGCAGGAACACCATCGCCCCGCCGATCATCACACGCTTTACCACATCGACCTGTACCGCATCGAGCGCCACGAAGATATCGCTACGCTGGGGTTGGACGAGATTTTGGATGACCAGACGGGCATTGCTGTCATCGAATGGGCGGAACGCGCCGCAAGCCTGCTTCCCGAAGATACTATCCAGGTGCGATTCGAGATCGTCCAGGAGAACAAACGCCGGCTCACTTTTTCGACGCAGGATACCGCCACATGGCAGATCCTGCTGGCCTTTCGCAAGAATGCGTTTGGCGTGTAACGAGTTTGGATTTGGGATTTTCGATTTGCAATTTCACGAGCGCGAACCGATGACTGACAACAATCTAAAACCCAACATCGGAAATCCAAAATCGGAAATCCTGCTGGCGATCGACACCTGCACACGGCGCAGCAGCGTGGCGCTGCGCGACCTGACGATGATCCGCGTCGAATGCACCTGGGAAACAGAGCGTCATCACACCGCCGGAGTCAGCGAGCAAATCCGCCGGCTGATGGGCACCGCAAATATCAAGCCGGCCGACATCGGCGCGGTGGCTGTGGCAATCGGGCCGGGATCGTTCACCGGCGTGCGCTGCGGTCTGGCGATCGCCAAAGGACTCGCTACCGCGCGCAATCTGCCTCTGATCGGCGTGACAGCATTCGACGTGATCGCGGCCGCGCAGCCCAATCATCACGTGCCGGTGTACGCGCTGGTCGAGGCCGGGCGCGGGCGGGTGGCTGCGCGCCGGTATGAATGGCGCGAGGGCATTTTATCTATTGCCGATGACTGGTGCATCCAATCGTGGAGCGAATTTGCAGGCTCGGTCGAGCCGCCGGCCTGGGTGTGTGGCGACCTCACACCCGCACTCGAATCGCTGCTCGAAATGCGCGCCGCCGTAGCGCCGGCGCCCCTCAACGTGCGACGCGCCGGTTACCTGGCCGAGATCGGTTACGCCCGCTGGTTGCGCGGCGAGGTGGATGACGCTATGACGCTGATGCCCATCTACCCACCGGAAACGTAGTGCTACACTCACATTGATCATGGCACAGGCAGAATCGGCGAGCAGCAAACGCACCATCATGTCAGCGAGCACAGGCGCACCGGCTGGGCCGGGCACACCAAGTTTCGAGGTTGCGCCGATGACGCTGGCCGATATCCCGGCCGTCATGGATATCGAGCGCGCCTCTTTTCCGCTGCCCTGGCCGGAGCAAGCTTATCGCTATGAGTTGCTGCAAAACGCCAACGCGCACTTTGTTGTCGCACGCACTGCCGGCCGGCCGGCCAACAGGCAACCCGCTACACCGGCCAATCCCCTTCGCGCGCGCGGCTGGCTGCAACGCCTGCTCAGATTCAAATCCATGTCGTCTGACACAGCGTCGGACACAGCGCAGGACGACATATCTGCCGTTGTCGGATATGCCGGCATGTGGATGTTTGTGGACGAGGCGCACATCAGCACTATCGCCTCGCATCCGGCCTGGCGTGGGCGAGGGGTCGGCGAGCTGCTGCTACTAAGCCTGATACGCGAGGCCGAGCGACGGAGCGCCCTCTTCGTGACGCTCGAAGTGCGCGTCAGCAACCTCGTGGCGCAGAATCTCTATCTTAAGTACGGCTTCGAGGAAGTCGGGCTGCGCAAGCGCTATTACCGCGACAACGGCGAGGATGCGCTGATCATGACGGTGCAAAACTTCCAGCAGCCCGAATACAAGCAGCGCCTGACTGAACTGGAACAGGCCCTGCGAAGCCGACTGGGAGTGGCCCAAAATCTAGCTCGTCGCATCGCGCCGTGAGGACGTGGCGCGAGAGCGCAATCTGTCAGGTGGCTGGGCCGAAGATTAATCTTGAGCCACGTTTACACCACTGTGCGCATCCCCCGGCTGTGCACAGCGTGACACGCCTGCCGGCATCCCCCCTGCCCAACTTATAATCCGGGCCGATGGAAAACTTGAACACCCTGGCGAGCGCCGTGCGCCAGTGCGCACTGTGTCCGCTATCGCAGACGCGCACCAACGCCGTGCCCGGCGAAGGCCCGGCCAACGCCGAAGTCATGTTCATCGGCGAAGGCCCCGGCTTCAACGAAGACAAGCAAGGCCGGCCCTTTGTCGGCGCAGCCGGCCAGTTTCTAAATGAACTGCTGCAAATCGCCGGCTTCAAGCGCGATGAGGTGTACATCACCAACGTGGTCAAGTGCCGGCCACCCGGCAACCGCGACCCCTTGCCGGAAGAAATCCAGGCCTGCGCACGCTACCTCGACCGGCAGATCGAACTCATCAACCCCAAAGTGATCGTCACGCTGGGCCGCTTTTCGATGGCGCGCTGGTTCCCCAACGAGAAAATCTCGGCTGTGCATGGCAAAGCCAAACGCAGCGGGGGGCGCGTTATCGTGGCCATGTTCCACCCCGCCGCCGCGTTGCACCAGCAATCCCTGCGCGCCACAGTCGAGGAAGATTTCCGCAAGCTCAAAGACATCGTGGCCGAGGCGCAGCGCAAACCGGAAGAGAACCCCGCCGACAAACCGCCGGCTGCCGATCAAGCCGAACAACTCAGCTTGTTCTGATAGGAATCGGTCGTCACACATCTGACTGCTGACTACTGGCTACTCCATGCCCTACCGCAACTTGCGCGAATTTGTGCACGACCTGGAACAGCGCGGCGAACTGGTGCGCATTCGGGCCTCCGTCGATCCTGAACTGGAGATCACCGAGATCACAGATCGGGTCAGCAAGGGGCCGGAGCAGGACAACAAAGCCCTGCTGTTCGAGAATGTCAAAGGCGCGTCATTGCCTGTGCTCATCAATGCCTTCGGCAGCGCTCGGCGCATGGCGCTGGCGCTCAACGTGTCGGCGCTCGATGAGCTGAGCAGCAACCTGGCTGCCGTGATCGACCTTAAATTGCCAAAAGGTCTGGGGGCCGCGCTGAATCGCGCCGGCGACATGCTGGCTGTACTCGCTGCGATCGGGTTGAAACCAAAAATCGTCAAGCGCGCCCCCTGTCAGGACATTGTGGTCACCGAGCAAGCACAACTCGAGCGCGCCTTGAACGAATTGCCGATCTTGAAGTGCTGGCCGTTGGACGGCGGACGCTATATCACCCTGCCACAGGTCATCACGCGCGACCCGGCCACCGGCACGCGCAACGTGGGCATGTATCGCCTGCAAGTGCGCGATACCTGTTCACTGATGATGCACTGGCAGCGTCACAAGGGCGGGGCCGAGCACCAGCGTGTCGCGCAGGAAACGCGCAAGCCCACCATCCCGTGCGCCATCGCCCTGGGCGGAGACCCGGCTTCGATGTGGTGCGCCTCGGCCCCCCTGCCGCCAAACATCGATGAATACCTGCTGGCCGGCTATCTGCGCGGCAGGCCGGTCGCTTTCACGCCGTGCGTCACGCAACCGATCGAAGCGCCGGCCGAGGCCGATATTGTCATCGAGGGGTATGTCGATCCGAACGAGCATGATGTCGAAGGGCCGTTCGGAGACCACACCGGCTTCTACACGCCGGCCGACCAGTTCCCCGTCTTCCACATCACGGCCATCACCCGCCGTCACGACGCCATCTACCCGGCCACCGTGGTCGGCAAGCCGCCGATGGAAGATTACTGGATGGGCAAGGCCACCGAGCGACTTTTCCTGCCGCTCTTGAGGCTATTCCTAGGTGAAGTGGTGGACTACAACATGCCGGCGGAAGGCGTCTTTCACAACCTGGTCATCGTCTCAATTCGCAAGCGCTTCCCCGGCCACCCCCAGAAAGTGATGTTCGGCATCTGGGGCCTGGGCTTGATGATGCTGAGCAAGGCCATCGTCGTCGTCGATCACGATGTCAACGTGCACGACCTGCGCGAGGTAGCCTGGCGCGTGCTGGGCAATGTGGACTGGAAGCGCGATGTGACGCTCGTCGAGGGCGCCGTCGATCAGCTCGACCATTCCGCCACGCGCGACTCGTTTGGCGGCAAGATCGGCATCGACGCCACCGCCAAAGGCCCGGCCGACGGGCATCCACGTGGCTGGCCGACCGAAATCGCTATGTCGCCGGAGATCGTCGAACGGGTCAGCCGGCGTTGGCGCGAGTATGGGCTGTAACATCGGATAAGTGCAAGTCATGATGAAACGCGAATCAACCCAACTGGCGCTGGCAGTAGCCGGCGCAGTGACATTGACTGTGTTGTTTGGATTGCTCGGCGCCTTTGCGCCCAACATCATCGAGGCCGTGCGCAACCCCGGCGTCGCGCCGTCGCCGACGCCGGGCGGTCTGCGGGTCAACCAGAATGCTCCGGCCCGCGACTTTACACTCACCGACCAAAATGGCCGGCCCTTGTCGCTCAGCGCGCTGCGCGGCAAGGTGGCGCTACTCTTTTTCGGCTACACCCGCTGCCCCGACATTTGCCCCATCGCGCTGGGCGAATTTAAGGCGATTAAAAAGCTGCTCGGCGAACAGGCCGGCCAGGTCGCCTTCGTCATGATCAGCGTGGACGGCTCGCGCGACACGCCGGAGGTCATGAAACGCTACGTCGAGGCGTTCGATCCGGCTTTCATCGGTCTCACCGGCGACGAGCTGGATGTGCAGCGCATTGGGCTGGACTATGGCGTGCGCTCCGTCAAACGCAAGCCCGACAACACCGCCGCCACCTATCTCGTCGACCACACCAGCCACACCTTCCTGATCGACCCGCAGGGCTACTGGCGCGTCACCTACCCCTTCCAAACGCCGCCAGAGATCATCGCCGCCGACATCGCGCGCATGATGAGCGAACCAACGCCGGCCCCCTAACTCGCTCTCTCACCAATCTCACCCTCACCAATCGCCATGAAGCAAGTCGCGGCCTTCCTCGATCTGATCAAGTTCGAGCACACCATCTTTGCGCTGCCGTTCGCCTACCTGGGCATGGCGCTGGCAGCCAACGGCCTGCCGACGTTCGCTCAGTTCTTCTGGATCACCATCGCCATGGTGGCCGCGCGCACCTTTGGCATGAGCATGAACCGGCTGGCCGACCGGCACATCGATGCGCGCAATCCGCGCACCGCCAATCGCCCCATCCAGGCCGGCCGAATCAGTGTCCGTACAGTCGTCATCGGGCTGGTCGTATCGCTGCTGATGCTCACGCTGGCGGCCTGGCAATTGCATCCCTTGACGCTGGCGCTGTTGCCCGGGGCGCTGCTCTTTCTGGCCGGCTATGCCTACACCAAACGTTTCACCTGGCTGTCGCACTTCGTGCTCGGCTTTACGGATGGGCTGGCGCCGATGGGCGCATGGGCGGCCATTCGCGGCTCGCTGTTCACCCCCCAGGACCTGCCGGCCTGGCTGCTCTTGTGCGCGGTCACCGTCTGGATCGGCGGGTTCGATCTGATCTATGCCTGCCAGGACACCGCGTTCGACCGCACCGAACGGCTACACAGCATCCCGGCCCGCTTTGGCAACGCCGTCGCACTGCGTCTGGCAAAAGTGTGCCATGCGTTCACCGTCGTGTTGCTGGGGGCGGTAGGGGCATGGATGGGGTTGGGCGCGCCGTACTGGCTGGCGCTGATCGTGACGGCCGGCCTGCTCGTCTACGAGCACTCGCTGGTCAAGCCAAACGATCTGTCCAAAGTCAATGTGGCGTTTTTTAACGTCAACGGCTACATCAGCGTGACGGTGTTCGCCGGCGCGCTGGCAGGGTTGTATATTCGCGGGTGACACAATCATGGCACCATTCAAGGAGGATGTGATGCGAAGGCTGATGATCAGATTGGTAACCGCCGGCGCGCTGGTTGCCGGCGCTGTCACAGCAGGATGCCGGCCCGTAGCGCCGGCCGAAGATGCCACGCTCAAGTTGGGGCTGCTGCCCATTCTGGAGACCCTGCCCATGCATGTGGCCGAAGCGCAGGGATACCTCAAAGCGGCGGGCGTGCAGGTCGAATGGGTGCCGGTCGCTTCGGCCGCCGAGCGTGACCAGTTGATGCAAGCCGGCCAGATCGACGGCATGATCAACGACCTGGTCTCGACCGTCCTGTACAACAAGGACGAACAGAAGATTGCGGTCGTTCGCTTCGCGCGCACGGCCACGCCCGACATCGCCCAGTACGCCATTCTGGCCGGCAAAGATAGCGGCATCCAGACTGTGCAAGATTTGAAGGGTGTCGAGATCGGCATCTCCGACGGCACGGTAATCGCCTACGTCACCGACCGCCTCTTGCAGTTAGAGGGGCTGGCCGCCGAAGACATCCGAACCACCAGCGTCATCCGCATCGCCGACCGGCTGCAACTGCTCGGCCAGGGCCAGCTCAAAGCAGCCACCCTCCCCGACCCGTTCTATTCGCTGGCAATTCAGGACGGAGCCACGGTCATCGTAGACGACCGCGCGCACACCGAGATCGGCAACAGCGTGTTGTCGTTCAGCGTGGCGGCGCTGAAGAACAAGCCGCAGACCATACGCAAGTTCCTCGGCGCGCTCGACAAAGCCATCGCCGACGTGAACGCCGACCCGGCCAGATGGAACGACCTGATGGTCGAGAAGAAGCTCATCCCCGCCCCGCTGGCCGGCAAGTACACCCTGCCTCAACTGCCCACCGGCGCCGTGCCGACCGAAGCGCAGTTCAAGGATGTGCAGGATTGGATGATCGGCAAAGGGCTGATTCAGACCCGCGTGCCTTACGACAAGCTCGTGGCGCTCGACCTGAACTGACGCGCATTCCAATACGCACCCCCCAACACGCAACGCTCCGCACGCCCCACGCATGATCGAACTACGCGACGTCACGTTCGCCTACACGCCCGGCCAGCCGGTGTTCGAGCGGTTTAACTGGGCCGTGGCGCGCGGCGAGACGTGGGCCGTTGTCGGGGCATCGGGCGGCGGCAAATCCACCTTGCTGATGCTGCTATCGGGGCTGCGCGCGCCCACGGCCGGCCAGGTGCGCATCGACGGTCAGATCATCGATCGGCCACGCCCGCGCACCGGCCTGGTGCTGCAAGATTATGGCCTGCTGCCCTGGGCCACCATCGAGCAGAACGTGGCGCTAGGATTGAAGCTGCGCAACTACTACGGGCCGGATGGCCGCCACGCGCCGGCCGATCACGCCGTCGGGCCGACGATGGCGCGGGTTGATTTCTGGTTGAAGCGGCTGGGCATCGACGCCGTGCGACATCGTTTCCCGGCGCAGATTTCGGGCGGCCAGCGCCAGCGCGCTGCGATTGGCCGCACCCTGGCGCTGGAGCCAGATGTGCTGCTGATGGACGAGCCGTTTGCCGCGCTCGACGCGCCCACGCGCGAGGACCTGCAAAATCTGACGCTGGAGTTGCAGCGCGAGCACAACCTGACCCTGATCATGGTGACGCACAACATCGAAGACGCCGTCTTTCTGGGCCGGCGCATTCTGGTGCTGGGGCAGCCGCCGCACACGCAGCCGGTGGTGGTCGAGAATCCGCGCGCCGGAACCGAGGCGTATCGGGCACAGCCGGACTTCTACGAGAAATGCGCCGAGACGCGGCGCACGTTGCTGTCGCGGCAACCCGCTGTAGCCGCCGGGTGAGCCTGCCCCAGCGCTGCTGTGAGATCGCAGACATCCTGCTGCCAAAGCCCACCGACTCGCCAATCTGATTGCGAAAATCTGACTGCGAAAAGCAGACCAGGCCCTGGGATCAAGCAGGGCCTGGAATTGGCCTTGTGCGACACAAGCTTATGCGACACAAGGATGGGACACGAATCAGGATGTGACTTGCAGGCGCAGCGCCTCAACGCCGGCGCGTGGCCGTGCTGGCCAGCAGCGCAACGCCGGCCAAAATCAGCGCGACCGGCCACAACAGTTCCAGCGCGCTCAGCGCCCACAGACCATACATGGCGCCAAAGCCGACTACGCCGGTGGCCAGAGCGCCGAGGCCGACCACCAGCAGGCCGGTGCGCCGAAAAGCCGTGGCCGCATATTGCGCCAGCCACGCTATCCCGGCAAAGGCAGGAAACGCCGGCCACACCTGCCAGAAGTACGTCCAGCTCAACGCGATGCGCGCGCCAAACACGGTCAGCGTCGCGCCCAGGCTGATGCCCAGGAAAAGCAGGCCCACCATCACCGCCATCAGGCCGCTCCACAGCCGGCCACCGTCTGGATTGGCGCGCGGATTGGCTGCATACCCCAGCGCCTGAAAGACGCCGGCGACGATCAGAAGAGCCGGCCAGAACTGCCAGATATCCGGCAGATGCGCCCCCAGGTTCAGCGCCAGCACCCACGCCCCAGCGCCGATCAGCAACAGAGCCGTCACCAGCGCGCCAAGAGAGTACCCCCGCCTCGTCATCACCTCACGCTGCACTGGCATCATATCCACCTCAAACTCTCGTTCAGGCGACATCTCGCTGTCTTCCTTCAATATCTTTCGACTGGTTTCAGCATGCCAGCTTTGCCTCTCTTCGACATGCGCCTTTGGCTTTGCCGGCGCTTCGGTCTTTGGGCGGATAGGTTCGGCCCGGGCGCGGCTCGGCGATTCGCCGGCGACAAAACACTCTTGCCGCCACAGCAAAGGTGGGACAGCGCGACCGCCGGGGTTTGCATTCAGCGCCGGGGATTCAGGATTCCTACTGCGAGCACAGCCAATCCGCCCAGGATCATCGCCACCGGCAGGAAAAGGCCCGCATCGATGCCAAACAGGAAGCCCAGCGCCAGCAACAGAAGCAACGCACCGATCACCAGCGAACCGATGAAAGGCGGGCTGCCCAACTCGCCTGTGTTGCGGTAGAGCGTGTAGGCCGTCCAGAGCGAGCCTAGCGCAGGGATCAGAATGAAGACCGCCCACCAGTTCTGCACGAAAAAGAGGCCGGCATTCTGAAGCAGAAAGATGACGCCCAACAGAATCAAGATGGCGCCACCGATCCAACCGTTGTTGCCGCGCCATTGACGGCGCGCTGCACGCCACTCGGCGCGCTGCTGGCGGCGCATGTCGCGCCAATCGAGCGGCTGCTGCGGGAAATCCGGCTGACTCTGGTTCTGGGCGCTATCGGACGATGGATTCTCACGCATGGTTTGACCTCTTGAACACCTGTGAGTATGCCGGCCCGCCTCGCCGCCGACATGGGCTGATAGGCACAGGCGCGCATCCATCTTTCGTATCACCGTGACCGGCTATGGTATCCTCCCGGCCCGATGACGCCCACCTCGCTCACCCAGCTTCTGAAGCCGATTCAATACGCCGTTCCCACGCGCGCACTCGACAAGTGGGCGCGCGCCGATCTGATCTGCAAGCCGGGCGACGACGTGGGCGCGGACACGAACCCTGGCGTGTGGCAATGCCACTATCATTACGCCGGCAGCACATGCAACGACGGCGGGCTGGCTTTCGTCGCCACGTTTCACGTCACCCTGCGTCCGGGCCCCGACGCGCTGATCGTCGAGAACGCCTGGGTCGAGCTGCCGCTGGAGAACAATCCCGGCGCTGTCGAGATGTGCGCCTACATGACGCAACGCGAGCCATTCTTGCGTGAATTGCGCGCGCCACAACCCTTCTGCGGCATGACGCTCGAAGCGGCCATTCTGCGCCCGGTCGAGTTGGACTACGCCGGCTGCCTGTGCTACGCGCCGATGCTCAACCACAAGTGGCGCAACGCGCTCTCGACCATCCACTACGCCCTGATCAACGGAATCGGGATGCCCTCACCCACACCCGATGCCTCGACACCTTGACACTTCGACACCCACTCCTCGACACTGCGACACCGTGAAGACTCACGCCGGCGCATCGAGGATGAGCGTCACCGGCCCATCGTTCACCAGCGCCACGGCCATATCTGCACCGAACACACCGGTTTCGACGCGCACCCCCTGCCGGCGCAACTGCTCGCAGAAGTAGTCGATCAGTGGCTCGGCCACGTCGGGTTTGGCAGCGCGCGTGAAGTCGGGCCGCCGGCCCTTGCGCGCCTCGCCGTACAGCGTGAATTGCGAGACCACCAGCGCCGCGCCGGCCACCTCGCGCAGCGAACGGTCGAAGTGCGACGCGCCATCAGCAGCGCGGAAGATGCGCAAGCCGGCGATCTTGGCCGCCAGCCAGTCGGCCTGGGCCGGGGTGTCATCGTGCGTGACGCCCAACAAAATCAGCACGCCGTGGTCGATCGCGCCCACGACGCGCCCTTCCACTTTCACCGAGGCCTGTGTGACACGCTGAAGAATGGCTCGCATGGGCGCACAGTCTACCCCAGGGCGCGCCTGTAGCCTGTAGAAGGGCCGACATGGCGCTCGCATGCGTCTGCCAACGAGCCGGTCAGGCGTGAGATCTCACCTGTTTGCACCAGTGCGCGCCGCCCACTCATTCCGCACCGGCGATGGACGCAATCAGCCGCAGGGTGTCTGCCTTCAGATCACGCACGTCGGCGGCTTCGTCCACCGGCCCTACGCAGGCTGGGCAGCCGCGCTCGCAGGCGCACTCGCGGATGCGCCGGGCGGCCATCTGCAACAGATCGGCATGATGCGCGAACAGCTCTTCGGCCAGCCCCGTGCCGCCCGGCGCCAGCTCGTACACGGTGAGCGTGGGCAGGCGGGTGTGGGGGCTTTGTGCGTCGGCGGTGGTCGCCAGATCGCCGGGGTCGCACATCACAAACAGGGGCGCCAGGTTGCCCACCAGCCACGACAGCGCCTGCAGGGCCGTGCGGGTTGCCTCGGCCGTCTCGATGCGGGCATGACAGGCCGGGCAAACGGTGACCAGGTTTTCCAGGCGATTGGCCTCGATGTGGCGTTCGTTTTCGCCGCGCACATAGCCGAACTGGCGAAATGGCTTCTTGTGATGTACGTCGTGCTGCCGGCCGGGGCGCTCTGGGGCACCACACACGACGCAGCGATAGCCGTCCCGCGCGCGCGCCGCGTCGCGTTGTTTGGGCCAGCTCGGCCCGTAGTCGTTGGGCAGCCGCAGCACGCCGGCGCGCGCCAGCTCTCGCACCGCCTCGGCCGGCACGCTGAACCAGTAGCCGGCAGTGAGTAGCGTCTGCGCCGGCAGATCGATCTCGCCCCAGCCCAGCGTGCGGTGGGTGTTGAACTGCACCTGCCGATAGCGCGTCGCGCGCGAGGTGACTTCGATCTCGCCCCAGGCTGCCTGCCCGCGTGCATCCAGCTCTGCCAGGACGCTGACTTCCGACACCACCGAAGCGTCGGTGTAATAGTCGGCCTCGATGCGCCGTGCGCTGGCGCGGCCCTCCTCCCAGTCCAGATGCGTGATCTGATACGTCTGGCCCTGATGCAGGTAGATGGCGCCGGGATACACGCGCGCCGGCGCAATTGCGCGCTCGGTCTCGCCGATCAGGCGGTCGTGGGGCTGGCCGGCATAGCCGCCCGGCTCGACAATGATGATCCGCTCGCCGATGCCGCGCAGGCTGACGCGATCGGCCGGGTAGCTGTCGCCAACCCAGGTGTAACGATTTTGGATTTTGGACTTGGGGTTTGAGATTGACGATTGGGAATTGACGATTGGCGATTGGGGATCGTCTATTGGCGAGACATCGGGGCGGAAGAGAGGCAAAGATGACACACCGCTGGCGTGGATGTCGCCTTCTTCGGCCAGCACATCGAGCAGGTCGCTCACCTCGACCCGCCCCAGCCGGTCACCCTGCGTGAAGGGCAGCTCGAACGTGGCGCAGGCGACGTGCGCCGCCAGCACACCCAGGTTGTCGGGCGCGAGGCGCGCGTGTTCGGGCGACTGACGGAACAGGTATTCGGGATGGGCAGCCAGGTATTGGTCGAGCGGCGTGGCGCCGGCCACCATTACCGCGACCGAGGCATTGCGCCGCCGGCCGGCGCGCCCGGCCTGCTGCCAGAAGCTGGCGATGCTGCCGGGGTAGCCCAACATCACACAGGCGTCCAGTTCGCCGATGTCGATGCCCAGCTCCAGCGCATTGGTGGCCACCACAGCGCGCACGCAGCCATTGCGCAGGCCGGCTTCGATCTCGCGCCGCTCTTCGGGCAAATACCCGCCGCGATAGCCGACGATTTCGGATTTTGGATCGAGGGATTGCCGATTACCGATTGACGATTGACGATTGAGCGATTTCCTCTGCTCGCTCCTGTCTCGCGACTGCTGATTGCTGACTCGTGTGTCTCGTCCCACGCGCTCGCGCAAATAGGTCAGCAGCACTTCGGTGTCCTGGCGCGAACGGGCAAAGCAAATGGTTTGCGCGCCGGCGTCGATGAAGCGCGCGGCAATTTCCGGGGCAACCAACGCGCTGCTGCGCCGCAGGCCCAGTTCGGCATCGACGATGGGCGGATTGACGATCAAGACATGCTGTTCGCCATGCGGGCTGCCGTCGTCGTCGATCACGCTCACCGGCGCTTCGATCAACGTCTGGGCATGCTCGCGCGGGTTGGCCGTGGTGGCAGAGGCAAGGATGAAAACCGGTTGCGAACCATAGAAGGTGCACAGGCGTCGCAGCCGGCGCAGCACATTGGCCACATGGCTGCCAAAGATGCCGCGGTACAGGTGCATCTCGTCCAACACCACAAACCTTAAATTTTTGAACAGGGCCGCCCAGCGCGTGTGATGCGGCAAAATGCCGACGTGCAGCATGTCCACGTTGCTGATGACGATGCGTGCGTCGCGCCGGATGTCGGCGCGTTTGCCTTGCGGCGTGTCGCCGTCATAGACATTGACGATTGACGATTGACGATTGACGATTGGGAATGCACCCTGGGCTTGCAAATCGTCAATCGACAATCGCAGGTGGGCGAGCTGGTCTTGTGCGAGGGCTTTGGTGGGGAAGAGGCACAGCGCGCGGGAATCGGGGTCTGCGAGCAGGGCGTTGAGGATGGGCGCGTGAAAGCAGAGGGATTTGCCACCGGCGGCGCGCGCGACGACCACGGTGTGCCGGCCTTCGAGCGCCGAGGCGATGGCCTGCGCCTGATGCGTGTAGGGCGACTCGATGCCGCGCCGCTGCAGCGCCTCGATCAGCGCCGCATGGAGGCCGGGGGGAAAGGACGCGTAACGGGCCGGCTGAGCCGGGGCGCGCTCCCAGGCTGTCACATCGCGCATGAACGCGCGGTCGGCGCGCCACTCAGCAAGAACGTCGAGCACAGACACTGAAACTCTCGCGCTATCTAAAAACCAGGGGCAGCGTGAGTTGGTTGAGCCACATCGCCGTCACCGGCCCCCAGTTGCCGGCTGCATCGCGCCCGCGCACGAAGACAAGCTGCCGGCCCAGGTTCAGGCTGCCCATGTCGAGTGTGACCATCACCCGCTCCGACGGCGCATCGAAACTGCCATCCTGCGCAGTCATGGGGATAGGAACGCCGCCGGCCCACGGCGGGACATCGACATACACCTCAGCGGCGCTGATGGCTTGCGCCGCCGGCCGGTCAAAGCCGGCCAGGCCCAGTGTGGCGTCGTCGATCGTCGCCGCGACGGTCAGCAGTGTGCCGGACACACCCAGCGTGAGTGACAGCGCCGACGGGCCATGCGCCAGCGCATAAGGCTGGCGCGCCGCTTTTGCCGCATACACAAACGCCCCCCGGTTCTGCGGCCAGAACAGGCTGTCCTGGCAGGCATAGTCGGGATGAAAAGCGCCACATGCGCCGCTCGCCGGCCCAATCTCAAAGGTGTAGGCCGGGATGCCCAGCGCGCCATAGGCCCAGTCGTCGGTCGTGCCATCCGCCCAGTACAACGCCTCCGGGGCCTGGCCGGCGGTGTACCCGTTGAAGTAACTCATGCGAAAGCCCAGCGCGCGCAGGCCGGCGTCGTTGGGCGCGCGCTTGTCCGATGGGCAGGGCGATCCATATGCGCATTGCACCCAGCCCCAGGGAAATAAGACCAGGTTGCTGTAGCTGTGCAAGGTCAGCATCACGCCGCTGGTGGTCAACGGCGCGGTGTCGGTGATGAGCGGGCCGCGTTGATCGCGGAACAACTGTTGCATCAGCGCCTCGAGGTGATATTCCTCCGGCTCGGAAGCCGGGGCCGGCCCACGATAGGTTTCATCGCATGAATTGCCGCTCGATCCCGATCCGCCCCAGGCGAAACTCGCGTTGCGGTTCAAATCCACCCCAAAGGCACCAGACGGGCAGTGCGTGGTGTTAGCATTCTTGCGCTGCCACATATTCGAGGTCTCGACGATGAAGCGGCCATCGGGATTGGCGACCGGAATCACCCACATCTCCTGATGATCGAGCAGCCAGGTCACATCGGGGTCGCTGCCATAGCCGGCCACCAGGTAATCGATCCAGCGCCAGGCCATCTCCGAGGTGCTGAGTTCGCGAGCATGGATGGCAGCCATCATCAGGAAGCGCGGCTTGTCGGTGTTCGGATTCAGCACGCAATCGCCGGGGCGCAACCGGGTGATGCAGATGGCTTTGAGGTCGTGCGGGCCAGTCGGGTGAATTGTCTTGCGCCACGAATCGCCGTAGTCAATCACGCGCGCCAGGTGTGGATAGGCAGCAGCGACGGCATCGAGATGCTGGTAGTGCTCGAAGACGGTGTGGTAGCCGCCGTAGAACGTAAAGGGGGTGAGCCGGGCGGCATCTGTATGTTCTGGCAGCACGCTGAATCCCTGCCGGCGCAAGGCCCCGACTTGCGCCGCGTCCGCGACGATCAGCAGGTAATCCGGCCCGCGCGCCTCGATCACATCCCAGCCGGCCGCAAGCAGCCGGCGCATGTCATCCCCGCTGCGCACAAACACGCGGTAGATGGACTTTGCGCCGGCGCCGTCCAGCGGGTCGCCGGCGCGGGCCGGCAGCGCCAGGGTCAGCGCCACACACAACACGGCCAGCATCCGGCGAAAAGCACGAACCGGGCTGCTCATGCGCTTTCACCGTTCCGTGCAATCAAGGTGCCGACCGATTCGCCGGCCAGCGCGCGCGCCACATTCCCCTCTATCAGGCCGGAGAAAATGCAGGCGGTCAGGCCGGGGTGATCGCTGACCAGTCGCAGCATGTCTTGCACTTTGGAGGCCATGCCGCCGGTGACATCGGCCCCGCGCGAGCCGCCCACGCCGGCGCGCACGGCTTCCCAGGTAGCCGGCGTGATGCGCGGAATCACCCGCGCGGGGTCGCCGCCGGCATACACGCCCTCGGTCTCGCCGGCCAGCAACACGCGCGTCACGCGCAGGTCGGGATCGCCGGCAAAGTCATTCACCAGATACGCAAACACCTCTTCCGTCGAGACAATCGTCATCCCGCGGGCATCGTCCAGCGCCACATCGCCCATCACCAGCGGGGCAATGCCGTTGCGCAGCGCCGCGCGAAGGGGGCGCGTGTCCAGGTAGCGCAACGCGCCGTCGTGGCAGCGCGCCGAAGCCGAGGGCAACACACTGAAGACAGCGACGCCGGCTTCGTGCAGCGCATCGGCCACAATCCGATTGAGACGCGCGGCGGCCACCGACACCGCCGCAAACCCGCGCCAGCTTGCGGCGTCGCGCAGGCCAGCGCGCGTGCCATAGCGTCGCGCCGCCGCGTGACCGAACGACCCGCTGCCATGCCCCAGCAACACCGGCATGGGCGACCTGGACAGCGCGCCGGCCAGTTCCTGCGCCAGACGCGCAATCACCTCTGGGCGCGGCGTGTTGTCGCGCGTCTTGTCGGTGATGAGGGAACCGCCAAGCTTGAGGAAGATCATGCCGGCGATTATATGCAGCCGGCGTCGCGACGTCGCGGCGTCGCGGATTCGATCCGCACGTACAATACCCTGCGTTCGAATCAATCTCACTCATCCAACAAGGCTGCTTGAAAATGGCTAACTTCAAATTGCTTCAAGACCTGCTCCAGCCGGCCAACACCAAAATCGTGCTGCTGGTGCTCGACGGGCTGGGCGGCCTGCCGCGCCCGTCTGACGATCTGACCGAACTGGAAGCGGCGCGCACCCCTAACATGGATCGCCTGGCTGCCGAGGGATGCCTGGGCCAGCATTACCCGGTGGACATCGGCATCACCGGCGGCAGCGGTCCCGGCCACCTCGGACTGTTCGGCTACGACCCGCTGCACTATGAGATCGGGCGCGGCGTGCTCGAAGCCGTGGGCATCGGCTTCGCAGTGACAGACAGAGACGTGTGCGCGCGCGGCAACTTTTGCACGCTCGACGCCAACGGCCTGATCACCGACCGGCGCGCGGGACGCATTCCCACCGAGAAGTGCGCCGAACTGGTGAAAAAGATCAACGCCGCCGGCATCAATACATCAGAGCCGGGCGTGGAATTTTTTGTAGAGCCGGTGCAGGACTATCGCTTTGTTGTGGTCATGCGCGGTGAAGGGCTGGGCGGCAATCTGTCCGAGACGGACCCGCAGCGCGTCGGCGCTGCTCCGTTGCCGGTGGTGGCGCATGATGCTGCTTCGGAGCGCGCCGCCCGATTGTTCAACGAGTGGATTGCCAAAGCCACGGCCGTCATTCGCGACGACAGGCCAGCCAATGGCATGACGCTGCGTGGCTTTGCAAAATATCCCGCCCTGCCCCAGTACAAGGACGTGTATGGCCTGCGCGCCGGCGCGATTACCGTCTACCCGATGTATCGCGGGCTGGCCTCACTGGTCGGCATGGCGCCCATTCAGCATCACGCCCACACGGCACAGGAAGAGTTCGAAGTGGCGCAGCAAGTGTGGAACGATTACGACTTCCTGTTCATTCACATCAAGTACACCGACTCGCGCGGGGAAGACGGCAACTTTGACGCCAAGATGAAAGTGATCGAGGAAGTGGACGCCGCGTTGCCGATGCTGCTGGCGCTCAAGCCGGATGTGCTGATCATCACCGGCGACCACAGCACACCCAGCCAGCTCAAGTCGCACTCGTGGCATCCGGTGCCGCTGTTGTTGTGGGCGCCGGCCACGGCGCGCCGCGATCGCAGCGTGGTGTTCGGCGAGCGCGAGGCTTCGACCGGCGGCCTGGGCACCTTCCGCGCCACCGATATCATGACGTTGGCCCTGGCCCATGCCGGCCGGCTGGCCAAGTACGGCGCGTAACCCTCACCCGCGCCACCGTGGCGCAAGATTAATCTTGCGCCACGAACATCACATGGGAGAGGGAGACATCAATTCACCTGCTGCCACACCGGTGTGTGGCCGTTGCCGCTTGACACAACCTGCACGTTGGGCATCTGGTCGATCTGTTCCAGCGTGCCGTGTTCGTTCACCCATTCCTCGACTTCGCGGCCGCGCATGTGCGTGCCGGTCCACCCTTCGGGCTTGATGTTCATGGCCTCGCCCGAAAGGAGCGATGACACGCCCTTTTGGCCCGGCTCCTCGGTTGGCTCGGCCGTCCAACGTGTGCGGCGGGGACGCTTGTAGTCTGTGGGTTGAACGTAGGTGGAGATGTACCCCTCGAAGTTGCGGAAGACCGCCCGATCGGGCGACTGGCTGATGAGGTAGTTCGGCAACACCGGCACCTTGCCGCCGCCGCCGGGCAGATCGACCGTGTAAAGCGGGATGGCATAGCCGCTGGTGTGGCCGCGCAGAGCTTCCATGATTTCCAGGCCGGCGGCGATGGTCGTGCGAAAATGGCCGCTGCCCTGCACCAGATCGCACTGATACAGGTAGTAAGGCCGCACGCGGATTTTCACCAGCTCGTGGCACAGTTTCTTGATCGTGTCGGGGTGATCGTTGACGCCGGCCAGCAACACACTTTGGTTGCCCAGTGGGATGCCGGCGTCGGCCAGCCTGGCGCACGCGCGCGCCAGTTCCGGGGTGATTTCTTTGGGGTGGTTGACGTGAATGTTCATCCACAGCGGGTGATACCGGCGCAGCATGGTCACCAGCTCGTCGGTGATGCGCTGGGGCAAGAAGACCGGCACGCGCGAGCCGATGCGGACAATCTCGACATGCGGAATCTCGCGCAGCCGGCGCAACAGATCGTCCAACACCTTGTGCGGCAAGGTGAGCGGGTCGCCGCCGCTGAGCAGCACATCGCGCACCTGCGGTGTGCGGCGGATGTAATCGATCTGCGCATCGTGGTGCTGCCGGCTGAATGTGGCGTGCGGGTCGCCCACAATGCGGCTGCGGGTGCAATAGCGGCAATATGAAGCGCACTGCGTCGTCACCAGCATCAACACGCGATCGGGGTAGCGATGCACCAGACCCGGTACGGGCGAATGCTGGTCCTCGGCCAGCGAATCGCGCATCATGGCCTCGAAGCCTTCTAGTTCGCTGGCGCGGGGAATCACCTGCTGGCGCACTGGGCAGTCCGGGTCATCGGGATCGATCAGTGAAGCAAAGTACGGCGTGATGTCAACGCGGAACTTGCCCTCGGCGCGCAGGCCGGCTTCTTCCTCTGGGGTCAAATGAATGATCTCGGCCAACTCCTCATAGGAGTTGAGGCGATTGGACAGTTGCCATCGCCAATCGTCCCATTGCGTGTCAGGAACGCCGGCCCATTTCTCTGGCCGGGGTGTGCGCGCCTGCGTCCTCGTGTCGTGCCCATGACCCATCATATCTCATCACCCTCCTGCGACTGCCTGCGCCCGGCGCAGGGCGAGTCGCGCCTCGTTCCATCCTTTGCCTACACCTAATAGCACACTTGGGCCGGCGCGCAAGGTTAGGCATCTTAAATTTGTGAAGCGGTAAGCTTAAAGTTCAAACAGA
This sequence comes from Candidatus Roseilinea mizusawaensis, assembly GCA_016841965.1. Classification (GTDB taxonomy): domain Bacteria; phylum Chloroflexota; class Anaerolineae; order J036; family Brachytrichaceae; genus Roseilinea; species Roseilinea mizusawaensis. The sequence goes on along the minus strand of JAEANN010000044.1, from coordinate 138,924 downwards.
TTAGCCGGCGGGTGAGCCATAGACACAGTCGGCTGGCTGTTTGTCTTGGGCGAGGTTGACCTGCACAGCCCGTTCAGCGAGTCAGATCAACCTGTGGAGCAATCTGGGTGAACAGTTGGCGCAGATCGTCAGCAGTGCGAATCCCCGAAAACACCTGCCCGTTAATGACGAAAGATGGCGTGCTGTTCACGCCGTACTGATTGGCCAGCGCACTATCCTCTCTGAGCGTTTGGTCGAACTTGCTCGAACCCACACACTGGTCATAGGCGGCCATATCCAGGCCGAGCTTCTCAGCCATGTCGCGCAGGCGGCCGGCTGATAGGGCGCCTTGATTTTCGCCCGACTGATTGGCAAAGATCGAGGCATGCATCTCCCAGAAGCGGTTCTGGTCCATCGCGCACAGCGAGGCAACGGCAGCGTTGCGCGACTCTGGACCAACAAAAGTCAGGCTGTGGACTTCGTAGCGCACTTTGCCGGTGGCGGCAAAATCGTCGATGATGCGCTGCTCATACTGGCGGGCTTGAATGCCGCAGGCCGGGCACTGATAGTCGATGAACTCCAGAACCTGGATGGGCGCATCGGCCGGACCCCAGGCCCGTGAATTCGGCTCGGCGTTGGCCGGCGGCGCTTTGGTCGCCACAGTCACCGGCGCAGCCAGACTCTGGCTCTGAGTCACGCTCAACACAATGGCACCGCCAATCAACAACACGGCGATTCCTGCTATGACGACCAGCAGTGTGAGGGTTTGTTTGCGCTGCTGCTCACGGCGGCGCTCAATCAATTCACGACGCTTTGACATGTCTGCTTGAACTCCTCTCCAGCATGATAATGTGTTGCGTATTGCGTACTGGGTGTCCGATCTGCGACGGGACTCGGCACACTGATACGTCCCTTGGCTTAGAAATTGCCAACTAGCGCCTTGCGCAAGCGCCTGTCAACTCTCTGGCGCCGGTGTCGTGGTAGCCCAGCGCCAATGCCAGTCGGCGCGACGCTTCGTTCTCCATGGCCGTCATGTAGAGCGGAACGCGCCCCATGTCGAGCACCTGGGCACTGACAGCCGACACGACCGATTTGCCCAGGCCGCGATTGCGCAGCGATTCAGCCACGCGGACAAACACCTCGGCATAGCGGGTCGAGATCCACGAAGTGCCGGCTTCGGCTGCAAGGCCTTCACCACGCGCAGGAATCGAGGCGCGCAACTGACCGTCGGGAGTGCGGCTGGTCTGCACAAGAATATTGACTACCGGCTTGAAATCGGTGCGCTCAAGCGCAAAGGTGGCAACCGTGATCTCGCCATGCAAATGCGCCAGCGCCTCTAAATCGGGGCGCGCCGCAGGGGGAATGCTGAACAGGTACTGCCGGCCCGGTACGAGCGCCTCACGCAATGCATCGCGCAGCGCAGCCGAATCGTCGCCGCGGGCGATGATCAGCGGGCGGAACAAATCCATGCCGGTTTGACAGACTGCGACAAACGCAGTTACTCGGCCCGCGGTGTCGGTGCGCACGATCAGGCGGGCGCGGCGAGGGTCGTGTTCTATTGCAAAATAAGACGCCAGCGCGTCAGCCGGATCGGTGTTCAGCAACGAGGCAATCACCGCGCGTGTGTCAGCCCGATTCATGCCGGCGATTGTACTCGAGCCGTCCTAGCGGCCACACCGGCGCAGACCAACTGCCACATTTTGAGAGATGCTCTCGTCACCAGGCGCCAGGATCAATGCTTGGTTCCACGCCTCAACTGCCTCCTCACAGCGATCGGTCCATTGGTAAGCAAAACCCAGGTACAGGTAATCGGCGGCGCTAATGTTGCCACTCACAATCTGACTGGTAGTGATGGCGCGCACGTAATCATCGACAGAGCTTTCGTATCGGCGCTGCTGAAAGTTGAGCAGCCCTCGGCGGGTAAACGCGCTTGGGCGCATGGGGTCGAGTTCAATGGCTTTGTTGAGCGCCGCACGAGCCAGATCGTACTCGCCAATGGCAATATATGCGCCCCCCATGCGATCATGAGCTTCTGCGTTTTGAGGATCAATCTCGATGGCGCGCTTGTAATAGAGGACCGACTTGGGCGGCTGGCCCAAAATGGTATAAGCCCGCCCGATCGAGATCAGGACGTGAGGCATATTTGGGTTCAGTTTGAGCGCTTCCTCGTAATAGTAGATGCTTTGGCTGTAGTCGCCGGCTATCTCGTAGGAGTAGCCCAAATTGCGCATGGCGTCGGCATTCTGGGGGTCAAGCTCCAGCGCCCGGCGGGCCTGCTCGCGCGCACCCCCAAAATCGCCGCTGTCGGTCAAGGCTTCTGAGAGGTAGGCACGGGCGATAGAACTGTTGGGGTCCATCTCGACGGCGGCGCGGCACTCTGTTAATGCCTCGGCGACGCGGCCCTGCCAGTCCAGCGCCATGCACAGCACAGCGCGGGCAAACACACTGGATGCGTCTATCTCCAAAGCTCTGCGCGCGCGCTGCTCGGCCTTTGGCGCCTGGCCCAAAAACACCATCAGCCGGGCCGGCTCGGCATACAAGCGGGCATCGTTTGGGCGACGCCGGGCCGCCTGCTCATAGAAACTGATGGCAGAGCGGTAATCGCCCTGTTGGTATGCCTGCTGGGCCAGCGCCACGAAATCTTCGACCGCGCGAGTAGGAGTGACGGTGGGCAGGGGTGTCACATTTGCGCTGCCCAACCTGACTCCCCGTCCCAGACGCTCTTGAACGACGGCGTATCCTCCGAGTAGGATGGCGCCGATCAGAAACAGCGCAACCCACGCGATACTGTTGCCCCGGTTGCGGCGTCTGCGACTCCCGATATACACAGTGCCGATATTAGCACGAAGAAGCCGGCTTTTCCGAGCTGGGCCTCTCGCACATACCGCATACAGCGCGCCGCACAGGCGCCCTGCGAACGCAACTGGCCGGCGGCTTAAACAAAACAAGCGGGAGGCGCGTTGTAGCACGCCTCCCGCTCAGATGCTACACAGCATCGCTATCGCGTCAGGCTTGAGGCTCGACCTCAGGTTTTGCCAGCATGTCGCTCAGCAACTCTTCGACCGCCATCGTATGACTGTCGTAGCCGTGCTTTTGAAAATACTCCGAGTTGCAGTGCCACTTGCCGTGGTCATAGGTGACCAGATAGTCGCCATTGTCACCGTGCACTGCAACCTGGAAGTTAAGAAATTTGAACCGATCACGCTCCTGAGCATAACGGCGTGCTTTCTCGCGCTTGCCGATGTGACTTGAATCCATCATTTCATCCTCCTAAGTCAGGGAAAACAAAAGGCACGTTACGCGGGCGCATAACGTGCCTTGCCTTACAAACATCGGAAAGTGGGGTATTTTGGTATTCACCTTCACCCTTTCCTGGCCAAACGCCTTCTGGCCAAACGCCTTCTGGCCAAAGGCCTTCTGGCCAAAGGCCTTCTGGCCAAACGCCTTCTGGCCAAAGGCCAGCTTTACCTGAACGACGTTCCCAAATCGCTTGCAGCCACACTATCTGGCTGGCCGGCCATGCTGATTGGATTGTATAGCATCAGCTTAACCTGTCAAGCAGGGCAGCAGCCGGGCAGCCGGGCAGCCGGGCAGCCGGGCAGCCGGGACGCCGGGACGCCGGGACGCCGGCCGCCATCCATCGTCCTAACGACTTCTTGGTCTGGGCTAAGCCATTACTCACTTATGGCGGGGACACTCTGCGCGCAAGATATGAAGCCAAAACACAACCTGCTGATCAATATAGACATGATAGACATGGTCGAGATCGGCGCGATATTGCATGGAGAACATCGGGGATGATCAGCGACACTGTGAATGCCGGGCAAGGATCAGCCGCACGTTTGGATTCTCTGGGGTTAACGACATACCCTGGTATAGAATCGGAAAGCATGATTCGGCGAGTTGATGCAGGGACGCGCAGCCAGGAAAACTCTCCTGATGCTGAGGCTGCCTACCGGTACTGCGCTGATATCACTCGCCAGTTCTCGAAGTCTTTCCACTTCAGCACCGCATTCCTGCCTTCACAGACACGCCGGGCCATTCGCGCACTCTACGCGTTCTGCCGGCTAACCGATGATCTGGTTGACGCTCCGGGCAGCGCAATGGGGCGGGCATGGGGCCGGGGGAACGCCCACGACATCTCCGAATGGCGGCATCAGTCTCGCTTGCCGGCCCGCGCCCAGCGCCACCCCGTGCTGTTTGCTTGGGCCGACACGCGCGAACGCTATCAAGTCCCCCAACAGCACGTCGAAGAGTTGATCGACGGCTGCACGATGGACCTGACCATCAACCGGTATGAGACGTTCGAGGATCTACGGCTGTATTGTTACCGTGTCGCCAGCACAGTCGGACTGATCAGCATGCACATCATCGGGCTTCAAGACAACAGCGCAACATCGGTGGAGCGCGCTCGCACGGCTGCCATTGAGCTAGGCATCGCCCTGCAATTGACCAACATCCTGCGCGACGTGGGAGAAGACCTTGCCATGGGGCGCATTTATCTGCCTCAGGAAGACCTGGAGCGCTTCGCGTATACAGAGGCCGACCTGCACAATAAAGTGATCGATGATCGATTCAAATCATTGATGCGTTTTGAGATCGATCGGGCCAACAAGCTGTATGAGGCCAATCTGCACGGCATTGCGCACCTGAAGCCAGAGGGCCGGCTGGCAGTCGGCGCGGCGCTCCTGCTTTATCGTGCAATCCTTACGCGCATCGTGGACAATCAATTCAACGTCTTCCACAAACGCGCTTCTCTTAGCATGATCGACAAAGTGGCAATGGTGCCATCTATTTATCGCCGGGTTAGCAGTCTATCCGCTTGAAGCCACAGGCCAAGTTCAGGATTCCCCCTGCTGCCTTGCCCAACGATCCAGTTTGCAGACTCAAAAACTCCTGTGACTTCTATAACATCGCTTTTACGACAGAGCACCATTGCGCATCCCAGCCGGGCCCTGTTTGTTGTGTACATGGCAGCAATGGCATCTTACGCTGTTGCCACAGTCTTCAGCGGGTCACAATGGTTATCTCCAATCACAATAGTGACTGTAGTGCTGTTTGCCACTTTCTCGCTGGTGAATTTGATCGAGACACGCGGCGGCGCCAGAGGACTGTTAATGGCCAGCAGCGCACTCACGGTCACGCTGTTGTCCGAAGCAATCGGTGTTGCGACAGGTTTCCCATTTGGCGAATATGCCTACACGCCAGATCGGCTAGGGCCAAAACTGTTTGGGCTTGTGCCGCTGATTATCCCCATCGCCTGGTTTATGGTGCTCTATCCAGCCTATGAAACGGTGCGTCATCTGCTTGACCACTTCGAGCGCACAGCGATTCGATTACCCAGATGGCTGTCCGAACTGGCGCAATGCACACTCTCTGCAATCGCGATGACGGCCTGGGATCTCAGTCTTGATCCGCGCATGGTAGCTGGTGGTTACTGGAGCTGGCGCGATGGGGGCGCATATTTTGGCATCCCGCTCAGCAACTTCGCCGGCTGGCTGCTCACATCTTTTGTCATCTACGCGATATGGCACATGATAGAGCGCACGCCGGCACGCAGCATGCCGCTGCGCTCAGAGGGATCACGGCAGGGTATGGCGTCTCTGCATCGCGCGCTACCGATGCTGGCCTACAGCATTACCTGGATTGGCGAAAGCATCGCTAATCTGCTGTTCTGGTCGGGGCCTGTCGTGGGACTGGCCGTCTTCGTGGGAATGGGTATGTTCGCAGGGCCGGCGCTGTTTTTATGGATGCGTGAACGGTTTATGCCGCGGCGGGCGCCATCGCCGGCAACCAGCTTGACCCACCCTATCAGCAGAAAGAACTTGCACGAGACGCTGCGCAGCCACAGCAACAGGCCGGAGACATAGCCGCAATTTGCCCTACACTACGATGCTGACCAGCCGGCCCGGCACATAGATCACCTGCCGGGGCTGCTTGCCATTCATGGATTTGCGCGCGCCATTGGTTTGCAGCGCAGCTTGCTTGACCGTTTCCTCGTCGGCATTGGCCGGCACGGTGATGCGATCACGCAGCTTGCCGTTCACCTGCACCACGATGGTGATCTCCTCTTCTGTGGCGGCCTGCGCATCGGCAACCGGCCAGGGCTGCTGGTGAATGCTGTAAGGCCGGCCGCAGCGCGCCCACAATTCCTCGGCCATGTGCGGCGCAACCGGCGCGATCAGCTTCAAGAGGATATCGATCGCTTCGTTCCATTCGGGCGAGCCGGCCAGGCCGGCGTCGCGCGCTTTGTACAGCGCATTCGTGAACTCCATCAGCGCGGCCACAATGGTGTTGAAGCTAAAATCGCCGATATCTTTCTCGAACTTTAGAATCGTCTGGTGCGCAACGCGCCGCAGCTCGCGCCCGGAATAGGTGACGGGCATGCCCTTATCTTCTTCTGGGGCCAGCACAATGCGCCACACACGTTCCAGCCAGCGCCGCACGCCGGGCACCCCCTGCGTGTTCCACGGCACCGTTTGGGAGAAGTCGCTGATGAACATTTCATAGCCGCGCAATGCGTCGGCGCCATATTCGGCCACCACCTCATCTGGCGTGATGACATTGCCCTTCGACTTGCTCATCTTCTCGAAGTACTCGCGCCCCTTTTCGTCCACCTTTTTTTGCGGCGACAGGATCATGCCCTGGTTGCGCAGCGCCTTGAACGGCTCGATGAATGGCACATGCCCCAGGTCGTAGAGCACTTTGGTCCACATGCGGGCGTACAACAAGTGCAACACGGCGTGTTCGGCGCCGCCAACGTACATATCGACCGGCAGCCAATAGGACACCTCCTTTTGGCCGAAGGGCGCCTGATCGTTGTGCGGATCGCTGAATCGCAGGTAGTACCACGAGGAGCAGGCCCAGGTAGCCATGGTGTCGGTTTCGCGCCGGCCGCGCGGTGTGTTGACAAACTCTGGGATATTGGCCAGCGGCGACTCGCCGGTCGCAGTCGGCTCGTAGTTTTCGACCTCGGGCAGGCGCAACGGCAACTCACTTGGATCCAACGCCTCTTCGCCGTCGGGGGTGTGAAGGATGGGGATCGGCGTACCCCAGTAGCGTTGCCGGCTAATCAGCCAGTCGCGGATGCGATAGTTCACTCGGCGCTTGCCCATCCCGTGCTGGGCCAGCCACGCCGTCACCTGCTGGCGGGCTGTATCACCCGACGTGCCACTGAACGGCCCGGAATGCATCATCATGCCGTACTCCGCGTGGAACAACACATCCTGATAGAACGGTTGGCGGGTCAGCATCTCCATCACGGTGCGCGCGTTGCTGGCGGCGGGACGCAGAGCCGCGCAGCGCGCCAGAATACGCCCATCGGCTTCGACCGAATCCAGCTCCTCGACGCCGTCGTCAAAAACGAACAGCCAGCGCGCCCCGACAACTTCATGCCAGTAACCCGGCTTCAGGTGTCGGCGCAGCAGTTCCACATACTGGTCGATCTGTGCATCGCCGCGCAGAGTGACGCACAGCCCTTCGCCGGCCTCGTCCAGCGGCGCGGTGTAAAACTCAACGCCGGCCTGCTCCAGTTCAGCGCGAAAATGCTCATCCACCGAGCCGGGCAGCACAACACTTTTCGCCACGCCGTCTGGCCGCGCAATGACCGGGATGATCGGCAGGCCGTATTTCAGGGCAAAGGCAAAGTCGCGCTCGTCGTGAGCCGGCACGGCCATGATCGCGCCGGTGCCGTAACCCATCAGCACATAGTCGGCGATCCAGATAGGAATGCGCCGGCCGTTGACCGGGTTGATGGCATATGCGCCGGTAAACACGCCGGTTTTTTCCTTTTCAGCAGTGGTGCGCTCTTCATCAGTTTTGGCCCTGGCCTGCGCCACATACGCTTCCACTTCAGCGCGTCGGTCGTCGGTTGTTAATTCGACCACCAGCGGATGCTCTGGCGACAACACCATGAATGTCGCGCCCCATAGCGTGTCGGGCCGGGTGGTGAACACTCGGATTTTCGATTTTGGATTTGCGATTTGGGATTGGCCGGCAATCGGCAATCCGAAATCCGAAATCTCAAAATCGACTTCGGCCCCTTCACTCTTGCCGATCCAGTTGCGCTGCATCTTGACGATCTTCTCCGGCCAGTCCACCGTGTCCAGATCGTTGGCCAGGCGCTCGGCATAAGCCGTAATGCGGAAGAACCACTGCCGAATGATCTTCTTCTCGACCAGCGCGCCGCTGCGCCAGGCGCGCCCGCCTTCCACTTCCTCGTCAGCCACAACGACTTTGTCCACCGGGTCCCAGTTGACCGTGCTTTCAGCTCGGAAGGCCAGACGGAAATTCATCAGGTAGGCGTTTTGCTCGCGCCGGCTCATCGCGTGCCACTGCGCAGCAGAGACCACCGGTGTGCCTTTGGCAACCACGCCCACATGCTCGGCGTGCGCGTCGATGTAGTCAAAGATCGCCTGCGCCCCCTGCTCAGACAGCTCGCGTTCCAGGTCGGCGATCGGTGCGGCGCGGTTCAGGCGTGGGTCATACCACGACTGGAACATCTGCAAGAAGATCCACTGCGTCCAGCGGTAATAGTCGGCATGGGCGCTGTTGATCAGGCGCGACCAGTCATAGCTCAGCCCCATCAGCTTGTATTGCCGCACATAGTTGGCCGAGTAGCGCTCGTTCAAAATGTGCGGATTGACTTTGAGTTTGATCGCCGCGTTTTCAGTCGGCAGGCCGAAGGCGTCGAAGCCCATCGGGTGCAGGACGTTATAGCCCTTCATGCGATAGTAGCGCGCGATCACGTCGGTGGGCACATAGTTGCGCGCGTGACCAACCGACATACCCTCGCCGGACGGGTAAGGGTAGAAGTCGAGAATGTAGTATTTGGGCCGGCTGTCAGCCGGGCCGGTTTTGTACAGCGCGTCTGCTTCCCAGCGCGCCTGCCATTTCGGTTCGATCTCCTGAGGTATGTATCGATCTGCCATTGTGTTGCCCTCTTGCCCACAATGAAAAAGCCCACTCATCCGCTCAGGGACGAGTGGGCCCGTGGTACCACCCTGATTCGCGGGAACAGCCTGCCGGCCATTCCTGCCTCGATCGCGCGCTAACGGGCGCAACCCGACACACCAGTTTTAGACTTTAGATTTCGCATGGCAGCCCGCATATACGCCAAATGCGAAATCACACGTCCAAACTTGCCAGACGAGTTCAGCCTCACGCGCTCCCCTTGCGGCGCATTGCTGGGCTTGCACCTCACTCTCCCAACTCGCTACGAGGATGGCCTACTACTTCCGGCGGTGTATTTGTGTGCAGTTGTCAAAGAACGAAAGTGGACCTGAGGGGATTCGAACCCCTGACCTTCTCAATGCCATTGAGACGCGCTCCCAACTGCGCCACAGGCCCGCAATGAGCAGCGGGATTCTAACACACTGCCGCGCACTGTCAAACCCGGTGCACAAAGCAAACGCACCACTGGCCCTAGGGCCGGCCATTCGATTCTTGCCGGCGCGAGCATGACATGCTCTCTTCTAACATCTCTGACATCTTCTCGCCCGTATAATGCGCGCGATGATCATGCCCGACCTGAATGCTTCGCCGAATGCTTCGCCGAATGCTTCGCCGAATAGTTCGCCGAATAGTTCGCCGAATAGTTCGCCGAATGCTTCACTGCCTACCTTGCGTGTCCACCGCGAACGCGACTTTCTTAACGATTTGCTTCACCGTTATTGGTTCGCGCCGCCGGTCGCGTTGTGGCGCGCTATTGAAGCCAAAGCACTGGCTGCGCTTGACTTTCCAGCTCCTCTGCTTGACTTTGGATGCGGAGATGGCCTGTTCACCGACGCTGTATTTGGCAAACAGCCGGGCGTGTTCGGATGCGACATTGCCTCGGCAGAATTGCCTTCAGCTCGCGATAGTGGCGTGTATCCACTTGGCGTGCAGTTCGCCGACGGCCATGCCCTGCCCTACCGCGCCGGCAGTTTTGGCAGCGTCTACGCCAACTCTGTGGTTGAACACATCCCCGACCCCCAGAAGGTGCTGCCTGAACTGGCGCGTGTGCTGCGCCCCGCCGGCCTGCTGGTGTTAACCGTGCCCAGCGACCAGTTCCGCAGACTGCTGCACGGCGTGAAGACCGCGCCCAACAAACAAGCAGCCGAAGCGTATGCCGCCGGCGTGGACAGGCTGCTGGCGCACTTCCACTATCACACCGCCGATGAGTGGCGCGTACTGTTTCAAACAGTCGGCGTTCAATTGATCGACGTGCGCTACTACGTGTCACCGCATGCCGCCGCAGCGTGGGATCGCATGAACGGCGAGTTTGGCATTGGCCGGCGCTCGTGGTTCAGCGTGGTTGCATCGCCGCGCCTGCGCAAGCTCGGCTACCAGCGCCTGCTGGCCCGCCAGCTTATCAAACGCCTCGAACCCCGCCTGCGTCCTCTTTACGACGAAGTCTCGCCCGACGAAGGCGCCGGCATGCTGGTCGTCGGGCGCAAGCTGTAGGGCGCGTAGCGCGTAGCGGGGATATGCGCCACATTACTGATTTGCCGGCCTTGATCGCACAGTTGCCAGAGGCCCAACGCTTGCGCTTCGAGCGACTGTTCGATGTCTGGATCGAAAGCGGTCGATGTCTGGTGCCCGATGCCATGCGCGACTGGGTAACGCAGCGCTTCGGGTCGGTCAACGATGTGGAAACGCAATACATCGTGCGTGTCACCAACCAGATCACGTGGGAAGGGGCTGCCTTCAATCCATTGCGTGCGCGCCGGCCGCTGCAAGCGCGGCCCCCGGTCGGGCCATCCCAAGCCAATGAACCCGACCTCTTCGCCGATCCGCTCAACATGACCACCGCCGATGTGTTTGGCCGCGCGATCGGCGAGCACTGCGTCACCACCAGCAACCTTGCACGCTGGGATGGTCAATGCGCCGTGCTGATCTTTAACGAGCCGGATCCTTTCGCATTCACCGCCGACCAGATGCGCGATTATTTTCAGACGGCCCTGGCGTGGGCCACGCGCGCGCACGAAGCCGACCCAGACGCGCGCTACTTCATCTGGATATGGAATGGGGGGCCGGCCGGCGGCGCGTCCATCCCGCACGCCCACGCGCAACTGGGCCTGGCGCGCCGGCGGCACTATGCAAGGGTCGAAGGGTTGCGCCGCGCCGCGCTAAACTATTGTGAGCAGCACGGCGCAGACTATTTTCAAGACTTGCTGGCCGCTCACGCCGACGTAGGTCTGGGCTTCGAGATCGATGGCCTGCCCGGCTTCGTCAGCCTCACCCCGCTGCGCGGTAAAGACACTTGGATTCTGGGACGCGCCTTCGACGATCAACTGGCCGGCGCGCTTGCCGGCGCCCTGCGCGCGTTGATCGAACGGGCCGACCTGCGTACATTCGACGCAGCCGTGCTCATGCCGCCCTTGTTCGGGCCGCGCACCGAAGACTGGGATAGATTCCCGTTCATCGCGCGCATTGTCGATCGCGGCCGGCCCGATGCCCTCTCCTCAGACATCGGCGCGCTCGATCTGTTTGCCCAGAACGTCATCATACACGACCCATTCACCGTTCACCAAGCAATCACCGGCGCATCGTGCGGGCCGGCGCTACAATCAGCGCATGTCAACTGACCCACGCCAAACCGTCATCGCCGTAGACCTGGGCGGCACCAACATTCGCGCCGCCTTGTGCAACCGCCAGGGCAGCATCCTCAAACGACACAAACAGCTCACACTGGCCGACGAAGGGCCGCAGGCAGTCATCAACCGTATCGTCGAGTCCATCCGGCGCGTGATGCCCGACACCGACCCCGCATCTGTCAAGGCCGTGGCTGTGGCTTCGCCGGGGCCGCTCGATCCATTCACAGGGGTGGTGATGTACGCGCCCAATCTGAGCGGCTGGATCGACATTCCGCTGCGCGCCATTCTTCAAGAACGTCTGCAACTGCCGGTTGCCATCGGCAACGACGCCAACCTGGCCGCGCTGGGCGAGCAACGCTATGGGGCCGGACGCGGGATGAAAGACATGGTGTACGTGACGATCAGCACCGGCATTGGCGGCGGCGTGATTTTGAACAACCAGATGGTGCTGGGCATGCGCGGGTTGGCCGCCGAGATCGGCCATACCACGCTGGACATTCACGCCGGCTGGACACACGCCGGCGTGCCGGGCAGCTTCGAGGGCTATGCGTCCGGCACCGGCATTGCGCGGCTGGCACAGCACAAACTGCGCGAGGGCCGCCCCTCCCTGATGGTCGAGCTGGCCGGCGGCCACATCGACGCCGTCACCGCCCGCGAGGTGAGCGAAGCGGCCCAACACAACGACCCGCTGGCGCTCGAAATCGTGGCCGAGGTGGCGCGCATCATCGGTCTGGGATTCGTCAATTTGCTGCACCTGTACGACCCGGCCATCATCGTCGTGGGCGGCAGCGTGTCCCTGATGGGCGACATGTTGTTCGAGCCGGTGCGGCAGACTGTGCAGCAATACGCCATGCCCCCCTACCGCAACCGTCCCATCGTGCGCGCTGCGCTGGGCGATGACTGCGGCTTGCTGGGCGCAGCCGCGCTGGCGTTTGACCTAGAGTAGCCAGTCGTCAGTTGCAAATTGCCAATCGCCAACCGGCAAATCGTTGAGGATGCATCTGGCTACCTGATAGATTTGCACTACACGCTCGCGTCGGCCTCGTGGACGAGGCCGGGGAGCCAGCTAACAAATTGCGCTCCCGCGCCGCGCAATCAATAATGCCCGAATCTAAAATCTAAAATATGAGCGAGGCAGTGATCTTTGGCGCCGGCAACATCGGGCGTGGTTTCATCGGCCAGTTGTATAGCGAATCCGGCTATCGCGTCAATTTCGTAGACATCGACCAGACACTGCTCGAGGCGCTGAACGCGCGCGAGCAATACCGCATTCGGCTAGTCACCAACGCACACACCGAGGAAGTGACCGTCGGGCCGGTGCGTGCCTTCGCCGCCGGGCAAGTCGATGAGATCGTCGCGCTGCTGGCACTGCCCGAAACACAGATCGGCGCCACAGCCGTTGGCGCCGGCGCGCTGAAATACGTGGCGCCCACGCTGGCCAAAGGCATCGCACGCCGCGCCCGGGCCGGCGTGCTCGAGCCGCTCAACCTGATCATCTGCGAGAACTTGAAAGGCGCAGCCAGCATTCTGCGCGAGATGGTGTTGCAGGCCTTGCCGCATGAACTTCACGAGTACGTCGCCGGCCATATCGGTTTTGTGGACACGGTGATCGCGCGCATGGTGCCGGCCCCAACGCCAGAGATGCGCGCGCAAGATCCCAGCCTGATCGTCGTCGAGCCGTACAAAGAGCTGCCGGTTGACCGCAACGGATTTGTGGGCGAGCCGCCGGCCATCGTGGGTATGTTGCCGTTTGCGCCCTTCTCGTTCTACACCGAGCGCAAGCTGTACATTCACAACGCCGGCCACGCCGTGCTGGCATACCTGGGATATCTGGCGGGTTACGAGTACGGCTACGACGCGCTCGATGATGACGACATTTACTTCCAGGCGCGCGGCGCAATGGAGGAATCGGCGCTGGCGCTGACGCGCAAGTACCACCCGCCACACGGCGCGCTACTGGCGAACATCGACGATCTATTGCAGCGCTTCCGCAATCGCGCACTAGGCGACACGATTGCGCGCCTGGGACGCGACCCCATCCGCAAGCTGGCCCGCACCGATCGCCTGGTCGGCGCGGCGCTGAATGCCGTCGCCGAGGGCGTCATGCCGGCCCATCTGGTGACAGGCATCGCCGCCGGCCTGCGCTTCAACGACCCGACCGACCCTGTAGCCGCCGACCTGCAAAGCCGGCTACATAGCTATGGCATCGCCAAAGTGCTCGGCGAGGTGTGCGAGTTGTCGCCGGGCGAGCCGGTGTTCGAGATGGTTGTCGAGCGATATCGCGCATTGACAAGCGCGCCGGCGACCTGTCAGCGCAGCTCCCGCGCCTGAACAACACACCTCCCATCCATCGCTGAAACAAAACGCATCCGTTTGCGCCTCGCATACACCAGCCTATACTTATCTGTAGCGGACTCCCATCGAGCTTGTTCAGGAGGTGTATCCATGAATGCAACGCTTCTGTCAGTGCTCGACAAGACGAGCGAATCGATTGAGGTCGACACCGGGCGCGTGCGGGTGCGCGACGAAGCCATCCTGCGGGCGCGAGACATCGACACCCTCGCGCGCGAGGCAGTGTTCGGCGCTGGTGACACGCGCGTCTATGCGCGCTGGCTGATTTGGGAAACAGCGCAGACGCTTGGCATCCGGCCGGCTTCTATCCACGAGCTATACGTTGCGCGCGGGTTCGAGCGCATCCCCACTACGTTTGCTGTGCCGGCTGTCAACCTGCGCGCGTTGGTCTACGACTCGGCCCGCGCCGCCTTCAGCGCCGCCATCAAAAGCAGAACCGGCGCGCTGATGTTCGAATTGACGCGCAACGAGATGATCGACACCGCCCAGCGACCTGCCGAGTACACCAGCATGGTGCTTGCCGCCGCGATCAAGGAAGGCTTTCGCGGGCCGATCTTTTTGCAAGGCGATCACTTTCAACTGCTGGCCGAGCGCTACAAGAAAGACACGGACGCAGAACTGAGCGCTCTGCGCCGCCTGATCGACGAGTCGCTGCAAGCCGGCTTCTACAACTTCGACCTGGACACATCCACGCTAGTAGACATGACCCGCAGCATCCCGGCCGAACAACAACGGTTGAACGCTGAGATGAGCGCCTTGTTGACCGACTATATCCGCGCGCGCCAGCCACACCCAGTCGTTGTGGCAGTTGGCGGTGAAGTGGGCGCAGCCGGCCAGCGCAACAGCGACATTCACGAGTTGCGCGCTTACCTGGATGGCTGCGCCCGCGCGCTGCACCACAAACCCGGTTTGTGCAAAGTCGCCGTCATGGCCGGCACAACGCGCGGCGGTGTCGTGGCGCCCAATGGAACCGTGCTGGCGCCAGAGGTCGATTTTGCGTTGCTGCGCCAGCTATCCGAGGCGGCCCGCAAAGAATACGGGCTGGGCGGCGTTTCGCTACATGGCGCCAGCACAGTCTCGGATGAGATGTTCGCGCAGTTTGCGCAAAGCGGCGCTCTAGAAGTCAAGCTGGCCACCCAACTGCAAAACATCGTTATCGACGCCCTGCCCGAAGCCTTGCGCCTGGAAATGCGCGACTGGATACTCCGGACATTGGAAAACGAGCGCAGGCCCGGCTTCAGTGAAGCGCAATTCCTGCACCGCGCGCGCCGGCGCGCTATCGGGCCATTCAAAGAACAGATATGGCGGCTGAGCGAGCTGGATCGCAGTCACATCCGCGCGCTGCTCGAGCGCCGCTTTACGGATTTGTTCCACTGGCTGGGCGTGACAGATACGCGCAGCATGGTCAGCACGTTTGTATCACAGCCAGAGATTCACAAAACCCCGCAGGATTTCGGCGAGCATCCCGCGCCGATCACGCCTGAACAGGAATAGCCCGGCCCCCCCTTGCCGCGACAACCACTCAGTTCGCATGACGGGAGGCGGACTGAGTGGTTGTTGCGCCATCGATCACCTGCAACACCGGCTGCGCAGCACGCAAGGTCGCCACTACTGCGCGATCAAATCCGCGCGCTGCCAGCGTGCGCCCAATATGCAAGGCGGCCGGATGAGGCCGATGCACAGCGCGCTGGTTCAGCACAGCGATCACGCGCGCGCCGGCAGGGATGCCCTTCAAGCCGCCTTGGCGATGCGACAGCAGCGCGGTCATGATCTCTGGGGTGATGATATCGCCGGACTGCGCCCCCGTCAGCGCCGTGATGCGCTCGACCCGGTGCGCCACCCGCTCGTCCAATGGCCGGCCTAGCGCGTCGAGGCCGACCACCACACACACCACCCCGGCGCAATAGGGAATCACCGGCTCGTAATCTGCCGGCGCTTTAAGCAGCAAGCCGCGCGCGCCGTCGGCCTCGACCAGCCATGTGATCGGCGTCGCAGCCTGCGCAAGCGCGCGATGCAGCCGGCACACCTCCTCTGGGCTAAAGCCGGCCAGCTTGGTGTGAACCGCCGGCATCAGCGACTCGGCCACCGGTGTATCGTCGATCGCGCCATCGATGGCCGCCGCGACACAGGCCATGCGCCAGCCGGAGGACACAGCCAGAGCGTTCGACACCTCTGAAATGTCGGACACACTGAGCAGATCGAAAGCGCCAGGGGCCGGCCGGCGGATGCGCGTGGTGGTGGTGAAAACCACCGAATCGCCTTGTTGAGCAAATTCACGCGCCAGCCGCCAGCACAAGGATGTCTTGCCACCCGCGCCAACGACCGACACACAATCGCCCGCCTGCACGGCCAACGCCTCGATCAGCTTCATTCAAACGCCTTTTTGCTGTGTTGCAAACAGGGACAAACGATTGTCACCGCTGGCGCTTTTCGTTCTTCTCCCGCCCCTCTCCCAGTGGGAGGGATTGGGGGTGAGGGAATGCGTGATCGCATCTACCCAAAAGACATGCAGGAGGTGAGCCGATTTCTGTGCGCCCTCTATGATCGGCGGCAATCAGATCACGTCCAGATAGTCGCGATCGGGCAATTCCGGAAAGGCTGCGTGCGGCTCGGTCTGATACCAGAACGCAGTCGAAGCAATGTCGTCTTGCAAAGGCAGATACGGCCCGTTGGGGCGCCAACCCAACGCCTGGATGGTCACGCGCAAGTCCTGCTCAAAACGGATGGGATCCATGATGTGCCAGCGATACATGCCAAAGCGCTGCTGACTGCGATACAGCCCGTCGGGTTTGATGACCTGCGAGAGGCCGGTATAGGGCGAACTGAACACGCCATACTCGCCGCGCGGATGCCCGAAGTTCCACGCGCCGCCGAAGTAATCTTCGGTGCCGGTGCCACAGATAGTCGGCCAGTCGGTGTCGCCATCCATGTAGAACTTGATTTCGCCCTCGCCCCACCAACCGTTGTTGTTGACGCCCCAGGCCAGATAAGTGCCAACGTATTGACCCCATCCCTGGACGCCATCGAGCAGCGTGTGCACGGTCTTGTAGGGAAGCGGGTTGCTGCGCCGCCATTGGGCATGAAAGTAGGCCACATCGTGCGGCACTTCGGTGAGAGTGTAGTTGACCTGGTAGTACACCGTCACCGGCTCGTCGTGGCGATTCTCCAGCGTGATGCGCGCCGACTTGCGGAACGGCATCTCCCAGTAGGCGTTGAAACCGCCGGCCGGGTTGACGCACACCGCCAGCGATGTGACATTGCTGCGCTGGCACCAACCATTGCAGAAGAAGTCGCCCACCGGCGTTTCGACCGACGGCGTCTCTTCACCATCCCAGTACATGCGCAGAATCACGCGCCGCCAGTAGTCGGGGAAAAGAGTGAGCCAGATCTGCTGAATAGCGCCGGGGCCGGCAATGTCAGCCATGGTGAAGGTAGTGTGCGCCGGGATATTGACGCTGGGCGAGATTTTCCAACCCTGCCCCAGCTCACGCCCGGCATGAGCGCCGGTGCCCTCGGTGGCCATGCCACCCTTGCCCTTCTCGCCGGTGAAGTTTTCGGCGCTGATGGAGCGCGTCTTGGCGCGCGACAAACGAGACAGCGTGCCGAGGTTCATCCCCAAGCCATTGAACGATGTTGTGTTGTTCATGCCGCCTATTGTGCCCCGCTGCAGCGAAGTGGCAAGCGCCGCCCTGCGGTAAATCAATCGGTGCGTGTGGCTGTGCGCGCACTGTGTGGCACAGCCGACGCAAGTCAGCGTCGCGGCACGCTATCATGCAAGGCCGGCTTGATTGAATTCGCCGAAGCCCTGCACTGGCTTTGATGAGCGTTTAGCCAGCCTGCTGGCGGATACGCTTGACCGGCGTCAGCGCATCGACCTGAGCCGCCAGGTCTGTCACTACAGCGTCATAGCGGGCCAGCAATTCGGGCAGCGGCCAGATGCGCATGTTGCTATCCAGCAACTGCATCGCTGCGCGCGCCACAGTCGCCATCAGCGTGATGCTGAACTCCAGATCATCGCGCGTGCGCTCACACACAAAGCGACGGTAGTCCTGCAACATGCGCGCGGCGCGAATGGCCAGCTCTGCCATCTCGCGTGGGCCGTCACACAACAAAGCGTAGCCTTGCAATGCCCGGCCGCTCTTCTTCAGGGCGTACATTTCCCCGATGGCAGTGCCATCTTGATCGGCCAGCGCAAGGAAGCGTTCACGAATGATTGTCAATTCGCGCTGGATGTTACGCGCAGCTTCGGCGGCTGCGCCGGCCACCTGCTCATCCAGGCTGCCGTTGGCTGTGGCCCGACCCAGTGCAGCCGCCAGGGCGCCGCTCAATGCAACGGTCGCGCCGGCCTGGCAATAGTTCGTTCCTGCAATGTGCGCGCAAATAGCCTGCGCGCCAGTTCCGACCTGCATGTATTTCCTGCTCCTTAGTTAGGTCCTTAGGTCTATAGATGTGTAGGTCGTTTATCGTCAAGGGTATAATGTGGCAATTGTACTGGCTTGTAATCTGGATGAGCGGGGTGTGAATTGGCTGCAGCCAGACCCAATTCATGAGCGATCATTGAGGCCTGGTTCAGTTGGTTGGCGCCAGGCCGACCTAGCTGGTACGGCGCCTGAACAGCGCAGCCATTCTTATGGTTCATAATCTCCACACGCCTTCCCGCTCTATCTGGCATCGATCGAACTTTAACGCGCGCGAGGCAGTCGCGCGTGTCGTAAGTCATTATTCAACCCGGGTGCAGGAGGCTGCAACCTCTGGAGCGCCATTTGCGAGCGGGACACGTCCGCCACCTCACCTAATAAGATGGCGATGCTTTGCCACGCTCGGCTGAGGAGCATCACAACGCTTTATTCTCATGGCATCACAACCCCTTAAGTGGATTCCGATTGGGGGACTCGGCGAAGTAGGCAAAAATATGATGGCCTACGAATACGGGCGAAACATCTTGCTCGTAGATGGCGGCATCATGTTCCCCGAGTCCGACATGCACGGGATCGATGCGGTCATTCCAGACTATTCGTATCTGAAAGACAAACGCGATCTGGTGCGGGGCATCATCGTCACGCACGGGCACGAAGATCATACCGGCGCCATGCCCTATGTGGTCAAGGACTTTCCGAATGTGCCGATCTACTGCACGCCGCTGACCAGGGGCTTGCTGGAGATCAAGCTCAAAGAAGCCAAAATCCTGGACAAGACAACCATCAACGCGCTGCCGACCGACGGCACCGTCAACATTGGCCCATTCAAGGTTGAGTTCTTTCGCATGTGCCACAGCATCCCCGACAATGTGGGACTGGGCATCACCACGCCGGCCGGCCTGATTGTCCACAGCGGCGACTTTAAGTTCGATCACACGCCGGTGGACGGTCATAAGCCGGACTTCGCCAAACTGGCCGAGTTCGCCGGGCGGGGCGTGCTGGCGTTACTGTCAGACAGCACGAATGCCGAGTATCCCGGTATCACTCCCAGCGAGCGCGATATTGAGCCGGCGCTGGAAAATGTCTTCCGCGACGCAGAAGGGCGCGTCATCGTAGCCACGTTTGCTTCGCTGATCTCGCGCGTGCAACAGGTCGTCAACATCAGCGAGATGTACGGGCGCAAGCTGGCCATCGCCGGGGCCAGCATGATGGAAAACATCAAGATCGCCCAGAAGATGGGCTATCTGGACATTCCCGACGGCATACTGGTGAAACTGGAAGACGCCGTGAAAATGCCGCCGCACGAGGTGGCTGTCATGGCAACCGGCACGCAGGGCGAGCCAAGCGCTGTGCTAGGCCGCATGGCCACCGGGCGGCATTCACTGCTCAATGCCATGCCGGGCGACAGCATCGTGCTGTCGGCGCACCCCATCCCCGGCAACGAAGAATATGTGCACCGCATCATCAATCGCCTGTTCCAGAAGGGAGCCAACGTGATCTACTCGCCGCTGGCGCAGGTGCATGTGTCTGGCCACGCCCGACAAGAAGAGCAAAAACTGCTGATCAGCCTGCTGCGCCCGAAGTACTTCATTCCTGTGCACGGCGAGTTACGCATGTTGACAGCGCATGGCCGGCTGGCCCGGCAACTCGGCATCCCGGCCGACAACATCTTCGTCGTCGAGAACGGCACGCCGATCGAGTTCACCGACGGCCGGGCGCGCAAGCTCGATCGCATTCCGGGCGGCTACGTGTTCGTCGATGGCAGCGGCGTGGGCGATATTGGCCCAATGGTGATTCGTGATCGTGAAATGCTGGCTCGTGACGGCTTCATCCTGCTGGTCATGCGCCGCAACTCGCAGGGCGGCTTGGCCAACGATCCAGAGATCATCACACGCGGCTTTGTTTACATGAAAGATTCCGAGGATTTTCTTAAGACACTGGCGCAATCGGTGCGCGAGGAGCTGAAGAACTTGAACGGAACTGCCAGCGATACTGTACTCAAGGAAAAGGCAGTGGACGTGCTAAACAAGTTCGTTTATAGCGAAACTCGGCGTCGGCCTATGATCATCCCGGTTGTTGCGTGAGTCGCATCACGTAGATACTCACCACAAAGAATCAAAGCACACAAAGAGAAGCCAAGCCGATTCCGACCTGCATCCGCTTTGTGGGCTTCGCAGCTTTGTGGTTTGATCACAGTATGCCGCTGCCAATTGACGCTGTGCTGTTGCGCGTGGGCGCGGCGACGCTGACAGGTCTGATCTTGGGCCTGGAGCGGGAGAGCCGCGGCCGCCCCGCCGGCCTGCGCACCACTACGCTGGTGTGCGTGGCTGCGGCAATCGCGGCTTTGCTTTCAGAGTTCTGGTACGCTGGCGCTGCAACACCTGGCATCGACTGGCGCCCTGACCCAGCCCGGCTGGCTGCCGGCGTGCTGACCGGCATGGGCTTTTTGGGCGCCGGCACCATTCTGCGCCAGGGCAATCTGGTGCGCGGCCTGACTACTGCCGCCGTCCTGTGGTATGTCACCATCCTGGGCCTAGCCTATGGCAGCGGTTACGTCGCTTTGGGGCTGATCGGAATGGGGATTGCGCTGATCGTTGTGCTGTCGCTGCCTTGGCTCGAACGGCTGATCGGTGTGGAGCGCTATGCTTCGCTTTTGCTCACCACAACGCTCGACGACGACACACCCAGCGAAAACATCCGGCGCGAGATTGAGGGCTTCGGCGTGCGTGTGCTGCACATCGAACTAGAGCACGATTTGCGGCTGCAACAGCGCACCTTGAAGTTCGACCTGGAGTTCAAACAGCGCCGGGCCGGCGAGATCTCACAGCACCTGGTAGACCACTTCACCCACAGACAATACATGCTGCGCATCAAGTGGGAATAAGGGCCGGTCTGTCCAGCCGATCGGCACCGGCCCGCCAGACTCACCCGATCTGAGATGACGAGGATTCCGGCAAACTGTTGCTGGCGTCGACCCCTTGTGGAAAGAACACCACACCAATGCCGGCGCGGATGATCAGATAGCGCGGCATGGATGGATCAGGCTCGATCTTGCGCCGCACGCGATAGATCAACTCATGCAGGCTGTCTTTCTCGCGCAGACTTCCCCACACGGCACGGATGACGGAGTCATAGTCGCACACGTCGCCGGGCCGGCGCATCAGATATTTGAGCAGGCGGTACTCCGTGCGCGAAAGCATGGCCGGCAACACAGCCCCATCCCGCCACACGGCGGCGCTTGGGCTGATCCAAATGCCAGAGTTGCTCGGCGGCAATTCAGTCCCCCCCAACACCGGTTGCCCTAGGTCTCCGGGCGCTTCGGAGCCGAGCTGCATCTCGTAGGTTGGGCTGATGATCTTGAACGTGTAGTCGAAAGTCTTGCCGATCTGGATGCGGTCACCCGGCTTAAGCGCCACCCGCTGCCCTTTCACCAATTGCCCGTTCACGTAGCTTCCATTTCGGCTAGTATCGTGAAAAACCCAGACGTTTGTTTCCAGCACCAGGTAAGCGTGCTCGCGTGATACAGACACATCGTCCGGCTGGATAATGATGTCATAAGACCCGGTTACGCCCCGCCCAATGCGCACACTGGGGGCGCGCAGCATGATTCTCTGGTCAGGCTGATGTGTCGCCTGCAAGATGGCTGCCAACATGGGTGTGACCGAGTCACGCGGGGAACTCATGGCTCGATTTTACCCGTTTCAGCGCGTTATGGCGAGAGATGCTGCCCCCTTCTTTTAAGTGGTTTCTGGCCGACTTCTGCATGCAGATGAGACCCTGAGCTAGCTAGAAACGCCAGCTTAGCGGGCCGGCGCCCTCAAAGAGGAGGTGGCCGGCTCAGATTGGGATCGCAGCGCGCGTCGGCGCGCCAGATTCAGCGCCACACCGCTCAAATTCGGCGCCATCATGCCCAACAGCATCAAAGCGCAGCCGAGCACAGCGATCGGGGTGAACACTTCGCCAAACAGGACCAGGCCGGCCAATGCGCCCCACACCGGTTCGGTGCAGAAAATCAGCGCCGCGTGTGTGGTTGGGGTGTGGCGTTGCGCCCAGGTCTGAACCAGCAGCGCCAGCGCCGTCGCAAAAATGGCGGTGAAGGCAGCCGCGCCCAATGTGTTCAGCGGCACACCCAGCAGTGTGATGAGCAGGCCGTCGTTGGCAATCGCAAACACAGCCGCTCCGCCGAAACAGACAAGCGCCTGAAGCGTCGCCAGCGGGCGTGCATCGAGATGTTTTGGAAACATCCCGACCATGACGATCTGAGCTGCAAAGGCGACAGCGCATAACACCAGCAGGATATCGCCAGCGGAAACGCTAAACGTCAAGTCTTGCCAGAACAGGCAGGTCAGCCCAAGCACGGATAGCAGCATCGCAGCCCATATCGGCCGGGTAACACGCCCGCGCCCAACGAAAACGAGCATAAACGGCACTATGGCGCCATAAAGGCCGGTGATGAAAGCCGCGCGCCCCGGCGGCACTGTCTGCAAGCCAAATGTTTGCAGGGCAAAGCCGGCAAAGTTGACCAGGCCGGCGCCGAGAGCAAATGCAACCCACTTAGGGGGAATGGCTGGCAGCAAGCGCCAGGTGATCAGCAACAGCGCGACTGAAGCGATGGCAAAGCGCAACGCTAGAAATGAATACACCGGAAAACCGGTCACGGCGTCCTTGACCATGGGAAAAGTGAAGCCCCAGATGATGGCAATTCCCAGCATCGACAGGTCAGCCACGAATGATTTCCGACTCATCACGCTGCCTCTTTCCTCTTTTTTATCTTGCTTTCTCGCGCTCGATTTTTGTCCGGCCGGGCTGCAAAAGGCCGGCCGCGTGTCCCGCGCGACCGGCCTCTGTTTTACAGATTCCCACCCGCCCAAGCCAACCCACAAAAGGCCCGACTATTTTCAGCACGTCTGGCGCTCGACTTGGCGAATCGATTAGGTGGCAGGGATTATATGCGAACGGGAGCGGACGTATGCTATAACTGCCTCATGCAGCAGGTAGACACCCTCCTCACCAACGGTATTGTTGTAACAATGGACGACAGCTTCGCGCTGTATCCAAACGGCGCTGTTGCTCTCGCGGGCGATTCCATTGTCGCCGCCGGGCCGGCCACCGAGATCTCCGCACAATACCAGGCCAATCAGGTCATCGATTGCAGCGGGTGCGTAATCATGCCCGGGCTGATCAACGCGCACACCCACATGCCGATGACATTGCTGCGCGGCCTGGCCGACGATCGCCGGCTTGACGTGTGGCTATATGGCTACATGCTGCCGGTCGAGCGGCACTTCGTCTCGCCAGAGTTCGTGGCGCTCGGCGCGCAACTGGCCTGCGCCGAAATGATCCGCAGCGGCGTCACGTGCGTCAACGACATGTATTACTTCGAGGACACCATCGCGCAGACCATCGCTGAAGCCGGCCTGCGCGCGCTGTGCTCGCAGACCATCATGCAATACCCCACCCCCGACGCGGCGTCCTACGAAGACAGCCTCGAAGCCTGTGAAGCTTTCGTGCGCAAATGGAAAGGACATCCCCTAATTGTGCCAGTAGTTGCGCCTCATGCGCCATATACGTGCAGCGGGGCGCTCATGCGGCGCTGCGCCGAGATGGCCGTGAAGTACGACGTGCCGCTGCACATTCACATCAGCGAGACATTCCAGGAGGTGGAGGACTGCCGGCGCGAAAACGGCATGCCGGTGGTGGCATGGATCAAGAAGAACGGCGTGCTGGAGGCCAAAGTGATCGCCGCCCACTGCACTGCCATCGATCAGGGCGAGATGCGCACCCTCAAGCGCGCCGGCGCCACCGTAGCCCACAACCCGACCGCCAATCTCAAGCTGGCCAGCGGTATCGCTAACGTTACCCAGATGCTGGCAGCCGGCCTGCACATCGGCATCGGCACCGATGGCCCGGCCAGCAACAATGACCTCGATCACTTCGAAGAGATGCGGTTGGCGGCGCTGCTGGCCAAAGGCAGCACGCGCGACCCCGTCGCCGTGCCGGCGCGCACGGCGTTGGCTATGGCGACCATCGAAGGCGCGCGCGCGTTGCACATCGGCCATCTCACCGGCTCACTGGCGCCGGGCAAACGCGCCGATGTCATCGTGCTCGACCTGCAAACGCTGCACAATACGCCACACTACGCCCTACTCTCGCATGACCCGACCAGCGTCTACACCCAGATCGTGTATGCCGGCAAATCGACCGACGTACGCGATGTGTGGGTCAATGGCCGGCCGCTGATGCGCAATCGCGTGTTACTCACTTTGGACGAGGACGACATTCGCCGGCGCGCTAACGTGCTGGCCGTGCAAATTGACGCCTTCCTCATCGAGCGGGAAAACGATGTGTTGAGCAAGCTGGCCGCCATCGGCGGCGTGCAACAAGAAGAGTCGTTCGAGATTCAGGTCAAGGCTCATCTCGACGACGCACACCCTGTCATCGCCGCGATTCAGGGCGCCGGCGAGGCCAGCCCACTCACTGTCGTCCGGCATGTGCATTACCGCCAGTACGACACTTACTTCTTCTTCGACAATGATGAGTCGCGCCTGCGCTATCGAGAGGATGACCGCGTCGATGAGCAGGGTCACACCGTCAGCAGCCGCTATCGGCTGACGCTGATCGGCCCGCAGAAAGAGCGCGAGTTCGCCCATTCGGTGCTCATGTCGCGCTCGCGCTTCATCGCGCCGGCCGATCGCAGCCTGCGCTTCTACCGTGAATACTTTCAGCCCTCGCGCGAAGTCATCATCGAAAAAGACCGTCTGCGCTGGGAGGTCCTCTTCGAGGACGAGAATCTGTTCATCAACATCGACCGGATGATCGAGCCAAAACGCAACGGCTATTTCCTGGAAATCAAGAGCCGCACCTGGAGTCCCAAAGACGCCGCGCGCAAAGCCGATATCATCGGCAAACTGCTCGGCCATTTCAGCGTGCCAGATGCCGCGCTGGTGCGCGAAGAATACGTAGAAATTGCCGAGAGGTAGGCCACGCGACGCACGTACCCACTCCAGCATGTGACATTTAGCCCATGCGATTCGACATTGTCCGGCGCGAGGTTGTCACATCAACCATGGATGTGGCGCGCGAGCTGGCCGAGCGCGGCGCGCCGGAAGGCACAGTCGTGCTGGCCGACGCGCAAACCGCCGGCCGGGGGCGCGCCGGCCATGTCTGGCATTCGCCGCCCGGCCAGTCACTCTATCTGTCCTTAGTGCTGCGCCCGCGCCTCGCCCCGGCCCAGGCCGGCTGGATCACCCTGTCGGCGGCGCTCGCCGTCCTAGACACCCTCGAAGCACTGAGGCCCTTCGCTCCACAGCCCTTCTCCACGGCCATCAAGTGGTTCAACGATGTACTGCTGAACGGGCGCAAAGTGTGCGGCATTCTGGTAGAGTCATCCCTCACCGGCGCACAATTCGATTTTGCCGTGCTGGGCATCGGACTAAACGTCAACACCCGCTTTGACGATGCGCCGGCCGATGTACAGCAACGCGCCACCAGCCTGCGCCGCGAACTCGGGCATCCGCTCGACCGCGAGCACATCTTGACTTCACTCTTGAAACACCTCGACGAGCGACAGATAGAGCTGTCGCTCGGACAACGCAACCCCACCGGCGAGTATGCCCGGCGTGTGGAGACGCTGGGCAAACAAGTCGAGATCGACACCGGCGCCGGCGGCGTGCGCGGCCGCGCCGTGCGCATCGCCGACGACGGCAGCCTGATCGTCGCAACCGATCAAGGCGAAATCGCCGCCCGCTTTGGCGACCTGGTGCGGCAGGTCTGAGCGCAGCGTGTTATCATCCCCACACGTCGGAACATTTGTGCGACTGTGTGCGAGGCGCGTTTGTCAATCCAGCGGCAGGATAGAGCATTCTGTCATCATGTTCAAATCGTGCGGCAGTCGATCGCGCCCGACACATGACACGTACACCTGACAGCGAGGCGCCTGCCATGATCGACCAACCCGGCAAGCTTTATCTGGGCCGAGAATTCTTGCCCTCCAGCCAACAGACGTCCGATAACCCGTTCACCATCACCCTGCGCGATCTGATCACGCATGCGGTGTGCCTGGGGATGACCGGCACCGGCAAGACCGGCCTGGGCATCAGCGTGCTCGAAGAGCTGCTGCTGCAGGGGATTCCGCTCATCATCATTGACCCCAAAGGCGACATCACCAATCTGGCGCTCACCTTTCCCGCGCTCGCGCCATCGGACTTCAAGCCGTGGCTGACGGAGGACGAAGCCGCACACAGCCAGATCACGCTCGATGAGCTGGCGGCGCGCACCGCGCAGAAGTGGCGCGAGGGACTGGCCGAATCAGGCATCGTGCCGGAGCGCGTGCAAGCCTTGCGCGACCGCGCCAGCGTGCGCATCTTCACACCCGGCAGCGAGGCGGGGATGCCCATCAACCTGCTGCAGAGCTTGAACGCGCCGGCCGGCATTGCATGGGCGACCGGCGCCGAGATATTGCGCGAGCGCATCGCGCAGATCTGCTCGGCGGTGCTGGAGCTGGCCGGCATTCAGGCCGATCCACTCAAGAGCCGAGAGCATATTCTGCTGGCCACACTTTTCGAGGCCGCCTGGCGCGCCGGCCAGGCAGTGGATATGGCGCTGTTGATTCGCATGATCCAGGATCCGCCCGTCAATAAGATCGGCGTGTTCGACATGGATGTGTTCTACCCCAGAGCAGATCGCTTCAAGCTGGCCATGGCATTGAATGCGCTGGTCGCATCGCCCGCCTTCGCGGCCTGGCAAGTCGGCCCGCCGATCGACATTTCTGGCCTGATGAAGCCGGTGCGCGAGCCGGGCAGCCTAAGCCCGGCCGGCAAAACGCCGGCCAACGTGTTCTATCTGGCGCACCTGGGCGACGCCGAGCGCCAGTTTTTCATCACGCTGCTGCTTTCGCAACTGGTGCTGTGGATGCGCTCACACGCCGGCACATCGACGCTGCGCTGCCTGGTGTATTTCGACGAGGTGTTCGGCTACCTGCCGCCCTCGCGCAATCCGCCCACCAAAACGCCGCTGATGACGCTGGTCAAGCAGGGTCGCGCGGCGGGAATGGGCGTGTTTATGGCTACCCAGAACCCGGCCGACCTGGATTACAAAGCGCTGTCGAACATCGGCGCATGGTTCATCGGCCGGCTGCGCACCGAGCGCGACCGGGCGCGGGCGCTGGAAGGTCTGGAGACCGCCGGCATCGGATTCGACCGCGAGACGTTCGAAGAACCGCTGCGCACGTTGCCGCCGCGCACGTTCCTGGTGCAGACTGCCAGCGGCGAGCCACGCTTCCTGCGCACGCGCTGGACGATGAGTTTCCTGCGCGGCCCGCTCACCCGCGAACACCTGCGCCGGCTGAGGCCGGCAGTCAACGCGCCGGCGCACGAGCCGGCCAGCCCCAGCGCCGACGCGCTTGCAACGGAGAGCAAGAGCATCCCTCGCCGGTCGCCATCGGAAGTCAATGAGACGCGCTCAACATCCACAAGCCGGCCGGCCCTGCCGCCCGATGTGCGCGAAGTGTTTTTGCCGGCCAGTAATCGGCAGTCGGCCAGCCTGATCTACCGCCCCTTCCTGCTCGCAAGCGCAAATGTGCGCTTCGCAGACCGGGCCAGCGGCGTCGCAACTAACCAGCGCTACACCTACCTGCTGGCGCTCAATCAGCTAATCGCAACACCCGATTTCACCCAGGCACATACCGTGTCGGGCTTTGATGTCAACGCGCTGACGCGCGCGCCCATGCCCGATGCGCGGTTCGAGCCACTGCCACCCGGCCTGACCAACCGATGGATGAAACAGGCCGAGCGGGCGCTGATCGAGCATATCTACCGCCACGCTGTGGTCCATGTGTGGTTCAACCGCGCGCTGCGGCTACATGGCCGGCCCGATGAAGACCAGAGATCTTTCCGCCAACGCTGCGAGCATGCGGCCAAACAGAAACGCGATGCCGAAGCCACCAAAATCCACAACCAGTTCGAGCGGCGCATCGCCACCCTTCAGGACCGGCTGGCGCGCGAGCAACGCGAGTTGACAATGGACCGCGCCGAACTCGACGCGCGCAAACGTGAGGAGCTGCTGACCAATGTTGAGTCGGTGTTCAACTTTGTGATCGGCCGCAACAAGCGCAGCACCGGACGGGCCGTGTCGTGGGGCGCCTGGAAAAGGCGGGCCACCCTGGCTGCCGAGGAAGAAGTGAAAGAGTCGGAGGACGTGATCGCCAAACTGACGGCCGACCTGGAGCGCGTCGCGGCCGAATACAAGTCGGCGCTGGAGGCGCTCAACAACCAGTGGATGGCAGCCTTGAACGATATGTCACAGGCTCCGATTTCACCGCGCAAGAGCGACATTTTTGTTGATCTGATTGCGCTGGCATGGCAGCCAGGCCATGAGGAGCCATAGACGAACGAGCCATGCGGATCACGTTCTACTACCGCCCCCGATGCGGCCTGTGCGAAGAGATCGCAGGGCCACTGGCACAACTGGCAGCAGCGCACAACGCGCAGATTGTGCGCGTCAACATCGACGAAGACCGCGCAGCGCTGCGCCAATACTGGGACAAGATTCCCGTGATCGCGCTCGAGGGCGGACCGACGTTGACAGCGCCGATTGATCCACAGACGCTGGCGGCGGCCCTGGCGCGATCAGTTACAATCAAGACAGGCGAATCGCCCCCGTAGTTCAATCGGATAGAACACCGCCGTCCTAAGGCGGGTGTTGTGGGTTCGAGTCCTGCCGGGGGTACTTGATGCCAACCCTGAAGGTCTTGTGACCTTGGGGCCGGCTTTTGGGGCCGGCGATCTCGCCATCTGACAGCATTCCTCTGCATCGGTTCACCGGCCCCGCTCTATCGAACCCCCTAAAATTGCAGGCATGTCTGACACGAACATCACTGCAATCCTGAATCGCCAGCGCGCTTTCTATGACTCTGGCCAGACTCGTCCGGTCGAGTTTCGGCTCCGGCAACTCCGCGCGCTGGAACGGGCTGTGCGCGGCAACGAACACGCGATTCTGGCTGCTTTGCAGGCCGATTTGCGCAAATCGGCAGTCGAAGGATTTGCTACTGAGATCGGCATGGCGCTCGAAGACCTGAAGCATATCCGCAGCAGACTGCGCAAATGGGCTGCGCCCCGGCGTGTGTCAACGCACTGGGTGCAATGGCCGGGGTCCGCCTGGATCTACCCAGAGCCATACGGGATCATCCTCATTATCGGGCCGTGGAATTTCCCATTCCTGCTGATGATCGCGCCATTGATCGGCGCAATCGCTGCCGGGAACTGCGCCGTGCTGAAACCTTCTGAGCTTGCGCCGGCCACATCCAGCCTACTCGCGCGGCTGGTCGCCGACACGTTCGACCCCGGCTACGTCGCGGTGATCGAGGGCGACGCACAAATTGCTCAGGCGCTGCTCAGGCATCGCTTCGACTACATCTTCTATACCGGCGGCGCGGCAGTGGGCAAATTGATCTTGCAAGCAGCCGCGCAACACCTGACGCCGGTTACCCTCGAACTGGGCGGCAAAAGTCCAGCCATCATCGATGCCGAGGTAGACCTGACAACAGCAACACAGCGCATCATCTGGGGCAAGTTCACCAATGCCGGACAGATCTGCATTGCGCCCGACTACGTGCTGATCGACCGGCGCATCAAGTCCGACTTCATTGCCCTTGCCCACAACGCCATACGCAAATTTTTTGGCGACAACCCACAGCGCAGCCCGGACTATGGACGCATCATCAATGACCGACACTTCAACCGACTGCGCGCGCTGCTGGACACGGGCCGTATCATTCAGGGGGGGCAGACTGACCCTGCTGATCGTTATATCGCGCCGACGCTAATCGACACACCGCCGCTCGATAGTCCACTGATGCAGGAAGAAATCTTCGGACCGTTGCTACCGATCATCGACTATCACACGTTCGACGAGGCGGTTCGATTTGTGAACGCGCGCCCCACGCCCCTGGCGCTGTATTTGTTTTCGCGAGACCCAGCACATCAAGAACGCATATTGCGCGAAACATCCTCTGGCGGGGTGTGTATCAACGACGTCATTCTGCACTTCTCGAACCCGGCTTTGCCATTCGGAGGCGTGGGAGCCAGCGGCATGGGCAAGTACCACGGGCGCCATAGCTTCGACACATTCACACACGCGAAGGCGGTGCTGAAGAAACCCTTCTGGCTGGATATCCCTCAGCGATACATGCCCTATTCAGACAGCTTGTTGCGCCTGTTGCGCCGGCTGGTGTAGCGATTGACGAGTGAGCAACTGCTTTCTGTCGTCTGCCGTCTGTCGTCTGACACTCCGACACCTGATATACACTGTGTGCGGGAGGTTCACGGATGCACATATCAGCAAATGCTACCCAGGCAAGCGAGAAAGTCCCTTTCGTGACCAAGCTGGCCTTTGGCGCCGGCGATGTTGGCCCGGCGGTCGCCACGGCCATCATGTCATTCTTTTTGCTGTACTTTTTGACCGACGTGGCGCGCGTGCCGCCGGCGGCAGCCGGCCTGATCCTGCTGCTCAACAAAATCTGGGATTCGATCAATGATCCGCTGGTCGGCATGATCTCGGATCGCGTGCACACGCGCTGGGGCCGGCGCCGGCCATGGTTCCTGTTCGGCGCGGCGCCGTTTGGCGTGACATTCCTGTTGCTGTTCCTTGTGCCGCCTTTCGACGAGACAGGCCGGTTTGTGTACTACCTGGTGGTCTCGCTGATGCTCGATCTGGCCTTTACCGTAGTCAACGTGCCGTACACTGCGCTGACGGCAGAGCTGACGCGCGATTACGACGAGCGCACCAGCCTGAATCAGTATCGCTTCGCGTTCTCCATCGGCAGCGGGTTGATCGCCGCTGTCGTGCACCCCATCATCGTGAACGCCATTCAGCCGGCTGCCGGGCTGCAAACGGCTTACGCAGTCTCGGCCCTGGTTTGGGCGATCGTGGCAACCGTGCCGTTCTTCTTCGCCTTCTGGGGCACGTATGAGCGCCACACGGCTGAGGAAGAAGCGCCTATGCCGTTTATCGAGGCCCTGCGCTTCACCTTTGCCAACCGCGCCTTTCGCTATGTCACCGGCATCTATCTTGCGTCGTGGCTGGTGGTGCAAACTGTCTCGACCATCGTGGTGTATTACCTTACCTACTGGCTGCGCCAGCCCGACTTGACCCCGTTGGTGATTCTTGCCGTGCAAGGCAGCGCGCTGATCTGGCTATTCATCTGGACGCGCGTCAGCCGGCGCACCGGCAAGAAAGGCGTGTACTTCCGGGGCATGGGGTTCTGGATCGCGGTGTCGTTCGCGCTGTTTGCGGTGCAACCCGACTGGCCGGCGTGGATCATCATCGCGCTGGGCGCGCTGGCCGGCGTCGGCGTGGCGACAGCATATCTCGTACCGTGGGCCATGCTGCCGGATGTGATCGAACTAGATGAGTTGCAGACCGGCCGCCGGCGCGAGGGCGCATTCTACGGCTTCTTCGTCCTGCTGCAAAAGCTGGGGTTGGCCGTCGGCCTGTTTCTGGTCAGCCAGGTGTTGGCATGGGCCGGCTACATCACGCCGCCGGCAAACGCCACAACGCCCATCATCCAACCCGACAGCGCCCTGCTGGCCATCCGCTGGATGATCGGGCCTGCACCGGCGATCGTCCTGCTGATCGGCATGGGACTGGTGTGGCGTTTTCCCATCACCAAAGCCCAGCATGAGCAGACGCTCGCTGAACTGCAGAAACGCCGCGAGCGCGCCGCCTAAAATGGATTATTTGGCTGGCCGATCGGTTCGATAGGCTCGCCGATCCGACGCCAACCTCAAAGCGAATCTTTTTGCCGGAGAACACTCCCATGGAACTGACTGGACGAGAACGCATCGAGAACATTCTGCGCCGCAAGCCGGTGGACCGCATCGGCCTGTTTGAGCATTTCTGGAACGACACGCAGGCCACCTGGACCCAACAGGGCCACTTGAAGCCCGCTGAATCACTCTGCGATCATTTTGGCTTCGACCTCGAATTGGTCTCGCCGTTCGAGATGGTGGCCGATCTGGATTTTGTGCCCGAAGTGCTGGAAGAGACTGAGGAAACCCGGCTGGTGCGCAACGGCAACTACGCCATCCTGCGCACCCACAAGTTGCACGACGCGACGCCGGAGCACATCGATTTTCTGGTCAAGGATCGAACAAACTGGGAAGCCCACATCAAGCCGAAGCTGAAGGCCGAGCGCCGGCGCATCAAGTTCGAGGATTACCGCGCAGCGAAAGAGCGGGCGCGTCGGGCCGGCCGTTTCTTCGCCTGGTCCGGCGTCAACGTGTTCGAGATTCTCAAAGATGTCACCGGCCACCAATGGATGCTGATCGGCATGGCCGAGGACCCCGACTGGGTGCGCGACATGGCCATGACCTACGCACAACTGAACGTGGAACTGCAAGAGATGCTGTTTGCCGAAGAGGGGCTGCCCGACGGCATCTGGTACTACGAAGACATGGGGTTCAAGCAGCGCCCGTTCATGTCGCCGGCCATGTACCGCGAGATCATCGAGCCGGCCCACAAGTTGACCATTGACTTCGCCAAGAGCAAGGGCCTGCCGGTCATCATGCACTCGTGCGGCTACGTGGCGCCGTTGCTGCCGGGCATGTTGCGCGCCGGCATCGACATGCTGCAAGTGATCGAGGTCAAGGCCGGCATGGATCTGCTCAAGCTGCATCGTGAGTATGGCGACCGGCTATCGTTTATGGGCGGCATCGACGTGCGCGCCCTGTACACCAACGATCGCGCCGTGATCGACGCCGAGCTGGAAGCCAAAATCCCGGTTGTCAAACAGGGCTACGGCTATGTGCTGCACAGCGACCACTCCATCCCCAACACGGTTTACTACGATACCTATTGCTATTTCATCCAAAAGGGGCTGGCATTGGGCCGGTATTAGTCAGGCCCTTGTTGGTCGGGCTGCGCCGGCAGCCTGTTACGCAAACTGCGGCAAATACTTCGCGTGCGCACGCAACAGATCATCCAGCAAGTGCTCGGCCTGCGCGTAGGCATGAATGTGCGGATCGAGCAGCAGCGCCTGCAGAGCAGCCCGACGATCCCCCTCGACGGCTGCGGTAACGACCAGCTCTTGAATGTCGATCTCGCGGCGCATGAGCGCGGCCAGGCCGGCCGGCAACTCGCCCACCGGCACACCATGCACGCCGGCCGCGTTCACCAGGCCCGGAATCTCCACTACTGCGCCGACGGGCAGATTGGCAATCCAGCCATCGTTGCGGATATTGACGGCCAACTCGGGGCGGTTCAGATCATGCGCTACTGCGTCGATGATCTGCGCCACCCGTTCGCGTGATTCACGGATCTCGATAGGCGCCTCGCCGCGCGCAATAGCTTGCAGCCGCGCCCACTGCTCGCGGCTGCGCCGCTCATAGGCGTCGAAATCATAGCCGATGAGGGGGATCGTCTCGTGCGCAAATCCGACGTACTCGCCGGCATGCAGATCACCGACAGCACAGAACAGCCCATACGTGTCGAGCAGCCGGCGCGACATCAACTCGAAATCCGGCGGCATGCGCTTCACTGTGTCGCGGAACTCAGGGTATAGATCACGCCCGCTCTCGCGCTCGCGCATCTCCAGGATGAAGGTGAAATGGTTCAAGCCGGCGGCGGTGAGATGCATCTTCTGCTCGATCTCGGCAGTCAGCCCATGGCCGGCTTTGCCATCGGGCGAGACAAGACCCAGCACACGATTGACCAGCCGATAGCCTGCGTCGATCTGGTGACACAGCCCGACGAAGCGCAGGCCCGTGCGCCGGCTGAGCGCCAGACACACCCGGCTGACCGGATTGGTGAAGTTGATAAGCAACGCATTGGGGCACAACGTCTGCACATCGCGCGCGATGTCCAGAACGAGAGGAATGCTGCGCAACGCATGTGAAAGGCCGCCCGGCCCGCCGTTCTCACCCAGCACGTGACGCACACCGTGCTTGAGTGGAATTTGCCAGTCTAATCGCCACGTCGCCAGCCGGTCAACGGCGGCCGACACAATGACAAAATCCGCGCCGGGCAGGGCCTCTGTGCGCGCGGTGGTGTGATGCAGCGCAAAGGGGTGTCCCAGCGCGTCGTTGGCGCGCGCCGCGACCTGCGCCATCAGCAGCACTGCCGGCTCATTGACATCCACCAGCCAGACTTGACTGCCGCGCAGTCGGTCGGCCAGGCTGAACAGATCGCCAAGAACGGACGGGCCAAAGCTGACGCTGCCGGCGCCGATAAAGACGATTTTTAGCGAGCGTGTCATGTGGGCGCCTTTTGCACTTGTGTAGTGTACACTCGCTGCATGTCACATCTGGATGTGCTCTATCTGTGCCCGCTGGGGCAGCAGCATCAGCAATGGCGGTTGAATGCGGCGCCGGCCGGCCTGAACGTCGTCATGCGCCGCAACCCCTCGCGGGCTGAAGTGCTTCAACTTATTCCACAGGTCGATGTGCTCATCAGCGAACGTTCAGGCGTCATCGACCGCGAAATCATC
Source organism: Candidatus Roseilinea mizusawaensis (assembly GCA_016841965.1). Lineage (GTDB taxonomy): Bacteria > Chloroflexota > Anaerolineae > J036 > Brachytrichaceae > Roseilinea > Roseilinea mizusawaensis. The sequence goes on along the minus strand of JAEANN010000044.1, from coordinate 104,119 downwards.
GCCGCCGGCGCGCGGCTGAAGCTCATTCAGCGCATCGGCTCACTGGTTCATGATATTGATCTACAGGCTGCGCGGGATATGGGCGTGCCGGTGGCTGCCCGGCCTATTGTGGGGACAATCGCAGTCGCCGAGCACATCATGATGCAGATGCTGGCCGTGCTGCGGCGGATCATGCCCGAACAACTGATCCTGCACCAAGCCCCAGAGCAGTTCATCGGCGGGCCGGCGCGCCGCACCACCGAGGATGTCTTCTTCTTCAACTGGAGCCGGCAAACCCAGGTCGGCCTGTTGTATGGCAAAACGGTCGGCATACTGGGCTTCGGCGAGATCGGGGCCGAGTTGGCGCGCCGGCTGGTTGGATGGCAATGCCGCGTGCTGTACACCAAGCGCGCGCGGTTGCCGTCGCACATCGAGCAGTCATTCAACATCATTTACCGCGAGCCAGAGGCGCTGCTCCGCGAAAGTGACATGGTGGTGTGCCTGCTGCCCTACTTCCCGGAGACCGATCACTGGCTGAACGCGGCGCGCATCGCCCTGATGAAACGCGGGGCCGTGCTGGTCGAGGCCGGCAGCGGCAGCGTGGTGGACGAACAGGCCGTGGTTGCCGCGCTGGAAGCGGGCCACCTGAGCGGGGCTGCCTTCGACACTTACGAATGGGAGCCGATCAAGCCGGACAATCCGTTGTTGCAATTGATCGAGCGCACCCCCAGTGCGAACGTGTTGCTCACGCCGCACATCGGCTCGTGCAACGACGTGTCGGCCGGCGAGTTTGCCGGGTTCTACGAGAATGCGCTGCGGGTATTGCGCCACGAGCCACCGCTGGGGATCGTCAATTGAGCGGACTCTATTGAGCGGACTCTATTGAGCGGACTCTATTAGCCAAAGGTTGGTGCTGTGATGTCTGAAAACGGGTTTCTCATTCATCCCGAAACGCGCATTGGATGTGTGCACTTGAAAGTCTCGACATTGCATCGCGCAGCGCCGTTCTACATCGATGTGCTGGGCTTACAGCGTGTGGGCGAGGCTGCGCATCGGCTGGAACTGGCTGCGGGAGCGGGCGCGCCGCTGATCGTCCTGGAGGAGACGCCGGGCGCTGTGCGCAAGCCGGCCCGCACCACCGGCCTGTATCACTTCGCCATTCTCGTCCCATCGCGCATTGCCCTGGCGCGCATCGTGATGCGCTTCATCGAGACGCAATACCCCTTGCAGGGCGCGTCCGATCACGGCGTCAGCGAGGCGCTGTATCTGACCGACCCCGACGGCAACGGCATTGAGATTTACGCTGACCGGCCTTCCAATGCCTGGCCGCGCACCAACGGCGCGCCTGATGGCGCGCCTAATGGCGCGTTGGCGATGGTCACGGAACCGCTGGATATCGAAGGGTTGTTGAGCTTGCTGGGCGAGCGCAAAGAGAGCGCCGGCCTGCCGCCCGACACACACATCGGGCACATTCACCTGCACGTCAGCCGTCTGGATGAAGCCGAACGCTTCTACCACAACATGCTGGGATTCGACCGGATGCAACGCTATGGCAGCAGCGCGGCGTTTCTGTCGGCTGGCGGCTATCACCATCACATTGGCATCAACACCTGGGCCGGCGTTGGCGCGCCGCCCCCGCCGGCGAACGCGGTCGGCCTGCGCCACTTCACCCTACAACTGCGCGATCAGCCGGCCTTGCAGCGGCTGATCGAGCGCGTGAAGGCCGGCGGCGTTGCCCTGACGGCAGAGGAACAGGGCTTCATGCTCGCAGATCCATCCGGCAACCAAATTGTGCTGACAGCGGCAAACACATCAAGCGCATGGCGCGTGGATGCCGGCGCTCTCGCTTCAGCGACCCGCGAACGTATTGAGTGAACGCACCACCGAGTCGATGGTCGCTTTCAACGGCGTCTCGTTGACCCGAATGCTAAGCGGAATCTCCATGTTCAGCGGCACGTCGGCGCTGATGGGAAACGTCTGGTTGACCACGATGGGCACCTCGAAGTTGACGGGGATGGACGCCTGGATCGGCACATCGAGATCGATCACGCCGATGACCGGCAACTCGCGCGAGACCGTCACAATGGTGTTCACATCGATGGACTGGCTGATCGGCACCACAATGGTTTGCGCGAACGGCACATCGGCGCGCACCGGCACGGTCTGATTCAGGCGCAGCGTGTAATTGATGTCCTGATTGCTGACAGCAGTCAGCGCGTCGGCGGTGTCAGCGGCGAACTGACGCGCCGACATCACCACAACCACGATCAGCGCAACAAGCGCGATATTCAACAGCAGTGACACAAGCGCCAGCGCCCACAAAGCGGCCGGCGCGGATGGTTTGGAGCGGATGGGTGTCTGCACGAACTTGTGACTCCTTTGTAAAGTCGGATGTAAAGTCGGATTGCTGCAGGGCGCTAGGACAGATATTTGCCCATCAGCAACGAGAGGCGCTCGCGGGCCGCTTGCGGGATGCGCTCGGCGGCGCTGATGGTCGCAAAGCGCATACACCCCTCAGTCTCGTGGGGCAACGTTTCGACTACGGTGACCAGGTTGGCGATAGCTTGTTGCGCCAGCGTCAGATTCGCATTCAACCGCTCGATGACGATTTCGGTGGTGACCGGCTCTTCGGAGTCGTGCCACACATCGTAGTCGGTGACATGCGCCATGACGGCCAGATCGATCTCCGCTTCGCGGGCCAGCGCCGCTTCGGGCGAGGCAGTCATGCCGATGATGTCGCACCCCCAAGCGCGGAACATGTTGCTTTCTGCCTTGGTGCTAAAGCGCGGGCCTTCGATGGTGATGAATGTGCCGCCGGCATGGGCGGTGCCGCCGGCATCGCGCACCGCTTGCACCAGCGCCGCGCTGAGCGACTTTGCATACGGGTCGGCAACCGAGGCATGCGCCACCCAGCCTTCCTCAAAAAAAGACAGCGCCCGCTTGCCGCGCGTGAAGTCCACCAGTTGATCAGGCACAACCACGTCGCGCGGCTTCATGTGTTCGCGCAAACTGCCGCAGGCGCTGACGCTGACTATGTGCCTGACGCCAAGCGCCTTCATGGCGTACATGTTGGCGCGATAGGGCACTTCGCCGGGGCTGAAACGATGGCCCCGGCCGTGGCGCGGCAGAAAGGCAATGCGCTTGCCACGCAAAGAACCGATCACAACAGCATCTGAGGGATCGCCAAACGGGGTGTGGATGCGCTGCTCGGTGATATCGGTCAGCCCCGGCATCGCATACAGACCGCTTCCGCCGATCACGCCGAGGACAATCGGTGCTTCGTTCATGGGGTTACCTCCCTGAGTTGTGCGGGCCGGCTGTCACTGCGCCAGGCCCCGCATTTGTGTGATGATCTGGTCGCGGGTGACAACGCCGTTGATGACTTTGCGCAAGATGCCATCTGCGTCGATCAGGAACGTGGTGGGCATGCCCAGCACGCGGTACTGGTTGCTCACCTTGCCCAGCGGGTCTTCGACCACGAGATAGGGAATCTGATATTCGTTGGCGAATTGCTTGAGCTTGTCGGTGTCATCCTGCGTGCCAACGCCGATAAAAACGGCATTGATGTCTTTGAGGTCGTTGTAAGCGGCAATCAGATCGGGCGTTTCTTCTTTGCAGGGCGGGCACCACGAAGCCCAGAAATTGATGAGCACAGGCCGGCCTTTGAAATCACTGAGTCGCACAGTCTGACCGTCGAACGTCTGCAAATCGAAGTCTGGCGCAGGCTCGTTTTCGCGCAGAAACTGGATCACCGGCTGCGCCGGCGCGCTGAGCGGCGCAGCCGGTTGATTCGCGCTGCTAGCGATCAACACGCCTGCGCCGAAGCCGAACAGTGCAGCGACGCCGGCCAGAATCACAATGGGCCACGCTGAGCGGCGCCGGGGTTGGGGAACGGGGTTAGTCATGGCGTATTACGTGTCTGCTTTTTGCATCAACTGCGCCGCGCGCGTCTCGGCGGCAAAACTCGCCTCGATCAGCGGAAAGACCAGCCAAGCCACGCTGGTCCCGAACAATGCGCCGGTCAACACGCGCAGCGCCCAATTGCTTTCGCGGAAGGGCAAAATCGCCAGCGGCGGCTGGCTGAGCAACTGCGAGAAACCGTCGATGCCGATCGGGAGCAGACCGATCAGCACGAACAGGAGCCAGGGGATGGGCCGGCTGGCGCGGCGACGCACCCCCGCAAAGATCATGCCATTGATCGCCATGCTGAGATAAATAGCAATGTCGCGCTGGCACAGGGCCACCTTATAGCCAACACGCTCGTTGCCTTGGAAGTCGCGCGCTTCGAACAGGCCGGTCGGCGTTAGAGGATTGATGCCGGTGGCGCGCTCGAATTCGCCTTCGCCCTGGCCACGCGCATAGACCACCTGCTCACCAAACAGGAAAAACGAGCGAAAAGCGTAGGTGTGGCAGACAAACTTATACGGCTGATAGATCGCCTGCGCCAAGCCATCGAGGCCGGCCTTCTTTAACACCGGCGCAACGAACGGCAGGCCGGTGTACACCAGCAACATACCCACGATCATCGCCAGCCAATGGCGGCGAAAAGTGTCCGCAAACTGGTTCAGGGTGGAAACAAGCCGCGACAGGCGCTGCGGCTCGCCAGATGGTTCACGCTGCACGCGGCGATTATATCCATGCCGCCGGTTACAATCACGGTGTGCCAGTTCCGGCCCTTGTCGCAACCTTTGCCATCGCGCTTGCACTTGCGCTGGCGCTGACGCCGGCGGCGATCCGCCTCGGCTTGAAGCTGGGGATTGCCGACAAGCCCGGCGGCCGGCGTAGACACAGCCGGGTCACGTCCAGGCTGGGCGCTGTGCCGTTGTTTGGCGCGTTCATCGGCACGGCGCTGATCAGCCAGACATTTGGGGTGCCCACCCTCGATCCGCAGGAAGGCATCCGACTGGCCGGCCTGCTGCTCGGCAGTGTGGTGATCTTCGTGGCCGGCTTGCTCGACGACCGCCTGGAACTGAGGGCTGGACCACAATTCATCGCCCAGGCGCTCGGCGCAGCAATCGCGATCGGGCATCTCATCTTCATCGAGCGATTTCACAATCCGCTCATCGGTCAAGAACAGGTGCTGGCCGGCTGGCAGGTGGTCATCGCGAGTGCCTTCTGGTTTCTGGGCATGATGAACACGGTGAACTTCCTGGACGGCGTGGACGGTCTAGCGGCCAGCGTGTCGCTGATTGCGGCGAGCGTGACTGCCATTCACATGCTGCGCGAAGGACAATACAGTGTGGCGTTGCTGCCCATTGCGCTGGCCGGCGCGTTGCTGGGCTTCCTGGTGTTCAACTTTCAGCCGGCGCGCATTTTCCTGGGCAGCGGGGCGCAGTACCTGGGCTTCACACTGGCCTGCCTGGGCATCATCGCCGGGGCAAAAGTGGCGCTGTTGTTGCTGGTAATGGGCGTGCCGATCGCCGACGTAGCCTGGCAGATCGTGGATCGAGCGCGGCGCGGCAAAAGCCCGGTGCAGGGTGATCGGGGGCACTTACATTTGCGACTGGCCGACGCCGGCTGGAGCGCGCGCCGGATTGTGGTGTTGTACGCGGCAGCCTGCCTGGCGTTCGGAGCAGTGGCGCTGATCGCGCAGCCGCCGCTGCTCAAACTGGCGACGCTGGCAGTGGTGCTGGCCGGCGTCGTGATCACGCTGGCGCTCTTCTCAGCACGTCGCCCCGAATCGGCAACCGATCAAGGTGCCGCCAGTCCCCCACCGCCGGCAGGCTAGTTGAATAGCTCTCATCCTCCGCTCAGCCAGTTGAGCGAGAATAATAAACAAGATCAGCATGATAAATATTGACAGCGCCTGCTGACGCGGCTATACTGCCGCATCAGGTAGAAACAGAATCTTCTGACACAGCCCTGGCCGGGCCAGTGATCTCAAGCGAGAGGAATACACGTGGACACACCGAAGTGGTTTGAAATACGCAACCTGCATGTCAGCATCGAGGGCAAGCCCATTCTGAAAGGGCTGAATCTGAGCATGAATCCGGGCGAGATTCATGCCATCATGGGGCCGAACGGCTCGGGCAAGAGCACACTAGCCTACACGCTGATGGGGCACCCGGCCTATGAGGTCACCGAAGGCGAGGTGATCTTCAACGGGCAAAACGTGCTGGAGATGGAGGCGGATGAGCGCAGCCGGGCCGGCTTGTTCCTAGCATTTCAGTATCCGGTCGCTATCCCCGGCGTGACGGTGGCCAATTTCCTGCGCACAGCGTTGAACGCGCGCATCAAGGCCGAGGCAGCGGCACGCAACGGCGGCGTGCTGCCCTCTGACGTGAAGGGCGTGCCGATCCCGGAATTCCGCAAGCAGTTGCGCGAAGCCATGCGCATCCTGAAGGTCGATGAGTCATTTGCCGGGCGCTATCTGAACGACGGTTTCAGCGGCGGCGAAAAGAAACGCGCCGAAGTGCTGCAAATGGCAATGTTGAAACCCAAAATCGCCGTCCTGGACGAGACCGACTCTGGCCTGGACATTGACGCGCTGCGCATTGTGAGCGAAGGCGTCAACATCCTGCATGAGCAGGATCCGCAGATGAGTGTGCTTGTCATCACCCACTATCAGCGCCTGCTGAACTACATCAAGCCACAATTCGTACATGTGCTGATCGGCGGGCGCATCGTCGAAGAAGGTGGGCCGGATCTGGCGCTACATCTGGAAGAAAAAGGTTACGACTGGCTGCGAGAGCCGGAGCGCCAACCGGAGACAGAGCAACAGGGTTTATAAGGTTCGTAAAGTTAGCCGGTTTACAAGCTTCACAAGGTTCTTGAGGTTTGCAGGATCCTGATTATCGAATCCGAACAACCTGAAAACCCAACCAACCTGGTGAACGAGGACAGGTAAGATGGCTGAAACCAAGACTCAAGTTGAGGTCAATGAGAGTTACGCAGAGAAGTACGGCTTTCATGAGGCCGAAAACTACACATTCAAGAGCCGCAAAGGTCTGGATGCCGATGTTGTGACGCAAATCTCACGCATCAAGGGCGAGCCGCAGTGGATGACAGATTTCCGGCTGCGCGCGCTGGCTGCCTTCCAAGCCAAGCCAATGCCGAACTGGGGCGGGCCGGCACTCAAGGACATCCAGTTCGACGATATCTACTATTACATCAAGCCAACCGAGGAGCAGGCCGAGTCATGGGAGGAGCTACCGCCTGAGATCAAGAACACCTACGACCGGCTGGGTATTCCAGAAGCCGAGAAGAAGTATCTGGCCGGCGTCGGTGCGCAGTACGAGTCGGAAGTCATTTACCACAATCTGGCCAAAGAGCTGGCGGACAAGGGCGTGATATTCCTCGACACCGACTCGGCGTTGCGCGAGCATCCCGAATTGTTCCGCGAGCACTTTGGCACGGTGATTCCCTACACCGACAACAAGTTTGCCGCGCTCAACAGTGCGGTGTGGTCGGGCGGGTCGTTCATCTATGTGCCGCCGGGCGTCAAGATCGACCTGCCGCTGCAAGCCTACTTCCGCATCAATGCTAAGAACGTAGGACAGTTCGAGCGCACCCTCATCATCGTGGACGAGGGCGCATACGTGCATTACGTGGAAGGCTGCACCGCACCAATCTACTCCAGCGACTCGCTGCACAGCGCGGTGGTAGAAATCATCGTGAAGAAGGGCGGGCGCTGCCGCTACACCACCATTCAGAACTGGTCAACCAACGTGTACAACCTGGTGACCAAGCGTGCCGTGGCTTACGAAGGGGCCACCATGGAATGGGTGGACGGCAATTTGGGATGCCTGGCAGAAGGCTCGACGGTGACCACCCCGGACGGTCTCAAGACAATCGAATCGCTCAACGTGGGCGACAGGGTGTTGTCCTATGATGAGCGCACCGGCGAGCTATGTTTCCGCCGCGTGGTTGCAAAGCGGTTTTCGGGCTATCAGCCGGTGCACACCGTGTCTGTGGGCGAACGCAAACTGCGCGTCACCGCCAACCACCCGTTCTACTCCTATATCTATGACGCAAGCGCGCCAAAGAAGTTGGGGCGCTATCGCCTTGCCTATGTGCGCGCAGATCAATTGAAGCAGGCCATCATCCCGCGCATGTCGCTTGACTATGGTGCGCCGCACGCGCTACAACTGCCGGCGTTAACAACTGCCTTCGAGTCATCGAATCAGTACGCTCCCGCTCTGAGCATGATGCGCGCGCGTGATTCGCGGCTAGGCACGGTCGAGCATACAACCGATGACATCATGTGGCTGTTTGGCTACTGGATCGGCGACGGCAACATCGACGCGCAGTCTGGCAAGACAGACGGCATCGTGCGCTGGGCCAAAGTCGGCTTCTCTACTCCGCGGAATGACCGCGCCCGCGAGCGTCTGATGGGCGCGATGGCAGCGTTGATTGACGCAAAACCCACCGAGCGCGCCGACGGCAATCATGTGGCCTGGAGCAGCAAAGAACTGGCAGAGTTGTTCACCCTGAACGGGTTCACCGACGGAGCCGGCAACAAGCGCGTGCCGGCATGGGTATGGTCGCTGCCTGAATCGCAGCGCCTGTCGTTTATCGCCGGCTATCTGGACGCGGATGGCTACGTGCTGGCTGACCGGCGTTTTGTGCTGAAGTCGGTCAACCGCGCGCTGCTCGAAGACGTGGCCTCAGTGCTGGTCACGTTGGGCATCACCTCTCGCCTGTACACCGAGTTTGATCAACCGCGCACAGTAACCATTCAGGGCATCGAGTGCACCGCGCATGGCGCGTACCGGCTGAGCTTCCCACTCGATGAACGCCTGGTAAGCCGCGTCAGCCCACAACTGCGCGAGGAAGCTCAACAGGCAAAGCCGGCCCAGTTGCGCCATCACCGGGCCGTCGGGCGTTCACAGATCGAACTGCCCGCAAGTGTGGAGATCGTAGATGTGATGGTCTCAGAGCCGTCAGCAGAAGCTGTGCCAACCTGGGACATCGAAGTGGAGGACACCGGCAACTTTGTCTCACAGGGCTTCATCGTCCACAACTCCAAGCTGACGATGAAGTATCCGGCGGTGTATCTGATGGGTCCCGGCGCGCACGGCGAGATCCTGTCGATTGCCTTCGCCGGCAAGGGTCAGCATCAGGACGCCGGCGGCAAGGTCGTTCACGCCGCGCCCAACACCACCTCGAAGATCGTCAGCAAGTCGATCAGCAAAGACGGTGGTCGCGCCAGCTATCGCGGCCTGCTGAAGGTGTACAAGGACGCGACCGGCAGCCGCAGCAACGTGGTGTGCGACGCGCTCATTCTGGATGAGCACAGCCGCAGCGACACCTATCCATACATTGAAGTGGACAACGACGACGTAACCATCGGCCACGAGGCTTCGGTGAGCAAGATCGGCGAGGAACAGCTCTTCTACGCCATGAGCCGGGGCCTGACCGAAGAGGAAGCCTCGACCATGGTTGTATCCGGCTTTATCGAGCCGCTGGTCAAGGAACTGCCGATGGAATACGCCGTAGAGATGAACCGGCTGATTGCATTGCAGATGGAAGGGACGGTCGGCTAATGGCTGTTGTGACTTTGAAACCCGCGCCGCTGGTGAAAAGCGGGGAGCTGACGCGCGAGTTTGTGGAGGCATACGCGAGCGCCGCCGACGACCCGGCCTGGCTGGCAGCGCGCCGGCTGGAAGCGTTGCGCGTCTTCCGCGACACGCCGGCCCCACAGCGCACCGACGAGCTGTGGCGGCGCGTTGATCTGTCTCTCTTCAAACTCGACCAAGTTCTGGCGAGTATCCAACTACCCGCTGCGCCTTCGGCAGGTGAAGACGCAGACACCCATCGCTTCCTAGAACCGTTTCTAAATGCCGACGCGCCGGGCGTTGTGGCGCATGTGGATGGCGCGCCGGTGGTTTCGCGTCTAGATGCCGGCCTGCGCGAGCAGGGTGTGATCTTCCAGGACTTGCATTCGGCCAGCCATGCACACACCGACTGGCTGGAGCAACATCTGATGACCGAATGCGTCAGACTAAGCGACGCCTACTTTGCCGCCCTGCACGGCGTTTTTATGCGCGGCGGCGTGGTGTTGTATGTGCCCAAGGGTGTACGCATCGAGCAACCGCTGCGCGCGGCAACGTGGATGACAGCCGGCCAGCGCGCCGGCTTCAACCACACGTTGATCGTGCTGGATGAAGGTGCGCAGGCCACACTGATCGAGGAATTTGCTTCGGCAGCGCCGGCCAAAGGATCAGCCCCAACTCAAACGTTCTACAACGGGGCAGTCGAGATCATCGTCGGCAAGAATGCACAACTGGACTACGTGAGCATTCAGGACTGGGGGCCTGGCGTGTGGAACTTCACCAATGAGCGCGCCCATCTTCATGAAGGCGCAACATTGCACTGGGTGGCCGGCGGCGTTGGCTCACGATACACCAAGTCGGCCATCGAAGCCGATTTGTTGGGCGAGCGAGCCACTGCCCTGTTGTCCGGTGTGTTCTTCGCCGACAGCCGGCAGCAACTGCACTACGACACACAGCAAAACCACATTGCCCCGGCCTGCAAGAGCGACCTACTGTACAAAAACGCGCTGCGCGACGAAGCGCGCACGGTGTGGCGCGGCAATATCCGCGTCTTCCCCGGCGCGCAAAAGACCGACGCCTACCAGGCCAACCGCAACCTGCAATTGTCCAGCAAGTCGCGCGCCGACTCGATCCCCGGCCTGGAGATCGAAGCCGATGATGTGCGCTGCACGCATGGCTCGACGGTAGGCCGGCTGGAGGAAGAGCCGATGTTTTATCTGCGCTCACGCGGCGTGCCTGAAGCCGAAGCGCGCCGGCTGATTGTGGAAGGCTTCTTCGCGCCGGTCATCGAGCGCATCCCACTCGAAGAGACTCGCCAGCGCCTGCTGGCCGAGATCGCCAGAAAGATCGGTTGATTGCAGCGGCGCTGTTCCGCCCCCTTTAACGATGTCCCTCACGCCTTCACGGCATCCATCTTGTTGCCGTGAAGGCGCCCCACCTCGAACACCTGCGCAGGCCGAACCCCATCGGGCAACTCTACCCGCCAGATGCCATCGCGCCAGGGTTGCCAGCCGGCCAGCCGCACGCCGCCGATCAGGACAGGATGCTCACCGGGATACGCGGCATAGGTGATGCCATGTTCATCCGTTCCGGAATCCTCCGGCGTAAAAGTCAGACCCTGCGGCAAATAGTACACACCGGCGCGGATCAGCACCGTCACATCGCTGCTCAGCCCCTGACGAACCCTTTCACGCACGGCCTGTTGTGCGCGTTGCAGTGTGGCAAAGGGGCCATTGGATCGCGCTGCGTTCGGAGCAGGCAAGACGCCGTTCCAAGCATCATCGCCATCGGGTGACACAAAAAAGTTGGCTTGAGGGATTGTGCTCATGGGTGAAACAAGCTTGACGCCGGCGCCGCACGCGGCTGCGCCAAGCGCAGTAGCCGCCGTTGCAGCGGCGGCCAGGAACGATCTACGCGTGTACGCGGATGTCATCTTGTGTCTGCTCCTATCAGCCGGCCTGGATCATGCCCACCGTGACAAGCTCGGCCTGTCCGTCGCGGGTCACGTTGATGTCACGAACCATGTCGCGCAGCAGCACATCCAACTCGTGCCAGGCGTAGTTGACAGGCACCGGCCGGCCTTTGTAGCGCAGGCGAATGCTCTCGAACCGCTTTTCGATCTCGTCGAAGCGCGTGTCGATGGCGAGCACCAGCAGCTTGTCATGCCTGCGCTGATTGCGATAGCGCTGCAACGCGCGCACCCATTCGCTGAACTGGCCCCACACATCGTTCAGGCGCAGGATGTCGCGCTCCAAGTCACCCATCAGGCTGGCGCTGCGATTGGCGATGTACTCGTGCTGCTGAATCAGATTGTCCAGCCGGGCGACAACAGCGCGCACCGTGCGCCCGTTTTGTTGTAGATCTTGCAGGCTGGCTTGGGCTTGCTGGTAATCCTGCAAAAGCTGATCGGCATCAACGCAAGCCACCGGCATGGGCTGGATATTGGGAAGTTGAGTGCGCAGTCGCTCCAGCTCACGCAACTGCTGCCGGGCCTGCTGGCGCTCCTGGCGCAGGCGGGCCGACCTGTGTTCGATTGGCGCCGCAATCTGTGCTTCCAGTTCTGTGAAGGCTATGTCGAGTTCGCTCAACACGAGCCAGATCTGATTGGCCTGTTCGACCAGGTTGGAGAGCGGGGGCGACTTTGCCGGCGTGCGGCCGGCTTGTCGTTTCGGCGCAGCCTGCGCCGGGTCGGATGTCTTCATCAGCGCCTGCGCCGTTTGCATTGCGCCCTCCAGATCAAACGGGGCGATAGCGGTCAATTCCTGGATACGCGCGCCGAGTTGCGTGCGGGCCTGGGCGCATTCAGCCTGCAACGCGACACATAGATCAGTCACTGCACCTAGGCACTGGCGTGACCAGGCTTCAACAGTCACCGCCTTGTCTGATACCTTGCCAGTATCACGTTGGTCGAGCAGTTCTTCCAAGCGAGAGGCGCGCTGCCAGACTTCGATCAACTCAGCCCAGCGCGCCGCGCCTGGTGAATCTGGCAGCAGCCGGCCGGCTTCGATATTCAGCGCCTCCAGCGCACGCAAGGTATCTGCCAACAGCACGCGCGCCGATTGCTCCTGTTTGTGGATGGCGTCCAGAATCTGGTCGATGCTGTTCAGCCGCGCAGTCATAGCGCGACGTTCGCGCACGTAAATCGCCAGCACATCGATCCACTGCTGGATCTGAGTCTCTGCAAGTGGGTGGTTCTCGAACAAAGGTGCCAGGTCACGCTCGCGCCGGGCCAACGCCAAGGCATCGGCGCGCAGGGTTGCCAGGGCTTCGGTCGGCGTCCAGTTTTCAGGGGCGTACTGCGACGCCGCAACCTGCACCTGGGCCGCTTGTTGCAACCAGTCGGCGCGTGTGCGGGCCTCATCGCTGCGCAACAAGGCTTGTAACTGACTGTGCCAATCGCGCACAGCGTGCACTTGCGCCTCCAATGCGCGGGCCTGTAAGCCCAGTTCGAGGACGTTGTCCAGATCGCTCTTCAGCCGGCCGGCGTTGCGCGACACGTCCAGTCCGCCGATGCGCTCGCGCCACGCCAGCAGCCGGCCTTGTTCAGCGGCGCTGCGATCCCAGACAACCGGGCAGACGGGCGAGCGGGCCAATTCGTCCATGGTTGCGCCAATACGATCAAGCCATTCGGTGTTGGCAAGAATGGCCTGCTCGATGCTTTGATAGGTTTTGCACAGCCCCATGACATGCGTGGCCAGGTCTCTGGCTTTTATGGCCTGCTGGGTGGCCGCGTTAGACAAATCGGCCAGGGCGTCAACATCGGCGGCCCGTTGTTGGTCGTCGATCATCTGGGCCGTCTGGCGAAGTTGCTGCAACTCGAATGTGTAGCCGGCCACATCAAGCCGGGGCGGCGCCTCGCGCAGCGCCCTCTCGGCTGCGCTGATTTCGAGTTGCATCACGCCGATCATGTTGCGGGCCTCGGCGTACTGCGACTGCCAGGTTTGCAGCCGGCGCAACGTCTTGTAGATGGGGCGCTCGATGGCGCGCAATACCGCGTGCGCCTGGCAGGTGCTTTGCTGGGTGGCGCGCTGCATCACAATCTCGTCGGCAGGCTGCAGAAAACAGTCCGCCAGCCCGCGCAGCGCAGCAACAAAGCCATCGGCCTGGGCAAGGGTCGCGTCCAGGCTGTCGCCGCGCGCGCCGGACGCTTTCAATGACTGGCCGATGCGGGCAATGCGATCGGTGGCGTTAAACAACTCACGCACGCGGGCAGCGATGTCGAGCGGCAAGCTGCGCAACTGATCGAGCAGGCCGGCAATGCGCGTAAGCTGCTCTTGTAAGCTCTGCGCACGCAGCGCAACGGGTTGGATCTGTTGGAGATGCTGTATCCAGCGGCGCAGATAAAACCAGGACCCCGGCGGGATGGATCGCATCCGTTCGCGAGGCAGTTGGGGGATTGTGGCTTCGAGCTGAGCCAAATGCGCCATACACTGGTGACGGTCATTGCGCGCCTGTTGCAGCCGGCCGGCCACATCCTGGGCTAACGGCCCATATGGTTCTGGGCTATCGGGCTTATATTGATCTGTGGCAATCTCGTACTGTCCCAGCACAGCATCGGCCGAATCAAGCAAACGTCGCACGCGGGCAGCTTCTTGCCGGTAGCGGCGCGCATGGCGCTCGGCCAGCGCATAGAGCGCAACCCATGTCAGCACTGCGATGAGAAGGATCGCCGGAACAATCAGCAATCCCGTTTCGATCGCGCTCATGCACTACGTCACCTCTCGCGCCGATTGTACGATACTATCCTTTCAGACAAAGCTTGCCATGAGCCATCGGCTTGCCAACCACCGGCATGCACTAGGGCGCAACCAACGGGCCGGCTACCAGCTCGATCGTCATGATGCAAGCGTTGCTGATCAACACGATCAGACTGGGCCACCATAGCCAGCCTGCGACTTGGGACGCGGGAGATGGAGATGATACTGCTTGAGGAGAAGCCTGTTGCGCTTGCGCAGTCGTCACGGGCCAATGCTACTTGATTTGCACAGGGAGTGGATGCAGCGACCAGCGTCGGGTTAAGCCGGCGCTATTTGCGCAGCGTGCGCAGCATGGCGCGAGTAAATGGCCCATACACGGCTGCGCGCATAAGCAGCGCGCCGGCCAGCGGCAGGATCAGCGCAATCAGCCAACCACTGGGCGTCAGCGGCACCGCATTGAACACTTGTGGAACGATCTGCGGGACAGCCACACCCACCCCCAGCAACCCCAGTCCAACCAGAAACTCGCGCGGGCGTTTGCGGATCGTTTCGAGATTGAAAATGGACACATCGTGGACGTCCCAGAACACATGCATGCTGAAGTGCAGGTTGGTCATGGTGAAGGCTGCGCGCGCAGCAGCTTCGCCGGCCAGTGCATACTCACAGACATAGGCCGCCGTAAACACCACCGCGCCCACAAAGCCGACCAGAACGCTGTAGGCCAGCACTTCGCGCGTAAAGCGAAAGGTGTAGCCGGGCTTCAGCAACCCAAACGCCAGCAATGTGCACGGCAATGACACCGTCATCGTGGCAATCCAACTGATCTGGCGCGGCTCGGCAGGGAACGGCAGCGTCACATAGCCAATAAACAGAAACGCCAAAATGGTGATGACGTTCTTGGCCAGATACAGGCGCGATGAAGCGTAAATCTTCTGCGTGATGCGCTGGCCTTCTTGCAGGGCGCGCGGCAATGTGGACATGCTGTTGTTCAACAGCACCAGCTCCGACACATCCTTGGTGATCTGCGCGCCATCGTTCATCGCAACACCCATGCGCGCCTGCTTGATCGCCGGCACGTCGTTCACCCCATCGCCCACCATGGCAACATATTCGCCCTGCTTGATGAGTGAGGCCACGATACGTTGCTTGGTTTCTGGCGTAATGCGCGCAAACAGACCATGTGTGCGCGCGGCTGTGTCGAAGGCCGCACCGCTCAGTTTGGACAATTCTTGCTCGGTGATGGCGGTCAGGTTCTTCACCCCCGACCGTTCGGCAATCGCCCTGACCGTGTCGGCGCTGTCGCCGGAGATAACCTTGATGCGCACGCCCAACTGCTCGAACTGGCTCATGGTATCGGCAATATCGGGTCGGATTTCGTCGCGCAACACCACCAAGGCCACCGGCTCACGCCTGTCCGGAAGACGCGAGTCGCCGGCTTGAATAGCGCCCATCGCCTCGACCAGCGCCACCACACGCAGGCTTTGCGCAGTGAACGCACGCACCTGGGTCTGAATGGCATCGGCGCGCGGATGCTGTGGGTCGAGCACCAACTCGGGCGACCCCAGCACCAGGGTGCGCGGATCGTCGCGGTCAGGATCGGCATCGCGCAAGGTGACAGCGCCCCATTTGCGCGCCGAACTAAACGGGATTTCTGCAACAACCACCGGCCTGTGCCGAGGCTGGCCGGCGAACTCGGCAATCGCGCCGGCTGTCTTGTTCTGGGCAGCCACACTCATGGCATAGTGCGCCAGGCGCTCCTGCGCGCCGGGCAACGCATAGTCGCCCAGCGGCACAACCTGCTGCACCGTCAGCTTGTTCTGGGTGAGCGTGCCGGTTTTGTCGGTGCACAGCACCGTGACATTGCCCATGCTCTCGATGGCGTTGATACGCTGCACCAGCGTCTCGAAGCGGGCAATCTGCACGGCGCCCACGCTGAGCGAAACGGTGTTGGCGAGGATCAGGCCGGCCGGCACAAAACTGGTGACGATCGTCAGGGTATAGCGCAGCGCGTCCACCATCGGCACATCGGTGCGCCAGGCCGCCAGCAACTGCAACACGACCACCACGACCATCAGCACCACCAGCACTTGCACAACGAAGTTGAGCTTCTGTTGCAGGGGGGTGAGCGCACTCTTCAGTCCTTTGGCGGTTGCGGTCAGGCGGTTGGCATAGCTGTCGGCGCCGATCTTTGCCGCGCGCACGACGCCGGCGCCGGCCAGACAGAACGTGCCACTCATCACTTCATCGCCAACCGCCTTGGAGACCGAATCAGATTCGCCGGTCAACAGCGATTCGTCCATCTCCAGCGCGCGACTCTCCACCACCGGCCCATCCACCGGCGCGCGGTCGCCCGGCTCCAGCAGCACCAGATCATCCAGGACAATCTGTTCGATGGGAATCTCGATGATTTGAGCGTTGCGGCGCACGCGCGCCTTGCGCACAGAGAGCGCCGCCAGCCGGTCGAGCTTGCGCTTAGCGAGCAACTCTTGCACAATGCCGACGATCATGTTGACCCACACGCTGGCGCCAGAGAACAACGTATCGCCAATGACCAACAAGCGCGCGCCGGTGGTCGCCAGACCTACGGCCAGCGTTGCAGCCACTGCGATCAACAGCACCATGTTAAAGACGGTGAAAACGTTGTCACGGATGATGTCCCAGGTGCTGCGCGCCGTTCTGGGCGCATAGGCATTGGTCTGGCCGCTCGCAATGCGCTGCTGCACTTCGGCGTCGGTCAGGCCGGGCAATACAGCTCGCGCGGATATCGAATTGGTGTCAGCGGAGTCGATTGAAATAGCTGAGAGCGCCTTGTCCATGTAATAATTCCAGCGACAAGCACAAACAAATGGATTCTACCCGTGGATACGCCAAAGCAGACCATGCCCAATTTGGGTCAACGCTGTTTCAAATCACGCTCAAGTCACCGACGATTGTATGCGCGGCGCTGATACTTATCCATATAGGGCTGTCAGCGTTCTATGCTTTGACAATTCCGGTGTGGGAGTCGCACGACGAAACCGGCCATTACGCTTATGCGCGCTATCTGGCGCAGAACGAAGGACGCCTCCCACCAAGCGGCCTCAGACTCGACCGATTTGATGAATCGCATCAGCCACCACTGTACTACTGGCTGGTGGCGTGGGTCATATCCGGGATAGACACAAGCGATAACATTCAGCCAACGTTCAATCCACCCTGGTGGCGGCTGTGGATCAAGCCTGACCCACACTTGACCAGTCAGCCTTGGACAGGCACGGCCCTGGCAGTTCGCGCAGGCAGAATGGTTTCAGTGCTCCTGAGCGGGCTGTCTGTCGGCGTGACGTTTCTGGCGGCTCGCGCGCTTTTGCCGGGCAAGGTATCGTTGGCGCTGCTGGCAACAGCGCTGCATGCTTTTTGGCCCTTGTTTCTGGCTATCGGCGGCGTGATTACAAATGATGTGGGAATTGCTCTCTTCGGTTCGCTGACGTTGCTGTTTGGCGCGCGCATCTGGCGGCAACGGGCAGAAGGCCCCGCAGCGGCAGATCTGATTTTGCTGGCCATGTGTCTGGCCGCGGCCAGCTTGACCAAAGACTCGGCAGTATCGCTGACACTGTTTGGCGTCAGCACAGCCGCCGGAGTCGTTATCGCAACCACACCAAGCAGACGCCAACGCGCGCTGCTGAAGGTAGCCGGGTTATTTCTTATTCCGCTGATTGCGCTGACCGTGGCAGGCATTGAACTGTCTGAAGGTCGCAGCTTGCGCCAATTCACCGGCGCAACCCAGATGGCTATTCAGACGGGCGGGGGCGCTATCGGCGCAGACATGCCCTCGGCAACGGAAGACAATCGGTTAGTCACATTTGCCGAGGCACTGCAAACATACGGGGGGCGCTTTGCCTTCGATAGCTTGTTCGGCGCGTTCGGCTGGGGCGCTATTCGCATGCCGCCCGAATGGTACTGGATAGCGCGCATTGCAGCAGGGGTAGCGCTGATCGGATTGCTACTGGCGCTGAAAAATGCTCCAATGCGCTCTGCTGTGTGGATAGCGGCATTGCAGTTTGTCTGGGTGGCAGCCGCGCCAACGGTCAGAACTTTTCTGGGCAACGAGCCGGGATTGTTAATGGGACGATTCTTCCTGCCGGGGCTGAGCGCGCTGTGCGTGTTGCTCGCAATTGGGCTGCATGCGCTGCCGGGCAAGTCTGTAGTTGCGCTGGTCACACTGGGCGGGGTCGCCTGGGTAGGGCTGGTGACGCCGATGATGGTGATCGGGGCGGCGGTCGCAAAGCCGGCATTCGTTCTGGGGCCATACGAGGAAATGCGCGATATTCAGACGCCGGTTGACATCGTCTATGGCGATAGCATTCGCCTGCTTGGCTACTCGCTGACACGCACGCCTGCCAGCCGCAACAACGGCTTGACGCTCGTGCTGTACTGGCAGAGCCTGCGCCGCTTGGATGCTGATTACCGTCTGCGACTGGAGCTATTCACCCTGAGCGGTCGCTCGCTTTACATCCAGCACGACTTTGATCCAGGGTTCGGCCAGTTTCCAACCAGCCGCTGGACTCGTGGAGACACATTTGCCGAATATTATCATCTGCCCATATGGGCAGATACGCCGACCCCGGTGGTCGCTCAGGTGAAAGCAAGCTGGATCGATCAAGCCAACACACCGTCGCTCGAACCGAGATGCGCAGGGCATCCGTGCCAGGGTCTGTTTGGTCACATTCCAGTTCGGCTAGACGAAGCCGAAACACAACGCTGGAACAATGCGCCGGCGCGCTTTATTCTGGCAGAGCAAATCGAACTGCTGGATGTAATCGCATCGGCGCGCTTGACCGCCGGTGAGCCGTTTAGCGTGACGTTGATCTGGCGGAGTCGCGCTGTTGATGCTCACGCGCGCACAGCTTTTGTGCATGTGCTAGACGCCAGCGGCGCGCCAGTTGCTCAGTCTGATGCACCACCACGCGGGGGTGACTACCCGACACCTTTCTGGTCGCCCGGCGAAATTGTGCCAGACCCACACACGTTGGACACGCGCGATTTGTCGAACGGGCGGTATCAACTGGCAGTCGGGATGTATGACTCGACTACGCAAGAACGTCTGCCGGTTGCGGACGCACGCGGCGGCGCAGTGGCAAACAATTTAATGATCCTGATGAGCCTGGATATACAGAAGCCGCGATAAGCGCTCGCCTCATCGCACGCCGGGCGCAACAGAGACTGGCGTATGCACTCGCGGGACAATTTCCAGCGTGCGATCGTCGCTCAGGCGGATATAGGGCACGGCATGCAGTTCGTACTGGCCGGCCGGCAGATCGGGTGGAAGCTGCATCACGTAGAATGCTGCCAGGGATGGGCCGATTGTGACATTCGGCAAGCCATAGGGCGCGGCCAGGTACTGATCGGACTGGGCGATCCATGCACCACCGCGCTCCACCAGGCGCAACGAGACGCGAGTATCGAGCGGCAGGCCGGAAAAGCGCGCCAACGTCCAGAAGCAGGCTACTTCAAGTTCGGCGTCGCCGGCGCGCGGGGGGGTGAAGACGTGGCAACCCAACGCGCCCAGTCCACGCGGGTCGCCGCCGGCGTCGAGGCGGGACTGCCACGGCACAGGCACAGGGATCGGCTGATAGGGCTGCGCAAAGCGGAAATGGCGCAGGCGCAGGTTGTGAAAAGCCGGCGTGTATTCGGCGTATGCGCGCCCTTGCGCCTGCCGCCGCAGCAACTCGGGCACGATGTGCGTAGGATCGATGATATCTTGCTGCCACTCAAGCAACCACGCTCCGCTTGCGCCGGCCAGATCGCGGTTGAGCGCCGGCGCGGCCCGCTCGTAATCGAGCACATGATTGATATCAAGCACTGGGTCGGCGGGGATGGCAATCCAGCCCGTGTCGCCGTAATAATAGGCAAACACGGGGGCAAAGTGGCCGGAGACCAGCACCACCCGTTCGGCCGGGGCTATCTGCCGGCGCAGAAAGGCGACTGCGCCGCGAAAATCCTCGTTAGCATACAGCGGGTCGGTGCGCCAGGCCCACACACCCAGCGCAGCCAAGATCAGACAGACCGCGCCAACCAGGGCCGACCAGGCCGGCCGGGCCAGGCGTGCCCGCTGTCGTGTTGCGCTCCCCAGGGGCACGCTCACCACCACAGTCAGCAACGGCGCAACAATAGCCGGGTAGCGCGCAGCAAACTTGCCCGTGAGCGCACAAAAGACAGCAATGCCGACCAGGGCGAGCAAGGTAATTCCGATCACGGGACGCGCCGGCGGGGATGCAATGATCGCCACGCTCACGATCAGCGCGCCGGCCAACCCCGCCGCCGGCAGAATCAGACCCTCTGGCAGATTGCGCGGCAAGATCAGCGCGGCCAGGCTGCGCGCCAATGTGTTGAAGCCATCGAGGGGGTCGCTGAAACTGGTGCCATAGGCGGCGCGAAAGGACAGCAGCCACAGCGTCCACGCGCCGGTGACAAGCGCAAGCGCGACGATTGCAAGCAACGCGCCCCTGAACCTGCCCCACACACCGGCGACGCGCGTTCGCCGCGCGCGCCATAGCGCCATCAACAGGCCGGCCAGGATGACGACGGCCTGCGCAGCAATGATAAAGGCAGCCAGCACATGCGCACTGAACGCAGCCAGGCACAGCCCGACCCACACGACCCAATCCACCGCACGGCCCACCGCAAGGCCCGCGCGCAAACAGCGCGTTACCAATACGACGACCGAGGCAAACACTAGCAGGGTGACCAGCGCGTACATGCGCGCTTCCTGCGAGAGAGCGACGTGGGCCGGCCACAAGGCCAGCAACGCCAACGCCCACAGGCCGGCTGCGCGGCCCGCAAGCCGCCGGGCCAGCGACATGGCCAGGGCCACGGTCAGGGCGCCGGCAAAAACCGACACCAGCCGCGCGCTGAACTCTGTGTCGCCAGCCAGCCGGACCCAGATGAACAAGAGAACATAGTAGAGCGGCGTGTTCAGCTCGAGCGGGCCGGCCTGTGTGATGACATGACCGAGATCATGCCGGACAAACATGACCGAGTACCCCTCGTCGTACCACAAGCTCTGCGCGTCCAGGCCAAGCACGCGCACAGCAAATGCGACGAGAAGCAGGACAAGCGCAAGCCAGACATGGCGCGATGCGGAGCGCATGGCGGCAATCATAAACAAAAAACCTCACAGGCCTCCAACCGGCCTGTGAGGTTTGGCAACCGGCAGAGAAACAGACTTACTTCTTCACGCCGTGCTTCAGCGCCGCATGCGCCGCCGCCAGGCGGGCAATCGGCACGCGGAACGGCGAGCAGCTCACATAGTTGTTGCCAATGCGATAGCAGAAATCCACCGAGTCGGGGTCGCCGCCATGCTCGCCGCAGATACCCACTTCAAGATCGGGGCGCGTCTTGCGGCCTGCTTCGACTGCCATGCGCATGAGCACACCCACACCTTCCTGGTCAATGGTCTGGAAAGGATTGGCCGGCAGGATGCCGTCTTCGACATACTTGAGCAGGAAGCCACGCTCGGCGTCGTCACGCGAGTAGCCATAGGTCATCTGTGTCAGGTCATTCGTGCCGAAGGAGAAGAACTGCGCCAGCGTCGCAATCTCGGCGGCTGTGACCGCGGCGCGCGGGATCTCGATCATGGTGCCGAACTTGTACTTGACGGTGACGCCCTTCTCGGCCATGACTTCCTTCGCCACAGCTTCCAGTTCCGGCTGCACTTTCTTCAGCTCGTTGACATGGCCGGTGAGCGGGATCATGACCTCCGGGTGCGGCTCATAGCCTTCCTGCTTGACATTGCAGGCAGCCTCGAAGATGGCGCGCACCTGCATCTTGATCAGGCCGGTCAGCATGATGCCCAGGCGGATGCCGCGCAGACCCATCATCGGGTTCTGCTCGTGCATGGCAATCACGGCCTGCAACATCTCTTCTTTAGCCTTGAGTTCGGCCTCTTCTGCCTCGCTCAGGCCGGCATATTTGCGCTTGGCCTGCAGGTGGCTGGTTTCCTTGAGCAGGTCTTCCTGACTGGGCAGGAATTCGTGCATGGGTGGGTCGATCAGGCGAATAATGACGGGCAGGCCGGTCATCGCGCGGAACAAGCCTTCAAAGTCGCCGCGCTGGAACGGCAGCAACTCATCCAGAGCCTGCTGGCGTGTCGCGTCATCTTTGGCCAGGATCATGCGCTGCACGATGGGCAGGCGCTCTTCCTCGAAGAACATGTGCTCGGTGCGGCACAGACCAATCCCCTGGGCGCCATACTGGCGGGCGCGCTCGGCGTCGCGCGGATAGTCGGCATTGGCCCACACCTGCAAGCCGGGGAAGGGTTTGCCGTTGACGACGCGGGTCTTGCGCGCGCTGATTTCATCAGCCCACTTCAGCAACGTGACCAGGTCTTTTTGCTCTTCGAACGAGGGGCTAACTGTGGGCAACTGGCCGACATAGGCTTCGCCCTTGGCGCCATCGAGAGAGACCCAGTCGCCTTCCTTCAGCACCTGACCGTCGGCGGTGACAGTGCGGGCAGCCAGATCAATCTTTAACACATCGGCGCCACAGACGGCTGGAATGCCGAACTGGCGGGCCACCACTGCGGCGTGCGAGGTGGCGCCGCCGCGCGCGGTGAGGATGCCCCTGGCAGCAACCATGCCGTGCACATCATCGGGCTTGGTCTCCGGGCGGATGAGGATGACGGCCTTACCTTCTTCCTTGCCCCACTTCTCGGCCAGATCAGCGTCGAAGGCCAGCATACCGACGGCGGCGCCCGGCGAGGCATTCACGCCCTTGGCGAGCAGCCGGCCTTCCTGCCTAGCAGCCTTGACCGCAGCTTCGTCGAATTGTGGATGCAGCAGAAAGTCGACATCAGCGGGGGTCACGCGGCGCACGGCCTCTTCTTTTGTGATGAGTTTCTCGTTTGCTTGGTCAACGGCAATCTTGATGGCCGCTTTGGCGGTGCGCTTGCCGTTGCGGGTCTGCAGCATGTAGAGTTTGCCTTGCTCGATAGTGAACTCCACGTCCTGCATGTTCTTGTAGTGCTTCTCCAGCAGGGCCGCGATCTTCATGAACTGCTTGTAGGTCTTCGGCATCTCCTTTTCCATCTCGGAGATGGGCTTGGGGGTGCGGATGCCGGCCACTACATCTTCGCCCTGGGCATTGAGCAGGTATTCGCCCAGCATCTTCTTTTCACCGGTCGAAGGGTCTCGGGTGAAGGCGACGCCGGTGCCGCTGTCTTCGCCCATGTTGCCGAAGACCATCGTCACCACGTTAACGGCTGTGGGCAGGGTGCTCTTCCAACCCATCTGCCTGGCATAGGTCTTGGCTTTGTGGCCGGTGGCGCTGCGGAACACAGCCATGGCGCATTCGCGGAGCTGCTCGTACACATCCTGGGGGAAGTCTCGGCCGGTCTCATCCTTGATGACCTGCTTGAAAATGGCGACCAGTTCCCTCAGGTCGTCTGTAGTCAGGTCGGTGTCGGCTTTGTAGCCTTTGTGCTCCTTCATGCGCTCCATCGGCTCGTCAAACTTCTCGTCGGGAATGCCAAGCACGGTGCTGCCGAACATCATCAGCAGGCGGCGATACGAGTCATAGGCAAAGCGCTCGTTGCCGGTGACCTGGGCCATTTCTTCGACGGTCTTGTCGTTCAGGCCGACGTTGAGGACGGTCTCCATCATACCGGGCATGGACTCACGGGCGCCGGAACGCACAGACACAAGCAGAGGGCGCACGCCCTTCTTGCCGCCGCCGAACACCTTGCCGGTCTGCTTCTCAACGACTTTCATGGCGGCAAGCGCCTGATCCCAGGCTTCTTTGGGAATTTTGTTGCCAGCCTTGACGAACGCATCGCAGACCTCGGTAGTGATGGTGAAGCCAGGCGGCACCGGCAGGCCGGCGCTGGTCATATCCCACAGGCCGGCGCCCTTCCCGCCAAGCAAGTTGCGCACATCGTTCCAGGTTGGGGCAACTTTCTGAACAGCCTTGGTGTCGGTGAACAAGTACACCCACTGCTTCTTGCCGTTTGGGCTGGGTGGTGGGGCCGCCTTCGAGGACTTTATAGTCGCAGTCTTGGAGACTGGCCTGGAGGGTGTTTTTGGGGTTGCGGTCTTAACTGCCATTTGTGCAATCACTCCTGATTGGTATTAAATCTCGTGAGGGGCTGGAGCGGTTCAACGATCAGCAGCCATCACTTGGGTTGCATTCAAACTTGTCTATTGTACGCTGAAGTGACGTGTCCGGCTTTTCCACGCGGAGGATATAGACACCAGCGCTGAGTGCGCTCAACCGTATGAATCGACCCACACGCCCCGGGGGGTTGGGATTGCCTTGCCAATAGCCGTTGCGACGCGATGTGAGCAGTGTGGGCGCGCTCCAGCGCGGTGATGACGCGCGAGGAGCGCGCCAGGTCAATTCGCTCAATCCCTCAAATACGCGCCATACGGATCGACCGCGCCCAGCAATTGCAGCCGCACGGGGTCGCCGCTGGCTTTGGCCTCGGCAATTAGGCGCGGCGACGGCTCATAGCCCTGCCAGACCTTCATCCACACGTGGCCGTAGTTATAGATCAACACTTTGCGCGGCTGGTCGCTCTCGTTGTTCACGGCGCAGTGATACACGCGGCCGTTGAACAGATAAGCCGTGCCGGCCTTGCCCGTCATCTGCACTGCGCCGGGCATCTGCTTGGGGTCGGCCACATCCGGGAACTGAAAGTCCATGGGCAGCCGGTGCGAGCCGGGCAGCATGGCTGTGCCGCCGCTGTTGGTGTTCACATCCGTGAGCAGCCAGAATACCTTGACCATCATCACCGACAGGGGGTGATACACGCCCGGCAGCCCGACATCGTGATGCCAGCCAGCGTGTGTGCGCGGCGTGCGGGGCGGCGTAATGTAATACGAGTTGTCGATCATTGACACGTCGTCGCCCACGATCTCGCGCACAATCGGAAAAACGCGCGGATGCCACATCAGCCGCAGCAGCGTGTCGTCATAGTTGATGGGAGCGATCACCTCTTCAAGCTCCGGCTTGCGCACACCGGGCAGCGCCGGATCGGCGCGCCAGAGCTGTTCTACACGATCGGCAGCGGCGCGCACCTCGCGCAATTCGTCGGCGGTCAGGGCGTTCTCGATCACCAGAAAGCCATTCGTCTCGAAAGCGATTCGCTGAGCGTCTGTCATCACTCGCACAGGCATGGTCTTCCTCACACATCCCATCGTCACAAGATTGGCAGCACCATAGCACGTCAGAGCGTGGATTGTCAATGCAGGGCAGATCCGACCCGGCAGCCGGCCTGTATGCGCCGGCGCACAGAAACTGTATGCGCGCAAGAGCCGGATGCGCGGTTATAGTCCTGGGACATGCAAAACAACCCGCCCGATTACGAATATCACGGCCTGCTGGCCTCGACATGGGATGTATGGCGCGACGACACGGCCAACTGGGCCGATCGCGCCTTGTTTCTGGATGTGATCCGGCGCTACGGCCAGCCGGCGCTCGACGTGGGCTGCGCCACAGGCCGGCTGGTGCTGGACTATCTGGCGCAGGGCATCGACTGCGACGGCGTGGACGTCTCGCCAGAGATGCTGGATATCACCCGCAACAAGGCCCGCGCGCGCGGCCTGTCGCCCAATCTGTACCAGCAACGCATGGAGGCGTTGGACCTGCCGCGCGCCTATCGCGTCATCTTGGTGCCGTCGAGTTCGTTTCAACTGCTCACCGACGAAGCTGCCGCTCAAGAGGCCATGCGTCGCTTTTATCACCATCTCCTACCGGGCGGCGCGCTGATCATGCCCTTCTTCCTGCCCTGGCAGCCCGGCTGGCCGCTGGAGTCTGATTGGGCGCTGTTGTTTGAAAAGACCAGACCCGACGACGGCCTGACTGTGCGCCGATGGAGCTATGAGCGGTACGACAGCGAGGCGCGCCTGTGGCATTCGAAAGACCGCTTCGAGGTGCTGCGCGACAACGCAGACGGTGTCCGTGAAATTGTCTATACCGAACACCACGAACGCTCGCCGGCCGGCCGCTGGTACACCCAGGCACAGGCTGCGGCGCTCTACGAAGCAGCCGGCTTCACCCACATTCGCGTAACCAGCGAGTTCACCCCCTTGCCGGCCAAAGCAACCGACACCCTCTTCTGCGTGACCGGCGAACGCGCCGCATAGCGGGCCGCATAGTGCGCCGCATAGTGCGCCGCATAGTGCGCCGCATCAACAAGCCGGCCCGCGCAGCATGAAGGATGCTGCACGGGCCGGCGCGCTGCTCTGCGCCGCGCAAGGGATCACTCAGCAAAGCCGTTCATCGCCACGATGACGCTGTGCCAATAGGCCGCTCCTTGGCCTGCCTGGCCGATGAGCAGAATCGCCTCAGCCTGGCCATCGCTGCCCCAGCCTTTGACCAACACTGCTTGCGCCAACCTGACATCCGGCGAGAGCCTGTCGGGCAATTCGAACCCCGGCGGGCTGATGGACTGCTCGAAAGTCAACGACGCGCGCGTGCCCAGGTGGTTGCGGCGCAGTTCCTCGATGGCTTCGGCCGGCGTCAACGACACGCCCTCCGACCGCCAGTAACCGATGATGAACGGATTGCCCATCAGCGGTTGCAGCGCGGCAAAGTCCCGGCTTGCCAATGCCTGTTCCAGCCGAGCCACAAGGTCGGCTGCCCCGTCTGCCTGTCCACTGCGCCGCTCGCGCATGATCTGCTCGAACATTTCCAGCGTCATGGGGGCCAGCGAGCCGGCGATATCCACCGTTTCTGTCAGTCCGAACGAGGCGGACACAGCGTAATGTGTGCCGTCCTCGACCCACATCACCACGAAACCCTCGGCAAGGTTGTAGGCTGCGCCGTCCGTCCCGCGCAGCGTCACCGGCGTAGCCGGCACATCGGGCCGGGGCAAGGCGTCACGCGCGCCGCGCACCTCGACCCAGCGCGATTGCGGATTGGCCGGGTCTTCGGCGCGCGCGCGGAAGCTGCGGTCGCCGGCTTCGGCGGCGTCAGGATTCCAGTCCAGCCCTTCCGGCAACACCAGCGGCAGCGCATAGCGCACCTGGCCGGCGCTCAGGTCAGGCTGCTGCTCACGCGCTTCGCCGATCAGACCTTCCGCAAACGCGCGGATGTGCGCGGTTATTTCCATGAAGGCCGGCAGATGCTGGAATGGGCGTTATCTGTCAACAGCGCGCAGACCGTTGATCGCGCGCGGGCGCTCATCGGGCTGGGGCTGTTTGATTTCAATCACTCGGCATTCCAGAGCGCGCTGCGCGACTGCGATGAGGCGCTGATGATCTGCGGCAGCCTGGGGAATGCACATGATTTGGTCGCCCAGGCGTGGCTGGTCAAAGCCATGTCGGCCGAGGCAGCCTCTGACCTGGAGAACGCCCGGCGCTTTTTTGACCATGCGCTGGCAGCCGCCCACGAGGCAGCCGACGCACAAACACTTGCGCGCATTCACATCGCTCACGCGCGCTTCATCCGCGTCGCCGATCACGATCTGGATGGCGCGGAGGCTGCACTCCACGAAGCCTTTGCGCTGTACCGCCGGCTGGACGATCGACGCGGCGTGGCGCACACGCTCATGCAACACAGCGACATCAGCGCCTCGCGCAGCCAGTATGCTCGCGCAATCGAACTCGCAGCCGAAAGCGCCGGGATGTTCCGCGCGCTGGGCGCGCTCAACGAACTGGGACTGGCGCTGATGGCGCAGGGGGAGTCGCAGATCAATGCCGGCCTGCTGGACGAGGCGCAGGCGACCCTCGAAGAAGCGCTGACTCTGTTCGACCAGATCGGCGGGCAGTGGTGCGCGGCGATCAGCCGGCATCACCTGGGGCGTATTGCGCTGCAAAGAGGCGATCTGCCTGCCGCACACAGTCTGTTTCAAGCCGGCCTGACAGCATCGCGCGACCTGAGGCGCCTGGCGATGGTGGCGCGCTGCGTAGTTGGACTGGCCGGCCTGGCGCTGGCCGAGGGGCAACCCGAACGGGCCGCCCAACGGGCCGCCCAACGGGCCGCCCAGCGGGCCGCCCAGCTTCTGGGCGCAGCCATGCCGCATCTGCCGGCCGACCTGACGCCGGCCGACCACGCAGAGATACAGGGCTATGCAGACACAGCCCGCCGGCTCCTGGGCGACGCAGGGTATGCGGCTGCGACATCACACCTGGAACTGGATCAAGCCATCGCACACATATGCGCCGACGATGAGAGCAGCAATCTGCAAACCAGCCGATGAAGCCGGCGGCTAGCGGTCTTCTTCCGCCTGCCGACGCCCTTCATCGAGGCGCTTGAGCGCGCGACAGGCAATCGAATCGGGGCACGGCGTGGGCTGTTCAACCACCGGCGTGGCCGGTGGATTGGCCCTGGGCCGGCCGCCATCGCAGCCGGCCAGCACAAGGCACAGCCCAAGCGCCGCCGCGAGCGCCCCCATCCACTGTCGGCATGTTCGCGCACACATCCGCGCGTCTGTTGTCGCCATGTCTCCAGACCTCTCCACGCTCTACATCCCGCTCCCGATAACGGATTAAGGATATTTCATCGCAACCCGACGATGTCGCCCGGCATCAATGTCCCCCGGCATCAATACGGTGGCCGCAAAATCGCTACACCGCGCTTCGCTCAACAGGAGGTCTTCGATGGCCGCCTTCGGATGCACTACTGATGGCTACCCGCAAGGGTTCTTGCATTCGGCCTGCAGTGGAACTAGAACGTCACGGACAGACCGCCGTCGGCGACGAGGACGTGGCCGTTCACGTAGGTGTTCAACCGCGAGGCCAGCCACACAATCGGCTGAGCGATCTCGGCCGGCTGCGATGCGCGCGCCAGCGGAATGCGTCGCTGCTGCACATAGTTGGTGATGAACCACTCCGATTCCAACTCGTTCTTACCGTTCACGATGGACATTGGCGTATCGACGAAGCCCGGCGCCACACTGTTGACCAGAATATTGTGCGGCCCCAGCTCCAGGGCCAGCGCGCGGGTCAATTGATCCATCGCGCCCTTGGCCAGATCGTAGTGCGACGCGCCGCGCTCGGCGCGATAGGAGTGGATGGACGACACGTTGACGATGCGCCCGCCCCGGCCCTGCGCGATCATCACGCGGGCCGCCGCGCGCGAGCAGTGAATGGCGCTATCGAGGTTGACATCCAACACGCGCCGCCACTCGTGATACGGCGACTCGACAAAGTCAGCGGTGGCAAAGATGGCCGCGTTGTTGACCAGCACGTCAATGCCGCCAAACGCCTTCACCGTCTCGTCAATCAGCCGGCCGGCGCCTTCGATTGTGCTGACATCGGCTGCCACGGCGATCACCTTTGCGCCCAACGCAGCGATCTTGTCGGCGGCTTCCTGCGTGACCTGAGGCCGGCGGCCGTTGACTACCACCGCCGCGCCGCAGCGGGCGAACAACTCGGCTGCGGCGTAGCCAATCCCTGTGCCCGAGCCAGTAACCACTGCAACCTGTCCCGTGAAGTCGATATTCATAGTTGATCTCCTCGCGCAGATGATACATGGCCTCAGACGGCCAACAGCGTGAAAGACAAGGGCGGCAATTCGAGCCGCGCCATCCCGTCGCGCACCGGCAGCGCCGCCAATGTCCTGGCGCGCATCGCCTCTGGCTGATCGAAGGTGTTGGCCGCCTTGGGGTCATCGCCGGCCAGTTGCAGCACTGCGCTCAGGCGATCAACGGCGAGATCATTGTGTTTTGTTTCTGGCAGCGCGCCACAGGATCGAGCGCGAGCGCATGGATAGTGTATCGGCTTGCGGGATAATCACCACATGCGCGTCGTCATGCTCTCCAAAGCCCTCATCGTCGGCGAATATCAGCGCAAGTGCGAACTGATCGCCGCCCATGACGACATCGCGCTGACCGTGTTCACCCCGCCGGCATGGGCCGGCCAGTCCCTTGAACGCGCCCATGTGTCCGGCTACACCCTGCGCATATTGCCCATTCGCTTTGACGGCAACTTTCACCTGCACTACTACCCCACCCTGGGGCGCGAGCTGGCTGCGAGCCGGCCCGATGTGTTTCACATCGACGAAGAGCCATATAACCTGGCAACCTTCCTCGCCCTGCGCGCAGCCGCGTCGCTTCAATCACACCGCCGATCAGGCGGCGCGCGCTCGCCGCGCACCCTCTTTTTCACCTGGCAAAATGTGCTGCGCCGTTATCCGCCGCCGTTCAACTGGATGGAACGCTATGTGCTAACGCATGTTGACAATGGCATCGCCGGCAATCAGGAAGCCGCGCAGGTCTGCCGGGCGAAAGGCTTCGCTGGCGACATGCCGGTGATCCCACAATTCGGCGTGGACGAAAGCCATTTTCGCCCTAGGGCGCGCGCCGTGGAGCGGGACGGCCAGTTCACCATCGGCTACGCAGGAAGGCTGGTGCCTGAAAAGGGCATCGACGTGTTGTTGCGCGCCGTAGCCGGCCTGCCCCCCACAACCCGATTGATGATAATCGGGGCCGGGCCAGAGCGGAGCGCCCTTGAGCAGTTAAGCGCAGGGCTGGGACTCACCGGGCGGGTGATCTTCCGGCCGCCCTCCCCCTCAACCGAAATGCCGCAGGTATACGGAGAATTCGACGCGCTGGTACTGCCTTCACGGACGCAGCGCAACTGGAAAGAGCAATTCGGGCGCGTGTTGATCGAGGCTATGGCCTGCGGCGTGCCGGTGATTGGCTCGACCTGCGGCGAGATTCCCAATGTCATTGGCGAGGCCGGCCTGATCTTTGCCGAGAACGACGCTGAAGCCCTGCGCGCGCAGCTTGCGCGTCTGATTGCGTCGCCGGCGCTGCGCGCAGAGCTGGCGCAACGCGGGCGCGAGCGGGTGCTGGCCCACTACACCATGCGCCACATCGCCGACCAAACAGCCCAGACATATCGGCAGTTGCACATAGAGCCAAAGCGCGTATAATGCACATCCGCGGTCTCGTGGCTCAGTTGGTTAGAGCGCACGGTTCACATCCGTGAGGTCACAGGTTCAAGTCCTGTCGAGACCATTCAGCGCAAGCCAAAGGCTTGCGCTATTTTGTTTCTGCGCACGCAAGGGGAATGCACTTCACAGATTTACAAACTCAGCGTCGCCACAGGCCAGATCAACAATCGCCACGCTGCGCGGCTCGGCGCAGCGCCCGCCAAGCGCGCCGGGATTGAGCAGCCGGGTTGAGCCATGCAATTCGAGCGCGCAGCTGTGCGAATGGCCGCAAAAGACCCACTCATAAGCGCAGGAGAACACTAAAGCATCGATTAGGCCGGCATCATCCCCATGCGCTACAGCGACTGCGTGGCCGTCGAACTCCAGATGGGCGTCGGCGCCCATGTAATGGATATTGCCCAATCGCCGCGCCTGCGCGCGCAAGCTCAATCCATCGTAATCGTTGTTGCCGCGCACCAGCCACACCTGAAAGCCGACGAACAATTCGAGCAAATGCGCGCCGGTGACATCCCCGCAGTGGATCAACCGGTCTATGTTGCGCTCGCGGAAAATATCCAACGCCGCGCGGGTGTTGCCGGCGTTATTGTGCGTGTCGGCTAGCACGCCAATCAGCGCAGGAAGGGGCGATGTCATGCAACCTGATCTCCTCTTGTGGCGTCGGTATGCGCGGCCAGGCGGCGCGGGTTGAGCTGGATGGAGCGAATGCCGGTATCGATGGCAGCGCCAGCCATTTGCTCGAGGTCGTCGGTCGGCAACAGGGCCACTTCAAGCAACATGGGCAGATTGACGCCACTGACCACACACACCTGCTCGCGGCTGCGCGCCACACGCAAGGCCGCGTTCCAGGGAGTGCCGCCCAGAAAATCCACCAACACCAGCGCCGGCCTGTCCGACGCCAGGGCCGAGGCCAGACGCGTCTCGAACATGTCGGGGGACTCGCCGGCAGCCAGCCCCAGCCAAATCAGATCAGGCTGCGGCCCGGCAATCGATTCCACCGCGCCGAGTAGGGCGCGCGCCAGTTCACCATGCGTAGCAACAACGATGCGCACCTGTCGGCGCGGCAGAGGTGAAGCACTCATAAAGCGCGCATTATATAAAGGCCCCAAAGACTTTGCGAGTCTGCGGTTGCGCCCGCCGGCGCGACAGGCGGTGTCACACTACTGCTGCCGCCGGTCGCGGATAGTCCCACTTGCCAGCCACGGTGAGAATGAGCGCGCCCATGCCGATGGCCGAGGCAACAAAACCAACTACCCAGCCGATCAGGCGAGCCGCGCCCAGCACAGCCAACAACACAGCCCCGACCGCAGTAGAGTGACAGGTTGCCTGCGACGCGGCTGCCTTCTTCCAGCATGACATTGCCACCGCGGGCGCCGGTAGCGCATGGGGGCGCTGGGGCGGCAGCCGGCGTTGCGGCAAATACCGACGCGCCGAAGTAGCAAGCCGCCAGGCTTGCTGGTTGCCGACACGCAGGCGAAGCCGGGTAAACTAGCAGCACTGAGACACGCCGGCGCGTCGTCTGGCGTATCAGTGCAAAGTGGTCGCAGAAAGGATAACCGTTACGGGAGAGGAATGAAGGCCAAACACGAGCCAGAGTTGTTGCACCTGGACTTGGACATGCTGGTGGTGAGCAAACCATCAGGCCTGCCAACCGTGCCAGACGGCTATGACACCGATCGCCCCTATCTGGCTGCGATGCTGGAACCCACATTTGGCCAGTTGTGGGTGGTGCATCGGCTCGACCGCGACACCAGCGGCGTGGTCGTGCTGGCGCGCAACGCAGAGGCACACAAGTCCCTCAGCGCCCAGTTCCAAGAGCACCGGGTTGTCAAGGTCTATCATGCGCTGGTCATGGGACATCCGACCTGGCAGCAACGATCCCTATCCGCCCCCTTGCGGGTGGACGCCGACCGCCAACATCGCACCATCATCGATCTGGAAGCCGGCAAACCGGCTACCACGCACTTTCGGCTGCTTGAGAAGTTTCAATCGCCCCGGGTTCAAGTAGCGCTGGTCGAAGCGACCCCCAAACATGGCCGCACACACCAGATACGCGTGCATCTCTGCGCATTGGGTATGCCTGTGGCCGCCGACCCACTCTATGGCACCGGGACGCCGCTCATGTTGTCGGCGATCAAGCGCCAGTACCGGCCGGGCGAGGATGACGAGCGACCGTTGATCGGCCGGCTGGCGCTGCACGCGCTCTCCATCACATTGACGCATCCGACAACGGGCAAGACGCACACATTCGAAGCGCCCTACCCCAAAGATTTAGCCACCGCTCTCAAACAGCTTCGCAAGCACGCCTCGCGCCAGACGCAATCGATGTGGGCCGGGGTATGAAAGATTGTGAACCACAAAGACACGAAGCACACAAAGCGAATGGATGTCCTCACTGCTTCGTGACTTCTACTCCCTAGTGGCTCGCTCGCAGAAATCGAACCACGAAGAATCAAAGGCCATTAAAGAGGCGCAGGCGGGTTCACCCTGACCCCTCTTTGTGCTCTTTGCTTCTTCGTGGTTCAGAATCAAAGGACACCCAATAGGCGCAGGCAGGTTCACCCTGACCCCTCTTTGTGCTCTTTGCTTCTTCGTGGTTCACTTTTCCGATCACACCCTATGGACCGTCGCCGGCTCGGTGGAAACTGCGCAACAGAGCTGATAAAGAAGCGCGTCCTACACCCCGTACAGGGCGCCGAACTTGGCGCGCAGGTAGCGAATGTACGGGCCAACATCAAGCGGACCGCCGGTGACGCGCTCCAGCAGCTCAGTGGCGGTGAATTTGCTGCCATGCCGGTAGATGGTGTCTTTCAGCCAGCCGTGCAGTGTGTCGAACTGGCCGCGCGCAATGTCGTCTGGAATGGAGGGCCGGGCCTTGAGCGCCGCTTCGTAGAACTGAGCGTTCATGATGTTACCCAGCGCGTAGCCCTGGAAAGCGCCGCCAATCGTGCCGGCGTACCAGTGCACATCCTGCAATACGCCATCTCTATCATCAGGCGGCGCAACGCCGAGATCCGAGGCGTAGCGCGCGCGCCAGGCTTCGGGCAGGTCCTTTACCGCCAGCTTGCCTTCTAGAAGGTCCAGCTCTAGATCGAAGCGGATGATGACGTGCAGACTGTAGGTAACTTCATCGGCGTCGGTGCGGATCAGCGAGCGTTGCACCTTGTTGATGGCGCGGTAGAACGTGTCGAGGGAGACTGCGCCGAGTTGATCGGGGAAAGTCGCCTGCAATTCGGGATAGAAGTGTTGCCAGAAAGCCAAGCTGCGGCCCACGATGTTCTCCCACAAGCGTGACTGGCTCTCGTGGACGCCGGCTGATGCACCGTCGGCAAGCGGCGTGCCTTCGTAATCCATGCTGACGCCCTGCTCGTACATGGCATGCCCGGCTTCATGCATGGTGCTGAACAGCGCCTCGCCGAGATCGTCCTCTTTGACGCGGGTGGTGATGCGCACATCGCCCAACGAGAACTTGGTCATGAAAGGATGGTGGGTTTTGTCTTGTCGGCCGCGCCGGAAGTCATAGCCAAAGCGCTTGATCACGTTCACCCCAAATGCAAGCTGGCGGTCCTCCGGGTAGTGTTGGTGCAGGCAAGCGTCGTCAGGGGTCGGACGCGCAGTGATGGCCTCGACCAGCGGGACAAGCTGACTGCGTAGTTCAGCGAACACAGCACGCACCGACGCAGCCTTCATGCCATAGTCGCTGAAGTCAATCAGGGGATCGGCGATATGGTCGTAGCCGGGGAAGAAATTGGCCAGTTCGCGACTATAGTCGAGCGTCTTTTCCAAGCACGGCTGAACCAGAGAGAAGTCATTGGCCGGGCGAGCGCGTGTCCATAGATCGTAAGAGCCGGCCGAATGAGCGAAGAAGCGTCCCATGAACTCCGGCGGCACTTTGATGGCGCGCTCATAGTTGCGGCGCGCGACACGGATCAAGCTGGCGTCGTCGGAATCATAAGGCAGGCTATCCGCATACGGCTGCAAGGCATCAAGCAGGCGTCCGATGGCCGGATCGGTAGCCTTCTCGTGTGCCAGCCGGCCCAGGGTAGCCGCCTGCCGGCCACGCGCTGCCGCGCCACCGGGCGGCATGTAGGTCGACTGATCCCAGTTCAGGAGGGCGGCGATTGCATTCAGGTCATCGATTTCCATCAAACGCCGTTTAAGCTCGATAAGTTGATCTTTCACGGAATGCTTCTCCTTCTTGTACACACGCTCTCCCCACGTTCTGTGTGAAGCGGGTCATGCGATAGTGTGGATTTTACCCTTGGGGCCGGCACAACCAACAGCGACCCAGCCGGCCAAAATATCACAACACCCAGGAGAGCCTGGAGCGAATACTGTCAATCCTGGAAGGGATATAATCAAGACATATTACATATCCATTGAGCAAAGACAAGTATGATCGATGAGCAAACAAGCAATCTACCTTTTCAGTGGTGATCAGCCTGACACCGCAATCCTAAAAGGGCTGAAAGACGCAGGCTGCGATATTGCTGAAGCTCATACAATCTCTGAAGCTTTGAGCGGCCTGGGTAAGGCCGGCAATAACGCTCTTCTGGTTGCTGAAGTGCAAGCAGGCGCAATTGCGTTGCTATCATTGCTAAAGGAGCAGCGCGGAACACTTGTGGCTACCATCCTTTATGACAAGCAAGGCAGCGATATCCATCTTGCCATTAGAGCATTACAGTTGGGTGTCCGCGAGTATTTATTGTCGACTGACAGTGAAGCGCATCGGGAATTGAGCACCCGCCTGATGGCAGAACGGATCAACCAGCAGCCCCAGCCGGCCACCTTCACCTGGAGCAGCACCGCCCGCTCCGGTACAACTTCGCCCGATCAGCCCGGCGCAAGCAGTGAGTTTCGATGGGATCCGGCCACACATCTCATCCAGAGTGGCCAGGACTATGTGCGACTCAGTCCCATCGAAGGCCGGATTTTCCAACTGCTGTATACCCGCCGCGGCCAGGTTGTTTCCATCTCCGATTTGATCGAACATGCGCTGATGAAACACGGCAGGAATCAACGCGAAGGGGCCAAACTCCTACGCCCACACCTGGTTCGCTTGCGCAGCAAGCTGGAACGCCATCCCACCTTGCACTGTCGGATCGTCAACTTGCGTGGCAGCGGTTACATGATGATCTGAGCGCAAGGGAGACTCGTAGCTGCGCGGTGTCGGCAGCAGCCAGGTGTGCATCGGCCATCACACAGGCTGAACAATCAAAACTTCCTCACCAAATACATCGATGATTCTGACAGCCACGACAACAGCGCCGGGATCGACTGGCACTTCATAGCATCCTTGCACCAAATCGGCGCGCTTGCGCGGCGCGTCAACATGGGTGGGCCGAAATATAGCGCCATCGTAGGCCGGATCGATCATGACGCTGTCGACAACAGTGCGCCAGTCGGCGATGGACGGAGCAGCATCCTGAGACTGCGCGCGCCACGCAACCACCTGCGGCGAAACGAAGTCTTCGATAACCAACCTGACGTAGGGCAGCCTTGCATCGTTAACCCGACACACCGTGACGCGGGCGCGGGCTTGTTGCGCCGCTGCAGTACCCTCGCCGGCACAGCGCGCACTGTCGGCAAAAATCACAAAGCCTCGTTGGAACGCTTGATTGAGGTCGAAGGCGGCAGGAAGAGCATCTGTACCACCCACGGCGTGCACCGGCTGGCGCGACGCACAGCATGTCCTGATCGTGTGCAGGCGCCGGACAATCGTCTGAATTGCGCCGCGATTGATGTCGCCGCCAATCCAGCGCCGACCCATTTGCTGAGCCACGGCCAGCGTGGTGCCACTGCCGGCAAAGCAGTCGAGCACCCAATCGCCTGGATTGCTCGACACTGCGATGATGCGGCGCAACAGGGCTTCGGTCTTCTGTGTGGGATAGCCGGAATCTTCCCC
The DNA here is from genome assembly GCA_016841965.1 of Candidatus Roseilinea mizusawaensis. Taxonomy (GTDB): domain Bacteria; phylum Chloroflexota; class Anaerolineae; order J036; family Brachytrichaceae; genus Roseilinea; species Roseilinea mizusawaensis. The sequence continues at coordinate 67,175 of JAEANN010000044.1, read as the reverse complement.
CGGCGTGATGCCAAGGCCGGGAATGTCATCCCATAGATTGTCCACGGCGCGTTCGACGATGTACCTGCCCCGCCGGCCCGGCTTCAGGTAATACTTGACGCCGATGTTGCCCCCCTTCGAAGCGCAGACACGGCGCGCCGCTTCATCCACCACAACTTCACCGCCAAACGGGGCATACAAGCGGCCCTCGGCATGCAGCGCCTTCAGACGATCGAAGCCATATATGCCCGGGTCAGAGATGCGAAAGAAGCCCCGTGCGTCACGCATATATGCGGCGGCTGCCTCGGCTTCGGTAAGCTCAACCTCGCGCTTGACCGGGTTCCAGAGAGTGGGAGCCTGTTTATTGCGGGTAAAGACTTGCAGATAGTGCGTGCTGAACGGGAAATAGAACGCATTGACTTTGGCGCCGCGCGCCACCTGGCTACGCCATGAGATGGTATTCAGGTAGTTGTCTGCGCCAAACACCTCTTCCAGCAGCATGCGCAGGTAATGCGCGCGCCGGTAATCACAATGCAGCCACAGGCAACCATCTTCCGCCAGCAGGTCGCGCAAAAGAAACAGCCGCTCGTACATGAACTGCAAGTAATCATTGCCGGCCCAGATATCGCTGTACTGCACCTGTTCGCCAAGGATGCGAGCAGCGCCGAACAAAATGGGCCGACCGGTTGCGCCCCGCAGCGTCACCTTACGGGCATAGTGGGCGGCACTATCGAAGGGTGGATCGATGTAGATCAGCCTGATTTTGCCGCGAAAACCATTCGCCAGCAGACATGCCAGCATATCTTTGTTATCGGCATGAAACAGCAGGTTGGCTTGCCGGGCGACTTCGCCGGGTGTAGCAGACAAGAGGCGCGCGCCTCCAACGGCATGCAGATCGTGCGCGCTCACATCGTGCGCGCTCACATCGTGCGCGCTCAGAGCGTGCGCGCTCAGAGCGTGCGCCTCCACCAACCGAAAAGGCGACGGCTCAAAAGGATGCAAGGAGTGCTTGCCGGCCCAAACGAGCACCGGCCGGCCTGTATCGAGACCGACAGACGCCGCAGCCGGCCTGGCGTGATTGACGGAAGAAGCCTTTTTGCGCATGCTCACAGTCCCAATGCCTGGCGCAGGCCGGCCAGATTGAAGCCTAATCGCAACGGCACAGCATAGTAAACAGCCCGTTCACCTTTGTTTGGTCGCGGCATGACCATCAGCCGCAGATGGCTAGAGCCAAAGAAAACGGGGCGTGTCATATAACCGACCAGGTAGACCCGATACATCCAGGCAGTGCTATCTGCCTGGGCTATATCTGAGTCGCGCAACTCCACATAGGCGCGCACCAGCACATACGGTGTACGTTCAGCAGCCGCCAATCGCTGTTCCTGGCTGATGAGCTTGTGGGGGGGTGATGCATCGAGCGCATCAGCGTGCATTGAGGCATAGACGAGAAAATCGTCTTCGAGGATGGCGGTATAGCTGACCTGGCCCCCAACCAGATGGCGCGGGCCAACGCCCGTGGATTTGACCTCGAACCCAAAGATACCTCGCCGCTCACAAGTGGGATAGAAAATGGGCCGGAAGTGCACGCCTTCATGGCACTGGCAGGCAGCATCTGCAAACACATCACTGGCTAGCAGTTCAGCAGCGTCGGGCTGAGCAATGAAGCCGTCGAGCGGCGCAGGATCGCGGCCACCATCCCGGCGTATGTGATCCCACAAACGACAGACGATCGACTCGCGTTGCAGGTAATGCAGCCACGCCAGCTTAGCAACTTTGCCGATGCATGCGTCGCGCGACTTGTCGCCAGGCAGCCGATCTGGCTGTCCTGTACTGACGGTGCAATCAGCCAGCCGGCGCGCCTGCACATTGTCCACCTCGGCCGGCTCTATATCAATGGCGACGATATGCTCTGGTCTGATCATGTGTGGCAGAATCCAATTCTGCCGGTATGGTCATTGCTCATACCTGCTGACGTGGGCGGGGTATCTTAACTTTTGGCAACAACAGCCTTCAGCTCGGCGGCTTCTTTCAACAACTGCTCGGCCCCGTGCCGGCCTGTCTTGCCCGATGTGCCGAGCATCTGGGCTAGTTCCTCCAGCCTGTCCTCGCGCTTCAGCCGGCGCACGCTGGTGACAGTGCGCTGGGCGCCGGCCCCATCATCGCGCAGGGCCTTTTCCACCTTGAAATGCGTATCGGCGAAGCCGGCCAGTTGCGGCAGGTGGGTGATGCACAACACTTGATGCGAGCCGGTCAAGCCCCACAGCTTCTGTCCCACGATTGTGCCTACGCGCCCGCCGATGCCCTGATCGATCTCATCGAAGATCAGCGTCGGCGTACGATCGGCGCGGCTCAGCACCGCTTTCAGCGCCAGCATCAGCCGGGCCGTCTCGCCGCCGGAAGCGATCTTTGCCAGCGGCTTCAACCCCTCGCCGACGTTGGGCGCGATCATGAACTCAACGCGGTCGATGCCGGTAACATCGTAGCGGATTTTGGATTTGGAATTTTGGATTTCGGATTCTGGCCAGGTCGCCGGGATGTCGCCAAAGTCAGCGGGGGGATCGATGCCATCATCGCTCGGCTCGTGGGTGATGCTGACGGCAAAACGGGCGCCGGCCATGCGCAGGTCTTGCAACTCGGCTTCTACGCCGCGCGCCAGCTCGATCGCCGCTGCGCGCCGGCGGGCCGACAATTCGCCGGCCAGCGCGGCATACTCGCGCGTCAAGCCGGCCAGACTTGCCTGGAGCTGCTCGATCCGCTCGGCGCTGTTTTCGATTTGCGCCAGCTCGGCTTCGGCCTGATCGGCAAAGGCCAGCATGGCTTCGATGGTGTCGCCGTATTTGCGTTTGAGTTTCTTGATTAGCTCCAGCCGGCCCTCGACCTGCTCCAGCCGGCGGGGGTTGAATTCGATAGCCTCGCGGTAGTCGCGCAGACTGCGCGCCACTTCTTCCACAATCGCCGTGGCCTCGGCCATTTGCCTGCCGTACTCTTCGAACTGCTTGTCGAAGCGCGCCAGGTGCTCGATGGCCCGCGCGGCCTGCGCCATTTGATCCACAGCCGCCGGCTGGCTGCGCGTGGATTCGTACAGCAGGCCGTAAGCTTCCTCGGCATAGGCGGCCAGCGCCTCGGCATTGGCGAGCCGGGAATGCTCTTCTTGCAGCGTGGCTTCTTCGTTGGGTTTCAGTTTGGCCGAGCGAATTTCCTCGAGCTGGAACTTGAGCATATCGACGCGCCGGGCGCGCTCGCGGGCGTTGTGGGTGAGCTGGTCGATCTCGCGGCGCACGGCGCGCAGTTCGTGGTATTTGGCGGCCACGAGTTGGCGCAAGTCCCACAGGCCGGCGTAGCGATCCAGCAGGTTGATGTGTTCCTTGACCCGCAGCAGCGAGACGTGCTCGGACTGACCGTGCACATCAACCAGCAGTTCACCCAGATCGCGCAGCACACTCTGGCTGACCGACCGGCCATTCACCCGGCACAGGCTGCGGCCATTGGCGCGCACCTCTCGGCCGAGAATGAGTTGCCCCGGCTCGTCCGACTCCAGGCCCTGTTCGGCCAGCAGCGCCTCCACCAGTTGGCGCGATTCGTCATCGAGGGTAAACACCCCTTCGACCAAGGCACGCTCGGCGCCGGCGCGCACCATGTTCGCCTCGGCGCGGTCGCCAAGCAGCAGGGCAATGGAGTCCACGATGATGCTCTTGCCGGCGCCGGTCTCGCCGGTGAGGACATTCAGGCCCGGCCCCATCTCCACATCGAGGACATCGATGATGGCAAAATCGCGCACGCGAAGCTCGGTCAACATGGTGATGATTCCTCGCTCAGTTCGCTCAGTTCTTGCCGGTCTGCGATTCGGTAGAACAAATATTCTACCCGATCACGGCATGGAACGGGGACGCATCGGGTAACGAGTGTGCCAAGACAGACAAGTATGATGGATTGTAGAATTGGTCTGCCCTGCATGGAGAGGATCAGCGATTAAATTTCTGTGAGGTGATGGAACATGAAACTGCACATGGGAACACGCGAGTTGGAACTGGACGGTAAGTATCTTGGACGCTTGCGCGAGGCGAATGATCTGATGGGCAATCCAGAGGCATTGCGCGCACGCATGCAGGAAGACGGTTATCTGCTCATTCGCAAGCTGCACGACCCGCAAAAGGTCAAAGCTGTGCGGCGCGTGCTCATCGACAACCTGGACGCCAACGGCCAAATCGACCGCAGCCACCCGCTCGACGAAGCGTGGATCGCCCCCGGCGCGCGTGGGTCATTCCTGGGCGGGGCCAAAGCCGTCACGCATAGCCCGGAGTTCCTGGCCGTCGTCGAGGCCCCGGAGCTGATGCAATTCTTCAGTGACTTCCTGGGCGGGCCTTCGCTCACGTACAACTACAAGTGGCTGCGCGCGGTGGGGGCCGGCGACTTTACCGGCGCGCACTACGATGTGGTGTACATGGGCCGCGGCACACGCAACCTCTACACCGTGTGGACGCCGCTCGGCGATGTGCCCTTCCGCAAAGGCCCGCTGGCCATCCTCGAAGGCTCGCAGAACCTGGAGCGCGTCAAGGCCACTTACGGCCAGATGGATGTTGACCGCGACCACGTCACCGGCTGGTTCTCCAACGACCCGCTCGAGCTGATCGAGCAGTACGGCGGCCGCTGGTTGACTACCGAATTCGAGATGGGCGACGCGCTGATCTTTGGCATGTACACCATGCACGGCTCGCTCAACAACGAGACCCAAACCTACCGCCTCAGTTGCGACACGCGCTATCAACGCGCTGACGAACCGGTGGACGAGCGATGGATCGGCGAAAACCCCATCGCGCATTACGGCTGGATGCAAGGTCAAACGATTCCAATGGAAGAAGCGCGCAAACGCTGGGGCGTGTGAGCCACCGCTTCGTCTGCTGCCGCCCCTCTCTCTGCATGGCAGAGAGAGGGCGCCTTACGCCACAATTTGCCGGATTGTGGGCGTCTTCAGGTGAATGGCAACGACAGCCAGCAGGCACACGCCGCCGCCGAACAGCACCGCCGCCGGCGCGCCAAATTGCTGCGCCAGCGCGCCGACGAACAGGCTTCCGAACGGCGCGACGCCTTGCAGCGCCCACAGATACGTGCTGATCACCCTTCCCCGCAATTCATTGGGGACGAGCAACTGCACGAGCGTGTTGGTCATGGCGAGTTGCGTCACGGATCCCCAGCCGATGATGACCATTAGCGGCAACGCGGCGGGCAATGCGCGCGAGAACGCGATCAGCACCAGCGCAGCGCTGAAGGCAAACTGGCCGGCAGTCATCAGCGCGCCTTTGCGCTTCATCGCGCTGAACGCCGCCAGAATGACAGCAGCCGTCAGCGCGCCCACTCCCTGCGCCGTCATCAGGGCGCTGTTGCGCGCCGCAACAACCGCTTCGGTGTCGCCCGGCTGCTGAAAAACATCGCGCGCGAACACCGGCATCTGCTGAATGGCCGTGAAGCCGAAGAAGCCGGGAATGGCCGCCATGACAATGAGCAGGGCTACCACGGCCGAACTGCGAATGTAGCGCTGGCCTTCACGGAACGCCTGCACTGCGCCGGCGCGGGCTGCCGGCGCCCGCGATTGCGGCATTGTGCGCACAAACAATAGCCCAATGATGACGAACAAAAAACTTACCCCATTGGCAAAGAAAGCCCACCCTTCACCCCGCTCACCCAGCAACACCAGAAACGGCGCCGTGAGCGACGGACCGATGACACGCGCCAGATTGAACACCGCCGAGTTCAGCGCGATCGCGTTCGGCAGCGCCGGCCGGCCTACCAATTCGATCATCATCGCCTGCCGCGCCGTGATTTCGACCGAGTTGGCCACGCCGGCCACGAACGACAGCGCCGCAATGTGCCACACAGTGATCGCGCCGGTCAGCGCCAGAAACGCCAGCGTGAACGCTTGGGCCATCAACACAGTCTGCATCACGATAACCGTCTTGCGCTTATCCAGCCGTTCAACCAGCACGCCGCCCGGCAACATGAGCAACAGCGCCGGCAATGACGCGGCAAAGCCGATCAAGCCGAGATAGACCGGCTGGCCGGCAATGCGATAGGCCAGATAGGGCTGCACAGTGTTCTGCATCCACGTGCCGATCAGCGATACAAACTGGCCGATCCAGAAGATGCGATAGTCGCGCGATGCCAGCGCGGGAAAGCGGGCAGAGAGCGTAGAGGTGAACATTGATGGAATACGTAGTGCGTGTTGTGTAGTCTGCCCCTACTGCTCCCGCTCGATCTCAGCAATGAAGCGCGTAGACCGCAGGCCACGCTCGAGCACATAGCTCAGATACTGCCGGATGGCGCGCTCGGCTTGATGCAGCGCCTGATCCGAAAACTTATCTGCCACCGCCATCAGTTGGTCGAGGGTAGCGGTCTGTAACATGCGCATCACGGCCAGCGTGGCCGGTGTGATTTTCAACACATCTCTGGCAGCAGCGGCCGCCCCGGCGCACAACGCCCCGCCATCGGCCGGCGAAAAGGTTGTTTCGGGCAGGCTGCGCGACGCCACAGCGTCTGTCGCAGAGCCGGCGAGCTGATCGACCTCCAAAACGGCATTGGTGCGCGCGCAGCGAAACAATTGCGGCCGATAGCCGGCAATCGTGAGCAGGCGCATCTCAAAATAGCGCGCTGCCAGCGCCGGCCGTGGCACATCGCAAATCCACATCAAGCCATTCGCAAGCAGATCGTACAGGGCCGGGTCTTCATTGCCCTCCTGGGTGAACTGATCGATCAACTCGCCCAGATAGTGCGCGTAACCGCCGCGCAGCACATCTTCGCGCAGGGGACGATGCGCTTCAATCACTTCGGCCTGGCTGACGATGTCGAAGGTTCGCCCACGCGCCAGCAACAGCCGGACACGGGCAAACAACTCGATGTGCCCGGCTTTGCGACTGGTGATCTTGCGCGCGCCTTTGGCGATCACGCGCAGTTTGCCCAGTTGCGGGGTCATCAGCGTCAGCAGGCGATCGGCTTCGCCATAGTCGGCCCGCCGCAGGATGATGGCCTCGGTTGCATACACACGCGCGCGTGACATGAATTTGATCCACTCAGTTCAGAGGATTCATTGCTGGCACGCCGCGCAGAAATGCGTGCTGCGTTGGCCTACCACAATGCGGTGAATGGGCCGGCCACAGTCCACGCACGGCAAGCCGGCCCGGCCATACACCCTGAAATGCTCCTGATAGTTCCCGCCAGGATACACCCAGTCGAAACTGGCGCCGTTGGCGGCAATGCCATCCAGCAATACCTGCCGCACTGCCTGGTGTAGACGCAACGCATCATCGGCATTGAGTGCGCCGGCCAATCGTGTGGGATGCAGCCGCGCCAGAAACAACGACTCGTCGGCGTAGATATTGCCCACGCCGGCGATGAAGCTTTGGTCGAGCAAAATGGGCTTCAGCGCGCCGCGCTTCGCCAGCAGCCGCGCCGCGAACGCCTGCGCGTCTACACTCAGCGCATCCGGCCCAAGTTTGCCCGTCACATCCGACACCTGCTCGGTCAGATACACACGCCCGAACTTGCGCGCATCATCAAAGCGCAACGCCCAGCCGTCGTCGAGCAGCCACACCACGCGGGCGTGTGGAGTGAAAGCGTCGGCGACCGGCGCCACGTCCAGCCGGCCGCTCATCCTGAGATGCACCAGCATGAACAACGGACGCTGCGTGCAGGTGGTATCCACATCAGGGGGGTAACCCTCACCCTCTCGGCGCAACTCCAGAATCAGATATTTGCCATGCCGGCTGATGGAGACAACCCGGCAGCCGGCCACGCGCTGCGCAAAAGCCGGCGCGGGCAGGCCGCTCACCTCGCGCGGCCACAGCACACGCGCCTCGCGGATCAGGCGACCGACCAGCGGCGGCTTATCTGGCCGACTGCCCTCGCGCAACATGCGTGCGATTGTCTCGACTTCAGGAAGTTCGGGCATCCTTCGATTTTGGATTTGGGATTTTCGATTGGGGATTGCGTATCACGGAGGGCGTGTTGCGTAGTGCGTATTGGATGGTGCCGACTGCCGGATGACGCGCCACCTGCACACCCCTTACACCTTTAGCAACCCAAACAACATCAACCTTCAATCCTCAACCCCATATGCACCAGCGTTCGGATTGGCTGGAAGCCCACAGCTTGCAGCGCGGCGTGGGTGGCTTCGTGTGGACGCGCCTGCACACAATACAACGGTTTGGACAGATAGTCCTCCAAACGGCGCAGGCCGGCCACAAGCAAATCGATCCCGGCTTCCACATCGGCGTGCGCATCGAGCATTAATTCAACGTGGTGTTCGGGAAGCTCGAAATTCACCCGCGTGCGGATGGCGCCGGCAATTAGCCGGCTGCTCGTATCAGCATCGCGGCCGGTACGCTCGCGCACCAACCACTGCTCGCGCCAACCGTTGAAAAAGTTGGACACCCACCAGCGCCAGTCCAGGCGATACATGCGCGCATCGAACGGCTCGGCATAGGTCAGGGTGTCGGGAATGTTCAGACGCGCCACAGCCCAGACACCATCTCGATCGGCGCGGCGCGCCAGTCGGGCCAATGTCACAAGATCGTTAAACGGCAAAGGCTGAACGCGCACTGAAGGCCGGCGGTAGTGCGTCACTGCACCCAAAGCGCCAAAGCCGGTTCTTTCGTACACGTGCAGCGCCGGGGTGTTGCCCTCCACAACTTGCAGCGCGACAAAGCGCCCCTGGCGCGCGCGGGCAAACGCGATGGCCGAGCGGATCAGCGCCGTGCTGATGCCCCGCTTGCGCCAAGCAGGATGCGTCGCCACGTTACCGATCACCCAGGTGTCGCGCCGGGTCGGGTTGCGCTGAATCGACACATTGCCCACAATCTGGCCGTCCTCGACCCACACAAAGCCAGACATGCCCTCGCCGGCCAGCGCGTCCAACAGGCTGTAATGGCGCAGCATGTGAATCATGCGTTGGCCGCCACCCTCGTCACCAATTTCATCTTTAAAGGCCAGTTCCAAGAGATTGGCTACAGCCGGCCCGTCATGCCAGGGATCGAGCGGTCTCACGTGAGGATCGATCGCAGTGGCAGGCGCTTTGCTCAACCCTGCTACCATAGGTCAGGCTATTCTACTCAGGTACAATCCGCGTGTGTCTATCAACGCTATCAGCGCGCTCGCCCGACATCTGCGGACGAACATCCAGAGGGTAATTGTCGGCAAAGACGATGTGATCGATCTTGCGCTGATTGCCCTGCTGTGTGAGGGCCACGCACTCTTCGAGGATGTCCCCGGCATCGGCAAAACCACGCTGGCCAAAGCCGTCGCCCGCAGCCTGAATTGCTCGTTCAAGCGCATCCAGTTCACGCCCGATCTGCTGCCCAGCGACGTGACGGGCATCTCGTTCTTTAATCAACGCCAGCAGGAGTTCGAGTTTCGCGCCGGCCCGATCTTTTCCAACGTGGTGCTGGCCGACGAGATCAACCGCGCCACACCGCGCACCCAGTCGGCTCTGCTCGAAGCGATGCAGGAGCGCCAGGTGACGGTGGACGGTCAGACCATGCCGCTGCCCCGCCCGTTCCTGGTGCTGGCCACCCAGAATCCGATCGAACTGGAAGGGACTTTCCCGTTGCCTGAGGCGCAGGTGGATCGGTTTTTGCTGCGCATCAGCATGGGCTATCCGAGCGAAGAAGAAGAACATCTCATCGTGACACGCTTCGAGCGCAGCGACCCGCTGGAGACGCTTGGCCCGGTTGTGGAAATCGACGATCTGACGGCCATGCAGACGGCGTGCCGGGCCGTGCGCGTCGAACGGAGCGTAGCGGACTATCTGGTGACGTTGTGCCGATCCACGCGCAATGCGCCGGGGGTACAACTGGGCGTCAGCCCACGCGGCACCATGGCGCTGCATCGCGCCGCCCAGGCCCGCGCCGCCATTCACGGACGCGACTATGTGTTGCCGGACGATGTCAAGATATTGGCCCAGCCGGTTCTGGCACATCGCATCGTCGTGGACGGGCAAAGCCGGCTGCGCGGCCGCAAAGCCGAGGACATCTTGCGCGATGTGATCGAGCGCGTGCCTGTGCCGGTTGATCGCATCTGATCACCGACCCGTGACGATTGAGGCTGGCGCATGTTTGACGAACGCTGGGTGACGCTGTTTGTTTTCATCGGCATCGTGGGGGTGTTGATGCGGTCGCCCGCCCTGGCCGGCCTGGGTGTGATCGGCCTGTCGATCGCCATCATCACCAAATTGCTCGAGCGCCGGGTGTTGCGCGGTGTGGAGTACGAGCGCCGGCTGAGCGAGACGCGCTTGTTCGTCGACGAAACCGTGATTGTCAGCGGCCATGTCACCAACCACGGGCGGCTGCCAGTGATTTCACTGATGGTGGAAGACAACGCACCCAAGACTTTCCAGCCGGCTGGCAAGCCACAACCGCGCAGTGCATCCTCATCCATCGCCCCGATTGCGAACAACGCCGATTCGCTGCTATTGCGTCAACTCGGCGAAGCAGAAGACAAGGATGCGCGCGTCAGCCTGACCCAGTTGCTGGCGCTGAAGCCGGGCGAGCACACCAGCCGGTCTACGATGCTGCGGGCCACCCGGCGCGGCTATTATCCATTTGGGCCGGCGCAATTGCGCGCTTTCGACATGATGGGGTTGTCGCTGGCAGAGCGCGTCGATCATCTGAGCGATGCGCTGATTGTCTATCCGCGCGTGTACCCCCTAGACAAGCTGGGCATTCCCACGCGCGACCCATTCGGCGCTATGCCGGCCATGCGCCGGCTGATCGAAGACCCCTCGCTGGTGATGGGATCGCGCGATTATCAGTACGGCGACTCATTCCGGCAAATTCACTGGAAGTCCACTGCCCACACGGGCAAATTGCAAACGCGCGTATGCGAGCACACCAGTGACCCCACGGCGATGATTCTGCTGAATGTCACCACGCTGGAGCACGACTGGCACGGCGCCGAAGTCGAGCGATTCGAGTGGGCGCTGTCGGTAGCCGGTAGCGTGGCTTCATGGGCCGATGAGTGGGGATGCACGGTTGGGCTGTCATCGAATGGCTGTGCGCCAAATATGCCCGGCGCGATTCGCATCCCCCCGCGCCGTGCGCCCAACCAGCTCGCGCGCATCATGGAAGGACTGGCCGTGCTCACCGCCTTCACGGCGATGCAGTTCAATCTGTTTTTGTTAAGCGAGCAAAGCCATGTACCTTTTGGCGCCACAACCATCGTGGTGACGCCCATCGCGACACCGGAGATCGAAGCATCGTTGCTCCGGCTGCACGCCCTGGGCAAGCGTCTCGTCCTCATCAGCGTGGATCGCGCTGCGCCCGGCCTGCGCAGCCTGCCTTTCGTGGCCTATCACGTTCCGCCGCCCAGTGACACCGCCTTCCGTAAAGAGATGGAGATCTCGCTGGGCAACGCCGCATTGGAGCAGTCATGAACTCGCGACGTGTTGTGCTGGTACTGTTGAGCGGCTTGGCCGAAGCCGCGCTGATTCTGCCGCTCATCCTGCTTCTGCCCACGCCGCTGCGCCTGTTCGATCAAGCCGGGGCGCTGGCTGTGACCTGGGCCATCATCTGCCTGGTGGCTGCCACACGACGCTTTCTGGGAAAGATCGAGGCGCGCTGGAATACCCAGCGCATGGTGATGGGCGCGTGGCTGGCGGCATTGCTGATCGCGTTCCTGGCCGGCCTGCACTTGGCCGGCCTGCACTTGGCCAGCCTGCACTTGGCCGGCCTGCACTTGGCCGGCCTGCACTTGGCCGGCCTGCACTTGGCCAGCGTCGACATCGCCCCCTTCGACGCCGTCCTTGTCATCGAGCTAATCGGCGTGCTGGCATTGTGGTGGCGCGGGCTGTCACTGGGCGCATCAGACTTGCAGCCCGAAGACAGCCGGCTGCGCCTGCAAATCGGCCTGGTGTTGTTCGTGTTGTTTGGCGTGGCGTCGATGTTCGACCGCAGCAGCACCTTGTTCTCGTTCATCGTGCCTTTTCTTTTCGGCGCTGTGCTTGCCATGCCATTAAGCCACCTGGAGCGCGTAGACCAGAGCCGGCTGGGCCGGCGCGTGCGCATGGACGACGTGTGGTGGCGCAGCATTGCCCTGGGCGCCGGCGCGCCTATCGCCCTCAGCCTGATCGCTGTGGGGATGGTCACCGGCGACCCGCTGACGCGCGGCATTCAGCTATTGGTCGGCATTCTGATGCTGCCGCTGATCCTGTTGGCGATGCTGGTCGGGACGCTGCTATCGGAGCTGCTGCGCATGCTGTTCCGCGAGCCGCTCAACCTGTCATTCCTCACGTCGCTGGGCGAAATGTTTCAGCAACTCAACGAGGCGCAGACACAATCCGAGAGCGCCGGCCTGATGATTCCAGAGTCATTGCGCGTCGCGCTGGTGATCGCGGCTGTCGTGTTGTTCATTGTGTTTGTGGCTTACTTCACTGGGCGGGCGCAGCGCGCGCAACGGGCACAGCAGGCCGACACCGAATCGTTGCAGGTGGTCGAGCCGGGATCGCCGGTGAGCGACCTGGAACGGCTGCGACAATCGCTGAGTCTGCGGCGCTGGCTCGCGGCGCTCAGCATTCGTCGCATCTACGCGCGCATGGCGCACGAGGCCGGCAAACGCGGCTTCCCCCGGCTGCCAGCGCAGACGCCCAACGACTACGCGCCGGCGTTGTACCAGGCTTTCCCCGGCGCCGACGCCGATATCGACCACATCACGGCGGCCTATATCGCGGCGCACTACGGCGAAGTGCCGGACACGGATGAGGAGTTGGCAGCGATTCGAGCGGCATGGGAGCGCGCGCGGGCCAGCCGGGCGCAGACACCGGCAAAGGCCGGATAAAGCGGGTACATTTTCCTGTGGGGAAAACAGTCGTGCAAAGCAGGGCAAGCCCAGCGACTTGCCCTACAATTTTGTCTGCGCGCAGATCGCCGCACCACCCTGCGGCGAATCGCGCCCCTGCATGATATACTCCCCGCACTATGACAAGCAAGCATCGGCCGCGCCAATGGTCCATGCCTATGCCCGGCGTGATTCAGCGCGCGGGCTAGATCGACACACGCATCGGCTGACAGCTTCTGCTTGTCTCGACTGAACCCACACCGCCCGCGCACGCGCCGGGCGGTTTTTCGTTGGACGACCGGCGGCGATTGACGAAGGACGAACGCGCCGGTCGTCGGTCGTTTGTCATTCGTCCTTCGCCAACCCATCAACAAAGGAATGCGACAATGGCATCTGAAAACATCTTGGTCTGCGTGGCCTGGCCATACGCCAACGGCGACCTGCATGTGGGGCACGTGGCCGGCGCGTATCTGCCGGCCGATATCTTCGCGCGCTATCACCGGCTGAAGGGCAATCGTGTGGCCATGGTCAGCGGAAGCGACGCGCACGGCACACCGATCGTGGTGCGGGCCGAGAAGGAAGGTAAGACGCCGCGCCAGGTGTTCGAGCACTTCCATGCGCGCTTTCTGGAGACACAGAAAGCAATCGGCATCAGCTATGACCTGTTCACACACACCGACACGCGCAATCACCACGAGATCGCGCAGCAGATGTTCCGGCGGTTGCTGGACAACGAATATCTGTTCAAGGCCAAACAGAAGCAGCTCTACTCGGAGACCCAGGGCAAGTTCCTGCCTGACCGGCTGGTCGAAGGCACCTGCCCGATTTGCAACTACGACAAGGCGCGCGGCGATCAGTGCGACAACTGCGGCAACCTGCTGGACGCCACACAGCTCATCAACCCGCGCAGCCGCATCGACGGCAGCGCGCCGGTGGTGCGCGAGTCGGAGCACTATTTCCTCAACCTGCCGGCGCTGCGCGAGCCGCTGCTGGCTTACCTGTCAGACAAGGATGGCTACTGGCGCAACACCGTGCTGGACTTCTCGCGCCACTACGCCGGCACAGCCGAGCCGCGCGCCTTCACCCGCGATCTAACCTGGGGCATTCCGGTGCCGCTGTCCGATACCGAAGGCAAATGCATCTATGTGTGGTACGAGGCGTTGCTGGGTTACCTGACCGCGACGGTGGAATGGGCGGCGCTGTCGGGCCGGCCTGAGGCATGGCAGGACTTCTGGTACCGCAAAGCCGGCGATGTCAGGATTTACAACTTCATCGGCAAAGACAACATTCTGTTTCACACCGTGCTCTGGCCGGCTGTGCTGCTGGGCATGGAACGACTCGGCCAGCCCTGGGACGGCGCAGCCCAGGCGCCACACTTCAATCTGCCTTATGATGTGCCGGCCAACCAATATTTGAACCTGGGCGGGCAGAAATTCAGCAAGAGCCTGGGCGTCTCACTCGACGTGATCGACCTGGTCGCCAAATATGGCCCCGATCCGGTGCGTTTCTATCTCACCAGCATCATGCCCGAAAACAAAGATGCCGACTGGAGCTGGAGCGACTTCGTGCAGCGCAACAACAGCGAGCTGCTGGCCAAATGGGGCAATCTGGTGCAGCGCACGTTGTCGCAAATCTGGAAGAACTTCGAGCAGCGCATCCCTGCGCCCGGTGAACTGTCGGCAGGTGATCAGGCGCTCCTGGCCCAGAGCGAAGCCGCCTTTGGCGAGGTAGGCGCTTCATTAGATGCGGTGCACCTGCGCGAGGCGTTAGGCAAAACGATGGAGCTTGCCACAGCCACCAATCAGTACCTGGACAGAGAAGCGCCGTGGAAGACGATCAAGAGCGACAAAGCGCGCGCCGCCACTCAGTTATACGTTGCCGCGCGCGTGATCGATTCGTTGAGCGTGCTGCTTTCGCCCTTCATCCCGTTCACCTGCGAGGCAGTGCGCAGACAACTGGGCTACGCCAGCTCCCTGTTTGGCGAGCAAATCATCGACGTGGTGGGAGATGACAGCGACCGGCACAGCGTGTTGCGCTACGACGACCGGCGCGCTGCCGGCGTATGGCAGCCCAGCGCGCTTCAGCCGGGACAACGCCTCGGCAGCGAGCCGAAGGGTCTTGTGGCCAAGATCGAACTGCAAGAGCAGTGACACGTAGAACACAGAGGGCGGCGCAGCTCAGCGGCAATAGACCTGCGCAAACGGAATGCCCATGTCAGTCTGCCACTGGCCGGCAGCCCATAACATGCCGCGCTCCAACATCTGCATGGTTTGCGGCATGGCCACAATATCAGCATGGTGCCCAAGTGAGGTGTAAAAGACGCGGCCCCGGCCATAGGTCTTGGTCCATGTGACCGGCATGATGGTATCGCCGTAGTCCTCGAAGCGCGTGATGGCCATGACACGAATGGCCGGATCGACATGCATGTAGTACTTCTCTGAACGCACTTCAAAATCTGCCAGGCCCTGAGTGATGGGGTTGTGATCGATGATCTCGACTGTGTACAGCCGGCCATCGTTGCCCGGATGAGCCACCCACTGTCCGCCGCACATGAACTGCCACTCGGTTTCCTGGCGGAAGGCGTCGCCCATACCACCGTGGCAGCCGGCGATGCCCACGCCGCTGCGCACGGCTTCGAGCACAGGGCCGAGTTGTTCGCGTTTGATCGAACCCATGGTCCAGATAGGAACAATCAGGTCTAACCGCTTGAGCTTGTCGAGATCAAGAAATGCGTCGAGGGTGTCGGACCTCTCGACTTCAAAGCTGTTGCGCTTTAATGCAGCTTCGCATAATTCGGACACCTGGGCCGGCTCGTGACCGTCCCATCCCCCATAGACAATCAGGGCTTTCTTCATGATCTGACTCTTGCCTTGGATTCACACATGATCGAGATCGATCTGGATTTTAGCCGGTCGTGCGCAGTGGGCAAGCAGCCGACAAGCCCGGCGGCCTGTTTACATGTCTGCATGTGATGTTACGAGAGGGGATCGCGCTCTGAGCTGTCCATGGCAGGATTGGATCTGTTCTTTAACTCGCGCTCGCGTGCCTCACGCTCCATTTCCATGACGATGCGAGCAACTTCTTCGAACGCAGCGCGCTGCTTGCGATACAGGTCACTCTCGCTCATCACCAGCTTGCGAGCTACATCGCGCACGCGCTGGCCCTGGATGATTTTCATTTCGAGGATGTTGTACAGCAGCCACTCGGTGGCCGTCATACTGCGCACGCCATCAGGTTTGAGGCGGTCAATCGCTTCCGTCAGCACCGCCCGCAGCGCGCGGGTCGCGTTGCCGTTGTTGGCTTGCAAGGCGTCGGTGACGATCTTCAAATTCATCAACGGCGAGTTGGTCAGCTTGGGGCCGCCCCAGTAATGGCTGAGCGCATCACGCACCAGATGCGTGAAATCATCATAGCCTTCGGGCGTCAGCTCAAAGTCGGCCACAGTGGGGGCAGCCGGGTTGCGGGTTTGAGCCATGCGACGCTGCATGTCTTCAGCTTCAGGAATGATGCGCTCCAAAGCCTCGAAGGCGCGTTGTTGCTTGATGGAATCTTCCAATGCACGCGCGGCCTGCGCCACAAGCAGGGCCACGCCTTGTCGCTCTTCGTCGGTCAAGTCGGGCGCGCGCGCAATCAGGCCAATGACCCCCAGAACAGCCGGCTCGCCGCCGAAGGTGTCATCATTTGGCGCGCCGTTCACATCGGCGGTCAGTCTTTCGGGGCTGTTGTCATGTTCGCGGGCGCGCAACGGAATCAGCCAGTAGTCGTTCCACTGGATAAAGTCGTGCTCCAGCTCAAAGGTGCGCAAAGTCTCGCGCTCACTCTGACCAACGAAGCGGAAGCGGCGCTCGTTGAGCGGGCGCTCGTTGAGCGGGCGCTCGTTGAGGGCAGCTTCGCCGGCCATGGGCGATTTGCCATTCGGACGGTGCAACGCAGAGCGAATGGCGTCAGGAGAAGACAACTGGCCCAGATCAACGGTGCCGATCGACACCAGTATCGGATCGATGCCGCGAGAGGTGACGATCTGCATGATAAAGGCTGTGCGGGCGCGCAGCAGATCGCACAATGCAGCCAGGATATTTTCAAGAAACTGGGTCAGGTCAGACACCGTCATCAACCGCTCACTAAACTGCTGTAAGCGCCTGACCTCTGGGGCATCGTCGCCGGCAATCAGCCGGTCGAGCGCGGGCTGAAGGGTAACGATGACGAGTTGCGTCAACAAAATGATCGTGGCTGCTGCAACCAGACCAACGATCTCGCCGGGTAGCCCCAACCACTTCTCAATACGGGTACTCAGCGCCAGCGCGGTGATGACTATAGCCGCCAGCAACGGCCCGCGAATAAGATATTTGATGAGGCGTCGCTTGATCACACGATCAGGCGCGCTGGCGCCGTAATACGCGACGGTATAGCCCATGAAAGTGATGGCTGCACCGACACCCATATTCACCAGCAGAATGGCTGACCAGGGCACGAGCAACGGAAGTCCGGCCGGCCATCCAACAGGCAGCAGATAGGGGAAAGTGCCCAACATCGGCGCAGGGAATGCCAGCACGAAGTAGGTCATGCGGCGCTTGCTGGTAGCTGTCAACGAGCGCCGGCGCGCTTCGATGACATTGTAGGTGGCCCAGCCCAAACTGCCAAAGTAGTACAACGTGAATGGGAAGAAGAGCGGCCCCGGTGTCAGATGTTGCAGGTCAGCGTCTGTCATGCCCGGCGTCGCCACCAGCCCGGTGAATGCAACCAGCAAAAAGACAAGCAGCCCGGCCATATAGCCGGCGCGCGCTGCTACGCGCCGCGTGGGGGAGACATCGCCCGTCGCGCTCAGCAGCGTGTCAGACAGGCTGAGCGCGGCAGCAGGGATGAAGGCAATGCCAATCCACTGGAAGCGCAGCCAGAGGTGCGGCGGGGGGGTGGAAATCTGGGCCAGCAGGTCACCCAGATACGTGCCGATCAAACACGCCAGCAACGCGGCAAACGAGCGGGCGATGCGGCTGCGCCGGTTGTACAGGCCGATGTAGATGATGAGCGCAAACGCGGTGATCAGGATGCCTGTGGTGACGATGCGATTCAGCAACGTCACGCCGCCCAGGATATTGTTCAGCAGGTCAGCCATCGCCCAATCCAATCAGCGGATTCTATATGCGAAGAACAACGCGATGTCGCTGGCGCTGTAGTAATTGTCGGAATAGCCGGCCAGCCGGAAGCCGCGCGTCTGGCAGAAGCGCGTGGCCGGGTAGTTCTTCGTCTGCACATCCATGGTAACACTATGCAGCCCGTCGGATTTTGCCTGGGCTATGGCAGTCTTGAGCAATTGCGTGGCGATGCCGCGCCGGCGCAGCGCCGGCGCTACGGCCAGGCACGGAATCCAGCCTGTATTCTGCCAGGGCACCCAGGCAAGACCGATATATCCCATCAGGTCAGACGAGCTGCTGCCAAGCGCCACCCAGACGTGGTCGCAGCGATGCAAAATGCGGCGCAGCGTGCGGGTGTCATGCGGATAGGGCACTTGCATTTGGCGGGGCAGGCGCGCCAGGCGGAAAATCGCCGTATATTCGCCCAGCATGGCCAAAGCGCGGCCGGCAGTGTGGCGCATGCCAGGCGACCCACTCATCTGCCAGACGTGGTCGGTCAAATAGCTGTGGTCCAGCGCCAGGATGTGCTCGACATCGGCAAGATCAGCGGCGCGAATGTGCATACGGTCACTGTCCGATCACAATCGGGATTTGGCAAATGGCAGCGATGTTGGAGTTGGCTTGCACGGTCACCAAGCGAAATGGATACACGCCGGGCGGGATAGCGCTGAAGTTGAAACTGGAGAGCAGTTCACCGTTTTGCACTGTGGCATCGCCGCGCCCCATGAACGACCACTGGACGGCTCCGGGCATGAGAATTTCCAGCTTGTAGAAGCCGCCGGCTTCGACGATGGCAGTGCCGCGCACGGTATAGACGCCGACGACAGTCTCATTAGCCGCCGGGCTGTAAATCTGGGCATCGGGGCTGCTGCAATCGATGGGGATGTCAGGCTGCGCGGGCGCTTCGGGTGTGAGGGTTGGCAATTCGGTGGCGGTTGGCTGAGGAGCTGAAGTGGGGGCCGGCTGCGGGTTTGGATTGGCAGTCGGCGCCGGCCCCGGCAGCGGGGCTGAAGTGACCGCAGCATCGGACGCAGCAACCGAAAGCGTCGCGGCTGTTTGGGCAGGCTCTGGGGTGCCATCTACAATGATGACGATGACAGTGGATGCGGCAGCCTGTGTCAGGTCGGCAGCGCTGATTTCGGCGGTGGGCATCGAAGTGGCCGGCAGGCCGGCGCCGGGTGTTGTGGTGGCATCGCCCAGCAGCGAGTTGGCCGTGCGGGCCGGCGCGAAGGCTGAAACAGCGAACACGATGCCGGCGGCCACAACGCACAACAGGGCCTTTAGCCAGGCGCTAACTACGCGTGACATGACTGCACTGCGTTCGAGTCTGAAGACGGCGCGCTGAAGCTCGCGCAAAGATGCCACGCCGGTGAACACGAAATATAGGCAGGCGATGCCGCACACAGCATACAGCACTGTGGAATAGCTTTTGATAAGCTGGGGAATGATCTCCATATCCGCTAAGGACTGCCCGGCGCTCGCTATCCGATTATGATTGTCTTGTTGTCATTCTCTTAAGCGCGCCACGGATAATGGCCAGCATCTTTGGCGCGATAACCTTGCCGGCTTGCAGCACCTCTTCGTGCGAAGGCGGCTCGCCTT
The DNA here is from genome assembly GCA_016841965.1 of Candidatus Roseilinea mizusawaensis. Lineage (GTDB taxonomy): Bacteria > Chloroflexota > Anaerolineae > J036 > Brachytrichaceae > Roseilinea > Roseilinea mizusawaensis. The sequence goes on along the minus strand of JAEANN010000044.1, from coordinate 47,646 downwards.
CATCCGCGCTGAGCCGGGCGACGTTAGTGATGCCGCTAAGCCCAAGTACACGCATGCCGGCATGCCGCGCCACCACAACCTCATTGACAGTGGACATGCCCACCGCATCGGCGCCGATCGCCCGCAAGAAACGTACTTCGGCCGGCGTCTCGAAGGTTGGGCCAGACAGGCCCGCATATACCCCTTCCTTCAGATCGATTCCCTCGTGGCGAGCCACCTCGGCCGCCTGCTGACGCAGATCTGGGTCATAGGCGTTGATCATGTTCGGAAAGCGGGCGCCCAGCGAATCAACGTTCGGGCCGATGAGTGGATTGGCCCCGGTCAAGCCAAGCAAATTAATGTGGTCAGTAATCAGCATCACGTCGCCGGCATTGAAGGCGCGGTTGATGCCGCCGGCTGCATTGGTCACGATCATGGTGTGCGCGCCCATTGCGCGGGCCACGCGCACCGGCAGCGTCACTTGCCACAAGGGATAGCCCTCATAGAAATGAACCCGGCCCTGCATGATTGCCACCGGCAGGCCAAACAGGTCGCCGATGACGAATCGCCCGCCGTGCCCCGGCGCAGTCGAGCGGGCAAAGCCGGGGATATCGTGGAAGGGAATGCGAATGGCGCCCGACACTTCATCGGCCAGCGAGCCAAGCCCGCTGCCGAGCACCACAAGAACACGCCAAGGCTGGTCTGACACAGCGCGCACAGCGCCGACAGCGCGCCCAATCATGTCGAGGAGTTCAGATTGATTCATTGAGCCTGCCCGGTTGAGAATACTTATCTACGAGAGGGGAACGACTTACTTGTCGGCGAGCAATCACACACGAGACGCCCGGCATCATCTTGTCATTTGCCTGCCAGAGCACATAAGGTTTTAAGGTGTTAAGCTGTTAATGGCTCAAAACGGCGATTGCGCGGTCCAGCCGTTCCAACGCAACTTCGCGGCCCAGAATGGCGATTGTTCCAAACAAGGGAGGCGTCACACTCTTGCCTGTGACGGCATTGCGCACGATGGTGAATAACTGTGTCGGTTTGAGCTTCAGCTCATCGCACAGGGCGCGCATGGCCACCTCCATCGGCTTATCCTCGAATATCGGCAGCGATTCGAGCACGCGGCGCGCTTCTCGCAAGGCATGTAGCGACAGATGATGTTCCATCTTTGGGCCGATCAGTGCGTCTTGAGGCGGCGTTGGGATATCCTGGAACAGAAAATCGATCAGCGGGGTCGCGTCGGTCAACGTCTTCAGCCGTTCTTGAATGAGCGGCACGGCGCGCCTGAATTTGTCCTGCTTCTCCGGCGTGTCCAAAACGATTCCATCGCGCTCAACAAAAGGTTGCAGCCGGCGGGCCAGTTCTTCTGGCGGCAGGCGGCGAATATGCACGCCGTTCAGCCAGTCTAGCTTGTCATCGCTGAACACGGCCGGCGAACTACCCACTCGGTCGAGCGAAAACTTCTGGATCAGCTCTTCGACTGTGAAGACGTTCTGTTCGTCTCCACCGCCCGGCGCCCAGCCCAGAAGCGCCAGAAAGTTGAGGATGGCTTCGCGAATGTATCCCTTGTCGCGCAGGTCAAATACGCTGGTGGCGCCATGGCGCTTGCTGAGCTTCTTGCCGTCCTCGCCGCGCACGTTTGGCACATGGGCAAACAGGGGTGGTTCCCAGCCGAAATACTGATAGAGCAGCAAATGCTTGGGAGTGCTGGGCAACCATTCGTCAGCGCGAATGGCGTGTGTGACGCCCTGCAAATGATCGTCCACGACTACCGCAAGATGATAGGTGGGATATCCATCGGCCTTGAGCAGCACCTGTTCGTCGATCAGAGCATTGTCGAAAGCCACATCACCTTTGATGAGATCGTGAAAGCGTGTCACGCCTTCGCAGGGCACACGCATGCGAATCACATGTGGCTGGCTTGGGTCGATGTCGGTGCGCAGGCGCATGTGCTCGCGGAAAAGAAATGTCTCGCGTCGCGCTTCGGCCTCCTTGCGCATTCGGTCCAGCTCTTCCGGCGTTTCGTTGGCGCGATAGGCATAGCCGTGCTCGATCAGCCATTCGGCCCACTGCTTGTAGAGCGACAAGCGTTGTGATTGCACAAATGGGCCGGGAATGCCACGATAGCTGCCGTCTTCTAGCGCGCCGGGATAATCCTCGTTGGTCTTCATCTGCCGCAGCATAGCGTGATCTGGCCCGCCATCCAGCTCGATGCCGAGCCAGTCGAACGTTTCGAGGATGCGCCGAGCAGAACCCGGCACATAGCGGCGTTGATCGGTGTCTTCTAGGCGGATGAAGAATTGTCCGCCGGCATGTTTGGCTGCCAGCCACGAAAACAGCGCGGTGCGCACACTGCCGATGTGCAGTTCGCCGGTGGGCGATGGAGCGAAGCGGGTACGAAACATGTTATTCGGTCAGCCAGGCATCGCCGGCGCGCTCATAGCTGAGCAATTCGTCTGGCTTGAAGTACAGGTTGATTTCACGCTCGGCCGTCTCAGGCTTGTCTGAGCCATGCACGATGTTGCGTGAGATGTTCAAGCCGAAGTCGGCGCGCAGGGTGCCGGGTTGTGCGTTCAGCGGATTGGTAGCGCCCATCGTCGCTCGCGCTGCCGCGATGGCGTCGGGGCCTTCCAAAACCATGACGACCACTGGGGCGGATGTCATATACCTGACCGTGCCCTCATAGAACGGTTTGCCTTTGTGCTCGGCATAGTGATCTTCGGCGAGTTCGCGGGAGATGCGCATCAGCTTGAGGCCGGCGATGCGCAGGCCGCGAGACTCGAATCGTGCGATCACCTGGCCCACCAGCGCGCGCTGCACGCCGTCGGGTTTGACAATGATGAGAGTGCGTTCAATTGCCATGATTCTCCTTGTTCTTGCTCATTAAGCGCGCCGGCAGCTCACACTGCCGGCGGCCATCAGGATTTCAACCTCAAGGCTTGTTGATAGGCAGCCAGTGCGGCGCTGACATCGCCTTTGCGTGTGTAGATCCGGCCCAACAAGGTGTGGAATTCCGGCACATCAGGATAGGCGTGTGTGGCCGCATCGAGATCAGCCAGGACTTGGTCGAGCTGCTTGCTGAGTGCAATGAGTTGGGCATAGTACAGAGCTGCCTGGCTGTAGTCTGCCGCTTCTATGGCGCGGCGGGCCAATGATAGCAAATGTTCTGCCGAGATTTTGGCTTTAGGACGGCGCGCTTTACGCGTGGGGCGTAGGCGCGCCCCCGGCCCGACAGCGCCTTGTTCGGCAGGGCTTTCGCTGATCACAGGCGCGATAATAGCGGGTGCTGCTGTGCCGCCATGCGGGCTGATCTGGCCGACAGTCGCCGGGGATGCTGCTTCAACCGGCTGTTCCGGCTCGGCGGGTTGCCATTCGAGCGGTGTCAAACTCACCCCAGGCTCGTCAGGCGGCGCAGGCTGCACGACGAGGGATGACACAGACGCAAATTCGGACATGGGCGGCGCTGCTACTTGGCTAACTGAGTTGCCATCCTCAGCGGGAACAATTCCCTCCCAGTCCGAGTCGGTGAGTGGCCGGCTTTGCTCGCGCATACCACTGAGCCAGGCCGGCAATTCCTCATCATTGTCTTTATTGTCTTTATTGTCTTTATTGTCTTTGTCATGCTCAGTTGCTTTAACCTGCGCGATTGGGTCGTGTTTGTCACCAGGCTGCCAGTCGAGCGGCGGGGGCGGGAAGATCACAGGATCAACGTCGGCAGCGATGACGGCATCTGTGGGCACAGCATCGGTGAGGGCAGCATGAGCTGGGGCCGGGCCGGCCGGCGACGCAATCAACTGAGCGACCCATTCGGAACGATCGCGCTCATCCTCATCAGACCCGACAGATGTCTCGCGCCGGGCGAGGTCAATCAAAGCCGGCACATCCTGAACGGCCAGGGGGGAGCGATCACCCAGCCAGGCCGCCGTTTCTCGAAAATCGGGATCGAGCCGGGCTGCTGCCTGGCGGTGAAATGTGCTCATGCTGGTCGAGCCTAGCTGAGACCACAAGGCGTAGAGCAGGACATGGGCGTTCAGGCAATCGGGCTGTGCGTCAAGAATGGACTGGCACAACTCGACGGTAGTCACGCGCAGGCCGGCGCGCCACAGCATCTCGGCAAGGATCACTTGAAGATCTACGCGGTCGGGGGCGGCGTCGAGCATGGCGCGCAGGTCGGCAATGGCCTGATTGGTGAAACCGGCTGCGAAACGCTGGCGAAGGCGCAACACGCGGCCGGCCAGGCTGAGATCGCCGCCGGCTGCTCTCACCAGGCGCGTCGCATCGACATGACCTGCGTCGTAATCCAGCACCTGACGAGCCGTGAGGGTGGCCTCGCGCTGCTGGCCGAAACGCAACTGGCAGCGCATCAGGCCAGACAGCGATTGCTGATCGGCCGGGGTGATCTCGAGCACACGTGCATAGTCTTGAGCAGCGCGGGCTGTCTCTCCCATTGCTTGCAACGCGCGCGCGCGGACGCTTAACACGCGCACCGCGCTTGGATAAGAGGATAATAGCTCCTCGCAACGCGCGACTGCCTGGGCGTATTCGGCAGCAGTCAGCCACTCTACTGCCTGGTTCAATGCTACATGCAGGGTGAGAGAGTTGAGATTGCTCATCCGTATGATTATCGCGCATCCCACAAAGACAGCATGACCACCAAACCTGTTGTTCACCTGTGCGAGGCCGATGTGGCACAAGGGCTGGAGGAAATCGCACGCCAGGAACTGCGTGCGAAACTGGGCGCACGCGTCACGCTGCGGCAATTGCCAGCAGACCAAACGCCGGCCGGCGTTGTGCAGTTCACCTACAGCGGGAATTTGCGCGCGCTGCTGGCGTTAAAGACGGCGCAGGCCGTTTACGTGATGAAACATTTCGCCGTGCCACGGCCAAAAGCTTTGCTGGGCGATGAGCACTTTCGCGCCGTGCTGTCGCTGATTGCGTTGGCGCGCAGCCTGAACCCCGACGCCTACCGATCGCTCTATCTCAGTGCAGCCGGCTCAGACTCGACCGTGATGACGCGGCTGAAGCGCGAGTTGTCACAACGGACGAATCTGATTGTGGCAGAGACAGAAGGCGACCTGGTCATCCGGGTACGGGCAGGGCAGGCAAACGGCTCGGGCAGCCGCCGCGGATGGGACGTGTTGGTGCGACTGTCGCCGCGGCCTCTGGCCACACGCGCGTGGCGCGTGTGCAATTTTGAAGGGGCGCTGAACGCGGCGGTGGCGCACGCGATGGCGCTGCTGACGCAGCCTTCGACGCAGGATATGTTCGTCAATCTGGCCTGCGGGTCTGGCTCACTGTTGGTCGAACGGCTGACATGGGGGCCGGCGCAACTGGCAATCGGATGCGATATCAGCCAAGCCGCGCTGGATTGCGCGCGACAGAATCTGACAGCCGGCGGCTTCAAGGGTGAGCTATGCCAATGCGACGCCGGCGCGTTGCCGCTGGCAAGCCACAGCGTGGACGCGCTGTGTGCTGATTTACCGTTCGGCCATCTGGTCGGGTCGCATGCGCAGAATGTGGCGTTGTACCCGCGCATCCTCAGCGAAGCGGCGCGGGTAGCCAAGCCGGGAGCGCGTTTTGTCGTCATCACGCATGAGGTGCGGCTCATGGCTTCGGCGCTGAGCACAAGCGGGGTGTGGACTGTGGACAAAACGCTGCGGGTGGAACTGGGCGGGCTGCATCCGCGTATTTTTGTGTTGCGCCGGGCCGGCGGCGAGTCGGGTGTTCTATAATCACGCCCAACTTGAACGGAAGAGAGCCTGCTGCACATGGCCACGGATGACACAGCTGCAACCCAGACTCCCCTGCTTATCTCGAAAGACTTTATCCGCGATCTGATCGACGAAGACAACCGCGCCGGCCGCTTTGGCGGGCGCGTGCACACCCGTTTCCCGCCAGAGCCGAACGGTTACTTGCACATCGGCCACGCCAAATCGATTCACCTGAACTATGGGATTGCGCGCGATTACGGCGGCAAATTCAACCTGCGCTTCGACGACACTAATCCAACCAAAGAAGAGCAGGAGTACGTAGACGCCATCATGCAGGACGTGCGCTGGCTGGGCGCAGACTGGGAAGACCGGCTTTTCTTTGCGTCGGATTACTTTGACCAGTTGTATGAATGGGCGGTGCAATTGATCAAAGCCGGCAAAGCGTATGTGTGTGACCTGAGCGCAGATGAAATCCGCGAGTATCGCGGCACGCTCACCGAGCCGGGGCGCGAAAGCCCCTATCGCAATCGTTCGGTCGAGGAGAATCTAGACCTGTTCGAGCGCATGCGGCGGGGCGAGTTTCCGGATGGATCGCGCACACTGCGCGCCAAAATCGATATGGCTTCGGGCAACCTGAACATGCGCGACCCGGTGTTGTATCGCATCCTGCGCGCCACGCATCATCGCACCGGCGACAAGTGGTGCATCTACCCGATGTACGACTGGGCGCATGGGCAGTCAGACTCCATTGAGGGGATCACCCACTCAATCTGCACGCTGGAATTCGAAGATCACCGGCCGCTATATGACTGGTGTCTGGACGCGCTGGGAATATATCACCCGCGCCAAATTGAGTTTGCTCGGCTGAACCTGACATACACGGTGCTGAGCAAACGCAAGCTGATCGATCTGGTGAAACGCGGCATTGTGCGGGGATGGGACGACCCGCGCATGCCAACGATTTGCGGTCTGCGCCGGCGCGGCTACACACCAGAAGCAATCCGCGAATTCTGCAATCGCATCGGTGTGGCCAAGGCCAACAGCACAGTTGACTATGGATTGCTGGAGGCATGCGTGCGCGACGACCTGAACAAGCGGGCGCAGCGCGTAATGGTAGTGCTGAAACCGCTGAAAGTGGTGATCGAAAACTGGCCGGCCGGCAAGGTGGAGTGGGTAGACGCTGACAACAACCCCGAAGACCCCAGCGCGGGCACACGCAAGGTGCCGTTTTCGGGCGAGTTGTACATCGAGCAAGACGACTACCGCGAGGATGCGCCGAAGGGTTGGTTCCGACTGGGGCCGGGGCGCGAGGTGCGATTGAAGCACGGCTACTACATCACTTGCCGTGAGGCAATCAAAGACGCCGCCGGCAACGTGATCGGATTACGTTGTGTCTACGACCCCGAGTCGGCCAGCGGGGTGACGCCAGATGGCCGCAAGGTGCAGGGGACATTACACTGGGTGTCGGCAGCGCACGCAGTAGATGCAGAAGTGCGCCTGTACGAGCAGTTATTCTCCAAACCCAACCCGGACGACACGCCGGCCGGCCAGGATTACACAGCCAACCTCAACCCGAATTCATTGACTGTGTTGACCGGCTGCAAGGCCGAACCGTCGCTGGCCGATCTTTCCCCAAACCCACAATACAAAGACGGCATTCACCGCTTCCAGTTCATGCGCCAGGGCTATTTCTGTCTCGACCCCGACTCGACACCAGACAGGCTGGTGTTCAACCGCACGGTGACGCTAAAGGATACCTGGGCAAAGGTCGAGAAAGGGACGAAAAGAGCTTAGCGTGTGAGCGGCATCTGAGCGGCATCTGAAAGACCTGGCACAAGGCGCAGGGAAAAACAACAAGCCGGCGTCGGCAACTGGATGGCTGACGCCGGCTTTTGTACACGGTGATGGGTATAGGCGGCTTTGGCTTTATGCGCCCAACGACTGACGGAGCGCACCCATGCGGCCGGCCACGCTGCCATCGATGACCTTGTCACCCACACGCACGACCAGACCACCCAGGATAGCCGGATCGACCTCAAAGGTCAGGTCGCCAACCTGACCGAGCTGACGGGTTAGGTCGGCCTTAACACGGGCCTGTTCGTCAGCCGACAGAGGCAACGCGCTGGTGACCACAACCGAGGCGCCATCGGCCTTGACATCGGTGACCATGCCGGCCGGCACCTTGCTGAAGAAATCGTTGATCAGCGCCTGTTGGCGTTGGGCATCGAGCGAATCGCCGATCACTTTGTTGGCGGCAGCCATAGCCAACGCGGCAACCTGTGTGCGCAACTGAGCCAAGGTCTGGTTGCGCTCGGCGAGTGCGTCCACGCGCGCTTGCTCGCGGATGCGGTCGGCATCGGCCAGTGCGGCCTTACGCAGATTGTCTAGTTCGGCCTGCGCGCTTTGCAGGGCCTCGGCGCGAATCTTGGCAGCAGCAGCCTCGGCTTCGGCCATCTTGGCTTGATAGTCTTTCTCGACATTCGCCAGTCGTTCATCGGCCTTGGCGGCGTTAGCCAGGCTCTCCTCGATGCGCTTGCGGCGATTTTCCAGGCCGCGCATGATCGGCTTGATCATGAGCGGGTTGAGGAAAACGAGCAGCAAGATGAAGTTGAGGATCTGGGCGACGAGCAGGAAGGAATTGATGCCCAGGTTGCCCAGAACATCGGTTCCGCCGCCGCTTTCGGCCATCACTTGGGAAATAGCCAGGAAGTTCAAGGGTGCACCTCTGTGACCGGTTCTAGCCGGTTCTACGGGTTCTAGTTCTACGGGTTCTAAATGGCAAACAACAACAGGAAGGCAATCACCAGCGCGAAAATGGCGAGCGCTTCTGCGAAAGCGATGACCAGAATCATGTAGGTTTGCAGGGTCGAGGTGACCTCGGGGTTGCGGCCCATCGAGATGAGCGCGCCGAGGCCGGCCAGGCCAATGCCAATGCCGGGGCCAATCATGCCTGCGCCGCCGGCGATGCCCGCGCCAATCAGCTTGCCCAGTTCGTTTGCAGCTTGTTGATCCATGACACTCTCTCCGATTTACGAATTTTGATTAGCGATTTGAAATTGACAGTTGTCGATTGACGATTAGCGACCGTTGACTCTGGATTCAGAACCGGGCAAACAGCCGAAAGGGCGCCGAATCCAAAATCCGAGATCTGAAATCCAAAGTGAACTAGTGTTCGGTGTGCGCCACAGCGAGCGATGTGAACACCACCAGCAACATCATGAAGACAAAAGCCTGAATGACGGCAACGGCAACTTCGAAAGCCATAAAGATGGTTGGCATCACGAAGGGCAGGATGAACGACATGACGAAAACTAGCACAGTGCCCGCGAACATGTTGCCGAAAAGACGGAAGGAGAAGGAGATGATGCGGATGAACTCCGACAACAGCTCCAGGAAGCCAACGGCGAATTGGATGTAGTTGATGAAACCGGACATGCCGCCGGTTGCAGCACCGCGGCGCAGCACACCGAAGTTAAAGAAGCGCTCGAAGTAATGGCCGCCGTTGGCGCGAATGCCCTGGATTTCGACAAAGAGGAAGGCGATCAGAGCCAGGGCCAGGGTCGTGCTGAGGTCAGAGGTGGGCCGGCGCATCACCGGCAAGACAATGAAGCCGGAGCCGGCTGCGCCTTCGGCGGCGGCGACATCGCTGACGAGCGCGGCCTGCGCTTCGCCGCCGGCAGAACCGATGGTTGGCGCCGGACAGCCTTCATCAACCGGCTGGCCGGTGATCAAGCCGACGCCGCCCACTTCGACCAGACAATAGCCTTTGCCTGAATGTGGACGCTCGACTGGGCCGATGGATTCATGGCCGGGGATGACCTCGAACAGGCTGGCGATCAACACGAAGGTAAAGAGCGTCACAGCCAGCGGCAGAACAGTTTTGGCGCGCGGCCCCAGGGTCGGGACGATGAAACGTTGATACAGGAGTTCGATATACGCTTCCCAGGCATTGGCGAACCAGTTGCCGGGCTGCATGCCGCCCAGACCGCGCCGGCCCAGCAGCACTAGCACAACAATGATGGCATCAACGATCAGGGTAGTGAGCAGCGTGTTGTACAGGCCGATCTTGACGCCGCCGATTTCGAACCACGGCTCGCCGATAATCTCGGCCGGCACGACGATCTTAGGCACAAAGGCTTTGAACGTGACATCCTGGCCGTTGATCGGGATGGACACGCCGCTGCCGAAATTGCCCAGCATACAGGCAATCACGCACGCAAAAATCAGAAAGGCGAGAATCAGAATCGTTCTTGGTTTCATGTGTGTGCGTCTCGTGGAATGAGGGTGTCACCGCGAGGCGGGCAATGCGCTTGCCGGATTCGCGGCAGAGGAATCGGTTGAGTCGGCCCTGGCCTTATTGCGCAAGTGCGCTTCATATGCGGCGCGCGCTTTGGCGATGGCGCGCAGGGCGATGCGATAGGTCAGCCAGACAGATAAAGGCAGGCTGGTGATGCCCAGGCCTAGCGTCAGGAGAGGGCGCGTGCCGAGCTGGGTGTCGAGAAATAGGCCAAGCACAATAGCGCCCAACACCAAGCCACCAACCACAATTGCGATCTGGAACACCATTGCGCCGACAATGGCCGGCGGCAAGGCACGGATCAGCAGGACAATCGGTGATTCTCTGTCGTTTCCCATAGCGCAAAGCCAGCGCATTTTAGCATAGCGACGGTCAGTTCAATAGCGCTTTGGCGGCATCCAACGCAACAGACCAGAACTGCATGGACGCGACTGTGATGAACAAAATGGCGGCGCTGGACACCAACACGACCCAGGCGGTTGCCGCCGGTATCCGAATCGGCTGTTCGTCATCGGGTGATCGCTCGACATACATGGCCCGCACGATACCCAGGTAATAGAACACCGAGATAAGCACATTGACCACACCGATCGCCACCAGCAGCAGCAAATCGTCGCTGATGGCGGCGCGGAACAGGAACAGCTTGCCGACAAAGCCTACCAGCGGCGGCGCGCCGAGCAGGCTGAGCATCGCAGCGGTCATGCCAAGGGCGGTGTAAGGAGCGCGCCGGCCCAAGCCATTGAAGGCGCTGATCTGCTCGCTACCCACGCGCTGCGAAACGATGCTGACGACTGCAAAGGCAGCAATGTTGGTAAGCATGTAGGTGGCGGCGTAGAAGATCACAGCCGCCACTGCGTCAGCGGCGGCTTCAGGTGACTGCCGGCTGTAGGCAAAGCCGAACGCGGTGACGCCGATCAGCATGTAGCCGGCTTGGGCGATGCTGGAATACGCCAGCATGCGCTTGATGTTGCTTTGTGTGATCGCCAGCAGGTTGCCCAGGAACATGGTGAGGATGGCCAAGGGCTGCATGAGTTGCACCCACACCACCGAGGCCTGGCTGAAGGGCGGCTCGAAGACGTATACGAGGAAGCGCATCAGGATGGCGAAGCCGGCCGCTTTCGAGGCGGTGCTGAGGAAACCGACAAATGGCGTGGGAGCGCCCTCATACACATCGGGGGTCCAGAAATGGAAGGGCACCGCCGACGTCTTGAACGCAAAGCCGGCGATAACGAGTAGCATCGCCAGCACAGCCAGCATGCGCGTGTCGGCGCCGGCCAGAACCTGCGCCACTGCGCCGTAGTGGGTTTGCCCGCCGCTCAGGCCGAAGATCAACGCCAGACCATAGAGCATGATGCTGGATGTGACGGCGCCAAACACAAAATACTTGATGCCAGCCTCGGCGCTGCGGGGCGTGTCACGCATGAAGCCGGCCAGCAGGTACAGCGCAAAACTCGACGCCTCGGTAGCCAGATATAGCATGATAAGGTCGTTGCTGGCGGCCATCAGCCCCATGGCCATGGTGGCCAGGATAAGCAGGGCGTAATACTCGCCGCCGGCGCGGGCCGGGCGGAAGTCGATCGACACCAGGCAGGTCAAAATGCCGGCCAGGATAAAGATGATCCGAAAGACAAATGCGAACAGGTCATGACGAATCATGCCGCCGAGAACGCTGCGCGGGTCGCTGCCGATCTGAGGCATGACGCCGGCTGGGGGAACAGCGATCAACAGCGACAGGATCAACACAGCGGCCATGCCGGCTGCGGCCAGAATGCCCAGCGTGCGACGGGCGATGCGCCGAGCCGAGAACATATCCACGGCCAGAATGACCAGCGCCCACAGCACCAGCCCAATTTCCGGCGCGATAGCAAGAAACTGCGATGGGTCAAATTCAGAGTACGCCATGATTGATCACCCTTCAACCGCTTGCTCGAGTCAGCGAAGCCAGGATAGTTTGAACGCCAACCTGAATGACCTGCATCACTGTGTTAGGCATGACGCCGACAACAATAAGCACGCCGCACATGAAGACGATGGAGAACTTTTCGAGCGCATCCAGGCCGGGCAGTTTTTGCAATTCGGGATTCTTTGGCTCGCTGAAGTAGACTTTGTAGGCCACGCGCAACGTCCAGGCGGCAGTGATGACGACAGTGAGGACCCCGGCAATTGCGATCCAGCTAAACCACCAGTTGAGCTGGCCGGGGAAGATGAGACTGGGAGTTTCAGCGGCGCGCCATAGCCCCATGAAGATCATCACTTCAGCGGGGAAGCCGGGCAGGCCGGGCATGCCCATCGCAGCCAGAGAACCGATCACAAAGCCGATGGCGGCCAACGGCATGACACGGAACATGCCGTTGAGTTCTTCGATGTCACGGAGATGGGCGCGCTCATAGATCATGCCGACCAGGGCGAACATCAAACCGGTCATCACACCGCCGGCAAAGAGTTCGAGGCCGGCCCCGTTGAGGCCAAATTCATTCAGCGACGTGATGCCCAGCAACACCAAACCCAGGTGCGCCACCGACGAGAATCCGATGATGTACTTGAGATCGGTCTGGCGGAAAGCGATCAGGCCGGCGTAAATTACATTCGCCAAGCACAGGAACACGATCACCGGCAGGTAGTACTGAGCCGCTTCGGGCATCAACTGCACGCCGAAGCGCAGCGCGGCGTAAGCGCCGGTGGCTTTGAGGACGCCGCCATGCAACATCGAGACGGCGGTAGGCGCAGCAGCGTAACCGTCGGGCGACCAGTTGTGCAAGGGCCAGATAGAGGCCAGCACGCCAAAGCCGATGAAGATAGCAATGAACCAGGGCTTGATTTGCTCGAACTTTTCGGGCGCGAGGGCCAGCACGCCTTGTTGCAGCTTGACGAAGTCGAAGGTGGCGCCGGCCTGGAAGTACACCACCAGCAGGCCGACGATGGCGACCAGCGAGCCGACGAACAGGTAGATGGTCAGCTTCATGGCCGCATATTCGCGGTTCTTGCTGCCCCACCCTGCGATGAGCACGTAGACGGGGAACAGCACCAGCTCGTAAAAGATGAGGAAGAGGAAGATGTCGAGCGACATGAACGCGCCGAACACGCCGGCCACCAGCATCAGCAAAAAGCTGAAGAACTCGCGGGGCCGGTCATCCAGCTTCCACGACACCAGCACGGCGCAGAAAGCCACGATGGCGGTCAGCAGCAACATGGGTGCGCTGAACCCATCGACCGCGACATGATAGCCGATGCCCAGTTCGGGGATCCAGCTTGTTTGCTCGGCAAACTGGAAACCACCGACGGCGCGGTCGTAGCCGGCGAAGACAAAGAACGACAACAGCAGGGACACTGCAAAGGCGCTGGCGGCGACTGTCTTGATGATGTCGGTCCGCTCGCGCGGCGTGATCAAAATAACGGCTGCGCCGATCACCGGCGCCAGCATGATGAGTGTGAGCACAGGTATTGAGAAGTTCATCGCAGAAAGCCTCTGGCCGGCAGGTCTCCAGGATTAAGCTCAGGGCAACAGTCTGAAGATGTCCAGCGCGCCGACATTGATCACATTTAGCGCCAGCAATGGATATACACCCAGCGCCAGCATCATCACCATGAGCGGGGCAACCGCCAGCGTTTCGGTCCAGTGGATATCCGGCAACGGATGGTGCCGCCATGCTTCGCCCAGCGGGCCGTGCAGCACTTTTTGCAGCGACTTGAGGATATAAATGCCGGTGACGAGCAGACCGGCCATCGCCAGGATGACGTAGGGGGTCAGGGCCGGCCAGGCGCCGCGCACCACCATGAATTCACTCACAAAACCACTCAGGCCAGGCAAACCGAGTGACCCCATCGAGCAGAAAATCAGGATTGCGCCATAGATCGGCATAATCGACCACAGGCCACCGAATTGGGTGAGATCGCGGGTGTGAGCGCGCTCGTACACCACGCCGACCAGCGCAAACATGGCCGCCGACGACAGGCCATGGGTGACCATTTGCAACGTTGCGCCGCTGGCTGCGATGACGGCATCAGTATGCCGAGTGGCGTCGGCCGCCATCACAGCCGCCGCCGCGACGCCCATGGCCACAAAGCCCATATGGTTTACCGAGGAGTAGGCCACCAGTTTCTTGAAGTCGTTCTGGCCCCAGGCGGCGAATGCGCCAAGCACGATGCTGAGCAATGCCAACAGGGCCAACAGCGGCGCAAACTGCGCAGCGGCATCGGGGAATAACGGGATGACCATACGCAGGAAGCCGTAGCCGCCCAGCTTGAGCAGAATACCGGCCAGGATCATCGAGCCGCCGGTCGGCGCTTCGGTGTGCGCATCGGGCAGCCAGGTGTGCAACGGCCAGATGGGAACTTTTAGGGCAAAAGCGATGGTGAAGGCAAAGAAGGCCACGCTCTTCCAGGTGTTGGCGTCCTCGAACAGGGCGTTGATGGTGTTGTTGCCGGTGAAAGGCCGGCCTAGATCAGAGAACAGGTACAGCAGGTCGAAGCTGCCCGAGGCGATGCCGATCACCTGAATCGCCAGCAACATGCCAAGGCTGGCGAACATGGTATAGAGGATGAACTTGAACGAGGCATAGCGCCGATTTTGGCCGCCCCACTGGGCGATCAGGAAATACATCGGCACCAGGCTGATCTCGTAGAACAAGAAGAACAGCAGCAGGTCGAGCGCGACAAAGCAGCCCAACACCGCAGTTTCGAGCAGGAAGAACAAGGCAAAGAACGCCTTGACGCCGCGCTCGATGCGCAACGACATGAGCAGAGCCAGCGGTTGCAGGAAGGTTGTCAGCACGATCAGGGGCATGCTGATGCCGTCTACGCCGACATGATAGCTGGCGTTCACTTGCGGGAACCACACGGCTTGCTGGCGAAACTGGAAGCCGGCCTGTGTGATGTCGTAACCGGCCCACATGAAAAGGGCCAGACCCAGCGGGATTAGGCTGAAGGCGATCGATCCCCACTGGATCAGCCGGGTGCGCTGCTGTGGGGTGAGCAGCACCAGCGCCATGCCGATTAGCGGTGTGAAGGTGATGATCGTGAGCAGATTCGCTTTGATGAAATCCATATCGATTTCCGATTTTGGATTTTGGATTTTGGACTTGGGCGCAAATCCAAAATCGCAAATCCAAAGTTGTTACCGGGAGAACACCAGGAAGAACACGATGAGCACCACAGCGGCGATCAGGCCAGAGAGCAGGTAGTTCTGCACCTGACCGCTCTGCAACTCGCGGCCCTCGCGGCCAATGTCGCGAATGGTGTTGCCAATCAAGTCTGAAATGCCGGTCACCACCACGCGATCGAAAGTCTTGAACCAGCCGGCCACAACGCTGCCGGCGCGATAGCCGCCTTCAAGCACGGCGTCGATGACGCCCTTGTCCACCAGCCGGGTGTAGTTGTCGGCTGCCCACTGCATGGGTTGGATGAAGATGGCGCGGTACAGCG
This sequence comes from Candidatus Roseilinea mizusawaensis, assembly GCA_016841965.1. Lineage (GTDB taxonomy): Bacteria > Chloroflexota > Anaerolineae > J036 > Brachytrichaceae > Roseilinea > Roseilinea mizusawaensis. Next base: position 32,235 of record JAEANN010000044.1, on the reverse strand, counting down.
CGTCGAAATACCAGCGGTTGTGCAGGAAAGCGAACAGGCCGCCCAGCTTCTCGACCGGGTCGGTCTGGCCGGCTTGCAAAGGCCGGCGCAGATACACCACATACCCCAGCCCCAGACCGACTGCCACCACAGCCAGCGAGAACAGCACCGGAATGATATTGAAAGGAATCGTCGGTTCTTTCTCCACCAGACCAGACATCAGGAAGTTCTTCAGCCAGTATGCGCCGTCGCCCAGCACCGCTCCAAACACCGGGAAGTCCTTTGGCACGTTGATGAAACCGAGGAACAGGGCAAACACCGCCAGCACAATCAGAGGAATTGTCATGCTGGGCGCAGATTCGGCGGCGTGTTTGGCGGCTTCGCTGCGCGGCTGGCCAAAAAAGGTCAGGGCGATCTGGCGGGTGGTGTAGAAGGCCGTCAGAGTGGCCGAGAACACGAGCACCAGGAAGACAATCAGCGCCAACGGATTGCCTTCATTCATTGCATGGAAAGCGTCGGCAAAGATTTCGTCTTTGCTCCAGAAGCCGGCTGTGATGAAGGGAAAACCCATGAGCGCCAGGCCACCGATCAAGAAAGTCCAGAAGGTGATCGGCATTCTGTGACGCAGGCCGCCCATGTTGCGCATATCCTGTGGGTCGAACTCGTGTTCGGCGTGTTCTTGAGGTTTTTCATGTTCTTCATGCGCGGCGTGCGCTGAACCATGCGAGCCTGACGAGCCTGATGAAGCCTGATGCGCCACATGATGATGGCCATGCTCGACGCCGTGAATCACCGAGCCGGAGCCGAGGAACAACAGCGCCTTGAAGAAGGCATGGGTGAGCAGGTGGAAGCCGGCGGCAATATATGCCCCAATGCCAACCGCCGCCACCATGAAGCCAAGCTGGCTGATGGTGGAGAAGGCCAACACGCGCTTGATGTCGTACTGCGCTACCGCAATGGTCGCGCCGAGCAACGCCGTAATTGCGCCGATCACCCCAACAATGGTAAAGGCAACGTTATCGTGGCCGGCGAATTGAAAGAGGGGAAAGAAGCGCAGCAACATGAACACGCCGGCGCTGACCATCGTGGCAGCATGGATCATGGCGCTGACTGGCGTAGGGCCTTCCATCGCATCGGGCAACCACACATGCAGCGGGAACTGCGCGCTCTTGCCGACGGTGCCGCCGAAAATGAGGATGCCGATCATGCCGGCAGCCGAGATGCCCAACCCCAGCACCGCCGGCGTCTCTGCCAGCAGACGCAGCGCCTCTTCGTTGTGCAGGATGTCAAAGAAGTTGAGTGTGCCGGTCTGGCTGTACAGATACACCATGCCCAGCAACAGCAACATGTCGCCGACGCGGGTGGTCATGAAAGCCTTGACCGCAGCTTTATAGGCCGAGGGTTTACGATAAAAGAAACCGATTAGTGAGTAGGAGCAGAAGCCCATCAGCTCCCAGAAGATAAACAGGGCCAGCAGACTGTCTGACACGACCAGCCCCATCATGGAGCCGCCGAACAGGCTGAGGAAGGCAAAGAACCGGCTGTACAGCGGGTCAGAGGCCATGTAGCCGGTGCTGTAGATAAAGATGAGCGAACACGTGAGCGGCACCATGAACAAAAAGGTGGCGCCCAGCGGATCGACGGCAATGCCCATGCGCAGGAAAGTCTCGCCGGTTGGAATCCACGGAATAGACTGACGGATGGGGTACTTGCCTAGATCAGGCATGCCGATCACGTTGAAGAACACAATAAAGGCCAGCAAGGCCGACGTAATCATTGCGCCAACAGCGATCGTCGAACTGGTCTGACGATGCCGATGTGTGAACAGCGCGATGATGGCAAAGGCCAGCAGCGGCGGCAGCGGCGCAAGCCAGGTGAGGGTTTGAAGTAGTTCTCTGCTCATGGTGCAACTCGGCCACGTGGTCACTCAGACATCCAGGCAACCTCTCACAAGCTGAATGAGTCAGTGGCTCAACCTCTACAATGTCTACGACGCCCGTTATAGTTTCATCGAGTCGAGTTTGTCCGGGTCGACACTCCGCGTGTTACGGTACACCGAAATCATCAGCGCGAGACCGATGGCGGCTTCGGCGGCTGCGATGACGAAGATAAAGGCGGCAAACGCCAGGCCGGCGGGAGAACTCGGGGCAACATAGCGCCAAAAAGCCAGAAGGTTGATGTTGACAGCGTTCAGCATCAGTTCAACGCCCATCAAGATGGCGATGGCATTTTTGCGCGCCAGCACGCCATACAGCCCGATGCAGAAAAGGGCCGCCGAGATCAGCAAGAACCAGTAAAGGGGTATTCCATTCAACATTGCGCGACCTCAATCACCCTATATGTCTCCTGGGTCAAATTCAATGGCGCACAGCAGGCTCGGCGGTTGGCTCGGCGACCTGCGCTGCGCCCACCGGCAACGCTGGCTGCGCCGGCCCGGCTAGCATGGCTTCCTGCGCTTCTTCGGCTGCCAGCTCAGCCCGCTCTTCCATTACATCTTTCAGCGTGCGATCTCGCGCCACCCAGATCGCGCCGACCATTGCCACCAGAATCAGCACTGCCGTGAGCAGAAATGCGGCGCCGTATTGATTGAAATCAACAAACGACTGGCCCAGGCGCACCAAGCTGTCGTCGGGCACAGCCGGCACGGTCTGCCCTTCAACGATATTCGGCCAGCTCAGATTGCCGAACTGGCGATCGCCAATCGTGACAGCAATCGGGCCAAGCATGATTGCCATGATGACAAACACAATCACACTGGTAATCAGCGCAGCCGGCCATTGTGAGTTGGCCGGCTGGGCTTGCTGCACGCCGCGTGTCAACATCACGGCGAAGATCACCAGGATCGAAATGGCGCCGATGTACACCAGAAACTGCGCGGCAGCGAAGAAGCCGGCGTCGAGCAGAACATACAGGCCGGTCACGCCAAAGAACGACACGATCAGAAACAGCGCCGCATGGAACAGATTGCGCGCGGTCACCACCATCACGCCGCCGCCCAGCACGACAAGAGCGATCACGATGAACAGAATCTGTGAAATGGTCATCTCTGCACCGATTTTGGATCTTGGATTTTGGATTTTGGATTTTGCTCAATCTCAAATCCGAAATCCCCAATCGACAATCATTTGGCGGGGGCGCCTCCGGCGAAGCCCGACACAGCGGCGCGATTGGCCTGGCGTCGGCTTTCGAGTTGCCTCTCTTCGGCCAGGCGCAGCACGCGCGCACGGCGAGCTACAATAGCCAGGCCAGACAGCAAAATCGCGATGTTGGCCACAAACAGAATGGCTGCCTGTGTCGCCGGCGTCACCAGAATGCCGCCATTGGCGGCCTGAAGGCCGGGGCTGGTGACGAACACCTTGGCCAGGATTATCACGGCGATGATGTTGACGACCGACATGGGCACCAGCACCTTCCAGTTCAAGGACATCAGTTGGTCGACGCGAACGCGAGGCAGCGTGCCGCGCAGCCACATGAAGACGAAGAAGACCAGCGCTGTCTTGAGCGCCAGCCAGAGATAAGGCGGCAGGATCGGCCCGGCGTAGCCGCCCAGGAACAACGTGGCAAATACAATCGACACGGCCAGCGTGTTGACGTATTCGCCCAGCATGAACAGGGCAAATTTCATGCCGCTGTATTCGACGTGGAAGCCAGCTACAATCTCCGACTCGGCCTCGAGCAGGTCAAACGGTGAACGGCCGGTTTCGGCCACGCCGGCGATGAAAAACGCCAGTGCAGACAGGGGGAGGTAAACAATGAAGGGGATACCGGGGTTGCCGTCCGCGAGCGTCTGGCGCTGCACAATGTCGGCCAGTCCCATTGAGCCGGCCAACACGATCACCGGGATGACATTGAGCAGCATGGGCACTTCGTATCCCACCAACTGGGCTACCGTGCGGAAAGCGCCCAGCAGCGAATATTTGTTGTTGCTGCCCCACCCGGCCATCAATATGGCCACTGTGCTGGCCGAGCCGACTGCGATAACGAAGAACACACCGATATTGAGGTTGGTGCCAACCACTCCTGGCGCGATGGGGAACACTGCGAAGGTCAGGAGCGCAAACGTGGCAATGATGAGGGGCGCGGCGTTGTACACCCAGCGGTCGGCGCTGGTCGGGGTGGTGTCTTCTTTGGTGAACATCTTGATGCCGTCGGCAATGGGCTGCAACAGCCCAAATGGGCCGGCCTGATTTGGCCCAACCCGGCTCTGGATGCGGGCCACCACTTTGCGCTCGGCCCACGTCATGGCCATGAAGGTCAGCGCGGCCACGGTGCACAAGGCCAATGCTCCAAGCCCCATAACGATCAAGTCGGCGCCCAGGCCGGGGCCTAGGATGTTCTGAACCAGATTCGCCACAGCATCCCCGATGATCTTCAACAAGTTGTTGATTGTGTCAATCAGCGACATAAGCTTACCCACCTCTGGCGAAACATGTTCGCCCACTTACAGCAAGCGCCCCGCACTCAACGCGCGGGGCGACAATGTTTTGTTTCGCGATTTTAGCAACAACAGTTTATCGGATGTTCAGTTTGCAGTAACCAGCAGCACTCAAGACTCACGCAAGCCACGACATGATCAATCCCATTGCAACGCGCCCTTGCGCCAGGCGTACAGCAAAGCGGCCATGAGTGTGCCCAAAAACAGGCTTACGACCAGCACGGCATAGATCGGCACGACATTGAACGCGACTGCAAAGGGAAACAGTAGCACACCACCCACATCGAATAACACAAAGATGAGGGCAAAGATGTAGTATTGAACGCGGAACTGCACCCAGGCATCACCGACGGTTTCCATACCACACTCATAGGTTTCAAGCTTGGCTTGGCTGGGCTTTTTGGGGCGCAGAAGGGATGCGGCAAAGACCGCGACGCCCATCAGCAGAAAAGCCGTGATGAGCATGACACCGATGAACGCGAAATCAGTTCTCATCCAAAACCCCTAATCAACGCGCATCACGCGCAGGCAGACCTGGCGGTAAACACTCAACACAAGGCCCCGCTTGGCCGGCAGGCCGATTGCGCCTAAGTTCACAAACGGGCTGATTATAGCGAGGGTTCGAGTTGCGTCAAGGAATCGGCTGGCTGGTCCACGGCAAAGCATCCACGGTTACGCCCCCCACCGCCAGCTCCCAGTGCAAGTGGGGGCCTTCACTGCGTCCGCTGTTGCCTGACTTGCCGATCATGTCGCCGGCGTTGACGATCTGACCCACCCGAACGCCCGCTTCGGACAGATGGCAGTACGCCGTGAACACACCCCGGCCATGATCGATGATGATCACCAGGCCGCGCACCATGAATTCTTGGACGGCAGCAACACGGCCCGGCGCCGACGCATAGACAGGCGTGCCGGCCGGCGCGATGATGTCTGTGCCACTGTGATAGGTGCGCAAGATGCCGCCGTTGAAGCTGCGGCGCGCGCCGAAATACGACGCAATCCGGCCCGACGCAGGCAACCGGAGCGGCCCTTCCCACCATTGTGTGGCGGACCACTGGCTGAGAATGGCGTCTAGCGCCACGCGTTCGTCAATGTTCACCTGCGGATCGAGCAGTGGGATCAACCGCCGGCTGATGGTCAGATTCTCGAAGCCGAAGCCGGCCGCAGCAGTTTGGATGCGACCGCTGACCTCGGCAGCAGCGCCCGATTCTGCAATGGCTCGCAGGGTGACGGTGTAGACGCCTGGATCCTGCAAGCCGGCCACACCGGAAAGCGCCACATACTCGTCGGCCTGGGGCACAAATCGCAATGGCCGGCCGGCCAGGGATCCCACAATCTCTTGCAGGGTGCGATTCGCACGCACTTTCACAACAACGATATCGCCCTGGCGCGGCAGGCGCGGGGTAATCTCAACGCGCTCAAAAGGCTCTGGCAGATTACTTGTCACACCCTCTGCACCGTCGGGCAGTGGGATGCGCAGCAATTGACCGACCGCCAGGCAATTCGCGCACGACAACGTGTTGGTGCGACGCAGCAAATAGGGTGACACGCCATACTGCGCGCCGAGACTTGACAGTGTTTCGCCGGCGGCCACACGGTGCAGCCGGATGCGCGCCGAAATAGGCGCCGGCAACTTCAAACGTTGGCCGGCCAGCAACAGATACGGCTGGGTGAGGTTATTGCGTTGGGCCAGGTCTGCCACGGCAAAGCCAGACTGCGCGCCAAGTGTTGCCAGCGTCTCGCCCACGGAGACCACATGCAGCAGTGGATCGTCCACACTCGCGCTTGGCTCAAGTGGGGGCGGCGGAATGGGCGTTGCCACCACCTCGATCTTCGGCGTTTCTTCGGCGTCAGGCGATTGATCGGCGGATTGATCTGGCGAAATTGGCGTCACCTCGGCGGGCGGCTGGCTATCGGGCGGGGGTTCGTCCTGAGCCACAGTCGTCGCCGCGCCGGCAAGCTGCAACATGACGGCGATAACGAAGAAGGCAAGCACAACGATGCGGAGACGAAGCCTGCTCATGAGGGTTGTATTGTACGCTGCCAGTAACGTTCGCCACCGACGTGGGCAATGTATCCTCTCACATGCGCCGGCATGGCCAGCGCGCCGCCCGGCAGTTCGCTGAACAGCGCAAACAACTGAGAGCGATAACAGGCAATTGCAGCAATGCGTCTCTCGATCTCTTCATCGGTGAGGCGGATCAGCACAGGATGCCACGCCGAGCCAGCCTGCTCCAAGTATGGCTTCAGCGCGCCGGCATCTTTACCGGCATACGGATAGTCTTCGTAATAGACCACACATGTCGGATCGCACGCCTGCTCAACAGCCCGCCGGACGATTACATGATCGACATGGCCGCCAATGCTCAGCGGGCAATACATGCGCGCGTCCTCTCCGGCGGCAAGCAACACCTGCTGCACTGTATCGATCACCTGCGGGTAGAAGGCGTCCCAGTCGTGAGGATGGACATGTCCGCCCATGAATTGCTTGCCTGTGTACAGGGGCTGGCCGGCATCATCGTAGCGGTAGATGGCGTCGAGCAAGCCCAGATGCAGAGCTTCGGCGCCCAGCAAATCTGCTGCCTGTTTGTCCTCAGCCCGGCGATAGTGATAGGGTCGGCTGCCAAGCTGCCATTGCCGGTGTTCATGTTCGGCTGCCGGGGACAGGGCAAACGGGCCTTCGTAATCTGCCGTGCAAAACGTCGCCATGATGACGCGCTGACCATCGCGCACCAGCCGGCCGACCAGCCCCGCGCAAGACAGGGCAATGTCATCCAGGTGCGGCGAGAAGAAGAGATGCGTCATGGAGGAATCAAACACCGCCAGACACCGCCAGCGCAGAAGGTCAAGGGCTTCAATAGCGGATGACGACCAGCGTCCCGATGGTCGCCCAGTTGTACAGCGTGGCGGCGTCTTTGGTGTTAAGCACTACGCACCCAAATGACCCCGGAGCGCCCACGCGCCAGCGCACCGGCCGGCCATTTTTGGTCATCGGCATGGCGTGAATGCCGTTTTCGATGCGGCCCACATCATAGATGCCCAGCCAGTTTGGCATGCGCAGTTGCCACACGTTGGACCAGGCCTCGTCGATCTTGGACTTGATGCGGAACGTGCCAGCTTTGGTGGCGCGGTCAGGCGTGCCCGTGCTGACCAGGAACGTCCACAGGAGCTGGCCGTTCTCATACACCCACATGCGCTGCTTGCCCAGGCTGACGTAGATGGCTTTGCCGCGCGTCTTTGCGGCCGGCGTGTTGGCTGCAGCAGACCGCCCAGCAGCAGCCGTTGTGCTGGCACGGCCGGGTGAATCTGGCTCTTTGGGCAGATACAGCTTCTGGCCGGCGTAGATTGCGCGAGCGTTGCGCAGATTGTTGGCGCGCATGATGCCGGCGAGGCTGACATCAAAACGGGCCGAGATACCAGACAGGGTGTCGCCACTGCGAACGGTGTACCAGAAGCCGCCCGCGCCGGCCGGCGCGAATGCGCCGGCTTGAGCATCCACAGCTTGAGCAGGCACAGCCGCCAGCCCGGCATAGCTGGCCCACCCCACCCCAAGCGCCAGCACAAGCCTTAACCCAAAGCGCGACCATACTTTCAACAGATGTTCTTTGAACATGCCATGCTCCGTTCTGGGCCGGTTGACACCTATTCGTATCACAGATTGGCTTTGCGTCAAACACACCCCCTACACGATGCTTCTGACGGTCAAGCGTCGGGTTCGAGCGTGAAGCGCAGCGGGTAACCTTCCAGCCGGGCGGCGAAGTGCGCCTTGTTCACCAGCAACTCGGCTTCGGATTTCGGACGCGCACATACCACAGCCCGGCCAGTTGTGTGCGCCAGCCATGTCACATGCTCGGCAATGTCTGTGCCGAGTCTGAAGATCGTCTTCAGCACGTGAATGACAAAATCAAATGGCGTCACATCATCATTGTGGATGATGATGCGCCAGGGCGGCTCCAGATCAACTGTCTGGCCGGTGACGACTTCAACATCTGGCGTTGGGATTGTTGGGCTGGTCTTGCTGATTGTCATAGCGCGCTCTCAGAACCAAACGAAGTAATGATACCTGCCGGCCCGCGCCGACAGCATTACAATCACGCCTGTTTACTCGTCCAGCAATCTCAGTTGAAGCGTCGACAACTCACTCTCTCAGCTTCGGCCTTGACACCCGACAACCTGCGAACTTGAGAACCTGAAAACGACCATGTCTCAATTGCTCACCATTCTCGGCCTCGGCCCCGGCGACCCGAATCTGATCACGCGCGAAGCGTGGGACGTGTTGACCCATGCCGATGTTGTTCACCTGCGCACGCGCAAGCACCCAACCGTTGAGGGTCTGCCGGCGCATTTGACTTTGCGCGACTTCGATGCGCTGTACGAATCGGGCGATGACTTTGCCCAGCTCTACGCGCGCATCGTTGAGGAAATCATCAGTGCTGCGCAGCAGCGGGATGTGATCTATGCCGTGCCCGGCCACCCATTGGTGGGCGAAGCGACTGTGCCGGCTCTGCTTCAACGCGCGCGCGACCTTGGCATCGAAACCCGCCTGATTGCCGGCCTCAGCTTCATCGAGCCGGTGCTGGAGAGGCTTCAGATATCCGCACTCAGCAGTGAGAGCACAGAGGACAAACCAGACGACACGAAAGACGCTGCTGCTCATCCAAAATCTAAAATCCAACATCCAAGATCGTTCGACCCGCTAGAAGGGTTGCAACTCTGCGATGCGCTCGAAGTGGCCGCGCTGCATCACCCACCGTTGAACCCCGACCGGCCGGCGCTGATCGCCCAACTGTACGCGCGCGCCATCGCGTCCGATGTCAAACTCACGCTGATGAACCAATATCCGCCGCAGCATCGCGTGGCCGTTGTGCGCGCAGACACCATCACCTGGGTGGCGCTTCACCAACTCGATCACACAGACTGCTTCGATCACCTGACCACGCTCTACCTGCCGGCCATGCCTGCCACCGCCAGCTTCGAGGGGTTGCAGGAGACCATCGCCCACCTGCGCGCGCCAGAGGGTTGCCCATGGGATCGCGTGCAAACGCATGAGTCGCTGCGCGGCGCCCTGTTGGAAGAACTGTACGAAGTGCTGACTGCGCTCGACGCAGGCGATCTGCACGCCCTGCGCGAAGAGCTGGGCGACCTGCTGATGAACCTCATCATGCAGGCGCAGATCGCGACCGAGGCCGAAGCGTTTCGCATGGTGGATGTGATCGCCGAGATCGACGCCAAACTGAAACGTCGGCATCCCCACGTGTTCGGCGACACCGCCGTGAACAGTGTGGGCGAGGTGCTGACCAACTGGAACGCCATCAAGCAGCAAGAGCATATCGAGAAGGGCGCTGCGCGCGAATCGGCGCTGGACGGCATTCCACCGGCGCTGCCGGCGCTGGCTCAGGCCCAGAAAATGGCGCACAAGGCCGAGCGCGCCGGCTTTCAGTGGAGCAAGGACGCCCGCCAGGCCACCGCGCTGCGGCTGGCCAAAGTCCATGAGGAAATCGATGAAATCGTCGCAGCCGGCGACAACGATCATCGCCGCGAAGAACTGGGGGATCTCTTGTTCACGCTGGCCGACCTGGCCGATGGGTTCGATATCGACGCCGAGACAGCCCTGCGCGAAGCCAACCTTAAATTCGCCCGACGATTCCGCGCCCTGGAGAAGCTGATCCGTGAACGACACCTGGATATGCAGGCCATGTCGCTGGCCGAATTGCAAGCGGTGTGGACGGAAGTGAAACGGGCCGAAGCCGGCTGATACAAGCTGTTGGCAGTCAGTTAATGCACAGCCGTTTGTCGCCAAACTGCACCCAGCGGCCATCCTTCAGCTTGATCATCAGAAACACACGGAAGGTTGCGCCGTCGGGATACTCGCCGGCATTAAAGCGAAACGAAGCCGCCCCCTGCGGGAATTGCAGGCTGATCGGCGCACGGGCCGGCCGGTTAAACGGACACACGCCATCTGTCGAATCGAAGCGCAGCCAGATTTCATCAATGTTCTCGCCGTACACATTCCACGAAATAGACAACGGAATGCTCTGGCCGTTTGGATAGATGGCCCAGTCCCCTTGTGGGTCGCCCCAAACCACATCTTGATCGACACAGAACGGATAGTTGGGATTGGCGCCGCGCCAGTTGGGTGAAGCCTCTGTGCAAGGCGCACCTCCATAGACCCTGGGCGGTGGGGTGGGCGTTGATTGGGCCGGCGTGGACTGACCGACCGCGACTGTGGTCGGCGCGCGCGTTGGGGTCGGCGGGGCGGCTGCCACAGCCACCGCGCGAGCTGCATCGGTCACCTGCACCAACTCTGCAAACACCCAGCCAACGCCGTTCGGGCCGGCAGGAAAACTGATCTGCCACCATTGCCCGTCGGCGCTCTTGCCGCGCACGGGCGCAGCAGCGCCCAGCGTCAATTGGCCGATAATCCCATAGTTCGTGCCTGGCCCCTCGCGGATATTGAGAATGTCAACCGCAACCGTCAGGCTGGGCTGGCCGGGCGCACTCGCGGGCGCACTCGCGGGCGCACTGGCAGGTGCAACGGGTGATGTGGCGGTCGGCTGGGCGCGCACATCAGCGCCGGCTGCAGTAGTCGGCGTCGGCTCAGGGGTAGCAGTTTGACCAGATGGCCGGTCTGCTTGCGTCGAAGGCGGCTGCTGGGTGGGCGCCGTGGTCGGAGTGGGCGGTGCAGTGGGTGTCGCCGGCGGCGGGGCTTCGGTTGCAGTCGGCACAGGCACAGCCAATCCTGCCCGGGCAGTAAAGATAACCGGCTCGGAGGTCACCAACAATTGATCCTCCGGCCCGTACACGTTGAACTGGATAATGTGGGTTCCGGCCAGTGTCGGGGTCCACACTGCCTGGACGGGGAAGTTAGAGACGCCCTGGCTGGTGTCGCGCACCGACAGCAGCGCCATTTGCAAGCCATCGATGAGAATCTCCACCCGCACGATGTTCTCACCGGTGACGACGCCTTGAATCAACATCTCGACATCGACCGGCACTTCGGCATTCATAGCCGGCGATGTGATGGTGACAACAGGAGGCTGAGCAGCCCCGGCGCAGGCCGACAAGATCATCAGCGCAGCGATCCATGCTGCGACCGATCTGATGCGCGACAGTTGCAAGCATGACGCCATCCATCGCCGTTGACTCATCCTGCGCCCTCCTCATGGTTTAGTACTGCAACCGTTGCCGATGATTATAGGGTTGAAAAGCAGCCGACCGCCTAGCGAATGCACAGTTTCTTCTGCCCCCATTGCACAACCCGGCCATCGGTCAGGCGCACGGTGAAGTAAACCCAGAAGGTGCCCCCATAAGGGAAGTCAAGCACATTGAAGTTGTACGTGCCGGCAGCCGGCACAACCTGATCGACCTCGCGCTGGGCCGGGCGGGCGAAGTCACAGGCGTTATTGCTTTGGGTGAAGTGAATGCGCACCTCAGCGATATTCGGCCCGAACATGGCCCACGAGATGGAGAGCGGAATGTCTTTACCGTTGTCGTACACGTTCCAGTCGCCTTGTGGATCACCCCACACAGGGTCCTGTGTAGCGCAGAAGGGATAGTTAGGATTCGACCCGCGCCAATAGGGCGACGACTCATCGCAGACCGGGCCGGCTGGGGTGGCAGTGGCTTGTGCAACGGGTGTGGCCGGTGCAGCAGGGGCCGGCGGGCTGGTTGGCGCCGGTGGGGCTTGCGCCACAGTCACACTTTGCGCTGCAGCATTCGCCTCAACCAGCTCGCCAAACACCCAGCCGTTGCCATTTTGAAAAGCGATCTGCCACCATGCGCCATCAGCGCTTTTGCCTGTCACCACAGCCGTCTGCCCATTCTGCAACTGGCCGATGGCCGGGTAATTTGTGCCCGGCCCCTCACGCACATTGACAATTTCAGCCATCACGGTAAGCGTAGGTGTTGCGAGTGCGCTGTCTGGCAGCGCTGTCCCTGTCGCAGGGGTCGCGGTAGTCGCGGTGATTGTGGATGCATCCGGCTGAGCGGCTGCGTCTGGTGTCGCAGTCGGAGGCGGCAGCATTTCAGTTGGCTGAGGGGACGGTTGTGGCGTCGGAGGCGGAACTGTGGCCGTCGGCGCAGCAAGGTTCACCCTAAACACCACTGCGTCCGATTTGGCGATCAGCACATCCTGCGGGCCGTAGACGTTAAACTGGATGAAGTGAGCGCCGGCTGTAGTCGGCGTCCATTCGAGCACGATGGGCAACTGAGCTGCATTCCTGGCCTCCTCGCCCACCGGCGCGTTGGCAAGTGGCAAGCCGTCGAGCACCACTTCGATGCGGGTAATGTTGGCAGCGGGCAGGTTCTCGCCGCTGACCACCCCCTGAATCGTCAGGGGGGTGTTTGCTTCCACCGTTGAATTGGCAACCGGCGAGGTGATGACAACCGAGGGCGGCTGGGCCGCCCCACCACAGCCGGCCAGCCCCATCAGCGCCATGGTCAGCGCGACAGCAAGGGTTAATACGCGGGCCGGGAACGCAGCATTCAAACGTAGGCGGTTCATAATCCTCCACAAGGATGGCCTGCACCTGGGCGCCACAGTGTGTTGGGCCGGATGAAGACCATCATCACGGCCAGGCATTTTAATCTAGCCATGCCCGGCTGCGGTTGTATAGTTGGTGTGCATCCTCGCGCAGAGAAGGCAACGTCATGTCAAAGATGGATCGGAAACAGGTGCGCCTGGACAAGCGGCAGCACAAATGGCTGAAGCGCGTGGCCAAGACGCGCGGCGTGCCGCAAGCAGAAGTCATCCGTGAAGCGATTGATTTCTACATTGCAGCGCAGACAGAGCGTAACGCGGAAATACAACAGAAGCGGGCCAGGGAGTCGAGCGTGACAGCGCCAGCACGCCGGCCGGCAAAGCGCGCGCCGGCAGCGCCCACCCAAAGCCAATCGAAATGGCGCGGCAACGACCCACACGAAGAGCGATTGAGACAGATCGAGCGTCTGACGCGCTGACCTGCCCGCGCCAGAATTCGACTGTTCGACTACATCGCGAGATACTCTTCGACAGATTCCTCCATGGAGATCACGCCGGCCAACACAGGCGCCTCAAACCGTTGCGCCCACTGGTAGAGTTGCGAATGGGCCGTGCGCAACTCGATGCGCATCAGCCGAGCCAGCGGGCCGCCCTGTTCCAGAAAGCCGGTCTCGTCGTAGTCTCGATCGGCGCGCGCCAAGTCGTAGGGCAGTCGAACAATCTTGGCTGACCACGCGCCATCACACCAAATCAGTTGCGCGTAAGAGGCGCGCGTGTCTCCGTCGAACGGCATGCCGACCGAGCCGGCATTGACAACCAACATCCCATGCACCCAGCGCACAAAAGGCATGTGCGTATGGCCGACGCAAAATATCGAAGGCCGCCGATCATCCGGCTTCGACAGGCCGGCTTGCAGCAACACTTCTGCATCTGGCGTGCGCCGGTAGATGCCATCGCGGGTGCCACGCATAGAGGCGTGCGTGAAACGCGCTTCGCTGCCATCGGGCGAATCGAGGCTGATGCTGAAAGGCAGATCGGCAAGCAGCCGGACATTGCCGCCAAGCTGCCGAAATGTGAAGTAAGAAGCGCGGCGAATTTCGAATGCCGGCCCACTGCGCGGTGCGTCGGGGGTGGCATGATGCATCACGTATTCCTCATGGTTGCCCAGCAGAGCGCGCCAGCCGGCGGTGACGACCTTACTTTGCACAAAACTCAGGCATTCTGCCGAGCGTGGGCCGCGATTGACCAGATCGCCGGCCACAATGACCTGATCGGGCCGCCAGGTCTCCAGATCATGTGTCACAGCTTCCAGGGCGGGGAGATTAGCGTGAATGTCAGAGATGACGGCAATTTTCATCGATTGGTTCCAGACGCCGATCATAACCGGCCTGCATAACCGGCCTATCTCACAACAGGTTCCAGTTTAGAATGACGCGCGGATATGAGCCACGAGCAGATTGCGGTGACCGTCGATGTTGTCATCTTCGCGCTGCGCGACAATGACTTGCAGGTGTTGCTGGTCAAGCGCAAGTACCCACCCTATGAAGGTTTGTGGGCCATTCCCGGCGGCTATGTGCAGGCCGACGAATCCCTCGAAGACGCTGCCGCCCGCGAGTTGCGCGAGGAAACCGGCATTGGTGTGGGCGAACTGGAAACGGGGGCGACCGTTCCTTATATCGAGCAGCTTTATACCTTCGGCGATCCTGGGCGCGACCCGCGCGGTCGTGTGATTACCATAGCTTACTTTGCGCTGGTGCCGGCCCCGTTGGTAATCCAGGCCGGCAGCGACGCCAGCGACGCCGAATGGAAGCCGGTGCGCCCGTTGCCCCAAATGGCCTTCGACCATGCGCGAATTGTCCAGTACGCATTGAAAAGGCTGCGCTACAAACTGGAATACAGCGCCGTCGGCTTTCAGCTTCTGCCGCCCGTGTTCACCCTCAGCGCGCTTCAGCGCGCCTACGAAACCATTCTGGGCGAAACACTCGACAAGCGCAATTTCCGCCGGCGCATCCTGCAAGCCCAGGTTATCGAACAGACCGGTCAATACCAGACCGGCGAAGGGCGGCCGGCCATGCTCTATCGCTTCCGCGAAGACGCAGTCGCCGAAGTCAAGGCGCGCCGGCTGTTCCCCTGATTACCTCAACCAGCACACCGTCAACTGCACGTCGTCCACAAACAGGCTGGATGGCAGGCTGCCATCTGTGTTCGCTTTGAACGAGACCCACACACGCCGGCCAGAGTAGCGCGCGGCGTCGGGCACGCTTAGCGTGTGCTGCACCCAGGTGTTGCGCCCGGCGCTGGTGTTATCGATCTGCTGCGGCGACACAATCTCGACGCCCTGCTCTGTCTCCACGCCAACCACGAAACGGTCGTATACGGTCGCGGCGCTGGTCTCTGTAGTGCTCAAGTTGCGCCAGTAAGTCAATGTCAGGCTGACCACCGCCGGCGGCAGTTGCACCGTTTGAAGCAATTCATTCCAGTAATAGTTGAGCGTGGGAGATCCGACCCGGCCGCTACGGGCGCCGGTGCGTGGGCGCGTGGTGAAGATGAATGCATCGTTGTAGATTGCGCTCGATGTGTTGGCAATACCCACCCAGGGACGCCCTGGCAAGGCGGTTTCGAAGTCGCCATTGACCAGCCAGTTCGCGCACTCCGCCGAGGCCACGATCAATTCCTTCTGCTCATCGACGTGCTGCGCAATCGGGAGATAAACTGCATAGGCGTCTGTTTGCGCCGGCGCAGCGGTCGCCTGTTCCAGCATCACTGCCTCTGTGGTATGCGGGGCGCTCGCAGCAGGCGGGCAGTCGCGCATCAGCGATACGTCGTCGATGAAGAAACTGCTGGCATTGTCGCCATCGTTGTTGCCGGTGAAACTGAGGCGCGCTGTGGCGCCGGCATAAGCAGACACATCGAACACCAGCGCCTCTTTTAACCAGACGTTGCGCGTCGCCGCACTGGTCAAGACCCAGGGGGCCACAATGTCTGCGCCGGCCGGCGTCGTGAGACGCACCACCAGCGTGTCGTCGCCATTGCCGGCCGGCTCGTTACTACGCACCTGACGCCAGAAGGTGAGCGTCAATTGCATAGCGCCGGGCGGGATAGTGACAGTCTGCGCCAGCGTGTCCACGTAGTTCGCCAGATTGCCCAGCCACCCGCCCCACATACCGCTGTGCGGCCGGCTCTTGTAGATGAGCGGGTCGTTGCGGCCCTGCGAGTTGGTCGCCTGCCAGGGCATGCCCGGCAGTCCGTTCTCGAAGCCGCCGTTGACGATCAAGTCCGTTGGCCGGCAGCCGGGCGGCGGCTCGCCCAGCCGCGCGCCAATGAACTCGCTGGGATTCACATAGCCGGCGGCCGGATAGGGATAGTCATCGGGGTGGATGCGATAGGTATAGCCACGCCCTGGATAGGCATAGGTGCAAGCGGGATAGTTGTAGCCGTAGGCGTTCGTGCCGGGCACATAGATATTCGTGCCATCGAGGAACCAGCGCATCTCGAAGTGGAGATGCGAGTCATAGCCGGGGTGCTGGCCGGCCGTGCGCCCCGTGTAGCCCTGCGACAACACCGTCGCAATCTGCTGCCCGCGCGACACCACCTGCCCCTCGACCACCCTCACGTTCGTCACATGGCCGTACATCGAGTAGATAGTGCGCCCGTCGGGCAGGCGGTGGCGAATGATGACAACGTTGCCGGGATAGCTGATGCCCGGATTGTGTTTGGCCACCACGCCATCGGCCACCGCATACACCGGCGCGCCGGCTGTGTTCGCGCCATCGAGCCGATACCAGTCCTCACCGGCGTGCAACATGCGCGACCAATCCACGCCGTAGCACTTGACACGCCACTGATCGAGGTTGCGAATGGCGTAGCCCAGCCACTCCATATGGGTGTCGCTGATGACGATGCCGGTTGGGATGCCATACACTACGCCGGCTGCGGCGCGCATAGGATAGGTGAACACTGCGGCAACCGGCGGCTCGGTCTGCGCACTCGACGGCCGGGCAATCGCCGGCTTCGGCTTGAGCGGTTGCGGCAGCGCGCGAAACGAAGCGACCAGCCGCTTGAAGATGGCCTCGGTCTGCGGGGTCGGCTCCACCGGCCCCCCGATGCCGCCGCCATACAGGTTAATGCGATAGATCACACCATCGCCGGCGACCAGCACCGTGTATTTGTCGCCATCGCCCAGCGCCTGGTCGCGCTCCAGCCAAACAGCTTCGCGGCCATTGATCGACATTGCAGCCGGCAGTGAGGCGCTTGGGCCAGCCGTGCGCGCAGACACAAAAGCAGCCAGATCGGCGCTTGCAGGATTTTCCAGCGCTATGATCGACACCCCCTGATAATCGGAGGCATCCGACAACCCAGGTGGAAACTGGGCATACACGATAGCGAAAGGCTGCGAGGCATCTTCGCTTACAGTGATCAGCGTCCCGTCAGGATAATCGAAGGCATAGGCTGCATCGGGGCTGGTGTAGGTGTGCCAGCTGTCGTCTGTCTGCACGGCAAGCGCCGTTAAGCCGATCGATGCGGCGATCAGTGCGGCCGGCAAGACAGGCGGAAACGCAGCGAGATGAAACATGAGGGCAATTGCGCAGCCGGCCGATCGCGCGATGCGTTGATCGCCCGGCTGCGCAATCATTCAATGACTAATAACACTTGGTTCTGTTCGACGGCCTGGCGCGGTTCGACTTTAACTGCGGCCACTTTGCCGTCGCGCGGCGCTCTCAGTTCGTTCTCCATCTTCATAGACTCGAGCACGGCCACAACCTGACCCTTCTTGACCGTGTCGCCGGGCTGCACCGGCACCGCCACAATCAGACCGGGCATGGGCGACTTGATAGTCGCCTCGCCGGCAGAAGCTGTGAGCGCCCCCGCGGCCTCGGCCAGCCGCCTGGCCCGCTCATCGACAACGCGCACCTGATACAGCGTGTCGCCGATCAACACACGATAGCCATCCTCGCTCGCTTCGACCAACACTTCAAACGATTCGTTTTCAACAAGGAGCGAATAGAGTCCTTCCTGACCGACAGGGCGCATGTCCAGCGGTCTGACTGTGCCATCAATGACTACTTGGCCTTCGCGGTCAATGTCAACGGTATAGGTGCGGTCGCCGACGACTGTGAGATATCTCATGGGTGGCGGTATTATAGGCATAATCGGCGCCTATGCTCAAAGTACTGATCGCATCAAACAACGCCCACAAGCACCAGGAGTTGCGCGAGATTTTTGCGCTGTGCGACTCGCCGATCGAGTTCATCACACCGCGCGAGATTGGCCTGTATCTTGAGCCGGCCGAGACTGCCGACACCTACGCCGGCAACGCACAACTCAAGGCGCGCGGCTTTGCCCGGGCAGTTGCACCACGCGGCGCGGGGCTATGGGTCATGGCCGACGACTCCGGCCTGGAGGTGGACGCACTGGCCGGCCGGCCCGGCATCTACTCATCGCGTTACCACCAACAAGCGCCCAACGGCGACGGCTGTCAGGCGCTGCTGGAGGAGATGGCCGGCGTGCCAGAGGAGCAACGAACGGCGCGATTCCGCGCCGTCATCGTGCTCATCGCGCCCAACGGCAACGAATACCTGTTCGAGGGCGTGTGTGCAGGGCGTATCGGCCACGAGAAACTCGGCGCCAATGGCTTTGGGTTCGACCCGGTGTTTGTGACGGACGACGGTCGCACGATGGCCGAGTTGCCGCCGGAGGCTAAACACCGCATCAGCCATCGCGGCGTGGCTGCGCGCCAGGCGGCCGAGTTCCTGCGGAGCATCAATCTAGCAGGGACTGCACCGGCAGGAACTGCATAGCAACGCCATTTGCCGGCTTGGCCGCAACGCAGCGCCATACACAGCACCGCCCAGCCTATAATCCCTGCATGGCACAGAGGACGCCCAAAACACGCAGCGCAGGGAATGTGAATATCCAGGTCGGCCAGGTCAATCATTCACAGATTGTGACCGGCTACGAAAATGTGGATGCCACGTTTGCTCCCCAGATCAACCTGAACCTGGGCGGCCGGGCGCGCAAACGCAAAACGCCCGCCAAATCCACAGCCAAGCCCAGCCCCTCCCCGGAGCAACTCGCCCTATTGCAGACCCTACGTGATCAGTTCACGCTGGAAGAGTTAGAGACGATCTGCTGGGAATTGGGGATCACATTCGACGACTTGCCGGCGCGCACACTGACCGGCAAGGCCCGCCAACTGATTGAACGTGCCGCAGCTCTCAACACACTCGACACGCTGATCGACATTGTGCGTCGCGAGCGTCCGCAGACAGCCTAGGCAGCCTGTTGTGGCGAAAGACGCACAGCGCAAGCGCGCGAATTTGTTCGGGGTTCATGATGCGGTCGCGCCTCAATCCTGGTCGAAGTAATCGGCGTCGATGCGTTTGACCGTGTAGCTGACGACCTCAGCAACACCGATGCCGTGGTCGATCCGTGCTATCCCAGCGCTTGGCCTGCACGTAGACGACGTCGAGGCCGAGTCTGTCTTCCTTGATGATGCCGTCAATGCCGCCATCGCCACTCTGACCAACGGCCTGTTTTGATATCGATGCGTTGCGGGCGGCTTTGCAACACCTCAATGCCCCGTGGCATGATCTTGACCCGGCCTCTGCCGGTGTTCTCAACCAGAAGCGCGCGTTTTAAGTATGAGCGGGCCCAGGAAACACGATTTCGGCGCACTTACAGCGTGCGTGTGCAGAACTCGGTGCCGCCGGCGCGGGTGAACATCCCGCCACAGGCGCGAATCGGGCCGCTCCACATACGGCTCCAAATCTGGCGCGCATGCCACTGCTGCAAGGTGCGGTTGCCAACGCCCATGAACGCATACGGCGTGCCCTGCGCCAGCCAGTCGTTGGGCACTGTGAAACGCGACCATTTGGCGTTGCAGGCGCGCGAGTAACGCAACTCGACCCGCGCGCCGCGTTCGACCACAGAGGCGATGGTGATCGCGTCGCGGTTGCAGCCCATGGCCTGCGGGTCCTTGCCGCGACAGCCGGCGCCCCAGCATCCCACCCTGGCCTGCGCCGGCAATGGCGCAGCCAGGAATGCCACAACAGCGATGCACGCAGCGAGCCACGCCATGATGTTGAGTGATTTCGCGCTTTTCACCTGAACCTCCTGGTCCGATTCAAACCGGTCGCCACCTCAATTATGCGCCAGCCATGCGAACGCACGCCACCGCGCCGAAATCAGTAGCTGCCGGGGGACACAGCCCTGCGCTTGAGAAGCGTGCGCCTAGGCCTGCTGCAAGGCCCACAACTGGCGCGTCAACTGGGCATGGCCGATGTGCTGGCTGAGATGGTCAATGGCATGCACAATCGCATGTCGCGCCGTGAAGATGCGCTCTGGCCGTTTGGGATGCGGGCGCTCGGCGTCCAGGTCAGCCGGCGTGAAGCCGTTCAGCATGGCGTGGGCCAGTGCGCGTGTGCGCTGGGCGCGCTCGCGCAGGTTGGCCGGGTCGTGATTGGCCGGCGTGAATTCATCGCGCCCCTGATCGCCCTCCACGGCGCTGAAATCACGCTTGCCGGCGCAATACTCGGCCAGCCGCAACAAATACACGGTCGAAGACAGCCCGTGCGCGATCACCCAGCCCAGTTGGCCGCTGGGGCCTTTCCACGGGCTGGACTCGAACGGCCGCCACAACAAGGCTTCGGGGGTCAGGCCGTCCAGCACTTCGTCCATTTGGGCGTATAGCTCATCCAAAATTCGGTGATAGGTTTCCAGTTCGGTTGCCATACTACATGATAGCCGGTGTGGGACAGATGCACCAGCCATTGCGCGCCTCCTATAATCGCCCCCATGTCGATGACAACGCACATATGGGCTGAAGACCGCGCCGCGCGCTATTTGCAGGCTGTGTCCGAACGCGCCATCTTGTTCGACGGCGCGATGGGCACCAGCATCCAAAAATACAATCTGACAGCGCAGGATTTTGGGGGTGCACAGTACGACGGCTGCAACGACTATTTGTGCATCACCCGGCCCGATGTCATCGCCGAGATTCACCGCGCGTACATCGAAGCCGGCGCCGATGTGTTAGAGACCAACACTTTTCGGGCCAATCGCATCACGATGGCCGAATACGGTCTGCAAGACCGCATCATGGAAATCAACCAGGCGGCAGCACGATTGGCGCGCAGCGTGGCCGGCGATCGATTTGTGGCCGGCTCCATTGGCCCCAGCGGCAAGCTGCCCTCGGCCAACGATCCCGTGCTGAGTGATGTGACCTATGACCAGTTGATCGACGTGTTCCGCGAACAGGCCGCCGGCCTGTTGCTGGGCGGCGTCGACATTTTGCTGATCGAAACCAGCCAGGACATCCTAGAAGTCAAAGCTGCAGTCGAAGGCTGTCACCGCGCTATGGCCGAAACCGGGATCCGGGCCGCATTGCAGGCGCAGATCACGCTCGACACCACCGGCAAAATGTTGCTCGGCACCGACATCGGCGCGGCGCTGGCGATCCTGGAACCGCTGGGCATCGACGTGATCGGGCTGAACTGCTCGACCGGCCCCGACTACATGCGCGAGCCGATCCGCTATCTCACCAGCCACACCCGGCTGCCCGTGTCGGCCATCCCCAACGCCGGCCTGCCGATCAACGTAGACGGCCAGGCGGTGTACCCCATGCAGCCGGTTCCGATGGCCGAGATGCTGGCCGCCTTCGTCAGCGAATTCGGCTGCAACATCATCGGCGGCTGTTGCGGCACCACGCCCGAACACATCCGCGAATTTCGCAAGCGAATCGATGCAATCAACGCATGGCGTCATCGGCCGGCCGAGTTAGACACGCGCCCGCGCGTCGCCAGCGCCATGCGCGCCGTGACGCTCGACCAAGAGCCAAAACCGCTGCTGATCGGCGAGCGCGTCAACAGCCAGGGCAGCCGCAAAGTCAAGCAACTCCTGCTGGCCGAAGACTACGATGGGATTTTGGAAATCGCACGCGAGCAGGTAGAGGGCGGCGCGCACGTGCTGGATGTGCAAGTCGCGCTGACCGAGCGCAACGACGAAGCCGACCAGATGCGCAAGCTGGTCAAGCTGCTCAGCATGAGCGTCGAGACGCCGCTCATGATCGACTCAACCGACGCGCAGGTGATCCGGGTCGCGTTGGAAACTGCGCCGGGGCGCTGCATCATCAACTCGATCAACATGGAGACAGGCCGCAAGCGAATCGAGGAGGTGCTGCCGGCGGCCAAACAACACGGCGCGGCGGTTGTCGCGCTGACCATTGACGAAGACGGCATGGCCCACACCGCCGAGCGCAAATTCGCCATCGCCCGGCGCATTCACGACATCGCGGTGAATGAATACGGCCTAACGCCCGACGCGCTGATCTTCGACGTGCTGACCTTCCCGGTCACCACCGGCCAGCCCGAACTGCGCCGCTCGGCCATCGAAACGCTCGAAGGCATCAGACGGGTCAAGCAGCATCTGCCGGGCGTGTACACCCTGCTGGGCGTGAGCAACGTGTCGTTCGGCCTGAAGCAAGCGGCGCGCGCCGTGATCAACAGCGTGTTTTTGCATCACGCCGTGCAGGCCGGCCTGGACATGGCCATCGTCAACCCCAGCCACATCACCCCCTACGCCGAGATTCCACAAGAGCAGCGCCGGCTGGCCGATGATCTGATCTTCGACCGCAGCGAGGACGCGCTGCCCAAACTGATTGCCTATTTCGAGTCGTCGGGCAACGCGCGTCAGAGCGCCGCCGTGCAGCCCGAAGAAGCGACGATGGAGGTGGAGCAACGCCTGGGCTGGCAGATTGTGCATCGAAAGAAGGAGGGCGTCGAGGCGCTGGTTGACGCAGCCATCGCGCGACGCGCCGCCGGCGGGTCGTCTTCCGAAGCGGCAGTGTGGGTGCTCAACAACATCCTACTGCCGGCCATGAAAGAAGTCGGCGACAAGTTCGGGGCCGGCGAGCTGATCCTGCCCTTCGTGCTGCAAAGCGCCGAAGTGATGAAGAAAGCCGTGGCGCGGCTGGAAACCTACCTCGACCGCAAAGAGGGCGCCAGCAAAGGCACGGTCATTCTGGCCACTGTGTTTGGCGACGTGCACGACATCGGCAAGAATCTGGTCGGCACCATCCTCAGCAACAACGGCTACACCGTTGTCGATCTGGGCAAGCAGGTTCCGGTCAACACCATCATCGATGCGGCGGTTCAACACAACGCTGTCGCCATCGGCCTGAGCGCGCTGCTGGTGAGCACCAGCAAGCAGATGCCGATCTGCGTGCAAGAACTGCACCAGCGCGGATTCAAGTTTCCAGTCCTGATCGGCGGCGCCGCCATCAACCGGCGCTTTGGCCAGCGCATCTTATTCATGGAAGATGGGCAACCGTATGAGCCGGGCGTGTTCTATTGCAAAGACGCCTTCGAGGGCCTGGCGACTATGGATCAACTGACCGGCGACCGGCGCGAGCACTTCGTGGCCGAAGTGAAAGCAGCGGCGCGCCAGGCATTGATCGAGGACGAACAAAAACGGCGCGTCATGCGCGGGGCAGAAGAAACAGATGCCGCCCCGATCACGCGCACTGTGGCGCCGGCGACGCACATTCCGCATCCACCCTTCTGGGGCGCGCGCCTCATTCCGCGCGCAGAGATCGACCCGCAGGATGTGGCGCGCCTGATGGACACCAACACCCTGTTCCGGCTGCACTGGGGCGGCAAATCGCGCCAGGGCGAAACGTGGCAACACCTGGTCAAGACAGTGTTCGAGCCGACGCTGGCCCGCTTCATCCACGAATTGGCCGAGACCGGCTGGATGTCCTATGGCGCGGTGTATGGCTACTTCCCCTGCGCAGCAGAAGGCAACGACCTGCTGCTGTTCGACCCGCAGGATGACAAGCAGGTCATCGCACGCTGGACTTTTCCGCGCCAGCCCGACCGCCAACGCCTGTGTCTAAGCGACTATTTCACCCCGCGCGAGACAGGGCGCGACGTGGTGGCGTTGCAAGTCGTCACCGCCGGCGCAGAGCCGGCGCGCCGCATGGAACAACTGCAAAAAGAAGGGCTGTACACCGAAGCCTACTATCTGAACGGCTTTGCCGATTCCTTTGCCGAGGCGCTGGCCGAGTGGACGCACCGGCGTGCGCGGGCCGAGCTGGGATTGCCGGCCGAGCAGGGCCTGCGCTATTCGTGGGGTTACCCCTCCTGCCCAGACTTGAGCCAGCATGTGGATGTGCTGCGCTTGTTGGATGCCGGGCGAATCGGCGTCACGTTGTCCGCAGGGCATCAACTGATCCCAGAGCACAGCACAGCAGCTCTTGTTGTGCATCACCCGGCGGCGATTTACTTCACCACCGGCGTGGAGCGCCGCCAGCAAGATGCCGCCGTGCGCGAGGTGCTGGGCGAATTGCAGTTGGAATGAGCGCCCTGTTTGTGGTAATATTTTGGCGTGCGCGGGTGTAGCTGAGTGGTACAGCGTCTGCTTCCCAAGCAGAAGATCGCGAGTTCGAATCTCGTCGCCCGCTTTGCAAGAAACTCCCGGCTTGTAGCGCAAGCCGGGAGTTTGGCGTTTATCGGAGAGCCGTCACCAGCGCCAACAGGATCGCCAACGCCAGCAGCCCAAGCGCAACCCAGCGCAACACGCCGGCCAGCCAGACGGTTCGTCCATGCTGGCGATGCGCCATCTCACCCTGCTGCAAATCGCGCCTGTTGGCCGGCGGTATCTCGCGGATCGTTTGCAGCCACCAGGCGCGGGCGCAATAGGCATATTGGCCCAGTTCGCTGGCGCGAATCACACGGCCTTTGATCGGTGTCCGGCGCGGCCCCGTCACTGAATCTTCCATTGCCCTGTCAACTCTTAACAACGCCCTCGCTCAAACGGCTGTATACTATTCCAACGTTGGGGAGTAGTCTACCGCGCAAGCGGCGGGCGGTCGTCAACACGGAGCCAACCGCTCCCGGCCGTCCCAGGCGTCCCACGCTCCTGGCGAGACCAACACGAGCAAAGCTATGCCGTGGCGTCTTGCTTTTTTGTTGCCCCGCGCCCCGCATGATCTGGTGGATCGCGAGGGTTGTTGCATCTTGCTTGTCTGTGCCGGCTGCCATCGATCGCGCCGCCTTCACTCGCAAGCCGGCCAGCGCAAGCTGGGTATCCGCTCACAAGACAGCCGACGCACGCATAGCCCACAGAGACTGACAGAACCCGCAGGAGGCAATCAACCATGACACACTGGCATACGAAGGACACAGCCGAGGTCACGCAAGAACTGGGCGTGGATGTGAACGTTGGATTGAGCGGAGATGAAGCGGCCCGCCGGCTCGCCGAGCATGGCTCCAACGAGATCACAGCCGCCAGCCGCGTCTCGGCCTGGAGCATCCTGATCGAGCAGTTCAAGAATGTCCTCGTTCTGATCTTGCTGATCGCCACCGGCCTGTCAGCGCTGCTTGGCCACGGTGTGGAAGCGATCGTCATCACGGTCATTGTGCTGTTCGCGGTGTTGCTGGGCTTCGTGCAGGAATACCGCGCCGAGCGCGCCATCGAGGCGCTGCGCCAACTCGCTGCGCCAACGGCCACTGTGCTGCGCAGTGGAGAAGAGCAGACCGTGCCGGCGCGCGACCTGGTGCCAGGTGACGTGATTCTGTTGCGCGCCGGCGACAAAATCCCCGCCGACGGGCGCGTGATCGAGTCCATCAACCTGCAGGTCGAGGAAGCGGCGTTGACAGGCGAATCGATGCCGGTCGAAAAGCACGCTGCGCCAATTGCCGGCAGCGACCTGGCTGTGGGTGACCGCAAGAACATGGTGTATGCCGGCACGGCTGCCACCTATGGTCGCGGGCGCGCCGTAGTCGTAAGCACCGGCATGCACACCGAGTTCGGCAAGATCGCTCAGTTGCTGCAGACGGTGGAATCGGGCAAGACGCCTTTGCAACAGAACCTGGACCGGGTGGGCCATAGCCTGGCGCGCGCGGCGTTCGTGGTGGTGCTCATCATCGTGGCACTGGGGTTGTTGCGTGGGCAGCCTTTCCTGGAAATGTTGATTTTCGGCATCGCACTGGCGGTCGCCGTGGTGCCCGAGGCGCTGCCGGCGGTGGTCACGATTTCTCTTGCCATCGGCGTGCAGCGCATGGTCAAGCGCCACGCGCTGATCCGCCGGCTGCCGGCCGTGGAAACGCTGGGCAGCGTGTCGGTCATCTGCTCGGACAAGACGGGCACGCTGACCCGCGACGAGATGACCGCGCGCAAGGTGTATGTGGCCGGCCAAATGTGGGATGTGTCGGGCGCCGGTTATGAGCCGCGCGGCGAGTTCTCGTTAAACGGTCAGGCTGCCGCGCCCTCACAACCGCTGATGGCATTGCTGCGCGCCGCAGTGCTCGCATCCGACGCGCGGCTGGTCAATCAGTCTGAGCATGGAGAACCCGGCGCGATCGGTGAATGGCGCGTGAAAGGCGACCCCACCGAGGGCGCACTGATCGTGGCAGCCGCCAAAGCCGGCCTGGACAAGCCTGAACTCGACCGACACTATCCGCGCGTCAACGAGATCCCTTTCACCTCCGAGACCAAGCGCATGACGACCCTGCATCGGGCCGCGTCGGGCGTTATAGCCTATTCGAAGGGCGCACCCGAAGTCATCCTCGATTCGTGCGCGCGGCAGTTGACCGAGGCCGGCGCGGTTCCGCTCGACGCGGCCGGCAAAGAGGCCATCCTGAACACCGCCCGGCAAATGGCCAGCGCAGCCCTGCGCGTGCTGGCCGTTGCCAGCAAGGACGATGCGGCGCTGGAAACCGCTGAGTGCGAGATGACATTCCTGGGGTTGGTCGGCATGATCGACCCACCCAGGCTCGAAGCCAAAGAGGCGATCCGCACGTGCGAAGAGGCCGGCATCAAGCCGGTGATGATCACCGGTGATCACCCCGTCACCGCGCAGGCGGTGGCGCGCGAACTGGGGTTGCTCAAGCGCGGGCGCGTGGTCACCGGGGCGCAACTCGAAGCCATGAGCGAGGCCGAGTTCGAACGCGAGGTGGAGCACATCGAGGTGTATGCGCGCGTGTCGCCGGCGCACAAACTGCGCGTCGTCACTGCGTTACAGGGCAAGGGCCATCTGGTGGCAATGACCGGCGATGGTGTGAACGACGCGCCGGCGCTCAAGAAAGCTGACATCGGCATTGCGATGGGCATCACCGGCACAGATGTCACCAAAGAAGCCGCCGACATGACGCTGACCGACGACAACTTCGCGTCCATCGTGGCGGCGGTGGAAGAGGGCCGGGGCGTCTTTGACAACATCAAGAAGTATTTGATGTACCTGTTGTCGTCGAACATTGGTGAAATCGGCTTGATGGCCGGCGCGTCGTTGCTGGGCCTACCGCTGCCGCTGACCGCCGTGCAGATTCTGTACATTAACCTCGCCACCGACGGGCTGCCGGCGCTGGCGCTGTCGGTCGATCCGCCAGAGCCAGACTTGATGCGCCGGCCGCCGCGCAACCCGCGCACGGGCATCTTCACCCGGCCGGTTGTCACGTTGATGACCATCGGGGGGTTGTGGTCGACCCTGGTCAACCTGAGCCTGTTTGTCTGGGCGTCGAACAGCGGGCGCACCGTCGCGCAGGCCATGACGATGACGTTCGTGTCGCTGGTGCTGATTCAGTTCTTCAAGGCGTTCAACTACCGCTCGGACCGGCACTCAGTGCTGCGGCGCCCCTTTGCCAACAAGTGGCTGAACCTGGCCATTGTGTGGGAGTTGATTCTGCTCTCGCTGATCGTCTACGCGCCATTCCTGCAGCAGCCGTTCAGCACGTTCAGCCTGCCGGTGGAAGACTGGTTGATCGTTGTTGCGGCGGCCTTCACGGTGGTGCCGGTGCTGGAGATCGCAAAGGCGATGGTGCGCCGGGGCTGGTTCGGCAAGCTGACGTGAGGCCGGGGCATATCAGTTGGATGGGCGGCGCTACCGGTTGGATCGCTGCATGATGCAAGGGCATCGCCGGCCTGAACAGGCCTGTTCGAGTTCGCCTGTAAGCCGGATTCTGTCGTAGGCCGGCGAGCCGGCCCGAGGCGATCATCTTTCTCGACCTGAGCATTGCTGCCAGGCTCTAGCTGCCTACCTGCGCATCAGCGGGCCGCCTCATCTGCGCGTTTTGGCATTGCTCCCGGTGGGGTTTGCCGAGCCGCCGCATCACTGCGACGCTGGTGCGCTCTTACCGCACCATTTCACCCTTACCCGATTTCGGGCTTGGGATTCTGGATTTGTGATTGAGCGCGCAGCCCAATCCAGAATCGTCGATCGGAAAACCCAAAATCGGGCGGTATCTTTCTGTTGCACTTTCCGTCGGCTCGCGCCGCCTGGCCGTTAGCCAGCACCGCGCCCTGTGGAGTCCGGACTTTCCTCAGGCGCTGTTGCGCCCGCGACCGCCCGGCGAACTCGAACACAACGCCTTATACACCGGTTTGGGCCGGCTGTATAGCGCGCCATCACTCGGCCATCGCCCGGCGCTGTCGGGTTGATATGCCAGAGGGTGTATCGATGGGTGGCGCAAGATGAATCTTGCGCCACTTTGTAATCCAGAATCTAAAGTCGGGTGCGGTGTGGTAATCTTGCCCAGAATTTGGAAGGAAGATGCTGCTATGTCACATCCAATCACTGCAGATCACGAGTTGTACGACGTCACAATCATCGGCGCGGGGCCGGCCGGCTTGTTTGGCGCGTTCTACGCCGGCCTGCGTGAAATGAAAGTCAAGATCATCGATGCGCTGGACGAGCCGGGCGGCCAGTTGGCCGCGCTGTACCCGGAAAAGTACATCTACGATGTGCCGGGATTCCCGCGCATCATTGCCCATGATCTGGTCAAACACCTGCTCGAGCAGGCCATGATCTGGAAACCGTGTTTGGCGCTGGGAGAACGGGTCGAGACATTAACCCGCGAAGCCGACGGGACGTTCACCCTGACAACCAGCAAGGGTGCGCACCGCTCGCGGGCGGTGATCATCGCCGGAGGTGTGGGCGCTTTCAGCCCCAAGAAACTCCCCAACCCCGAACTAACGCAGTACGAGGGAAACGGGCTGTATTACTCCGTCAAGGAGAAGGCCGCTTTCCGCGGGCGCAACGTGTTGATTGTGGGCGGGGGCGATTCGGCGGTGGACTGGGCGCTTAACTTGAAGGACTATGCCCGGCACGTGACGCTCATTCATCGGCGCGACGGCTTCCGCGCGCACGCCGCCTCGGTCACCGAGCTGATGCAGTCAGAAGTCGAAGTGAAGCTGTTCTACGAGCTAAAGACGGTGCGCGGGAATGGCCGGGTGCAAGAAGCCGTCATCTTCGACAACCGCACCAAAGCCGAAGAGGTCATTCCGGTGGACGCGGTCATTCTGACGCTGGGCTTCAACGTCGATCTTGGCCCAATCAAGAACTGGGGGCTGGAGATGGTCGGCACGCGCTACATCAGGGTTAACAGCAAGATGGAGACCAGCATGCCGGGCGTATATGCCGCCGGCGACATTTGCGCCGAGGCCGGCGTCGAGCCGCTTAACCTGATTGCGGTCGGCTTCGGGCAAATCTGCTACGCCGTCAACTTTGCCTATCAGTTCCTCAATCCGGGCGCCAAGGCGTTCCCCGGCCACTCCAGCGAAAAGAAGCTGTGAGTGGGGAGTGCGGAGTGGGGAGTGCGGAGTGGAGAGTGGAGAGTGCAGAGTGCAGAGTAGGGAGTGATGAGTGCCGTGGACAGTGTCGCACTCTGTGCTCTGTGCTCTGTGATCTGTATTCTGGCTACTGGCTACTGACGACTCCCAGTCAGCGCCGTTTGGTCCAGGCGTCATTCGCATAGCGTGACGCCAACAGCTCGTCAGTCGCGCGCAACTCGGCCTCGGAGATGGGCTGAGGGGTGAAGGCGATGTCCAGCGTGTCTGCGAACGCCGACTGCCACGCCTGGGCCACTTCGTTCCAGGATACATCACGGCCAACGACTTGGCTCAGCGTGCCGGCGTGGGCGCGCACCTCGTCGGGCGACGGAGCGTCGATCAGATAGCG
This sequence comes from Candidatus Roseilinea mizusawaensis, assembly GCA_016841965.1. Taxonomy (GTDB): domain Bacteria; phylum Chloroflexota; class Anaerolineae; order J036; family Brachytrichaceae; genus Roseilinea; species Roseilinea mizusawaensis. Next base: position 2,391 of record JAEANN010000044.1, on the reverse strand, counting down.
ACAGATGCGGGCGATGTCACCACGCAAAGGCAAACTGCCGTGCTGGAGCACGCCGTCCACCCGCCGCCACTGGGCGCTGCCCACCAGCTTCTTGCCGCCGCCCACCACTTCGTAATCGCTGGGCGCCTCGAAGCACACCGGCCCCTTGGCTTTGTCCTCTTTCGCCACGCGGTCGGCGTTGGCATCGGACACGCCCAGCCGGCGCAGCGCCTCGACAATCGCGCCGGCAATGCGGCGATAGGAAGTCATCACATCCCCTGCTGCGATGGGGTGAGCGATGGGCAGTGAGATGCTGTAGGTGAACTCGTCGGTGTGCAAGATGGCCAGACCGCCGGTAGGCCGGCGCACCACGTCAACGCCATCGGCCTGGCATGCGGCCAGGTCTACACTGCGCATGCGTTGGGCTTGACCCAGGCTGATGCAGGGGGGACGCCAGGCGTAGAAACGCAATGTGGCCGGCTGGTCTCCGGCAGCCACTGCCCGCGAAATGGCCTCGTCGCGCGCCATGTTGGTCGCGCCGTCACAACGGATGGCGTGCTCGGGGTCATCCAAAATCAGACGAAACGGGAAAGACATGCCGGTGAGTATAGCTATTGCCCAAGCTGCGCCAGGTTCGCCGCGCAGATGGCGATGAGGATCGATCCGCTCAACAGCGCAAGGATCGGGTTGAGCCACATCCAAATGGTGCGGATCATGGCTTCAGCCGGATTGGCCGGATCGTAGAGCACGGTGACTTTCTGGCCGGCCACCTCGTAGAGCTTGCCGGTCAGGTTGCGGTTGTCAAACTCGATCTCCCGGCCGTCGCGGGTGCTATAGCGCACGCGAGCCTGATAGAGCGGACTGCCGATCGGACGTTTCTCCAACGCGACAATTTGTGAAACGACGCCGGAGGCAGCCTGTGCGCGCCAGACGAAGCGGATGACCTGCGCCAGATTGAGCGCCCCCACGACAATCGAGGCCAGTCCGCCGATGCCGGTCAACACAATGATGGCTATCTGAAACATGCGGGGCAATAGTTAACCACAGGCTCTCCGCCGGCGCAAGGCCGGTGGGGACATGGGGACATGGACACAAGTCTGGCCGGATTCAGAAACTGGGGGGCAGGTCCAGGCGTCTACTTGCCGGCCGGGGCGCAGGCAACCAGCCAAACGAACCGGCCTGTCGAGCGATGTACCAGCGGCTGACCGACTAACCCGAAAACAAATACCCTTCCCCGCGACGGCTTTGCAGGGCTTGAGCCAGCCATGGATCGGCCTCGGCCAGACGGCTGCGCAGTTTGGAGACGACCTTGTCTAACGCGTCGCGATCCAGCAGGGGATCATAGGGCGGGCCCCAGGCGGCCTGGGCGCAGCTCTCCCGGCTGCACACCTGGCCTGCATGGCTCACCAGGTGATGGAGCAGGCGCAGTTGGGTGGGCGGCAGGGACAGCGCCCGGCCATCTACGGTGAAGCTAAGCCCGGCCGGATCAAACCGCAGGCGGGGAGTGGTTGGAGCGGGTTCGCTGCGATGCACGGTGAGCGCCTCTTCCAGGAAGCGCAGGTGCGGTTCTGGCCCGCCCAGGCCAATCACGTCGCCGTCGGCCAGGCGGCGTGAGCCGACCAGGCGCTCGCCGTTGACGAAGGTGCCGTTGGCGCTGCCCAGGTCAGCCAGCCAGTAGCCGTCGGCGCGGCGCTCCAGGGCTGCGTGCAGCCGGGAAACGGTCTCTAGCCGCACGACGACGTTGTGCACGGCTGAGCGCCCCAGATCGTAACGGTCATCTGTTAGGATCAGCTCCGGCGGCGAGACGGCAGGCGTCAGGGCCACCAGCCGGACGGTGGCCAGGTCTGTGTCAATCATCGGTTGCATCCTTGCGCAGGGCCAGGTGTGCGGCCTCAACCAGCGAGAAGGCCTCGCCGGCCTGGCCCAACACCGCCACTTCAGCCAGCGGCGCGGAGCGCAACCTGTGGCGTTGACGATCTGTCGTGATGTGCTCCCACGAGGGCCACATCCTCCAAGATCACCTGACGCATCACATCTGTCCGGCCAAAGCGTTTCAGCGCATCCAGAATTTCGATCCCCGCCAGGTGCCCCTCGGCATCGTAGTCAGCGGCAATGCCCTCAGCCAGATGCTTGGTTGTGACCGTAGTTTCCAGGAAACGAATATAAAGCGCGTCGACCTCGGCATCGTAAGTTACTCTCATGGCACTATTCCTCGCTCAAAAATAGTATGAATACACCGTCACCACCACGATCTCGTCGGGTTCATCGACAAAAATGGGTCGCACTTGCTCAGTTGAAAACCTCGGATAATGCGAAGCGATGAATGCCAAAACCAAAGGTAGACAGCTGCGTGAGAGTCGGCATGTGAAAGTGGCGCGGATCATCTACGCCCAGACGCAGGCGGCGTTCCCG
>JAEANN010000041.1 GCA_016841965.1 Candidatus Roseilinea mizusawaensis | reverse complement strand
GGTGATGCCGGGAGACAACGTGACCATGCGGGTGAAGCTGATCACGCCGGTGGCGCTGGAGCAAGGGTCGCGCTTTGCCATCCGCGAGGGCGGCCTGACGGTGGGCGCCGGCACCATCACCAAGGTGTTCGAATAAACCCAGGAATATGCGATTTTGGTTTGTGATTTCAGGTTGTGCTGTCTGAAATCTAGAAACCAAAATCATTTTTTGTAGGGCAGTAGCTCAATAGGTAGAGCCACCGTCTCCAAAACGGTAGGTTGTGGGTTCGAGTCCTGCCTGCCCTGCTTGATAAAGATAGTGTAGGGGCGCAATCGGCAACGTGCTGTGTCATTGCGCCCCTATTGCGGTGTAGAAGCTATGTCAAATCAACAAATTGCCGAGAAAAAGCCGTCACGTCTGTCTGTGTGGCTTGCGCCTGTCCGAGAGTATCTGATTGATACCTGGGCTGAGCTAAATAAAGTCAAATGGCCTACGCGGCAGCAGGTGCGCAACCTCACGGTCGTCGTGTTGGCTGTGACATTTGCCATGTCATTCCTGCTCGGCTTGTTTGACTTTGGCTTCGAGCAAATGTTTTTTGGCATTCTCAGCCCAGAACCAAGCCTGATCGCTATAGCCGTTGCTGTCGTGATTGTGTTGGCGATCTCGGTGGTTGTTCTATTCACCAGTCGCGATCGTTAGGAGCGTGCTGGCGCAGGAGATCGTGTCGTGATCGAGAAAAGGCTGGGGTCCGAGCAAAACGAATTCGAAACTCCTGACCTGGAAGAAACCGGGCAGATGGTTAGCCAGGCCGATGCAAAGATTGAATATATCGGCAATGAGCCTGTGAGAGGCCCACTCATTGGCGCTGCGGGCGAGACCGGCACAGAAAGCAGCCTAGAAAGCGATTCTGAGAATAATGCGAGCGATGCATCTGCACAGCCGCAACCCGAAGAAGACGCAGATGCTCCCCAGTGGTATGTTGTGAATTGCTACTCCGGCTACGAGAACAAGGTCAAGCACAATCTGGAGCAGCGGGTCGAGTCCATGGGGATGCAGAACGAGGTTCTGCAGGTCGTCGTCCCGACCGAGGAAGAGATGGAGGTCCGCGACGGCAAACGCCGCACGATCGAGAAGCGAGTCTTCCCCGGCTATATTCTTGTGAGGATGAAGCTTAACGAGCGCGTCCTGAATGTGGTTCGCGCAACGCCGGGTGTGACGCGTTTTGTGGGCATGGGCAACAAACCTACCCCCCTAACCGAGCAGGAAGTGAACCAGATTATGCGCCGCATGGAAGCCGAAGCGCCCAAATTGCGCGTCAGCTTCCGCACCGGCCAGAAAGTGCGTATCACCGATGGTCCATTTGCCGATTTCATGGGGGTGGTCGACAAGATCGACACCGAACGTGCTAAAGTCACCGTGCTGGTGTCTTTCTTCGGGCGCGAGACGCCGGTCGAATTGGATTTTCTGCAGGTTGAGAGAATGTGATTTTTAGCAAGCCGTCAGTCTCAGCCGTCAGCGGCTGCGCTATGCGCATTATCTGGAGTCTGACGACTGACGGTTGACTACTGAGGTCTGACAATGGCAAAGAAAGTCAAAGCACAAGTTCGCATCCAGATTGAAGCCGGCAAAGCCAGCCCGACGCCGCCCATCGGCCCGTCGTTGGCCCCGCACGGCATCAATCTCATGGCCTTCTGCAAAGAGTACAACGCGCGAACGGCGAACATGGTCGGCAATATCATTCCTGCCGAGATCACAGTGTATACCGACAACTCGTTCACGTTCGTGTTGCGCACGCCGCCGACAGCGCAGTTGATCCGCAAGGCAGCCGGCATTGAAAAAGGCTCTGGCACCCCTAATCGCAACAAAGTGGGCAAAATCACCAAGGCCCAGGTGCGCGAAATCGCCGAGCAGAAAATGCGTGACCTGAATGCGATCAATATCGAAGGCGCCATGCAGCAGGTGATGGGCACCGCACGTAGCATGGGCGTTGAAATCGTGGACTGATGATGTCCTGCGGTGGAGCACGCATCGAATTAAAGTCTAAAATCGAGTTGTGGGAGAGTTGATCTCGCCAGTACCACAAGGAGCACTATGTCTAAAGACGGAAAGAAGTACAAGGCGGCTGCAGCCAAAGTAGACCGGCTCAAGAACTATCCGATCGACGCAGCAATTAGCCTGGTGAAGGAAACTAACTTCGCTAAATTTGACGCTACTGTGGAATGTCATATCCGGCTGGGCGTTGACCCGCGCCAGGCAGATCAGCAGGTGCGTGGCGTCGTTGTATTGCCAAACGGCCTGGGCAAGACTGTGCGCATTCTCGTATTTGCGCAGGGCGAAGGCGCCCGTCTGGCTCAGGAAGCCGGCGCAGACTACGTGGCCGACACGGACGAGTGGATCAAGAAGATTCAGGACGGCTGGACAGAATTTGATGTTGCCATTGCCACGCCCGACATGATGGGTCGGGTAGGCCGGCTGGGCAAAGTGCTTGGCCCGCGCGGTCTGATGCCGAACCCGAAAGCAGGCACAGTCGCTCCTGTGTCCGACATCCCGCGCGTAATCAAAGAAGCGCGCGCCGGCCGCGTCGAATTCCGCCTGGACAAGACGGGCAATCTGCATGTCCCGATCGGCAAAGTCAGCTTTGATAACCAGAGACTGGTCGAAAATCTGAATGCGTTCCTCGACGCCGTGAAGAAGGCCAAGCCTTCCGGCGCCAAGGGCAACTACATGCGCCGCGTTACTGTGACGTCCACGATGGGCCCTGGCATTCGTGTGGACGCCGGCGCCTGATAGACTCACAACTGAGATATAATCCCACCGCGTTGTCACTCGCCGGTGACCACAGGCGCCCCGAATGTGCAGGGCTTAATCGAATGCCTGTCGAGGTGAGGTCATGAGCGCGCGACGCAATTGCGCCGCCCATGTGCGCTGATTTCGAGCGCCTCGACCTTCACCCGTCGAGGCGCTTTTTATTGGCTGCTGGTCGCAACGACGTTGACTATTGCGATGTTTAGGTGAGATGTTTAGTTGGTTTAGTTAGAAGGAGGTGAAATACCTTGGCAATATCAAAGCAGAAGAAAGAGGAGATGCTGGTCGACTACAGAGAGTTGCTCAGCAAAAGCCAGGCTGTGATCATCACCCAGTACGGTGGTTTGAACATGCCTCAGCTCAACAAGGTGCGCGGTCTGGTGCGCGGCGCTCAGGCAGAGTTTCACGTGACCAAGAACACCCTCATTGCGCGTGCGTTCAAAGAGGCCGGCTACCTTGTGCCGGACGAATGGCTGACCGGCCCAACAGCAGTCAGTTTTTGCTTCGGCGACCCACCGGCTGCCGCCAAGGCCATTCAGCAACTGGCCGACGAGCTAGACAGGTTTAAGGTGGTTGGCGGCATTCTGGCTGGGGCTGCCCTGGACGCTCAGCGCGTCAAAGAACTAGCAACGATGCCATCGCTCGAGACGCTGCGCGCCCAGATCATTGGCCTGATCTCTGCGCCGGCATCCGGCCTGGTCGGCGCACTCAACGCTGCTGTAGGCAGTGTGATGTACGCCTTGCAGGCAAAGATCGACAAAGAGCAGCCGGCCGGCGAGCCGGCTTCAGCATGATCGGCGCCCCCAATCGCCAATCCCCAAGACGCAATACCCAATACCCAATACCCAGTACGAATATCTGATCCGAAATCTGATCCGAACCTTTGGAGGAAACCAAAATGGCAGACCTGAACGCAATTGTTGAACAACTGAGCAGCCTCACCCTGCTTGAGGCAGCCGAGTTGAAGAAGATGCTCGAAGCGAAGTGGGGCGTGACGGCGGCCGCTGCGCCGGTAATGATGGCCGGCCCGGCAGCGGCAGCCCCTGCTGCTGCGCCGGTTGAAGAGAAGACCGAGTTCGATGTGATTCTCGAGGACGTTGGCCCGAAGAAGATCGAGGTCATTAAAGTGGTGCGCGCGATCACCAACCTGGGCTTGAAGGAAGCCAAGGATCTTGTCGAGGCGCCAAAGTCCACTGTGCAGACCGGCGTGGCCAAGGCGACTGCTGAAGAGACCAAGAAGAAACTCGAAGAGGTCGGCGCCAAAGTCACAATCAAGTAGCTGGCCGGCGACTACCCGTCCCGTGCACACTTCCAGGCCGCCAGGAGTCAAGTTGCCTTGCCCTGGCGGCTTGTTTATTGTGCCCGGAGCGATATATCATCCAGGCCTGAGAGCTGGCGACTGAACCTGCATCATGTGGCAACGCATCTCCCACTCTACCGTCTGGAACGACGCGCTGCGCCACTTTGAATCCCCACATGTGCTGCAGTCGTGGGAATGGGGCGACTTCAAAAGCCGGTGGGGCTGGTCGGCCCAACGCTGGGCCTTGATGGGCGACGATGGATTGCCCTGTGCGCTTGTCCAGGTGCTGCGGCGGCAGATTGGCCCGTTGTGCGCGTTATATGCGCCAAAAGGGCCGGTCACGGCGGCCGACCCACTTTGCTACAACAAAGTGCTCGCGTGGCTGGAGCATCGGGCGCGCGCGCAGCGGGCTGTGTGGGTCAAGCTAGACGGCGATCCGTGGTCGCCGGCTTTTGGCTTAAGCCAGGCGCGCGATATGCTGCGCCGCCGAGCATGGTTCTTTTCTCCCAGCCAGGTGCAATTCCGGAACACGGCCCATACCGACTTGCGCGGCAGCGATGATGAACTGTTGGCCCGCATGAAGCCAAAGTGGCGCTACAACATCCGGCTGGCCGAGAGGCGCGGCGTTGTCGTGCGGATCGCCCAGCCGAGCGATGAAGCTCTGTTGTACCGCATGTACGCCGAGACAGGCGCACGCGACGGCTTTATCATCCGGGAGCAGCCCTACTACGCTGATGCCTGGCGCGCAATGCACGCAACCGGCTTCATTGCCGAGCGCGATGGAGAAGCTCTGGCCGGCCTGGTTCTCTTTACGTTTGCAGATCGCGCGTGGTACTTCTACGGGATGTCGCGCTCGCACGGCCGCGAGCATATGCCAAACCACCTGTTGCAGTGGGCCGCTATGCGCTGGGCGCGCGACCACGGCTGCCGTGTGTACGACTGGTGGGGGGCGCCGGAACGACTCGATGAATCCGATCCGATGTGGGGTGTGTATCGGTTCAAAGAAGGGTTCGGCGCGCAATTTGTGGAGGGACTTGGCGCCTGGGATTATGCCCCCTCGCGCTTGCTGTATCGTCTGTCGCTGCGGCTGTATCGGTCTGCCAGTGGGCGCTAAAGGCCGGTTGCATCAACTTTGCGCACCGCCAGTTCCCCTCTGCGCAGCCCCCGCAGGCCGGCCTGGGCAAAATGATCGTACAACCCTTTGCCGGCGACACATGGCAAGAGCATGTGGAACGCCGCTGAGAGGGGCAGCACATTGTTTCGCGCGCCGTATAATCTGCCCGACACAAATATGGGCGCAATGCGGCGACCTGCGGTCGTAATCGGCGCCGGCATAGGCGGCTTGACAGCCGCTATCCGGCTGGCTCGACTTGGTCACCGGGTCACTGTGGTCGAGCAACTTGACCGCCCCGGCGGCAAGATGGGTGAATGGCGCGCGGCGGGCTTCCGTTTTGACACCGGCCCCTCGGTGATGACGATGCGCTCCGTCATCGAGCGTCTTTTCCAGGATGCGGGCCAACGCCTCGAAGACTACCTGGAACTTGCGCCCCTGCACCCCATCACACGCTACCATTGGCGCGATGGCGTCGTGCTCGACGCACTTCAAGATGAAGAGGCCATGTGCGCCGAAATCGCGCGCGTTAACCCGCGCGAGGTGGACGGCTACCGCAAATTCATGCGCTATGCCGCCGAGTTGCATCGCGTGGTGAGCCGGCCTTTCCTCTACAGCCGTCAGCCCGGCTGGCGCGATCTTATCCACCTGCCGCTTGTCGATGTGCTGAAGATCGACGCGCTGCGCACCATGCATCAGGCAATTCAAGCGCATTTCCGCGATCCGCATCTGATCCAGCTTTTCAGCCGATTTGCTACGTACAACGGATCCTCACCCTATCTTGCGCCCGCGACCCTGAATGTCATCGCGCACGTCGAGATGGCGCAGGGCGCGTGGTATCCCCGCGGCGGCGTCTATCAAATTGCCCTGGCACTGGAACGGCTTGCGCGCGAGGTGGGGGTCGAGATACGCTATCGCAGCCGCGCCCAAACGATCGAAGTCGCCTCGGGCAAAGTGACCGGCGTTGTGCTCGAAGACGGCGCTTGCCTGAACGCGCGGATTGTGGTTGCCAATGCCGATGTCAGCGATGTGTACCGCCATCTGTTGGGCAGCCCATTGCTGGCACAACGCGGTCAACGCCGGTCCGGCCGGCTTGAACCGTCGTGCAGCGGTTTTGTCATGCTGCTCGGCGCCAATCGCCAGACACCACGCCTAGCCCACCACAACATCTTCTTCAGCGATGATTATCCAGCCGAGTTCGCGGCCATCTTCGAGCAACGCATCCCGCCGCCCGATCCCACGCTCTACCTGTGCATCACCAGCAAGACCGACCCCGACCATGCACCGGCCGGCTGCGAAAACTGGTTTGTGCTGGTCAACGCGCCATATCTTTCCCCGGCCTATGACTGGGCGCGCAATGGCGACGCATACGCCGCTCACCTGAAAGAAGTGATGCGTGGCTGGGGACTCGACGCCGGCGATGCTCTGCCTGTCGAAAAGATATACACGCCGTTGCATCTTCAGGCGATGTACGGCGGAAATGCCGGCGCGATCTACGGCTTCTCCTCCAACACGCGCACCGCCGCCTTTCAACGGCCCAACAATCGCGCCCGCGACGTACGCGGCCTGTACTTTGCCAGCGGCAGCGCCCATCCCGGCGGCGGGGTGCCGCTGGTCATCCTGTCCGGCATTGCGGCGTCGGTTTGCGTCGAAGAAGATGTTCAGGCTGCACGCATCTAGCCGGCAACTCGAACCGTGCGGTCAGAAGACCGGTGGCGAGTCTTCAAGATCGTCGTACCGGCCCGGCGCAAGCGCCGGATTCTCGGCGTCTGCCACTTCATGAGGCTCGCCGTTCTCCCCGATCACGTAGAACTTGCGCCTGGGTCGCGGCATGAAGTCGGCAGCGTTGCCATAGTGCGTCGGCCAGCCCAGCCGGGTCGAGAGGTGTGCGGTGCGTCCGTCCCTCGCAGCCGGTTGGCCCTGCATCACCCAATATTGGGGCGGCTCTGGCGGCAACGGGGCTGACTGGCGCCAGTGCCATTCGCCGGCCCGCCGCTCTTCACGCCGGCGCATGGTCAACCAGGTGATGGCCGCCACAGATGGCGTGGCCACCAGCATGCCCACCAATGTCCCGCTCAGCAGTGTGATTGTTGACTGGTCAATGCGCGATCCAACGATTACTCCGAATGCAACACCGCACAAGATAATGCCGAATGCAATTGCCTTCACAATCCGGTCCACGTCAACCTCCTGTCCTTATAGAGGCATTGCAGCCTGAAAACGAATCGTGCGACCTCCTGAAACAGCCACGAAATCGCCGGCCCCGCATAACTTCTCGGCGCCGCTGCCGGCCATTCCCGTCGCGACGCGTGCATCTTCTGCCGATGTGACACGCCCCACCAGCCGCAAGGGCAGGTTGGCTTTCAGCAGTGGGCCCACCGCCTTTGACGACGGTTTCTGGGTGCAGGCAACCAGATGAATGCCCGACTCGCGCCCGCGCTGCGCAAGGCGCGTCAACAGGTCGAGCACTGCGCTTCCGCCCGTCTGACAAAGGTCGGCCAGTTCGTCTACGTACACCACAATGCGCGGCATCGGTTCAGGCTGCGCCGTTCGCCGCTCCATGACCTCGATCACCCGTGCCAGTGCTCGTACAGCCTCATCTGAGGTGCGCGCCGGCGTCAGTAGAAGATGCCGTTCAATAGCTTGCCCAAATCCATCATGATCCCGGCGTTTCGGATCGATCACGATCACGCCTAGCTCATGCGGGCGATGTGCCTGACACAGGCTTATCAGCACAGATTGCGCCAGACAGGTCTTGCCGCTGCCGGTGGCGCCGGCGATCAAAACATGGCTGACATCCGGTGCAGACAGCCGGGCCAGCAGAGGCGCGCCGTCTTCAGACAACCCGAGTACGGCGGTGTAGGGCGGCAGCTTGTCGAGCTGACTGATCAGCGCGGCAAGCCGCACCGGCTGGCGCGATTCACGTCCGATCTGAATGGCAAGATGGCTGCCGCTCTGCGCAATGCGGATGTTGCTGTTCCCAACGGCCAGCGCAATGTCGGCCTGCAGCGCCTTGACCTGGCTGACTTTTGTGCCGCCTTCGGGGCGTAATAGCATCTCCACAAAGCCGGGCAGCACGCGCCCGCCCACAACACTGGCTGCGGCGTTGCGCTCTCGCAGCACAGCTTCGATGCGTTCGGCAGTCAGATTAAGTTTCCTGTACATGGTGCCTGTCTCTCGAACCCACTGGTACACTCTGAAACAGCGACTGGAGGCGCAAGCGCACCCCGATGCCAGGTGCGTGGCGCGCACTTATAGAACCTTTGTTCTACTCGCGCAAGTTTACGAACATTTGTTCTGCCTGTCAAGAGGTCATCCGTGGCCAATATCGAGTATCTAGGCTGGGGCTATAGCTATCCTGCCGCCGACCGTCCAACGCTGTCGCATGTCACCCTCTCGCTCGACCCGTCCGAGTTCACGCTGCTGATCGGTGAATCGGGCGCCGGCAAATCGACGCTGGCGCGGGCCATTAACGGTCTGGTGCCGCACTTCACCGGGGGCCGAATTGCAGGCCGGTTGCGGGTGGCTGGACTTGATCCTGTTGAGGTAGGGCCGTCGGGCATGGCCCTGCATGTGGGGATGGTGTTTCAAGATCCCGAATCACAGTTTGTGCTGGACACGGTAGAGGATGAAGTCGCTTTCGCGCTGGAGAATGTTGCTCTGCCGCGTGACGAGATGCGGCGACGTGTGACCCAGACACTTGATGCACTCGGCATTACCGACTTGCGCCGACGCGCGCTGCATACTCTGTCCGGCGGCGAGCAACAGCGTGTTGCCATCGCCTCAGCCCTTGTGTTGCGCCCCTCGACCCTGGTGCTGGATGAGCCGACCTCGCAACTCGATCCGGCCACAGCCGCCGAAGTGCTGGACCTGCTGAAGGATTTGAACACAGCCGGCTTGGCAATTGTCCTGGTCGAGCACCGGCTGGAGCGCGTCTTGCCCTATGTCAACAGGATTGTGTCTGTGGCAAACGGCACGGCATCTGCCGGCAGTCCACAGGCGGTGTTGACAACGGCAGCCATTGCGCCGCCGATTGTGCAGCTTGCACGGGCTGTTGGGGTAACACCGCTCCCCCTCACGCCGGCGGCCGCAGCGCAGGCTCTCGCCGCGCACATGCGCGCGGTTGCGCCATCCGCGTGCCGGCCAGGTCCACCAACGCCAGGCGCAGAGGTGTTGCGCCTGTGCGGCGTCCAGGCCGGCTATGGCGATCAACCGGTGCTGCACGATATTGACCTGACGCTGCGCGAAGGCGAGATCGTCGCGCTGATTGGGCGCAACGGGCAGGGCAAGAGCACCCTGCTTAGGACGATCATGGGACTGCTGAAGCCGGCAGCCGGCGATGTGCGCATCGCCCGCCAATCTGTCCTCGACTGGGATACTTCGGCCATTAGCCGCCGGGTGGCCTACCTGCCACAAAATCCGAATGCATTGTTGTATGCCGACACGGTGGCCGACGAACTGAACATCACCCGCCGCAATCATGGGTTGCCCGTTCTGAATGCCGGCGACGTTGAAAGGTGGCTGGGACGACTGCGGCTGGCCGGCCTAGCCGGCGCGTTTCCACGCGACCTCAGCGTTGGTGAACGGCAGCGTGTCGCCATCGGCGCGGTCACGGTCACACGGCCATTGTTGCTCTTGCTCGATGAGCCGACGCGCGGGTTGGACTATGCGGCCAAGCGCGCGCTGGCCGGCCTTCTGGAAGATTGGCGACGTGATGGCTGCGCCGTGCTGGTGGTGTCGCACGATATCGAGTTCATCGCCGGCTGCGCCGACCGCGTGGTGGCGCTGGACAAAGGCCGCATTGTGGCCGACGGCTTGCCCGCCGGGGTGCTGGTCGGCGACCCTGTGTTTACCCCTCAGATTGCGCAGGCATTTCCCGGCACCGGCTGGATCACCGTTGCCGATGCGCTGGCCGGTCTGCGCGCCTCCTCACTATCTCATCACGACGAAACGAAGCACACGAAGACAAACGGTGTGGGATTCACCTCGTGATCCTGGTTTCTTACTCGTTCACTTTCCAAGCATCGAGCCACGAAGCGTTGAACAAGGCCACCTTCGTGCTCTTCGGTTCTTTGTGGTTGCATTCTTAAGAACGGAATCACGAAGGATGCGCGCACACGATGCGCGCACACGATGCGCGCACACAAGGAGCAAGTTGTACACTCAGCGCTGTGACGACTGACACAGAAATCGAACTCGGCCGTATTCAGCAAGAGGTGATTGTGTGTGAGCGTTGCCCACGCCTGGTGGCTTACCGGCGTGATGTGGCGCGCGTCAAGCGGGCAGCCTTTCGCAGTGAGGGCTATTGGGGCAGGCCGGTGCCGAGTTTTGGCGACCCACAGGCGCGCCTCTTGATTGTGGGACTGGCGCCGGCGGCGCATGGCGGCAATCGCACCGGCCGCATGTTCACCGGCGACCGATCGGGAGACTTTCTGTATGCCGGCCTGTATCGCGCCGGGTTTGCCAATCAGCCCACGTCCATTGCACACGACGACGGCTTGCACCTGACAGATGTCTATATCTCCGCATCGGCGCGCTGCGCGCCTCCTGCCAACAAGCCGCTTCCCGAAGAGCTTGCGCGCTGCCGCACTTTTCTTCTGCGCGAGTTGAGAGTGCTGACGCGCGTGCAAGTCATCCTGGCGCTGGGCAAGATCGGCTTCGACACGGCGGCGCACGTGCTGGCAGACGCCGGCCATATCCCGTTTAGGCCAAGGCCCGTCTTTGGACACGGCGTGACTTGCGCCGCCGGCCCGTACATCCTGGCCGGCTGCTATCACCCCTCGCAGCGCAACACGTCCACCAAGCTTGTGACGCCCGAAATGTACGATCTGATCTTTGCGCGCATCAAGGCGCTGTTGAAATAGACCGGCAACGGCATGTGCGCTCATCGCAGGGCAACACGCTGTACCGGGGGGCCGGCGAGCGCCGCCACACTCACGCGCTGCGCCGGCGTCAGGTTTGACCGGACAACGGGGATCAGTCGTCGGGCGATTTGCCTTCTGCGGATAGTTGTGCCTGTGCGTGGTGACTGAACCCGCTTCTCGGATAATTCTGGATGTAGATTGCCCCTTTGTCCGGCTGCGGAACGAAAGTCGGTCGCCGGGCGTCTGTGGACTGATCCATGACGAGGAGGAAACTATGAATTGTCGCCATATCCGAACCATCCGCGCCGTTGTGATTGCGCCGATGGTCGCAGCGTTGATTCTGAGCGCCGCCTGCACGCCGGCCACGCCGGAGCCACAGCCTACGCCCACTCCCTTGCCTGTGCCGACTGCGACTGCGTTGCCCCCGCGCCCGATGATTGGCTATCAGCCGGTGCCGGACGATGTTGTCTCGCCGGTGGTGGTGCAGCGCACGCCAGAGCCGGGCGAACGGCTGGCGGTGCGCGGCGCGATCCAAGTGGTGTTTGACCGGGCGATGGACCGCGCCTCAGTCGAAAGGGCGTGGCGGATGCAGCCGGCTGTCCCCGGCGCCTTCGCGTGGGCCGACGCGCGCACGCTCACCTTTCAGCCGGCCTCGGACCTGCCGCGCGGCGCGGTCTTCGATGTGGCGCTGACGCAGGACGCCCGTGCCGAGGATGGCGCCCCGTTGCGCCAGCCCTATGTGTTCCGCTTCGAGACGCAAGGCAATCTGGAGGTGGGCCAGACCATCCCTGCTGACGGCGCAGCCGATGTTCAACCCGACACGATCGTGACGGTCATCTTCAACCGGCCCGTTGTGCCGTTGACGACGCTCCAGCAGCAGGCCGGCTTCCCCCAACCTCTGCGCTTCGATCCGCCTTTGGAAGGCAAACAGGAATGGCTGAACACCTCGGTGCTGGTGTTTCGGCCTGCGCGCCCCCTACCGGGCGGCACGCGCTTCACCGCCACCGTCGCCGGCGATCTGACAGACGCCGAGGGCAACCCGCTGGCAGCGCAATATACCTGGACCTTCAGCACCTCCGCTCCAAAAGTCCTTTTCGTAACGCCCGATTCGCAAAGCGCTCGTCTTGCGCCGGTGGATACTGCCGTGACGGTGCGCTATAACCAGAACATTGATCCTGTTTCGGCGCAAGCGGCCTTCAGTCTGACCGATCCGCGCGGGGGGCGCGTGCCCGGTGTGATAACGGTGCTGGACGAAACGCTGGTGTTCACGCCGGCGGAGCGACTCGCCTTCGATGCGACCTACACGGTGCGGATTGCGCCCGGCGTGAGGAGCGCTAGCGGCGGGCCATCCTCTGGCGAAGCGTGGCGCTCCACTTTTGGCACGGTGCCGTTGCCGCGCGTGGTGAAGACCAGCCCCGCTAATGGCGAGACCGCTCTGCCCTTCGCACCGTTCATCCTCTATTTCAACGCGCCCATCGACCCAGACACGGTGATGGCGCATGTGCGCTTCACGCCGGCCATTTCGCCATCTCGCGTCTATACCTACTACAGCGAGTGGGACAACTCATTCGTGATCTATTTCGGGGCGCAGCCGGCTACCGACTATGTGGTGGAGATCGAACCGGGTATTGCCGATCCCTATGGCAACCTGACCCGCGAATCCCTGCGCGTGGCGTTTCGCACCGGCGACATAGAGCCAATGCTGTATGTGGCATTGCCCGGCGATGTGGCAACCCTGAATGCCTACCAGCCGGCGCGCCTGTTGGCAACATCCGTCAATGTGAGCCGGATCGATCTGACATTGCAGAAGCTCGACACCGGCGACGGGCGCTTTCTGCTCGCCAACAGTCGGGAAGGCGGCGTCATTCAGTCTTCCCGTCAGCGCGTGTGGCAACAGCAAGTGACCGGCCAGCCGAACCGCTTCGCCTACACGGCGATCGATCTGGCTGAAGGCGGCGGCGCGCTGGCGCCGGGAGCCTATCTCGTTGAAATCTCGTCGCCCGATGTGCCCAACACGTACCAACGACAACGGGTGGTGCTGGTCGTCTCTGAGTTGAATCTGGTGATGAAGTCCGAGCCGGCCGGTGTGCTGGCGTGGGCGACCGACATGAAGACCGGCCGGCCGGTGGCCGACCTGCCCCTGCGCGTGTATCGCACGCGCTACGGCCAGAGGTGGGAGGTGATCGATGTGGGCAGCGGCGTCACCGGCCCCGACGGCGCGGCGATGATCAAGACAGAGTCGCTGGCCGACACCTATTACGGCGACGTGTTTGTGGTGGCAGATCAACGCTTCGCAGCGGCGTCGAGCGCATGGTCGAGCGGCGTGAACAGCTACGACTTCGGCGTGGCCTGGGGCCAGTCGGTGTCGTACTCGGGCGCCGGCGCCAGGCCGGTGCGCGCGCACCTCTACACCGATCGCGCCATTTACCGGCCCGGCCAGCAGGTCTACGCGCGCGGCGTAGCGCGCTATGAAGACGATGTGACCTACACCGTTTTGCCTGCCGGCGCTCAGGTGCGCGTGCGCGTGACCGACTCGACCGGCCAGTCCGTCTATGACCAGTTGCACCGGCTGGACGAGTACGGCGCATTCGATATCACGCTCGATCTGGCAGAGGGCGCATCGCTGGGCGTGTACACCCTCATGGCAGAAGTGGACGGCGCCGGCGTCGGCTATGCCAACTTCACCGTGTCGAACTATCGCCCGCCGGAGTACGAAGTCACCGTTCAACCGGCAGCCGGTGAGATTGTGCGCAACACCACCTTGACCGCCACGGTTGCAGCGAAGTATTTGTCCGGTGGGGCGTTGCGCGGCCGGCCTGTGCAGTGGAATGTCACGGCCAGCAGTTTCACCTTCGACCCGCCCCAGCTCGACCAATACACCTTCAGCGATTACGACAACCCATGGATTTGCTATGAGTGTTGGTATTGGCGCGCCAACCGTCCGCCCCCGGCGACGGTGTTTAGCGGCGCAGGCCAAACAGACGAGCGTGGCGAGCTGATCCTCTCACTGCCCATCACTACCGAGCTGCGCGACTCTGCCGGCCAGTTGATCAGCGGCCCGGTCTCGCTCAGCATCGAGGCGAATGTCACCGGCGCGGACAATCAAGTCATCGCCGGGCGCAGCAGTGTGGTCGCGCATCCGGCCAGCTTCTATCTGGGCATTGCGCTGTCGCAGTACGTGGTGCGGGCCACCGAGCCGATCACGGCCGATTTTGTGGCGGTGAACTGGCAGGGTGAAGCGCTGCCCAACACATCGTTCGAGGCGCTGTTATACCGCCGCGAGTGGAAGAACAGCTATGATGAAGCAACAGGCCGCTGGAGTTCCGAGACCATCGACACGCTGATTACCCGCACGCAGGCCGTGGTGAACGCGCGCGGCGAAGCGCAGGTGACGTTGGCGGCGCCGGAGGCCGGCGCGTATCGCATCGTGGCGCGCGGCGTGGATGCGGCCGGCCGCGTTGCTCAGTCCAGCCGGTTTGTGTGGGTGACCGGCAGTGAGTCTGTGTCTTGGTTGCGCGAGAACAACGACCGCGTCAACCTGATTGCGGATCGCAACGCCTACGCCCCCGGCGACACAGCGCGCATCCTGATCCCCTCGCCGTTCGAGGGCGAACACTACGCGCTCGTCACGGTGGAGCGCGGCCACATCCTGAAGCATGAGGTCATTCGCGTGGCCGGCAGCAGCCAGGTGTACGAGTTGCCCATGCCGGCTCAATACGCGCCGAATGTGTACGTCTCGGTCGTGTTGTTCAAGGGGATGGCCGATAGCAACACAAACGCCGATTTCAAGGTGGGCTATCTCAATCTGCGCGTCGAGACGACGCAGCAAACGTTCTCCGTCACGCTCACGCCCGATCGCCGGCTGGTTCAACCGGGCGAGGAAGTGACGTACACCCTGCAGGTGTTGGACAGCGCCGGCCGGCCGGTGATGGGGCAGTTCTCGCTCGATTTGGTGGACAAGGGCATTCTCAATCTGATGCCGCGCCAGCCGAACGCGATTGTGGAAGCCTTCTACGGCCCGCGCGGCTTGAGCGTCCAGACGGCCTCCGGGTTGATTGTGTCGGCCAATCGCATGACCGAGCAGCAGATCGATCAGGTGTTGCGCATGGGATTTGGCATTGGCGGCGATCGTGGCGGTGATCAAGCCGAAGCGATGCCGGCGGCGATGGCGCCTGCGCCCATGGCAACAGCGGCAGTCGAAAAGGCAGCAGAAGCCGATCAGCTCGGCGCGCAGCAGGCGTCCGGGCCGGCCATTCGCCAGAATTTCGCCGACACCGGCTTCTGGGCGCCTGCGGTCACAACCGATGCCGCAGGCCGGGCCACGCTGCGCATCACATTGCCCGACAATCTCACTACGTGGGTGCTGCGCGCGGTGGGAATCGACCTGCAAACGCGCGTCGGCGAAGGCACAACCGATGTGGTGGCGACCAAGCCCCTGCTGATCCGGCCTGTCACGCCGCGCTTCCTCACCGTCGGCGACGAGATCGAACTGGGCGCGGTGATCAACAACAACACCGACACGCCGCAGACGGCGGATGTCGCGCTGGCGGCGGCCGGCATCTCGCTGACCACGCCAGCGGGTCAATCGGTCACAATCCCGGCGCAGGGCGAGGTCACAGTTTATTGGCGCGCGCTGGCCGGCGATGCGCCGCAGGCCGATCTGGTGTTCAGCGTGCAGAACGATCAGTACAGCGACGCCAGCCGGCCCCGCTTGAGCACGGCCCCCGGCGGTGGGTTGAAGATCAACCGTTACAGCGCGCCGGAGGTGGTGGGCACCGCCGGCGAACTGGCGCAGGCCGGCAGTCGCACCGAAATCATCGCGCTGCCCCCCGCCCTCGACACCACGCAGGGCGAGTTGACCGTGAGACTCGACCCCTCGCTGGCGGCAGCCATGCAGGCCGGCCTGGATTATCTCGAGAACTACGACTACGACAGCGCCGATGCCATCGTGTCGCGCTTCCTGCCGAACGTGCTCAGCTATCGCGCGCTGGTCGACCTGGGCATCCAGAACGCGGACTTGAAGGCCAAGCTCGACACACTGGTGCGCGAGGCGCTGGACAAGCTGTATGCCCTGCAAAACGGGGATGGCGGCTGGTCGTGGTGGCAGCGCGAAACGAGCAGCCCCTATGTCACATCGTATGTGGTATTTGGCCTGATCCGCGCCCGCGACGCCGGCTTTGACGTTCGGCAAGATACGCTCGAGCGCGGCTTGATCTATCTGCAAGACAATCTGGTCGAGACGAACCGCCTGCGCCATTACGATGAGTTCAATCGTCAGGCGTTCCTGCTCTACGTGCTGGGCGAAGGCGGCCGTTATAACACTGCGCGTGTGAACGCGCTATATGCCGATCGTGACAAGCTGGGCATCTATGCGCAGGCCTTGCTGGCGCTGACGATTGGCCGGCAGAACGCTCAGGACCAGCGCCTGAAGACCATCTTCGCCGACTTGAACGGCAAGGCCATCCAGAGCGCCACCGGCGCACACTGGGAAGAGCAATTTGTCGATTGGTGGGCCATGAACACCGACACACGCAGCACGGCCATTGTGCTGAGTGCGTTGGCACAGTTCGATCCCAACAATGCGCTGGCGCCCAACGTGGTGCGCTGGCTGATGGCGTCGCGCGTGGATGGCGCGTGGCGCACCACGCAGGAGAACGCCTGGTCGCTCATCGCGTTGACCGACTGGATGCGCACAACCGGCGAGCTGAAGGGCGATTACGAATTTGCCGCCCAACTCAACAATCAGATCGTGGCGCAAGGGCGCGCCTCGGCTGCGACGATCACCGAGACGACGCGCGTCACCGTGCCGATCGCCGACTTGCTGCGCGACACGGGCAACCGCCTGACGGTTGGACGCGGCGAGGGACAGGGCCGGCTGTACTACACAGCCCATCTGAAGGCGTATCTGCCCGTGCCGACGTTGCCGGCGGTCGATCGCGGCATTCAGGTCTTGCGCCGTTACACGCTGGCGAGTTGCGCGGATGGCCCCAAGTGCCCCGATGTGACCTCGGCCAAAGTGGGTGACGTGATTCGGGTTGAACTGACGCTCATTGCACCGAACAACCTGTACTACGTGCAACTGACCGACATGCTGCCGGCCGGCGCCGAAGTGATCGACACCGGCCTGGCGACGACCAGCCAACTCGCGCAAGGCCCTACGCTCTTGCGCAGTGACAATCGACCCTGGTTCTGGTGGTGGTGGTACTGGTACTCGCGCTCTGAATTGCGCGATGACCGCGTCGTGCTGTTTGCCGACTTCTTGAGCAAAGGCAGCTACGAATACAGCTACACCATGCGCGTCACCAGCGCCGGCGCGTTCAATGTGATTCCGGCGTTCGCCAATCAACAGTACTTCCCAGAGGTGTTTGGCCGCAGCGCAGGCCGGCTGTTGACAATCACGCGTTGATCTGGGCAGTCTTGCACATTCTGCTACCGTTGCATCGCCGGCCCAATGTCAACGAAACGGGCGCGCTTCGCGGCGCGCCCGTTCTGTTTGCGTGGGTATGGCATGACGAGCAACGATCGCCCTGTCGGCCCCGCTGCTACACGGCCTGACACACCCACACGGTCACCTGCGCGCGGCGGGTGTCCACGCGCTCCGCGCGAAATGAAAAGCCGGCCTCAGCAAAGCGTGGCGCAACCGGCATGGCTTCACCCCGGCGTTGTCCGGTGACGCGATACAACCCATCGATCACGCGCTCTGGCGCGCCGTTGCCGTGAAACGCGGCGGCCGGCACAATCACCAACACACCCCCCGACGCAAGCACGCGCCGCGCTTCGCTTAGCGCGGCGGGTGTGAAAATGAAGTCGGTAGGAAATGTGCTGACGACCGACTCGAAGGCTGCGTCGCGGAAAGGCAGTCGGCGCGCGTCGGCCCGCGCCAGCCGCAGGCCGCGAGCAGCTTGTTCTGGCTGCCGGCGCAGAAAAGCTTCTATACGCCGGCGCGCCAGGTCGCCCATCTGCGCCGAGAGGTCGATGCTGGTCACAGCCAGCCCCTGCGCGCGCAACGCCAGGTGCAAGTGCCCCGGCCCATGCGCCAGTTCCAGGATGCGCCGGCCGCGCAGAAACGGGATGGCGCAGCGTCCCCACGCCTGCCACTCGCCAAATGACACGCCGGCGGCGATGGCGTCGTAGGCCCAGGCCAGGCGGGTGTACAACTGCTGAAAGCCAAATCGCACCAGCCGGCCCCACGCGCCGGTAGTTGTCGCTCGATTCTTCATGTGTCGTCTGAGATTATCTTCGGATTCCGAGGCTAGAATGGCCCCCACATGGAGCTTGACAATCGCCCAATACGCAGACACTGGCCCTTGCTTGCCGTCGTGATTGTGTACGTTGCCATTGGCGCGCTGTATGCATGGCGCGTGCCGGCCTGGCAGACCCCCGACGAGCCGGCCCACTATAACTACATCCGCCAGCTTGCCCAGGTCGGCGCGTTTCCCGTCATCGAGATGGGCGACTACAACCAGGCGTTTGTGTTGGAGAAAGTTCAACCGCCCAAGGTGCGCCCCAATGCGCCACTTGATGCGCTGCAGTACGAAGATCATCAGCCGCCGTTGTTTTACGCGCTGGCTGCGCCGGTGTTCACACTGTTCGATGGCGCGCTGTTGCCCTTGCGCCTGTTGTCATTGCTGATCGGCGCGTTGACAATTGTGTTTGCCTATGCGGCGCTGCTGACGTTGTTTCCGACGCAGCCGGCGATTGCACCGCTTGTGTGCGCCGTGGTTGCGCTCATCCCGCAGCATGTCCACATGATGGCCGGCCTGAACAACGACGCTCTGGCCGAGGCGCTGATTGCGCTGACAGTGTTGTTGTGCACGCGGCTGCTGCTCGAGGCGCGATCATCGCAAGCAGAATCCCGCCTGTCGCCGCGCCTGCTGGTTGGATTGGGTCTTGTGGTGGGCTTGAGTTTTCTCACCAAGGCGACGGCTTACCTGACATTGCCCATCGCGCTGGCAGCCCTGCTGGGCGCAACCTGGCGCCAGCAGCCGTTGAAGACAGTTGCGCTCACGCTGGGTGTGGTGATTGCGATTGCTGTGCTGATCGGCCTCCCGTGGTGGTTGCGCTCGATGCAGGTCTACGGCGGGCTGGACTTCCTCGGCCTCCAGCGCCACAACGAAGTGGTCGTCGGCCAGCCGACCACGCGCGAGTGGCTCGTGCAGTTCGGGCCGGCCAACTATCTGTTGCGCATGGCGCAGACCACTTTTCAATCGTTTTGGGGACAGTTCGGTTGGATGACTGTGGTGATGAACGGCTGGATGTACGCGCTGTTGCTCGGCTTCACCGGCCTGTCGATGCTGTTGTTCGCGGCGTGGTGGATGCGGACCACGCTGATCCCGGCCGGCCGGCCGGCGCTCACAGCGGCGCAACGCCAGACGCTCAGCCTGTATGCGTTGCTCGGGTTGGGGACGCTGGCCGGCTTCATCTGGTACAACTTCCAGTTCGTGCAGCATCAGGGACGCTATCTGTATGCCGGTCTGATTCCCTTTGCGACAGCAGTCGCGCTGGGGTGGATGTTTGCCGTGTCGCGCTGGCCGCGCCTTCAGCAATGGTTGTGGGCGGCCTTTCTGGTGGGGCTGGCCGGCTTCAACCTCTATTTGCTGTGGCGCGTGGTGCTGCCGGGCATGGACGCCGCGCTGTTTTGAGCTGCGCGGCTATTCTGCTTCGTCGGCGAACCTGACCTTTTGATAGCCGGCCATCAACAAGATGCGCTCGACGACAGCGCGCGCGTTGCGATCGGCTTCTTCCAGCACGCCGCTCTGAATCGCCGTGTCGCGGATGGCGTTGACCGCTTGCTCGCGCGCCTGGCTTTCCAGGTCTTTGGCTGCCGGCAGCAGAATCAAATTGGTGCGATCGTACACACGCGTTGTGCAGGGCTGGGTCGAGTCGTCGATCAGATAGGCGTCGAAAATCTGCGGTTTGGGCAGCTTGATCGTCACCGTCAGGCCGTCTTCGCTGGTCTGGATGTCCTCGTCTTTCAATTTGGACAGATCAATGCCGGCCTTCACGCGCCCGCACGCCAACAGCACCAGCCGTTCATAGATGATGTTGCCCACGCGCGCCTGTTCTGCCTCGACGATGGTGGACATCAGCACCGAGCTGGTCGTCAGGTCGGCCACTGCTTTGACCTGGTTGATGGCCGGCGGGCGCACCACCACCGTGGGCGTTTTCGGCGCCAGTTCAGTGGCGATGACGTTGAATGGGTTGACCTCGCTGACGATGCGCTCGCCGGCTTGCGCCGCTTCGCGCACGGCGGCGGCGATGATGAGGGCGACAGCAATCAGCGCCGCCAGCGCCAGGCCGAGAAAGACATAGCAGCCGGTTGGAGCGCCGCGTCGTGGTGGTTTGGGCTGGGTCTCAGGCTCAACATCTGAAAAGAAGTTGTAGTCACTCATTCCTGTCCTGCCTCTTGAAATCGGGCCGGCTGTGCGCGGCATAGCCCGCGATGAGCGATTACTCCGGCGGGATCAGCCCCAGCGCGCGGGCGTGGCTTTCAAGCCGGGCCAGGCTTGGCTCGGTCAGGTGCGATCCATCTGCGAATACGATCGTCGGAATGCTGCGATAGCCATTGTTGATTTGCTTGATGAGGGCTTCGGCTGCTTTATCCTGGTCCACGTCAATCCACTCGTAGGGAATCTGCTTGTCGTCGAACCACTTGCGGGCGCGGCGGGTGTCGCCGCACCACATTGCGCCGTAAAACTTGATGGTCGATTGACCCTGTGCCATACAAAATAACCCTTGCTGAGCAATTGTCAGATTCTCATGGATTGTCGATGGATTTTCATGAGCTGCTCGACAGCTCTTGCTTGACTGCTGCGTACAGCGTCTCGGCGTGCAGGTCATGCAACGACAGGCACGCGCCGTCCAGGTTCTCGGCCAACTTGCGCGCCAGTCCCTGGTCAAACGCCACGTGCTCCATGTTGATCACCACCGACCGGATGTCCTCGTCGCGGATGCGGTTGGCGATTTTGTAGGCTTCGATCTGTGGCGGGAGATGTCCCAGGCTGACGTTGCCGGCGCCGTCGGTGAGGATGATGAGCAAAGGCACTACTTCCGGGTGCAGGCTTTTCTCGCGCATCACCACGTGATAGGCCAGCGACAGGCCGGCTGCCAACGGCGTTTTGCCGCCCACGGGAATGTTGATCAGCGCTTTTTGGGCCAGCTCCACCGATGATGTGGGCGGCAGCACAAGCGTCGCCGTGCTCTTCTGGAACACGATCAGTCCCACACGGTCGCGCCGTTGATAGGCGTCGGTCAGCAGCGACATGATGGCGCCCTTGGTGGCGGCCATGCGCTCGGCCACGGCCATGCTCCACGAGGCGTCGACTACGAACAGCACCAGGTTGGCCATGCGTCGCACGCGCACCTTGCGGAAGAAATCCTGGCGCCGAACAACGAATTTTGGATTTTGGATTTTGGATTTTGGGTTCTGGGATTGCCGCTCGCGCTGGTGGATGGCTGCGGCGCGCAGGGTGGCGTCAAACGCCAGGTCGTCTACACGCCGGCCTTGCATGGGTCGCGCAGTGATGTAGCGCCCGCGCTTGCGCTCGGTGCGGCTGGTGCTGCGCCGGCCGGCGCTGCTGCGCGTGACGCGGTCGAGCGGCGTAGCTAGCTTGCGCACGCGAAACATATCCCCCACCGACACGACGTTTCCGCCGCGAAAATCCTGCGCGCTTTGTGGGGAGGATGGAACCTGTTGAATGGCCGGCTGCGAGGGACTAAACGACGCGTCTGCGTTCTCGCTTAGCCCCTCTTCACTTTTTTTGCGCTGCTGTTGTCCTGTTTGCCTTGTTGGGCCTGGGCTTCCTGCTGCGCACCCTGCGAGATCTGTTGCTCGATCTGCTGGAGCTTTTCGCCCAGGGCAGCCATAGCCTGCTCGGTGTCCTGGAACGGCTGGCGCTTCAGCCGGTGGGGCAGCGCCAGTTCGGCGGCCAGCAGAATGTCTTGATCGGTGATGTTCTCGCGCCCCATGAACGCGGCTTGGGCGCGTGCAGTCTTCAGGATCACGATGTCGGCGCGGTGTCCGTCTATGCCCAGGCCGGCCACCAAATTGGTGATGGTTGCCAAGTCGCGCTGCGTGTGACGCACATGCGGCAATCGCTCACGCGCCTCGGCAATTTCCTGGGTCAGCGCCTGCTCGTAGGGTTGCCAGGCTTTGACGAAGCCGGCCGGGTCAGCCTCAAAAGCCAGATTGCGTTCCAGAATCTGCATCCGCTGCTGTGGGTCGCGAATGCCCTGAATATCCACGCACAGCGCAAAGCGGTCTAGCAACTGCGGCCGCAGATCGCCTTCTTCTGGGTTCATCGAACCGATCAGAACGAAGCGAGCTGGATGCGAGAAGCTAATGCCCTCACGCTCGACCACATTCACGCCCATGGCTGCCACGTCCAGCAGCAGATCGACCACGTGGTCGTCGAGCAGGTTGACCTCGTCCACATACAACACGCCCCGGTTGGCGGCTGCCAGCACGCCTGGCTCGAAGCGTCGCTCGCCTTTTTGAATCGCTTTCTCGATGTCCAGGGTGCCGACGACGCGATCCTCTGTAGCGCTGACCGGCAGGTTGACGAAGGCCGTCTTGCGGCGCAGCGTCTTGAAATTTTCGCCTGCGGCCATGCGTGCGCGCAGATCGTCGGTGAACGTGGCTGGGTTGTTCGGATCGCACGAGAACGGATCGCCCTCGATCACCTCGATCTCAGGCAGGATGGCAGCCAGTGCGCGGGCGGCCGTGCTCTTGGCGGTGCCGCGCTCGCCGCGAATCAACACCCCGCCGATCTGTGGATAGATGGCGTTGAGAATCAGGGCGCGTCGCATACGATCCTGGCCCACGATTGCAGTGAAGGGAAAAATCGTTGTCATCGCTGGGATGATAACACCGTCGCGGACGACAGATGACAGCTAGCAGATGATGCGTATCTGTCCTCTGTGTTCGGTATTCCAGCCACCTGACAGATTTCCACTACGTCTGGTCACCGGCCTCGCCGACGAGGCCGGCGAGCGCCTAGAATGCGCTCTCGTGCTCGATTCCCACGCTGCTCTCGCGCCGCGATGATGCGACGAGCCGGTAAGTGGCACACAGACAATCAGTTGCTGTTGTCACATCTGTCGGGTGGCTAGTCCCATGTCCTGCGCTCTGACTTCTGACGCCCCCGCATCTGTGATATAGTTTCGGGCACTCTTATCCAGAGCAGCAGAGGGACCGGCCCGAAGAAGCTGCGGCAACCGGCGCAACGCGCGTGGTTGGGTTCAACCGCCTGGACTGTGTCTGGTGCCAATTCCGGCAGAATAAACCTTTCTGGAAGATAAGAGGAACGTTCAGATGAACGACACTGCAACGCGCCTCTTGAATCCAGAAGAGGCGCGTTTTTTTGTGATTCGACAGCGCCGGCAGCTTCAGTCGCCGAGCGTCTGAAAATCAATTTGATATGAACTAGGAGAGAAAAAGTTTACATGACAAAACGCAATATTGTGGTCAGTGAAGCAACCGGCGCGTATATCGAGGATCAGCCTGTCGAGATCGTCGAGCGCAAAGGCATCGGCCATCCAGACAGCCTGTGTGACGGCATCGCCGAAGCGATCTCGCAAGCTTATACCCACTGGTGTGAGACCAATCTGGGCGGCCCGTTGCATCACAACTTTGACAAAGTGCAGTTAGTGGCCGGCGAATCGTCCCCCCGCTTTGGCGGCGGCGATGTCATCAAGCCCATTCGCATTCAAATTGCCGGGCGCGGCACGCCAGAGTACAACGGCACCAAGGTTCCCATGGATACCATCGCTATCCAGGCGGCTAAGGACTATGTGCGCAGGACGATGAAGTATCTCGACCCCGATAAGCACATGGTCATCGACTGTTTTGCCGGACGTGGCTCCTCCGAACTCATCAGTCAGGTAGTACAGGTGACAGCCAACGACACCTCGTTTGGCGTCAGCCATTGGCCGCGCAGTGGGTTGGAAGAGGCCGTCTATCAGACCTGCAATTACATTACCAGCACACTGCGTGACAAATTTCCTGTGGGCGAAGATGTCAAAGTGATGGGCTGTCGCATCGGCAATGACATTACCCTCACCGTCGCGCTTCCGTTCATTGCCAGCCGTATTGCGGACGCAGCCGATTACGAAGAAGCCAAGCGTGCTGCGCAAGAAGCGATCCAGATTTTCGCAGAGAAAATCACCCCCGACCGCAATGTCAAAGTGATGGTCAACACTGCCGACCAGGCCAAGCGTGGCGATTACTATCTGACGGTTACCGGCACTTCGGCCGAGATGGGCGACGACGGCGAAGTTGGGCGCGGCAACCGCGCCAGCGGCCTGATCACGCCCATGCGCTCTACCTCGCTTGAGGCCCCCTGCGGCAAGAACCCGGTCAGCCACGTTGGCAAGGTGTATAACGCACTGGCGCTCGACACGTGCCGGGCCATTATCAATCGCGTGCCGGAGGTGAAGGAAGTGACGATGCAAATCCTGTCCCAGATCGGCCACCCGATCGATCAACCACTGGTGTGCAACGCCCAGGTGCGCACGAAGTCGGGTGTGCTGTCTGAGGAAACCCGCGCTGCCGTCACTGCTGTGATCGATGAGCATCTCGCCAACATCGCTGACGTGCGGGCCAAGATTCGCGCCGGTGAAATCACGCTTTTCTAGGATACGAGAGTAGTCGGTAGACAGTAGTCAGAACCTGGCTGCTGACATCTGACTACTGGCTACTGGCATCTGACGATTGCCATGGATACCTACGAAATTGACATTGCCGGCGTGCGCCGGTATCTACGTTTGATGCAAGTCGCGCCCGGCGTGCGCATCGCGGTGCTCAATATTCTTGGCGACACCGAGCTGACCGAGGCTGCTGCGCGGGCGCTCTGCGGCCGCATTCCGCCGGGGGCGCAGTACCTGGTGACAGCCGAGGCCAAGAGCATTCCGCTGGCCTATGCCTTGTCGGTTGTGTCGGGTCTGCCCTATGTGGTGCTGCGCAAGTCCTACAAGCCGTATATGGGCGATGCCCTGTCGGCCGAAACGTTGTCCATCACTACCGGCAAGCCGCAGACGCTGTATCTCGACGAGAAAGATCGCGATGCCATCAAGGGCAAGAACGTGGTGGTGGTCGATGACGTGATCAGCACCGGTAGCACGTTGCAAGGCATGCGGCTGATCTTGCAGAAGGCCGGCGCCAATGTGGTGGCCGACATGGCGATTCTCACGGAAGGCGATCGCGCCAAATGGCAGAACGTCATTGCACTCGGCCACCTGCCCATTTTCACGAGTTAGCGCGACGCGCTCGGATTGCATAGCGCATGTCAAAAGAGCATCTCTCGACCGTGTGGGCGCGTGCGTTCGACATTCCCGTCGAGCGCGGCGAAGGGCCTTACCTGATCGACACACAGGGCCGGCGCTATCTTGATTTTACCTGTGGCATCGCCGTTTCCAATACCGGTCATGCGCACCCGCGTGTGGTGCGCGCTATTCAGGAGCAGGCAGCAAAGCTCATTCACGGCCAGATCGGTGTCGTGACGCCACAGCCGGTGCTTCAACTGACCGACGAACTGCGCCAGATTCTGCCGCCGGCCCTCGACACCTACTTCTTTGCCAACAGCGGCGCCGAGGCGGTCGAGGCTGCGGTCAAGCTGGCCCGCCAGGCAACTGGCCGCACGAATGTGATCGTGTTCGAAGGTTCATTTCATGGCCGGACGTACATGACGATGGCCATGACGACCAGCAAGAACAGTTATCGTCTCAGGTATCAGCCCCTGCCGGCCGGCGTGTTCGTCGCGCCCTACGCCTACTGCTATCACTGCCCGGTTGCCCGCCGCACGCTGTCGCCGGCCGAACGCGCCCGCCTGAGCGCAAGCCAGCCGGAGGGCGATGCCTGCTGTGGCTACGCCATCGACCAGGTGCAGTACTTGCTGAAGACCCAGACCGCGCCGCAGGAAACGGCTGCCATGGTCATCGAGCCGGTGCTGGGCGAGGGCGGCTACGTGGTTCCGCCGCGCAGCTTCATCCAGGCGCTGCGCCGCATCTGCGACGAACACGGCATCCTGCTGGTGTTCGACGAAATTCAGACCGGCTTCGGGCGCACCGGCAAGTTCTTCGCGCTCGAGCACTTCGGCATCGTGCCCGACATCGTCGCCATGGCGAAAGGCATTGCTTCGGGGATGCCGCTGAGTTGTGTGGCTGCCCGGCGCGACATCATGTCAAAGTGGACTGCCGGCGCGCACGGCGGCACGTATGGGCCAAACGTCGTCTCGGCGGCAGCGGCAGTCGAAACCATTCGCGTGTTGCGCGAAGAAAACCTGGTCGAGAATAGCGCCGCCCGCGGCGCGCAGTTGATGCGTGGGTTGCGCGAACTTCAGCAACAGTTCCCGGTGTTGGGCGATGTGCGCGGCTTGGGGAGCATGATCGGCGTCGAGCTGGTCGATGCGACCGGTGCGCCGGACAAGGCGTTGACCGACCGGCTGACGCGACTCTGCGCCGACCACAATCTGCTGCTGCTCACCTGCGGCACATATGGCAATGTCATCCGCTGGATCCCGCCGTTGGTCGTCTCGGAGCAGCAGATTGACGAAGCGCTCAACATTTTTGCCGCGGCGCTGGATCAGGCGACTGCCTAACACAAAGAGGGGATTGCATCACGCGGCGCAATCCCCTGAGATGGTACTGCTGCCGGCCCAGCAGAACTAGCGGCTGTTCAAGTCCCAGAAGGGAATTGTGAAAGTGCCGAACAAGACTCCGAAGATGCACAGCAGGCCGATGCACGTAAGCACGATGTTGACTGCACCCAGGATGATGCCGGCCAGCGCCAGCCCATTGCCGGTTTGCGTGGCTGGGTTTTCTCTGATCTGGTTGCGGGCAACCACGCCCGCAATCACCCCCACGATGCCACCCAGCCCGAACAGCCCGACCCAGCTCAGGATGCTGGACACCAGGCTGACGATGGCCCAGGCGTTCGTCTGTGGCGGCATTGTCGCGTAGCTCGGCACCGGTGGGGGGGCATGTAAGCCGGCTCTGACACAGGCGCGGGGGCTGGCTGTGAAGGCGTTACGGCGCCCTCATTGGATAGTTTGTTTGTGTTCTGCTCTTCCATTGTGTCTGTCTCCTGATACGTGATACGAGCGAGTTGGTGCAAAGTGCCGCCGCTTTGCGCCGGCGCAGCAAAACGAACCGACGGGCCGGTGCGCGAACAATAGCCCCCTTACGGGGCGGTGTCGCGCATGATGATGGGAATGTAGCTGGTGAAGAGCGGCGGCCGCGGATCGATCTGCGCCTGGATCGAGTAGCCATCATGCCACGCTTGGGTGTTGCCCATGCGATCCACGGCGCGCACGCGGAACTCGTAGGTGCTGCCCGGCGTGCCCAGGAAGATGGTCTCGGTGTTAACGATGCCGGCGGCGATGATGATCCACTGCGTCTCGGTCAGCGGCGTATAAACCGCGATCGGCACGGTCGTCGTGTAGGCGACCCGCTCGGTGATGACCATGGGCCGGGTGATCTCGACGGAGCCGGACAGGACCAGCTCGTAGGCGATGCGGGTGACTTCCCCCTCGGACACGACGGGGGAATAGATTGTCGATGCGCGGATCAACTCGCGCGCTTGCACATCGAAGCTGGCTACACCGCTTAATGTGTCCGTAGCCCACCAGGTTAAACGCAGGCCGGTTAGCGGCCTGGGCATCGCGGTGGCCATAGTCTCTGCCTCTTTTTCCTGCGCAGTGGGCGCGAGCACATCCGCCGGCTGGGCTGTGTCGCTGATCGTGTCTGTGGCAAGGACGGTTGTCTCGATGCCGATGATCTCATCCGCTGCTGATATGGGTGTGGTTACGCTGAGATCGCTGGTTATTGTGATTTGGCTCTCGTCCGTCGCGCCGGCGTCGATATCCGGGGTGGACGGCGTCGGTGTGGGGTCGGGCGGCAACGGTGTTGGGGATGGGAGCGATGTGGCTGTCTCGGTCGGCGGCGTGAGGGATGTCGCCTCGGGGCGTGGCTCGGCAGACAGCATCTGTGCCCACGGCGGGGTGGTATCGACCACAATCACACGCGCTGGAGACCAGTCGCTGGTGGCTGTGCCGTCGCTGGCGCTCACACGCCACAGGTAGCGGCCATCGCCGGCCAGGGGTGCAATCCATTCTGTATCGCTAATCCAGCCGCTGCTGGCGCTCCAGGCCATGCCGTCTTTCCAGATGGATGCAAAGAAGCGACGCGGTTTGCCACTCGAATCCGCGTCGCCACCATCACGCCAGCGCAGGGTGACGGTGGGGGCAGCCGTCCATTGCACTTCTGGATTGTCATCGACGATCGGCGCATTCGGCGGCAAATTAGCGAGGGTCAGGCGCGCCCATCCATCCCGGTTCACATACTCGATCTCCACGCGATGCAAGCCGGTGGTCAAGGACAGCTCGCGCTGATGGCGCACCAGAATGTTGGGCGAATCCCAGGCGTTGATCTCCAGTCGCCCGTTCACCCACATCCGCACGCCGCCCACGGCGTCGATGATAAAGGGATAGACGCCTTCGGATAGCGCCAGCACGCGGGTCCAGCGCGCCGAGAATCCAATGCCGCTCATGTTGGCTGCCGGTGCGGCGCCGTTCCAGCGGAAGTTGAGCGATGGATCCCATCGCACCGTGGACATCGGCGGGGCCAGCACAGTGTTGTTGAAGTACTGGCCGATCCAGTTGCCGAAGATGCTGGGGAGCGCATCGCCTTCGGGATACTGTGCCAGCGGCAGTTCAGGCAACTTGCGAATGTGGCTGCGGCTGAGGCGTAAAGCGGAGAAGGTGTCAGCGTCTGGGATGCGCCGGCGTTGTCCATCTTGAATCAGGTAGAGCGATGCGCCGTCTTCCTCGCCCTGCACAATAAGCGGGGCGCGCCACACAAAACGGACGGCGTCGGCCCACAGCGTGCGCGGCTCGTCGTCACCGCTGAGGTTGCCCAGATAGACGCTGCCGGCCCCGCCGCGCGCAAATGGGAATATGCCGAGCGGCATCCAGCCTTCTACAGCGTTGCGTTGAGATCGGCGCACCAGGTTCATTCCCTCCGCGTGGGTGATGCGGTAGGTGGCGATGTGCGCTGTGTCATTGGGGGTCTGATCGGGGGACTGATCTGTGTTGGTATGGGGTGTGGCCGGCATCCAAGCCATGACTTCCCACAATCCGTCGAAGGGCAATTGGGGCGACCAGCGCGCCCAGGCAGTGTCATTGTCTGGTCCCAGGTTGGTCGGATCGGTGGTGCGGGTGGCGTGTGCTTCGCCGCCGTAACCAGATCCCAGGTGCTCTTGCCACAAGCCTTCGGCAGAGAAGCCGGGGTCGGTGTCATTGACAAGGACTTCGTAAGTGACCTGTGGCGCTGCCGGCAGCGCGCTGGCTGCGTATCCCTCGCCGCCGGGCACGACCGTGATGATAGCGAATCCGTCGTAGCCGACTCCCCATTGCAGCTCGGTGTCGGCTTTTTGCCACAGATGCGGGCGCACGATCATGATCTGTCGTCCGCCGGTGGTGTCATAGCCGATGATGGTGCCGGCGTGGCTGCCCCAGGGGGACTGACTGAATGCGCCGATGACCGGCCTGCCCGCGTCGATCTCCTCCACAATTTGCTCGAAGGTGGGTTCGGCGATGGGTGTGATGGTGAACAGGTAATTCTGCCCGGTCACAAACTGGCGCAGACCCGCGCTGACATCCCAGGCATCGTAGCCGGTGTCGCCGGGTTTGCCGTTGTCGTTGCCGTTGCTCATGCACAGCAGGTTGGGGAACACGTCGCGCAGGCGTTGCAGCAAGCGGTTCTCGTCGCCATCCCACAGATTTGGGTAGCCTTTGTGCGCCCAATATTGCAGCAGCGACGCGGATGCCACAGTAAAGCAGCCCGGCCAGCAGCCATCTGTGTCGCAAGGGCAGGCCCAGGCATTGCTGAAGCCGGGGATGATGCTGTTCGGCATGTCGTTGAGCACGACCCGTGCATTCTGAATCCTGGGCGGCTTCTTGAAGGGGAACTTGGGTAGATGGGGCCGGCTTTGGGGCCCCGGACGCGCGGCGTAGACGGCCGGCTGGGCCAATGTGGCCAGCAGCGCCGCAATCACGCATAAGCCCATGCGAGCCAGAACACTTGTCGCGCGCATGACGGAGATTATAGGGGATGAGCTGCGCTGCGTTTTACTCGTCGAGCAGCCCGGCCAGTTCTGCGTGGTCGATGATGCGCGTGCGCTGCACAGCGCGCCGCCGGCTTAACATGCGCGGGATGCCGAGGATGCCGGCCAGTTGGCCCTTCAGCCGATTGCGTGCTGCCTGTCCACGCCAGGCGCGCAGCGCATCGCGGGTGATCCGCCACTGCTCGGCAATGACTTTGCTGAAATTGGGCCGCAAGATATCGCTCGGCACGTCTTTGGCCAACAGCCAGATGAAATTGCGCCCGTCGTAATAGCTGTTCACAACGCCGCCGCCGGTTGCGCTGACCTTGTGGTAAACGATGGCGTCATGCGCGAAGGCGCACTTGTAGCCGGCCAGTTGCGCGCGCCACGACAGATCCACGTCTTCACACGAAAATTCGAATGCCTCGTCGAGCAGGCCGATCTGGTCGAGCATGGCGCGCCGATAGACCGACGCCGCGCCGCAGGCGCCGAATACGTATTCGGTGTCGAACCGGCCATCGTCCACCTGCCACACGCCCCGGTTGCCGGGCACGCCGCGCCGGCTGTAACAGTCGCCGGCGGAATGCAGCCGGTCGCGCTGGTCGAACAGGCGCAGCTTGCTGGCAACGAAGCCGGCGTCGGGGTGGGCGTCGAATGTCGCGACCACATGCTCCAGCCAGCGCGGGTCGGCTTCTGTGTCGTTGTTCAACAGCGCCACGAACTCGCCGCGCGAAGCGCGGATGCCGGCGTTGCAGGCGCCGGCGAACCGTTTGTTTACCGGCAGCGCGATCAGACGCACTTCTGGGAAATCACGCGCGACCAGGGCGTGGGTTTCATCTGTTGATGCGTTATCGACCACGATGACTTCCCAGGCCGGCAGTGTCTGACGCCGCAGCGCCTCCAGGCAAACCGGCAAATGGCGCGCGCCATTCCAAGTCGGGATAATCACGGAGACAAAAGCTGGCCGGCAACCCAGGCGACCATCCACATGCGCGTAGACAACATCGTGCGGGGCGCGTTGGGGCGATCTGCTCATAGCGCGCGCCATTATAATCGCCACACATTCAGGCGAGGATTCGACTCGGCAACCGAACTCCCGCGCGCTAGCGCCTCATTTTTGCAGTGCGATCCCCGTCGCGCAAGAGAGCAGTTTGAGCAGATTCGATCGCGCAACTGACGCGCGACAAGCGTGTTTTGACAATGAGCCAGACAGAGCGCAGATTCGAGCAACCAGCGCTGGAGGTATCGGCAGTTGATGGCGATGCGCAGGCTGCCCCGATACCAGAGTCTGACGCGACGGCGCACTTGGCAAACCAAGACGATGTGTCATTGGCCCGCCAGGCCCGCCAAAATCCAGAGGCGTTTGGCGTGCTGTACGAGCGGTATGTGGGCGCAATCTACCGCTATGTCTATTACCGCGTGGGCAACATTGAGGACGCAGAGGATTTGACAGCCCGGGTGTTCATGCGCGCCCTCAAGCACGTCCACAACTACCATGACCGGGGGGTGCCGTTCTCGGCGTGGCTGTATCGCATTGCACACAACGTGGTGGCCAATTTCCACCGCGACAACCGTCGGCACCCCTCGGTGCCCCTGGACGATGCACAGATGGAACTGCATGACGTCCATCACGACGATGCCGACTCGAAGATCGACGTGGACTGGCAGCGCGACCGTCTGATACGGGCAATCCGGCTGCTGCCCGAAGATCGCCAGCAATTAGTGGTCTTGAAGTTTGTGGAACAGATGCAAAACGCGGAGATCGGACAGATCATGAATCGCAGCGAGGGGGCTGTGAAGTCGCTGTACCACCGCACGCTGGCACAACTGCGAGAAGTGTTGGACAGGATTTCATGACGCACGCAAAACTAACATCCGAGGATATTGACTGGCTGGAGCGCCGCATTCGCGCAGTGGTCGGCTCGCCGGTGTCACCGCGTCCACAGTTCGTGAATGAAGCCAAAGCGGCATTGCTGCGTGAAGCGGTGCACAGACAAGCGCCCAGGTGGGCCTGGTGGTCGGCAGCCTACTTCATGGTTTGCCTGGCCGGTCTGTTGTTGATTGTGGTGGTCGCGCAACGCCGCCGGCTGTGCCGGTGATGTACAGCGCGTCAAACTATGCGCTGCACCTCAAATCTGTTAGCGCCGGCCCGACATGAAATTCTGCACGCGCGCTTGGGCCGATGCAGCCACAGTTTGGGCCTTACTGGCTGCGGCATGAGCACGCATGAGCGGGTCGGCTATCTTGTCACAAACTGTGCGCGTGCCGGCAGCGATGTGTGCCGTGAAGGCTTGCGCTTTGGGCATCAGCCGTTCTGCGCCTTTGCGCAGTTTGTGCATGGCGAAGACCAGGCCGCCGGCAATTGCCAGCGGCACAAGGGCGCAGATCAACGCCTGAACGATCAACAAGATCAGTGCGATGCTGCCGGGTGTGCTCATGGGGCGTCCTGTCTGTGGTGTAGTGGATGTTACAGACTGGGTGGAAGTTCGTACAACTCTACCAGGACGCCGAATGCGCTTCTGGGATGGATAAACGCGTAGCGGGTGCCATCCGGCCTTTGAACTGCTTGAGGGGTGATTAGTTCGGCGCCATGGGCAGCTAGGCGGGCCAGCGTGGTTTCAATGTCGGATACCTGGATGCACAGGTGATGCATACCAGGGCCGCGTTTGGCCAACCATTTGGCGACGCCGGTGTCGTCGCGGGTTGGTTGCAAGATCTCGATCTCACTTTCGCCGTTGCCCAGCGGCAGAAAGGCCACTGTCACTGCTTCGCGTTCGACATGCTCGACGCGCTCGACGTGAAGGCCGAGCGCGTCGCGGTAAAACGTCAGGGCCGCATCAAGGTCTGTTACGGCGATGGCCAAGTGGTTCAGGCGGGGATATTGCGCCATGGGTCTTAATTCATCTGCAGGCCGACGTTTTGGCCGCTGTGAATTGTCTCGCCGCTGAAATGGTCGTCATTCAGGTCGCTGCCGATGACGACATTCCGCCCGACTTTAAGGTTCGGCGGAATGAGCGTGTTTTTGCCGACGACGCTGATACCGGTGCTGATTTTGGACTCGGCGTTCTCGGTGAAGTCGGTGCCAAAACCGATATGGGCGCCCCGCCCGACCACCACGCGTTTGTCCACAATGCTGTGGTCTACCACGGCCCCCGGCTCGATCACGGCGTCGGTCATGATGATTGAATAGCGCACCACCGCCCCGCGATGCACCCGCACGCCCGGTGAGAGCACCGAGTATTCAACCGAGCCTTCGATCACGCAGCCGTCGGTGATCAGGCTGTGATTGACGGTGGCGCCGGTGCGGATGTTGACAGGCGGACGCTCTTCGCTGCGCGTGTGGATGACCCATTCCCGGTCAAGCAGGTCGAGGGTTGGATTGTCGGCGAGCAGATCGACATGCGCCTCCCAGTATGCCTGAATGGTTCCCACATCTACCCAATAGCCGCCGTAGGGGAAGGCGAACACCCGGTAATTGTTGTCGATCATCCTGGGAATGATGTTGTGGCCGAAGTCGTGTGAAGATTTCTCGTCTTGGGCGTCTTCGCGAAGCGCGCGCTCGAGGGCGTCGCGGTTGAACACGTAGATGCCCATTGAGGCCAGCGTACCTTTGGGCTGATTGGGCTTTTCCTCAAAATTCGTGACGCGCAGATCGCTGCTGGTTTGCAGGATGCCGAATCGGCCGGCTTCG
Source organism: Candidatus Roseilinea mizusawaensis (assembly GCA_016841965.1). Taxonomy (GTDB): domain Bacteria; phylum Chloroflexota; class Anaerolineae; order J036; family Brachytrichaceae; genus Roseilinea; species Roseilinea mizusawaensis. The sequence continues at coordinate 27,268 of JAEANN010000041.1, read as the reverse complement.
TCGGGGTCAACCTGTAAGGTCGCAATGGTGACATCGGCCTGCTTGTCCTGGTGAAAGTTGACCAGGATGCTGTAATCCATTTTGTAGACATGGTCGCCGGCCAAAATCAGCACGTAGTCGGGCTTGTGGTTGTGAATGAAATCGAGATTTTGATAAATGGCATCGGCAGTGTTGGCGTACCAGTCCGAGTCTTTGCGGCCTTGATAAGGCGAGAGAATATACACGCCGCCATTGAGCCGGTCGAGATCCCATGGCGCGCCGTTGCGGATATGGTCCATGAGTGACCGCGGCCGGTACTGTGTGAGAACACCCACGGTGGTGATGCCGCTGTTGACGCAGTTAGACAGGGGGAAGTCAATGATGCGGTATTTCCCTGCAAACGGAACGGCGGGTTTTGCGCGTTTGTCAGACAACACGCTCAGACGACTGCCACGGCCGCCGGCCAGAATCATGGCGAGTGTTCGCATGAGTAACCTCTGCTATGGTCTTGGATTTCAGGTCTTGGATTTCCGAAGGCCGATATGGATCATATCGGCTATATCCGAAGGACGCTTAATTATCTAATACTTTGTTGCAGCCAGTCTTTGACAGCTTTGCTGAGTCCGCTGAGCGGGCCGCGCAGCGTCGTGGGACTGGGCAGGCTGTTCAGAAAGGATTGGCCGTAGCTTTTGCTTATCAGCCGTTTGTCCAACATCACGATCACGCCACGGTCATGCTTCGAGCGAATAAGCCGGCCAAATCCCTGCCGGAAGCGCAGCACTGTCTCGGGCACCGAGTACTCGTTGAAGGCGTCGTCGAAGGTCTCGCTGCGCGCAGCGAAGATGGGGTCGCTGGGCACATCGAAAGGCAGTTTGCAGATGGCGACCGCGCTCAATTTGTCGCCCTGGATGTCCACCCCTTCCCAGAAGCTGCGCGTGCCAAGCAAGACGGCCTTGTCCGCAGCGCGGAATTGCTCTAGCATGACGCGGCGCGAAGTCCCATCGCCCTGTTCATATACCATGATGCCGTCCTCGAGCAGCCTGGCGCTGATGGCGCGCGATGTGGTGCGCAGTTGTGAATAGCTGGTGAACAACGCCAGCCCCCGACCCTGTGACGCGCGAAACAGTTCGATCAGCGCGCGCTCGACCATTGGCTGGTAGCCGGCCTGATTGGGTTCTGGGATGTCGGTGACCAGATACATCAGCGTCGATGCGGCATAGTCGAACGGCGAGCCGACGGCCAGCGTGGTCACGTCGCCGGCATCCAGCCGCTGTTGCACATAGTCAAAGCTCGGTTGATTGCGGGTTGCCGGGGTTGCGGTGCGCAGTGTGGCCGAGGTGAGAATCACCGACTTCTTGGCTTCCCACAGATGTTTGCGCATCAAAGGGCCGACATTCAGCGGCGCAGCGTGCAGAGTCAGGCGCGGGGTGTAAGTCCGCCCGCGCCCTGTTGCGCCATTGGAACGATCTGGCTCTAGCTCGGTCCAGTAGATCATCTGGTCGTTAGGCTTGTTGATCATACCGGTCAGGTTTTCGCCGGCTTCGGTCAAGAAGCGCATGGCGCCGTTGATGCGCGCCAGCAGGATGTCCAGATCGTCGATGCCGGCGTTGCTCAAATCATTCAGTGCGCGAAAGATACTGTCCAGCCCTCGGATAAGTGCGTTGAGTTCGCGGCGCAGGTTATCGCAAGCGATGTCCAGCCGCGACCAGCCCGGGCTGTTCCGCAGTGCGCGGGTGATGCGCGTGCGTTGCGCATAGTCCGACGCATCGTCGGCGTCCTGATCGTTCAGGAACGCGACAAACTCCTCGAAGAAAATGTCGATCCGGTTGGCCACCCGCTCGACAGCTTGTTCGGTCACGTCTGTCAGATTGATCAGCATGCCGCCTTGATCGACCGGCAGGGACTGCTTGGCGCGCGTGGCGATATCGGCCAGCAAGCCGGTTGGGCGGCGGCTGCCCGGCTTGTGCAGCTCTTCCAACTGGCGCATCATCTCCGAGTGGTCGATGCTGTAGGACAGCGAGTCGGTGGCGGCCATCTCCAGGTGGTGGGCTTCGTCGACGATCAGGTAATGGTACTCTGGCAGGGCGCGGTTTTCGACGGCGATGTCGGCCAGCAACAGGGCGTGGTTGACGATGACCACGTGCGCGCTTTGGGCCAGCCGGCGGGCCTGATGAAAGTAGCAATCGGTCGCGCTGCACGTACTAAAGTTGCAGGCCGGGTTCTGCGCCGAGAGGGCGTTGAAGACGGCGCGCTCGCCGGGGGCCGGCATGAACAGCTCGTCGGCGTCGCCGGTGAGAGTGTTCGGCAGCCAGATGAGGATCTTGGTCAGCAGGCGCGCCTCGTCCAGCGTCTTGGGGCCGTTCCTGCGCAACTCATTCAGCCGGAGCGGACACAGATAGCGTCCGCGCCCCTTCATCACGGCTGCGCGCCCCTCGATGCCCAGCGCGTGTACGACGGTCGGCACATCCTTTTCAAAAAGTTGCTCTTGCAGGTTGATGGTGTTGGTGCTGACGACGACGCGCTCACCATTTTGAATGGCCCACAACATGGCCGGGATGAGGTAGGCGACCGACTTGCCGGTGCCGGTGCCGGCTTCGATCATGGCGTGGCCGGATTGGTTGAAGGCGCTTGTCACCATCTTCAGCATTTCGATCTGCTGGGGACGCAGCTCGTAGCCGACGAAATGCCGGGCGAATGCGCCGCCGTCGGCCAGCGTGCCGGCGACCTGCTCGACGTCCAGCGGGCGGATATCCTCGCGTGGTTCGAGAGGCTTGGCGGCCAGTTGGGATTTTAGGGCTGCTTTGCGGGCCAGCACAGTTTGGCCGGATTTGGCGCGCTTCAGTTGCGCGCCGATGGTGGTGGTGAACACGCCGCGCGCCTGCTGTTCCAGCGCGTCGCGCCAGAACGTGGCCAATGACCAGCCGCTACGCTCGGCATGCCCGACGATCTCCTCAAGCACATCCGTCGGCAGGGTGGTGGCTCGCTCAAACACCTTCACGTATAGTTGATGGGCCACGCGCGCGTCGTCCAAGGCGCGATGGGTGGCCGGCAGCCGGATCCCTAGCTCGGCTGCCAGCGCGCCCAGTGAGTAGCGCCCGGCGTGCGGGACGAGAATGCCGGCCAGCTCAAATGTGTCGATGGACGGATTGCTAACGAACTGGTTTTGCTTGCGCAAAAAACTGAGATCGAACGCGATGTTGTGCCCGACGATGGGTGCGTTGCCGACGATCCGCTGAGCGTGTCGCAGACCTTCCCACAAAGACAGGCCCCCACGGTCAATCATCTCTTGAGTGATGCCAGTGAGATCAACGATCTTCTGGGGAATTGGCCGGCGGGGATTGATGATGCTGCTCCATTCGTCCAACACGTCATCACCGCGAAAACGGACAACGCCAATTTCGATGATCGCGTCGCGTTCAGGGTCGAGGCCAGTGGTTTCGATATCGAGCGAGACGAGAGTGCGCATGATTGTTCAAGCGTGATTCTACCGCCCCCGATATATACTGGATGCGCCGGCGAGGTTGCCCGACATGATGGAACTCCAAACAGTGATTGATCTGGTTGAAGGCGAAGTGCTCACCAGCGGCTTTGACATACGTCGCCAGGTCAAGGGCGGCTGTGGCGCCGACTTGATGAGCGATGTGCTGGCTTACATCGGGCCTGGCGCGCTGTTGCTCACCGGCCTGTGCAGCGCCCAGGTTGTGCGCACCGCGCAAATGGCCGATGTGGCCGCCATCATCTTTGTGCGCGGCAAGCGTCCCTCGCTCGACGCCATTGCGCTGGCTAACCAAGAGCGCATCCCGCTCATCACCAGCGCGCACGGCATGTTCGAGCTGTGCGGTCGGTTGCATCGGGCCGGCCTGCGCAGTCTGGAAACCCCGGCATGAACACAGACTCCATTCGCGCCGAACGCGTCATCACCGATGGCGCCGCCGGCATCATCACCCGTGTTGAAGAGCTGGCCTATGAACTCAAAGTCGGCGAGGTGATGACCAGCCCGGCCAGGACTGTCACACCCGACATGCGCATGTCCGACGTGTTAGCCTTGTTTCGTGACTTCAAAGTTTCCGGCGCGCCGGTGATGGTGAACGGCCAATTGGTAGGCATTGTCAGCATCGCAGACTTGATTCGCGCCTTACAAGAGAACAACACCCCCGCCGCGGTCAGCGAATATATGACCACGCAGGTGACAACGCTCGAAGCCGGCAGCCCCGTGATCGAGGCGCTGAAGTTGTTCGCAAAAACCAAAGTGGGCCGGCTACCGGTCGTCGATCAGGCCGGCACGCTGGTCGGCATTATCACTAAAGGCGATATCACACGCGGCGTGCTGCGCGCGCTTGAAACCGACTATCAAGAAGAAGAAGTGCGCAAGTACCGCGCCCGTCATCTCTTCGAAGACATTGTCTCTGATCGCACCAGCCTGACGCTGCGCTACAAAATCCAGCAGGGCGACTTTGCGCATGGCGGCAATGCCTCCAGCCATATCAAACGGGCACTGGTGCGCCTGGGCGCTTCGCCCCAGCTTGCCCGGCGCTGTGGCATTGCCATCTACGAAGCCGAGATGAATCTCATCATCCATACAACCCACGGCGGCGTCATTCGGGTCGAGATCGAGCCGCACCAAATTGTGATGGAGACAATCGACGACGGCCCGGGCATCGAAGACATCGATCTGGCTATGACTCCCGGCTACTCCACAGCGCCCGATTCTGTCCGTGAACTGGGATTTGGGGCCGGCATGGGGCTAAAGAACATCCAGCGTTGTGTGGACGACATGTACCTGGATTCGACCCTCGGGCGGGGAACGCGGCTGGAGATGCGCATCTTCTTGAAGCCCGAGGAGCAACTCGGCGATACCAATGCACTCGCAGACCGCGCCGGCAAAAACGGCGGCATGTCACAATGACCACAGAATCAAGGAGACAGCCACATGACTCTACAGGACATCATCCAGCAACTCGACCTGGCCGTGCTGACCCAGAAGACGGACTTCAGCACCATTACGCCGGCTGCTGGCTACGCCTCCGATCTGCTTAGTTGCGTCATGGCCGGGGCCAGGCGCAAGGCTGTCTGGGTCACGCTACAGGCGCACGCCAATATCGTTGCTGTGGCTGCCCTGCTCGATCTGAGCGCTGTCATCATTACCGAAGGCGCCATGCCCGATTCATCGACGATTGCCAAAGCTAACGAGGAAGGCGTTGTGCTGTTGTCCACACAAAAGCCCACATTCCTGGTGGTGGGCCGGCTGTGGGAGATGGGTCTGAGAACCGAGTGAGCGCAGAACACGGAATACAGATGGCAGAACACAGATGAGGTCTGACGGCGAGACATCATCTGTGACCTGTGACCTGTGATCTGTGTTCTGTGTTCTGTCATCTGCAATCTGATGAAATCTTACATCGCCGAGCTGCACGTCCATACCTGCCTCTCGCCGTGCGCTGAGGTCGAAATGATCCCGCCCCTGATTGTGCAGACGGCGCTGGATCAGGGCATCAACCTGATCGCCATCACCGATCACAATACCAGCGCCAACGCAGAGGCCGTCATGCGCGCAGCCGCCGGCACTGCGCTGACGGTGTTGCTGGGCATGGAATTGCAGACCATCGAAGAGGTTCACTTGCTGTGTCTGTTCGATACGCTCGACCAAGTGCGCACCTGGCAGTCCCAAGTGGATTTGCGCATGCCGGCTTTGGAGAACGACGCCGAGCATTTTGGCGACCAGTTCGTCGTGGATGAGACCGGCGACTTCGTGAGACGTGAGACGCGCCTGTTGCTGGCTTCGGCCAATATCGGGCTGGGCGACGCTGTCGAAGCAGTGCATCAACTGGGCGGGATTGCCATCCCGGCCCATATCGACCGCAAAGCCTACAGCCTGATTCAGAACCTTGGGCTGATCCCCGAAGGGATTGCATTCGATGCGCTGGAGATCTCGCGCCACATCACGCCGGAACAGGCGCGGCTGAAATATCCACAGCTTCAAAAGTTTCCCCTCATTCAGAACGGCGACGTGCACCGGCTGGATGAGTATCTGGGCAAGAACTTGTTTCGTCTCGAATCGCCGACTGTGGCCGAGATCAAGCTGGCCCTGCAGGGTCGCGATGGAAGATCCTTCCGATTGCGGTCGACCCGTGTTGAGCGCGTGACAACCGGCGCATAAAGCGTGCACGCCGGCAGGCCGGCTGATGTGCTACTTCCTGCTTCGTGTCTGACAAGTGGCCGCTTAGAGCAGTGACATTTGACAGATGGCTTTTTCTCACGCGGAGCTACACTTATTGTCAAGATTCTCACCGGACTGACGCAGCGTTGGAACCAGCGTTGATGCTCCTGCAAACAGTCGAATGTGAGCGGACAATGGCCCAAACACTTCACGATATCCCAAAGAATGATCCTGTTGCTGTGCCCGAGCAAAAGGCCAAGATTGACCGTATTCTGGCCGAGAACAAAAATCTGCCCGGCGCCGTCATGGTTGTGCTAAACGAACTGCAGGCTCAGATCGGATTTGTGTCGCCGGCTATGCAAGCTTATGTGGCGCAACAGATGCACGTGCCGCTGCAGCAAGTACATGGCGTGGTGTCGTTCTATTCGTTCTTCACCACGATGCCGCGCGGAAAGCATACCGTGAAGTTTTGCATGGGCACGGCCTGTTACGTCGGCGGTATGCCTCAGTTGATCGAGAAAGCCAAACAGGTGATGAATTGTGACATCGGCAAGACCACCGCTGACGGTATGGCTACGTTGGAGGTGTGTCGCTGTGTCGGTGCCTGTAGCCAAGCGCCCGTGATCGTGATCGACGAAGAATTGCATGGCCGAGTGCGCCCGAACAAACTGCCGCAGATTCTGAAGAAAGCCCAGCAATGAAATTGCGGATTTTGGATTTTCGATTTGGGAGTGAAGAAGACGCCCAATCCAAAATCCAAAATCCCAAATCCAAAAATGTGATGCGCGAGCTTGCCCTCCACCTGCTTGATATTGCCGAAAACAGCGTGTCGGCCCAGGCTCGGCACGTTGAGATCGGTGTCGAGGAAGACTTGCAGCATGACCGGCTGCGTCTGTGGGTTCAGGATGATGGGCGGGGCATGGATGAGGACATGCTGGCGCGGGTGACAGATCCATTCGTGACCTCACGCACCACCCGCAAAGTCGGGCTGGGCATTCCACTGCTGAAGGCGGCTGCAGAAAGCTGCAATGGATCCTTGCACGTCCACTCGACGGTTGGGCGCGGAACGTGTCTGCAAGCCGAGTTTCAGCGCAGCCATATCGATCGTATGCCATTGGGCGATCTGGCCGGCACGTTATACACGCTGGTGGTGGGGTGGCCTGACGTGCGCTGGGTGCTGCACTACCGTGTGGGCGAATGTCGCTTCGAGTTTGACAGCGAGCCGATCAAACAGGCGCTTGGCGATGTGCCCTTGACCGAACCGACAGTGCTGACATTCATACGTGAGTCGCTCCAACGAGGCGTTGCTGAATGTCAACAGGGTGCCCATCAGGGTGCCCATCAGGGTGCCCATCAGGGTGCCCTGCAGGGTGGTTGAGATGCTAGGTTTTAGATCCAGGATGCTGGATTTGCGATTGAGGGTCTTTTCTGATAGAGCCGGCCATTGAGAATCCAAAATCAGGAGGTGTTGAAATGCCAGCAGTCAAATCACTCGAAGAGCTGAAGAAGCTGCGCGAGGAAGCCATTCAGAAACGCAATGCCAAGATGACCAGCGGCGATGTCCAGATTACCGTGGCCATGGGTACCTGTGGCATTGCCGCCGGCGCTCGCGAGACCATGCGCGCTGTGCTCGACGAAATCGAGGCCAACAACCTGGCCGGCGTGGTCGTCAAGCAGACCGGATGCATTGGTATGTGCGAGCTGGAGCCGATTGTCATGGTCGAGGCCGGCGGTCATCCCAAGGTCACCTACGGCAAGGTCAATCCAGAGCGCGCCCGGCGCATTATGAAAGATCATGTTATGGGCGGCAAGGTCGTGTCCGAGTACGTTATTCAGAGCGCCTAAAAGGATTCTTGGATTTTCGGTTTTGGATTTGCACTAAATCCAAAATCTGAAATCAGAAATCCAAAATCGTAAATTGCCATGAAGTACTTTCGCAGTCATGTTCTGGTTTGTGTCGACCCCGAGTGCTTGTCGAAAGGGGCGCACGACGTGTTGGATGCGCTGAACGACGAGCTTGTCGCCCAGGGTCTCATCGACGAAATTCAAGTCCTGGAAACATCGCGGATCGGTGGGTGCACCGTCGGGCCAGAATTGATGGTCTATCCAGAGGGCGTGCATTACGTCGGTGTATCTGTGGACGACGTGCCGTATCTGGTCGAGGAGCACTTTCTGAAGGGGCGCGTTGTCAAGAAGTTCCTTGCGCCACCGAAGACGAACACCGACGAGGAGCTGGGCGCGCCTACCTCAAAGGAAGTGCGTGTCGTTTTGCGCAATTGCGGCAAGATCGACCCCGAAAACATCGACGACTACATCGCCGAGGACGGCTACGCAGCCCTGGAGAAGGTGCTGGGCGGCATGACGCCAGAGCAAGTGATCGAAGAGATACTGGCTTCGGGGTTGCGCGGACGGGGTGGGGCCGGCTTCCCAACCGGCCGCAAGTGGCAGTTTGCGCGCGCATCCAGAGCCACACCGAAATACATGATCTGCAATGCTGACGAAGGCGACCCTGGTGCGTTTATGAACCGGCGCGTGCTGGAAGGCGACCCGCATGCAGTGCTGGAAGGCATGATTATTGGCGGCTATGCTGTCGGCGCCAGCCGAGGCTACATTTATTGTCGCGCCGAGTACCCGGTTGCTGTGCGCACCTTGCGCATCGCCATCGACCAGGCGCGCGCCTACGGCTTGCTGGGTGAGAACATCCTGGGCAGTGGCTTCTCTTTTGACATCGAAGTGCGCGTGGGCGCCGGCGCCTTTGTGTGCGGCGAAGAGACAGCCCTGATGGCCTCCATCGAAGGCAAGCGCGGCGAGCCGCGCCCGCGCCCGCCCTTCCCGGCAGTAAGTGGCCTGTGGGGGAAGCCCAGCAATATTAACAATGTCGAGACCTACGCTAATGTGCCGCAGATCATTCTCAAGGGCGCCCAGTGGTTCGCCAGCATGGGCACGGAGAAGAGCAAGGGTACCAAGACATTCGCCCTGGCCGGCGACGTCAACCGTACCGGCCTGATCGAAGTCCCCTTGGGCATCAATCTGCGTGAGGTCATCTACGATGTGGCCCAGGGTATCAAGGACGGTAAAAAGCTGAAGGCAGTGCAGATCGGCGGGCCGATGGGCGGTTGTCTGCCCGAAGCATATATTGACCGGCCAATTGACTACGAGTCGCTGGCCGAAGCCGGCACGATTATGGGGTCGGGCGGTTTCGTCGTCATGGACGAAGACACCTGCATGGTGGACATTGCTCGCTTCTTCATGGAGTTTACCCAGGACGAAAGCTGCGGAAAGTGCACCCCCTGCCGTGTGGGAACCCGGCGCATGCTCGAAATTTTGCAGCGCATCTGTGCCGGCGAAGGACGACACGGCGACATCGAAATGCTCGAAGATCTGTGCAAATGGATCAAGATCACCAGCCTGTGTGGCCTGGGTCAGGGCGCGCCCAACCCGGTGGAGAGCACGCTGAAGCACTTCCGCCATGAGTATGAGGCCCACATCTACGAGAAGCGCTGCCCGGCTAAAGTGTGCAAGGGGCTGATTCGATATGAGATTGTGGATGCCTGCACCGGTTGCACTGTGTGCGCGCGCAATTGCCCGGTCAACGCCATTACCGGCCAGCGCCGTCAAAAGCATGTGATCGACCCGAATGTCTGCATCCGCTGTGGCATCTGCGAACAGGTGTGCAACTTCAACGCCATCGTCATCCGGTGATTTGAACCACGAAGAGCCGAAGGACACAAAGAAATTCAAACGATTCTTTGTGGCCTTCGTGACTTTGTGGTGAGCGATAGGGAGGTCATCGATGTCTGTGGAGACGACCGCAGTCGAAGGGATTGAACCCGGCGGGGTTTATCTGCCCCGTCCCCCTTTGAGCGAGGAGGAGGTGCGTGCAGCAGTGCAGTCTGCCATCACCCGGCGGGGCGGCGCAGCCGCAGATCCGGTTGAGATGCGCGAGGCGTTGATCCCCATTCTCAGCGAGGTCAATCAGACGTTAGGTTATTTGCCGCCAGAAGCGTTCGTCGAAGTCGGCCGGCAACTGCGCATGCCCGTCAGCCAGTTGTTCTCGGTGGCCAGTTTTTACCAAATGCTGTCCACAAAGCCGCGCGGCCGACATATTATTCAGTTCTGCGAAAGCGCGCCGTGCCACGTTGTAGGTGGGCGCCAGGTTTGGACGGCGCTACAGGAGGCGCTCAAACTTGGCCCCGGCGAGACCAGCTCCGACGGCAAATGGACCTTGCAGACGACAAGTTGCATCGGCATTTGCGCCGTGGGGCCGGTGCTGGTCGTCGACGCAGATATCTACGGCAATGTGACGCCGGCGCAGGTGACGGAAATACTGGCCAAGTACCAGTGAAGGAGGCCACCGTGAAGGCAGTACGCGCTCTGGTTTTGGTCTCGAACGATCCCGACAGTCTGGCGCGTGGCGCGCAGGAGGTCTATCGCCGCATCCAGGACGAAGTGAAAGCCTTCGGGCTGCAAGATGAGGTGTCGGTCACCATGGTGGCCGATATTGGCCGGCACGACGCCGTTCCGATGGTCATGGTCTATCCGGAGGCGGTGGTCTATGGGCCGGTCAAGCCCGACGATGCCAGGACGCTGGTCGAGGAACATCTCTACAAGGGGCGTGTGGCTCCCGGCCTGATGGCGCCGGCGCGCGAAATGACCGGGCGCATCGCCTGGCTGTCTGCGCGCAAAGGCACGCTGCCTGCTGAACAGCGCATCGTGCTGGAGCGCGCCGGCATTATCGACCCCGACGACATCGAGGATTACATCGCCCACGACGGCTACCTCGCCCTGGGCAAGGCGCTGACCGAGATGAAGCCGGCCGACGTGATTGAGGAAATCGCACGCTCTGGCCTGCGCGGGCGCGGCGGGGCCGGCTTCCCCACCGGCACCAAGATGCGAATGGTGGCCCGCGAGAACAAGGCCAAAAAGTACGTCATTTGCAATGCCGATGAGAGCGAGCCGGGCACCTTCAAGGATCGCCTCATCCTGGAGGGCGACCCGCACAGCATCATCGAGGCCATGCTTCTGGCAGGCTACGCGGTGGGCGCTGACGAGGGATTTGTCTATGTGCGCGGCGAATATGTGCTGGCCCAGACGCGCTTGAAGAAGGCGATTGCTCAGGCCGAGGAAATGGGCTTTCTGGGCCAAGATATTTTCGGCAGCGGCTTCAACTTTAAGCTGCACATACACTCTGGCGCCGGCGCGTATGTGTGCGGCGAAGAGACGGCGCTGATTGAGTCAATCGAAGGCAAGCGCGGCGAGCCGCGCCCGCGACCTCCTTATCCGACCCAGGTCGGGTTGTGGGGCAAGCCCACGCTGGTCAACAACGTCGAAACGCTGGCGAACTTGCCGCCGATCATTCGCAATGGCGCGGCCTGGTTCAAGCAGTTCGGCACACCCAACAGCGCCGGCACGAAGGTCTACACCATCCTGGGCAATGTCAACATGACCGGCTTGATCGAAGTGCCGATGGGCATCACATTGCGCGAAGTCATCTCCATCTACGCCAAAGGCATGCGCGATGGGCGCGCCTTCAAGCTGGCCCAGACCGGCGGCTCCAGCGGCTCGATTATCCCCGCGGTGTTGCAGGACACGCCGATGGACTTCGACTCGTATGCCAAAGCCGGCGTGTCGCTTGGTTCGGGTGCGTTGCTCATCTGCAACGAGGACACCTGCGTAGTCGATCTGGCCAAAGTGCTGATGAACTTCTTCAAGAGCGAGAGCTGTGGGCGCTGTGGCCCCTGCCGCATCGGCACCGACCGGGCCTACCAGATTCTGGATCACATTTCGCAAGGTGTTGGCAAGTTGAGCGACCTGAACGATCTGGACACGCTCGCCAATGGCCTGAACCAATTCTCGAACTGCGGCTTGGGCCAGACGGCTGCTGTGCCGATTCGCGACATGCTGAAGTATTTCCGCGCTGAAGTCGAGGCGCATATCAAGCTCAAGGTTTGCCCTGCTGGCGCGTGCGCCATGTCGGGCATTGCCAGTCGCCGCTGAGGGCGGATCATGGCATTGAGAGTGCAGGGTGCAGAGTGCAGGGTGCAGAGTGCAGAGTGCAGAGTGACGACTGACAAGAGGATTCCAATATGGTCAATCTCAAAATTGATGGACAAGAGATCAGCGTGCCTGAAGGAACCACTGTGATGCGCGCAGCGGAAGCAGCCGGGATTGCGATTCCTAAATTGTGCGATCACAAGGAGCTGACGCCCTACGGCGGCTGTCGCTTGTGCTTGGTAGAAGTGGAAGGCGCTCGCACGCTTCAACCGTCTTGCACGCTGCCGGTCAGCGACAAGATGGTGGTGTGGACCAACACGCCGCAGGTGCGCGAGGCGCGCAAGTTTGTGCTTACGCTCATCTTCAGCGAACGTAATCACTTTTGCATGTACTGCCCGGTGAGCGGCGGCGATTGCGAGCTGCAAAACTCGGCTTATGCAGAGGGTATGACGCACTGGCCGCTGCAACCGAACTGGCAGCCCTATCCGGTGGATGCGTCGCACAAGGATTTCATGCTTGACAACAATCGTTGCATCCTGTGCCGGCGATGCATCCGGGCGTGCGGCGAATTGGTGGGCAATTTCACCCTCGGCGTCGAAGAGCGCGGCGCGCGCACCATGGTCATTGCTGACCTCGGCGTGCCCCTAGGCGAGAGCACTTGCATCTCCTGTGGCACGTGCATCCAGGTCTGCCCGACCGGCGCGCTGATCGATCGAGCCAGCGCCTATCGGGGCCGCGAGAAAGACAGCCAGAAAGTCAAGTCTGTCTGCGCCGGCTGCAGCGTGGGCTGCGGCATCGTCATGGTCACCCGCGATAACAACCTGTTGCGTATCGAAGGGGACTGGGACGCACCGGTAAACGCCGGCTTGCTGTGCGAAGTGGGCCGCTTCAGGCCGCTTGATGATCCCGGCGAGCGCATCTTGACGCCGCTGGTGAAGAAGGATGGCGCTCTGAAAGCCGCGACCTGGGAAGAGGCTATTGCTGTGGCGGCGTCGAAGTTGCAGCCGCTGGCCGGCAAGAATGGCGCCGGGGTGTCAGTAGTGGCTTCGCCACGCCTGACCGCCGAAGCCTTGTGCGCAGTCAGCGAGTTGTTCGGCGCCAAACTGGGCAGCGCGCAACTGGCCACCATCGACGAGCCAACGCCGGCGCCGCTTCGCTCGACCCGGCCGGAGTTCGTCGGCACGCTCGCCGATCTGAAAGATGCTGACTGTGTTGTGGTGGTTGGCGCCGACCTGGTTGCCGACCATCAAGTGGCCGGCTTCTTGGTCAAGCGCTCCCTGCCGAAGGGAACGCGCTTGATCGTCGTGGACGCCGGCGAAAATAAGCTGAAGCTGCTGGCCGACTACGCCATGACGCCGAAGGAAGGCGCCGAGCGGGCCGTCGTTGCAGGCATCCTGGCAGCGATCAAAGGTCAGACCGGCGACGCATTCAGCCGGGACAGCGGCGTGGCAGCCGATGTCATTGCCGGCGCCGCGTCCATTGTCTCGGCGGCCAAAAAAGTTGTGGTTGTGGCCGGCCCTCTGATGCATCTGTCCGGCGCGCTGTCTGAACTGGCCGACGCCACCGGCGCAAAGATCGTCAGCATCTATGGCAAAGCCAACACCCGCGCAGCCGCAGCCTATAAGTTGGATGGCGTGTTCGAGCCAAAAGGCAAGCAGGCTGTGTTCTTGTCACTGGGCGATGACAAGCCAGATCAGAAGCTCGTGCAACACATACAGGGCGCACCGTTTGTGATTGTGCAGGCTGCCTATGCCTCGCAAGTCACGGCAGCAGCCGATGTCGTGTTCCCGGTCGAGACCTGGGCCGAGCAGGAGGGGCACTTTGTCAATGTCGAGGGCAAGGTGCAGCAAGCGCGGCGCGGACTGACGCCCCCCGACGAAGTCTGGTCGAGCGTCAAAGTCTTGCAGACGCTGGCGCAGCAAATGGGCTATGAGCTGACTGCCGATTGGCAGGAGGAATTTTAGATTTCGGATTTTGGATTGGCATCTGCAATCCCAAATCCAAAATGCCGAATCGAAAATGGAAGAGAGGATGGTATGGCAAAGCCAAAAGTGTGTGATGACTGGCTGGCAGGATGCGCCGGCTGTGAGATGTCGATGCTCGACATCGACGAGCGTATTTTGCAACTGGTCGATCTTGTCGATCTGCGCTCGACGCCAATCACGGATTTGAAAGTGCCGGATGAAAGCGGCGTGGATGTTGGCATTCTGACCGGCGCAGTGAACAACACCTATAACGAGGAAGTGGCCCACACGATGCGCAAGCGCGCCAAGATCCTCGTGGCCTTGGGCGACTGTGCTGTGTTTGGCGGCGTGGTTGCCATGCGCAACTTCTTCAAGCTGGAAGATGCGCTGAAGCGCGCCTATGTCGATACCGAGAGCACCGAGCCGGGCAGCAAGGTGCCGTCTGATCCAGAACTGGCCAGGCCCATGACTGTAAAAGCGGTGGGCGAGGTAGTCAAAGTCGATGTCAATGTCCCCGGCTGCCCGCCAGAGGCCGATGTGATTTTCCATGTTTTGAGTGAACTGGCGCAGGGTCGTATGCCAGAACTGAAGGGCGAATTGCTGCACTGGCACTAGTGATTTTGGATTTTTGATTTTGGAGTGCGGAGTGTCGGCCGCGTACATCCAAAACCTGAAACCCCAAATCTTGAATCGGGAGAAGAGATGAGCGCGCAAAAGATCACGATCGAACCGGTCACGCGAATTGAAGGGCACGCCAAGGTCACCATTCACTTGAACGAGGCCGGCGATGTCGAGCGGGCGTACCTGCATATCAATGAATTCCGCGGCTTCGAGAAGTTCTGCGAAGGCCGCATGTACTTCGAAATGCCGAGCATCACGCCGCGTATCTGTGGCATCTGTCCGGTCAGCCATCATTTGGCATCGGCTAAGGCGTGCGACCAGATTGTCGGCGCTGAGCCGCCGCGTCCGGCCAGCCTGCTGCGTGAGTTGATGCACATGGGGCAGATTATCCAGAGCCATGGTATGCACTTCTTCGAGCTGGCCGGCCCAGACCTGTTGCTGGGCTTCGACGCTGACCCGGCTACGCGCAATGTGGTTGGCTTGATCCAGGCCAATCCTGACCTGGCCGTAAAGGCGGTGCGCTTGCGCAAGTACGGCCAGGAGATCATCCACACCCTAGGCGGCCGCAAGATTCACCCCAACTTTGCGATTCCGGGTGGGGTCAACAAGGCCTTGAAGCCGGCCGAGCGTGACGAAATCCTGGCCGGCTGGAATGAAGCCCTGGAAACTACCAAACTTGGCATCGCCATCATCAAAGATTGGGCTGCGAAGAACAAAGAAGACATCGACAAGTTCGCCGTCTTTCCTACCGGCTACTTTGGCCTGGTCACCCCGCGCGGCAGCCTGGAGCTTTATCAGGGCGATTGTCGCCTGATCGACCAGAAGGGCGATTTGCTGGAGCAGTTCCCTGCCCCCCGCTATCTCGACTACATTCAGGAGCACGTCGAGGACTGGTCCTATCTCAAGTTCCCGTTCTACAAGAAGATGGGCTGGCCGAAGGGCGTGTATCGCGTCGGCCCGCTGGGCCGGCTGAATGTGGCTGATCGCATCGACACCCCGTTGGCGAACCAGGAATGGAAGCGCTTCCGCAGCCTGAATGGCGGCAAGCCGGTCGAGAACACGCTATACTATCACTATGCCCGCCTGATCGAGACGCTTTTTGCTATCGAAAGGGTGCAAGTGCTCCTCGACGATCCCGACATCCTGAGCAATGAGATTCAGAACACCAAGAAAGACTTCCACCCTGAAGCGGTGGGGGTGATCGAAGCCCCGCGCGGCACGCTGTTCCACCATTACTGGGTGAAGGAAAACGGTCAGATCGAGCGCGTCAACCTGATCGTCTCCACCGGCCACAACAACTATGCCATGAGCACGGCCGTCGACAGTGTGGCCAAGACCTACATCAGCGGCCAGAAAGTGCGCGAGGGACTGCTCAACCGTGTGGAAGCCGCCGTGCGCGCCTATGACCCCTGCCTGTCCTGCTCGACGCACGCGCTGGGCCAGATGCCGATGATCATCGACATCGTCGGGTCAGATGGAAATGTGGTAGAAACGCTGCGCCGAGACGGTTGAAACCGTCCACAGACATAAATCGCAATGGAAGAGGGGGCGTTCGCAGGGACGCGCTCTCTTCTGTTTTCACGATGTCGCCTGCCCACAGGCAGGCGTGTCTGGAGGTGCAAATGAACATACACGTGTACTGGAAACGCGGCCGGTTGGTTGGCCTGATGGCAACTCTGGCTGTTGTGGCTGCTGTCTGTTGCGCTCGCTCGGCTCAGGCGCAGCAGCCCGAACCATCAACCGAGTCATCAACCGAGTCATTCCCCCAGCCGGTCTATCTGCCTGCCCCTGTTCCCGATGCGTCCTCATCATCGGATCACGTCTCATCCGATTCATTGCCCGGCGTGTCAGCAGCCCCGGCAACGGTCGCGGCTGTGTCGCCGCGAGCGTTTCTGCCCATAGTGCGCCGGCCGCCAGCCGTCCTGCCCTCACCCCCGCCCGACAAAAACAACGTTCAGGCCTACATCAACTATTTTCGTGCCCTGGCCGGCGCGCCGGCTGTCAGCCTAGATGGCACACTGAACAACAATTGTTGGCTACATGGTCGATACATGGCCGAGAACAATGTGCTGACCCATCAGGAAGACCCGGCCAATCCCTGGTACACGCCGCAGGGGCAAGTGTGCGCCGGCAACGGCAACGCATGGATGGGTGGCGCGTTCTATCAACCCTACTGGCAGCCTTATCACGCCATCGAGGGCTGGATGGGATCGGTGGGGCACCGGTTGTGGTTGCTGTATCCGACTACGCCGGTGTTCGGATTCGGCTTCTACACCGCGGCTAACAATCGCGCAGCCGCCGGCCTGGACGTGCTGTCGCACTTCAATTCGACCGCCGATATGTCCTATCCCAACTGGCCGGTGCGTTACCCGGCCTCTGGTCAGACTGACGTGCCGCCGACCAACTATGCCATCACGATCTTCTGGCGCTACTGGGGCCCTGCGCCCACGCTGACCGGCGCCAGCCTGAGAACTGCCGATGGCGTGGCGGTGGCGCATACCGCGACCACCAGTCTGGACGCCGGCCACAAAGGCGTGAAGGTCACGCCCAGCGCTGCGCTGGCTCGCAACACGACCTATGTGGTGTCCATATCGGGCACGTACAACGGCGCGCCCTTCGGCTACACCTGGTCGTTCAGAACCAGCCCATAATAAGCGCCCTGCATGGTAACTGTGCGCATTTCAGAGCAGGCCAGGGGCATGATAGGGTACGGATTCTGTGCCGCGCCACTTCACTGACGTCTGTTTGGCTCTTGCAGGGAAACACAGGCTGGCAATCCCTTCCCGGCAAGGCGCGGTATCATTGCCCCGCGGATGCCCTCCGCGCGCCCGGCCATGCAAAGCATCACCTCTCTCTGCGAGCGTTATCACGTCGATCTGGCGCACGCCGGCCACGTCGCGCGACTGACCACGGCGCTGTTCGACGCCCTGCACCCGCTCCATCAGCTTGCGCCGCGCGCGCGCGAACTGGCCGAGGCCGGCGCATTGTTGCACAACGTGGCACTTGCCATCGATCCGGCCAACCATCACACTGCCGGCCGCGACATCATCGCCGCTGCGCAACTGGCCGGCTTCACCCAGGCCGAGCGCCTGACGCTGGCCTGCGTCGCCGCCTTCCATCGCAAGACGGTTCGCCCGGAGATGGAGCCTCTGTTCCAGGCGCTGAACCCCGCCCAGCAGCGCGAAACGCTCGTGCTCAGCGCGCTGGTGCGCATCGCCGACGGGCTGGACTACTCGCAGACCCAGTCCACACGCGTCGTCTCTGTGGACCTGGAGCAGGCGTCGGACGCCGAAACTCCCATCCACCTGCGCGTGAAAGGCCCGCACAGCCACGAAGACGCCGCCCGCGCCGAAAAGAAATCTGACCTGTGGCGCGCGCTGTTCCGGCCTCTGCGTGTGAGCGGGCGCATGACCCGCCCCGGCCTTTCACCCGACGACACGCTGGCCGTGGCCGGCCGGCGCATCCTGCGCTATCACCTCGACCGCATCGACCCGGACGAATGGCTGCCCGGCCAGGGCGTTGGCGTTTCGCCGCGCCTGATTCACCGGCTGCGCGTGACGACACGCCGGATGCGCAGCACGTTGCGCGCCTTCGGCGACTATTACCGCCCCAAGAGCCTGCGCCCCTTGACCAAAGGGCTGCTGCGCCTGGCCGATGCTCTGCGCCCGCTGCGCGAGCGCGATGTGCTTGTGGCTGCGCTGGAGGACTACGCGCAGCACTTCGAGGCCGGCGCTGAGGCGCTCTCTGGCGTCCAGGCGCTCATGGCCACATGGCAGGCCGAGCGCGAGGCGTTCCGCGCGCAGGTCGCCGAGTATCTGGCCGGCCCTGCCCACGCAGCGTGGTTCCAGGCCATGCTGGCTTTTGTGCAGACCGATCGCCATGACCGGCCGGCCAAACTCGGCAAGCCCTACCTGTTGCGCCACGCCATCGACATGCTTCAGGCCGAGCACCTGGCGTATGTCAAAGCCTTCGACATGCTGCCCGACCTGCCGGCGGTCGAAGATCTGCACCGCCTGCGGATTGCCATCAAGCGCTTGCGCTACCTCACCGACGCGCTGCGCGAGGTGCTGCCGCCGGAGCGCGTGGAAAGGGTACTGACAGCCTGCGTTGCCGCCCAGGATGCTTACGGCCTTGTCAACGACGCGCATACCGCAGCCGGCGCTGCGTTGCGTTTTCTGGAAGTGCGCTTCCCAGAAGCGCGCTTTTCACAAGCGCATGATCTCGATCCGGCCACTCTGCGCGGCGTGGTTGCTTTCGCCGAAGCGCAACAGCGGGCCATCGACGCGCAACTGCCGGCCTGGCGTGCGTCGTTGGAGCCGCTGTTGGTGATATAGTGCGTGGGCAATACGCTGTCATCTGTCGTCAGTCATGTAAGGGGGTTAAATTGGTTGGTATGCACCGGCGCAGATGCTTGTCGTACTGCAGTCGAACGGCTATCTGCTTTTGCTCGTTATTGGCGCTAACCGTTTCGGTTGCCTGCGTCGCTACGCCCGCGACCTCGCCGGCCGCCATTCGCGTTGCGCCGATCGTGCCCTCGGCCACCAATACGCCCATCGTGGTGGATATTGTCGTGCCGCCGCATGCCCAGCCGGCAACGCCGGCCCAGCCTACGGCCACAGCCGTGCCCATTGCAGAGGTTGCGCCGGCTGAAACACCCGCCGACACGCCGACGCCCTTGCCCGAGCCGGTTGCAGTTGCGGGACAGCCCGTTGCGGTCCCGGCCGTAGGCGAAGATGCCACCACCGGCCTCTCGGCGACCGAGACCTTCTCCGACACTGCCGTGCCGCCGCCAGTCGATCCGGTGGTGCTCCCCGAAGGCACGATCAACATTGCTCTGCTCGGTGTGGACACTCGCCCGAATCTGGGTTTTGCCAACACTGATGTGATCATCATTGCCAGCATCAACCCCGATGTGCCGGCTGTCACGCTGTTGTCCATCCCGCGCGACACGCTGGTGTACATCCCGGGTTGGCGCTCGCACAAGGTCAACACGGCGTTTGCGCGCGGCGGGCCCGACTTGTTCAAGCAGACGATCAAGTACAACTTCGGGATCAATGTGGACTACTACGCCATGGTGAATTTCTCGGCTGTGGTGCAGGCAGTCAACACGCTGGGCGGCGTGCAGATCGTGGCGACCTGCCCTTTATTCCACCAGTTCCCGAAAGACCCCTACTACATGGCCGATCCGGCTTCGCCGATGACCGTGACCGCTCCCTACACCGACACGTTTACCGGCGAGGTGTGGGAGCCGGGCACAGCGGTGCCCTTGCAGACGATCAACATCCCCCGCCCCGGCATCTACACGTTGGACGGCCTGGAGGCGCTGGCCTATGTGCGCGCCCGCTACGGCGTGCCGGGCGGCGATATCGACCGTGGCCGACGCGAGCAGCGCCTGATTCGCGCTATGTTCAACAAGCTCAAGCAGCTCGACATGATCACCAAAGTGCCCGAGCTGTACGCGCAGTTCCAGCAGCAGGTGAAGACCGATCTGACGCTGGAGAACATGCTGTATCTGGCCACTCTGGCGCCGCGATTCGAGGATGCCATTATCCGTAGCCGGTTCATCGACGGCGGCGGCTTGCGCGGCGCGACCCTGCCAAACGTCGGCTCCACGCTTATCCCTGATCGTGAGACGATGCAGCCTTACATCCAGCAGATTCTGCGTGTGGCGCTGAATCAGCGCCCGAACGAAGGCATCCCGATCGAAGTCTGGAACGCCACCAGCGACCCAAACTTCGGCATTGTGGCCGCCGACCGACTGGGCGATCTGGGATTCCGCATCGTCGAAGTCAGGAATGTCGATGAGCGCGTGAACAAGACGCAGATCATTGACTTTACGACGACGAAGAAAGGCAGCGCCTTGCCGCTGCTCCAGCGCACGTTCAACATCAAGGACGACGCCATTTCCGAGCAACCTACCCCAGATGGGCCGCGCTATCGCATCATCGTGGGGCCGGATTTCAATCCGTGTTATTACCAGACTAACGCGCCGGCAGTGCCGTCTGCGCCGGCCCAGCCAACCGCCGCGCCTCAGCCGTGAGCCGCTCGGCCGGTGAGGCGGCGCATGGCGGGCGCTTCACGTCGTGATCTTGATGCCCCGCTCGGCCAGCAGCTCGCGCACCATGCTGGCGTGAGCGGCATCTACAATCGCCGCCGGCTGCAAGCTGCCCTCGATTGGCCTGAGATAGCGGCCGGTCGTGTCGTCATCAAGCAGGTTGTTCAATACTTCTTGATTGCTGAACTCGAACAAGCACACCATGCTTGCGCTGGCGTGGCCAAAGAAACGTGCCCACTCCCGGATATTTTGCTCCACCGGCCATGGTAAGGGGCCATCGTGCAGATGCGCCAGCGTGGCCAGAATCTGATCGAGGGTCATGCCGTTGGATAGCGCGTTGCGCACACCGGCAGCCGTGATCTGCAAGGGCTGTCCCGGTACAAGGGGGCCGGCCAATGGCGCCAGTTGGCCGAGGGCAAACAGGCTGGGCGTCGGCTGTTTGAACACGACATCGAAGCTGCCGGCAGCTTCCTCTGATCTGGTCTGGTGAGATGGGATGAGCCGCAGGCATCCCTCGGTGTCGTCGCCGGCAGAGCCAAGAGCGTCTGCATTGGCGCGTTCGGCCGAATGCCGGCCAGATAGCCTGATGTCCGGCATCCATCCTGCGTCCTGCAGTGTAGCAATGAGTGCCGTTGTCGGCGTGTCTGATTCCAGCAGTGTATATGCCGGCCCCAGGGTGACCAGTTTTATTCCGGCATCGGTCAGCAGTTTGGTGACGGCGTCTCGTGCTGCGTCATCTGCAAACTGTGCCACGCGCGCCTTGCGACGGAACACGATGCGGTGATGCAGGGCTTGCCATTCGTTCAGGGTGCGCTGGATATTAGGAGGCAGCGGCGCGCCCTGATGCGCTTCCAGGAAAGACACGATGCGCGCAACATCCCAGCCGGCCCGCTGTCCGCGATAGACCGATTGCCGGGTCAACTGATAGGTGGTGGCGCGGTCGCCCCCCTCAAGCTCTGCAAACTGGTCGAGATCCATCAGCACGCGATCGCTGATTGGTTCCATAGCCAGGATGGTGAAATTGGGTTGCACCAGCACCCGCCCACCGCTTTCGACAAAATCTGGCTCGTGGGCCAGACCGAGCAGCCACAGTCCGGTGTCAGTTAGTCGGTAGGACGCAGGCAGCCGGCTGGCAGGCGTCTTGGCGCCGGCAGCCGGATCGTCATAGCCCAGATCGACTAGGCCCAGCCAGTGCAACGGCCCGGCCAGCATGAACAATGCCTCAGCGCGATCCGGCTGGGGGATCTGGTTCGCGCGGATGGTGTGTTGCTTCGGCGCGCTGAGATGGCCGGCCAGCTCTGAGCGCGCCACCGCATCTAGCAGCAATGTAACCGATCGCCATTGCGCAGCAGGTGCGCCGCTCGTCCCCTGCGGGTGTTCCAGGGTGTTTAATTTCTCGGCGCGCACCAGAGCGCGCAACACCGCTGTGCGTGTCCTGACTGTCGAAGGCAAGATGCCGGGCAAGATGCCGGGCAAGATGCCGGGCAATATGCCGGGCAGCCTGCCCCAGCCTGCGCCGGCTTGTTGGGGTGGGCTGGGGGCGCCTGTCCGCTCGGCCCCGATCATGTCTACAGTTTCCATAGCGTCGCGCCATGTCTCGAAACACAGTTTGATGCGCTCTGGCAATGGCATGTGGAAGAAGCGCCCATCGGGCTGAGCTGCAAGCGCGCCGGGCCGGTTGTCTATCTCGCGCAGCGCAACCAGCAAGCGTCGCATGAAGAACAGGCGTGGATGTTCCGATTCGGTGTCTGGTCCATCGGGCGCTTCGTTAAGCGCTGCGAGCAACCCCTTGAACGCTGTCTTGTAGATCCAGCCGCGCGTTGTTAGCCCAATTTCACCTTTGCTGCGCACATATCGCCAGTAGCGGCTCAAGTCGCGCTGGAAGTCGGACGCCGATGCCAGCGTGACGCGCGCCGGCTGTTCTGGAGCGGGGCGCAAGCCGGGCGCCGTTTCTTCGGATGATCCCCTGCGTTGCAGGGTGTTGTGCTCGGAGGTAGGGTTGGTCGTGCTCATGTCACAGCAGGGGTATATCCGCGCTCGACGAACTCACGCACCAGTTCATCCAACATGTCTGCACGTATGACCACGGCGCGCGGCGAGATCTGATAGACGATGGCTTGCGCCAGTGACGTGTTGGCCAATAGTTCGGGCAGGGCATAGTCGTCGGACAATTGCAGCACTGTCAACGACTCGTAGAGCCGCACGCGACCATAGCGTTCGGCAATAGCCCGATACTGCCTAAGGGCCGCTTCGGGCGCGGGCGCGCCGAAGCGCTCGAATTGAGCGGCTACCTCCTCCGTTGTGATGCCCTCGCGCAATGCGGATTGGATGCTCGCCGGCGTCAGGCGATACGTGAAGGGTGTGTCCGTTGGCTCGCCGATTTTGCGCGCGAACGCGATGAACTCGGCCCGATTGGGCGCAGGGGGCAAGCGCCAGGTGGCCGAGTCGAGCCAGGTCACGGGTGCGACGGCGCGCGGGCGCGGCGTGGCTGTGGCCGGCAGCGTGGGCACTGTGTGTGCGGCCGGCCCCTCTGATGATGTGCTCACCACGATTTGCGCCTGTATCACCCAGTCAACCATATCTGTGACGCGAAAGGCAGCCAGAGCGATGCCGGCCTTGTCTGCCTCTGATGTGGCGTTGGCCGGCTTTTCCTCTATCTCTACCAGGCCCAACCAATACAAGGGGCCGCGCAATGCAGCTTCGAGCACTGCGCCGATGCTGTGCACCCAATCGTCATACCATCTATGTTGTAGGCGGGTTAACCCGTCTGGGTTGGCGAACCACCAGTGTTCGGGCGTCATGAACGTCCAGGCGCAGTCTGGGTGAAAGTCGAACAGCGCGCGGCGCAGGGTTGGCCAGTCCACCCACTGTTGGCGCGGCAACCCGCGCAAGATGCGGAAAAGATAGCGACGCAGGGCGCACCACTCTGCGCCGAGATCGAGCGGCCCCATCTCGCGTGCGCCGATCGCCCGCATCACTTTGAACAGTGGCTGCTTGGGGAGGTCTGAGTGGGCTGCGCTGCTTGTGGGTGTGTGCAAGGCAGACTTGCTGTGCGCTGCAAGGATCACTTCGATGGCGTCGGGAACTGTCTCCTGCCAGGCGGTCCAGGCGCGCAGGAAGCGTTGCTCATTCGACAGCGCATACCATGCTTCGACCGCAGACATGCGCGCCCGGACATATCTGCCGGCTTGGGAAGGACGAGTGTCGTCGTTGGCAGTCTCTGCGCTGAAGTCGGGCGCTTCGATCAATTGCAGGCCGGCGGCAATGGTGAACAGGAATTCGCATTCGGCAGCCGGCAGGCCGGTCTGATTTTCCAGGGTGATGGCAGCTTCAGGCGAAAGCCACGAGGTTGCCGGTACGCTGATGCCGCTGTTTGGATTCGGCACCCAGCCGGGGCGCGAGTTGAGCAGGCGTTGCGCTTCCTGCGGGTCATGTTCCCAGCGCCTCAGCCATGATATTTGGCCGGCTTGTGCGTGCCCGGCCAGCGGCGGTCGAATACTCACGCCTGTGGATATCATTGCTTGGAGCACCAGATCAAATGCGTCGAGGAAGCGCGCGGCGCCGGTGTGGCCGGCCGGACGTGTGCGGTCGGGCGATGCGCTGCGCTGCACGGGCCAAGAGATGACGGGCACATTGCCGCCGCTGGCCGTCAGCGGCAACCACTGGTAATACACATCGCGGTAGCCCGTGTAACGATGGGTGGGGAAAATCAGGGCGCGTCGCCGAAGCGCATCGAGCGCTTCGGTCAGAGATCGGTCAGGCGAATCTGCGACCTGTCTGCTCCACAGGCTGGCGGCCAGCGTGCGGGGTAGGGGCAGTTCGTGGTCGCGCGCAGTCAGCAGCCGGCGCGCCAGCTCGGCCTGATCGGGCGGGAGTCCTTCCAACAGCGCCTCGGGGTTGGTGCGCATCTGCGCAACGCGTGCGGCAAGCGCCTCGGCCACCTGTGCGACAAACCCGTTGCGCGACGATCCTTTGAGTTGGATGTCCCACAGCCGAGCCAGCGCGCGCATCTGCGCGATGTTGAACTCGGCTTCGAGTGTTTCGGCCAGAGGCGGTAACTGGGCGCGGAATGGCGTGGCGCGCGGCCAATAGCCGGCCCCAGCATTGGCGGGCTGTGCCCCGGGGCGCACAGAAGACCTCTCACTCACGACGCTGCTCATGCTTTATCCGTTGAACGCGCCAGACTTGCGCCGGACGGGGGCGGCGTTGGCGGCAATGACAGCCGGCCGGAACGCTTCGACCTCGTCCTCGTAAAAAATATCGTAGTGGTACCCCTGCTCGGTCAGGAACAACTGGCGTTTGGCGGCAAACTCCTGATCCAGTGTGTCGCGCGTCACGAGCGTATAGAAATGCGCTAGCAGGCCATTCTGCTTGGGCCGCAACACCCGGCCCAGGCGCTGCGCCTCTTCCTGCCGCGAGCCGAACATGCCGCTGACTTGGATCAGCACATTGGCATCCGGCAGGTCGATAGAGAAGTTGCCCACCTTCGACAGCACCAGCTTGTTGATCTCGCCATCGCGGAACTGCGCGTACAGTTTCTCGCGTTGACGCACAGGCGTTTCGCCGCTGATCAGAGGCGCGTCGATGCGCCGGGCAATCTCTTCGAGCTGGTCGAGGAACTGACCGATGATGAGCACCGAGTCCTCGCGATGTTTGGACATCAGCATCGAGAGGACGCGCTGTTTGCGCCGATTGGTGGCGGCGAAGCGATACTTGTTGTCGAGATTGGTCACGGCGTATTCGAGCTTGTCTTCCTCTTCCAGCGGGATGCGAATCTCGTGGCATTCGGCGGTGGCAATCCAGCCCTGCCGTTCCAGGTCCTTCCACGGCACATCGTACTTCTTGGGGCCGACCAGCGAGAACACTTCGTCTTCACGCCCGTCCTCGCGCACGAGGGTGGCCGTCAGACCGAGGCGGCGGCGGGCCTGGATCTCGGCGGTGATGCGGAACACCGGCGCCGGCAACAGGTGCACTTCGTCATACACGATCAGCCCCCAGTCCAGTGAGTTGAACAATGCCATGTGGGGATAGTCGGTGAGGAGTGGTGAGTGGTGAGTGCTGAGTGGTGAGTGCTGAGTGGTGAGTGGTGAGTGCTGAGTGGTGAGTGGTGAGTGGTGAGTGCTGAGTGGTGAGTGCTGAGTGCTGAGTGACGATGCGTCATTTGGGGTGGATCGTTCGTTGTGTGTCTTTGGGCGTCGGGGGCGGTAAGTGAGCACCTGGTAAGTGGTGACGGTGACGGGGCGGATTTGCTTTTTCAGGCCGGTGTACTCTCCGATCTGGTCTTCGGTGAGGGTGGTCTTGTCCAACAACTCGCGGATCCACTGCCGCACGGCCACGGTGTTGGGGGTCAGAATGAGGGTGGCGCACTGGGTGCGGTGCATGGCGGCGATGCCGACCAGCGTCTTGCCGGCCCCGCAGGGGAGCACCACTACGCCGCTGCCGCCGGCGGCGCTGCCCCCGGCCCAGTACACTTCGGCGGCGTCCACTTGATAGGTGCGCAGCGCAAACGGCGCGCCGGTCAACGCGCCCAGCTCGCGCAGCTCGAAATTCAGCGCGGCGCCCTCGACATAGCCGGCCAGGTCTTCGGCCGGAAAACCGATCTGCACCAGCACGCGCTTGACATGCCCGCGCTGTGCTGGGTCGATCTGAAAAGTGAGTGGGTTCAGCCGGGCCTGGATGAGCGGCGCAAACAGCTTGTGCCGGCTGATCTCTTCGGCCAGCCGCAGGTCATCGGTGACGACCAGCAGCCGGCCGGCGCCATTTGGCCCGCCGGCCCAGAATCCTTCTTCGGCGACGATCTTGATTCGCCCATACCGCCCAATCGCATCCCGAATCTCTACCCGGACATTGTCCGGCAGCGGGTACTTGGAGAATCGCTCTAGGTCGGCCAGGATGGCGTCGGCGGTTAGGCCGGCTGCTGCGGCGTTCCACAGCGACAACGAGCCGATGCGATAGGTGTGCACGTATTCTGGGCTTTTTTCCAGCTCGGCGAAGCGGGCCAGGGCATCGCGCGCCTCGGCGTACAGCGGGTTGTCCACTTCCAGCAGCACGCTCTTGTCGCTCTGCACGATCAGCGGATTTTCGGGCCGGTAAGTCGTCATACGAAATGGGTATTAGAACATAGGTTGGGGGCTACAGTCAATGGCGCGCGAGCGCGCCTGTGTCTGTAGCCTAGGAGGGTGCCGGGTGGGTCAAGTTTGGATAGATGCAGCTTGCCCGGCAGCCCGCTTGGCCCGCTGCATCTGGACGGGGGGAGCGAAATGCTGATCCCGCAGCTTTCTTCATCTCAAGATTCAGACTTCGTCGAGCGGACTGCGGTTGGCGTTGGGGTATTTGCGCGCCAGGGCATCGGGCAAATCAACGAACCCCTGTTGCTCAGTTGAAAACCTCGGATAATGCGAAGCGATGAATGCCAAAACCAAAGGTAGACAGCTGCGTGAGAGTCGGCATGTGAAAGTGGCGCGGATCATCTACGCCCAGACGCAGGCGGCGTTCCCG
>JAEANN010000006.1 GCA_016841965.1 Candidatus Roseilinea mizusawaensis | reverse complement strand
TTGTCGCCCGCCATCCCCTCGTCCAACTGCTTGTGGAACATCTCCACCCCCGTGCAGACCGTGCTCTTCGTCTCCCGCAACCCGATGATTTCCAATGGGTCGCCCACTTTCACGATGCCGCGGTCTATCCGCCCCGTTACCACCGTCCCGCGTCCTTTAATGGAAAACACGTCTTCTATCGACATCATGAACGGCTTGTCCGTCTCCCGCTTCGGCTCCGGTATGTACTCGTCCACCACCCGCAGCAATTCCTTGATGCACGCGTATTCCGGCGCGTTCGGGTCCGTCGAAGAACTTTCCAACGCCAACTTCGCGCTCCCGCGCACAATCGGCGTCGTGTCCCCAGGAAACCCTTGCTTGTTCAGCAATTCCCGTAACTCCAACTCCACCAACTCCAATAACTCCGGATCGTCCATCATGTCCACTTTGTTCAAAAAGACCACCATGCTCGGCACTTCCACCTGACGCGCCAACAACACGTGCTCACGCGTCTGCGGCATCGGCCCATCCGGCGCCGCCACCACCAGGATCGCCCCATCCACCTGCGCCGCGCCGGTGATCATGTTCTTGATGTAGTCGCGGTGTCCCGGCATGTCCACGTGCGCGTAGTGCCGCTTGTCCGTCTCGTACTCCACGTGCGCGATCGAGATCGTGATCCCGCGCTCCTTCTCTTCCGGCGCCTTGTCGATCTGGTCGTAGGCCGTGAACTGCGCCTTCCCGCGCATCGCCAGCACCTTCGTGATCGCCGCTGTCAGCGTCGTCTTTCCGTGATCCACGTGTCCCATCGTCCCCACGTTCACGTGCGGCTTCGTCCTGACGTACTTTTCCTTTGCCATGTCTATCCTCTCTAGTCCTCTTTAGTTCTTAAAGTGCCTGTGCAATCAAGCTCGGAAGTTGGAAGCCGGGGACCTTAAGAACAAGAGGACCTGGCCAACCTTCCGAACCAGGGTATGAAAGTGCTTATTTCTTACCGTCCTTCGAAGATTTACCGTGCAACAGCTCGTCGACGAGATTGCGCGGCATCTCTGCATAGTAAGCAAACTCCATCACAAAATTGCCGCGGCCTTGCGTCATCCCGCGCAGGTCGGTGGCATAGCCAAACATTTCCGAGAGCGGGACTTTGGCGTTAACGGCTTGTGCGTTGCCGCGTTGTTCGAGACCTTCAATCACACCCCGGCGCGAGTTCAAGTCGCCCACCACGGCGCCGGTGAACTCTTCCGGCACCACCACTTCCACCTTCATCACCGGTTCGAGAATCACGCCGCCGGCCTTGGCGACGGCATCCTTAATGGCCATCGAGCCGGCGATTTTGAAGGCCATTTCTGATGAATCCACCTCGTGGTATGAGCCGTCCACCAGCTTGACCTTGACGTCGACCATCGGATAGCCGGCAATAATGCCGCTGTCGAGGGTTTCCTTGACGCCTTTCTCGACCGCCGGGATATATTCTTTAGGAATCGCGCCGCCGACAATATTGTTCACGAACTCAAAGCCTTTGCCTTTCTCGTTAGGCTCGATCTCGAGATCCACATCGCCATACTGCCCCTTCCCACCGGACTGGCGGACGAAGCGATGGCGCGCGCGGGATGGCCGGGTGATGGTTTCGCGATATGCCACGCTGGGCTTGCCGACGCGCACTTCAACGCCATACTCGCGCCGCATGCGATCGACGATTACATCGAGATGTAACTCGCCCATGCCGGCCAGGGTAGTCTGGCCGGTTTCCTCATCCGAAGCCACGTGCAAAGTTGGATCCTCGTCGCTCAGCGCCTTCAACGCCCGGCTGAGTTTGTCTTGATCTGTGACCGTCTTTGGTTCGACAGCCAGCTTGACGACAGGCTCAGGGAAAGAGATGCTCTCCAGCAAAACGGGATCGGTGATGGCCGAGAGCGTGTCGCCGGTAATGCTTTCTTTCAAGCCAAGCGAGACGCCAATGTTGCCGGCGCTGACTTCGGTGATTGCCTCGCGCTTGTTGGCATGCATTCGGTACAGCCGCGCCATACGTTCCTGACGACCTTTGGCTGTATTCAGCACCATGTCGCCCTGGCTGATCCGCCCCGAATACACCCGGAAGAAAGCCATCTTCCCCATGCCGGTTGGATCATTGATGACTTTGAAGACCAACGCCGAGAACGGCTCTTTCGGGTCGGGATGCCGTAGCACTGTCTCGCCGGTCTTTGGATTGACGCCGGTCACAGGCGGCACGTCCAGCGGCGACGGCAGGTAATCGGCAACCGCGTCGAGCACGAGCTGAACGCCCTTGTTCTTGAGCGCCGAGCCGCAGAAAACTGGGAATAGCTTGCGCGCGATGGTCGCCCGGCGCAAAGCGGCCTTCAGCTCGTCAACAGATGGCAATTCGCCTGACAGGTATTTTTCGATCAACTGATCATCTGTCTCGGATATTGATTCGATCATGCGCTCGCGGGCTGCTTGCGCCTCGTCGACCCTATCAGCCGGGATGTCGCCATATTGGACCTCCTCGCCCCGCTCACCCAAGAAAGTGACCAATTTCATCGTAAGCAGGTCGATCACGCCGTAGAAGCCGGCCTCGATACCCACCGGCAGGTTCATGATGACGGGCTTGGCCGAGAGCCGATCCACGATCATTTGCGCCGTGCGTTCGAGACTAGCGCCGACGCGGTCCATCTTGTTGACAAAGCAGATGCGCGGCACACCGTATTTGTCGGCCTGTCGCCACACTGTCTCTGACTGTGGCTCTACGCCGGCAACCGCGTCGAAAACAACCACGCCGCCATCCAGCACCCGCAAGCTGCGTTGCACCTCGACCGTGAAATCGATGTGGCCGGGCGTGTCGATCAGGTTGATCTGAATATCCTTCCAGTAACAGGTCGTCGCCGCAGCCGTGATCGTGATGCCGCGCTCCTGCTCCTGCACCATGTAATCCATGGTCGCGGCGCCTTCATGCACTTCGCCGATCTTGTACGTTCGGCCGGTGTAATACAAGATGCGCTCAGACGTGGTCGTTTTGCCCGCGTCGATATGCGCGATGACACCGATATTGCGGAGCTTGTTCAGCGGGTATTCGTTCGCCATTTCTCAACAATTGGCCGTCAGCAGTCAGCCAATCCTAGAGACAATCGTAGAGCTAGAGATTGGAGGACTGACCACCGGGCTAACGGTGATTACCATCGGAAGTGCGCAAAGGCCCGGTTGGCCTCTGCCATCTTATGCGTTTCCTCGCGCTTCTTCACAGCGGCGCCGGTGTTATTGGCTGCATCCAAAATCTCAGCCGCCAGCTTCTCTGCCATCGACTTGCCAGAGCGTTTGCGGGCTTCGCTGATCAACCAACGCATAGCCAGACTTTCCTGCCGGAACGGATTCACTTCCACCGGCACCTGCAGTGTTGCGCCGCCCACACGCCGAGGCTTGACCTCAACCGAGGGCCGCAAGTTCGCCATGGCGCTCTCGAACACCTGCATGGAAGGCTTCTGCGTGCGTTCTTCGAGCAGCCCCATGGTGGTGTATACGATGCGCTGGGCGACACTCTTCTTGCCTCGGCGCATCATGCGATTGATTAATCGTTGAATCACAACGCTGTTGTATTTCAAATCCGGCGCAATCTCGCGCTTGGCGGGTCGATATCGTCTTGGCATTTTTCCCTCAGACTGCGGAACTCAGACGCCAGAACCCAAGCGCTGAGTTCATTCCGCTCTCACGTTACTTGCGTTACTTCTTCTTGTTGTCGCCAGTCTTCTTTGCGCGCTTTGTGCCGTATTTAGAGCGCCCTTGACTGCGCTTTTCCACGCCATCGGCGTCTAGGGTGCCGCGCACGATGTGATAACGCACGCCGGGCAGGTCCTTGACGCGGCCGCCGCGCACAAGCACCACCGAGTGCTCTTGCAGTTTGTGGCCCTCGCCGGGAATATAGGCCGTCACTTCGGTAAGGTTAGACAGGCGCACGCGCGCAACCTTGCGCAAGGCTGAGTTTGGCTTCTTGGGTGTCTGGGTGCGCACGACAGTGCACACGCCGCGCTTTTGTGGCGCGCCCTTGCGATGCACGGTGCGCTTGCCGCCCTTTAGCGTGTTCGTGGTCGACTGCAATTGCGGCGCCTTGCTATAAGACGGCTTTGGCTTGCGGCCTTTGCGAATCAACTGGTTAATTGTCGGCATATTTTGATCTCTTGACTAATGAATCACTGTTCATCAGGCGACAGAAGAGGCTACTGACACCCAGTAGCCTCTTCATTTGATTCAGTTATTGCTAGCGCGCACGCGCCTTGTTCGAGCGGTTAGCTTGCGGATTGTACCAAAAGCCTCTCTTTTGTCAATTCGAGAAACTCGCGAATTCGCAGGCGCTAAGGCTCGAACACTTGTTTCTAACCACAACGGCTCCTCTACCAGATGTATCGCCGGCACTGTGTGCGTGTGTCGCGGGCAGAGAACTATACCACAAGTCATGCCATCCGGGGAAGAAAATGCGCCGCGGCGCAATTTTCGGATTGCGCCGCGCATCACAACTATCGAACAGGCATGCCGATGCCCTATTCCGGCGCAGTCTCCAGCGCCTTGGTCAGGTTCTCGTACAGCCGGTTATACGTGGCTTCGCTGATTTCTCCGTTGGCCAAGCGCACGTCTAGATTGGTCATTGCAGCGCGAATCTGCGCTTTGGTCTGCACGTTGGCCGCAGGCTGTTGGGGTTGCTGTGGCTGAGCCGGCGCCGGCTGTGTCATGCCGGCCGCAACAGCCTGGCCAAGCACCTGCCCCAGTCCGATCCCGGCGCCCAGGCCGACACCGGCGCCGGCCACCCCGCCGCTTTCGTTCTGGGCTGCTTCGCGCATCGCCTGGCCGGCTTGATACTGCATATAGTTCACGCCCAGCGCGCCCATCGCGCTGCGCTGGGCGATCGCCTTGGCAGTTTCCTCGCCGGGCTGCACCTGCACAACATAGACTTTCTTCAGTTGAATCCCGATCGCTTCAAAGTCGTCCGCGGCCTTGGCCTGAATCGCCGCGCCCAGGTCTGCCTGGAGGGCAGCCAGATCGAGCAACGAGCGTGTCTTCATCACATTGCCGATCACACTAGCAATCTCGCTCAGCATGATGCCGCGCAGATAATCATTGATCTGGGCAGTGGTATAGATGCCCTGCACGCCAACCACCTGATTCACAAATCGAATCGGGTCGCTGATCGCCATCGAGTACGTGCCAAAAGCGCGCAACTGCACCATGCCCAGCACACTGTCCGGCACGGTCAGTTCGCCCGGCGTGCCCCATTTCATGTCCAGGAAGTCCTTGGTGGTGACAAAGTACACTTCGGCGGGAAACGGCGTCTTGCTGTTGGTTGCCAGCCCGATCAAGCTGCTGAGCAGCGGCAGGTTGGCCGTTGACAAGGTATGCCGGCCTTCTTTGAATGCGTCCAGCGCTTTGCCGTCACGGTAGAACACAGCAACCTGCGCGCCGCGCACAATCACCTGCGACCCCAGACGAATATCGCCCTGTCCTTGATCCGGCACGCGACGAACGATCTCATTTGGCCCCTGATCTGGCCATTCAATTACGTCGATAAGCCGTGGCATGATTTGATTCTCCTTAAAAGTTAGCGCCAGCCATTAGGCCAGTCGGCCAACAACCAACTACATTCCCGTAATGACACTGCTCCGCTTGCTGAATAGATCGTTGATTCCTTGAATCAGCTTGCGCGACGCAGCGATGCTCGACCTGATTTCTGCGCCGGACCCGATGGCGCTCTCTAGCGCATCGAATGAAGCTGTGATACGCTCCAACTCGGCGACCAGTTGCTGATCGAACTGTTCCAGCCGGTCTAGGTCATCTTCTTTGACCCGCACAGCGTCGAAGAAGCCGGCGTATCCCTGGGCGGCGTGCCGTACCCGATCGATCAGGGTCTGCAAAGATGTCTTTACGGCGCCGATGTCGTCCATCCAGTCGATGCCACCCTGCTCCAGCAAGGCCGTCTGCATCGGAGCCAGCCGGTTGAGCTGCAAGGTCAGATCGCGCACCAGGGCTTCGCGCAAGAGCCGGTCTGCCTCGCGGCGCATTTCTTTTTCTTTGTAGCCCTTGTAGCCGGGAATCTTGCCGATCAGCTTTTCCAGCCACCCGCGCTCTTCGGAAATCCGTTCATAGTTCGAGCTCACGTTCAACCTCCAGGTATGGTTTCAACCGAGCAGGCAGCAATCAGTTGATAAGCTGACGGCCGACCGCCATATCGGATATCACTGCGACAAGAAAATCTCTGTGCCACAGTATGGACACTTGACCAACCCCTTACCGGCCAACTGAAGCTTGCCGCCGCACTTGGGGCACCGGCCACCCTCCTTGAGTTTGCCTGCGTCTGACGAATATAGCACACCCCCCTCCCAATCGACATAGCCGCTGAACAGCTCTTTGCCAATCAGGTCATAGATGAGATGCCGCGCTTCGTCGCGCGTCGCCTGCAACTCAAGCGTGGCCTCGGGGATGTTGACCTGCCCGCGCGTCATCACCATGTTGAGCAACTTGCGCTGTCTGGCAATCACCCTCTCTTCTCCGGCCTCTGCGCGCCCCTTGTTCAGCGTATAAATGCCAAATCCCAGCAATGGCGCAGAGATCAGCAACCCAAAGAACACGGCCAGCACCTTTGCCGATGCTGTCATCGCCGGATCGTTGTTCACCAACGCCCATAACACAACGATCGCCAGAACAGCGGCGCCGATACCTGTCAGAATCAAGCCGAGCGTTTTACCCTGATTCATAGATTCCTCGTGTGTGTGTTGATTTAGCCAAAGCCGCCACCGCCGCGGCCCGAACTGCCGCCGCCAAGACTGCCGCCCCCGCTCCAGCCTCGGCCACTGCTCCCGGATCGCCCAGAACTGCTGCCCGGTGGCGGCGCCGGCGTGCTCACAAATGTGCTGGCCACGGATGAAAACATGGCAGTCAGCCCCGAATTGATGTTCGACAGGCCCTGGCTCAGGCCACG
Organism: Candidatus Roseilinea mizusawaensis; assembly: GCA_016841965.1. Taxonomy (GTDB): domain Bacteria; phylum Chloroflexota; class Anaerolineae; order J036; family Brachytrichaceae; genus Roseilinea; species Roseilinea mizusawaensis. Next base: position 33,282 of record JAEANN010000006.1, on the reverse strand, counting down.
ATCGAGTCCGCCCAGACCGCCGCCGGCGCTTGCCGCGCCACTAATATCACCAAGCGCGGATTGACTCGCGCCGGCCAGTCCCGCCGGCCCGCGCGGCCCGTAGGAACGCGGCCGGCCATACGGCACATACCACGTCGGCGCCGGCGTGTCCACAGCGGCGAATTTCGAGATCCACGTCCGATCCAGCCCAAATGCGATCGCGTAGGGCAGATACTTCTCGAACTGCTCGGTAGCCGCCTGAACGTTCGTGTACTTCTCGATGTTCTGCAGATAGCGCTTGAACGCCTCCAACCGCATCCTGGCCTCAGCGCCTTTGCGGGTGCGCACCGGCATCTGACCGGACACGATCAAGAATGCCAACGTCGTCACTGCAAGACCTATCGGCAGGAGAATGGCAGTATCGGCGAGGTCAACCAGAACGGTCAAAGCAAGGCAGCCCACAACAAATGTCAACACCATCAGCGTAGAGGCCAGGCTTGCGTAAGCGCCGCGCACCTGATCGGGCCGGCGCTGATAATATCCGCCCGCCACCAATTGGCTGTACAGCGCATCGTTGATGCCGGGTATCTTCGTGTAGAAGCGATTGCGCATGGCCGACAACGACACGCTGTCTTTCTGGGTCAACCCCAACGCCTCGATCAGCTTTTGCTCGTGCGGCGCCAGCGCGCTGCCGAACTCCGGCCCGCGCGAGAAAACCCAGTCCCGGCCCGTTAGCAAGCCGGCCCGGTTGGGCTTGCCCTGCTCCTCCATCACGACAATGCCGCGCCGGGCCAGATCGACCAGCGTGGCAATGACATCGCGCAGGTCGGCCTGCTCATCGACCAGCGTGCCGGCCACGCCCGGCGTGATGCCGGCCGGCGGCTCGTTCAAGTAGTCAGCAATCAACCCTACGTTCGGGTCACGCCCGCGCGTGTACCACAACACCACCGCCAATGCCGGCCCATCAAACAACATCGCCAGCGATATCAACAGCACAACCAGGTTAATGCCGGGTTTGACCGTCTCTTCAAACTCGCGTTGCCGATCAAACTCGGCCTGCCAGGCCGACGGCTGCCCCTGCACGATGCCGTGCGGAAACTGCACCCGGATTTCAAACTCCTGGCCGCTGGGAATGGGGCTCAATGCTTCGGCGACAACCAGGCTTTCGCCCTGGCCTGTCACGCGCGCCTGCGGCCCATAGGCATCGGCGATTGTGGCCGTGGCGCCCTCGGGCAACCGCACCGTGATGCGCGCCGATTCCACCGAGAAGCCATTGCGGTCGGCGTACACGCCGGCCCAGTACACCTGGTCACCCTCCGCGTAGTACCGCACCGCGCCGCGAACCGTATAGCGCAGCCTGAACGTGCGCGTCTCGCGCGACGCCAGGGGGAAATAATATTTGATGCGCAAGACGCTGCCATCGGTGGTTCGCTCAACACGCAATCGCTGACCGGTGTCATCGGTTACCTGTATATTCTCGACCGCTTCCAAGCGCGACAGATCAATATCGCGGTAGCCAAACGAGAAAGAGCCGCTGATGAAGTGAATGACGTTTGTCTCGACGATCTCCAGATCGCCATTCAGCAGCACGGTGATGTCCGTGTCGAGGCGCTGCCATTGCAACGTCTTGGCCTGGGCGGCGGCAGGCGACGCCGCCAACCCCGCAAGGAACAAGGCCGCCAGCGCGAACAACGCCAGCGCCCGGCCACGATATCTCCGCGCACGGTCAACTTGAGATCCCATTGACTCCCTCTTTGCCAAAAGCCAATAAACAAGGCTGGCGCACTTTGCGCGACGCACGCCAGCCAGATGCAATCATTGTAAAGCGATTCAGGCGGCGATTCTGACAGTCCCACACGGATCGCCTGACACCTAACCGAAGCCACCGCCTCCGCCGCCCGAGCTTCCGCCGCCGCCGCCACCACCGCTGCTGGACGACGGCGAACTGGAGAAGGTAGACGCCACCGACGACATCATGGCCGTCAACCCGGCATTCATGCCGGCCAGGCCGGAGGTCAGGCCGGCATTGGCGCCCGCGATCCCTCCCGATGGCGCTTTGGCCGCCCCGGCCACACTCGAACCCGAGTCGCCAGCGCCCCGGCCCACGGAAACCGACCGCAGATGCGGCACGTACCATGTCGGCGCCGGCGTGTCGGCAGCCGCGAACTTGCGCATCCAGCTACGGTCAATGCCAAAGGCGACCGCAAAGGGCAAATAGCGATCAAACTGGTCGGTGGCGGCTTTCAGGTCTACGTAGCGCTCGATGGCGTCGAGATAGCGCTTGAATGCGTCCACGCGCTGGCGCATCTCGGCGCCCTTGCGTGTGCGCACCGGCATGTTGGCGCCCACAACCGCCAGCACGGCGCCGACAATGGCACTCGCCACGCTCAGCGCAATCCCGGTCGAGGTGATTCCCTCAGCGGCCAACAGGCCGGTGATGATGACACTGCCGACGCCGATGACCAGCACCACAATGCCCATCAGCATGAAGCGATTGCGCACCTTGTCGGGCCGATGGTCATAGTAGCCGGCGGTCACCAGTTGCTCGTACAACGCCGACTGAATGCCGGGGACGCTCTTGTAGAAAACATCCTTAAGGCTAGACAGGGAGACGCTGTCTTGCGTGTCCAGATCGAGCGCGCGAATCAGCTCCCGCTCGTGTTGCGCCAGTTGTTTGGTGAACTGCGGCCCGCGCTCGAACACCCAGTCGCGGATCGTGCCGATACCAAACAGGCCAGGGGTCTGTTCTTCACGCATGCGCAGCACACCGCGCCGGCACAGATCGACCAGCGTGGCGACGATGTCGCGCAGATCGGCCTTCTCGTCGAGTAACGCGCCGGCCAGCCCCGGAGACAGACCGGCCGGCGGTTCGCTCAGATACTCGGCGACGCTGGCCACCTGCGGGTCTCGCCCGCGCCGATACCACAGCACAATTGCCGCCGGCACACCACCGGCCAGCACCAAGCCGGCCAGCAACAACACCCCCAGATCAACCACCGGCTTCAGCGTCCGTTCGTATTCGCGCTGGCGATCGTAGCCGGCCTGCCAGGGCGGCGGCGATCCCGCAATCACGCCGTGCGGAAACTTGACCCAAATCTCGAATTGATCGCCACTGGCAATCGGCTCCAGCGCCTCGGCCACAACGACGTTTTCGCCCTGCCCCGTCACCTCGGCGCGCGGGCCATACGTCTGCGCGTCGAGCGCGCTTGCGCCGTCGGGCAATCGCACCGTCAGCTGCGCAGCCTGCACTGCAAAGCCGTTGCGATCGGCGTACACGCCGGCCCAGAACACTTCATCCCCATCGTCGTAGTAGCGCGTCGCGCCCTGCACGGTGTACTCCACCGTGAACACGCGCCGCTCTTGCCGGGCCGGCTCGAATTCATAGCGGATGCGAAAATAGCCTTCGTCGGTTTGCGAAAGCTCAACCGGCAGCGCGCGCCCTTGCTCCGTCACCAGCACATCCACAATGCCCGTCAAGCGCGACTGATCGATATCCCGATAGCCGAACGTGAACGTGCCGCTCGTGAAGTCGATCACATTCGTCTCCACAATGCGCAGATCGCCGTTGGGCAGCACCGTGATCTCAGTGTCCAGGCGCATCCATTCCAGCGTCTTGGTTTCGGCTTGGACAGAAGAATCCGCTGCGACGAATATCAGGAAAGCAAGGAACACGGCGCCCACCACCAGCACACCCCACAGCGGCCGGCTCCACCTTTTGATGTCCACGCGCATGAATGCAATGCTCCTTAGCCAGGAATTAAGCAAATCCAAACCAGACATCTGGACTGTACCACGGCCTTCCCCGGCTGATTCTCAGCCCGAACTTAGCGGTAGGGCTGCCTGCTCTCAGCTTGCCGGCTTATAAGCATCTGCTTGTGACGGCTTTCACAAACCGATTAAGGGTTGCAATCCTGGAGCTGTCTGGAACAAGGAAAGATGTGAGATGAAAGTCAAACCAAGCCACGATGCTGTGATTCAGCAAGCCTTTGCCGCGCCGCGCTTTACTCAGGCCAATGATGGCGCGCGCATTGCCTATTATGTGTACGGCAACGGACCGGAAGTGATCTTGCTGTTGCACGGCTTCAACTCGACGGCGGAGCACTGGTCATCCCTGTTGGCGTCGCTGCCGCCCGATGAATACCGGGTCATCGCGCCCGACATGCGCGGCTGCGGCCATTCGGATAAGCCGCACTCCGGCTACACCTTCGAGCGACTGGCTCAGGATGCCATGGCCGTCATCCAGGCTGAAGGGCTGAGTGGGTTTACGCTCGTCGGCCACTCGACCGGCGGGGCCATCGCCCAGTGGTGCGCCGCTGAGCTGGGCAAGCGCGTCAAAAGCTTGGTTTTGATCGGCCCGGTGCCGGCCACCGGCGTGCCGGTGAACGACGCCGCGCGCGGCCTCTTCCAGCAAGGCGCCAACGACATGCAGGGCCGGGCCACCATCTGGAAGCTGGGCTGGTACGGCGACATGGACGCCGACCTGCTCGAACACTTCATGTCCGGCTCGCGCACCTGGTCGCCCGAAGCCTTTCTGGGCATCTTCGATGTGTGGACGATTGGCACACACTTCCCCGAAAAACTGCCGCGCATCAGCGCCCCCACCCTTGTTATCGGCGGCGCGCACGAGCCGTTCCTCAATCCGGATTTCCTGAAGGAGACGGTTGTCTCAAAGATTGGCGGCGCCCGGCTGGTCATGGCCCCGGATTGCGCGCACTTCATTCACCTTCAGCAAGCCGAACTGACCGCCGGCCTGTTGCGCGGCTTCATCGCCGCCCAGCGCTGACCCGGAGGTGCGCATGAATCACGCAGAGCAACCCGCCGAGGTAATGGTCTCGTTTTCCCTGCCCGATGGCCGTCGCTTCGCCGGCCCGATCCGTCGTCATGAAGTGGTGCATCAGGCCCTTGATCGTCTGTTGCCGGCCGAACTGCTCACCGCGCACCATCTGCGCGTCAGCATGCCCAACGGCGATTTGATCTTCCCCGACATGTGGCTGTACGAGATCGTCGATCACTACGGCCATGCCGACTTCGTGCTCGACGCGCGCCCGCTGAGCAAGCAAGACACGACCTTCACCAATTTTGGCTTCGATCATCTGGCGCTGGCCACCACCGACCGCGCCGCCTGCCGGCGCTTCTTTCATGACGGCCTGAAGATGAGCATCGTGCGCGACGACGAACACTTGCTGGTGCTCACCACCGGCGTCAATGCGCTCTTCTTCTTCGACGCCCGGCCTGGGATGCCGTTGTCCGACGGCCTGCCCTCGCGCATCCATCATCTGGGCTTCGTGGTGGACAATCTGGAAGCGGCGCATGCCCACCTGGCGCAGACATGCCCTGAATACGCCAGCCACTTCACCTTGCTCGAACGGGTGGAACGGCTGTCTCTGTATGGCACGATCGAGCTGGGCGGCGTGCGCTTTTTGATCCAGCTCAGCCAGATCAAGCCGGCCTATCGCGGCCTGCGCCCCGAAACCGCGCGCGTAACCGAAATGTTCTACGATTACGCCGCGCGCGATTACGGCATCCGGCTGGCATGATTGCGCCTTCCACGTTGCACACCCCAGGCCGGCGCGCTTCGATCTGGATTCAGGCCACGCGGCCGAAATCCTTCGCGGCCACCGTGGCGCCGATCGCGCTGGGGGTGGCGCTGGCCTGGCGCGATGGCCGTTTCAATCCGATCACGGCCGCGCTGACATTGCTGGGGGCCGTGTTGTTGCAGGCCGGCGCCAACTTGCTGAACGACTACATGGATCATCGCAGCGGGGCCGACAGCAGCGCTTCGCTCAGCCCCAGCCGTGTGATTCAGGATGGCTTGCTTGCGCCGCGTCAGGTGTTGATCGGGGCATGGATCTGCCTGGGCGCGGGCGCAATCCTGGGCGTTGGGCTGGCCTGGATTGGCGGATGGCCGGTGTGGATCATCGGGGCGCTGGGCATATTGATCGCCGTGCTTTACACCGCCGGCCCTGCCCCGCTGGCCTATCTCGGTTTCGGCGAGATCGCCGTCTTCCTGGCGATGGGGCCGGGCATGGTCGCCGGCGCCTATGCCGTGCAGACACAAACCGTGACACCGGCTGTCCTGCTGGCCGCGACGCCCATCGGCCTGCTGGTGGCAGCCATTTTGCACGCCAACAACCTGCGCGACCTGGACAGTGATCGGCAGGCCGGCAAGCGCACGGTTGCGACCCGCCTGGGCCGGCGCGGCGCACAAATCGAGTTTGTTGTGCTGATGGCCGGCGCGTTCATTAGCGTGCTAGCCGGCGTGATGGTGGGCGCGCTGCCCCTCACCACACTAGTCGTGGCTGTGCTGCTGCCCCAGGCATATCGGTTGATTCAGATTGCGCTCAGCACAACCGATGTCCCGGCATTGAACGGCGTGCTGCGCCAGACAGCCGCGTTGCATATGCGATTCGGCCTGCTGCTGGCGGCGTCGGTCGTGGCATGGGCATGGCTGGCCGGGAGCTAACCAAATCCGCCCCCGCCGCTGCCCGAACTTCCCCCGCTCGAACTGCCGCCGCCGCTCCAACTGCTGGAGCCTGAGTCAGATGCGCTGCTCCAACCGCTGTCGCTACTGACAGACGCGCTCGACCAGTCGGCCAGCGCTTCGCGGACGCTGCCAGCCGTATCTTTCAACGCCACGATTGTGGGCGATGGCGGCCGGCTGTCAAAGACCTGCGTCGCCGACGAAAACATGTTGATCAGATCGCTATTCACGCGCGACAACGCCATTGTGAGCGATTGATTGATCGCCGCCAACGAGGGCGGCTCTGCGTCGACGCGCGCGGCAGTGCTGACATCGAGACGCGCGGTCTCACGGCTCGCTGGGGTGATGCCAGCCACACAAAAGGGCGCTTCGATCACCTGCTCGAACAGCGCCGGGCGCGGCTCGATCTTCTTTAGCACGCCGGCAATCTCGTGGATTTTGGAGATGGGCGTCCGCACACGCGTGAGATTGCCGTGCGCGTCGAGACGCCGAAGGTAATCGCGGAATGACATGGCGAGTTGATTGTGCCTCAAACACAGATTTACTCAACCCGCGCCGGGGGGCGTGAAGAATGTCACTTGCGCAGCCAGCAACCCTGCCTATACTCACGCCCGGCGCATCGGACAGACTGGGCCATGCAGCCCTGCCGATTCATTCGCATCATGCGCATCATGGCGCCCCTCAGAACGGCAGTCTATATTTCCAGCCCAAGTCCAGAGGTTCTTTTCATGAAAGCAATTGTTGACCAGACCAAATGCGGCGGCTGCGCCTTGTGCGAATCGACTGCGCCGGATGTGTTCGAGGTCGGGCCGGAAGGCTACGCCATTGTCAAGCTCGACCCGATCCCGCCCGGGCTGGAAGCAGACGTGAAGCAGGCAGTCGAAGATTGCCCGGACGGGGCGATCCGCGTGATCTAGCGCCGGCGTGGCGCAACAGGAGGAAACGCCGGCAGTGCGACAGGGTGCTGCCGACATTTTTGTTTGGCGTTTCAGCGCAGCAGGAGGTGTATTGTATGCATCTCGCACGATGGATCTTGCCTGGCATGGTGATCGTTGCGACCGCCTGCGCCGGCGTGGCGCAACAGGAGGAAAGGCCGGCCGCAACCGCGCCGCCGATGCCTGCCGTTACCCGTCAACCCATCACTGTTGCATCCCTGCCCGCCAAAGCATTCGGCCTGGCAGTCGGCGCACAATGGGCCTACGAAACCAATCGCAACGACGAATGCGTCGGTCGCGGCGTCAGCAAAACAGCGCGTGGCGCGATCACAGAAACGGTCACCTCGGCGTGGCAGATGGACGAGGCGCAGGTATTTGAACTGCACGTGGAGTCATGCCTGCTGGGCGAGCGGCTAGAGAGGACGGAATACTATGTGGCGCTCGACGACCGGCTGTATCGGGCAGCCAGCCGGCCTGAAACGTTGATTGAAACCAACGGGCGCGGCTACGAAGCCATGTTGCTGGCGACATGGCCGGTGACAGTGGGGCAGACTTTTGGCGGCGGCAAGACAGGCGCGTGGCGTGTACTCGATCAAAATCCGGTGGACTGGGGCGCGGGCCAAGCTGATGCCTGCGCGCACCTGCAGCGGCGCTCCACAAACACAGAAGAAGAAATCTGGTTCTGCTCAGGCGTGGGCATCGTCAGGCACATCATCCGACAGTTTGGCCAGCGCATCAACGAGGAGCAGAAGACACTGATTGGCAGAACAGAAGCGCCGGCCCCATGAACGCGAAGGCCGTTGACTCAGCCGGCCATAGGCCGCGCCGCTAGCGCACCCTCAGGCGCAAAAGGGCGATCGAATAGGGTGGGAGAGTGTGCGGCAAGCGGTTGCCGGCTACGCCCTTCAAGGCCAGCGCCGGCGCATCGGACAAATCATCCTTTGGATTCGCCACGCCGTTGAACGTCGCGCTCAGCGCGTCGGGCGACTCTGCCGTGAGCGTGTCGAGCGTGCCGCTGAGGATCTGGCGCGCGCCGGCCAGTGTGATCTGCGCGTCAGCGGGGCGGTCGCTCTTGTTGATGAGCAACACCGAGACGACGCCTGGCTCAGGCCGACCGGCATACACGCTCATCTCTTTGGCCGGGTCCACCGACGACGTGACCGGCAGCGTCGCCAATCCAAAACGCGCCCAGATGGGAAAGGCGTAGTACTGCGGCTGGCGCGTCATCTGGCGATCGTACTCGTAGGCGCGCATCAGACCAAACTCGTTCACCCCGCCGCCCATCTCCGGGCTGGGGCCGTTCATCACATCCCATTGCGCAGCCATGTCGTAGCCCTGCGCGATCATCATGCCGATGGAGTCGGCGATGAACAGTGCGTTGACATGCTTGTTCAGGTAATTGCGATAGTCCGTCTTGCCCCACTCTGGCACAATGTTAAATTCATTGAGCGCGATGGGAATAGCGCGCCCGCCGGCATACTCGGCAAATGCCAGATCCGCTTCGCGTTTGATCTTGGGCCACAGATATTGCGGAATGGAGAGGATGTGCTCGATCTCGCGGCGCGGGTTGCCGTAGTTGTAATACTGAGGATAGGTGTGAACCACGTAATAGTCCATCACCGAACCGCCGCGCGTCAACACGCGGCGACTCCATGCGCCGAGTGAAGATTCATGGCCGACCGCGCCAACGAGGATAGTGGGATCGACCGCCTGCATCGCCGCGCGCATCTTGATGAAGCCGTCGTGTCCGGCGTTGCCGTCGATGTACTCAGCGCCGTTGCAGGTCCATGTGTTCTCCCATCCGTTAGGGGGGCAGCCTTTGACGGTCGGCTTGCCGCCATACAGCTCATTGCCGATTTCCCACAGGGTGATACGCAGGGGCTGTGGGTTGCCGCCGGCAGCGCGCAGTTGCGCCCAGCGCCCGGCGGTATACCAGTCGGTGCCGCGAATATCCACGCCGATGGGCGTGGTGTCGGTGACAAAGCTGTTGTGAAAGGCCACCAGCGCCGCCGCTTCCTGCGCGGTGTAGTTGACGTTGACAATGTACATCGGCGCGATGGGGCTGCCCTGCGCGGCAAGGGCCTTGAAAAAGTTGATGAAGTCGGTGGGGCGCGCCGCCCACGGGAAACGGCAGGGAAAGGCGCCGGGCTGATCGCGGCCGGTCTCGCAGCTCAACCAGCCATATTCGTCGCCCCACGCGCCGCCGGGAATGCGCAACAGGCGAATGCCCGAGGCGGCGACACGCCGGCGAAAAGTCTCATTTTCAAACACGTCTCTTTTCAGCCAGGCCGGCAGGTTGCTGCCCAGCATGCGCGGGCTGAAGGATTTGGCCGGCGCGCTGGCACCCACTTCGATCGCGGCACGGATGCGGGTCGGCGTTGGGGATGGCGTCGGGCGCGGGGTGCGCGTCGGGCGAGGAGTGGCAGAGATCGTCGGCGGCGGGGGAGTTGACGCAGCTTGCACATGCTGCGCCGGCAAGGCGGCCGCCTGAAGCACAAGCAAAGCACCGGCAAACAGCCCCGCTGCTACGCCGTAGGCAATCCAATGGGCGAGATATCTTCTCATAGCAATTTACTGCACACAAGGCCGTGCAGTCAGAGCATTTGATCCGGCTAGGCCTGAATGGCGCCCTGCAAATCCAGCTCTTCGGCAAAGTGGCAGGCCACCATACGATTCGGGGCCACTTCGCGCAAGACAGGTTGCTCGACCCGGCAACGTTCTTGGGCATAGCGGCAACGCGGGTGGAAGTAGCAGCCGGTCGGCGGATTAGATGGATCGGCTACTTCACCTTCCAGCCGGATGCGCGCGCCCCGGTTGCGCTGGCGCGGATTCTGAATCGGCACCGAAGACATGAGCGCCTCGGTGTAGGGATGCAAAGGCCGGGCAAACAAATCGTTCACCGGGGCCGACTCGACCATCTTGCCGACGTACATCACCACCACGCGGTCGCAGATGTAACGGACTACGCTGAGGTCATGCGAGACAAACAGGTACGTCAGATTCAGATCGTTGCGCAGGTTTTCCAGCAGATTGAGCACCTGAGCGCGGATGGACACGTCGAGGGCAGCCACAGCCTCATCACACACAACGAGGCGGGGATTAGTCACCAGCGCGCGGGCGATGACGATGCGCTGGCGTTCACCGCCGGAGAAAGCATGTGGAAAGCGCCGGATGTACTCAGGTCGCAACCCCACGCGCACAATGGCATCCTTGACGCGCTCCTCCAGATCTTTGCCGCGAATATCGGTCAGATTAAGCAACCCCTCGCCCACATTTTCAAACACCGGCATGCGGGGATTGAGCGACGAATAAGGGTCCTGAAAGATCATGCGGATGTCGCGGCGGTAGGGCCTGACCTGGTCTTCGGACAACTCAGCCAGATCGACCACCTGACCGTCGTTGCTGCCATAGTACAGCATCTGCCCGCCGGTCGGCTTGTAGGCGCGCACGATGCAGCGCCCGACAGTGGTCTTGCCACAGCCGCTCTCGCCCACCAGACCGACCGTCTCGCCAAAGCGGATGTCAAAGTTGATGTCGTCGGCGGCGCGCACGTAGCCTTTGACAGCGCCGAAAGCGCCCTTCACGATCGGGAAATACATCTTGAGGTTGCGCACCTGCAAGAGAATGTCGCCCTGCTGTTGGCCACTGGCCGGTTGTGTTGACATGGTCTGTCTAGTCATGCGGTGTGTCATTTAACGCATCGAACGCATCATCGACTGAGCCGGCTCGCCCCCGGCCGGCTGGTTATCCGCGTACAGCAGGCAACGTGCAATATGGCCATCCGCAATGCGATAGGCTTCTGGCACAATTTCCGAGCAGGCCGCCATCGCCTGCGCACAGCGCGGATGGAAACTGCAACCGGCAGGCCGGCGGAACGGATTGGGCACCATGCCCTGAATCGGCTCCAAAGGCTGACGGGTAGCGGTGATCTTTGGAATGGAACCCAGCAGGGCCTGTGTATAGGGATGTTTGGGATTATTGAAAAGGGTGTCAGCGTCGGCGCTTTCCACCACCCGGCCGAGATACATCACTGCGACATAGTCGGCGATCTCGGCCACCACGCCCAGGTCGTGGGTGATGAACATGATGCCCATACCGTACTCGCGCTGCAAGTCGAGCATCAGGTCGAGAATTTGGGCCTGAGTGGTCACATCGAGGGCTGTCGTTGGCTCATCGGCGATGAGCAAAGCCGGGTTACACGAGAGGGCCATAGCGATCATGGCGCGCTGACGCATGCCACCGCTCAGCCGGAAGGGGTACTCGTCGACCAGCCGCTCCGGGCGAGGGATGCGCACCTTGCGCAGCATTTCGATTGTGCGATTGCGGGCTTCTTGCTTGGAGACGCCCTGATGCAACCGGATGACCTCACCGATCTGATTCCCGATGGTATACAACATGCTCAGGCTGGTCATCGGCTCTTGAAAGATCATGGCGATCTCGCCGCCGCGCACCTTGCGGATATCGGGGCCGCTGGGAGACAGCTCGCTCAGGTCGGTGACCTTGCCGTTTTTACCGTGCCACAGAATCTGGCCGCTGACAATACGGCCGGGCTTCTGCACGATGCGCATGGCAGCCAGCGACATCACACTTTTGCCGCAGCCGCTTTCTCCCACGATACAGGTGGTCTTGCCGCGCGGCACGCTGAGATCGACGCCATCGACCGCCTTCACCACGCCTTCGTCGGTGAAGAAATGCACGCGCAAATCCTTGAACTCAAGCAGCGAATCGTTCATGGGAATTTTGGATTTTCGATCTTGGATTTTGGACTCGAGTGGCGCAGGGCATGCGGCAATCCAAAATTGTCAATTGGCATAGGGGTCGGCGGCGTCGCGCAGGCCGTTGCCGGTGAAGTTCATGGACAGCACAAAGATAACGACGGCCAGCGCCGGGAAGAGCAGCCAGGGATAGTTGGCGACGGCGGCGATCTGCTGGGCATCGCGCAACATCACACCCCAGCTCACCACCGGCGGACGCAATCCGATGCCCAGGAAGCTGAGGCTGGTCTCGCTCAGAATCATGTATGGGATGGAGATGGTGATCGAGGCGATGATGTGGCTGAGAAACGACGGCACCATGTGGCGGAAGATCAGCCGGCTGCGTTTGGCGCCGTCAAGCCGAGCGGCCAAGATGAAGTCCTCCTCGCGCAGCGCCAGGAATCGGCCACGCACCACGCGCGCCATGCCGGTCCAGCTCAATAAGGCCAGGATAAGGGTGACGATCACGTAGACCTGCACCGGAGGCGTTCCGGGCGGCACGATGGCCGCCAGCGCCATCATGATCGGCAAGCTGGGCACCGAGTTCACAATCTCGATGATGCGTTGGATGACCACATCGACAAGGCCGCCGACTAGGCCAGAGATGCCGCCAATGGTGACGCCGATCAGCAACGACAGAAAAACGCCGATTAGGCCGACGGTCAGCGAAATGCGCGCCGCGTGGATAATGCGGCTGAGCATGTCACGCCCGCTCTTGTCTGCGCCGATCAGGTAGAAGGGCTGCTTCGGATCTTTTGGCCCGAAAAGGTGCACATTCCAGGGCACAAGGCCGAGCAATTTGTATGGCTCTGCTTCGACAAAAAGACCGACCGGGATGCGGTTGTTGTAGTCGATTGTCCAGGTCTTCTTGAGCGACTTGGGGTCACGTTCGAATTTCAAGCCATACACGAAGGGGTTGAACTGGCCGTCGAGAAAGAGGAACAGCGGCTGGGGCGGGGCATAGACATACTGGGGGTCGAAGAATTCCGGCGACTTGGGGGCGAAGAACTCCGCAAAGGCGGCTACTGTGTAGAAGATGATCACAATGACGCTGCCGACGATTGCCAGCTTGTCTTTGCGGAACTTCCACCACATTAATTTCCACTGCGAAGCGACCTCGACGCTGCGTTTGGCTTCCTGGACTTCGGCCGCCGAAGCAGTCTTGTTTTGCAGACCCGGTGCAAGTGTTGCCATTTGTGCTACCCCGTGTTGCGCGCGTCAGGACAGACGGATGCGCGGGTCAAGCCACGCCAGCAGCAGATCGGAGATCAGCGTGCCAACAACGGTCAGAGTGCTGAGCAGCAGGATGAAGCCGGCTGCCACATATTGATCTTGTTGAATCAGAGCGGCGTACAACATAGAGCCGGCCGTGGGCAGATTCAGCACGATCGAAATGATCACATCGCCCGTCACCAGGGCAGGCAGCAGCCAGCCGATAGTGCTGACGAACGGGTTGAGCGCATGACGCACCGGATACTTGGCCAGCAACTTCCACTCAGCCAAGCCTTTGGCGCGCGCTGTGGTGACATAGGGCTTGTTCAACTCGTCAAGCAGGTTGGCGCGCATGGTCTGAGTGAGCGCGCCAATGCCGGTGATAGCTGCCAACAAGGCCGGCAGCCACATGTTGCGCAGCAGATCGAGCAGCCTGGCCAGACTCCACGGAGCATCTACAAATTCGGGCGAGAACAGCCCGATGTTCACGCGCCCCACCGCGCGAAAGGTGAGATACATCACCACAATCGCCAGAATAAAGCTGGGCACCGCCAAACCTACAAAGCCGATGAAGATCGCGCCGTAGTCAATGATAGAGTGCTTTTTCACTGCTGCAGCAACACCCAGCGGCAGCGCAATTGCCCAGGTCAACGTGACTGCGCCTAGCACCATGACCGCGGTAGTAGGCAAGCGCTCGCCAATCATTTCGCCGGCGTCGCGCTTGTACACAAACGAGTAGCCAAATTCACCGCGCGTGATGATATTGCTGATCCACTTGATGTATTGAACGATCATCGGCTCGTTGAAGCCATACACTTCGCGCATGCGCTGCTCGAAGGCCGGGTCGATCTTGCCGCCGGTGATGCGGATGCGGTTGACCATGTCGGTCACGTAGTCGCCGGGCGGCAACTGGATCACGGCAAACGATACGAGTGAGATGGCGAAGACTGCGATGGCGGCATACGACAAGCGGCGCAGCATGAATTTCAGCATGGGCACCCATCCTTAGCAAGAGTGCTGAGTACCGAGTAATGAGTAATGAGTAGTGAGTACTGAGTACCGGGTACTGAGTAATGAGTACTGAGTAATGAGTACTGAGTACCGGGTACTGAGTACACAACTCACAGACTAGGTGGTGTAGTATACAGACAGAATGTGTAGTGTGCACTACGGAATACGCAACCCCCAATGCAGGCTGCGTATTCCGTAGTCTTTGCGCGCCGTTCAGATCACGCTTCGAGCCACCACTGTTCGGGGCGCATGATCTTGTGCGTGCCGGGCAGCCAGCCATCCACCGCGCCGTCGGGCAGGCCATTCAGGCGCTTGCTCATCGGCTGATAGCTCATGCCAGGCCGCGAAATGCCGATGCACCAAAATTCGTCTGCCGAGACTTCTAGCACTTTCTTCATTTCGGCCACCTGGCCTTCGAAGGTGGGCTGCTGCGTGGCGAAGGACCACATTTCGCGGATCTCGCTCATGCCAGGCGGCGGCTCGACGAAGTTGGCCGCGATGGTCTCGTTGATTTCAGCGCCGGTCAGGTAGGGCGCCCAGCCCCAGCTAAACATGCCCCAGTAATCGCCGGGGATGTGCCAGCGCGGGTCGAGAATGGCCGTGATGCCGGCGCCACCCTCGCCGCCATGGAAGGCGAACATGTCGATGTCGTTGGTGTTGCGGCGCTCGCCCAGCACCTGATCGGACACTACATCCATCTTGACATCCACCCCGACTTCCTTGAAGTAACCAACGATCAACTCAGCCGCCTGCAACCAGGCGCGCGCGTCGCCGCCGGTGTAGTTCTGGTCAAGCAGCGTCCAGATCAGCGTCAACGGCTTGCCGTCCGGCCCGAGGCGCATCCCGCTGGCATCCTTGTTGGGCAGCACCTTGTCCAGATATTCATTGGCGGTTTTCACATCGTATTCCAGGTACTGGTTGGCCAGGCGCTCGATATACAAGGGCGAATTCTCGAGCGGAGCCACCTGAGCCGGCTTGCCCTGGCCCTTGAACACCACCTCGATGATTTCCTGACGATTGATGGCATGCGACATGCCGATGCGGAAGTCTTTGTTCTGGAAGATCTCGCGCAACACCGGGTTCTTCGATCCTCTGTTGAAGTGAATCGACATGGTGTTGCCGCCATCGGGGGTGCGGCTGATAATCTTGATCGGCTTGCCTTCGTTCACCGCGTCGAAGTACAGCTCGCGGTTGTTTTCACCGGGGTCTTTGATGAAGTCTAGGTCGCCGTTGAGCATGGCCAGCGCACGCGTTTCGGGATCCTGGTAGGCGGTGATGATTACCTCGTCGGCATAGGGCAACTGATTGCCCTGGTCATCCACCTTCCAGTAGTAGGGGTTGCGCACGAATCGAGCGGTCGTGCCGGAGCCGATCGGCTGCACCACCACCCATGGGCCGAGAGATGGATATTCGGGCACATCCATGAAGCGGTCGGGGTTGCCCCAGGTGTCGGGGCCTTTGGCGAAGAACAACTGCACCCAGTTCTCGCGCCCTTCGGCCGCCACCAGCTCGTCGATCTTCTCGTTGTAGGTCTTGTGGAACTGCTGCAGGTAGTGCTTTGGATATTGTGCAAACTCTCGGCCAGACCAGGTCGCCAACTGATAGAGCAGCGTACCGTAGGGCTTAGGGAAGATCAGCTTGAAAGTGAAGTCGTCAACCTTCTCAGCCCTGAAGCCTTCGCGCTGATCTTTGGGAAGCCAATCTGCGCCGGGCCCACCAGGTTTGAGTTCTGTGTTGAACATGACGTCCTGGATATAGAACAGGACATCATCAGATGTGAAGGGCTGCCCATCGGACCACTTGAGTCCCTTGCGAATGTGGAAGGTGTACTCTTTGGCATCTGGACTGATGTCGATGCGCTCGGCGATGCTTGGCTCGATGTCGGAGAAGTCCGGCTTCCATTGCACCAGGTTTTCCCACTGGAAGGTGTACAGACCGCCGCCCCAGGTGACGCTGGTGCCGACGATGCCCTGACGCAATGTGCCGCCATACATGCCGGGGGCGACCAGGGGCTTGACAACCTGCGGGCTTTCAGGCAGGCGCTCATCGACGGGCGGCAATTCGCCGGCCTTAACGCGCTCGGCCAGCATTGGCGCTTCCTTGAACTTGGATGCTGGGGCCTCTGCAGCCGGCGCTTGGGTGGCGGGGGCTGGGGCCGGCGCAGCCGTGGCCGTCGGTTGGGCGGGCTGAACCGGCTCTGCCGGGGCAGGAGCAGGCGGCTCGGATGTGGCGCAGGCCGCGAGGCCCACCGCGCCGCCGGCCAGCGCCGTCACTTTCAAAAATCGGCGCCGTGACAATTTGCTCATTTTGCTCATACTGTTTAGTCCTCCTATTTCCTGACTTAAAAAGTGTGACAGACAGCAAAACTCGATTGGGTATCAAGAGTTGAATTTAGGGGTATGTCTTAACTGCAGCACTCACCTCCTTCAACTGCGCATTGCGGTTCGGGGCAGTGGACTCTCGCTCGACGAGATGTGTAGCAACGGTGACCGTTATGCGGGGCTGGTCGGGATACTGGGCGCGCTCGATCAGGCGTTGCACCGCCAACCGGCCCAGCCAGGTTTTATGAACATGCACCGTTGTCAGCGCCGGATGCGCCTCCCTGGCCAGCTCAATATCGTCGAAGCCCACGACAGAAAGATCGCCCGGCACATTCAATCCCATATCGCGGGCAGCATTCATGACGCCCAGAGCTGTGTCATCGTTGGCCACGAACACAGCCGAGACCTGCGGGTTGGCCTTTAACAAATTTCTGACAGCCCGATAGCCGTCTCCCTGCTCCATCTGGCTATCCTCGATGTATTCGCGTGTGATGCCGCGCATGTGCAATGCGCGCCGGTAGCCTTCGCGCCGCTCCAAAATGTCGGGTGGAGAAGTCGGGTTGGTGCCGATCAAGCCAATATGCTGATGCCCGCAGTCGATCAGATAACTGACTGCCTGCATCGCGCCGCCGATGTTATCGATCAGCACACTGTCAAAGTGATAGCCGGGAGCGTAGCTATCCACCAGCACAATCGGCGTGCCCAGCTTGCGGCGCAGCCCATGCACTACCGCATCGATGTTCGCACCGATCAACAGCAGACCATCGATCTGGCGATTATCGATCATGCGCGGCCACTCAATTGGCCGGTTGCTCTGGTCCACCTCGATCGCAGAGAACATGAGGTTGATCTTGTGCGCCCGGCACTCCATCTCCACGCCGGCCTGAACATGCGAGAAGAATAAGTTGAGTTCGGGCGGCGGCCCGTAGTCGTGCTTGGTCAGCATGCCGATCGTGGAAATCAGCGGGCGGCGCTCGGCAGAGGTAACCGGCGCAACATAGCCCAGCGACTGGGCTGCTTTCAACACACGCTGGCGGGTCTCTGGCAAGACGTTAGGGCGATTGTTCAGCGCCTGAGAGGCGGTGCCAATCGATACGCCAGCCAACCTGGCCACATCCCGCAGCGTTGCAGTTGAAGCCATAGACATTCAGCACGATTCTGAACGGTTCACTGAAATCATCGCAGATTTCAGTGAATGATTCAATCATAGCACCCAAAACGGAGTTGTCAACAGGCTTTTCACATAATCCGAGGAGAACACAACAAATCAGGCAGCTGATGTGGCTGCCTGATGCAACACCCCCTGGCCGGCGGAGCCCGCCTTCCCAGCGCATAAAACAGGAACTTGTGGGACAGGCTTTCAGCCTGTCTGGACAGCCTCGAAAGGCTGCGCCAGGCAAGACAAGCCCGCCTGTTTCTTAGCAAGCTGTGTGCCTTGTCGGCCCCAATCGGCTTTAGATTACGCCGAAAGCCAGCACCGCCTCTGCCGCACAGCAGAAAGTTGGCTCACCGGCCTCGTCCTATCGCGCCGCGAGGAAGCAGCGTGAGAGCGAATGAGTCTGACCCACTCTAACACATCTGACACACAATACACCACATCCTGGCGCAAAGGCCAAATTGTCATGACGCTCTCAACCCTGCACCGTGTCATCGCGCCACTGGCGCATGTATGATTGACTGCATGCATGACCCCACGGAGATATCGATTCGTCTTTTCAGCCCGGCCGATCAGGCCGCCGCCAGGGCGCTAATCCTAGCCGGCCTACAAGAGCACTGGGGCACGCTCGATCCAACCCTTAACCCAGACCTGGATGACATCGCGCGCCATTACGTGCATGGCGTGTTCCTGACCGCCTGGCGGGCCGGCGCGTTGGTGGGCACAGGCGCGTTGATTCCCGAAGCGCCGGGCGTGTCGCGCATCGTGCGCATGTCGGTGGATCGGGAATGCCGGCGCGCGGGAATTGGCCGGCGTATCCTCAACCGGCTGATCGATCACGCCCGCGCCCAGGGCGACCGGTGCATCGTGCTAGAGACCACGGCCACCTGGCAAGACGCCATCTCTTTCTATCTGCGCTGCGGCTTCCACATCACGGGGCGCGGCGACGGCGAGATACACTTTGCGCGTGACCTGTGATCGGCATCGCTAAGCAAACCTTGTCTTGCACAGACGCCATGACATCAACGCCTGCCCCCACCCCGGCCCGCTTTCCCGGCCCGCTCAGCAAAGCCATGCTCGATGAGCTGGCGCGCTACGTGATCACCGATCCTTTCCCCTTTGCCGTCGATCTGGCCAACTCGCGCGGCATGTGGCTGGCCACAGTCGATGGCGAGCGGCTGTTCGATTGGAGCGGCTTGTACGCCTCGCACCTGCTGGGTTACAACCACCCGCGCCTGTATGAGCCGGACTATGTGCGCCGATTGTCCGTAGCAGCCAACACCAAAATGTGCAACCCGGATTACCTCACCCGCGAATGCCTGGATTACTACCGGCTGATTCACGACCTTGCGCCGGCCTGCATGCGCAACCCACAACTTGAGGTATATACAGTCAACTCCGGCGCCGAAGCGGTGGAGAACATGATGAAGTATCTGATCAACCTGCACGATCAGAAACTGCTGAAGACAGGCCGGCTGCCCACCGCACGGCGCTTCCTCTACTTCGACCAGGCCTTTCACGGCCGCACTGTGTTCGCGCTGAACGTGACACAAATGGCGCACGACCCGGTGGTGACAAAAGACTTTCACGGCTTTGTGCCAGGCAACATCCAGGTCGAGTTCCCCGCCGTACACGCCCACATGCCGGCAGACGAGCAGCGCCGCATCACCCGCAAATGCCTGGATACCGTGGAAGATTTCCTTCGGCGTTACGCCGGCGAGATCGTCGGCATCATCGTCGAGCCGATTCAGGGCGCGGGCGGCCATCGCGTCGCGCAACCTGAATTCTTTCGCGGGCTGAGCGAACTGGCGCACCGCTACGAGGTTGGGCTGGGCTTCGACGAAGTGCAGACCGCCGGCGGCCCGTGTGGGGCATTCTTCGCCATTGATCTGTTTGATCTACCCTACCCGCCGCACGCCGTTGCCACAGCCAAGAAGCTGGGCAACGGCGTAGTGTACATGCTGCGCCCGATGGAAGATCGCGGCGTGCTCGACTCGACCTGGGGCGGTTCGCTGGCCGACATGGTGCGCTTTGTCGAAGAGATGAAAATTGTGCGCGAGGAAAATTTGATCGAGCGCGTGCCGGCCAAAACAGAGCACCTGTGCCGCCGGCTAGACGATCTGTGCGCGCGCTATCCCGATCGCATCTTCAACCGGCGTGGGTTGGGGTTGTATCAAGGCTTCAGCTTGCCTTCACGCCACATGAAAACGCGCCTGCTCGACATCGCGCTCGAAGAACAGAATTTGCTTATGATTGGCGCCGGCATCGATTCCATCCGCCTGCGCCCCACCCTCGATGTCACGCACGAGGAGATCGAGCTGTTTGCCGACAAGCTCGCAGCCGCTCTGCGACGATTGTCGAGCGACGATTGACAAACGCCCAATGCGCAATATGCAATACACTCACACGCCATGATTGAAGGAACCCACTATCTGCCCGTCGCCACCGTCCAGCAGTTCATGATCGACGTATTCAAAGGGCTGGGCGTGCCCGATGAAGATGCCCGCACCGCTTCAGAGGTGCTGATCGCCGCCGACGTGCGCGGCATCAAATCGCACGGCATCGGCCGGCTGAAGTATTACTACGACCGCATCAAGCGCGGCCAGCATCAGCCCGTCACCCGCTTCGAGGTGGTGCGTGAAAGCCCCACCACGGCGCTCGTCGATGGCAACCACGGCATGGGCCACGTGATCGGCGTGAAAGCCATGCAACTGGCGATCGACAAAGCGCGCACCTATGGGCTGGGCGCGGTGGCGGTGCGCAACTCGACCCATTTCGGCATCGCCGGCTATTACCCCCTGATGGCGATCCAGGCCGGCATGGCCGGCTTGTGTTTCACCAATGCCCGGCCGGCCATCGCCCCTACTTTTGCCACCTTCCCGATGCTCGGCACCAACCCAATCGCCTTCGGCGCGCCCACCGACGACGACACCTGCCCCTTCCTGTTTGACGGGGCCACTTCCATTGTGCAGCGCGGCACATATGAAGTGTTGGCGCGCGAAGAGCGTCCTGGCCAACCCGGCTGGGCCATCGACCGCGACGGCAACGACATCACCGACGCCAACCAGTTGCTGAACGGACTGGACAGCGGCGAGGCGGCGCTGCTGCCCTTGGGCGGGGCCGGCGAAAGCCACGGCGGCCACAAAGGCTATAGCCTGGCGACGATGGTCGAGATCTTCTCCTCAGCTTTTCAGAGCGGCGCGTTCATGTATGGCTTGATCGGCTTCGATGCGCAGGGCCGGCGCGTCCCGTATCGCATCGGGCATTTTTTCATGGCAATTCACATCGAGTCGTTCGTGCCGCTGAGCGAATTCAAGCGCACCACCGGCGAGATCGCGCGCCAGTTGCGCGCGGCGCGCAAAGCGCTGGGGCATGATCGCGTCTACATTGCCGGCGAAAAGGAAGCCGAGAGCATTGCGCGCGTCATGGCGCAAGGCATCCCCATCGTGCCCAACTTACAGGCCGAAATCAGGGTCATGCAGCAGGAGCTGGGGCTGAGCCAGTACAGTTTCCCCTTTTGAGCACTGTTCAGCCGGCCCAACACAAATTGGTGGCCAGTGTCTCTCCGGCGCGCTGAATCTCCTGTTGCCACACACCGGTCGATGTTGGCCGGCTGACAACCGTAATCGCGTCCCCCAACACCGCCGAACGCAGAAACTCGAGCTGGTGCCCACGCACATCCGCCGGGGCGCGACCGGTTGCCTCGCACCATGCCTGCTCGCACCACTCCAGGTACACGGCGGTGTTGACGTGGCGCAACACATCCAGTTCGCGATGCTCGACCACGCGCTGATGCAGGTGGGGCGCGCCGACAGGCCGGCCGGCTTGCCACACCTGTGGACAAGCATTCTCGGCTTCTAACTGCAAGCGATCGACCATCTCTGCCGGCATGCGCGCCGGGCTGAGCGTGGCGCGATCCACATACACCCAGTCCAACTGCGCGCCGGCAATCTGCCGGCCATCACACGCCGAGCTAATCCGCACTTCGCGGTAGCCACGCACGCGCCGCGCTGCGCTGAGCCAGGTCTCGATGCTCAGGGTCTCTTCGTCCCGCGCGCCCGACTCGAACACGATGCGCAGCCCGCGTACGACAAAGAACGTGCCATGCGCTTCGTACCACGCAGCATCGACGCCGAGCGCCTGCGTGACAAGATTGCCGGCGTGCAGCGCGTAGCGCGCCAGATGGCCGTGATGCAGGCAGCCGTCTGCACCGACTTCATACGAGCGAACCTGAATTTGTGTGCTGAAACGCGATTTTTTGGCTTGCAGCATGTCTCCAGAACCGGGGGTCAATTGCATCGTTTGGGCTGCAATCCAAACAAGTTGGCTTGCATGGTTGTTGTGCAGTTGCCGGCGAATTTTACCCGGCATTCCTAAACACACTGCGCAGGCGCAATTGCACAATTGCGCGCTGTTGCGCGCGCTGTTGCGCGCGCTGTTGCGCGCTGTCTTCGCATGGCTACAATCAAATTTCGGTTGCGCAATCGGTCAGTGCGCCACCCTGTAGGCCACTCATGATCGAATCATTGCAAGGCATTCATCCTGTCGGGCTGGCGTTTCTTGCCACACTTTACACATGGGGCATGACGGCGCTAGGCGCCGGCGGCGTTTTTCTTTCTCGCAGCGTCAACAAACGCACGCTCGACCTGATGCTGGGCTTCGCAGCCGGCGTGATGATCGCCGCCAGTTTCTGGTCGCTACTGGCGCCGGCCATCGAGATGGCCGAGGCCAACGGCGTGCCGGCCTGGCTGCCGGCGGTGATCGGCTTCCTGGGCGGCGGCGGTTTCCTATGGGTGATCGACCGCATCCTGCCCCACCTGCATCTGGGCCTGCCCGTCTCCAAAGCAGAAGGCATTAAGACCTCGTGGCAGCGCAGCGTGCTGTTGGTGCTGGCGATCACGCTGCACAACATTCCCGAAGGGCTGGCGGTTGGCGTGGCATTTGGCGCGGCAGCGGCCGGCCTGCCGGCCGCCACCCTCGCCGGCGCGCTGGCGCTGGCCATCGGCATCGGCATCCAGAATTTCCCCGAAGGGCTGGCCGTGGCGATGCCGTTGCGCGGCGAGGGCATGTCGCGCGGGCGCAGCTTTTTCTACGGTCAGCTTTCTGCCACGGTGGAGCCGGTGGCAGCCGTCATCGGCGCGGCGGCCGTATTGCTCATGCAACCCATTTTGCCCTATGCGCTCAGCTTTGCCGCCGGCGCGATGATCTACGTCGTCGTCGAAGAACTCATCCCGGAATCGCAGCAGGGCGAGCACTCTAACATCGCCACATTTGGCGCCATGACCGGCTTCGCGGTGATGATGATGCTCGATGTGGCCCTGGGGTGATACCGATTTTGGATTTGCAATCGCCCCCTCATCGGCTTCGTCTCAGCGCGGCGCGAGGACGCAGCACAAGCAACATACGCGCGCCGCTTGAGCGGCGCAGCGGTATGACTGAATCTGTCTGCGCTGCACCGAACTGGCTTGTCTGTTACAGTCGGTCCCATGCCAACGACGACACAACTTCATTCCGCCACATTGCTCATACACTGCCCAGATCGCACCGGC
This sequence comes from Candidatus Roseilinea mizusawaensis, assembly GCA_016841965.1. Lineage (GTDB taxonomy): Bacteria > Chloroflexota > Anaerolineae > J036 > Brachytrichaceae > Roseilinea > Roseilinea mizusawaensis. The sequence goes on along the minus strand of JAEANN010000006.1, from coordinate 9,884 downwards.
CTGGTGGCCGCCGTGACCGACTGGCTCTACAAGCACGACGGCAACATCCTGTACCTCGACCAGCACGTGGACCAAGAACAGCAGGTGTTCTTCATGCGCGTGCAGTGGGACCTGTCGCGCTTTAACATTCCGCGCGACAAGATCGGCGAGTTCTTCCAAATCTCCATCGCCGAGCGCTACGCCATGCAGTGGACGCTGCATTTCTCCGACGAAATCCCGCGCATGGCGATCTTCGTGTCGAAACTATCGCACTGCCTGTACGACATTCTGTCGCACACCGAATCCGGCGAGTGGCCGGTGCGCGCGCCGCTCATCATCAGCAATCACGCAACACTCGAGCCGGTGGCGCGGCGGGCCGGCATCGACTATCACGTTGTGCCGGTCACGCCCGACAGCAAAGCCGAGGCCGAGCGCCGGCAGCTCGACTTGCTTGCACAGTACGACATTGACTTCGTCGTGCTGGCGCGCTACATGCAGATCGTCAGCGCCGGGTTGATCGCGCGCTATCCCAACCGCATCATCAACATCCATCATTCGTTCCTGCCGGCTTTCGCCGGGGCCAACCCCTACCGCGCCGCCCACGCGCGCGGCGTGAAGATCATCGGCGCCACCGCCCACTACGTCACGCCCGAGCTGGACGCCGGCCCCATCATCGAACAAGATGTGACGCGCGTCAGCCACAAGGACAGTGTGGCCGACATGATCCGTCAGGGTCAGGACCTGGAGAAGCTGGTGTTGTCGCGCGCGATCTGGTATCACCTCAACCACAAGGTGCTGGTGTACGGTAACCGCACGGTCGTGTTTGGGTGATCGGTAAGGCTGGGAAGGTTGAGAGCTTGAGAGGTTGAGAGGGATGCTGTCACAGGCGGTGGAGGCGCGCGCGGCGCTGTTCGACGCAAAGCATGAGGCAGCGCTGCGCCTGTTCGCCGGCTTCTATGAGGGCAACCCCGATCTGGTCATCGACCTGTACGCGCGCACGCTGGTCATGCACAACTACGCCGACCCACCCGAGGCCGGCCAAGCCGCCATGCAGGCTGCGCGCGATTTTCTGGCGCGCCGGCTAAACTGGATCACAGCCTGCGTGGTCAAAACGCGGCATGCCTCAGACCCTGCGCAGCGCAGGGGCATATTGATCGACGGCGCGCGGCCCGACACGCGCATCTGCGAGCACGGCGTGCGCTATGCCGTCAATTTGTTGCTCAACCGCGATGCCAGCTTCTATCTCGACACGCGCAACCTGCGCGCCTGGGCGTTGGGCCATCTGAAAGGCAAAACCGTGCTGAACACATTCGCCTACACCGGCAGCTTGGGCGCAGCAGCCATGGCTGCCGGCGCACAGCGCGTCGTTCACCTCGACGCTAATCGCGCCTTCCTCAACCTGGCGAAAGAAACATACACCCTCAACGGCTTTCCCATCCATAAAAGTGATTTCATCGCCGGCGACTTCTGGGCCATGACCAGCCGCATGCGCCGCGCCGGGGATACGTTCGACTGCGTGTTTCTCGATGCGCCGTTCTTCGCCGCCGGCAGCGCCGGCACGGTCGATCTGGAGCGCGCCGCCGATCGGCTGATCAACAAAGTGCGCCCGCTGGTCTCCGACGGGGGATGGCTAGTCGCCGTCAACAACGCACTGTTCGTAGCCGGCCGCGATTACATGAACACACTACAGCACCTGTGCGCCGATGGATACATGCAGGTCGAGCAGATCATCCCCGCGCCGGCCGACGTGACTGGCTATCCACACACGATTGCCGGCGCGCCGCCGGTCGATCCGGCCCCGTTCAATCACCCCACAAAGATCGTTGTGTTGCGCGTGCGGCGCAAACACAGGCCTTGAGATGCCGGCGCGCCATATTCGTACGCAAGCGCAGAACCGTTATTCACGCTTGCGCATGAATCCAGACGCCTGCCCAAACGCACACCCCAAAGCGCGCCTGGATGCTCTCCCGCGCAGGCGTAACAACCCATCAGGTAAAATACCCGCGCGATTCTGGGTTGCATACTCTTAGCGGAGGGAAGTAAAGTGTTGACAGCAGAACAGGTTCAGGCATTCAAGACGAACGGATTTGTGTTGGGGAGTCGTGTGCTGAGCGACGAACAGGTGGAGGAATTGCGCGCAGAATTGCAGCGCGTGATTGATAACGCAGACCGGCTGGAACACAGGCCAGTGCGCATCGTGAACCTCAGCGGCAAGCCCGACGCCCCCGTGTGGCAGATCGTGAACATGTGGCAGGCCAGCGGGCCGTTCAAGGCGCTGATGTTCAACTACAAGATGGTGGAGGAAGTGGCCCAACTATCCGGCGCGCGTGAACTGCGCATCTGGCACGACCAGATCCAATACAAGCCCCAACAAACCGGCGGAGTGAACATGTGGCACCAGGATTCGCCTTACTGGCCCAACATCGCCCCGCTCGACACACAGATCACGGCCTGGGTGGCGCTGGACGATGTGGACGAGTCGAACGGCTGCATGAGCATGGTGCCCGGCTCGCACCTGTGGGGCAAAGAGATCGATTTTCTGCATACATTGAAAGACTTCGGGGACATGCCGACAGAGTACAAAGGCCATAAGATCGAAGTCCGACTGTGCCCGGTGCCCAAAGGCTACGTGCACTATCACCACCCGCTGACGTGGCACGGCTCACATGCCAATCGCAGCGGCCGGCCCCGACGCGCGATTGCCTTCCACTACATGACCCAGGACACGATCTACGTGGAAGGCGGCAACCACATCATGAAGCCGTACGTGACCGTGGACGACGGCGAGATGCTGCAAGGCGACGCGTTCCCTCGCGTCTGGCCACAGTAAGCTTATTCAGGTTGGCAAAGTGGGTGCAGCAGGAACTCGCGTCAAAAAGCGATGCGGGCAAGGAGATGATGATGCGCATTGGGACTGGACAGCACACCTATGAATGGATCGACAACTGGGCGCGCATTCCTGAAACACCCAGCGGGCGCGAGAATGGCCGCACGCACGGCGTGGTGGTGAGTGAAAAAGGCAATGTGTTGGTGTTCAATCAGGCCAACCCGGCCGTTCTGGTGTTCGACTCTGGCGGCAAACTGATCGACTGGTGGGGCGATCGTTTCCTCGGCGCGCACGGCATGACGCTGGTCAAGGAAGGCGACACCGAATACCTCTGGCTCACCGATCAGGGCAGCGGCGAAGTGCTGAAGACCACGCTGGACGGCAAGACCGTTCTCAACATCGACAGGCCCGATCATCCTGTATACCAGAAGGCCAACTATTCGCCGACGTGGGTCGCGGTGAATGAAGCGCGATTCGGCGGCAACGGCGACATCTGGGTCACCGACGGCTACGGCTCGAACTACATCCACCGCTATGACAAAACAGGCAAATACCTGAACAGCATCAACGGCGAGGAAGGTAAGACCGGCGCATTCAGTTGCCCGCATGGCATCTGGGTGGACACGCGCAAAGCCGAGCCAGAGCTGTACATCGCCGACCGCAGCAACAAACGCATCCAGGTCTATGATGTCGAGGGCAACTACAAACGCGCCTTTGGCGCAGACTACCTCACCAGCCCGGATGGCTTCATCACCCACGGCGAGTTTCTGATGATGCCCGAGCTATACGCGCGGCTGACCATCCTGGACGGCAACGACAGACTGGTGACACATCTGGGCAGCAACGAAGACGTGGTGAAAGTCAAAGGATGGCCCAACATCCACGACCACTTGCAAGCCGGCAAGTTCAACAGCCCGCACGGCATGGCCGCCGACAAGGACGGCAACCTGTACGTGGTCGAGTGGATCACCGGCGGGCGCATCACCAAACTGGCCAAAGTCTAGCCGCTCGGCACAGCAACAGTCAGCCCCCGCAACATGTCCGGTATTCATTGCGCCGAGTTTGCCACACAGGCCGGCGAACACCTGTTTGCAACCGCAGCCCGCGCCGATGTCTGGCTGCTGCTGGAATATGCCGAAACGTGGGAATCAGACGCCTTTGAGGGCAGCCGGTTGTCGCAGCCGGTGAAAAACCGGCTGAGCGCCGCACTGAAAACAATCCCCCACGCGCGGCTGCAACTCATACGCCAGCCGGGCCGCCAACAAGCCGGGCCGGTGTTCTATGTGGTTGTGTCGCGCGAAGCGAACGTGCGGCTGTATCGCTTCACCTTGAACGCCTACGCCGATCTAATGCGGCTCGATCTGCCGGCAATCGTTTCGGGGGACGCGCGTTACGACAGCAATAAGTCCGGCGATCCGCTGATTGTGGTCTGCGCGCATGGATCGCGCGATGCCTGCTGCGCCAGGCTGGGCGTGCCGGTGTACCACACACTCGCAGCGCAGCCGGGATGGGATGTATGGCTGGCCTCGCACGTGGGCGGCCATCGCTTCGCCGCGAATGTGATCTGCCTGCCGCACGGCATTGTGTATGGGCGGGTTACACCGGCCAGCGCTGTCGGGCTGGTCGAGCACTATCGCGCCGGCGAGATTGTCATCGACAATCTGCGCGGGCGGTCGAATCAAGACGCTGTGTTGCAGGCCGCCGACTACTTCTTCCGGCAGCACAGCGGGGCCACCGCGATCAACGCCTGCCGCGCAACACAAACCACCGCCCTGTCCGACAATCACTGGCGCATCGAAATCACCACCGCCGACGGCGAGCGGCGCTATGTGGAAATGACGCGCGACAAAGCCGCCATCTATACCTACACCAATTGCCGGGATGAAGTCCCCTCAGCGCAAGATCAATTTCGGCTGATCGGCATCGAGTAGCCAACGGGTTATTGCGCAAATTGGAAAGTGACTCATGGTTCATTTTGGCTGGCGCGTGCCCGACTTCCCCGTGGATGGAACCACCGGCCGCGCCTTCGTCGATCAGATCGTCGAAAACCTGGACGCCCTGCGCGGCAGCTTTGCCTCCGCATGGGTGGCGGATCATTTCGTGCCCTGGGCATCCTTTCAGGACCCGATGACCGACACCTACGAATGCTGGACGACACTGTGTTACCTGGCCGGCCTGTTCAAGGACTTCACCTTTGGCAGCATTGTGTTGTCGCAGTCCTACCGCAACCCGGCGCTGGTTGCCAAGATGGGTGCAACATTGCAGGCATTGACCAACGGGCGTTTTGTCCTCGGCATCGGCGCAGGATGGAAACAGGACGAATACCTGGCCTATGGCTACGAGTTTCCAGAGCCGGCCATCCGCATCCACCAGCTCGACGAGGCCGCGCAAATCATCCGCCTGATGTGGCGCGAAGCTCGCGCAACATTTCACGGCCGCTACTATCACATCGAAAAGGCGATTTGCGAACCCAAGCCGGCGCCTATGCCTCCATTGATGATCGGCGGCGGCGGACGCAAGCTCACCTTGCGCGTCACGGCCAAATATGCGGATTGGTGGAACTTTCCCGGCGGCACGCTGGAGCACTACCGCGAACTGCTCGACACATTGCGCGATCACTGCCAGGCAGTGGGCCGCGACTACAGCAGCATCGTCAAAACGTGGAGCAACGAGTGCGTGGCCGTCGCGCCATCGCGCGAAGCCGCGCTGCGCATGGCGCAAGCCAGCCCCTTCTATGATCCGTCGAGCGCGCTCGTCGGCGCGCCCGACGAGGTAGCCGCGCAACTGCGCCGCTTTACCGAGGCAGGCGTAGAGCACTTCATCCTGCGCTTTGCCGACTTTCCCAGAACCGACGGCGCGCGTCTGTTCATGCAGGAAGTGCTGCCGCGCTTTGCCGGGAACTGATGACATCGCCCCGACATGGGAACAAAGCAGGCCCGCCGGCGCAATGCGGCGGGCCTTGCTGCTAGCTGTCTGGCGCATGGCGCAGCGGGCGCCTGCTATTCCTTTGTGGCCTGCTTCATGCTGCTCGACAGCAGCGCAAATGTTTCACCCCAGGCTTCGCGCGCTTCCTGCGTGAAAGCGTCGCCAAGCACTTGCTCAAGCGTCCACATCAGCGCAGCGCCAAAGGTGTTGTAGTCTGCCACGCGCACGCCGTATTGCCAGTGCCGGCGGCCCAGCGCCTCGATATTGCCTGCAATGGTTTCAGGCCGGTCGAGATTGCTGACAGCCATGCCAATTGCGGTCATGAGCATCAAGCCCTGCCGCTTTACATCGCCCTTGAACAGAGGGCGCACCGTCGGGTCCATCTCGAAGAATTTTTGATAGAACAACTCGCCGGTTTCCTGGGCAACCGGTCGAATCTTTTCAAAAGTTGTCTGCACGAGCTTGATTTGTTCCGGCGTCATGTCGTCTCCATTCGCCTGATTATTCGTCCACCTGCGCCGTCTCGCAACGCTAAGAGCGCCAGGCGAAGGTGGCGGGGCAATCATAAACCAGACTGCACACGTCAGTGCGCCGCCGATGCAAACACAACGTGGCGCGCCGGCTGGACGCGCCACGTCATAGCTCGCAACGCAACACGCGCGTCGGGCTGCGCGGTTAGTACTTGATATCTACCTGTCGGCGCGACTGGGCCGACGCCACAATCGCGTCGCAGATCACCGCGTTCTTGTAGCCATCCTCGAAGTCCGGCCCGTGCGGCGTCACTGGGTCGCCCTTCACCACGGCGCGCAGGAAGTGATCCCACTCGTGGACGAAGGTATGCTCCCACCCGATGAAGTGGCCCTGCGGCCACCAGTTGCCCCACCACGGATGATAGGACTCGGACACCAGCACTTTGGTGAACCCCATCGTGTCTTTGTCCACTGCGCCGTGCTTCCAGAACACTTCGAGTTCGTTGATCGCCTCAAGATTGAAGCGGATGCTGCCGTGCTCGGCGTTAATCTCGAAGGTGTTGAAGTTTTTGCGGCCGGGGCAGAAACGCGAGGCTTCCAACGTGCCCACTGCGCCGCCTTCATACTCGATGATGGCCTGGAAGGCATCGTCCACGGTGACCTTCTCAACTTTGCCCTCGGCGTTCTTGCGCTCGGGAATGAAGGTTTCGGTGCGCGCCATCACGCTCTTCGGCTCGCCGACCAGGTAACGCGCCAGGTCGATGATGTGCGAACCGAGGTCGCCGATCGTGCCGCTGCCGGCCACCGACTGGTCGAGCCGCCACACCATCGGGAAATCGGGGTCGGCAATCCACTCTTGCAGATACGTGGCGCGGAAGTGATAGATGCGGCCGAGCTTGCCCTGCTCGATCAGTTGGCGCACCAGGCGCACCGCCGGCACGAAGCGATAGTTGAAAGCGACCTGATGCTTGACGCCGGCCTTGACCACCGCGTCCCACATCTCCTTGCATTCGGCGGCCGTGCGGCCCAGCGGCTTCTCGCTCATGATGTGCTTGCCGGCTTTGGCGGCCGCCACATTCGGCTCGAGGTGCACGTTGTTGGGGCCGTTGTTGACGAACACTTGCACGTCCGGGTCGTCCATCATCTGGCGCCAGTCGGTATAGGCTTTCTCGTACCCATAGCGCCGGGCGGCCTCTTGCACCGCGTCCTGATTGCGGCCGGCGATGGCCACCAGGCGGGGAATAGCCGGCGGCGGGTACATCATGTACGGCAGCTTCTTCAGGGCGTTCGAGTGCGCTTTGCCCATAAACGCATAGCCCAACATGCCCACGCCCACGGTCGGCGCGGTTCCTTCGGCTTTCGGGCCGGCCATTGTCACAAATCCAACTTTAGGGTCGCTCATTGAATCCTCCAGAGAGCACAGAGCACAGAGTACAGAGTACAGAGTACAGAGTACAGAGTACAGAGTTCAGAGTTCAGAGTACAGAGTACAGAGTTCAGAGTTCAGAGTTCAGAGTTCAGAGTTCAGAGTACAGAGTTCAGAGTACAGAGTACAGAGTTCAGAGTTCAGAGTTCACCAGATCGCTTCGCCATATCCAGATATCGGCAAAACTCTTTGTTCGAGCTATTGCCCGACCCTTCGGCGATATTCATGGGAATAGAACCGGCAGCCCGGCAGATTTGACTGGTCAAACCAAAACGTTCGTCAGCAGGAAAGTGCTCGGCAGCCTCACGATACACTCTGAGCGCAAATGCCAGACTGCGCTGCCACACTTTCAACTGACGATAATTGTGCATCGCTCACTCCCGGGTCTGTCATCTGTCGTCTGTCGTCTGTTCGTCTACTTCCTCTCAAACGCCGCGTCGAACGCCACAGCACTGGGTTTGAAGTCGATGCGCTTGACGAAGGCAGCGGCCTCGGTGGCGCCATGCTCGCGGTCCATGCCGCTGTCTTCCCACTCCACCGAAAGCGGGCCGTTATAGCCGATCTCGTTGAGCGCGCGGATGATTTCCTCGAAATTGATCTTGCCCCGGCCCAGCGAGCGGAAGTCCCAGTAACGGCGCGAGTCGCCGAAAGCGACATGCCCGCCGAACACGCCGGCTTGTGTGGGCACACTGCTCCAGCCCACATCCTTCATGTGCACGTGATAGATGCGGTCACGGAATTTGCGAATGAAGCCGACATAGTCCACGCCCTGATAGCCAAAGTGCGACGGGTCGTAGTTGAAGCCAAATGCCGGGCGGTGGTTCAGCGCCTGCAACGCACGTTCGGCCGAAGCAATGTCGAAAGCGATTTCGGTCGGGTGCACCTCGAGGCCGAACTTCACGCCGGCTTGGTCGAACACATCCAGAATGGGATTCCAGCGATCGGCAAACTCGCGGTAACCGGCGTCGATCATCTCCGGCGAGACTGGCGGGAACGAGTACACGTAACGCCAGATGCTTGAGCCGGTGAAACCGTTGACCACTTTCACGCCGAACTTTTCCGCGGCGCGCGCCGTGTTGGCAACTTCCTCCGCTGCGCGGCGGTTCACGCCTTCGGGCTTGCCGTCGCCCCACACGTGCGGCGGCAGAATCGCTTTGTGCCGCTCGTCGATCACATCGCACACTGCCTGCCCTACCAGGTGGGTGCTAATCGCAAAGCACTGCAGACCATATTTGTTCAAAATGTCCCAGCGCGACTGAACATAGCCATCTTCGCTGAGCGCGCGCGAGACATCAAAATGATCGCCCCAACACGCCAGCTCCAGTCCATCGTAACCGAACGAGCGGGCCTTTTCGGCCACTTTGTCGAGCGTCAAGTCCGCCCACTGCCCTGTGAAAAGCGTAACCGGTCTTGCCATCGCTGTCACTCCTTTAAGTTGAGATATGGATTGCAGATCACTTGCGTTACGGCCCGGCCGTTAACATGACCGAGGCGATGTTAGTTTACACGAACGGCCTCAAATTGCCCGTCCATCTAGCCACCTGACAGATGTCCACTACGCCCGGTCGCCGGCCTCGCGGACGAGGCCGGCGAGCGCTGGCAATCCGTTCTCGCGCCACGTCCGCTCCACGCCGCGTCCGCTCTCGCGCCACGTCCGCTCTCGCGCCGCGTCCGCTCCACGCCGCGTCCGCTCTCGCGCCGCGTCCTCGCGGCGCGATGCAACAAGCCGGTTGTCCACTACGCCCGGTCGCCGGCCTCGCGGACGAGGCCGGCGAGCGCTGCAATCCGTTCTCGCGCCACGTCCGCTCTCGCGCCGCGTCCGCTCTCGCGCCGCGTCCGCTCTCGCGCCGCGTCCTCGCGGCGCGATGCAACAAGCCGGTTGTCCACTACGCCCGGTCGCCGGCCTCGCGGCCGCGGCCCGCGCCCGCGCCGGGGGCGCGCGGGCAAGCCGCGCACCCCCCGCGGCCGCTCTCGCGCCGGGGCCGCTCTCGCGCCGCGTCCGCGCGGCGCGATGCAACACGCCGGTTGGCCACTACGCCCGGTCGCCGGCCGCGCGGACGAGGCCGGCGAGCGCTGGCAATCCGCTCTCGCGCCACACCTGCTCTCGCGCCACGTCCGCTCCACGCCGCGTCCGCTCTCGCGCCGCGTCCTCGCGGCGCGATGCAACAAGCCGGTTGTCCACTACGCCCGGTCGCCGGCCTCGCGGCCGAGGCCGGCGCGCGCGGGCAATCCGCTCTCGCGCCGCGTCCGCGCTCGC
>JAEANN010000032.1 GCA_016841965.1 Candidatus Roseilinea mizusawaensis | reverse complement strand
CGCTCTCGCACGCCGGCCTCGAGGACGAGGCCGGTGAGCAGTTGGTGATCCGCTGATTTCCAAGACATTCGCACGCCGGCCTCGAGGACGAGGCCGGTGAGCAGTTGGTGATCCGCTCTCGCACACCGCGAGAGCGCGGCGCGCCAGCCGATAAGCGCGCAATCGAGAGTCAATCGCCAATCGTCAATTGGCCTCAGCGTTCGACCGAAACAGCATAGTGGCCCTCGATGTACGGGAAACGCTCTTCCAGGTTTTTCGACAGCGAGACGCCCAGGCCGGGTTTGTCTGGTATCTCCAGCCAGCCATGCTTGATGAACGGCTTGTCGGCGAGGATATCCCACTGCAGCGGCCCCTGAATCATGCACAGCTCGCAGATGCGCGGCCGGGGCAATGCAGCAACGTAGTGCGCGTTGGCCATCGTCATCAGGCCGTTGTGCCAGTTGTGCGGCACCACATCGATGTCGTAATGATCGGCCATCTCGGCAATCCGCATGCCTTCGGTCAGGCCACACCAGCCCATATCCGGCTGAACGATGTCATAGGCGCGCTTTTCCAGATAGGGCCGGAACTGCTCGACGGTGGTGAACTGCTCGCCGCCGGAGATAGGGATATCAACAGCAGTGTTGAGTCTGGCATAGCCGTCGATGTCGGCCTGCGGAATCGGCTCCTCGAACCAGGCAAAGCCAAGCCGGTCCAGCTCACGCGCAATTTCCAGGGCCTGGTCTTCGGTCAGCCTCTGGTTGCCATCCACCATCAGCTCCATGCGGCCATCGACGGCCGAGGACAGGTCGCGCATCAGGCCGATGAAACGATCGGTGGTCACGCCATCCCAGGCCCAGTGCGTGCCGAGACGCACTTTGCATGCCTCGTAGCCGTCGTCGAGGTAGCTCAGCGTTTCCTCAATCACCTGGTTGGGATTGGTGCGCCAGTCATAGCGGCAGCCGCTGGATGCGTACAACTTGACGCGATGCTGGGCGTTAGGCTTGAGCAGATGGCTGACCGGCCGGCCCTCGATTTTGCCGCGCAGATCCCACAGCGCGCAGTCGATGCCGGCCACAGCGCAGTCGTAGCGGGCCGAGCGGCCGTTCGGATGCATGACGATGCCGGGGTCGCGCGGGTCGCGGTCAATCAGCAATGGGCTGAGCCAGTCCACCCACTCGCGGATCAGACTGGGCACGCCGTAAGCGCACGCCTCACCGATGCCTTGCAGCCCCTCGTCGGTCGTAATGACCACGATGGCACAATCGGCCTTGACCACGCGGAAGGTATGCGTGGCCCACTGGCGCTCTAGCTCGTGCGGCCGGGACAGACACAACGTCTCAACTTTGACAATCTTCATGTCCTCTCCTCCTCTAGATGCATCCCGATTATCGCATTGCGCCTGCCGGCGGCATAAATAATTGCGCCCTCTGAAACCGACTGCCACGACGCCGGCATGACACCAAGACAGCTCGGACTGCAAATCCCGCTCGAAGTGCAAACAGGGCGTCTAACGCGGAAGCCATGCCCGCATGGGTAGGGACGCACCCATAACCACGACTTGAACGCGGGAACGACCTTTGTGAGACACAAATCAAGCCTAATCTAGATCGGTCAAAACGTGTATTGTCTGCGGCTACAAATCGTAGGGCATCCGTCAGGCAAACACAGGCTGAAATGATTCAAACTTCACAGCACAATGCTCCCATGTAATGGCCGGGGCTTTTGCATGGGTAGCAGTCGCCGGCGACACAGGGTAATCTGGTCTCGAAGTAAGTGTAGTCAACAGGCCACAAACAACATGACCGAGCCTGTAACCGGCATAGGTTACGTAATGGGCTGTAACTTGAACAGGAGTAGCAAAATGAGAAATTTTGAAGACAGTGACTCCCCCTATCGCATTCCCGCGTTTGGCAAGCTGTGCGCCGGCCTGCTCATGGCGGCCGGCGCGTTGGCGCTCTCGGCCGGTGTGGCCGGCGCCGCCACGATCACCGTTAACATCGGCGCGGACGAATTCAACCCAGGCCCAGGCACAGGCTGCTCACTGCGCGAAGCCATCCAGTCCGCCAATATTGACAACGACTTTGGCGACTGCGTAGGGGCCGGCGCGTTCGGCAATGACACGATCGTGTTCGCCCCCGGCGTATCAGTCATCGGCCTGACTATCACCACGCCAGGCGCAAATAACGACGACAACTCGTTCCTCGATCTCGACATCGGCGACAGCAACATGACATTCCCGAACAACCTGACGATTGACGGCGGGCCTAACGGCGTGGTTGTCCAACCCGGCGTGCCAATCTGGGGCGACCGCATCTTCGATATCCCACAAATCGCCATGGGACAACCCGGCGCCGTCGTGCTGCGCAACCTGACTATCCAGGGCGGCAACGCGCCCACCAGCGAGACCGGCGGCGGCCAACCGTGTTTCAACAGCGGCGGCGGCGTGCGCAACTGGTCAGGCGGGCCGCTGACGCTGGAGAACGTGACCGTCCAGAACAACGCGATGCCGATGCACGGCGGCGGGGTGTGCCAGCGGGGCAGCACGCTGACGGTGCTGACCAGCACGGTGAGCAACAACACGGCGAATATGATGGGGGGCGGCATCTACGCCATCAATGGCTTCAACCTGACCGTGGTGGATAGCACGATTCGCGACAACACCGCAGGACGGGCCGGCGGCGGCATCGGCGAGGGAAACGACGCCTTCACGCTGCAAAACAGCCAGGTGCTGAGCAACACCGTCATCCTTCCCGGCAGCGTCGGCGGCGGCGTCGCCACATATGGCGGCACGACGCTCAAGTCTATCGTCACCAGCACGGTGGCCTACAACCGCGCCGACGGCGACGGCGGCGGCATCTACAATCAGACCACGCGCGGCTTGCAGGTGAACGCCAGCACGGTGCTCAGCAACACGGCCGGCGCGTTCCTGAACAATCCCGGCAACGGCGGCGGTATTTGGAGCAGCACTGCCCTGTTCCTGAACAACACCGCCGTGTTGAACAACGCGGCGCTCATCAGCGGCACGGCGATGTCTGTTGTGCCGGGGGGTGGCGGCGGCATTTACCATAAGAACGCATGGATGAACATCTTCGGCGGGCAGGTGAGCAACAACCTGGCGCGCCGATTTGTTGGGGGCGACATCGCCGGCGGCGGCATCTGGAACGGCGGCATTGCCACTCTGGATGGCGTGGAGGTGCGTGACAACATCGCCGATGGCGCAGCGCCCGGCATCATGGCTTACGGCGGCGGCCTCTTCAACGTCGCCCGGCTCACCGTGCAGAACAATAGCCGTGTGGACTACAACCGCGCCGAAGGGGTTCGCGCGAGCGGCGGCGGCATCTACAACAGCGACATGGTCAATTCCACCGGCGCCCGGCTCACCCTGCAAAGCAGCAGCGTGTCCACCAACACAGCGCAGGGCAACCCGGTCTTTGGCGGCGGCGAGGGCGGCGGCATCTTCAACGGGAGTTTCTCAGGCGACACAGCCGACATCATGTTTGGCCAGATCCGCAACAACCGGGCTGACGGCGGCCAGGGAGCGCAAGGCGGCGGCGTACGCAGCGGTAATGTGCTGACGCTGACCAGCTCGCTGGTGGTCAGCAACACGGCCACCGCCGCCAATGCGCTCAGCGCCGGCGGCGGCGTGCACAGCGCAGGTCAATCGGCCTGGATCACCGATACCCAGATTCTGACCAATGTCGCGCAGCAGGGCGGCGGATGGTTCAACTTCAACACTCCCCAGGCCGAGATATCCAACAGCCAAGTGCGCTTCAACCGCGCCGTGACCGGCCCGGTGACTGGCAGTGGCAACGGGGGCGGCATTTACCACATCGTGAGTGGTCTGCAGATATGGGACAGCATGGTGTGTCAGAACCAGGCTGATCAAGACGGCGGCGGGGTTTACAACAGCGGCAGCAGCTTTATGATGCTGATGGCCTCGACCGTGTGCGCCAACGCGGCCGGCGCAGGCGGCGCAGGCAACGGGGGCGGCATGTACAACCTGGGCTTTGTCAACATCATGAATTCACAGGTGTTGACCAACACTGCGCCCAATGACGGCGGCGGCATTTTCAACGCCGGCTTTGTGGGCATCGGCGACAGCGCCTTCAGCGCCAACACTGCGTCCAACGGCAACGGCGGCGGCGTTTATAACACTGGCTCCATGGGCGTCGGCCAGAGCACCTTCAGCGCCAACAGCGCGTCCAACGGCAACGGCGGCGGCGCTTTCAACGACGCCACAGCAATCTTGTTCTCCATCAGCAACAGCACCTTCCAGGGCAATAGCGCGATCGACGGCGGCGGCCTCTACAACGCCGGCCCGGCCAACGTCTACTACAGCGCACTGATCGCCAATACCGCGAGCGGCAACGGCGGCGGGTCTTACAACAGCGGCACGTTGGAGAGCCTGAACAACACGTTCAGCGGTAACAGCGCGCCGGTCGGCGGCGGACTGTATGCGGCTGTGGGAGGCACGGCCTACCTCACCCACACCACCGTCGCCAGCAACACCAACGGCGCCGGCATCGCCGCCGTCACCGGCACGGTCGAGGTGCTGGCGACGCTGCTGGCCTACAACGCCGGCAGCAACTGCACTGCTGCGTTGACTGAGAACGGCACGTCCATGTTGGGCGCGTCCATGTCGAGCGATAACACATGCGCTGTGACGACCCTGAACACCGACCCACTCCTGCAGCCGCTGGCGCTGAACGGCGGGACGACACTGAACCACGCGCTGTCGCCGGGCAGCCCGGCTCTCGACGCCGCCGGTGGATGCAACAGCTATAGCGTATTTAACGACCAGCGCTTTGTGTCGCGCCCGCAGGGGACCGCCTGCGACATAGGCGCGTTCGAGCTGGAGGAGGCCGACCTGGAAGTCAGCAAGTCCGCCGATCCCTCGCCGGTGATCGCCGGCCAGACTATCACTTACACCGTGATCGTCACCAACACCAGCTTCGTCGGCGCGGCCAACAACGTGGTGCTCACCGATACGCTGAGCGGCGGCGCAACCTTCGGCGGCGTAGTCAGCAGCGGCGGTTTTGTGCTGCAAAGCAGCACTCCATCGCAGGCCATCTTCACGCTCAGCAGTCTGACGGCCACCTACTCGGTCACCCTGGTGTTCACCGCCACCGCCCCGGCCAGCGGGCCGATCACCAACACCGCCGTAGTGGCCTCCGACAACCCCGACCCGGTCCCGAGCAACAACACGGCCAGCGTGACGACGCCGGTGACTCCGGCGGCCTATCTGTTGGTGTCGAAGGCGCAGGACTACGCGCCCCACGCGCCCGGCGTTGTGCTGCCCGGCGGCATGGTGACCTATACCATCGTGGTGACCAACAACGGGCCAAGCACAGCGCAGTTTATCCTCGTCCAGGACATGCTGCAACCCGGCGTGACCTACGTGGGGCACAGCGTCAGCGCGGGGAACTGCACCTATAGCGCGCCAATCTTAAACTGCAACACCTTGCCGACGCCCATCCCCGCCGGCGGCTCGGTCACCGTGCTGATCACCGTCACGGCGCCGATCACCTCGAACACGGTCTTTACCAACGCCGCGTTGGCCGGCGCGCCGGCAGCGTATCCCTACACCGCGTTCGGCTCGAATGTGGCGACGCTGACCACGGCGGCGCAGGCTGAGCTGCGCACGTTCAAGACTGCGACGCCGTCGCCGGTCTTGGCCGGCCAGCCGGTGACCTACGTGGTGACTGTGCAGAACTTCGGGCCGGACCCGGCCAACAACGTGGTGATCACCGACGTATTCCAGGGCGGCGCGACGTTCGGCAGCGTGGTGGGCACAAGCGGCGGGGCGACGTTGCAGAGCAGCAGCGCCGGCGGCGTCACCTTCACCGTGGCCTCGCTAGGCTTCGGCGCGTCGGCCAGCATGACCTACACCGTCATCGCCCCTGCGAGCGGCGTGATCACCAACACGGCCACTGCTGCGTCGGATGCCGTGGACCCGACTCCGAACAACAACGTCTTCTCCACGACGACGCCGGTCACACCGGTAGCGACCCTGCAAATCGGCAAGGCGCAGAGCGTCGTCACGCCGATCACCGGCACCGTACGGCCCGGCGGGACGATCACCTACACCCTGCTGGTGACCAACGCCGGCCCGAGCAGCGCGACCAGCATCACCGTCACAGACAGCCTGCCGGCCGGCCTGACCTACGTCAGCGCCGGCGGCTCCGGCTGGTCGTGCAGCTTCAGCGCGCCGACGGTGACCTGCACCACGCCCACGCTGAGCGTCGGCGCGGCGCCGGCCATCCAGATTGTGGCCACCGCGCCGGTCACGCCGGGGCTGGTGCTGACCAACACCGCGACGGTGAACGCCGCCACTTACCCCAACACGCCGGCGACCTCGAACAGCGTGGTGGTGAAGGTGCAATACCGCGTCTTCGCGCCGATCGTGCGCAAGCCGTAACCGAACCCTTCAGGGCTTAAGCGCACACATCGTAGAGACGCTGCCCCGGAAGCGTCTCTACGATGTTTTTTTAAGGCCCATGCGCGCGCAGATCCGGCCCGCTCGTTCAAACAGGCGTCCAGACACAGCGCGTTCGCAAATATGACGACCGAAAGACAACAGGACTTGAAAAGTGAAGGAGCGTGTGACATGAAGCATGGAACGATGGTACGCCTTGGATGGGTGATCGCGGGATTGGTGTTGGGCGGCGCATTGGCCGGCAGCGCCAGGCCGGCGCAGGCCGCGACGATTACCGTCACTACTCAAAACGACTATTTCGCCAGCGGGCCAATCGGCTGTTCGCTGCGCCGGGCGATCAACGCAGCCAACAACAACAGCGACTACAACGGCTGCACGGGCGTCGGGCCGTATGGCGACGATGTGATCGTGTTCGACCCCAGCATCGCCGTGATCACACTCACGCTGAACACCGGCGGCGGTGACAATGACAGCAACGCCTACCGCGACCTGGATATCGGCGGGCCAAGCAGCGGTGCGCTGACGATCAGCGGGCCGGCCAATGGCGTCACGATCACCATCGGGGCCAGCGTCGGCGACCGCGTGATGGATGTGCTGCCCACCAGCAGCGCAAACGTCACGCTCACCCGGCTCACGATCATGGGCGGGGTGATGCCCGCGACGACCTACGAGACGGGCAGCTCGGGCGATGTGTGCTATCAGTCCGGCGGCGGGGTGCGACATCGTGGCACGGGCCGGCTGACGCTGGACACCGTGACAATCCGGGACAATCGCGCGCGGGCCGGCGGCGGGGTGTGCCATCAGGGCAGTGCGCTGCACGCGATCGCCAGCACCGTGACCGGCAACGCCAGCCAGGGCGGCGACGGCGGCGGCATCCTGAGCGCCGGGCCGACTGTTGTCAGCCAGACACGGGTGCTCTACAACACCGCCGTGATCAGCGAAGCAAACGCACGCGGCGGCGGGGGCATCTATCACGGACCCTCAGCCGGCATCGGCTCGCTCGACGTGTTTGGCGGCTCGGTAAGCTTCAACATTGCGCGGCGTATCACCACGACGGACGAGGCGCACGGCGGCGGCATTGCCACGCGGGCAGCAACCACCTTGACCCAGGTGAGCATTGTCGGCAATGGGCTGGAATCGCTCTCGCCGAACGCGCTGGGCGGCGGTGTGTTCAGCAATCAGATGGTGTGGGTCAATCAATCGAGCATCGTCGGCAATGTGATAACCGCCAACGACGGTCTGGGTGGCGGGTTATATACCGGCAACCTGCCGGGCGAGATCAACGGCGGCGTGATCCTGAGCAACACAGCACGGAAAGGTGGCGGCTGGTATAACATGGCTGCCGGCGCGCTGCTGATCGGCAGCGAGGTGAGATTCAACCGGGCGCTGGAAATCGGTGGGGGAATCTTGAACACTGCGAGCGCGGGAAGCGTGGGAATCGTCAATGCCATCGTGTGCGACAACCGCGCCGAAGGGATGTCGCCGGCGGTGGGTGGCGGTTTGGCAAACGTAGGCAATAGCTATGTGCAAGACTCGATCGTGTGCAACAATCGCGCCAGCTCGGGCGGCGGGGCAATCAATAGTGCAAACGGGATGCTGATGGTGCAAGGCTCACACGTCTACGGCAACGCAGCCGTGGCGGGCAGTGGGGGCGGGGTCGCACAAAACGGCACCGGCGGGTTGCGGCTGGAGAGCAGCGCGCTCACCACAAACACGGCCAGCGCGTCGGGCGGGGCGCTCAGCGTTGTCAACGCAGGCTTCAGCGCCCTTAACGTCACCTTCAGCGGCAACCAGGGGACAAGCGGAGCGATACACGTGCAAAATGGCCCCGGCTACCTGACCTATACCACGATCGTCAGCAACAGCGGCGCGGGGCTATGGCTGTCAGCGGGCAGCGCGGTAACCGTGCGCGCCACCCTGCTGGCCGGCAACACGGCCGGGAACTGCTCTATCAGCGGCGGCGCGCTGGTTAGCGCCAACGACAATCTAAGCAGCGATGCGAGCTGCGCGGCGCTCAGCGCGCCCAACGACCTGACCAACACCAACCCGCTGCTGCACCCGCTGGGGTTCGCCTCGCCGTTCGACTTCACGCCGACGCATCGGCCCATGCCGCACAGCCCCGCGCTCAACCGCATTCCGCCGGCGCGCTGCATCCCCACCGATCAGCGCAACGCGCTGCGTCCGCAGAACGGCGCGTGCGACGTGGGCGCGGTGGAGATGGCCGTGTGGCGCAGCTATGCGCCGCTGGCGCGCAGGCCATAAGCCGGGGGGTTCACAAAGCGGCGCATCTGCGCCTGTAAACGCATTTCGTGGCCGGGCGGCAGCCGCACTGCAATGCGGTTGCCGCTCAATGGCGCCGTTGTCCGCTGCATTTGCAGGGCCGGCGCGGCATACGCCTTCTGCGAGCCGGGATAGTCGCTGACCCGCCGGTCGAATGTGGCCGAGACAAACTCGTGTTCGCCCAATGCGCCGGCCTGCACGATCACCTCGCGCGCTGTCAGTGGGTTCAGGTTGACCAGCCAGAGCGTCACGCTATCGGCTGAGATCTTTTCGACCCGCGCGGCCACATCGTTGGGCAGGCCGGGCCGGCTGCGCGCCGGGTCAAAATAGCGCACCTGCGCCATCAGAAAGCCGCCGTAGGGCAGATGCTGCGGCGTCAAACCGCCGGCGCGTTGCGCGACTCATGCTATCCTCTCCCTCAGCATTCAGTTTGATTCAGGCCAAGGGAGGCCGCTTATGCGCATCGAGATCGTCGCCGAGGAGATTGTCACGACTTACGAACCGCCCGACAACGGGGCCGGCCCGCTATGGTGTTACGGCTCGCCCATCATTGTCCGCGACGGCGAGGCTGTGTTTTGCAGCGTGCCGGAGACGGTGGCCGGCGCCAAGCCGCTGTGCAACACGCGCTGGCAACTGTTCATGCGGCGCGATGGGCAGGCCGGCTTCACGCGCGTTCAGGCCGGCCCCGGCCCCGAAGAGCGCGAACCGTGCCCCATGGCGCGTTTATCCGGCGGGCGCATTCTGCTTTCGATCAATCCCAAAATGCGCTACCGCGAAACGTGGAGCAGCGGCGAGTCGTGGGCCTGTCACCCTCACCTGTTGCAGTTCGAGGCCGGCGCGCCCAACCGTCCGCCCCGCGCGTTGCAACCTGTCTGGGATCAGGCGTATGAATTCACCGAGCATTCCTATCGCGGCATCGCTGCCGACAGCGCAAGGGGAGAAGTCCTGCTGCTCAACATCGTCGGCCACGAAGGCCAGGCGTGGAGCTTCATGGATCACAGCGGCCAGTGGCGGCGCAATGGCATGATTCGCTTCCCGCTGCGCGCCTGCTATCCGCAGGTGGCGCTCGTAAATCGCGCCGCGTATGTGATGGCGGTCAGCGACATCGTGGAGCCAAACATCGCGTGGCGCGAACACAAGCAGCGCGTCACCGGCAACGCGTGGGACTACGACTTTCGGCAACTCTACTTCACGTGGACGCCCGACATCCTCACGACTCCCTTCTCCCCCATCCTCACCGTGGCCAGCGTTGATGAAACGTGCGGCCTCATTCGCAACCTCGATCTGTGGATCGGGCCGGAGGGCGACGCGCATTTACTCTGGCTGGAGCGCAATGTATGGCATGCCTTCATGCGCGACGCCTTCTTCCCCGACCTGCCGATCAGCGTGGCGCTGAAATACGCGCGCGTGCGGCACGGCGAAGTCGCGCAGCGCGCCACGCTTGTGCACAGCGTGGAAGCGCCGTCGGGCAGCGCAACGCGCGAGACATTAACCATCGCTCCCGGCCACGCCGGTGATGTGCCAATGAGCAGTCCGCGCCCGACCTGGGCCGCGTTTCACGCCAGCGGCCCGGATCACTTGCTGGCGGTGTATCACATGTGCGACAACCAGGGCGGGTCCGTCGGCTGCTATGTCCAGCCCCTGCTGCCAACGCCTGAGCCGGCAGTCAAACTGGAACTGACTCATCCCCTGCACACCTTCTTCACCGCCGCAACGCGCAACGGCAGCTTGCCCGGAGCCGTGATCGACCTAGTTGGCCTGGGCGCAGCGCCGAACACCGTGCGCTATGCGCAGGCGCGATTGAGCGGTTAACGGCCCTGCGCCGTGAGCCGTTCGGCATACAGGTCCAGCAAGCGCGCCGCATCCACCGTCATCAGACAGTGTGTTTTGGGCGTGGTGTAGAACTTGCCGCGCCGGTCGGCGATCGTCGCGCCGGCGGCCGGCCCATCCGTCGGCGCCACCACGCTCCAGTGATGGCCGGTGAACAGTGTGGGGTCGATCAGGTAAGCAATGGCCGACGGATCATGCGTATCGACAGCCCCATTGGTGTAGCCATACCACGCGCGGTGAAAGTCCTGGTAGAAGGGAACGATGCGCGCCACGAACTCGCCAAACGGATCGCCGCTGGCAGCCAGCCGCGCGAAGTACTGCGCATCCATCTGCACTGCCTGAGTCACATCGAGGCCGGCCATCGTCAACGCCCAGTCTGCGCCAAACACCCGCGCCGCCGCGTGGGGATCGCTGTGCACATTGGCCTCTGCCAGCGGCGACACATTGCCCATCGCCAGCACACTGCCGCCCATGATGACAACCTCGCGCACATGCTGCGCGATGCGCGGTTCGAGCTGCAACGCCAGGGCCAGATTGGTTAGCGGCCCTACGGCCACCAGGGTGATCTCGCCGGGCCGGCGCATCACCGTCTCGACAATGAACTGCGCAGCATGAATCTGCAGCGGTCGGTGGGCCGGGTTGTTCACTTGCGTCCAGCCGATGTTGCCCATGCCATCCGCGCCGTGCACGATCTCGGCAGTCTCGATGGGCGGGTTGATCAGAGGCCGGCCGGCGCCGGCTGCCACGGGAATATCGGGGCGGCCGGCAACATCGAGCAGATTGAGCGCGTTGCGTGTGGTGGCCTCGACCGATGAATTGCCAAACACAGTCGTGACGCCGGCCACCTCGATCTCTGGCGAGCGCAGCGCAAACAACAACGCCATCGCGTCATCGATGCCGGGGTCGGTGTCAAAAAGGATTGTGGATTTTCGATTTAGGCTTGGGGATTGCATACGCGCCAGGGTAACAGCTTCGGTCAACGCCCTACGCGCCGGAATCGGCAAATGACCCGGCAATCGCAGCAGCCACGCGCGCATTGTTGAGCAGCAACGCCACATTGGCGCGCACGCTTGCGCCGCGCGTCAGTTTGGCAATCTGGTCGAGCAGGAAGGGCGTGGCCGCCGCGCCATGAATGCCCTGCGCATCGGCCAGACGCTGCGCCTCGGCGATGGCAGACTCGGCGATATCGCGCGGCAGTTCATCTTGGGCCGGCACAGGCGCACACACCAGCTCGCCGCCCGGCAGGCCGAGTTCACGCCGCGCGCGCACAATGCGCGCCACATCCGCCGGCGAGTCGGCGCACGCATCGGCGCGCAAGCCGCTGCTGCGCGAATAAAACGCGGGAATCTCATCGGTCTGATAGCCGATCACCGGCACACCCAGCGTTTCGAGATGCTCGAAGGTGAGCGGCAGATCGAGCAAAGCTTTGGCGCCGGCGCACACCACGGTCACCGGCGTGCGGGCCAGCTCGGTCAGATCGGCGCTCACATCGAATGGATGGCCGCGATGCACGCCGCCAATGCCGCCGGTGGCGAACACACGAATGCCGGCTTTGGCGGCGATGAACATCGTGGCGGCCACCGTTGTCGATCCATCCAGAGACAAGCCGGCCACAATGCCCAGGTCGCGCACGCTGCACTTGCGCGCGTCGCGGGTGGTTGCCAGATATTCAAGCTGGTCACGGCGCAGGCCGACGGTGATCTGGCCGGCCAGCACAGCGATGGTAGCCGGCGTGGCGCCCTGCGCGCGCACCGCCGCTTCGATCTCGACTGCTACCTGCACGTTGCGCGGATACGCAAAGCCGTGCGTGATCAACGTGGATTCGAGCGCCACAACAGGCCGGCCCTCGGCCAGCGCCCGGCTGACTTCAGTCGAAAAAACAAGCATAGAACTCTCGATTTTGGATTTTGGATTGACGATTGAGGGATTGACGATTGACGATTCCAACCTCATGCGTTGCCCTCTGACGACTGACTGCTAATCACCGCCTCCAGCTCGGCCATCCATAGCGCGCTGCTGGCGTCGCTGGGCATGCGCCAGTCACCACGCGGCGAGAGCGCCACTGTGCCGACCTTGGGGCCGTCGGGCATGGCCGAACGCTTGAACTGCTGTGAGAAGAAGCGCGCGTAGAACACCTTCATCCAGCGCAGAATCTCCGCCGGCGCATAGACCCCATCGAACGCGCGGCGGGCCAGATAGAACACCTTGCGCGGGCCGAACCCGTAGCGCAGGCTGTAAAACAAGAAGAAGTCGTGCAACACATACGGGCCAATGGTTGCTTCGGTCTCCTGTTGCAACGCCCCACCCTCGCCCAACGGCAACAGTTCTGGCGTGATGGGCATGGCGATGATGTCGCGCAGAATGGCCGAAGTCTCGCCGCTGAACTCTGCGTCGGCAGCCCACTCAATCAGATAGCGCACCAGTGTCTTGGGCACGCCGGCGTTGACGTGATACATCGACATGTGATCGCCGTTGAAGGTCGCCCAGCCCAGCGCCAACTCTGACAGGTCGCCCGTGCCTACCACCAGCCCGCCCAGCTTGTTCGCCAGATCCATCAGAATCTGTGTGCGTTCACGCGCCTGAGCATTCTCATAGGTCACATCGTGAATGGTTTCGTCGTGGCCGATATCTTTAAAATGCTGGCGCACGACATCGGCGATGGGGATGACGCGCAGGGTAACGCCCAGTTGGGCAGCCAGCCGTTGCGCATTGTCGCGGGTGCGCGCCGTCGTGCCGAAGCCCGGCATGGTGACGGCCACAATGCCGGCGCGATCCAGCCCCAGCACATCGAACGCTTTGATCGTGACCAGCAAGGCCAGCGTCGAATCCAATCCGCCAGAGATGCCCAGCGTGACAGTCTTCACGCCGATATGCTTGAGCCGCTTGGCCAGGCCGGTGGACTGAATGTTAAAAATCTCGCGGCAGTGTTTGGCGCGCTGGGCCAGATCGGCCGGCACAAACGGGGTCTGGGCCAGGGGGCGCAGGAGATCGGCCGGCTCTGCGCCGGCCGGCGGGTCGGGCAACTCGAACGGCAACACCCGATAGCCATGCGCGCCGCCGGCCGCCGAGAAGCTGCTGTTGCGCAGGCGCTCGGCTGCCAGGCGCTGCACGTCCACATCGGCCAGGATGATCTGCGTGTCGAAGCGAAAGCGCTCGGCCTCGGCCAGCAGGGCGCCATTCTCGGCGATCATCGAGTGGCCGCCAAACACCACGTCGGTGGTGGATTCGCCGGGGCCGGCTGCTGCATACGCATAGGCTGCTAGACAGCGCGCCGATTGTTGGCGCACCAGCTCGCGCCGATACTCGGCCTTGCCCAGCAACTCATCGCTGGCCGAAGGATTCAACAGCACTGTCGCACCGGCCAGCGCCAGGTCGCCGCTGGGCGGGTTGACGGCCCACAGGTCTTCGCAAATCTCGATGCCGATCAAACAGCCGGGCAGGTTGCCGGCCTCGAACAGCAGGTCTGCACCAAACGGGATTTCTGCGCCGTTCAGCGCGACGCTGCGGCGCGTGGCCTGTTGGGCCGGGCTGAACCAGCGTTGCTCGTAATACTCGTTTGTGTTGGGCAGGAACGATTTGGGCGTCATGCCGATGACGCGGCCATCGCATAGAAAGGCCGCGCAGTTGAACAGCCGGCCATCCACTGCCACCGGCAGCCCCACCACTGCCGCGATGCCGGCGCGGTCGGCCGCTTGCGCGATTGGGCGCAACGCTGCGCCGGCCTCTCGCACCAGCAGCGACTGGTGAAACAGATCGGCGCAGGAATAGCCGGTAATGCACAGTTCGGGAAAAAGCGCCAGCCGACAGCCGCGCGCGGCGGCCTGCTCTAGCGCCGCACAAATGGCCTGTGTGTTGAACGCAACATCTGCCACGCGCACGTGCGGTGTGACTGCCGCAATGCGCACAAAACCCATCTGTTCGCGCGCAAGAATGCCGGGGGGACGTGATGCCATGAGCGCCAATCATACCCGCCCGGCGGGTGTTGGATTTTTTAAGGGGGCAATTGCGCCGCGCGACCTGCCACTTGCACATCCCCATAGCAGGCTTTGATGGTATAGTCGCGCGCGTGCTTCTGAAACGCAAGACCGTGTGGGCCATGCTGGTTGTGTTTGCGCTCAGCATTGCAGCCAGCATATACGGCTACTGGTGGGGACGCGACTATGTGGCGAATCAATTGAAGGACCTGCCGCCCTTCTTTGCACCCACGCCCGCGCCGGCGGTGACAGCAGCGCCCGGCGCGCCGGCTCCTTCCATCACGCTGCGCGCCTGGGACGGCAAAGAGCGCGTCAATCTGCTGTTGATGGGCATCGATCAGCGCGACGGCGAATCCGAGCCGGCCTATCGCACCGACACAATGATGGTGCTGACGCTCGACCCGCTGACACTCGACGCCGGTGTGCTGTCCATCCCGCGTGACCTGTGGGTGCCCATCCCCGGCTTTGAGAACGGGCGCGTCAACACCGCCAACTTTCTGGGCGACGCCTATGACTACCCCGGCGGCGGGCCGGCGCTGGCGGTCAAGACCGTGGAACAAATGCTGGGCGTGCCGATCCACTTCTATGCCCGCGTCAATTTCACCGCTTTCGAAGACCTGGTTGACCGCATCGGCGGCATCGACATCGACGTGCCTTACGACATCTACGATCCAAACTATCCCACCGCCGATTACCGCACCGAGGTGTTCAGCATCACACGCGGGCTGCATCACATGGACGGAGCACTGGCGCTAAAGTTCGCTCGCACGCGTTACACGCTGCCCAACGGCGACTTTGACCGCGCGCGCAACCAGCAACTGGTGCTGAAAGCGATCAAAGAAAAGTTGAAGGAGCCGCAGGTGCTTTTGGCGCTGTTTGCCAGCGCCCCGGAAATCTTGGCCCGGCTGAGCGCATCGGTGAAAACCAACCTCTCGATTGAGCAGATGCAACAACTGGCCGCGCTGGCCGTGCAGGTGGATAGCAACCAGATCAAAACGGCTGTGCTTGATCAGAACTACACCGAGTTTGCGACGACGCTGACGGACCCGCCGCAGCAAGTGCAGATTCCGATCCGCGCCCAGATTGCCCGGCTGCGCGACACCTTTTTCAGCGTGACCCCCAACGGGGCGAACCAGAAAGATCACTTGCCTGTCCAGGCCGACGGTCAGCGCTAGAGAGGCTCGGCCTCGCGCGCGACCAGCTCGCGCAAAGCCTGCATCAACGCGCGGGTAACTTTTCCGGGCCGGCCATTCCCGATCACATGCGCGTCGATGCGCGTCACCGGCAGAATTTCGCGCGACACGCTGGTGATGAAGCATTCGCTGACACGCGGCAGATCAACGAGATGAACGGCGCGCGTCTCAACGAGTAAATCGGGACAGGCGCGAGCCACCAGCTCGAGCGCAAGCGACTGTGTGACGCCGATCAACGCGCGGGCCTGCTCGGTGCGCAGCACACCATCCAGCACAGCAAAGAAATTGCTGCTCAGCCCTTCGAGAATGGCGCCATCGTCGGCCACCATCAGACCTTCATGCACACCGGTCGGCAGGGCGCGATAGGCGTCGCCAGCGGCAGCAATGAACGCGGTGCTTTTGGCATGTGGATTATCTCGATGTAGGGTCAGGGTACAACAAGTCACGCCTTGCTCGTACCATGCCGGGGGATAGGGCGTGAACGGCTCGATAGAGACAAACAGGCGCGCCGACTCGCCAGAACTGTGCGGCGCAGCCAACGTAAGACGGAAGCGCGACTCTGGATAGCCGGTTGCGCGCAGGACAGCGGCCACAGCGCGCCGGACTTGTTCATCAGAGATCGGCGGCGGGCCGGCCGGCGTGTCTCCCATCAGCGCCGAAAGCGATTCGCGCAGGCGTTGCGCGTGCTGGCCCAAACGCAGGACGCGGTTGCCGTCGTAGGTGCGAAATGTGGTGTATGCGCCGGCCGGCAACGCGTCCGATGCCGCGCGCATCTCTGCATACGCGCCAACGCGCGCAATCGTGTCGTTGGTACACTCGAATGTAATGACCATCTCAATGAGTGTAGCACGCCGGGTATGAGGCCGGCTTCCTGCGCCCTGATCTGTGCGGCTGCCCTGGCCGGCCTGACCCTGCTCGTGACAGGCGGCCAGACTGCGTCGGGCGAGATCGAAATCGTTCGCTGCATCGTCAGCTTGCGCAATGAAGCGTTGACGACGCTGATCCAGGGATTGACGTTCATCACGTCGGCTGCGCCGGCGCTGTTCATCACCCTTGCGCTCAGCGCGATAGAGATTGCCGCCGATCGGCGAGGCGCACGCACCAGATCGTTGCGTGACACAGCACGCGAAACCGGCGCGGCATTTGCCTATTGGCCGACGCTAGCCTATGCCGGCGCGCTGGTATGCAACATTGCGCTGCGCATTGCGATTGGCCGGCTGCCCCCTGAGGTAAACTACATTCCGCATGCGCTGCCAGAATTGCGGGCCGATTTTCAACGCTTTGCCTTTCCAAGCGGACACGCCGGCGCGGCAGTCGCGGCCTGGGCACCGGCAGCAATCGTGATCGGGAAACACAGACCGCGCTTGCGCGTGTGGGCATGCAGCGCCGCCGGCTTCATCATCGCCGGCGCGGGCTTTGGGCGCGTCTACCTAGGCGTGCATTGGCCCACCGATGTCGTCGGCGGATTCCTGCTGGCCGGCATGTGGCTTGCGCTCAGCATTCACATGCGGAACAACGCGGCGCAACGCGCCAGAGGATTTGGATTCAACACATCATGACAGATGAATCGCTCAGTCAATATTTCCAAACTTACGTGCCGCTGGTCGAGCGCGAGATGCGCCGAATGATCGAACGCTTGCGTCCCACAGCAGGCCCACAACCCAACACGCTCGCCATCATGCTCAACTACCACTTGGGGTTCGCCAGCGTGGACGGCAGCCCTGCCAACGCCAATACCGGCAAGCGCATTCGCCCGATGTTGACGCTGCTATGCTGCGAGGCCGGCGGGGGCGCGGCAGCGGACGCGCTGCCGGCAGCCGGCGCCATCGAGCTGCTGCACAACTTCTCCTTGATTCATGACGACATCGAAGACCGCGACGAGCTGCGACGCGGGCGGCCTACGCTGTGGAAAATCTGGGGCCAGGCCAAAGCGATCAACGCCGGCGACGCGCTGTTCGCCTTGGCGCACATTGCGCTGGAGGACGCGCTGGAGCATGGCGCGCCGGCCGAGCGCGTGCTGCACGCCCTGCGCGTGTTCGATATGACCTGCCTGGCGCTTACCAGCGGCCAGCACATGGACATCGAGTTTGAACAGCGCACCGATGTCAGTGCTGCTGATTACTTGGCCATGATCGAAGGCAAGACAGCCGCGCTGACCCGCGCAGCTTGCGAGATCGGCGCCATCATGGCCGGCGCATCCGCCGAGACAATCAGCCACTTGGCCGAGTTCGGACGCTGGCTGGGCATCGCCTTTCAACTCGAGGATGACGTGCTGGGCATCTGGGGCGACCCAGCTCTGACCGGCAAACAGGATAGCGACCTGGCGCACGGCAAAAAGACACTGCCGGTGTTACACGCCGCCGATCAGGATCGACAGGTGCGCGAACGCTATCTGCGCCGGCGCCCCACAGACCCGGTGGAGCTAATCGAGATTCGCGGGTTGATCGAATCGCGCGGCGGACGGGCATATGCCGAACAGGCCGCGCGCGATGCGCACGATAAAGCGCTGGCAGCGCTGGCTGCTGCACAGGTCAATCACCAAGCCGGTCGCCTGTTGCGTGCGCTGGCCGAAAGCCTGCTGGGCCGGCAGATGTGAGCAAAACACGCAGCAGATAGAAGCAGTGTCCAGGAGTCACGTATGTTTGCGCAGGTCAACGATCTGAACATGTTCTACGAGCAGCGCGGAGAGCGCAGCTGGCCTACGCTTGTCTTTCTGCATGGTTTTCCATTCGATCACAGCATGTGGCGGCATCAGCTCGACGCTTTCGGCACGACGCATTGCTGCATCGCGCCGGATTTGCGCGGCCACGGCCAAACCACGCGCCTGAACGTGGCAGCCGGCCAGGTTGATGCGCGCGTCAGCATTGAACAAATGGCTCAGGACGTGATTGCGCTGCTGGACCAACTGGACGCGCAGCAGGCCACGGTGTGCGGGCTATCGATGGGCGGATACATCGCTTTCGCGCTGTGGCGCCGACACGCGGCGCGCATCAGCCGGCTGATCTTGGCCGACACCAAAGCCGGCCCCGACACTACCACCGCGCGCGAAAACCGCTTCCGGCTGGCGGAGTTGGTGCGAGCCAAAGGCGCACGCGCCGCCGCAGATGCCATGTTGCCCCGGCTATTCGCGCCATCTCACCTCAACAGCCCGGCTGCGCATGAGATTCGCGCGATCATCGAGCGCACATCGCCCGATGACATCATCCGCACGCTGTATGCATTGGCCGAACGCCCGGACGCCACGTCCTTGCTGGACTCGATCCACGCGCCCTGTCTGGTCATCGTGGGCGAGCATGACGCGATCACACCGCCGGCAGACGCCGAGTTGATCTGTCGGCTTGCGCCCGGGGCGCGACCGCCGGTGGTTATCCCCAACGCCGGGCATCTCAGCCCGCTCGAAAACCCGGCGGGCTTCAATCAAGCGTTGGCAGACTTTCTGGCATAGGCTCGACCACAACGTGTTGGCCCGCCGTCTATTTCTCATGCGCTGAAAGCCAATCTGCAACCCCATGCGTGTCGAAAAATTTATCGCGGAGAACCGCAGCAACTGGGAGCTGTTGGCCGCGCTGACCCAGCGCGCAGCCGGCAACGGCATCCGACAGTTTACAGCGGATGAACTGGAACAACTGGGCGAGTTGTATCGCCTGGCCACGTCCGATTTTGCGCTCGCGCAACGCGATTTTGCCGGCCATTCTGTGGTTGGCTACCTGAATCACCTGGTGGCGCAAGCGCACGGGACGATCTATCGTGGCCGGCCTGCCAGCGCATGGAACGTCATCGAATTCTTCACTGCCACCTTCCCGCGCGCCTTTCGCAAACTGGCGCCGTTCACTGTGGCTGCCTGCCTGGTTCTGATGATCCCGGCTGTGATCAGCGGCGTGCTGGCCGCACAAAACCCAGAGACGGCGGAATGGACGCTGGGCGCGCAAGCCGGCGAAGTCATTCCGTTGCTGGAAAAGGGCCGGCTGTGGATGGACGACAGCTTGCCCGAAGCCGAGCGGCCGGCCATCTCGGCTTTCATCATGACCAACAACATCCAGGTCAGCCTCTTGGCCTTCGCCGGGGGCGCCAGCGCCGGCTTGGTCACGCTCTACGTGCTGTTGGTCAACGGCCTCAGCCTGGGCAGCCTGATGGGACTGACATTCCACTACGACCTGGGCTGGCGATTGGTCAACTTCGTCATTGGGCACGGCGTGATCGAGCTGACGGTGATCTTCATGACGGCCGGGGCCGGCCTGCGAATTGGATGGGCTATTCTGCGCCCGGGGTCGGTGTCGCGCAAGGATGCATTGTTTCTGGCGACGCGCGAGGCATTCACGCTGGCCATCGGCGCTGCGCCGTTGCTGGTTGTGGCCGGCCTGATTGAGGCTTTCATCTCGCCGTTGTTCAATCCGCTATACAGCGTCCTGGCCGCCGTGTTCAGCGCGGCGCTGATGTACGGCTGGCTGCTTGCAGCAGGGCGCACGCAGCACGTGCAGGAATGGACAGGATGACACGGGACATCATCCCTCATCCCTCGCCACTCATCCCTCGCCACTCATCCCTCATCCCTCGCCACTCATCCCTCATCACAACATGCCTCTTGCCTTGATTTCCAGATAGCGATTGATGATGGCGGCAGAGAGTTGAGATGCCGGCACGTCGAGAGTCAGCACACCTTGCATCTCCAGGCGTTGCAACGCCGCGCGCCGGTCATCGAGCAAACGCTGGGCAACGATGCGCTCATAGGCGGCAGCCTGATTATCTGGGATGCGTTCGCTGAGGGCTTTGAGGGCGGGGTCGCTGATCGTCACCACCAGCGGCAGGTGCGGGGGGCGCAGACCGATCACGCCGGCCGCCAGACGTTGCATAGAAAGTCCGCCGGTTAAATCGGTGAACACCACAACGAGCGCGCGCCGGCGCTGCTTTGATTTAAGGTAGCTCAGCGCGCGGCCAAAGTCCGGCTCCACCGGCTGCGCCTGCACGCGATACAGCCAGTCCAACATGCGATAGAACTGGGCGCGGCCGGCTTTGGGTTCCAGGTAATGCGCTACCTGATCGGCGAAGGTCATCATGCCCACCCGATCTCCCTTGCCCAGCACGACATAGCTGAACAACAGCACGGCGTTGATGACGTAGTCGAGCCGGTTCATATCGCCCACCGGCGCGCTCATCATGCGTCCCACATCAAAGGCGACAAAAATGGTCTGGCTGCGCTCCGATTCAAACTCTATCGTGATCGGCCTGTGCCGACGCGCAGTGGCCTTCCAGGAGATGTGGCGATAGTCATCATCGGGCTGATAGTCGCGCAGGCGTTCGAACTCGCGGCCTTCGCCAAACTTGCGCGCCGTTCGCAGGCCGATATCTTGAAGGCGGTTGTTGCGCAACAGCAGGTCGTACTTGCGCACCTCGATGACATTTGGATACACCTGCACGGGCGTGGTGAGATCAAAGCGATGCTGACGCCAGGTCAGCCCCAGTGGGCCGAGCCAGCGCAACGTGACGCGCTCGAAACGATAGTCGCCGCGGCGCAGGGGATGCACGGTGTACTGAAAGGACTGCGTAGCGCGCGCCGGCAGCGTGGCGCGAAAGATGGGCGGGCCGGCCGGTCGTTGCGCGTCGTGCAGGAGCGGGTATAGCCACTCATCGGGCGGCTCGTCGCGCAGTTGAATAATCGTATCGCGCGCGCCGCGATGCTGCACCACGACGGTCACAACGTTGTCAGCGTCGAGCGACAGGCGTTGATCGTGCCGGCGCTCGACATGGAACGCCTCAGGGGGATTGCTGAGACGGCGCTCGAGCCACACCAGGCCGGCCATAGCCGACGTATAGAGCGCAGCCAGCACCGCAAAAAGCGAGTCAAACTCGGCCAGCGCCAGCAGAGCCGGCGCGCCCAGGGCGAGCAACAACAATCGCAATGTGGGCATGAACAAATGGTTAGCGCGGCACTTCGACCCGCGCCAGCAGCCGGGCAATCACCTTATCTGCGTCCAGCCCTTCCACTTCGGTTTCGGGCCGCAGGATGATGCGATGGCGCAACACCGGCGGTGCGAGATGCTTGATGTCGTCGGGGCGCACATAGTCGCGGCCCTGCAACGCCGCATAGGTCTTGGCGGCGAGCAACAGCGCGATGCCGGCGCGCGGGCTGCCGCCCAGAATCAAGTCGGGCGATTTGCGGCTGGCGTCCATCAACCGGGTGATGTAATCGAGGACGCCCTCTTCGACGGTGATGGCCTGAACTTCACGGCGGGCCTCGGCGATGTTGGCCGGCGACAAGACGGGCATCAGGCCGGCCTCGTCGAGCCGGCGTGCGTCGAAGCCGGCGTGATAGCGGCGCAGAATCTCATTCTCCGCGTTCGGCGGCGGATAGGTCACGCGCACCTTCATCAGAAAGCGGTCGAGTTGCGCTTCCGGCAATGGATAGGTGCCCTCGTATTCGACCGGGTTCTGCGTTGCCAGCACCATGAACGGTTCGGGCAACGGGTTTAACTCGCCTTCGATGGTGACCTGGCGCTCCTCCATCGCCTCGAGCAGGGCAGATTGCGTTTTGGCCGGCGCGCGGTTGATTTCATCAGCCAGCAAAATCTGGGTGAAGATCGGTCCGCGGCGCAGCGTGAAGGCGCTGGTCTGCATGTTGAACACGCTGGTGCCGATGATATCCGACGGCATCAGGTCGGGCGTGAACTGCACGCGCTTAAAGTCGGCGCGGATGAGCCGGGAGAGCGTCTTGGCCATGAGTGTCTTGGCCGTGCCGGGCACGCCTTCAAGCAACACATGGCCGGCGCTGAACAACGCAACTACCAACTGCTCGAACGCCTCGTCCTGTCCGACGATAGCTTTGGCCGCCTCGGTCTTGATTTGCTGGTAGAGAGATGGCAGGTTCATTGGGGACTGATGGTACCCGTAGGGTATACCGGCGGCTTGCCCTACACAGGGCGCATTCATTCTGTATCGGGCAGCAGCGCGCGCAGGCGCGGGTTGTCGAGGACGCGCCGGCGCTCTTGTGGGTCCTGCTCAAGACGCAGGTACTCACCCATCATACGCCGGGCTTCGCTCAGGTTGTTGCG
The DNA here is from genome assembly GCA_016841965.1 of Candidatus Roseilinea mizusawaensis. Taxonomy (GTDB): domain Bacteria; phylum Chloroflexota; class Anaerolineae; order J036; family Brachytrichaceae; genus Roseilinea; species Roseilinea mizusawaensis. Next base: position 14,285 of record JAEANN010000032.1, on the reverse strand, counting down.
ATCGCGGTGCAACAAGGCCAGGTTGTAAGCAACGCCGGGGTCTGAAGGGGCAAGTTGGCGAGCGCGGGTCAGCGCGTCGAGCGCGCCGTCGTAGTCGCCGATCTGTTGATAGGCCAGACCTAGATCGTTGAGCAAATCAGCAGAGGGGCCTTCGGCGCGAATGCGGTTGAACAACAGGCTGATGCGCTGGCCCGGCGGCATGGCCGGATCGATTGGCGCAGCCGGCGCACTTTGCGGCGCACGTTGCGGCGCACGTTGCGGCGCACGTTGCGGCGCAGCATCGCTTGTAACAGGCAGGCCCAAAGGCTGCGCCTGGGTGTCGATAGGGACGGCAGCGGGCGAAACAGCCGGAGCCAACCGGGCGGCGCGCAATTGAAGATCAAGCTGCTCTTTGCGCACACGCAGATCGAGATAGTTCAGCGTGACATAGATGACGTTGAGCGGGGTGACCAGCACACTGCTGAGGACGCCAAACAGCAGCGAGCCGATAAAGCCAAGAAGAGTCAACGGTGATGTGTCGCCGCTCTCGGCGGCGGTGGAGGAACCGGCGAACACCAGCAGCGACAGACCGAACACCGGCAACTGCACCACGACAAACTGCATCAACCAGAGCACCAGCAGGCGACCAAACAACCGCCAGCGAAAGCCGGTTGCGAGCGCATAGCTGCGGCGGATGGACTGCACAGCGCCGGCGCCCTCGCCGACAATGGCCGGCTCGCTCAAGCTCCACCCCACCCACAGCCAGACGACCAGGACAATCCCCACAATCACCAGCGGCAAGCAAATTGCGGACAGGCCGGCAGTAAAGGCCAGACTGGTGGTTGCGTCGCGCAAAACCGGGCCAATGCCAAGCAGCGCGACGAACAACAAACCGTACAAGCCGGCTGCAGCCGGCAAAGCGCAGACAAACAACCCCACATTCCGAATCGCCATCGCCACCCACAAGTCGCCCCAGCGCGGGAGTGTTGCGCGATACGAATCGCGCCAGGATGGGGCGCGACCCAGCGCGCGCTCGATGATGTTGTGCGTCAGCGCGCCACCCATCCAGGGCGTGAACACGCCGGCGAGGATCGCCAGAGCGCCGGCGCACAGCGAGACCAGCGAAGCGCCCAGCGCCGACGTCAGCATATCTGTCACAGCGGCTTCGTCCATGATGCCCAACGGCAAGACCATTTGCATGACAGACGCGCTGTTCCCAATCATGGTGAGCGCCATGAGCGGCCCCATGACCACCAGCGTGATGGCAATCAACGTCCCGAAGTGACTGCGATAGAGCGCAAAAGTCAAATCGAGCAGTTCGCCCACATTGCGGGGACGAAAGTCAATAGCAGCAGAAGAAGCAGCCTGTGTCATCTGATTTGATCTCGACAAGTGTCCACCGGCGCAGATGCAGTTTTAGAGCCGTGTTCAGTCGGTGGCGCGGCAGCAAAATCGAGCTGAGTATAATCGTTCTGCAAGCAGGTTAGTTGAATAAGGTTAGGTGTGTGATGACCGGACAGAACTTGACGATGGCGCCCGTGCGTCCTAACGCCCTGGCGCCTACCCAGGTGCTAGGTATTGCGTCCGCCGCGATGATGGCAGTTTCGCTCATTCTGGTGTTTGTGGTTGCGCCGCGGGCGCAGGTCGAGGCCGGCGGCGATGTGCAACGCATCTTCTACTTCCATCTGGCATCGGCGCTGATCGGCTTTGGCGCATGGATTGTGACGGCTGTAGCGGGTATCCGCTACCTGCGCACGCGCGACTTCAAACACGATCGCCTGGCGCTGGCTTCGGCAGAGATTGGCGTCGTGTTCATCGCCATGGTGCTGTTGAGCGGCATGTTGTGGGCGCGGCCGGTGTGGAACACTTTCTGGACCTGGGACTTCAAGCTCACTCTCAGCGCCTTGCAATTCCTGATGTATGTCGCCTATCTCATGCTGCGCGCGGGGATCGATGACCCCAACCGGCGCGCACGTTTTGCCGCCGTGTATGGCATTGTCGGGGCGATGACTATACCGCTCAACTTTCTGGTCAGCCGCGTGTTGCAGAGCGTTCACCCGGCGGTGTTCGGCCCCAGCGTCAATGCCACACAACAGGGCGGCTTCGGCGTGCCAACCGAGATGACGCTGATCTTGCTGTTCTGCCTGGCGACGTTCAGCGTGTTGTACCTGTATCTTGTTCGCACGCGCATCACGCTGCAAGAACACGCCGACGCGCTGAGTGCGCGCCGGGCCGAATTGCTGTCACAGTGAACGAGCGCGGGATGGAAGGGAATTTGATTTATCTGGTGGCAGCTTATGCCGTTTTCCTTGGCGGGCTGGCGCTCTATGTCATCTCGCTGGCTGTGCGCCGCCGCAATCTGGAACGCGACGCGCGCGCGCTCGAAGAGATGGCGCGCGAAATCAGGAATGAGACACGCAATACGTAATGTGTATTGCGTGTTGGACAGGAATAAGCGATGGCACAACAGATCGGCATAGCCGCAAGCGCGACAGCAAGGCCATATAACCGGCTGGCGACCTTTGCGCAGGGATTGTTTTTTGTGGCCGGCTTCGGCACGTTCATCATTGGCTTTCTGGGCCTGGCCAGCACGGCGCTGGGCGATGTATTCTTTGACCTGCGCCAGGCGATCAGCGTCATCGGCGGCATTGCCATGATTCTGTTCGGCCTATTCACCTTGCGCATCATCAAAATCCCCATTCTGTACAGCGACACGCGCCGGCAGATCAACCCGGCTGCGTCCAAAGGCGCGAGCGTGGCCCAGTCTTACCTCACCGGCCTGGCTTTTGCCGCCGGCTGGACACCGTGCATCGGCCCCTTCCTCGGCGCCATTCTCACCCTCAGCGTCACCAGCGAACTGGGCACGCGGCTGCTGTTGCTGGTCGCCTACACGCTGGGGCTGGGTGTGCCGTTTCTGCTGGTCGCATTGCTGGCCGACCGCATGACCCCCCTGCTGGCCAAACTCAAGCGCAACATGCGCGTCGTTGAGATCGTCAGCGGCTTGCTGTTGATCGGCATCGGCATATTGCTCGTCTCCGGCCAGATGCTGGAGGTGACGCGCGTGCTGGCAGCCACCACCTTCAGCCCCGAAGAAGCCGTATTGGGGTCGGGCACAGGCGCAGCGCCGACGATCTTCATCGCTGCATTGGCCGGCTTCCTGTCGTTCGCTTCGCCGTGCGTGCTGCCGTTGATCCCGGCTTACATCGGCTTCATCAGTGGGTGGGCGGTCAACAACGCCGGGCAGTCGGTCAATCGCACGCCGCAGGCTGAGCGGAACATGCAGGTGAGCTGACCGCGCGTCTCAGGAGCGCCGCGCCGGCAGCCACGCGACCACGCGCGTGCCCTGGCCCGGCGCAGAATCTATCGTCAGCCGGCCGCCGAACGACTCGACGCGCGCGCGCATGGACAGCAAGCCGAAGTGCCCTTCTCTGACTGCGAGGGCCTGGTCTTCAGGCGCAAAGCCGCGCCCATTGTCGGCGATGATCAATTGCACGCCATGCTCGGCCGGCTGCGCCACTACGCGCACCGCGGATGCGCCGGCATGCGCCTCGACGTTATCCAGGGCCTGCTGGGCCACGCGAAAGAGGGCATGGCGCGCCTCAACATCCAGCAGGTCATCCACCGCCGACGCAATCTCGACCGACACGTGCACGCCAGAGCGCGCGCGAAAACGCTCGGCCAGATCGGCCAACGGGCCGGCCAGGCTATTGACCAGTTGCGTGGGGGCCAGGCTGCTGCGAATCTGGCGCGCGACGCGGGCGGCTTGCTCAACGTCGGCGATACAGCGCTCCAGGCGCGCCTCGGCGGCGGCAGGGTTGGCGCGGATGTCGCGCCGGCTCAGCTCCAGGTGAAAGGGCAGCCGCCCCAAGAATTGCTGCACAGTGTCATGCAGTTCTTGCGCGATGCGCAGCCGCTCGCGCTCTTGGGCTTCGGAGACGCGGCGCGGCACCTCGCGCAGCGCCTCGATCCGACGCGCGTTGAGCAGAAACAGGCTGACCTGCAAGGCGATCAACGCCACAATCTCGACATCACGGCGATGGAAGGTCTCCTCGTCCCAGCGCAGGCCCAGGCCCATCAAGCCGAGCGCCTCGCCCTGCGCAGCAAGCAGGGCAACCACGACAAAGCCGGCCTGGCCCAGCGGCGCCAGCCAGGCCGGCGCGCGCTGATGGTCGAGGAACATCACTACGCCGGGCAGGGCCGCCAGCGCGCCCGCCGGCGGCTGAAGCAAAGCCGGCGGCTCCTCGGCTTCGGCCTGGATATGGCGGGCGATGGCAGCCAGGCGCAACATCCCTTGCTCGTCCAGCAGCCACAGGGCAGCCTTCTCAACTTGCAACTCGGCCACCAGCGCGGCGGCAATCTCATTGGGCAATGTGGCCGGCTCGGCGCGCGGCATCACCCGGTTGAGAAATTGTTGCACCGCCATGTAACGCTGCCCTTCCCAGTTGAAGAACCAAGCCGCCCAACGCGGCAACAGCACGCTCACGGCCCCCACGCCCAGCGTGATGACGATGATGATCAAGACCGCAGGCAGGCCGGGATCGGCATCGGGCGGGATATTTCCGCTGACGCGCAACGCCCACTGGGCAACATCGGCGACCAGGCCGCTGCCCATCAACGCCAGCACCACCAGGAACAACGGATGGACGCTGCGCAGCATCTGATAACGCAGCACAGCAAACGCCAGCGCCAGGGGCAATGCCAGATACAGGTAGCGCAGGTCAAACGGGCCGAAGAAGAACCAGGCGCCTGCCTGGGTAATGTTGGCGTTGACCTGAAAAATCATGGGCGGGAGCGAGAAGGCAAAGCCGATCATCAAAATCTGGCTTTGGCGGCGCCGGCGGGGACTGGTTGCGCGCCACGCCGTCCATGCGATGCGCAACAAGGCAAAGAAACCGGCTCCAAACACACACACATTCAGCATCGCGAAACCGATCGTCTCCAGCGTCCCCACCCACTGCGACCAACCGGCCGTCCACCACAGCGATCTGGCAATCAGATAGAGGCTGAGGGCGATCACGCCGCCTGCCAGCAACCCGATCTGGCCGGCGCGCAAGACGCGCCAGGCCGGCCGTTCACTCGGCGCCGCCGTGAACCACATCGTCGCCCGCCAGATGCTGAGGCCGAGAAACGACGTGGCCGCCGGCCAGCCCACCTCGATTAGGCGATTCGGCCAGCCCGTGGCGTCAAAATTCACGCCACTGAAGAACGTTCCGATGACAACAACGATCAGCGCGCCGAGCGCGCTCACCGCGCGGTTGAGGGGTGCGGCAGGATTGGCGATGTACACCAGGACGGCCAGCAGCCACACGCACAACCGCACCAGCACGGTCGGCAGGGTTAAGTCGAGCAACATAGCCGGCGTGTATGGCACTATGGGGGCGCGCACATCGAACACGTGCCCATCACGGGCCACCCGCAGGGTGATCTCGCGCGCGCCGCGGGCGTAGGCCTGCGCATACAGGGCCATGTAATTGAGGCCCGGAACGAGCGGATGTCCGTCAATCGCCAGGACGCGGTCGGCGTACAGGAGTTCACCGGTGCGCAGGCCGGGCCACCAACTGGGCGTGTCCTGGGCGATGTACCACTGCGTGCCGGACGGGTCGCGGATGAGGAGGAAGCCGGGGAAAGGCCGGCCCAAATCGCTCAACGAGACCCAAAAGGCAAGCACGCCCAGCAGGGCGGACACGGCCAGCAGCGCCGGCACGCCGAAGGGTGCGTGATTTGTTTTCATGTCACCGCCAGCAAAGACCGGGCTTGAATGATCCCACCAGGCCAGACGAGATGAGTCTCTTACCCTCCCAGACTTGCGCCTACGGTGCAGGGTAGCGCATCACCGGCGCCCCGGCAAGCAGGAAATCCCTCAATTGCAACCTGCTACTAGGGCGCAGGCAGCGTGGTGTTGCGCAGGCTGCGGATCAGCCAGGCTTTGGTGAGCAGGCTGGATTTGCGCAAATGGGCCGGGGCCGCGCTCAGGCCCAGCTTGCCATAGACCTGGCCGACATAGCGCTCGACAGTTTTGCCGGCGAGTTGTAAGCGCTCAGCAATGCCCTCTAGCGTCTGCGAGGCCGCCAGGCTGTCGGCCACGTGTAACTCGCGAGGCGTCAGATGATGCGCATACTTGAGGGCGGATTCGATGAACGGGCGCTCCTCGCTGCTCAAACGACGGAGGAGTTCATCGGCCAGATCGTGCGGGTTGGTGACGTCGGGGTCAATCGCCACGCGCCCATCTAACACCGCGCGCAAGGCTTCGAGCAAGGCCGCCGGCCGGCAGCCCTTGAGCTTGTAGGCCATTCCGCCCAGGCCCAGATCGAGCAACGCAAGCACGTCACGCCCCCGGTCTTCGTAGGCAGAGAAGAGCACAATGCCGATTCGGGGATTGATCTGTTTGAGATGGCGGGCCAGGTGAATGCCCAGGCTGTGTTCGGGGCGGGCGCGGGTGCCCATGGCCGGAGGGATGGAAATATCGAGCACAGCCGCGTCAAATTGGATGCGGGGGATCAGCAGTCGCGCGCCGGCGTCGTCGCCGGCCTCGTAGACGGTGAAGCCCTCTTGCGTCAGGTAGGCGCAGACGCCTTCGCGGTTGAAGGCGTCATCATCCACCACCAACACACTTGGGCGTCCGGCCGCGACTTTGGGACAAGATGAAGACCCGCCCATCTTACCCATCCATGATCTATGCGCTGAGGGTCAAGAACAGTCCACAGTATATCGAATGATGAAAAGATCGGCAAACATTGCAGGCTGGCGAAGCAATCTCTTGTCAAATCTCAAAAGCCATGAGTGACGGCATCGTGCGCTGATGGCGCACAGATGCTAGCCTGCCGGCGCCGGCAGGACACACGCGCGGGAAGTTGAGGGTTTTCCCTCTTGCGCCGGCCGGCGCAGCAGGCTAGCCTGAATCCAGAGCGTCGCCTGAATACGACAGGGGAAAAAGGGAGGTTGACATGAAGCGATCCGCACTTGTCACAACGTTAATTGTGCTTGCGACGCTGGCCCCACCGCAGTTGGCGCAGGGTCAGGGAATCCAGATGGGTTCATTTACGTTACAACCCGCCCGGCCAACCCAGCAAGAGCTACCGGATGTAAGACATCGCGTCCTGAGAGGCACGGATTGGCTCGGTGGGCGCGGGGTGGATGTGTTTTACAAGAATGGCTCGACGTGCGACTTCAGTTGTTCGCAAACGCTCAAGCCGCTGAACACTTGCGCCTTCCAGTGCGTTGACCTGGCGGTGCGCCTGTATGCCACGGTGGGCTATCCCAACTGGTCGCTGAACGGCTCGTTGATCGGCGCAGCGTATCAAATGCGCGATGTGGCCATAGCGCACAAGGGAGACTTCAGTGATCTAACGTTCTACCCCAACGACGGCACCGCCGAGCGGCCGCCGGCGCCGGGCAACTTGCTCATCTTTGGCGCAGCCGCCTCGAACGGCAATTTCGGACACGTGGCGGTGGTGAATCGGGTCTTTGGAAACTACCTGGAATTCGTGCAGCAGAATCTCTGTTACGACGGGACAGTGCGCTTGGGTGACTACGCTTTGATCGAGATAGAGCTGGTGGACGGCAAGCAGAAGTTCCGCGTCAGCACGCCCAATGCGTATAGCACATTGCTGGGGTGGATTCACTCGAAGCGGGTGAAGGAGGAATTGATTGATCAACGCAAGATGCTTGAACTCGGTGCACTGTCCTGGAATCGGGACGACACGGCGGTGTATGTGTATCTATCCCCCGAAAGCACCCGGCGGCTGGCGGCCGGCGAGACCGATTTTGAGGCCAGGATCGCAGCGGCGCTGGATCGCGTCGGCGCACTGTCATTCACCGATGGCGGGGTGGCGCACGGAGTGATTCAGCAAATCGGGGCGTGGGTGCGCAGCGACCCACGGCTGAGTCGCCAGAATGGGGTGCGCTCAGTGGACTTCACGCTGAAGTACACCGGACGGATGTACTGGGTGCGGCCGTGGGGCGGGCCGGCCAACGGCAAGTGGATCCCCTTCACTGCACCAGACCATGCTCTAGCCGGGAACCCGTACGCCGGCGTCAGCCCATGAAGAAAGACAGGGCTGCGCCGGCGTCACATGCTCGGCGCAGCCCAGAAAACACATGATTCCACATCTTGGAGGCTTATCGTGAAGAAGTTGGTCGTATCGCTCCTGGAACCGATTCTGACGATCTACATCGTCATCTCCAGCCTGCTCGGGTTTATTGGGGGTGGTCTTGCTTTCGGCTCGTCTCCGTTTGGTGGCTTTTGGGGTGGGCGACTCGAATTTAGCGTGCCTGGGGCGCTGGCAGGCCTGATCTTGTCCTTCATCGTATCACTCATTACCACAGGTACCCTGTTTTTGCTGTTAGACATCAGGGATTTGATGAGGCAGCAACTGAGGGCGCTGAAAAATCTGGAGCAGGATCATCGGCGCGCGTGAAGCACGCCGCAAGCGCGCTTGCAATTCACCCGGTGGTGCGGGACACATTGAGGGTTTTCCCTCTTGCGCCGGTCACAGGCAAGCCATACCCTTTACAACAAAGGCCACGCCGGCCATGCCGTTGGGGGGAGCCTTGCTGCTGGCGGTCACGCAGTCGCCGGCTGGTCGCTAGCAGCAAGGCCGGCGCCGGCGTGGCCGGCAGTCAAGCAGCCGGCACGACGTATCTGGATCAGGAGGAACGCGTCGTCATGCAGTCGGGCTTTCACAAGATGCGCTGCGGGCTGGTGCTGAGCCTGGCGTGTGCGGTGCTGTCGGGGTGTACCCCAGAGGATGAAGCGCTGCTGGGCACAGCCATGGCCAGCGCAGTTGAAACTGCGGTAGAGGACACCAAACGCCAGGCAGCCACCGAAGTGGCGCACCTGAGTGAAACGGCCGTCGCCGGCGGCGAAAATCTGGTTGCTACACTGGCTGCGGGCGGCAGCCAGGCAGCCGGCACAGCCATCGCCCAGGTCCAGACAAGCATGCCGCGCCTGGGCAATCACAGCCCAGCGCTTCCCCGCGCGACGTGCACAGCGCTGGCCGATGGCGTTCAGCGCTGCGACGCTGACGAATACGTTGCCATCGTCGCCGACCTGTCCAGGCCGTGGGTGGGCGTACACGCCATCACGGCGAACAACTGGACTGACCCTGAGCGTTTCAGTGCGCAGACTGTGCAAGACATGATCCCGGCATGGCAGGAGACGCTTGGCTGTTCAATTGTGGCGGGCATCAATGGGGGCTACTTCGGGCCGGGGCATCACAATTCCGAAGGATGGACTGTGGTCAACGGCCAGGCCCGGCGCGACATGCGCGCCAAAGTGCAGATTGACCCAAGCTATACCCCGCAACATTGGCCTGCTCTCGTGATTGACGATCGGGGCATCGCGCGAATCGGGCGCTATTTGTGGCGCGACACGTACGCCTGGGCGGCGGTGACCGCCGGCCCCATTTTTATCGAGGCCGGCCAGGTGCTGCCGATGAACGTGTGCAAGCAACAAATGCTGCCGGAGCGGTATTGCACGGAGACCTACAACCAGTCGGTCGCAGCAGTCAGCCGCGATGGGCGCACGGTGTATCTGCTGGTCGCGCCCAAGCAGAACCTGCAAACCGTCGCCGAATGGCTGGGGCCGGCCGGCGCCGGCGTGTGGACAGCCATCAAGCTGGACGGCGGATCGAGCACGCAACTGATCTATCGCAGCGGCGATGCGTGGATGCGCGTCATTCCACCCGGCAGCGGTCGCACGGTGAGCGACGCGATTGTCATCTGCGCGCGTTGAACAAGAGGAGGCGCCATGCAACGCCTGAAGACAGGACGAGCCGTCTGCGGCGGCGTGTTGATCGCCAGCCTGACATTTGCTTCGCTCCGGCCAGTTGCCCTGGCCCAAGAGCAGCCGCCCACAAAGACCGACGTGGGGCCCCCCGCGTCGGCGCTCATCGAATCCGGTGCGCAGCCCGCGGCGACAGATGAGGCTTTTCGCCAGGCTGCCGAGGCTGCCCTGCGCGCGGCGTTGGAACAAGCCGGGCCGGATCATCCGGTCACAGGCCGCATTGCGGTCAACGCGCCCAGGCTGCAAGCCGAAGCGCACGTTGACCCGACGCTGGCGCCGGATGACTGGCCGGCCTACCGCAACGCGCAAGCCGGCTACGTCCTCTTTCATCCTCCAGACGTGACGCCCGCAGAGCGCGCCGATCCGGCGCAAGCAGCACAGAGCAAGATTGTCAGCGCCTTGGGGCTGGGCGAGCACATCCAGATCGTGACGCGCATCCCACCGCTTGACGACGAGACGTTCACCCGCTGGACCGAAGGCTGGACGCCGGTTACCCTGAGCGACGGACGGACGGCACGGCGATATGAAACTGCCTTCACCCCGCCGGATGATCAGGGGCAAGTGCGCAGCGTGGAATATTTCGTCCATACCCCCCAGGCCGACTACCGCTTGCAGTTCAGCGCCGACATGGCCGACACCGGCGCGTTGGATCGCTTCGAGCAGATCGCGCGCGCCTTCACCCTGCTCGAGGCGCCGGCTTACACAGCCCCGGCGTTCACGCCCCAGGCCGCAGCCGCCAGCCCGGCTACCGCGTTCGACTTCCCTGTTGACCCGCGCGACGGCAGCGCCAATCGGGGGCCGAGCTATGCCGGCTATAACGTCCGAAATCCCTACCTCCACGACTGGTCTAGTTGGTATGGCAAGACGTTTTCACAGTTGCAACACACCGGCGAAGACTGGTTTCGCCCGGCCGGCAGCCCGGTGTATGCCGTCGCCAACGGCAGGGTGGTCTGGTCGGGCAACGCCAACTACCCCGGCTACGTCGTCATCATCGAACACGAATTGCCGGCCGGCGTGAGCACGCCGTGGGGCAATCGCTTCATCTATTCGATGTACGGACATCTGGCTGCCAATGGACTCATCCAGGTCAATGCAGATGTGCAAAAGGGTCAACCAATCGGCGTGCTGTACGACTGGGGAGGCAACAGCCACGTGCACTGGGAGATGCGCCGCTACTGGGACATGCGCCAGGCGCCGGGCAACGTGAACGGTTATCGCTTTAACAACAGCAGTATCCCCGGACCCGCCTACGCCGACACCGGCGCTCATCCCGACTGGTTCGGCTACACTCACCCCTCGGCTTGGGTGGATGCACATCGGCAGAGCAGCCCGCCGCCATCGTGCCCACAAAGCGGCGGCGTCATCCTGTACTACCACGCCAACTACGACTGCGGCGGGCGCGGCGAGAACGAGGGCTATGTGCTGCGCAGCAGCACAGGCATGCACACCATACCCGCCGGCATGAATGATCAGGCATCATCCATCCGCATCCCTGGCGGATGGTCGGTGCGCGTGTTCGAGCACAGCGGGGGTGGCGGGGGACGTAGGTGCTACAACGCGCCCGGCGACAACGATTTCTCCAACGACAGCTTTGACAACGGGATAGGCGTCAACGATCGCGTCTCGTCGGTCGAGATTTTCAGCGCGCCCAATTGCGCCGCCAACGCGCCGGACACCACCCCGCCCAGCGGCAATTACACCAGCCCGGGTAACGGGGCGACAGTAGGGCGCACGGTGCGGCTGGCAGCCTGGGCCAGCGACAGCGGCAGCGGCGTCCGAGAAGTGCGCTTTACCGCCAAATGGAGCGGCCAATGGCGGTTGATCTATAGCGACGCCGGCGCGCCGTACGAATATGACTGGGACCTGTGCGCCGCCGGCGCGCCCGATGGCGATATTGAACTCGGCCTGGATATCTGGGATCACGCCGGCAACGAATTCCACTTGCACACCGTGCAGCCCAATCCACACATCACCAAGTCCTACAACTGCGGCGCAGTCGCCGGAAACTGGAGCACGAGCTATTGGAACAACAAATCCATGAGCGGCGCGCCGAACTGGCAAACCGGCGAGGCGGGCGTGTATCTGTTGCGCGATTGGGGCTACGGCGGGCCGGGCAACAACATCCGCTCGGACGAATGGAGCGCGCGTTTTGTGCGCACTGTGTATTTCCCCGGCGGGGAATATCGCTTCCATTGCCAGCACGACGACGGTTGCCGCATCTTCATTGACGGCCAGAATCGCATAGACGCTTGGTGGGACTCATCCTTCGATGGGCATGACTGGACCGGTTACCTCTCGCCCGGCAACCACGAAGTGAAAGTGGAGTACTTCGAGAATCAGGGCCGCGCGCGCCTGGAGGTATGGTGGCAGGGGCCGGGCTATTTGCCGCGCGACGGGTCGTGCTCTGCCGATCAATGGTGCGCCGAGTATCGGGGCAACCGCGATATGGCCGGCCCGCCGATCATCCGCCGTAACGAAGGCGAGACGCTCTGGCACGACTGGGGCTCAGATGGCCCCGACCCCACTTTCCCCAGCGATAACTTCAGCTCCCGCTTCTTCCGCAACGTATACGTCACCTGCGGCACGTATCGCTTCCACCTCTTCGCCGACGATGGCGTCCGGTTCTGGGTGGATGATGTCCTGCGCCTGGATCAGTGGCGCGACCAAGTGGCAGCATACGATGTGGACGTGAACCTGAGTTCGGGCGCACATGCGCTGCGGGTGGAACATTACGAAAACGGCGGCGGAGCGGCCATCCGCGTTGGGTGGGAGAAGCTGGCAGATTGTCCGCCCAATGTGGCGGTTGAACATGCTTCCACACACTACGCGCAGCCGGGCGCAGCAGTGGAGCCGTTGGTGCACATCCGGGTGGCGAATGGCTACTTGCAGGGAAGCCGGGGAGACAACCTCTCCCTGGTGGGTGGCTTCTCCCTGGGTGCAGCAACCTCCCAGCCGGTCTACGGAACGGTCAACGAAGGCAGCACCTACACGTTTGACGTGGTGAACAGCAGTAATTTCCGGATGACGGCGCCATCGGCGGAAGGGACCTACGACAGCCGTTGGCAGGTCAGGGCGGCGGGCAACCTCGTCGGCCCGGAGGCGACGGTGCGGATTGTGGTGGACGGCGCCCCGCCGGCCATCGCTCTTCAAAGCCCGACGCAGGGGGCCTATCTCAACGCCAACACGGTCACCGTGCGGGCCGCACTGCAAGACGCCAACGGGATTGACCAGGCGCAGTTCTTCGTGGGTTATAGCGACGGCAGTGGCTGGGCCTGGCGCAGTCTGGGCTGGGACCTGAACGGCAGCGACGGATGGGAGTTGCCATGGAACCCGGCCGGCGTGGCCGATCAGCAGGGCGTCGCCTTCTATGTGTATGCCTGGGATCGCGCCGGCAACGGAGCCGGGGCCAGCACGTGGAGCGTGACGCTTGATCGCACGCCGCCGACCTCGTCCATGCAGGCGTTGACGGCGAGCCAACTCAGCACCATGTTTGTCGTCCGCTGGAGCGGCCAGGATGCCGTATCCGGCCTGGAGCGCTTCGAGGTGCAGGTGCGCGAAGACGATGGCGCGTGGCAGACGATGCTATCGGGCACGCAGGCCACCGCGCTGCTCTACTTTGGCCAATTGGGGCATCGCTATGCGTTCCGCGTGCGGGCGGTTGACCGCGCCGGCAACGTCCAACCTTATCCTGCCGGCGCTCAGGCCGAGACTTTTGTGCTGCCCTGCAGCGGCGACACTTATGAGCCGGACAATGGCCCTGCGGCTGCGCGCACCATCAGCGCCGGCGTGAGTGAGCGCCACACCTCTTGCGGCCTGAACGATGAGGACTGGGTGCGCTTCTGGGTGCGCGGCGGCACGGCCTGGGTCATCCGGACGCGCGATCTGACCCAAGGCGATGGGTTCAACAGCGATACTGTGTTGACGCTATACGCCGGCGACGGCGCGACGGTGCTGGCCGAGAACGACGACTTTGGGGGCAGCCTGGCCTCGTGGATCATGTGGAGGCCGGCCAGCGACGGCTGGTATTACGCGCGGGTGCGCCAGTGGGCCGGCGATCGGCTGGCCGGGGATGGCGTGGCCTACACGCTGGTGCTGAGCGAGATGCGCACGCTGTATTTGCCGGCGGTGCGGCGCTAGGGGCGTTGATGCGTGGTATGTGGAAATTGAGGGTTTTCCCGCTTGTGCTCGGCGTGCCGGGTGAGTAAATTACTCCAGGGAGAGATGCAGCGCTGCACGCGCCTGACGATGCGCGGAAGCGGCGGCGACACTTGTGAGGAGAATGTCGCTATGTCAACACAAAACGTCAATTCGGCGATGCCATTGGTTCGGTCACGCGCGCCTGACAAAATCGCGAAGGCCGCGTTAAGTCCTTCATCTATAACGCGCACCGCTGAGTGCGTCCTCGAATCGTTGGGTTTGCAACTGAGCAACTCATTCTGCCTAAAATCCCAAACGACTTGGGGGATTAGGCGGAGAGAGTCATCTAAAGGGAATTAGGCGGATGTCCGCATAACCGCTAGTT